>NZ_QNSB01000007.1 GCF_003315415.1 Brevibacterium sanguinis
CCCCACTTCCCTCCACCCGGTCCCTCCACTTCGCTCCCCACTTCCCTCCACCCGGTCCCTCCACTTCGCTCCCCACTTCCCTCCCCGGGACTGCCGATCCCCGGGATCTCGCGGCTCGGCATGCCCGCGCACGCCCGACGAACCCCTGTCGACACCGCCCTCACGACCCTTCTGCCACCCCCTCGCGCCCCACTCCGGGACGCGCCCAGTCGAATTTCTTCCACTTTCCTCCACCGTTCTCACCTGGAGTTTTATCGTCCAATGGCGCTTCGTCGGGGAAAGTACTGGATTGGGTGGAGGAAAGTGGAGTAGTGTGGTTGCCATCGGAGCCGATTGGGTTTCGAAAGGGGTGAGACGACATGTTCTTGGGCACTCATATGCAGAAGCTCGATGACAAGGGTCGCCTCATCCTGCCCGCGAAGTTCCGCGACGAGCTCTCGCCCGGACTCGTGCTGACCCGAGGTCAGGAGAACTGTCTCACCCTGTTCCCGACCAAGGAGTTCGAGGCCGAGCATGAGCGGATCCAGAACGCGCCGAAGACGAACAAGGAAGCCCGCGACTACCAGCGTGTCTTCCTGTCGGCGGCATTCGCGGACCAGCCGGACAAACAGGGACGGATCACCGTTCCCCACATATTGCGGCAGTACGCATCACTCGATCGGGAGGTCGCGGTCATCGGCATGGGAAACCGGGTCGAGATCTGGGACGCCCCGACCTGGGAGGAGTACCTCGTCGGCGCTCAGCAGGCATTCGCCGAGCGGGAGAACGAGGTGATCCCAGGAGTGATCTGACACTGCTCGGGCTTGATCCTTGCCCGCCGTCGCCGACGTTTCGGGGCACTTCCCCGGTTCCGAAGCACGGCAGTCCTGACGCACTTCCCCGGTGGCAGGGCAGCGGCGGACAAGGTTCTGGCTCCAGCAGTGACCAGCCGAAGGACACCAGCCCGCGGACAGCAGCACTCAGCCGAGAAGACGGTCGACGACTCACGAAGGACACCCCCTATGGACTCCCAACACGTGCCCGTGCTCCTGACCCGAGTGGTCGAGCTCATCGGGGTCGGGGTCCGGGCCGCCCGGGAGGCGGGCATCACCCCGGTCGTCGTCGACGGGACCCTGGGCATGGGCGGGCACGCCGAGGCGGTGCTCACGGAGTACCCCGACGTCCACCTCATCGGCATCGACCGCGACCGGCAGGCCATCGACATCGCCTCCCGGCGCCTCGAGCGCTTCTCCGCGCGCACCGACATCGTCCACGCCGTCGACGACGAGCTCCCCGAGATCCTCGACGACCTCGGCATCGAGGCGATCAGCGCGATCCTCCTCGACCTCGGCGTCTCCTCCCTCCAGCTCGACGAGGACGAGCGCGGATTCTCCTACTCGCGTCCCGCGCCGCTGGACATGCGGATGGACCAGTCCCAGTCGCTGACCGCCGCCGAGGTGCTCGCCACCTACCCCGAATCCGAGCTGCGCCGCATCCTCCGGGAGTACGGCGAGGAGAAGATGGCCGGGCGGATCGCGAAGATCATCGTCACCGACCGGGAGCACACACCCTGGCAGACCTCTCAGCAGCTGGCCGCGATGCTCTCCCGGGTGCTGCCCGAGACGAAGAAGCGCTCGCACCCGGCCAAGCGGACGTTCCAGGCCCTGCGCATCGAGGTCAACAACGAGCTCGGGGTGCTGCGCACCGCGCTGCCGGAGGCGCTGCGCGCCCTCCACATCGGGGGAGTGGCCGTCGTCGAGTCCTACCAGTCCCTCGAGGACACCATCGTCAAGAAGGTGTTCCGGGCGGGCACCACGAGTCAGGCCCCGCCCGAGATGCCCGTCGTCCCCGAGTCCCTCCAACCCTGGCTCGCCGAGATCGTCCGCGGATCCGAACTCGCCGATGCCGACGAGGCCGAACGCAATCCGCGAGCCAAGAGCGTGCGCCTGCGCGCAGTCCAGAAGATCAGGGAGGCACGATCGTGAGGAACGCCCACGCGGCAGCAGTGACCGACACCGCCTGGCCGAGCTCCGCGGAGCTCGGCTCCAGGGTCCAGCGCCCGCGCCTGAAGCTCATGACCTTCGAGCTGCCCAGGGCGCGGGTGCCGTTCTCCATGCTGTGCGTGGGGATCCTCGTCGCCGGCCTCGTCGCCGTGCTCCTGCTCAACATCTTCATCTCCCACACCTCCTACGAGATCGACCGGCTGACCTCGCAGAAGGACGCTCTGGTCGAACAGAAGGACCGCCTCGTCGAGGACAATTCCTACCGCGAGAGCCCGCAGAACATCGCGATCGCCGCCGAGGAGCTCGGCCTCGTGCGCGACTCCTCGCCCGAGTTCCTCGACGCGCGGACCGGGAAGGTCATCGACGCCCCGCCGATCGACGTCAGCGGTGAGAAGAAGCCCACAGTCGTGCCCGGACCGCGCGCCGATACCCGCGAAGACCTCCGACCCAACCTACGCTCGGATGAGAGGCTTCCCGTGGTCGGAGGCACCCCGAGCAAGGACATCTCGGCCCCGGCCCAGAAGACCCCCAGATAGGCAGCACGAGCGACGACCACCCACCGGTTCGCCGTTCGCCGCACCGGAAGGACCGAGGACAGCGCAATGGGCACAGGAGCGAAGGCCAAGGGGCGGCGGACGCCCAACCCCCGCCTGCGCATGGCGATCATCGCCGTCGTCTCGATCATCGTCCTGCTCATCACCTCGGCGCGGCTGATCTCGATCCAGGGCATGGACTCGATGAAGCTCGCGGAGAAGGCGCTGTCGAACCGCCTCGTCACCCGCACCCTGCCGGCCTCCCGGGGGCAGATCGTCGCCGCCGACGGCACCGTGCTCGCCGACAGCGTCTCCCGTTACCAGCTCGTCGTCGATCAGCAGAACGTCGCCCAGTACGAGGTCGACGGTGAGCTCCTCGGCGCATGGGGAGCCGCCGAGGCGCTGGCCGGCCCCCTCGACACGGACCCGGGACTGCTCTACCCGAAGCTCGTCGGCGACAAGCGGTGGAATCCCGTCGCCAAGGGACTGACCTCGGAGACCTGGAGCGCCGTCAAGGAGCTCGGCATCCTCGGCATCAGCGCCGAGGAGTACGCGGTCCGCTCCTATCCGGCCGGTGGGGTCGCCGGCAACCTCGTAGGCTTCCTCAGCTCCGACGGCCAGCCCCAGGCCGGACTCGAACTCGCCTACGACGACCAGCTGCGCGGGCGTGACGGCCAGCAGCAGTACGAGCGCGGCGCGCGCGGGGAGATCATCCCGCTCGGCGACAACAACATCCGGGCCGCCGTCGACGGACAGGGGATCAAGACGACCATCGACCCCGACATCCAGTACTACGCGCAGCAGGCGATCGAGGAGCAGCGGAAGAAGCACAAGGCCGAATCCGCCTCGATCGTCATCAAGCACATCCCCACCGGCAAGATCCTCACGGCCGCCGACGCCCCCAGCGTCGACCCCAACTCCCCGGGAAAGGTCGGCGGACTCGACCGCGGCTCCCGCATCTTCACCGACGTGTTCGAACCCGGATCGACGGCGAAGATGGTCACCGCCGCGGCGCTCCTCGACCAGGGTCTCGTCACCCCGGAGCAGGAGTTCACCGTCCCCTACAAGTGGAAGGCGCCCAACGACGAGGAGTTCCGCGACTCCCACGAGCACCCGGACCAGAAGCTCACCTTCGCCGGGATCATGGCCGAGTCCTCGAACACCGGCACGATCCTCGCCGGCGACCAGCTCACCGAGGAGCAGCGCTACGAGTACCTCAAGCGCTTCGGCTTCGGGTCGAAGTCGGGGATCGGCTTCCCCGCCGAGACCGCCGGCATCCTCCACCCCTACCAGGACTGGGACGGGCGGACGAAGTACACCGTGATGTTCGGCCAGGGCATCGCCGCGAACGCGATCCAGACGACCGACGTCATCGCGACGATCGCCAACGGCGGGGTGCACGTGCCCTCGAGCCTCGTCTCCGACACGGTCACCGCGAGCGGGCAGGAGATCCCGGTGCCGAGCGGAGAGTCCAAGCGCGTCGTCAGCGAGAAGGCCGCGGAGCAGACGCTCGACATCCTCGAGGGCGTCGTCGCCGAGGGCACCGGCAAGTCCGCGGCGGTCTCCGGATACCGGGTGGCGGGCAAGACCGGAACCTCCCAGGCGCCCGCCGCCGAGGGCGGCGGCTACGACGGCTACACCGCCTCGTTCGTCGGCGTCATCCCGGCCGAGGACCCCCAGCTGGCGATCTCCGTGACTTTGCAGCGGCCGCGAGACGGCTATTACGGTGGTACTGCCGCAGCCCCCGTCTTCTCCGATGTGGCAGGGTTCGCGATGCGCCATCTGCGGATCCCTCCGTCGACGACCGAGCCCCAGCTACCCGCCCGAGAATGGAAATGATGCGTCTCTCACAGCTGCTGCCGGCGGCCCCCGGCACCCTCCACGGCGACCCCGAGCGAGAGGTCGTCGGAGTCTCCCACGACTCGCGCACCGTCACCGCGGGACAGCTCTACGCGGCACTGCCCGGAGCCAACGTCCACGGGGCGACGTTCGCCCCCGCGGTGCTCGCCCAGGGCGTGCGCGCGATCCTCACCGATGGTCGCGGGTGGGAGATCATCACGGCCGGGGTCCCGGCCGACCTCCTCGCCGAGGTGACCGGCCTCGTCGTCGACTCCCCGCGGTCCGTGCTCGGCGCCGTCTCCGCCGCCGTCTACGGCACCACGGGGACGCCGGAGCTGCTCGGGGTGACCGGAACCAACGGGAAGACGACGACGACCTACCTCATGGCCGGGATGCTCGCGGCCCTCGGAAGGCGCACCGGGGTCATCGGAACCGTGGCGACCCTCATCGACGGCGTGGCCGTGCCCAGCGTGCGCACCACCCCCGAGGCGCCCGAGCTCCACGCGCTGCTGAAGAGGATGCGCGAGGCGCGGCTCGACTGCTGCGTCATGGAGGTGTCCTCCCACGCCCTGGTCCAGCACCGCGTCGACGGGGCCCGGTTCGCCGTCGCCGGCTTCACGAACCTGTCCCAGGACCACCTCGACTTCCACCATTCGATGGACGAGTACTTCGCGGCCAAGGCCCAGCTGCTCACGCCCGAGCACTCCCGCTGTGCGGTCGTCGTCGTCGAGGACGAGTGGGGCGAGCGGATGGCCGCGGCGGCGACGGTGCCGGTGCGCACGCTCGGCCGCGATGGGCGCAGCGAGCTGCGGATCGAGCACACCCCCGGCGAGTCGGACTTCGTCCTCGTCGCCGGCAACGCCAGGCTCGAGCTGCGCTCCCCGCTGCCCGGCGACTTCAACGTCACCAACACGGCGCTGGCCGCGAGCATGCTGCTCGAGGCCGGGATCGACGCGAGCGAGCTCGGCGCGATCGGCCGCACGTTCACCGCCTCAGTGCCCGGGAGGATGGAGGTCATCGACGCCTCGGCCCCCCGGGCAGCCGACACCTCGGCCCCGCGTCGGGGCGACGCCGCAGGGCGGCCGACGGCCGAGGCCGCAGGGCCGCGCGCGATCGTCGACTACTCCCACACACCCGACGCCATCGAGAAGGCGCTGGGATCCCTCGACGCCGACAGCGCCGAGCTCGTCATCGTCTTCGGCGCCGGCGGCGACCGGGACCCCGGCAAACGGCACGGAATGGGCCGCGCTGCGGCCCGCGGCGCCGACGTGATCGTTCTCACCGACGACAATCCCCGCACCGAGGACCCGGCCGCGATCCGGGCCGCGATCCGGGAGGGCATCGACGCCGAGATCGCGGCGGGACGCGCCCGGGTGCGCCGGGTGCTCGAAGTGCCCGATCGCGGCGCGGCCATTGACCAGGCGATCGCCTCGGCGGGGGCGGATTCCACCATCCTCATCGCGGGAAAGGGCCACGAGACCGGACAGGACTCCGGCGGGGTCGTCACCGATTTCGACGACCGCGAACGGACACGCTCAGCTCTCCGGGCACGACTTGAGGGCGCGGAAACGGGTAAAGTGCACAGTTGATATGAAGCGACTGACTGCAGCCGACATCGCAACCGCCGTCTCCGGCGAGTTGTACGGCGTTGACCCCGAGACCCCATTGTCCGCAGGCGTGGTGACCGACTCCAGAGAGGTCGGGCCCGGCGATGTCTACATCGCCCGCCGAGGTGAGAACTTCGACGGCATCGAGTTCGCCGCCGCCGCCGTCGAGGCCGGAGCCGCGCTCATCATCGGGGAGTCCGTCCCGACCGTCGGCGAGGTGACCCTGCCCACCGTGGTCGTGCCCGACGCCACCGAGGCGCTGGGTCTGCTCGCCAAGCACAGCATCGAGGCGCTGCGCGCCGATCCCGAGACCGACATCACGGTCATCGCGATCACCGGCTCCGTCGGCAAGACCACCGTCAAGGATCTCACCGCCGACCTGCTCGCCGGCGAGGCCGAGACCGTGTGGCCGCCGAACTCCTACAACAACGAGGTGGGCGTCCCGCTGACCGCCCTGCGCGCCGACGAGTCGACCCGCTTCCTCGTCCTCGAGATGGGCGCGCGCTCGATCGGCAACCTCGCCTACCTGACGAGCCTCGTGCGGCCCGACATCGCCGTCGAGCTCGCCGTGGGCACCGCCCACTCCGGAGTCTTCGGCTCGATCGACAACACCGCGCGGGCGAAGGCCGAGCTCGTCGAGTCCCTGACCGCGGGCTCCGTCGCGGTCCTCAACGCCGATGACGCCCGGGTCGCGGCGATGCGCGACGTGCTCGGCCCCGACGTGTCGACGCTGTGGTTCTCCCAGCGCGAGACCCTGCCCGAATGGGTCGGACCCGACGACGCGGTGGTCCGGGCGCGCGACATCACGACCGACGTCTCCGGCAACGCCGAGTTCACGCTGCACCTGCCGGGGGAGGAGCCGCAGTCCGTGCGCCTGGCCCTCGTCGGCGAGCACCACGTCGGCAACGCCCTGGCCGCGGCCGCCGTCGCCCACTCCTGCGGAGTGGGAGTGAAGTCGATCGTCACGACGCTCGCGACCTCCTCGGCGGCGAGCCGGTGGCGGATGGAGCTCATCGACTCCCCATCGGGGGTGACGGTGCTCAACGACGCCTACAACGCCAACCCGGACTCGATGCGCGCCTCCCTGAAGACCCTGGCCTCGATGGGTCGCGGGGACGAGGAGAACCGGCCCCGCCGGACCTTCGCCGTGCTCGGGGAGATGCTCGAGCTCGGCGAGGACTCCGTGAGCGCCCACGCCGACATCGGCGAGCTCGTCGTCCGCCTCAACATCACCCGCACGATCGTCGTCGGCGAGGGCGCGAAGCCCATCTACAACGCCGCCAACCTCGAGGGCTCCTGGGGCAACGAGGCGACCTGGGTGCCCACCGCCGCCGAGGCGAAGGAGCTGCTCCTGGCCGAACTCGCCCCCGGCGACATCGTCCTGTTCAAGTCCTCGCGCGATGCCGGACTGCGCTACCTCGGCGATGAGATCGCCGGCGTCTCGGGGGCCCAATGATCGCCGTCCTGCTCGCCGCCTGCCTGAGCCTGTTCCTCACCCTGCTCGGCACGCCGCTGTTCATCCGCTTCCTCGTCAAGCAGGGCTACGGCCAGTTCGTCCGCGACGACGGCCCGACCTCGCACGCGACCAAGCGCGGCACCCCGACGATGGGCGGTGTCGTCATCATCGGCGCCGCCGTCATCGCCTACCTGCTCGGCCACCTCTTCACCGGATCCGTCCCCACCGCCTCGGGGCTGCTCGTCCTGTGGCTCGCGGCCGGGCTCGCGGTCGTCGGCTTCCTCGACGACTTCATCAAGATCAAGAAGCAGCGCTCACTCGGCCTGCGGCCGATCCCCAAGCTCATCGGCCAGGGCTTCGTCGGGATCTCCTTCGCCGTCCTCGCCCTGCAGTTCCCCAACTCGTTCGGGGAGACGCCGGCGTCGACGAAGATCTCCTTCATCCGCGACACGAACCTCGACCTCGCGTTCGGCTCGGCGCTGCTCGGGCTCATCCTGTTCATCATCTGGGCGAACCTCATCGTCACCGCCGTCTCCAACGCCGTCAACCTCACCGACGGCCTCGACGGCCTCGCGGCCGGCGCCTCGGCGGTCGTCTTCGCGGCCTACGTCGTCATCGGCACGTGGCAGTCGACGCAGAACTGCAACCTCATGTCCGAGGCGACGAACGCGTGCTACTACATGCGCGACCCCCGCGACCTCGCGATGGTCGCGGCGGCGATGGCCGCGGCCTGCTTCGGGTTCCTGTGGTGGAACACGTCACCGGCGAAGATCTTCATGGGCGACACCGGATCGCTCGCGATCGGCGGGGCCATCGCCGGACTGGCGATCATGTCGCGGACCGAGCTGCTCCTCATCGTCCTCGGCGGGCTCTTCGTCATCATCACCCTGTCCGTCATCATCCAGGTCGCCTCCTACAAGCTCACCCGCAGGCGCGTGTTCAGGATGGCGCCTCTCCAGCACCACTTCGAGCTCAAGGGCTGGGCGGAGGTGACGATCGTCGTGCGGTTCTGGATCATCGCCGCGCTCTTCGTCATCGCCGGCATCTGCCTCTTCTACGCCGAATGGGTGTCCCGGATTGACTGACACCCCCGCGCACGAGACGACCGCACCCGGCGGCCTGGCCGCGGCATACCCGAACGCCGCGGCGATCCCCGCCGCGCTCGAGGGGCCCAGCTCGTCGCTGAGCGGACTGCGCATCCTCGTCACCGGCCTCGGCGTGACCGGGTTCCCCGCCGCCGTGCACCTGGCCGAGCGGGGTGCGCAGGTCGTCGTCATCGACGGCGACGCGACCGCCGACGTCAGCGAGAAGGCCCGGATCCTCGAGGTCTTCGACGTCGACATCCGCCGCGGCCCCGAGCACGTGGCCGCCCTGCCGGACGGACCGCTCGACCTCGTCGTCACCTCCCCGGGCTGGCGCCCCGACCAGCCGGTGCTCGCCGCCGCGATCGCCGCCGGCATCCCCGTCATCGGAGAGGTCGAGCTGGCCTGGCGGATCCGGGGCACCAACGACGCCAGATGGCTCGCGATCACCGGCACGAACGGCAAGACGACGACCACGACAATGCTCGAGTCGATGCTGCTCGCCGCGGGACTGAAGGCGAGGGCGTGCGGCAACATCGGCACGCCCCTGCTCGAGGCCGTCCTCGAGCCCGGACTCGAGGTGCTCGCCATCGAGCTCTCGAGCTTCCAGCTGCACTGGCAGTTCTCGATGAGCGCCGACTCAGCCGCCGTCCTCAACATCGCCCCCGACCACCTCGACTGGCACGGATCCGCCGCGGCCTACGCCGCCGACAAGGCCCGCATCTACCACCAGGTGCGCACCGCCTGCGTCTACAGCGTCGCCGACCCCGCGACCCGGAGGATGGTCGAGGACGCCGACGTCGTCGCTGGAGCGCGGGCGATCGGCGTGACCACCGGCATCCCCGGACCCGGCGAGCTCGGGGTCGTCGACGACCTCCTCGTCGACCGGGCCTTCATCCCGCAGCGCTACTCCTCGGCCGCGGAGCTCGCCGCCCTCTCCGACGTCGCGACCGCCACCGGCGCCGCCGGATCCGCCCCCGCGCCGCACCAGGTGGCCAACGCCCTGGCCGCGGCCGCACTCGCCCGCAGCATCGGCGTTCCCGGTCAGGCCATCGCGCGGGGACTGGCCGCCCACTCCCAGGGGGCGCACCGGCTGGTCACGGTCGCCGAGGCGGACGGCGTCCGCTGGGTCGACGACTCGAAGGCGACGAACACGCACGCGGCCGCCGCGGCACTGGGCAGCTTCGACTCGATCGTGTGGATCGCCGGGGGACTGCCGAAGGGCGCCGACCTCACCCCGCTCGTGGCCGAGAACGCGCACCGACTGCGCGCCCTCGTGCTCATCGGCACCGACGACGCCCCGTTCCGGCAGGCACTCACCGAGGCGGCCGGCGACGTTCCGCTCATCAGGATCGATCCGGAGCTCGCCGACGAGACCGAGGACCCGCCGCGGCGCGGGGCGGCGATCATCCGGGCCGCCGTCGCAGCCGCCGGAGAGGCGGCCCGCGCCGGCGACGTCGTGCTGCTCGCCCCGGCAGCGGCGAGCATGGACCAGTTCCGCGACTACACCACCCGCGGTGACCTCTTCGCCGAAGCCGTCCACGCCCGCCTGAGGAGCTGAGATGGGACGGCAGACCACCGCGAAGGCACCCCGCCGACCGGCCGCGTCGAAGCCCACCCCGGCGCGCGGAGCACGCACGCAGGCCTCCGGGCGCCGCACGACCCATCGGCCCGGGCAGGAACCCGGAGGAGCGGCCGCCGCAGGACCCCAGGGAGCGGCTGCCGCGGAGCCCGAGGACCCCGCGGCGACGAGCCCGGGTGCGACGGGCCGGGCGTCAGCGGGACGCGGGTCGAAGAAGACCCGAGCGAAGGCCGCACGAGGAACGAAGTCACGAGCGACGACCGCGGGAGCGGCGTCCACGGGGCGGAGTGCGACGACCGCGGCCGGAACGGGACGACGGCCGGCGCTGCCGTCCCTGCGCGACGGGCTCATCGCGATCGGCCGGGAGTTCCGCCGCGTCTCGGCCTACCCGCTGACGACGTACTACCTCGTCCTCGTCTCCGTCCTCGCGCTCACCGCGCTGGGACTGGTCATGGTGCTCTCCGCGTCCTCGATCACGTCCTACGACGGCGGTGAGGGCTCCTCCTTCGCCTACTTCAACAAGCAGGCGGGCTTCGCCGCGATCGGCATCGTCCTCATGCTCGTCGCCGCCGGCCTCCCGGTGCACCTGTGGAAGCGGCTCGCCTGGCCGGCGCTCGTCCTCGGCCTGTTCATGCAGGCCGCGGTCTTCCTCCCCGGGATCGGGAAGTCGACGAACGGCAACGCCAACTGGATCCAGCTCGGCGGGTTCCAGCTCCAGCCCTCCGAGTTCCTCAAGATCGCCCTGGCCGTCTGGCTCGGGTTCGTCCTCGCCGGGAAGTTCGGGAAGATGAAGACCTTCGGCCACGCCATGATCCCCGTCGTCCCGGGGATCGCCCTGGCCGTCGGCCTCGTCATCGCCGGCAACGACCTCGGCACCGCCGTCGTGCTCATGGCCATGGCGATGGTCTGCCTGTTCATCGGCGCCTTCCCCTGGCGGCACTTCCTGCTCCTGTTCGCCGGACTGGCCGCGGTCGCCGCGTTCTACGTCCTCAGCTCCGCCAACCGCCTGCAGCGCATCGAGGCGATGCTCACCGGACACGCCGACCAGACCGCGGCCGACATCACCGGGCAGGCCTGGCAGTCCAACCACGGACTGTTCTCCCTGGCCTCCGGCGGCTGGCTGGGCGTCGGCCTGGGCGCGAGCCGTGAGAAGTGGTCCTGGCTGCCCGAGGCCCACAACGACTTCATCTTCGCCATCATCGGCGAGGAGCTCGGACTCCTCGGCACCCTCGTCGTCGTCCTCGTCTTCGCGACGCTCGCCTTCGGCCTGATCCGGGTGATCATGCGCTCGACCGACCTGTTCGTCCAGGTCGCCACGGCGGGGCTCTTCGCCTGGCTGATCGGCCAGGCCGCCATCAACATCGGGGTCGTCACCGGGCTCCTGCCCGTCATCGGCCTCCCGCTGCCGTTCGTGTCCTACGGCGGCTCCTCGATCATCGCCTCGCTCCTGGCCGTCGGGGTGATCCTGTCCTTCGCCCGCACCGAGGAGGGCGCCGCGGCGGCGATCGCGGCCCACCGCGCCCGCGTGCGCTCCTCGTTCGCGGTCCTCGCCCGGCGCCGGACGCCGGCACCGCAACCGAAAGAAGTGAGATGAGCTTGAGTATTCTGCTGGCCGGCGGCGGCACCACCGGCCATATCTCGCCCCTGCTCGCCATCGGGCGCGAGCTGCGGGCCCGGCACCCGGAGGCCGAGATCATCGCCCTGGGCACACCCGACGGACTCGAGACCGACCTCGTGCCGCGGGCCGGCTTCGAGCTGCTGACGATCGACAAGGTGCCCATGCCCCGGTCGCTGGGGCCCGCGACCCTGCGGTTCCCGCAGCGCTTCGCCGCCAACGTCTCCGCGGTGCGCTCGATCATCGCCGAGCGCGAGGTCTCCGCGGTCGTCGGGGTCGGCGGCTACGTCTGCCCCCCGGCGTTCCTCGCCGCCCGCGCCGCGAAGCTGCCGCTGATCATCCACGAGGCCAACGCCAAACCGGGGATGGCCAACCGCCTCGGCGCCCGCCTCACCCGGCCCGGGCGGGTCGGGGTGACGTTCCCCGGCACGAAGCTGCCCGGCGCCCGCCTCGTCGGGATGCCGATGCCCACGGAGATCACCACCCTCGACCGCAGCGACGCCGAGGTCCGCCGCGCCCACCGGGACGCCCTGGGACTGCGCCACGACGCGCCCGTCCTCGCCGTCACCGGCGGCTCGTCGGGAGCGCAGCGGATCAACGACGCGTTCGAGTCCGCCGCCGCCCGCTGCCAGGAGGCCGGCGTCCAGGTCCTCCACATCACCGGCAGGGGCAAGGGCGAGACGCTGCGGGCCGCGACCGCGAGCCTGCCCGACTACCATGTCGTCGACTACGTCGACGGCATGCACCGCGTCTACGCCGCAGCCGACCTCCTCGTCGCCCGGTCCGGGGCGGCGACGGTCGCGGAGACGACGGTGGCCGGAGTGCCCGCCGTCTACGTGCCGCTGGCGATCGGCAACGGGGAGCAGCGGCTCAACGCCGCCGGCAGCGCCCGCGCCGGAGCCTCGAGGATCGTCGACAACGCCGAATTCACCGCGACCGTGGTGACCGATCTCGTCCTGCCCCTCGTCGGGGACTCCGACCGCCTCGAGGCGATGAGCTCCGCCGCCCTCGACCTGCACTATCCCACCGACGCCGCCGCCGCCATGGCCGGAATCGTCGAATCAGCGCTGAAGAGGTTGACATGACCGACACGACCATCGTCCCGGCCATCGAGCTGGGAGCCGTCCACTTCATCGGCATCGGCGGCGCCGGCATGTCCGGCATCGCACGGATCATGGTGATGAACGGGATCCGGGTCTCGGGCTCCGACGCCAAGGACTCCGCGGTCGTCGAGGTCCTGCGCACCCTCGGCGCGACGGTCCACATCGGCCACGCGGCGGACAACCTCGGCGACGCCGACACCCTCGTCGTCTCCTCGGCGATCCGGAAGGACAACCCCGAACTCGTCGAGGCGCAGCGCCGGGGACTGCGGATCCTCCACCGGTCCGGGGCGCTGGCCTCCCTGATGATCGGCCGCCGGACGGTCGCCGTGGCCGGCACCCACGGGAAGACGACGACGACGTCGATGACGACGGTGGCGCTGCAGGCGTGCGAGCTCGACCCGTCGTTCGTCATCGGGGGAGTGCTCTCGACCACCGGCACCAACGCCCACCTGGGCACCGGGGACGTCTTCGTCGCCGAGGCCGACGAATCGGACGGCTCGTTCCTCCTCTACGAACCGACGATCGGGATCCTCACGAACGTCGAGGCCGACCACCTCGACCACTACGGCACCGCCGAGGCCGTGACCGAGGCGTTCGACGAGTTCTGCGCCGGGATCGGACGCCGAGGCGGGACGGTCATCGCCTGCGCCGACGACCCGGGATCGGCAGCCGTCGCCCTGCGCGCGCGGGAGCAGGGCACCGCGGTCCTGCTCTACGGGCTCTCGGAGTCGGCGGACCTGCGCCTGACCGGACTCGAGTCGCGCCTCGGCGTCGACTTCGTCCTCGAGATCCCCGGTCGGGAGCAGGGGCTGCCCGTGAGCCTGCGCCAGCCCGGCACCCACAACGCGCTCAACGCGAGCGCCGCGATCGCCGTCGCCCACGCCCTCGACGCCGATGTCGAGGCCGCCGCTCGCGGACTCGCCGAGTACGGCGGCACCCGCCGGCGCTTCGAGGAGAAGGGCATGGCCGCCGGCGTGCGCGTCATCGACGACTACGCCCACCACCCCACCGAGGTCACGGCGGTGCTGTCGGCCGCACGCGGGGTCGTCACCGAGTCCGGGCGCGTGTGGGCGATCTTCCAGCCCCACCTCTACTCCCGGACCATGGAGTTCCGAGCCGAGTTCGGACAGGCCCTGGGACTGGCCGACGAGGTCGTCGTCCTCGACATCTTCCCCGCCCGGGAGGACCCCGTCCCCGGGATCACCGGGGCGATCGTCGCCGAGACGGTCCCGCACGAGCACGTCACCTACCTCGAGTCCTTCGCCGAGGCGGTGCCCTTCGTCGCCCAGCGCGTCCGCCCCGGCGACCTGGTCCTCACCGTCGGCGCCGGCGACGTGACGATCCTCGGACCGGAGCTGCTCGCCGCCCTGGAGAACTGAGACCGTGCCGCTCGAGGCTCCGATCCCCGGCGAGAACTCCACCGCCGACCTCTCCGCCGTCATCCGCGACCGGCGCCGCCGGACATGGACCCGGCGGCTCATCGGCGCAGGGGCGGTGGCCGCCGTGCTCGCCCTCGCCGCGGTCGCCTGGTTCTCACCCGTGCTGCGGCTCGAGGCGGTCGCCGTCGGCGGCAGCCGGCTCGTCTCCGCGGACGCCGTCGAGCGGTTCGTCCTCTCCCGGCACGGCCAGACCCCGCTTCCGCAGGTGCGTCCGGGCACCGTCGAGGCCGAGGTCCTCGACCGCTTCCCCCGGGCCCGGGAGGCCTCGGTGACCTACGGGGGAGCCCGCAGCCTGCGCATCGAGATCACCGACCGCACGCCCGTGCTCGCGATCGCCGCCGACGGCGGCTACTCCCTGTTCGACCCCGACGCCGTGCACCTGGGCACCGTGGACAAGGCCCCCGAGGGGCTCACCGTGCTCGAGGACGCGAAGGGTCCGCCGGACAGGGAGACGGTCGCGGCGGTGATCCGATTCATGGCCGAGCTCAGCCCCGGGCTGCGCGCGCACCTGCGCACGATCTCGGCCGTCGACGCCGCGAACCTCCAGGGCACGATCGAGATCGGGGAGGCGAAGGCGAACGTCGTCTTCGGCGACAGCAACGGGGCGAGCCTGAAGATGGAGACCGCCGTGCAGCTGGCCGAGGCCGGGCGCACCGCGATCGACGTCTCCGTCCCCTCGGTGCCCGTGACGAACTGAGTCACCGAGGGCCCGGACGACGGGAGGGCCCGATCCGGGCGGCGCCGCCGGCCATCGCGGGCCCGACTCCCAGGGGCCACTCGCGATATCGGCGACCATTGCCGCCGACACACCGAGGCCGGAGTTTGGTCGATGTCCGACACTCCGGGGAGAATGGTTGCAGTGGTGTTGCCCTGGACAATAGCGTCAAGGCAAAGAAGACTTCGAACTGGCATGCTGAAGCAGCGTGTGTGATGCGCCGAAAGAGGAACCGACTTGGCTGAATTCCCACAATCCGGAGCGGATATCAAGGTCGCCGGTACAGGCGGCGGTGGTGTCAACGCTGTTCAGAGAATGATCGACGTCGGTCTGCGCGGCGTGGAGTTCATCGCGATCAACACCGACGCGCAGGCACTCGTCCTCTCCGACGCCGACGTCAAGCTCGAGATCGGCCGTGAGCAGACCCGCGGGCTCGGCGCAGGTGCCGACCCGGAGATCGGGCGCAAGGCCGCCGAGGCGAGCGAGGACGCGATCCGCGACGCTCTCGAGGGCGCGGACATGGTCTTCGTCACCGCGGGAGAGGGCGGAGGCACCGGCACCGGCGCCGCCCCCGTCGTCGCCCGGGTCGCCCGTTCGCTCGGCGCCCTGACGATCGGCGTCGTCACCCGTCCCTTCACGTTCGAGGGGCGCCGTCGCTCCGCTCAGGCCGAGGCCGGCATCGCCGCCCTGCGCGAAGAGGTCGACACCCTCATCGTCATCCCCAACGACCGGCTGCTGTCGATCTCCGATCGCAGCGTGTCCGTCGTCGATGCGTTCCGGTCCGCCGACGAGGTCCTGCGCTCCGGCGTCCAGGGCATCACCGACCTCATCTCGGTGCCCGGGCTCATCAACCTCGACTTCGCCGACGTCAAGTCGGTGATGCAGGACGCCGGCACCGCGCTCATGGGCATCGGTGCGGCCACCGGCGACGACCGGGCGGTCCAGGCGGCCGAGTCCGCGATCGCCTCGCCGCTGCTCGAGGCGAGTATCGACGGCGCCCACGGCGTGCTCTTCTGCATCCAGGGCGGAGCCGACCTCGGGCTCTTCGAGGTCAACGAGGCCGCGCGCCTCGTGCAGGAGGCCGCCCACCCCGAGGCGAACATCATCTTCGGCGCCGTCATCGACGACAACATCGGCGACGAATGCCGGGTCACCGTCATCGCCGCCGGGTTCGACAACACCGTGCCCGGTCAGGAGTCCGCGGGAGCCGAGGCGGCGCCCGCCGCGATCCCGGCCGCCGCGGCCGAGCCGGAGCCGGTCCCGGCCACGGTGCCCGACGCCCCCTCCCGGGAGGCCGAGCACCGCGCCGACGACATCCCGACGTCGCTGCCGAGCGAGCGCAGCTCCTCGAGCCTCGACAACGACCTCGACATCCCCGACTTCCTCAAATAGCATGCTGTACTCGCGATTCGTCGTCCCGGGCCGGGTGAGCGCGCACATCGCGTTCACCGACCGTCATGGCGGCTACTCGAGCGGGGACTTCTCCTCGTTCAACCTCGCCGGTCATGTCGGCGACGACGAGTCGATGGTCGGGGCCAACCGCGCGGCACTCGCCCAGGTCCTCGGGCTGAGCGCGGAGCGGCTGAGCTTCGTGTCGCAGGTCCACGGCACCGGCGTCCACGTGGTCGGCGCCGCCGAGCACCTGCGCGCCTCGGCGGTCGAGGCCGATGCCCAGGTCACCACCCTGACCGGGGTGGGGCTGGCGATCATGGTCGCCGACTGCACCCCGATCCTGCTCGCCGACACCGAGGCGGGTGTCATCGGCGCCGTCCACGCCGGACGTCCGGGACTCGCCGCCGGGGTCGTGCCCGCCGCGCTCGCTCAGATGCGCCGAGCCGGGGCCGGAGACATCCGCGCCGTCATCGGGCCCTCCGTGTGCCCCCGCTGCTACGAGGTGCCGGCCGAGCTGCGCGACGAGGTCGCCGCGATCGAACCCGTCGCCGCCTCGGTGTCGGTGAGCGGGACCCCGGCGATCGACGTCGCCGGCGCGGTCGCCGAGCAGCTGAGCCGGGAGGGCGTGGGCATCGAGCACTTCTCCCGCACGTGCACGCGGGAATCCGACGACCTGTTCTCCTACCGCCGGCAGCAGCGGACGGGACGGTTCGCCGGGGTCGTCTGGCTGCAGGGATAAAACCTTCGCGACACACCAGCGAGGCTTGGTCGCCGCGGCTGCGCAGTGCGATAGTTTGGGCGGCAGGCGAGGTACGCACAGATCTGCCGAGGAGCATGAGAATGTCAGCAATCAAGAAAACACTCGAATACCTGGGATTCGTCGAGGAGGACGAGGCCCCTGTGGAGCGTCGCGACCGCGAGGTCGTCGAGCGGTCCGTCGATGAGACCCCGGAACCGGAGCCGGTCAAGGACCAGGCGCCCGCCCCGGTGACCCCGATCCATCCGACACCGATCCGTCCAGTTGACACTCCGGCTCCAGGAATCCCGATGAATCGCATCAAGACCATCCACCCCCGCAGCTACAACGACGCCATGGTCATCGGTTCGGCCTTCCGGGACGGGACTCCCGTGATCATGAACCTCTCCGAGATGGACGAGTCGAACTCGAAGCGCCTCGTCGACTTCTCCGCCGGACTCATCTTCGGCCTCCACGGATCGATCGAGCGGGTGACGAACAAGGTCTTCCTCCTCACCCCGGAGAACATCGAGGTCTCAGGGGAGAGCGAAGCCGACCCGGACACCCAGGCGAGCTTCTTCAACCAGAGCTGAGGGCTCGACCCGAGCCGAGGGACCGCTGGCGCAATCTCCACGTTCCCTTGGAGGTTCTCCCAGCCGCAGCGTATACGCTGGGAGTCGACCGATCCGTGATCAACGAAAGGCACTAGCGACTCGTGGCCATCATCTTCTACATCCTGGGCACGGCACTCAGCCTTTACGTCTACGTCCTCCTCGCCCGCGTCGTCCTCGACCTCGTGCAGGTGTTCTCCCGGGACTGGCGTCCGAAGGGGTTCTTCCTCGTTCTCGCCGAACTCGTCTACACCCTCACCGACCCCCCGCTCAAGGTCCTGCGGAAGGTGATCCCGCCGCTGCGGATGGGCCAGGTCTCCCTGGATCTCGGCTTCATCGTGCTCCTCATCGGCATCCAGATCGTCGCATCCTTCCTCTTCGGCCTCTCGCGCTCGACCCTCTGAGCCCGCAGACTTCACGCGAATTCACGCAAAGAGCGGCGTGGCACGGCATTTCCGCACGACAAACGGGTTGGTGTTACGCTATTGTGACGTTGAAGCCGCCTGCGATGGGCGGCCACGTTGAATGAATGCAGATCGACCAAAGGTGACCTCATGGCGCTCACGCCTGAAGACGTAGTAAACAAGCGGTTCCAGCATGTGAAGTTCCGCGACGGGTACGACCAGGATGAAGTCGACGATTTCCTCGACGAGGTTGTCGTCGAGCTCCGTCGCCTCTACCAGGAGAACGACGAACTGCGTCAGAAGCTCTCTGCGGCAGAGCAGCGGGTCAAGGAGCTCGAGTCCGGATCGGGCGCGAGCCCCGCCGCGCCGGCCGAGGACATCGACGCCACCCAGGCGATGCCTGCAGCCGTTCCGGCGCCCGCGCAGCCCAAGGAGGACAAGGCTCCGCCCGCTCCCGCCCCCGAGGCGCCCGCGGCTCCCGTGGTCAAGGAAGCGGCTCCCGCTCCGCAGTCGCCTGCCCCGAGCCAGTCCGCTCCCGCCGCTCCGTCGCCGACTCCCGCCGGTGCCGCCGCGGTCACCGCCGGGTCGGACGCCGATGCCCACGGCCTCATCGCCCTGGCCCAGCGCGTGCACGACGAGCACGTCGCCGAAGGTGAGCGCAAGCGCGACGAGCTCATCAAGAGCGCCGAGAAGGAAGCCCAGGACATCGTCGGCAAGGCCGAGCGCAAGCGCGACGAGACCCTGTCGTCCCTCGAGTCGCAGAAGTCGACCCTCGAGCGTGCGATCGACCAGCTCTCGAACTTCGAGCGCCAGTACCGCACCCGCCTCAAGAGCTACCTCAACGATCAGCTGCGCGAACTCGAGAACTCCACGAGCCTGGCTCCGGAGACCCTCGACGGCAGCTCGTTCGGCTCCTCGAGCAACAAGCTCTGAGCAGCGACGGTCACCGCACAAGGTCCGGGCACGGCGTGCCCGGACCTTGTCGCCTGCCCGGACACTGCGTTGACTAGAATGGACCAGATGAGATCCCAGCCCCGCGAGGCTCAATCCACACGCGGACGGATGCGGCGCACCCTGTTCGCGATCGCAGCGGCGGTCCTCGTCGTCGACCAGCTGACGAAGCTGCTCGCGGTGCGGTTCCTCGAAGGCCGGGAGGCGATCCCGGTCCTCGGATCGCTGGCGGGCTTCGACTTCTACCGCAATCCCGGGGCCGCCCTGGGGATGGGTGCGGGGATCACGTGGGTCTTCCCGCTCATCGCGATCGCGGTCTTCGGAGCCATCCTCGTCCTGTCCCGGAAGCTCGGCTCCCGCACGTGGGCGGTCGGCCTCGGCCTGCTGCTCGGAGGGCTCTTCGGCAACCTCGTCGACCGCCTGTTCCGCCAGCCCGGCTTCCTCCACGGCGCGGTCGTCGACTTCATCGACCTCTCCCTCTTCATCTGCAATGTCGCGGACATCGCGATCACCGCGGCGGCCGTGACCCTCGTGGTGGCGAGCCTGAGGGGGATCGACCTCGACGGATCGCGCACCGGGTCGAGCGACCACACGAGCAGGGAGGACACCCATGACTGAACGCTCCATCCTCATCCCCGAGGGCCTCGAGGGCCAGCGGATCGACTCCGCACTGAGCAAGCTGCTCGGACTCTCGCGCACCGCCGCCGCGGAGATCTGCGCGGACGGGGGAGTCCAGCTGGCCGGCCGCGTCGTCGGCAAGTCCGACCGCGTCACCGCCGGGGAGAGACTCGACGTCGTCATGCCCGAACCCAAGCGCCCGCTCGAGGTCGTCCCCGATCCGGTGCCGGGGATGCGGATCGTCCACGACGACGAGTCCTTCGTCGTCGTCGACAAGCCCGTCGGGGTCGCCGCCCACCCCGCACTGGGCTGGACCGGACCGACCGTCGTCGGCGGACTCGCCGCGGCCGGGTACGGGATCGCGACCTCCGGGGCGCCCGAACGGCAGGGCGTCGTCCAGCGACTCGACGTCGGCACCTCCGGCCTGATGGTCGTCGCGAAGAGCGAGTTCGCCTACAGCGTGCTCAAGCGCGCCTTCAAGGAGCGGACCGTCGAGAAGACCTACCACGCGGTCGTCCAGGGACTGCCCGACCCCGTGCTCGGCACGATCGAGGCGCCCATCGCCCGCCATCCCCGCCATGACGGTCTCTACGCGGTCCACAGCGAGGGCAAGCACGCCGTGACCCACTACGAGGTCATCGAAGCCCACCGGCGCGCCTCACTGCTCGAGATCCACCTGGAGACGGGTCGCACTCACCAGATCCGCGTGCACTTCTCCGCCCTGCGCCATCCCTGCGCCGGCGACCTGCCCTACGGCGCCGACCCGGTGCTGGCCAAGCACCTGGGGCTCGAGCGGCAGTGGCTCCACGCCGTCAAGCTCGGCTTCAGCCACCCCGAGTCCGGGGACTGGGTCGAGTTCACCAGCGAGTACCCGCAGGATCTGCAGACGGCGCTCGATCGCCTCCGCGCCTCCTGAGAGTCAGCCCGCTCGAACGCCCGGAAACGACCTCGGGAGCACCTCGGCGAGGTCTGAACGGCTCGGTGCCGATGGTCTAAGGTGGTTGCGGAACACCGTGCTCTAGGAAGGCTGACAGTGCCGAACGACGACTTCGTCCATCTCCACGTCCACACCGAGTACTCCATGCTGGACGGGGCGGCCCGCCTCGGCGATCTCATGGCCGCGACGAAGGCCTCGGGGATGTCGGCCATCGCGACGACCGACCACGGGTACCTGTTCGGGGCGTTCGACTTCTGGTCGCAGGCGACGAACGCGGGGCTCAAGCCGATCATCGGCGTCGAGGCCTACATCACCCCGGGCACCGACCGGCAGGACAAGTCGCGCGTGAAATGGCGCACGGACGAGTCGCAGAAGCGCGACGACATCTCCGGCGGCGGCCTCTACACCCACATGACGCTGCTGTCGAAGAACAACACCGGCATGCGCAACCTGTTCAAGGCCTCCTCGCAGGCGTCCCTCGACTCCGTCACGGCCAAGTGGCCGCGCATCGACGAGGACCTGCTCCAGACGTACTCGGAGGGGCTCATCGCCACCACCGGCTGCCCCTCGGGGGAGATCCAGACCCGCCTGCGGCTGGGTCAGTACGAGGAGGCGAAGGCCGCTGCCGGCAAGTACCGGGACATCTTCGGGGCGGAGAACTACTTCTGCGAGCTCATGGACCACGGTCTGTCCATCGAGAAGCGGGTGACGAAGGACCTGCTCCGGCTGGCCAAGGAGATGAACATCCCGCTGGTCGCCACCAACGACCTCCACTACACCCACGAATCCGACGCGAAGGCCCATGAGGCGCTGCTGGCGATCCAGTCCGGCTCGAAGCTCATCGAGCCCACCTACGACCAGGGCGGATCCCGCTTCGCATTCTCCGGCTCCGGCTACTACCTCAAGTCCCCGGCGGAGATGCGGGCCCTGTTCTCCGAGCTCCCCGAGGCCTGCGACAACACCCTGACGATCGCGGAGATGTGCGAGGTGTCGTTCGACACCTCGGCGAACTACATGCCGAAGTACCCGTGCCCACCCGGTGAGGACGAGACCTCCTGGCTGGTCAAGGAGGTCCAGAAGGGGCTCGAGTACCGGTACCCCAACGGGATCCCCGACGCCGTGCGCAAGCAGGCCGACTACGAGCTCGACATCATCATCTCGATGGGCTTCCCCGGCTACTTCCTCGTCGTCGCCGACTTCATCAACTGGTCGAAGGACAACGGCATCCGGGTCGGACCGGGACGTGGATCCGGAGCCGGCTCGATGGTCGCCTACGCGATGCGCATCACCGACCTCGACCCGCTCCAGCACGGGCTGTTCTTCGAGCGCTTCCTCAACCCGGACCGCGTGTCCATGCCCGACTTCGACGTCGACTTCGATGATCGCCGCCGCGGCGAGGTCATCGAGTACGTGACGAAGAAGTACGGCGACGAGCGCGTCGCGATGATCGTCACCTACGGCACGATCAAGACCAAGCAGGCGCTCAAGGACTCCGCCCGCGTGCTCGGCAAGCCCTTCTCCCTCGGCGAGCGGCTGACCAAGGCCCTGCCGCCGGCGGAGATGGCCAAGGACATCCCGCTGGCCGACATCGAGAACCCGGAGGCGAAGCGCTACAACGAGGCCGGTGAGTTCCGGGAGCTCGTCGCCACCGACCCGGAGGCCAGGGAGACCTTCGAGACGGCGAAGGGCCTCGAGGGGCTCAAGCGCCAATGGGGCGTGCACGCGGCCGGCGTCATCATGTCCTCGGACCCGATCATCGACGTCATCCCGATCATGAAGCGGTTCCAGGACGGGCAGATCATCACCCAGTTCGACTACCCGACGTCCGAGGGCCTGGGCCTCATCAAGATGGACTTCCTCGGGCTGCGCAACCTCACGATCATCTCCGACGCGGTCGAGAACATCCGGGCCAACCGGAACTTCGAGCTCGACCTCGAGCACCTCGAACTCGACGACCCCGGCGCGTACGAGCTGCTCGCCCGCGGCGACACCCTCGGCGTGTTCCAGCTCGACGGCGGCGGGCTGCGCGCCCTGCTGCGGCTGATGAAGCCCGACAACTTCGAGGACATCTCGGCGACCCTGGCCCTCTACCGTCCGGGGCCGATGGGCGCCGACTCCCACACGAACTACGCGCTGCGCAAGAACGGCCTCCAGGAGGTCACCCCGATCCACCCGGAGCTCGAGGAGCCGCTCAAGGAGATCCTCGACACCACCTACGGGCTCATCATCTACCAGGAGCAGGTGATGGCGATCGCGCAGAAGGTCGCCGGCTACTCCCTCGGTCAGGCCGACATCCTCCGCCGCGCGATGGGCAAGAAGAAGAAGTCCGAGCTCGACAAGCAGCAGGTCGGCTTCTTCGGCGGGATGAAGGAGCGCGGCTACTCCGAGGCGGCGGCCCAGGCGCTGTGGGACATCCTGCTCCCGTTCTCCGACTACGCGTTCAACAAGGCCCACTCCGCCGCCTACGGGGTCGTCTCCTACTGGACGGCGTACCTCAAGGCGCACTACACCGCGGAGTACATGGCGGCCCTGCTCACCTCGGTGGGCGACAACAAGGACAAGCTGGCGATCTACCTCAACGAGTGCCGCCGGCTGGGCATCACGGTGCTCCCGCCCGACGTCAACGACTCCGCCCTGCACTTCACCCCGGTCGGGGAGAACATCCGCTTCGGCATGGGCGCGGTCCGCAACGTCGGCTCGAACGTCGTCGACGGCATCGTCGAGGCCCGGGCGGAGAAGGGCGCCTACACCTCCTTCACCGACTTCCTCGACAAGGTGCCCAGCCATGTGTGCAACAAGCGCACGATCGAGTCCCTCATCAAGGCGGGCGCCTTCGATTCGCTCGGGCAGACCCGCCGGTCGCTCGTCGAGGTCCACGAAGAGGCCGTCGACTCCGTCATCGGGGTCAAGCGGCAGGAGGCCAACGGGCAGTTCGACCTGTTCGCCGGCCTCGGCGGTGCCGACGACGCCCCGAGCTTCTCCGTCGCGATCCCCGACCGCCCCGAGTGGGAGAAGAAGGAGAAGCTTGCGTTCGAGCGCGACATGATCGGCCTCTACGTCTCCGACCACCCGCTCAACGGGCTCGAGGGCGTCCTGGCCGCGGAGTCCGACGCCTCGATCGCCGAGGTCGTCGACCCCGAGTCCCACCGCCCCGACGGCTCCCAGGTCAAGGTCTGCGGGATGATCACCCAGGTGACGCGGAAGGTGTCGAAGAACTCCGGCAAGCCCTACGCGATCGTCACCCTCGAGGACCTCGACGCCGAGGTGGAGGTGATGTTCTTCGGCGACACCTACGAGCCCGTGGCGAGCCTGCTCGCGACCGACCTCGTCATCTCGCTGACGGGTCGGATCCGCCACTCCGACGATCGGCCGACCTCGCTCATGGCGATGTCGATGACGATCCCCGACGTCACC
Organism: Brevibacterium sanguinis; assembly: GCF_003315415.1. Lineage (GTDB taxonomy): Bacteria > Actinomycetota > Actinomycetes > Actinomycetales > Brevibacteriaceae > Brevibacterium > Brevibacterium celere_A. The sequence continues at coordinate 24,017 of NZ_QNSB01000007.1, forward strand.
GACCCCAAGGACCGGCCGCTCAACCTCATGATGCCGATGGAGAAGGCCACCGAGGAGATGGCCGTCAAGCTGCGCCGGATCCTCGAGGCGAACAAGGGCCAGACGGACGTCCACCTCGTGCTCACCCAACCGGGACGCCAGACCGTCATGCGCCTCGACCGCTCGATCCGGGTCGATCCGAATCCGAGCCTCTACGGCGACCTCAAGGCGCTGCTCGGATCCCGCTGCTTCAGCGCCTGAGGTGCGGCGGGCGCTGGCGGCGCACGGGGTCCGAGAGACTAGACTGTCTCGGGTGAACATTCTGGACTTCCGCGGTGAGAACCTGAGCAAGAGATACCTCAAGCAGCGCCTGCCCCGGGCCGCTGAGACCCACGCCGATGTCGGGCGTCGGGTCGCCGATCTCCTCGCCGAGATCAGGACGGGCGGCAGCGCGGCGGTGAAGCGATTCACCGCACGGTTCGACGGCGTCGAACCGGAGAGCCTGCGCGTGCCGACCGCGGCCCTCGAGCAGGCGGAGGCGGCCCTCGACCCGGAGATCCGCGCGGCGCTCGTCGAGTCCATCGCCCGCGCCGAGGCGGTCGCCGCCGACCAGCGTCCCGCCGACGTCACGACCGAGCTGTCGGCGGGCGCGCGGGTGACGACCCGGTATCTGCCGATCGAGCGCGTCGGACTCTACGTCCCCGGCGGCCTCGCGGTCTACCCCTCGACCGTGGTGATGAACGTCGTCCCCGCCCTGGCCGCCGGAGCGCGGTCCCTGGCGATCGCGAGCCCACCGCAGAGCAGCGGGCTGCCGCATCCCGTCGTGCTCGCGACCGCCCACCTGCTCGGCGTCGACGAGGTGTGGGCGATGGGCGGGGCGCAGGCGATCGGCGCGCTGGCCTACGGATTCGACGACGACGAGGTCTGCGAACCCGTCGACCTCATCACCGGCCCCGGCAACGCCTACGTCGCGGCGGCGAAGTCCCTCGTCCGCTCGCACGTCGGCATCGACGCCGTGGCCGGACCCACCGAGATCATCATCCTCGCCGATGCCCAGGCCACGCCCGCCTACGTGGCGGCCGACCTCATCAGCCAGGCCGAGCACGATGAGCTCGCCGCCTCCGTGCTCGTCACCGACTCCACCGTCCTCGCCGAGGAGGTCGCGGCCGAGCTCGCGCGCCAGGTCCCCGTCGCCGCCCACTCCGAGAGGATCGCCGCGGCCCTCGACGGCACGCAGTCGGCCATCGTCCTCGTCGACGACATCGACGCCGGCATCGACGTCGTCAACGCCTACGCCGGGGAGCACGTGGAGATCCACACCGCCGATCCGCATGCCGTCGCCGCGCGGATCACCAACGGGGGTGCCGTCTTCGTCGGTGCCGACGCGCCCGTGTCCCTGGGCGACTACTGCGCGGGCTCCAACCACGTGCTGCCGACGATGGGCACCGCCGCGCACGGCTCGGGCCTCGGCGTCCATTCGTTCATCAAGGTCAGTCAGGTCATCGACTACGACCACGAGGCGCTCAAGGAGGTCGCGGACCACATCGCGGTCCTCTCGGCCAGCGAGCAGCTTCCCGCCCACGGCACCGCCGTCAGCATCCGGTTCGAGGAGTAGACATGCGCTGTCCGTTCTGCCGCGAGTCCGATTCGCGAGTCGTCGATTCGCGGACCAGCGAAGACGGCGCCGCGATCCGCCGCCGGCGCCAGTGCCGCCACTGCGGCCGGCGGTTCACGACGATGGAGGCGACGAGCCTGTCCGTGATCAAGCGCTCCGGGGTGACCGAGGAGTTCTCCCGGCAGAAGATCATGTCGGGGGTGCGCAAGGCCTGCCAGGGCCGGCCGGTCAACGACGACGACCTCGCGAAGCTCGCCCAGAAGGTCGAGGAGGACATCCGATCCAAGGGCATCGCCGAGATCGACGCCGACGAGGTGGGACTGAGCATCCTCGAGCCCCTGCGCGAGCTCGACCAGGTCGCCTACCTGCGGTTCGCGAGCGTCTATCAGGGCTTCGATTCGCTCGAGGACTTCGAGGCCGCGATCGACTCGCTGCGCGCCGACGCGGCGCTGAAGTCGGGTCAGGCCCGGGAGGTCTCGCCGGAGGATTTCGATTCCTGAGAAATTGTCCCGAACGCCGCCGGCGAAATGGTGCTGACGGCCCTTTCCTGTGTAATATGACTAGTGCGTGCTCAGGCACGCGGCCGCTTGCGGTTCGGAGGGGAAGCCGGATCGTCAAGCGGCCTTTCAACGTCCGGGGACAGTCCGTCCCGACACCGCCGTCGCAGCGCCCCAGGGCTCCTCACCCGGGACCTCACCGCCGCCCGCAGAGGGCCGCCCCGCCAGGGATGTGCGCCGCGACCACAGTCCCGCTCGAGACGGTGACCGCGGAGCGCGCACACGCCCGGCCGGGCTCAGCCCATCAGCTCGGTCAGCTCCGACTCGGTCGCGGCGAGGAGAGCGAGCCGCTCGGTGGTGCGGGTCAGGGCGACGTAGAGCGCACCCACACCGTCGTCGGCGCCGCGCGGGGCGATGAGACCGGGTTCGACGACGATCACCGAATCGAACTCGAGACCCTTCGCCTCCGTGGGCGTGATGACGGCGATCCGGTGGTCGAGACCCGAGGCCGCGCGTCCGATGTCGAACCCGGAGAGCGCCTCGGCGACGGCAGGGATGAGATCGGGCGGGGCGATGACGGCGATCTTGCCACCCCCGACCGCGTCGACCTCGGCCTCGGCCCGCTGCGGGAGGGCCGTGATGATGTCAGCGGTCGAGGCGAAGGACTCGAGGCGGGGGTCGGGCCCACCCTGGCGCACGGACTCGACGAGCTCGAGGTGCGGGAAATGACGGTGGAGGTAGCGGTTCGCGAGGTCCATCACCGACTGCGGAGTGCGATAGGACACGGTGAGAACGAGGAGCGAGTACCTGTCGCCGACGAACTCGCCGAGGATCGACTCCCACGTGCGCTCATTGTCGCCGCGGCTGGCCTGGGCGAGGTCGCCGACGACGGTCGCCGACTTCGAGGGCACGCGCCGGAACAGCACCCGCCACTGCATGGGGCTGAGCTCCTGGGCCTCGTCGACGACGAGGTGCCCATAGGTCCACTCGCGGTCCTCGATCGCGCGTTCCGTCAGCGTCATGGCCGGCCCGGACTCCTCCCACCGCTTCGCCAGGGTCTCGGCGTCGATGAGAGCGCCGGTGTCGGTCATGTCGACGACCGCCTCGGCGTACTCCCGGGCCGATTCGTCACGGGCCGCGGTCGGCTGCGGCGACGTGCCGAGGAGCTCGGCGAGCTCGTCGAGCAGCGGGACGTCCTCGACGGTGAACGGCGCCTGGGCGTCCCGCAGGAGAAGCTCCTGTTCGGCGTCGGTGAGGAGCCGGCGCGCCGCCGCCCGCAGCTTGTGCGGCTTGGACAGCAGGGCGCGCAGCGCATCGCCCGGACTGATCGGGAACCAGGCGAGGTTGAGGGCGCGGCGGACATCGATGCTCGAGCGCAGCTCCTCCATGAGCTCGGGCAGCCGCTCACCGGCGCCGTCGAGGCCCATCTCCCGGGCCAGCTCCTCGGCGAGGATCTTGAGCAGTCCCGTGACGAATCCGGTCCGGGCGGCATTGTGCCCGTCCCCGCTGCGCCGAGCCCGCTCCCGCGCCGACCGCACGTCGCGGCGGCGCAGCCACACGGTGTGCGAGCCCACGCGCAGCGGTTCGTCCTCGTCGGGGACGCGCTCGTAGTTGGCGACATGGTTGGCGATGACCTTCGCCATGACCGAGCGGCCCTTGACCTCCGCGACGTCGGCGCGATCACCGCGGTCCGTGTCGAGACCCGGGTAGAGCTGACCGGGGGTGAGCAGCAGCGCCCCGGTCTCGCCGAGGCTCGGCAGGACCTTCTCGATGTACTTGAGGAACACGGGGGAGGGGCCGACGAGGAGGACGCCGGACTTCGCGATCCGCTCCCGATGCCGGTAGAGGAGGTAGGCCGCACGGTGCAGGGCGACGGCAGTCTTCCCGGTTCCCGGACCGCCCTGGACGACGAGCACGCCCTGGAGCGGCTGGCGGATGATCGCATCCTGCTCCGCCTGGATCGTCGAGACGATGTCGCTCATCCGCCCCGTGCGGTGGGTGGTGAGCGCGGCGATGAGGGCGCCTTCGCCCTGGAGGTTCGACCGCTGCCCCTCGTCGAGGGCCTCAATGTCGAGCACGTCGTCCTCGATGTCGGTGACCCTGCGGTGGTTCGTCACCAGATGCCGCCGCCGGGTGACGCCTGCCGGGTTCGCCGCGGTCGACTGGTAGAACGGCTCGGAGGCCGGGGCGCGCCAGTCGATGAGGATCTGCTGGCGATCGGCGTCCGTGAGGCCGATGCGCCCGATGTAGCTCGGTTCGTCCTCGTCCTTGAGGTCGAGACGACCGAAGCAGAGACCGTCCTCGGCGCTGTTGAGCCGGATCAGCTGATCCTCGTAGAGCGTGGCGAACGCATCGCGCTCGCTCCGGTGCTGGTGATTTCCCCCCACTTCGGAGATCCGGACCGTGCCCAGTCGGGCCGTCGTCTCCTCGCGCAGTTCGTCGAGTCGTGCATAGAGTTCGTCGAGCTTCTTCTGCTCGACGCGCAGTTCTGAAGTTTCGGTCATCTCACCTTCTTAGATCGGCATTCAATTATGCCGAAATCCGACCGCCGGGAGTAGTCTCGGACGCGCATTTCGCCTGTTGTGTTTGGTCACACCTGCGCCACCGGCGGCCCGGACGCGGTCCGGGGCGGCTGGGCCGGCCCCGGCAGGCCCGGGATCGACGCGCCCCGTGGCGGCGGGTGCCGATGCATTCCCGCCGAGGTGGGCGGGCACCGGAACGACGCGGTGCCGCGGCCGCGGACGCCGGAACGACTCGCGCCGGATCCGCGATCGTGCGTCAGATCCCGAGGCGGGAGCCGAGTGCCCGCGCATCGAGGAACGACGCCAACGTGGCCGCCGTGCGCAGAACCTGGTCGACGTCGGCGATCGGCGACTGCGACGCCATGACGACGACATTGCCCCGGCGCCGGCCCTTGATGATCGCGGGCTCCGAGGCCGCCGCCACATGGGCGAACTCCTCCCGGAGGAGCCCGACGTCCGCCCGGAGCCGGGCGTGGTCACCGGGATCGGGAACGTTGGCGAGGTAGAGGCCCGTGCCCTTGAGCGCGCGGGCGCAGGAGGCGAAGAACTCCCTCGTGGTCAGTGCTTCGGGCACGATGTCGTGGTCGAAGGCGTCGCGGATGACGAGATCGAGGGAATCCTCCCTGAACGTCTCGATCTCGACGGCACCGTCACCGGCGCGCAGGGCCAGGGCGGGGGAGCGCGGCAGATCGAACCAGGAGCGGGAGTGCTCGAGGAGCACCGGGTCGATGTCGACGGCCGTCTGCCGAGAGCCCGGTCGGGTCGCATGGACGTACCGGGCCAGCGCGCAGCCGGCGGCACCGATGTGCACCGCCCGGAGCGGGCCGGCCGCGAACTGGGCGTCGATGATCCGCGACATCCAGTCGAGGTACTCGAAGTCGAGGCGCAGAGGATCGCTGAGCGTGATCGACGACGACGGGACCCCGTTGACATGGAGGACGTAGCTGTCGGCCTCCCCGTCGACCTTCTCGAGGCGGGCCATGCCGGTCGAGATCTCGACGACTTGAGTGCTGGGAGGTGTGAATATCCGTCGTTTCGCCACCCCTCACTTCTATGCCACTTGTCGCGGCGGGGCAATTCCGACCACCGCGGCAGGCGGGAGAGCGGTGCGGCCACCGGTGCCGACTCCCTCGCCGAGGCGACCGCGGAGACTGTGGACGAGCGGGCGGACTCGTGCCCGTCGGGCCTGTGGATCGCCGAGGCGTTTCCACACCTCGTTCCCCGCCCCTGGCGCCGGGGCGTGGCGAGGCGCTGGATGGGAGCATGCACACCACAGCGAGAACCGCAGAAGACATCGTCGGCATGGTCCCCCACACCCTCGGCTACATCCCGCACCGCAGCCTCGTCGCGATCATCATCACGACGGACGAGCGAGGGGTGGCGCGGTGCGAGACCACGCTGCGCATCGATTTCGACCTCGACACCGCCGCCCACATCGTCAGGGAATCGGGCCGGTGGGTCACCGACCTCATCGTGGACGCCTGTCGGCCGTCCGGCGTGTTCTTCGTCCTCTACGACGAGGACTACCCCGGTGCCGACGAGGGCGCCCTCGTCCACCGCGGTCTCGTCCGCGCGGCGATGGACGAGATCGCCATGGCCCTCGAAGCCGAGAGCGTCGACACGCTCAGCGCCTGGTGGGTGGGCGGGAACAGGTTCGGGAGGATCGACCGTCCCGACGACGAGGGCGCCCCGCTCGAGACCGCGGCATCCTCGGCGTGCGCGACCGAGCTCATCGCCGGGGGATCGGCTCCCGCACGGGCGCCGGAGGACCTCGTCGTGCGGCCGGCAGCCGTCGACGAGGCCGAGCGGTTCCGCCCCGGGTTCGACGAATGGCTCGACATCGGCGTGAGCTTCGACGTCCTGACCGCGGCCTACCCCCGGATCACCGAGCTGCGCCGCAGCGACGACGACCTCGACCGCGGGGCCCTCACCGAGATCATGCATCCGCTCCTCGTCATGGCGATCGACGCCATGCTGCGGCAGAAATGGTCCCGGGATGCGCTCGAGATGATCTTCAGCTTCAACCACCCCGACTTCCGCCCCGCCGACCTCATCGACTGCCCCGCCGGCGAACTGGCCTGCCGCGCGCTCGAGTACGGGTCGTCGGCGCGGGCGGCGATGGAGACGGTGGGCCTGTCCCACCGCCGGCCGCGGCCCCGCGACATCCGCCTGACCATCGAGTTCTTCAAGCACTACCTGCCCTGGGGCCACCCCGAGGTGCGGGCCTCGGCCTATGCCGTGATCGCATGGTTCGAGTGGGCCGGGGGCGGGTCGACGATGGCCGAGCAGTACGCGCGGGCCGCGCTCGACCTCGACGCCGACCACGTCATGGCCGGGCTGGTGCTGCGCGCGGTGGACTCCGGCTACCTGCCGAAGTGGCTGGACGAGGCCCGGTCCCGACGCGGCCGGACCGATTCGCCCCGCAGGGAATAACGTGCGAAAATTGAGCGTTGACCCTGTCATTGCATCATGGGAGAACTGTGCGTTCTTCCTCGGGCCTGGATCGCAGACCCCTTGACATGGGTCTTCGTAATGTCCTGGCACCATTGAGAAGTGTCAACGCTCGCGAAAGGTGAACACGTGCCGAGAGTCGATAGGGAATCCACGACGGTGACCGACAAGACGGAGGGGACCGCGCAGTCCTCCACCGGTGGATCCAAGACCGCTGCCGCGTCGACCGGAGCGAAGAGGGCGACGAAGACCTCGGCATCCGCCGCCGAGACCGGAACCACGGCCAAGAAGACCACTGCGAGGAAGACCACCGCCACGAAGAGCACGACTGCGACCAAGACCGCCGCGAAGAAGACGACCGCGACGAAGACCGCCGCCAAGAAGACGACCGCGACGAAGACCTCCGCGAAGAAGTCGGCCGCCAAGACCGACGAGGACGTGACGGACAAGAAGGTCGACGACGTCGTCGTCGAACCCGGCGAGGACATCGAGCCGACCCCGGACGCGCTGGCCACCGAGGTGGTTCCCGGCGAGGAGACCGAGACCAAGAACTCCGAGGAGCAGGAGAAGAACGCCGCCGTCACCGAGGCGGGCGGCTTCATCGTCTCCGACGCCGATGAGGACGACGCTCCCGCTCAGCAGGTCGTCTCCGCGGGCGCGACGGCCGACCCCGTCAAGGACTACCTCAAGCAGATCGGCAAGGTCGCGCTCCTCAACGCCGCCGAGGAGGTCGACCTCGCGAAGCGGATCGAGGCCGGCATGTACGCCGAGCATCTGCTCGCCGAGGGCGAGGTCACCGATCCGCGCCTGAAGATGGACTACAAGTGGATCGTCCACGACGGCCGCATCGCGAAGAACCACCTCCTCGAGGCGAACCTCCGCCTCGTCGTGTCCCTCGCCAAGCGCTACACGGGCCGCGGGATGCTCTTCCTCGACCTCATCCAGGAGGGCAACCTCGGCCTCATCCGCGCCGTCGAGAAGTTCGACTACACGAAGGGCTTCAAGTTCTCGACCTACGCGACGTGGTGGATCCGGCAGGCGATCACCCGCGCGATGGCCGACCAGGCGCGGACGATCCGCATCCCCGTCCACATGGTCGAGGTCATCAACAAGCTCGCCCGCGTCCAGCGGCAGATGCTGCAGGACCTCGGCCGGGAGCCGAGCCCGGAGGAGCTCGCCAAGGAGCTCGACATGACTCCCGAGCGCGTCGTCGAGGTGCAGAAGTACGGCCGCGAGCCGATCTCCCTGCACACACCCCTCGGCGAGGACGGCGACTCCGAGTTCGGCGACCTCATCGAGGACTCCGAAGCGGTCGTCCCCTCGGACTCCGTGAGCTTCACCCTGCTCCAGGAGCAGCTGCACTCCGTCCTCGACACCCTCTCGGAGCGGGAGGCCGGCGTCGTGTCGATGCGCTTCGGCCTCAACGACGGCCAGCCCAAGACCCTCGACGAGATCGGCAAGGTCTACGGAGTGACCCGCGAGCGGATCCGCCAGATCGAGTCGAAGACGATGGCCAAGCTGCGCCACCCGTCCCGCTCACAGGTGCTGCGCGACTACCTCGACTGAGCGAACCAGGCGACGATGCCGTCGAAGAGGGCGGCGGCGTAGTCGCGCTGCCCCTCGGCGGACTCCATCAGCTCCGCCTCCTCGGGGTTGCGCATCTCACCGCACTCGACGATGACCGCCGGCACCGAGGCGTTGTTGAGGCCGGCCAGATCGCTGCGACGGCTGATCGCCTCATCGCCGTAGGCCCGGTTCGGGGTGAAGGACTCGCCCATGGAGTCGGCGATCGCCTCGGCGAGGCGGGACGAGGGTTCTTCGAGCTCCTCGCTCACGGCCGGATCGGCGACGATGACGTGGAACCCGCGGGTCGTCGTCGACTCGCTGCCGTTGGCGTGGATGCTCACCAGGAGGTCGGCGTCATCGGCGAACGTGCCCCGCTCGTCGACGCACGGACCGACCCCGTCGTTGTCCTCGCGGCTGACGATCACCTCGGCGCCGGCGGCGCGCAGCTCCTCGGCGAGGACCTCGGAGACCTTCCACGTGAACTCGGCCTCCGGGAATCCGGAATCGGTGGCCGTGCCGGTGGTGTTGCAGGCCTTCGTCCCGCCCCTGCCGTCGGGAACCGGACTGGCGATGTCCCGGGGGTGGGAGGCATTGCCGCCGTTGTGCCCCGGGTCGATGGCGACGGTGCGCCCCGAGAGGTCGGCGCCCTCGGCTGTGGGGGAGGACTTCGGCGCCGCCGCGGGGGCGCTGGGCGTCGGTGCGGAGGCGCTCGGCGTCGGCTCGGACTGCTCCCGGCCCGGCCGCTCGCAGCCGCCGAGGGCGGCCAATGCGAGAATGGAGCACAGCAGCACCGCGAGCGGACGTCGGAGTTCGGACATGGACCCATTGTCCCACTGCCCCGGTCCCACGGAGTCGGTCCCGCCGAGGCGGTCCGTCGGGCTCCGGTCCCGGCGAGGGTGGTCCGCCGGGCTCCGGTCCCGCCGAGGCGGCCCAGCGCGGCCCAGATCCTGCCGGAGCGGTCCGCAGAGGCCCGAGTTCGGCCGACACGGCCTGCCAGGAGTCGGTCGTGTCCGTGTCGCCGACTATCATTCAACCGAACGAGAGGATTCGCGTGGAAGAGGAAAGCTACGGTGCCAGGCACCTGTCCGTGCTGTCGGGTCTCGAGGCGGTGCGCAAGCGCCCCGGCATGTACATCGGGACCACCGACTCCCGGGGTCTCATGCACTGCCTGTGGGAGATCATCGACAACTCCGTCGACGAGGCGCTGGCCGGTCACGGCAGCTCGATCCTCGTCGAGCTCGAGGCCGACGGCTCCGTCGCGGTCACCGACAACGGTCGCGGGATCCCCGTCGACATCGAGCCGAAGACGGGGCTGACCGGCGTCGAGGTCGTCATGACCAAGCTCCACGCCGGTGGCAAGTTCGGCGGCTCCTCGTACGCGGCCTCCGGCGGACTCCACGGTGTCGGCGCCTCCGTGGTCAACGCCCTCTCCGCCCGCCTCGACGTCGAGGTCACCCGCGGCTCGAAGGTCCACAAGATGTCGTTCCGCCGCGGCGTCCCCGGCCGCTTCGACGACTCCTCGGGCACGAAGAGCCCCGACAACCCCTTCGAGGAGTTCCAGGAGGCGACCGGCCTCGACATCGTCGGCAAGGCCAAGCGCGGGGTCACGGGCACCCGGACCCAGTACTGGGCCGATCCGCAGATCTTCCTCTCCAACGCCCAGTTCGACTATCCCCACCTCGTCGAACGGGCCCGGCAGACCGCGTTCCTCGTCCCCGGGCTCGAGATCCGCATCGAGGACCGGCGCGGAGTCGCGCGCGACGAGACGGGGGAGGTCATCGCCGAACGCGTCGAGGTCTTCCGGTTCGACGGCGGGATCACCGAGTTCGTCGACCACCTCGCCATCGACCCGCCGATCACCGACACCTGGCGCCTGCAGGACACCGGTCACTTCAAGGAGACCGTCCCCGTCCTCGACTCCGCGGGACACCTCGTGTCGAAGGAGGTCGAGCGGGAGGTCGGCGTCGACATCGCCCTGCGCTGGGGCACCGGCTACGACACGAAGATCAAGAGCTTCGTCAACGTCATCGCCACCCCGCACGGCGGCACCCACCTGTCAGGCTTCGAACAGGCCACCCTCAAGGCGATGCGCAAGGCCGCCGAGGCGAACGCCCGCAAGCTCAAGCTCGGCAAGGACAAGCTCGAGAAGGACGATGTCCTCGCGGGACTCACCGCCGTCGTCACCGTCCAGCTCTCGGAACCCCAGTTCGAGGGGCAGACGAAGGAGGTGCTCGGCACCGCCGCGGTGAGGCAGATCGTGGCGAAGTCCGTCGAGAAGCAGCTCGGAGCCGTCCTCGCCTCGTCGAAGCGCGCCGAGAAGCAGCAGGCCGCGGTCCTGCTGGAGAAGGTCGTCTCCGAGATGAAGTCGCGCATCTCCGCGCGCACCCACAAGGAGAACCAGCGGCGCAAGACGGCGCTCGAAGCCTCGTCGCTGCCCGCGAAGCTCTACGACTGCCGCGACAACGGGGTGGAGAACACCGAGCTGTTCATCGTCGAGGGCGACTCGGCGATGGGCACCGCGAAGGCCGCGCGCAACTCCGACCACCAGGCGCTGTTCCCGATCCGCGGGAAGATCCTCAACGTCCAGAAGGCATCGCTGTCGGACATGCTCGCCAATGCCGAGTGCGCCGCCCTCATCCAGGTCATCGGCGCCGGCTCGGGACGCAGCTTCGATCTCGACGCCGCCCGCTACGGGCGGGTCATCATCATGACCGACGCCGACGTCGACGGGGCGCACATCCGAACCCTCCTGCTCACCCTGTTCTTCCGCTATATGAAGCCGCTCGTCGAGGAGGGGCGCGTCTTCGCTGCCGTGCCGCCCCTGCACCGGGTGGAGGTCGTGACGAAGCGCGGCACCCCCAACGACATCGTCTACACCTACACCGAGGCGGAGCTGCAGGCGCTTCTGAGGAAGCTCGAGAAGTCGAAGAAGACGTACAAGGAGCCGATCCAGCGCTACAAGGGCCTGGGGGAGATGGACGCCGACCAGCTCGCCGAGACGACGATGGACCCGACGATGCGCACCCTGCGCCGGGTGACCATGGCCGACGCCGAGGCGGCGGAGAGCACCTTCGAGCTCCTCATGGGCACGTCGGTGGGACCGCGCAAGGAATTCATCGTCTCGGGAGCCGCCGTGCTCGACGCGGAGCGCATCGACAGCTGAGGGCCGACCGCGGCGTCGGGCCGCGATGCCGCGAACCCGTCGCGTCGACCGGCCGTCAGGCGACGGCCGGGAACGGCACGATGACGAGCAGCGTGGGCACGAGGAGCATCGCGACCGCGCTGAGGATCGACGTCACCCGCACCGGGATCCTCGCCGGATGCGGGGGCTGCGTGAGTCGCTCGATCCGCAGCCGCGAGAGATCGTCGCGGTGGTCGGGGCTGATCCGGGCCGCCGCGGCCACGGCCCGGGCGAGGACCTCGGGATCGACGCGATCACGCGCCAGATCGTCGGCCATGAGCTCGATGAGCCGATTGACGGAGTTGAGTCCGATCGCGGTCGCGGAGAAGAACGGCAGCGCCCGATGCCACGCGGCGAACGGGATCACCAGCAGATCGTGGCGGAAGTCGAGGTGAGCGCGCTCATGCGCGATGACGGCCGCACGCTCCTCCTCGGGCAGCACTTCGAGCAGACCCGTGGAGAGCACCGCCGTGCCCTTCTTCGGACCCTGCGGCAGGCAGTAGGCCACGGCCTCATCGGTCGTGATGATGCGCGTGTTCGGGTGGGTCGACGAGGGCTCGCTGAGCAGATGGAGGATCTCGGCGTGGCGCAGCCTGGTCCGCCGGGCGGAGAAGAAGGTCACGGCGAGGCAGCCGAGCAGACGCCCGATGAGCAGGAGGGCGACGATGAGGAGGATCCAGGCGCCGATTCCGAGATCGGCATGGGACTGCCCGCGGACGAGATCCCAGATCCCGGCGGGGAGGTTGCGTGAGTCCGAATCGACGGCGAAGGCCAGCGCGGTGCCGATGAGGGACAGACCGCCGGAGAGCCCGACGGCCTGCCACAGCACGACTTCGGAGACCGGGTCGCCGCGGAAGCGGGACAGGGCGGCCGGGATCGGCCAGGCGAGGAGGAAGGCGAGGACCGCGAGGAGTGATCCGACGAGGATCATGAGCGGGTCCGGATCAGGAGCTGGTCGAGTGGTTGCGCCCCAGGAGAGTGCGCAGGGTCTTCGTGTCGGCCTCGGAGACCGTGCCGAGGAACCTGGCGAGCACGGCCTGACGATCGGGAGCCTGCGAGAGGACCTCGCTCATCAGCTCGGCGACATGGTCCTCACGCGTGGACACGGCGAGGTACCGGTGGGGACGGATGCTGCGATCGCGGGTGACGAAGCCCTTCTTCTCCAGCCGGGTGAGCACGGTGTGCACGGTCGTGAGCGCGAGGTCCCGGTCGGCCAGCACATCACGCAGCTCCGCCGCGCTCAGGCCGTCGTCATGCACCCAGATGGCGTCCATCACGCTGCGTTCGAGTTCGCCCAGTGTTCCCACGGTGTCCTTGTCTTTCAGGAGATCTTGTCCAGTGACTCCAGTCTAGCTCTACAAGCTGTCGAATTCCATGAGAGAAGCGCCGGTGCCGGCGGCGATCGCGCTCGGCGATGGACGCGACCGTCTTGGATCCCGGGACGACCCTCGAGTTGTTTCTACTGGGCGTAGAATTCTACGTGTTGTAGAAACACGCCCTCTTCGCGAACGGAGCTCACATGGATCCGGTCCTCATCGGACGGTGGCAGTTCGGCATCACCACGGTCTATCACTTCTGGATGGTTCCCCTCACCCTCGGCCTCGGGATGCTCGTCGCGATCCTGCAGACGATGTACCATCGCACCGGCAACGAGGTGTATCTGCGCAGCACCAAGTTCTTCGGCAAGCTGTTCCTCATCAACTTCATCATGGGAGTCGCGACGGGACTCGTCCAGGAGTTCCAGTTCGGCATGGCCTGGAGCGAGTACTCGAGGTTCGTCGGCGACGTGTTCGGCGCCCCGCTCGCGCTCGAGGCGCTGCTCGCGTTCTTCCTCGAATCGACGTTCCTCGGGCTCTGGATCTTCGGCTGGGGGCGACTGCCCAGGGGCGTCCACCTCGCCAGCCTGTGGTGCGCGGTCATCGGCTCCTGGATCTCCGCCTACTTCATCATCGTCGCCAACTCGTGGATGCAGCACCCCGTCGGCGTCGAGATGGTCGAGGGACGGCCGGTGATGACGGACGTGTGGGCGGTGCTGACGAACAACACGGCGATCGCCGCCTACACCCACACCCTGTTCGGAGCCCTCGCCGTGGGAGGCAGCTTCCTCCTTGGCGTCTCCTGGTACCACCTCTACCACCGGCGCAAGGACGGAATCGACACGATCGGCCCCGATGGGAAGGTCGTCGTCGGGTCCGCCGCCGACCTGCCCGGCCGGGACGAGATCGACCACCGGGTGTGGATCCGCAGCCTGCGGATAGGCGGTCTCGTCGGGATCCTCGCCTTCGCCGGAGTCGCGATCACCGGCGACGTCCAGGCCAAGCTGATGTTCGAGCAGCAGCCCATGAAGATGGCCTCCGCCGAGGGCGCCTGCCATGACGGGACCGGATTCTCCGTGCTGACGATCGGCGACCCCTCGTCGAACGACTGCGAGGGAGTGGAGAACGTCTTCGAGATCCCGGGACTGCTCTCCTTCCTCGCCAAGGGCGACTTCACCACCCCCGTCGACGGCGTCAACACCCTGCTCCCGGAGTACCAGGAGCGCTACGGCACCCACCTGCCCGAGGACCCCCGCTACGGGGAGCACTCGGGAGCCGAGATCGACTACCAGCCCATCATGATCGTCACCTACTGGGGATTCAGGTTCATGATCGGATTCGGAGTCGTCGCCGCCGGGGTCTGCGCGCTCGGGCTGTGGCTGACCCGCCGGGGCACGGTGCCCGACTCGACATGGCTGATGCGCGGGGCGCTGCTGTCGATCACGGCGCCATTCATCGCGAACTCCGCCGGCTGGGTGTTCACGGAGATGGGCCGGCAGCCGTTCGTCGTCGCCCCCAACCCCGCCCAGCTCGACGGCGTGTACATGTTCACCCAGGCCGCGCTCTCGCCCGAGGTCTCACCCGCGATGCTGCTGTTCTCACTGATCAGCCTGACGACCGTCTACGGGGTTCTCATGCTCGTCGAGCTCAGGCTGCTCGCGGTCTACATCAGGGGAGGGGTCGCCTCGGCGATGCCCGAACTCGCCCAGGTCAACCGCAGACCGACGATCACCGGCGGCGACGACGTCCTGTCGTTCGCCTACTGAGGACCCTGCTGAGGAGTCATGACGATGGAAACACTGGCAACGATCTGGTTCGTCCTCATCATCGTGCTGTGGATGGGGTACCTCTTCCTCGACGGCTTCGACCTCGGCGTCGGGATGCTCTTGCCGGTCTTCAGCCGGGACGAGAGGCGCCGACGCGTCCTGCTCAACGCGATCGGCCCGGTGTGGGACGGCAATGAGGTCTGGCTCATCACCGCCGCCGGCGCCACCTTCGCCGCGTTCCCGCACTGGTACGCCTCCCTGTTCAGCGCGCTCTACGTGCCCCTGACACTGTGCCTGCTCGCACTCATCTTCCGCGCCGTCGCCATCGAGTACCGCGGCAAGGGCCACACCCGGGCGTGGCGCAGCACCTGGACCTGGGCGATGGCGCTGGGGTCGCTGGGCACGGCGTTCTTCGTCGGCGCCCTGCTCGCCGTTACCTCGACGGGACTGCCGCTCAACGAGCACGGGGACCTCGTCGGAGGCGCCTTCGCCTGGCTCGGGTGGCCGGCCGTCATCGGCGGTCTCGGTGCGGTCGGCTTCTCCCTCGTCCACGCTCTCATCTACCTCGGCCTCAAGACCGAGGGACCGATTCGGGCCAGGGCCCGGCGGTGGGCCCTGCGCGCGATCGTCCCGGCCTCCGTTCCGTTCCTCGTGTGGTTCGCCACCGCGGCGCTCTCCCGGACCTGGCTGCTTCTCGTCGTCGCCGTGGCCGTCGGGGCGCTCGCAGGTGCCATCGTCGCCGTGCGCGCCGAGGCGGAGAAGCGGGCCTTCGTCCTCCACGGGGTCTACCTCGTCGCAGGACTCGGCGCCGTGTTCTCAGGCGTCTACCCCGTCGTGCTGCCGTCGACGCTCGATCCCGCGCACTCCCTGACGATCGCCTCGGCGTCGTCGTCCGAGTACACCCTGGGCGTCATGCTCGTCGTCACCGTGATCTTCCTGCCGATCATCATCGGGTACCAGATCTTCAGCTACAGGATGTTCCTCGGCCGGCTGCGCGAGACCCACATCCCCGAGGCGCACCGGCTGCCCGTGGCGATCCGCTCATGAGCTCGCCGCTGCGCATCCTGTTCGAGCAGCCGGGCGGCCGCCGCGGCCTCGCCGTCCCGGTCGGCTCGGCGCTGGCCCGGGCCGTCGGGCTGGTCCTCCTCGCCGAGGCGCTCGTCCGCGCGATCGTGTCCGCGGGCGATCCCGCCCTGTGGTGGACGCTCGGCCTCCTCGGCGCCGGGCTGCGGGGCGCGGGACTGTGGATCGACGAGCAGTGGGGCACGCGTGCCGCCGCGGCCGCCCACGGCCGGCTGCGGTCCTCCATCCTCACCACCCTGCTGCGGGGGCGGGCGCGCGCCCGGGCGAGCACCGCCGTCGCCGTCACCCGCGGCGTCGACGACCTCGAGGACTACTTCACGACCGTCGTCCCGGCGTTGAGCGCCGCGGCCGTCGTGCCCGCGACCCTCCTCGTCCGGATCGTGTTCACCGATGCCCTCTCGGCCGTGATCATCGCCGCGTGCCTGCCCCTGGTGCCGGTCTTCATGGTCCTCATCGGCCGCTACACCGCCGACTCGACGGCCGCGACGACCACGGCGCTCGCCCGGATGTCGGACCACCTCGCCGAGCTCGCCGCCGGCCTGCCCGTCCTCATCGGGGTCGGCCGCTCCCGCGACCATGCCCGCGCCCTGCGGAAGCTGGGCGCGGACTACCACTCGGCGAGCCTTACGACCCTGCGCATCGCGTTCCTCTCGAGCCTCGCCCTCGAGCTCATCGCGACGATCTCCGTCGCCCTCGTCGCCGTCGTCATCGGTCTGCGCCTGGTGTCGGGGAGCATGGACCTGGCTTCGGGACTGTTCGTCCTCCTCCTGGCCCCCGAGTGCTTCAACCCGCTGCGGCAGCTCGGCGCGGGCTTCCACGCCAGTGAGAACGGCCGCGACGCCTACGACCGCGCCCGGGAGCTCATCGCCGGCGAGCAGTCGGCCCACGCGGACACCGCGGATGCCGACGCCGCCGGCACCGGCTCTGCGGGCCCCGCCGGCACCGTCGCCGGGCCCCCGGCCGATGCGGCCACCGAGGCCATGATCGAGTCCGGCGGGCCCGCCGGTCGGGTCGTCCACGGTGACGGCACGACGATCACGTGGACCGGGGAGATCCCCGCGGCCCCTGGCGTCACGGCGATCACCGGAGCCACCGGCTCCGGCAAGTCGAGCGTGCTGGCCGCACTCACCGGCACCCTCCCGCGCACCTCGGCGACGTCGGCCGTGCAGCTCGACTGCGCCTATGTCCCGCAGACACCCCGGTTCTTCGCCGAGACGGTCGGGGAGGAGCTCGCGGTCTTCGGGCTCGATCCCGCGCGGGCGCGAGAGGAACTGGCCTCGGCGAACCTGGGGATTCCGGCGAGCGCACCGATCGCCGCACTGAGCCCGGGCCAGCAGCGTCGCCTCGCGCTCGTCCGCACTGCCGCCCGCGTCGACGCCGGCGCCGAGGTGCTCGTGCTCGACGAGCCGACCGCCCACCTCGACGAGGAGAGTGCCGCCCTGGTCATCGGCATGATCGCGGCGGTCTCGACCCGGCTGCGCATCGTTCTGGCCAGCCACGACGAGCACGTGCTCGACCTGGCCGACCACGAGATCGCGCCGTGGGAGACCGCACCGGCGGATGTGGACGCACCGGCGGAGGTGGGCGCACCGGCGGAGGTGGGCGCACCGGCGGATGTGGTCGCACCGGCGGTCGCACCCGGATCGGCGGAGGAGCCTGCACCGGTGGGCGGAGAGTCCGCTCCAGTGGAGCCGGCCGTGAGCGCGATCCCGGCGGCGACTCCCCACAGCGCCCGGGGAACCGTCGATCCCCGGCCGGCGGACGGCCTCGAGGGTACGCACCGACCCGATGGCGGACGCGGTTCCGCGCCGGCGCCCGGGAGCCTGCGGCGCCGCTGGTCCGCGCTGCGGGCGAGCATGCCGCTGCTTCGCCGCGACATGGTCCTCGCCCTGCTCGCCTCGTGCGCGGCGAGCCTCGCTGCGATCGCCCTCACCGCCGTCTCCGCCTGGCTCATCGTCGAGGCCTCCCACCAACCGCCCATCATGACCCTCCTGGTCGCGATCGTCGGGGTGCGGTTCTTCGGGCTCAGCCGCTCACTCCTGCAGTACCTCAGCCGGCTCACGCTCCATTCGGCGATCTTCGCCTCGCTCACGGCGCTGCGCTCGCGGCTCTGGGCGCACTTCGAACGCTCCGGGTCGGGCGATCGGACGCTGCTCACCTCCGACACCGCGCTGCGCACGATGATCGCCGACGCCGACGACCTCCGCGACCTCGTGCCCCGCGCCCTCGTCCCGCCGATCGTCGCGCTCATGGTCGTCGCGGCCATCATCACCACCACCGGTCTCCTCCTCCCGACCGCGGTGCCGATCCTCCTCGTGCTCGCCGGCCTCGGCCTGCTGCTCGTCCCGGCGCTGCTCGTGCGCGCTCAGGCCCCGGTGGCGGCGCGGATGCGGTCCGGCAGGGCCCGCATCCTCTCCCTCGTCACCCGAGCGCTCGCGGCCACGGTCGACCTCACAGCCAACCGCGCCGCGGGGTCCGTGCTCGACCGCCTCGCCACGACCGAGGCGGATCTCGCCGACGCCCAGTCGAGATCCGCGAGGGTGTACGGCGCCGCTCAGCTCGCGATCCAGGTCGCCACGGCAGCGGCCGCGGTGGCCGTCGCGGCGACGAGCTCCGCCCCGACCGGCGTCCTCGCCGTCGTCGTCCTCATGACCGTCGGCCTCACCGACGTCCTCTCCTCCTCCCTCACGGCATGGCGCGCGCTGCCCCAGCTCGGCCTCGTCCTCGACCGGCTGCCCGTCGCACGTGCGCACGTCGGCGCCGACGATGAGGACCCTGCGGCGCAGCCGACGGCGGCAGGGCGGGCGCCGCGATTGACCTCGCTCGCCCTCGAGGGGATCACCGTCGGGTGGGAGGAACGGGCCGTGGTCGAGGATCTCGACCTGCGCGCGGACGTCGATCGGTGGACGGTCGTCGTCGGCGAGTCCGGCAGCGGCAAGTCGACGACGGTGGGAGTCCTGCTGAGATTCCTCGACCCGTGGTCGGGACGCTACCGGGCGGGCACGACGACGGGGCAGGATGTCGACGTCCTCGGATTCGCGGCCGCAGAGGTGGCCGGTGCACTCGCCTGGTGCCCGCAGGAGGCGCACGTGTTCCGCTCCACCGTCCGGGGCAACCTCGCGATCGCGAGGGAGCAGACGCCGAGCGACTCCCAGATGTGCGATGCCCTGACCCGCGCGGGCCTCGGCGAATGGGCCAACGCCCAAGGACTCGACAGGTGGGTCGGGGACCGCGGCGCGGAGATCTCGGGCGGTCAGCGGCAGAGGCTGGCCGTGGCCAGGACGATCCTCAGCGGAGCGGGCGTCATCGTCCTCGACGAGCCCACCGCGCACCTCGACCGCGCGACGGCCGCCGGGATGCTCGCGCGGCTCCGACAGGGCCTGGTCGGCCACACCGTCGTCCTCGTCACCCACGACCGGCGGCTCATAGAGCCGGACGATCGGGTCGTCGACCTCGGTGCCGGTCGGCTCAGTCCCGCTTCGAGCCGAACATGATCTCGTCCCAGCTCGGGATCGAGGCGCGGCTGCTCTTCTTCTTCGCCTTCGACTCGGTCGACCGGTACTGATCGGCGTCGTCGCTGACCCCCGGTTCGTTGAGCAGGGAGAGCTGATTGTCGTCGTCGAACCGCCCGACCTCGAGGGTCGGCTCCTGCTCCTCGTCGGATTCGAAGGCGAAGACCTCGTCGTCGGTGGCGGCCTCGGGGCGGCCCGGAGCGGTGTGCGCTCCCTGCGGATGCGTCTCGGGGTCCTCGGTCACCGCGCGCAGACGCGCCCGCGGCTCGTCCTCGTCCCGGCGCCTCCTGCGCAGGTTCTCGAGGATCCGGCCGGTCTCGGCCTGATGGTCGCGCACCGCCGGGGTCTCCTCGGGAGTCGCCGCCGGGGTGAGGGGCTCGATCTCCTCCGTCTGCCGCTGGCGCTCGACCCCCGACCCGTAGTGGGGGATGGGCCCGGTGTCGGTCGGTCCCGAATCGGAGAGCCATTTCGCCTCGTCGTCGAGGGGGGTGAGCGAGTTGCGGTAGAAGTTCCACCCGGCCGTGCGGGTGCGCTCGGCCGCCGTGAACGAGAGCTGGACGTACCAGTTGCCGTCCTGCTGCTTCCAGGCGTCCCAGTCCATCGTCTCGATGTCGACGTCGCGCATCGCCAGGCGCGTCTGGCACAGTTCGACGAGCGGGGTCGGATCCCCATTGGGGTCGTGGTCGAAGTAGATCGGGTGCCGGCTGGCCCGGTGGGCCATGTGCGCACGCTCGGCGAGGGCGGGGCGTTCATAGGTGCGGACCTGCTCGATGTCGGCACCGGTCGCGGCGATGACCTCCTCGGCGCTCATCCCGCCGCGGATCATCGCCTGGATGTCGCGGGGACGCACAGGGGTGTCCCTCCTCACGGCGGCGCGGTCCTTGCGGACGGCCGCGTAGAGAGCCTCGTCGAAGGGCAGCCGGTACTGCTGACCGTCGTCGTCCTTCAGCAGCAGGTGGGTGCCGTCGGCGTCGACTCCATTCAAGCTCAATTCACGCATTGCCCAGGCTCCTTAATCGCAGTCTCGACTTGAATCCTGTCACGTCCGCGTCCGCGAGTCGGGCAGATTCCCTCGCGAGTCGCGAAATCCCGCGCCGTTTCGCCTGCGGACGGCCCGACGGTGAGTGGAATCGGCTCACTGTGCGGACAACCGGCATTGATTCTCTACACGCGGTAAAATCGAGGACGTGAATACGACAGCACCCATCGACACTCTCGTCCTCATGTCCTTCGGAGGACCGGAGGCCCCAGAAGAAGTCGTCCCCTTCCTCAAGAACGTCACCGCCGGACGCGGCATCCCCGAGGAGCGGCTTGAAGAGGTGGGTGAGCACTACTTCGGATTCGGCGGGCGCTCGCCCATCAACGACCAGAACAAGGCGCTGCTCGCCGCACTCCGGACCGAACTCGACCGGCGCGGCATCGACACCCCGCTAATCTGGGGCAATCGGAACTGGGAGCCCTATCTCACCGACGAGGTCCGCGCCGAGGTCGAGGCGGGCCGGACCCGCTTCCTGTCCATCGACACCTCGGCGTACTCCTCCTATTCCTCGTGCCGGCAGTACCGGGAGGACTTCGCCCGGACGGTGGAGAGCATGCGGAACGAGGGCCACGAGGTCTCGATCGAGAAGATCCGGCAGTTCTACAACCATCCCGGTTACGCCGACGCGTGCGCGGCACTGCTCACGGAGGGGCTCGAGGACTTCCGCTCCCAGGTGGCAGCGCTCGACGCCGACCGTCACCGCATCCTCTTCGTCACGCACTCGATCCCCGACGTCATGCAGGACGCCTCCGCGGTCGAGACGAACGGGTACCGGGCCCAGCACGAGGAGCTCATGGCGCACCTGCTCGCCGAGCTCCCCGAGGAGATGCGCCTGCCGGCCGAGCTCGTCTACTGCTCCCGCTCCGGGTCTCCCGAGGTGCCGTGGCTCGAACCCGACGTCAACGATCGGATGGAGGAGCTCGCGGGGGAGGGGATCACAGGAGTGGTCATCGTCCCCATCGGCTTCATCTCCGACCACATGGAGGTCGCCTACGACCTCGACACCGAGGCGAAGGAGACCGCCGGTGAGCTGGGCCTCGCCTTCACCCGCGTCGCCACCGTGGGCACCCACCCGCTCTTCGTCCGCGGCCTCGTCGATCTCATCGAGGAGCGGGTCGCCCAGCTGCGCGGGCAGGACGTCGAGACGCCCGTCATTCCCGGGACGCGTCCGCTCGGCCCGGGAAGCGGCGCCTGCAGCATCGACTGCTGCCGCGGCCGGGTCGAGCGGCCGACCCACCCGAACTGGTGAGCCGACCCACCGCCCCCGAGAGCTGAGAACGACGAATCCCTCCCCCGCTCGATGAGCTGGGGAGGGATTCTCCGTCGCCCGCGGACCCGGCCCGCGGGCCTGAGCATGGCGTCATGAGCGCGGACTGCACCGCACCCGGGACGCTCAGGCTCCTTCGGGCTCGACGATGACCGGAATGGACCCGGTCTCGGCCCTGATCACCTCGGCGATGGGCCCTGTGTCGACGTCGTTGCGGTCGGCCAGGGCCAGGAGATTCTCCAGTTCGTCGATGAGGTTCTCGACGAGGAAGTCGTCCCCGGCGGCTCGGGCCTCATGGAGGCGCTGACGGACATCGTCGATCCTGGTGTCGAGTTGATCTGCGAATTCACTCATCGTGTATCCGTCCTTCCTCTGGTCGCCCCTCATGGGCGGGGACAGTCCCAGTTCGCGTTCATCGGCTCGCGTGGGTCGATGCTTTCCGACGGGTCCATTGTCGCAGAGCTTTTCGAGAATCCTATGTGTGAGCATCATCGCAGGGGACCATGCGGTGACGAGAATCACTGAACGCACGTGCCGATCGATCTTGCCAACGCCCACCCCAGGGTGCACAATGCTGAGGACACGTTTCGGAAAGGGGATCGGATTCCCTTTCAGTACCCCCTCAGAGAGAGCGAAGACGCCACATGGCAACCGACTACGACGCACCTCGCAAGCACGACGACGAAATCAAGAGTGACTCCATCGAACAGCTCAAGGCGCAGCGCTCTCAGGCGCAGGCGAGCAAGATCGACGAGGACGAGGCTGCGGTTGCGGAGGGGTTCGAGCTGCCGGGTGCGGACCTGTCGAACGAGGAGCTGTCGGTGCGGGTGCTGCCCAAGCAGAGCGACGAGTTCACCTGCATGGAGTGCTTCCTCGTCCGGCACCGGTCGCAGATGGCCAGCGACGACGGCGGAATGCCGATCTGCACCGACTGCGCGAGCTGAGAGCAGACGACCGCTCGACCTCTGAATGCACGAAGGCGCCCCGGGAGACCGGGGCGCCTTCGTGCATTCGTCTCCGGCGCGGAGGACCCACGCACGCGGGTCAGTCGCGGGGACGGTCGCCCAGCGCCGCGGCGAACTCCTCGGGGTGGTTGCTCGAGACGAGCCAGTAGGGAGTCGGGTCGGTCTCGTCGGCGATGTCGATCTTCACGGCGGGCTTGACCCAGGGCCGGAGGACGAGGAAGGCGCGGGCGTTGAGCTCGACCCCCCGGGCGACACGAGCCGCCTCGGCGTCGTAGGCATGGGCGGCGGCGACGAACGTCCGCTCGATGTGCGCCTCGCCGACGATGAGCTGGGTGTCGGTGACGACGATCCGCACGGTCAGCGACCGCATCCACAGGAACAGGAGGAGGAAGGCGATGACGGGGAGGACGACTGCGCCGAGCCTCCACACGGGGAAGACCATGAGCGCCGTCGAGGCGGCGGCGCAGACGCAGAGCGCCCAGATGCCCGGGGACGGACGGACCTTCTCCAGGTAGTTGACATGCGTTTCGGGATGAGTCGTTGCCATGTCTCCATTGTCCCACAGCGCATTCTTTTGGACCGCTCAGCCGAGCAGGTTAGAGTGCTTCATTGTGGCTGGAACCCTGAAGATCGAACTCGCCCTGCTCGACCCCGGCATGGACGTGCCCGCGTACGCGCACGCGGCCGACGCGGGAGCGGACCTGTGCTCGACGATCGACTTCGTCCTCGAGCCCTTCGCCCGCCGACTCGTCCCCACCGGCATCGCCCTGGCGCTGCCCGTCGGGTACGCCGGTTTCGTCCACCCGCGGTCGGGGCTCTCGAGCAGGCACGGGGTGACCGTGGTCAATGCCCCGGGGACCATCGACGCCGGCTACCGGGGAGAGATCAAGGTGCCACTCATCAACCTGGACCCGCACACGGCGATGACGATCTCCCGCGGGGACCGCATCGCCCAGCTCGTGATCCAGGAGATCAGGCAGGCGGACTTCCGCCTCGTGCCCTCGCTGGGAACCAGCGATCGCGGCGAAGGCGGCTTCGGCTCCACCGGTGGGGTCGGAGCGGGACTGAGCACCGAAGGGGTGTGACGACAATGGGACTGTTCTCACGATTGACGAGGAAGACGACCGGCGCCGAGAAGCGCGATCTCGCCGCGGAGCGCGAGCGTGACGAGGATCTCGCCGCCGACCGCGTCGCCGGCGACGAGCACGACGATGCCGACGATGCGGACGGCACCGCCGCGGACGCGACCGACTCCGAATCCGAGGAGGACGACGACGAGGCGCTGCTGCGCAAGTCCGCGCCGTTCGACCGGGCGGAGAAGGGACCCTTCGACGTCTCGGAGGACTATCCGGAGCTCAACCGGCTCGACCTCGGCGCCCTCAAAGTGCCGGTGGTCGACGGGATGCAGGTGCGCCTCGACACCGACGACGACTCGCAGCGCGTGCTCGCCGTGACCCTCGTCCACGACGGGGGAGGCGTCCAGCTCCAGGCGTTCGCGACACCCCGCTCCGAGGGACTGTGGAACACCGTGCGCCGCCAGCTCGCCGAGGGCATCGCGAACCAGGGCGGGGAGACCACCGAGCTCCACACCTCCCTGGGCAAGGAGCTCGCCGCGCTCATCCCCGCCAAGACCGAGGACGGCAGGCCCGGCAAGCGGGCGATGCGCTTCGCCGGCATCGACGGACCCCGCTGGTTCGTCCGCGCCGTGTTCTCCGGCAAAGCGGTCACCGACGACGAGGTGCGCGCCGAGCTCAGCGCCCTGCTGCGCGGAGTCGTCGTCGACCGCGGCACCGAGGCGATGGCCCCGCGGGAGCTCATCGTCCTCACCCCGCCCCAGGTCGATCGCGACGAGGAGCCCGAGGACGACGCCGACGAGGGCCTCGACCCGTTCGCCCGCGGTCCGGAAATCACCGAGATCCGCTGAGCCGGGCCATGCTCGATCACTTCACCCGTATGATGCGGGACTACGGTTCCCGCGACGCCGAGGTGCGCGCCGACCTCCGCGTCGCCAGCAGGGTCCCCGGCGCCATCGGCATCGACGAGCTCAGACCGCGCCGGCACTCGCGCATCGCCGGGGTCGTCAGCGCCGTGACCCGCTCGTGCATCGGCGACAGCCCCCGGCTCAAGGTCATGGTCTCCGACGGCACCGGGGAGGTCCAGGCCCAGTTCCTCGGCCGGCGCGACATCAGCGGGCTCAGGCCCGGCGCCCTCGTCGTCCTCGAGGGCCGATTCTGCGAACGCGACGGCGAGCTCGTCGCCCACAATCCTGTCTACGAGCTCATCCAGACCGGGGACGACCATGACTGAGCCGGGCAGGCCCCGGGACGACTCCGCGGACGACACCGAGGAGGGCAGGAGCGAGGGATTCGACTCGCTGGCGAAGGCGGCCGCCTCGAGCCCCCTGGCCAAGGCCGAGACCTCCGTCCTCGACGCCCTCGGCGGGGTGTGGGGGATCATCACCTCGATCATCCCGGTCCTCGTCTTCGTCGTCGTCTTCACCCTCACCGAGGAGCTGCGCACGACGCTCATCGCCGCAGTCGCCTCCGGGGTCGTCGTCCTCGTCGTGTCGCTGTTCGCCAGGCGGCCGATCTCGCAGTCCATCGGGGGACTGCTCGGCGTCGTCGTGTGCGCGCTCGTCGCCCGCTCGACCGGGCGCAGCGAGGACTTCTTCGCCCTCGGACTGCTCGCCAACGCCGGCTATGCGCTCGCGCTCACCGTCTCGATCCTCATCAGGTACCCCGCGGTCGGCATCGTCGTCGCCGCGCTCAAGGGCGCCGCAGGGACTCCCGGCGGCTTCTTCGGCTGGAGGCAGGACCCGGTGACGCTGCGGCGCTACGGACTCGTCACCTGGCTGTGGGTGGGCCTCTTCGTCGCCCGCCTCCTCGTGCAGGCGCCGCTGTACTTCGCCGGGCTGACCGCACCCCTGGGCACGGCCAAGCTCGTCATGGGCCTGCCGCTGACCGCGGTCGTGCTGTGGATGACCTGGCTCATCGTGCGGCGGCCTGCAAGAGGCTGAGCAGGGCCTCCTGCTGGTCCGGCGAGGACAGGAAGAAGAGCTCGTCGCCGGCCTCGATGACGTCGTCGGAGCTCGGAGCGAACGCCCGGGAGTTGCGGATGACCGCGACGAGCACGGTGTCGACGGGGAACGCGATCGCCCCGATCCGCGAGGACACGAGATGCGAGGACTCGTGGACGGTGAACTCCATGAGGCCCGCCCGTCCCCGCTCGAAGCTCATCAGGTGGACGAGCCCGCCGACCTCGACGGCCTCCTCGACGAGAGCGGTCATCAGCCGTGGGGTCGACACGGCGACGTCGACGCCCCAGTTGTCGTCGAAGAGCCACTCGTTCTTCGGATTGTTCACCCGCGAGACCGTCCGGGGGACCCCGAACTCGGTCTTGGCGAGCAGGGACAGGACGAGATTGGTCTTGTCGTCGCCGGTGGCGGCGACGACGACGTCGGCCTCATCGAGCTTCGCCTCACCGAGGCCGGCGATCTCGCAGGCGTCGGAGAGCAGCCACGTCGCCCCGGGGATCCTCTCGTGGCCGAGCGCCTCCTTGTTCTGATCGATGAGGAGGACCTCGTGCTGCTTGTCGAGGAGCTCACGGGCGACGGACCGGCCGACGGATCCCGCTCCGGCGATGACGACTCTCATTCTTCCTCCATGGAGATCACTGGCGGCTGGTCGAGGATCCGCTCGATCTCGCCGAGGCGGCCGACCGGGCACATGAGGTGGACGAGGTCGCCGTCCTGGATGAGCAGATCGTCGTGGGCGACGACCCCCGAGGACAGCCGGGTGACATAGGCGACCCGAGCCTTCGTCGCGTCCTCGATCTGCTGGATCGGTCGGGCCACCCACCCGGGATCGAGGTGCACCTCGGCGAGGACGAGCTTGCCCGAGGGCTCCCGGTACTCCGTGATCGAGCCCTGGGGGACGAGCTTGCGCATCACCTGCTCCGCCGTCCACCGCACGGTGGGGACGGTGGGGATGCCGAGGCGCTCGAACACCTGGGCCCGATGGGGATCGTAGATCCGGGCGGCGACGTTGGCGACGCCGAAGGTCTCGCGGGCGACGCGCGCGGCGAGGATGTTCGAGTTGTCGCCGCTGGAGACCGCGGCGAAGGCATAGGCGTCGGCGGTGCCGGCCTGGGTGAGGGTGTCGCGGTCGAAGCCGACGCCCGTGATCGTCGAGCCGGAGAAGTCGCGGCCGAGCTTGAGGAAGGCATCGGGGTTGCGGTCGACCACCGCGACCGTGTGCCCGCCGCCGTCGAGGGTCTTGGCCAACGACGCCCCGACCCGGCCGCAGCCCATGATGACGAAGTGCATGGGGTGTTCCTCTCCGCAGTGCTCTACGATTGGTGCCCGTGGCCAGCAGTTTTTCTGATGCCGTCAAAAGACTACTCGTTGGACGGCCTTTCCGCAGTGAGGACAGGCGAGTCCCCGCGCTCAACAAGCGCATCGCGATGCCGGTCTTCGCCTCCGACATGCTGTCCTCGGTCGCGTACGCTCCCGACGAGATCCTCCTCGCGCTGTCCCTGACCTCGCTGCTCGCCGTCAGCGTCGCCCCCTGGGTCGGCGTCGCGGTCGGCGCCGTCATCCTCGTCATCGTCGCCTGCTACCGGCTCAACGTCAGGGCCTACCCGTCGGGCGGAGGCGACTACGAGGTCGCGTCGAAGAACCTCGGCCCGCGCGCCGGCCTCGTCGTCGCGGCCGCGCTCCTCGTCGACTACGTCCTCACCCTGGCCGTGTCGATGACGGTGTTCGCGGCCTACATCACCACCGCCCTGCCGGTCCTGGCCCCGTACCGGGTGCCGATCGCGATCACCGGGATCCTCCTCATCACCCTCGCGGGACTGCGCGGGTCGAAGGCCACGCCCGTCCTGCTCGCCATCCCCACCTATCTGTTCCTCGGCGCCGTGTTCCTCACCACGTGCGTGGGGCTCCTGCGGGTCGGCACCGGCGACGCCCCGCAGGCGCAGACCGCGGACTACACGATCGCCCACAGCGGCGTCGACGACGAGCTGACCCTCGGTCTGGCGACCGTGCTCATCGTGCTCCGGGCGTTCTCCTCGGGGTCGGTGGCGCTGGCCGGTGTGCAGACCGTGGCCACCGCGGTGCCCGCGTTCCGCAAGCCGCGGGGGAGGAACGCGGGCAACACCCTGCTGCTGTCGGGGCTGCTCGCCGCGCTCATGCTCACGGGGCTGACGTACCTGGCCTCGGTGACCGGGGTCAAGTACGTCGACGACCCGCATCTCCACCTGGTCCGGCCCGACGGCAGCGTCGTCAGCGCCGAGTACGAGCAGGAGCCGGTGCTCGCCCAGCTCGCGCACGCGGTCTTCGACACCGCTCCCGTGATGTTCTACCTCGTCGTCCTCGTCGCCGCCCTCGTCCTCCTCGTCGCCGCCAACACGGCCGTGGAGGGATTCCCGGGACTGGCCTCGCGGCTGGCCCGGGACGGGTTCCTGCCCCGGCAGCTGGCGACGAAGGGCGACCGCCTGACGTTCTCCAACGGCATCCTCCTCCTCGCCGCGGCCGCGATCGTCCTCGTCATCGTCACCCGCGCCTCGGCGACGCTGCTCATCCAGCTCTACCTCGTCGGCGTGTTCGCGAGCTTCGTCGTCGGTCAGGCGGGCATGGTCCTCCACTGGAACAAGCGGCTGCGGCTGGCCATCGACCACCGGGCCCGGCTGCGCATGCGGGTCAACCGCGTCGTCAACGCGCTGGGCTGCGTCATCGCCACCGGCGTGCTCCTCGTCGTCATCGTCTCGAAGTTCCTCGCCGGCGCGTGGATCGCCGTGGCCGCGATGGCCGCGCTCTTCCTCGTCATGGGCGCCATCCACCGCCACTACCGGCGGGTGGCGGCCGAGCTCGCCCCCGACGCCCAGGTGGGCACCCGGACGATCCCCTCGAACACCCATGCGATCGTCGTCGTCAACGAGATCGACAAGCCCACCCTGCGCGCCCTCTCGTACGCGCGGGTGACCCGCTCGAGTCAGCTCGAGGCGGTCACCGTCGCCGTCGACGAGGACGCCGCCGAGGCGCTGCAGAGGCAGTGGGACGAGATGGAGCTGCCCGTCGCGCTCACCGTCCTCGACTCGCCCTACCGTGAACTCGTCCGCCCGCTGCTCGCGCACGTCCAGGCGATCCGGCGCCGCTCCCCGCGGGACCTCGTCATCGTCTACATCCCGCAGTACATCGTCGGACGCTGGTGGGAGCACCTCCTCCACAACCAAGTAGCCTTGAAGCTGCGCAATCGTCTGCTGCTCGTCCCCAACGTCGTCGTGGTGTCCGTGCCGTGGCGGCTGCGCTCCTTCTCCCGGCAGTTCGCCGGAGACGGACCCGACGACCCCGTGGACAGACAGGCATAGGCAGACATGAGCGAGACTCCCACCACTGACAGCGCCCCGGCCGAGTTGGAGCTGCTCATCGACGGGCCCGCCGCCGGCGGCACCTGCGTCGCCCGGCACCGTGGACAGGTCGTGTTCGTCGCGGGCGCCGTGCCCGGCGAGCGCGTGCGGGCGCGCACGGTCGGCGGGAAAGCGGCGACGTTCCTGCGCGCCGAGGTCGTCGAGGTGCTCGAGCCCTCCGGCCATCGCGTCCCCGACCGCCGGCGCGGCTACGCGATCGCCGGTGGGCCCCGGCTCTTCGGGGGAATGGAGTTCGCCCACGTCGAGCTCGCCCACAGCCGCGAGCTCAAGGCCCAGGTGCTCGCCGACCAGTTGGCCCGCATCGCCCACCTCGACCTCGCCCCGACCGTCGAGGCCGCCCCCGGGGAGACGACCGGCCTCGACTGGCGCACCCGGGTGCAGCTCGCCGTCGACGCCGCGGGACGGCCGGGAATGCTCGCCGCGCGCAGCCATGAGGTCGTGCCCGTCGCCTCGGCGCCGCTGGCCTGCCCCGAGATCGCCGAGGTGGCGCTCGCCGACCTGCGGCTGCCCGGGGCCGAGCGCCTCGAGTTCGCCTGGGCCGACGACCGCGGAGCGGTCATCGTGCGCGGTGCGCCCGGATCCGGACCGCTGAGCGAGCTCTCGCTGGCCCTGGGCCCGCAGTGGTCGATCCTCGCCGAGGAGCCCGCAGGATCCGGTCGCGGATCGAACGGCGCCGACGGCGGGCGGCCGGGAGTCGGACGGTCGGGGAGGCGCTCGCGCGGGCGCACCTCGGCGCGCAGTGCCTCGCGGCGCGGCGGGGCGGCCGGCCACCGGCAGCTGCGCGTCGTCCGCGGGAGTCACTCCCTCACCCAGACCGTGCTCGGGCGTCGCTTCGAGGTCGCCGCCGACGGCTTCTGGCAGGTGCACCGACAGGCCCCGAGTCTGCTCAGCTCCGTCGTCACCGCGGCGGTGCCCGCGGACACGACGACGATCACCGACCTCTACTGCGGAGTCGGCCTGCTCGGCATCGGCGCCGCCGCCGAGGTCGGGGCCCGGCTCCACGGCATCGAGGGCGCCCGGGCCGCGATCGCCGCCGCGCGGATCAACGCCGACGGACTCGACGCGCACTTCGCCGTCGGCCGCGTCGATGCCGCGGACCTGCCCGAATCGGACGTCGTCATCCTCGATCCTCCGCGTGCCGGAGCGGGACCGGCGGTCACCTCCTCCCTACTCGACTCGGGGGCGAGCACCCTCGTCTACGTCTCGTGCGATGCCGCGACGCTCGCCCGGGACCTCAAGGCCCTGCGGGCGGGAGGGTTCGAGATCGAGAGCCTGCGCGGCTTCGACCTCTTCCCGCTGACGGCCCACCTCGAGACGGTGACCGTCCTGCGCCGCTGATCCACCCGTCTCAGCCGCCGGCCGGGAGTCCGTCTCGGGCGGGCTGCGGCGACCGGGCGGGGAGCATGAGGAGGACGATCATCGCGATGAGCGTCATGAGGAACCCCCAGAGGGCCCACCAGCCGGGGGAGCGGCCCCGGCTCTTCGCGATCGAGTGGCAGACGACGGAGAAGATCGTGCCGACGAGGAGGGCGCCGAATCCGAAGCCGGCGCCGAACGTGAACGGGTCCATGCGAACTCCTGACGAGGGGACTGCAGCGGGGACGAGACCGCGCTGCCGGGGTTCCAGACTAGGAGCCGACGCTCGAGCGAGGCGCTGGAGGTGACCGGAGACCCGGTTCGGGAAAACCCGAGGCCGTGGACTCGCGTGACGCGGGGCCGCGGTCCGCGCGGGCGCGATCACGGGGACGCGCGACCGGCTCGCGGGGTTCTCGCGACGGTGGTCAAGACGGGCCGAATGCGATAGAATTTATCTTGATGTCAAGATACTTTTGGAAACAATTGTGTCGCGTAAATCGGTGCGCGGCGCATCGGCAGGACCGGTTCCGGGTATCGGATGAAACAGGAGAATCACGATGAGCAACGTCGATACGTTCAAGTCGAAGAGCACTCTGACCGTGGGCGCTCAGGATTATGAGATCTATCACCTCGACGCGGTCGAGGGTTCCGAGAAGCTGCCGTTCAGCCTCAAGGTGCTGCTCGAGAACCTGCTGCGCACCGAGGACGGCGCCAATATCACCTCGGAGCACATCAAGGCCCTCGGCGGCTGGGACCCGAGTGCGGAGCCGAACACCGAGATCCAGTTCACCCCGGCCCGCGTCGTCATGCAGGACTTCACCGGCGTGCCCTGCATCGTCGACCTCGCGACGATGCGCGAGAAGGTCGCCGAGCTCGGCGGCGACCCGAACAAGGTCAACCCCCTGGCTCCCGCCGAACTCGTCATCGACCACTCCGTCCAGATCGACTCCTTCGGCAGCTCCGACTCGATCGAGCGGAACATGGACATTGAGTACCAGCGCAACCGTGAGCGCTACCAGTTCCTGCGCTGGGGACAGACCGCGTTCGACGACTTCAAGGTCGTGCCCCCGGGCATGGGCATCGTCCACCAGGTCAACATCGAGTACCTGGCGCGCGTGGTCATGCAGCGCGAGGTCGACGGCGTTCTCCGCGCCTACCCCGACACCCTCGTCGGCACCGACTCCCACACGACGATGGTCAACGGCCTCGGCGTCCTCGGCTGGGGCGTCGGCGGCATCGAGGCCGAGGCGGCGATGCTCGGCCAGCCCGTCTCGATGCTCATCCCGCGCGTGGTCGGCTTCAAGCTCACCGGCGACATCCCCGCCGGAGTGACCGCGACCGATGTCGTCCTCACGATCACCGACATGCTCCGCCAGCACGGCGTGGTCGGCAAGTTCGTCGAGTTCTACGGCCAGGGCGTCGCCTCGGTGCCGTTGGCCAACCGCGCGACGATCGGCAACATGAGCCCCGAGTTCGGCTCGACGGCCGCGATCTTCCCCATCGACGACGTCACCATCGACTACCTCAAGCTGACCGGCCGCTCGGCGGAGCAGATCCAGCTCGTCGAGGACTACGCGAAGACCCAGGGCCTGTGGCACGACCCGAGCAAGGAGGTCGTGTACTCCGAGTACCTCGAACTCGACCTGTCGACCGTCGTGCCCTCGATCTCGGGACCCAAGCGCCCCCAGGACCGCATCGAGCTCACCGACGCCAAGAGCCAGTTCGCCAAGGACATCCACAACTACGCCGCCGCCGGCGAGGAGGGCAAGTCCGCGACCGTGGCCGCCGGCGACGGACAGGAGTTCGAGCTGACCAACGGCGCCGTGGCGATCGCCTCGATCACCTCGTGCACGAACACCTCGAACCCCTCGGTGATGATGGCCGCAGGCCTCCTGGCCCGTAAGGCCCGGGAGCGGGGACTCAACTCCAAGCCCTGGGTCAAGACCTCGATCGCACCGGGATCGAAGGTCGTCACCGACTACTACGAGAAGGCCGGGCTCATCGAGGACCTCGAGGCGCTCAACTTCTTCGTCGTCGGCTACGGCTGCACGACCTGCATCGGCAACTCCGGTCCGCTCGATCCCGAGATCTCCGAGGCCATCCAGGAGAACGACCTCTCGGTCACCGCGGTCCTCTCCGGCAACCGCAACTTCGAAGGCCGCATCAGCCCCGACGTGAAGATGAACTACCTCGCGTCGCCTCCGCTGGTCATCGCCTATGCCCTCGCCGGCACGATGGACTTCGACTTCGACAACCAGCCCCTGGGCAAGGACTCCGACGGGGTCGACGTCTACCTCAAGGATCTCTGGCCCTCGCCGGAAGAGGTCGAATCGGTCATCGCCTCCTCGATCTCGACCGACATGTTCGACACCGAGTACGGACGGATCTTCGACGGCGACGAACGCTGGCAGTCGCTGCCCACCCCGGAGGGCTCGATCTTCGAGTGGGACGACGAGTCGACCTACGTGCGCAAGCCGACCTTCTTCGAGGGCATGGGCCTCGACATCGAGCCGGTCACCGACATCGAGGGCGCACGCGTCCTCGCGAAGCTCGGCGATTCGGTGACGACCGACCACATCTCGCCCGCCGGCTCCTTCAAGGCCGACACCCCCGCCGGCCGGTACCTCATCGAGCACGGGGTCGAGCGCAAGGACTTCAACTCCTACGGGTCGCGTCGCGGCAACCACGAGGTGATGATCCGCGGCACCTTCGCCAACATCCGTCTGCAGAACCAGCTGCTCGACGGCGTGCAGGGCGGCTTCACCCGTGACTTCACCCAGCCCGACGGCCCGCAGACGACGATCTACGACGCCTCCGTCAACTACCAGGAGGCGGGCATCCCGCTCGTCGTCCTCGGCGGCAAGGAGTACGGCTCGGGATCCTCGCGCGACTGGGCGGCGAAGGGCACGAAGCTGCTCGGAGTGCGCGCGGTCATCGCCGAGAGCTTCGAGCGCATCCACCGCTCGAACCTCATCGGCATGGGGGTCCTCCCGCTGCAGTTCCCGGTCGGCGAATCCGCCGATTCGCTCGGACTCGACGGCACCGAGACCTTCGCGATCTCCGGTGTCACCGAACTCAACGAGGGCGCCGTGCCGAAGACCGTCAGGGTCGAGGCGAAGAAGGACGACGGCACGAGCGTCGACTTCGACGCCGTGGTGCGCATCGACACCCCGGGAGAGGCCGACTACTACCGCAACGGCGGCATCCTGCAGTACGTGCTGCGCCAGCTCGCGACCGCCTGAGCGGACCCGCTCGACGGACCCGCTCGACGGGATCGGGGAGGTCCGGCTGCCGACACGCCGCCGTGACCAGAGTCCCACCCACGCGCCCCGTCAGGCTTCGGCCTGACGGGGCGCGTGCTCGTCATCCGACGACGGTCGGTTCGTGTCCGTCGCGGCGAGACCGCGGGCACCGGTTCACCTCAGCTCGAGGGGATTCGGAGCGCGGCCGCTCGGCGGCCATGGCGACGAGCTCCCGGTGGCTGTCGTCGACGGGCAGATGCCAGGCCTGCCCATAGGCATCGGGAGCGTTGCCGAGGGCGGCCAGGGCGCGACTGGCGTCAGGAGTCCAGATGAGCGTGCGACGCCTGTGCGCTGCCTGCCGCACAGCCGGTGCGCTGCCTGCCGCGCTGCGGGTGTGATGCCTCACTCGGGGCCCGCGCGGAGGACGCCGGGCCGGAGGCGACGCGCTAAGATGGTCCGAGTGGAAATCGCAGCACCAATTGTTCATCGCGTGTTCAGGAGCGAGGCCGAATGACATTCCTAGAGTCGATCAGCTCGCCCTCCGAGCTGCGCGGGCTGGACGCGGCCGAATGCGAGGTCCTCGCCAAGGAGATCCGCGACTACCTCATCACGACGGTCGCGGGCACCGGCGGGCACCTCGGCCCCAACCTCGGCGTCGTCGAACTGACGATGGGACTGCACCGGGTCTTCGACTCCCCGCGCGACACCCTGCTCTTCGACGTCGGCCACCAGACCTACGTCCACAAGCTCCTCACCGGCCGCATCGCCGACTTCGCGACCCTGCGCCAGCGCGACGGCCTGTCCGGCTACCCCAGCCGGGAGGAGAGCGAGCACGACGTCATCGAGAACTCCCACGCCTCGGCGTCCCTGTCCTGGGCCGATGGGATCGCCAAGGCCCACCAGCTGCGGGGAGAGACCGACCGCCACGTCGTCGCGGTCATCGGCGACGGCGCGCTGACCGGGGGAATGGCCTGGGAGGCGCTCAACACGATCGCCGCCGACAAGTCGACCCCGCCGCGCAAGCTCATCATCGTCGTCAACGACAACGGTCGCTCCTATGCCCCCACGGTCGGCGGATTCGCCGACCACCTCGACGAACTGCGCACCACCTCCGGCTACGAGAAGCTGCTGTCGTGGGGCAAGAGCACGCTGAAGCAGTCCGGCGCCCCCGGGCGGGCCGCGTACAGCGCGATCCACGGCGTCAAGCGCGGACTCAAGGACATGGTCAGCGCCGAGCAGACGGGCATGTTCGACGAGCTCGGCATCAAGTACCTGGGCCCCGTCGACGGGCACGACCTGACCGCCGTCGAGAAGGCCCTGCAGCGGGCCAGGCACTACGACGGCGGGCCGATCATCGTGCACATGATCACCCAGAAGGGCCAGGGCTACGACCCCGCCGTCAACGACGACGCCGACCAATTCCACTCGGTGGGCGTCATCGACCCCGTCACCGGACGGTCGACGCCGTCGAAGCAGACGTCGTGGACCTCGGTGTTCGGCGACGAGATCCTCGACATCGCCACGACCCGTGACGACATCGTCGCGGTCACCGCCGCCATGCTGCTGCCGGTGGGTCTGCAGAAGTTCGCCGAGGCGTACCCCGAGCGCGTCTTCGACGTCGGCATCGCCGAGCAGC
Source organism: Brevibacterium sanguinis (assembly GCF_003315415.1). Lineage (GTDB taxonomy): Bacteria > Actinomycetota > Actinomycetes > Actinomycetales > Brevibacteriaceae > Brevibacterium > Brevibacterium celere_A. The sequence continues at coordinate 59,436 of NZ_QNSB01000007.1, forward strand.
ACGCCGTCGCCTCGGCGGCGGGACTGTCCTACGGCGGACTCCACCCGGTCGTGTGCATCTACGCGACATTCCTCAACCGGGCCTTCGACCAGATCCTCATGGACGTCGCCCTCCACGGTCAGGGTGTGACCTTCGTCCTCGACCGGGCCGGGATCACCGGGCCCGACGGGGCCAGCCACCACGGCATCTGGGACATCGCGATGCTGCGGATCGTCCCCGGGCTCAAGCTCGCGGCCCCACGGGACGGGGCCCGGCTGACCGAGGAGCTGCGGGAGGCCGTCGCGATCTCCGACGCCCCGACCGTCATCCGGTTCCCGCGGGGCAGCGTCGGCGCCGACATCCCCGCCGTCCGCCGTCTCGCCGACGGGGTCGACGTCCTCCGGGAGGTGCCCGCCGGCGCGTCCCGGGACGTCCTCATCGTCTCCGTCGGACCGCTCGCCGCCCGCGCCCAGGACGTCGCCGACCGCCTCGCCGAGCTGTCGATCTCGGCGACGATCGTCGACCCCAGGTGGGTCCTGCCGGTGCCAGGCAGCGTCATCGACACGGCCCGCGAGCACAGCCTCGTCGCCGTCATCGAGGACGGCGTGAAGATCGGCGGGATCGGCTCCCAGATCAGGGGGGATCTGCGCGCGGCCGATTCGCGCATCGGCGTCGTCGAGCTCGGCTCACCCGACGAGTTCCTGCCCCAGGGCACCCGTGACGAGATCCTCGAGTACGCCGGACTCGACGTCGCGACGATGGTCGAGGAGATCGTCCACATGCTGCCCGCCGACCTGCGCTCCCGGGCGCAGTCGCGCACGGCCGTCTGACACCGCCGGTTCCGCCCGACGGACCACGCCGGCGGGAACCGACCGTGCCTCGCTAGGGGTGGATCGGCCTCCCGGCCCTGACGGGTCCATCGCTCGAGTGAGCCCTGTGCCTGCTCAGCCCTCGGCCGAGTCCTCCGGCAGCGACTCCAGCGCCCTCTCGAGGACCGGGGCGCAGAGTTCGATCTGCCAGGCGCGCGCACCGTGGTCGGCGAGGAACCCGGGAACGTCGACGCCCGGCCTGGCCGCCAGCGCCTTGACGGCGGCCGGCTGCAGGAGCACATCGTGCGGGATCTCCATGTCCTCGGCCCGCACGGCGATCGCGGCCTTGAGCGCGGCCGTGCGCTCCCGGATGTCCGTGCGGCTCAGCGGGGACCGCAGCCCGTCGGAGGCCTCCTGACGCCGAGGCAGCTCCTCCGTGGTCAGTCGCGCGGCCTTCCGGTAGGCGCGGAAGAGTCGGGCGGACTCGGCCCGGGAGAGCTTCGGCCACAGCGAGAGGATGTCGTCGCTCGAGCGCACCCGCGACAGCGACAGCGCGATGAGCTCCCGGTCGCGGAGGATGCGCGAGGGCGCGATGTCGGATTCCGAGGCCATCGAGTCGCGCGCCCGCCAGAGCTCGCGGACCTTCGCGATGTCCTTGCGGGACTTGAGCTTCGACAGGCCCTGCGTCCGCCTCCACGGCTCCGCGTGGTGCTTCGGCGCGAAGGAGAGCAGGTGCTCGAACTCCTGGCGGGCGTACTCCCACTTGCCGGAGTCGATGAGCTCCTGCTTGAGGACGGCGCGCATCGGCAGCAGGACCTCGACGTCGAGGGCCGCGTAGTCGAGCCAGTCCTCGGGAAGCGGACGCACCGACCAGTCGACGGCCGAATGCTCCTTCGCCAGGCGCACCCCGAGCGCCCGCTCGGCCACCGCGGCCAGACCGAACTTCTCCCACCCGAGCAGCCGGGCGGCGAGCTCGGTGTCGAAGAGGGCCGCCGGGCGCATGCCGCGCTCCTGCAGGCACGGCAGGTCCTGGGTCGCCGAGTGGATGACCCATTCGTCGTCGCCGAAGGCTCCGTTGAGGTCCGCGAGGGTGCCCAGCGCCTCGGAGTCGAAGAGGAACGTGCCCGCCGAGGCGCGGCGGACCTGGACGAGGAAGGCGCGCTGGCCGTAGCGGATGCCCGAGGCGCGTTCGGCGTCGATGGCGATGGGGCCGGATCCGGCCGCCAGGCGCTCGACGGCGCGGGCGAACTCGCTCGCGGTGGCGACGACTGGCGGCGTCCCTTCGGCCGGGGATGTCAGCAGCGGTGGTTCTTCGGTCATCGACGTCGCCCGGGCAGGGCTGAAACTCCTTCAGGCAGTGGGGGCAGTCCGGCGACCGTGCACAGCAGGTCGATCCACGCCTCGAAGTGATCGCCGATCAGTTCCGGCTCCGCGATCACCGGGGTCCAGGAAGCGCGCAGCTCCAAGTCTATCGTGGCCGGACGGGTCGCAAGCGTCCCGAAGCTCTCGGACAGCACCCGCGTCGTGGTCCCGCCGGCGGCGACGACCTCGCAGCCGTTGGACTCGAGGGCGTCCTCGAGCCAGGTCCAGGCGACATGCCCGAGCATGGCCTCATTGCCCAGCTCGTGCTCGAGCTCGGCCCGGATGTAGGACACGACCCGGAACGGCCCCTCCCACTCGGCGGGGGAGTCGGGGTCGTAGAGGACGACGATGCGCCCGGTGGCGAGCTCCTCGATGGTCTCGCCGCTGGCGCGCATGAACGTCTCATCCGCACGGACCTCGGCCCCGAGGGCGTAGGAGTAGGGGGCCAGCTTCGCCGGCGCCGGGATCTCGGAGATCGACACGTTGTCCGTGTTCCGGGCGGCGCGCAGCACCGAGGTGACGGCGGAGAACTCCGCCGGAATCCGATTGAGAGGTGAGGTGTTGACCACACTCGCCACGATAGATGAGGCGGCAGGGCAGCGGAATCATCCACGCCGTGGCCGGTGAGGGAAATGTCGCCGGGGACCGGGCGGGAGTCAAGACGCCGCATCTTGAAAACACCCTCCGGTGGGCGCGCGGTCGGGCGGGATGGGAAGATGGGGACCATGACCTCCACCTTGCTGCCCGCCCTGCGTGCGGAGCCGATCGACCACACTCCGGTCTGGTTCATGCGCCAGGCCGGACGTTCCCTTCCCGAGTACCGGGCGCTGCGCGCGGGAACCTCGATGCTCGCCGCCTGCCGCGACCCCGAACTCGTCACCGAGATCACGTGCCAGCCGGTGCGCCGGCACGGAGTCGACGCGGCGATCTTCTTCTCCGACATCGTCGTGCCCCTGCAGGCGGCCGGCGTCGACGTGGAGATCGTGGCCGGGAAGGGCCCGGTCATCGCCGAGCCGATCCGCAGCCGCGCCGACGTCGACGCCCTCCCCGAGCTCGACCCCGAGCAGATTCCCGACATCGCCGAATCCATCGGCCGCATCAGGGCCGAGCTCGGCGACCGGACCCCCCTCATCGGGTTCGCCGGCGCCCCCTTCACCCTGGCCAGCTACCTCATCGAAGGGGGACCGAGCCGGAACCACGAGAAGACGAAGTCGCTGATGATCGCCGAGCCCGAGACCTTCTCGGCGCTGCTGGCCAAGCTCGCACGGATCTCCGCGACCTTCATCGACGTCCAGCTGGGCGCCGGCGCCCAGGCGTTCCAGCTCTTCGACTCCTGGGCCGGCTACCTCTCCCGGCGCGACTACGAGGACCATGTGCTCGAGCACTCGAGCGCCGTCTTCGCAACCCTCGCCGGACACGACGTGCCGAGCATCCACTTCGGCGTCCAGACCGGGGAGCTGCTCGGCGCGATGTCCCGGGCCGGGTCCACCGCGATGGGAGTCGACTTCCGGGTCGGCCTCGCGGACGCCTCGACGCGGGTGCGGCCCGGTCAGGCGCTGCAGGGCAACCTCGACCCCGCCCTGCTCTTCGCCCCGTGGGAGGCCCTGGCCCCGCGGATCGCGGCGATCGTGCGCGAGGGCCTCGAGCACGAGGGAGGCTTCGTCTTCAACCTCGGCCACGGGGTCCTGCCCGACACCGACCCCGAGGTGCCCGGACGCATCGTCGACGAGGTCCACCGGGTGTCGGCCGAGATCCTCGCCTCCCGCGTCTGATGCGCGTCGCGGTCATCGGCGGGGGAGTCTCCGGCCTCGTCGCGGCTCACCGGCTCGCCCCGCACCACGAGGTGACCCTCGTCGAGGCGAGCGAGCGCCTCGGCGGCTGCCTGCGGTCGACGGACCTCGGCGGAGCCTTCCCCGCCGGCCTCGACGTCGGCGCCGAGGCGAGCCTCCACCGGCGCAGGGAGACCCGCGAGCTCGCCGCGGAGCTGGGCCTGCCGCCCGAGTTCCCGTCGACGGCCCACTCCTCGCAGATCCTCGCGCGAGGCCGTCTCCACACGATCCCCAGGCGCACGGTGATGGGCGTGCCCGCCGCGCCCGCCGACCTCACCGACCTCCTCGGCGCGGTGGGGGCCGAGCGGGTCGCCGCGGAGGTCCTGACCCCGCCGATCGCCGACGACGTCTCCCTCGGCGGCTTCCTCGCCGCGCGCCTCGGCGACGATCTCGTCGACACCCTCGTCGACCCGCTGCTCGGCGGGGTGTACGCGGGACGCTGCCGGGATCTGTCCCTGGCCGCGACGGTGCCCGCGCTCCTGCTGGCCGCCCGAGCGGGCACCTCGGTGCTCGACCTCGTCCGCTCGCTCGTCGCCGCCCGCGACGCGGCGGCCGGACCGCCGCAGCCGGTGTTCATGACCACGGTGGGCGGGATCTCGCGGCTCGTCCCCGCGCTCGCGGACCGGATCCGGGCCGCCGGAGGCACGATCCGCCTCGGCGCCCCCGTCGAGTCCCTCCGCGCCTTCGACGGATCCTGGGCCGTGCGGGCACCCGGCCTCGACCTCACGGTCGACGCCGTCGTCGTCGCCACCCCCGCCCATGTGGCGACGGACCTCCTCGCCGAGGCGGCCCCCGGAGTCGCGCGGAGGCTCGCGGGCATCCCCTACGCCTCGACCGCCCTGGTCCTCGCCCTCATCGAGACCGGGAACCGGCGACTCGAGGGCTCCGGGATCCTCGTGCCCGCGACCGAGCCGAGCTTCATCAAGGCCGCGACCCACGTGTCGAGCAAATGGCCCTGGGTCGCCGACCGCCTGGCCCCCGGACAGGCGGTGGTGAGGATGAGCATCGGCCGCTTCGGCGAGGATCCGCGGGACTGGCGGGACCTGCCCGACGCCGAGCTCGTCGACCGGGCGTTCGGCGACTGGCAGGCGATCACCGGCCGAGACGACCGGCTCATCACCGCCGAGGTCCGCCGTTGGGACCGGGCCCTGCCGCAGTACCTGCCCGGGCACCTGACGACGATGGCCGACATCGATGCCGAGCTCCGCAGTGTCCCGGGCCTCGAGCTGGCCGGATCGGCCTGCACCGGCGTGGGCATCCCCGCCTGCATCGACCGGGCCGAGACCGTCGTCCGACGGCTCCTGGCCCACCCGAGCAACGACCACGAGAAGAAGGAGAAGGAATGAGCGACTACGCACACCCCACCGACGAGCAGATCGCGCAGGCGAACGCCGAGACCCGCTACATCGCCTACTCGGTGTTCGCCGCCGCCGGAGAGCTCGGCGACAGCGACCGGGCCGGACTCGCCGCCGAGGTGGACTCCGCCCTGGCGCCGCTGCGCGAACAGGGCCTCGTCGTCCGCGGCGTCTACGACGTGTCCGCCCTGCGCGCCGATGCCGACATCATGTTCTGGTGGCACGCCCCGACCGTCGAACTCGTCCAGGCCGCGTACTCGGCCGTGCGGCGCACCCTGCTCGGCGCGATCCTCGAACCCGTGTGGTCGGTCGTCGGCCTCCACCGGCCCGCCGAATTCAACAAGGCGCACCTGCCGGCGCTGCTCACCGACGACGAACCCGGCGACTACGTGTGCGTCTACCCGTTCGTCCGCTCCTACGACTGGTATCTCCTCGATCCGGCCGAGCGCTCGACGATGCTGCGCGACCACGGGATGGCCGCCGCTGGCTACAAGGACGTCAAGGCCAACACGATCGCCTCGTTCGCCCTCGGTGACTACGAGTGGCTGCTCGCCTTCGAAGCGGCCGAACTCCACCGGATCGTCGATCTCATGCGGGACCTGCGCAACACCGAGGCCAGGCTGCACGTGCGCGAGGAGGTGCCGTTCTACACGGGACCGCGCAAGGAGCTCGTCGACATCGTCTCCGCCTGGCGCTGAGTCAGTCCGCCGCGGGCCGCTCCTTCTTGACGACGTAGGAGTGGCCCGCGGCGTCCGTGCGCATCTCGAGGCCCATCGCGGCGAGCCGCTCGTGGCGCAGGTGCTCGTTCTCGTGGTAGCCGCCGGGGCGGGTGTGGTCGACCTGGGCGGGTCCGACGATCTTCCGGAAGAAGCGGTTGAGCCAGGCGACGCGACGCTGGGGATCGGAGCTGTCAGTCATGAGCGGTCCATTCGACAGAGGCCCGGTGCCGGCGCGGAGCCGGGATGCGGGTGAACGAGAGTACTCCTCCAGAGTACCCTGATCATTAGTGCACTCATCAATCGAGAGGACGGCTCCCATGTCGACCACCGAGGACCCCCTGGCCCTGGAGAGCCAGATCTGCTTCGCGCTCGCGGTGGCATCGCGGAGCGTGATCGCCGCGTACCGCTCCGTGCTCGAGCCGCTGCGGCTGACCCACCCGCAGTACCTCGTCATGCTCGCCCTGTGGCAGCACGAGACGCTGCCGGTGAAGAGGGTCGCCGAGATGCTGCGTCTCGAACCGGCGACCGTGTCGCCTCTCATCAAGCGCCTCGAGACCCTCGGCTATGTGAGCCGGGAGCGGAGCAGGCAGGACGAGAGGATCGTCGAGGTGTCCCTGACGGCGGCGGGCAGGGATCTGCGGTCGAGCGCCGAGTCGATCCCGGGAACGATGATGGCCAAGCTCGGCATGGACGAGGCCGGACTGCGGTCGCTGCATGCGACGATGACCGAGCTCATCGCCGCGGTCGACGCCGCGGAGTCGACCACGATCCGGCGGGCCTCAGCGGCCGGCTCCGGGGACCGTGCCGGCGCCGGTGACCCCGGTGTCGGTGAGCCCGGCGCCGTCGGTGAGCCGGCCTCCCGCGGGGCGTGACATCGGGGTGTGCTCGATCCCGTCCTCGGTGAACCTCGGGCCGTTGGGGGAGAAGCCGAAGGACCGGTAGAAGTCCTCGAGGTGGGTCTGGGCGTTGAGGGTGAGCAGCCCGTCGCCGTGCGCGGCGACGAGATCGGCGATGATCCTGCGCCCCCAGCCGGCGCCGCGGACCGCGGGGTGGGTCGCGACTCGCCCGATGCTCCGGGCGCCGGGCTCGAACGCCGGGCCGTCGGGAAATCCGGGCGGGAGCACGCGGGCGCAGGCGAGGGGCTCGAGGCTGACTCCCACCTCGGCGCCGTGGGTGTCCGTCATCGACTGTGCCGGGGCAGGGTAGAAGGCGTGGAGCGTGCCCGGCAGGGTGTCGACCCCGTCCTGGTCGAGGAACAGGCAGTCCTGCTCGACGACGAAGACGCGCGACCGCAGCTGGAGGATCCCGTAGAGCTCCTCGCCCGTGAGCGCGGCGAAGGGCTTGAGCACGAGTGCCGGCTCGTTCACTCCTGCCCTTCGGCCAGCTTGAGCGAGATCGAGTTAATGCAGTAGCGCTGATCCGTGGGAGTGTCGTAGCCCTCTCCCTCGAACACGTGGCCCATGTGCGAATCGCAGTTCGCGCACCTCACCTCGATGCGCTCCATGCCCATCGAGGTGTCGCGGATGTAGCGGACCCGGTCCTCGGCGAGGGGGGCGTAGAACGACGGCCAGCCGCAGTGCGACTCGAACTTCGTGTCGGAGGGGAAGAGGTCGGCGCCGCAGGCGCGGCACTGGTACATGCCCGCCGCCGTGGTGTCGACGTACTCGCCGGTGAACGGGCGCTCGGTGCCGCCCTGGCGCAGCACCGCGTACTCCTCGGGGCTGAGCACCTCCTGCCAGTGCAGCTCCGTCTCGTCCTTCGTCATCGCAACCTCCCGGGGTCGGTGTTCGATCGTCGTCCCATTGTCCCATGTGCCCCTGTCGGGCGGCGGCGGGCGCACCCACCGTCTCAACAGCGATTGGCCTGTCCTCATTCCGTGGGCGACAATGAGGTCAGGAGGTTATTCATGGTTCGCGACTCTACATTCCCGACTCGCCTGCTTCTGGCTTCGGTGGGCGTCGGTGCTGGGCTCGGCGCCGTGATCTCGGTGGCGTCCTCGGGACTTGCCGCGTACTTCGCCCGCAAGATCGTCGTCCCCGAGAACTCGCCGGACATCCTCGACATCCTCCACATCGACGGATTCCCCCCGAACATGCACATCCACCTGCCCGCCGATGAGGAGACGACGGTCCCGGGAACGTACGGACTGTACTTCAACCAGGGGTCGGGCCACGCGGTGATCGGCGACATCGTCGAGTACGATCCGAAGTCCCGCACCGTCTCCCGGGAGATCCTCTCGGTCACCCGCGGCGACATCCGACGCGCGACCAAGGGTCGCTGGACCGGCACCGTCTACCCCGAACCGGTCGCCGCCGATGTCCCCTACGAGGACATCGAGCTCGTCTCCGACGTCGGACGTCTGCCCGCCTGGTTCCTGCCCACCGACCACCCCGAGCCGCGCAGCACCTGGGCGATCCTCATCCACGGCCGGGCGAGCACCCGCGCCGAGGGTCTGCGGGCGGCCCCGATCCTCAACAGGCTGGGCGTGCCGGCGATCGCCATGTCCTACCGCAACGACGCCGAGGTGCGGGTGGAGCAGAGCTCGCGCTACGGCCTCGGCGACACCGAATGGATCGACGTCGACGTCGCGATCGACCACGCCCTGCGCCACGGGGCGACGGACGTCGTCCTCTTCGGCTGGTCGATGGGCGGGGCGATCGCCCTGCAGTCGGCCTCCCGCGGTCGCAACCGGGACCACGTCTCGGCCCTCGTCCTCGACGGACCCGTCGTCGACTGGGTCAACGTGCTCGACCGGCAGGCGAAGGAGAACATGCTGCCGACGCCGATCGCGCGGCTGACCCTCGAGATGATCACCCAGCCGTGGGCGAGGCCGATCACCGGCCTGCAGACGCCCGTGGACCTCGCCCGGATGGACTGGGTGACGAGGGCCGCCGAGCTCGACGTGCCGGTGCTGCTCATCCACTCCGACGACGACGAGTTCGTCCCGTCCACGCCGTCGCACGCCCTGGCCTCGGTCCGCCGCGACCTCGTCGTCATGCCCGAGTACGACAAGGCCCGGCACACGAAGGAATGGAATGTCGACCCCGTGCGGTGGGAGGACGACGTCGCCAACTTCCTCGAGGCGAAGATCCTGCCCAAGGACTGACTCACGCCGGCGTGAGGATCAGGGTGTCGACGGCCGACTCGCGGATCGCCTGGCGAGAGTACGCCCAGGGCCGGGTCCGGCCCGCCGCCCAGTCCTCGACCTGGTCGGCGTAGTGCTCGTGGAAGGCATGGCCCGAGGCGCCGGTGAGGTTGATCCACCGGGACGAGTCGAAGTCCCCGAGGTCGATGATCTGACGCATCGAGGGCACCCAGTTCGTCTCGAAGCCGATCGAGGCGTCCCACCCGGTGGCGTTGACGACGCCCGAGCCCCCGAAGACCTCGTAGGGACCGCGGTTGACGAGCGTCTCGACGACCGCGACCCCGGATTCGCCGAGGCTGGCGTTGCGGATCGTCAGCGCGTGGAGGCTGCCCCAACGCCACGTCACCGGCTCCGGTCCGAGGAGCTCCTCGGCCCGCGTCCACGCCGAGGCGAGCGCGCGGGTGAGCGCCTCGTCCCGGTCGTCGACCTCCTCGTCCCTCCACCACTCGGACTCCGGCTCCTCGAGGAGGTTGCCGATGACGAGGTGCCACCGGGATCCGCCCGCCGGCGGTGTCGCCGCGGGCAGCTTCGGGGCGAACACCTCGGTGAGCAGGGTCGAGGCGACGATGTTGAAGTACGCGGCCGCGGCGCTGTCTGCGTCGTCGTGGCCGTCCCATGAGCGCAGCAGCTCCTGGGCTCTGGCGACGCGATCGTCGCCTGGCGCATCGAGGTCAAGCAGGTGCGGCAGCAGGGTGCCGGCCAGCGGGTTGGCGGTGTCGGACTGGACCGCGGCGAAGTCCTCGGCGGTGATCGACCCCTCGGCGACGAGCGGTGAGAGGAGCGCGGTGATGCGGGCCGCGCGGTCGCCGGCGTCGAAGTCCCGGCCGAGCTCGACCGCCGTGCCGGGGGCGACGACCGGGTTGTTCGCCGTGACGATCCACCCGCGGTCGGGATCGAACTCGCTCGGCAGGTCCGCGAAGTCGTGGTAGCCCTGCCAGTCCTCGGCCGATCGCCACCCGGCTCGGGGGAGCGTTCCGTCGCCCTCGCCTCGGCGCGGGATCCGCCCCGGGGCCTGGTAGCCGATGCGGCCCGCGCGGTCGGCGTAGAGGAGGTTCTGCGCGGGGACGTCGAAGAGTGCGGCCGCGGCGCGGAACTCGTCCCAGTCCGTCGCCTGGTTGATCGCGAACACCGCCCGGGCCGTGGTCCCCGGCTGCAGTGCCGTCCATTCGAGGGCGAGCACATGGCGTTCCTCGTCGGAGGGGGACCCGGCGCCGGGGGACGCCTCGAGCAGTTCGCGGTAGGTCCCGTCGAGGTCGGAGACGACCGGCCCGTGCCTCGTCGAGCGGATCGTGATCTCCCGCGGCCGCCCGTTCGCGACCTCGATCGTCTCCCGGCGCTCGCGCAGGGGCTGGGACCCGGAGTCGTGGACCACCTCGGTGCCGCGGACCTTCTCGACGACGAGGTCGGCGACGTCGGGGCCGAGGTTGGTCAGTCCCCAGGCGATCTCCTGGTTGTGGCCGATGACGACGCCCGGCAGTCCGGAGAACGAGAAGCCGGTGACGTCGAACGGACAGTCGGGCCCGACCTCCGCGCAGCGCAGTCCCACCTGGTGCCACACCGAGGGCATGGCGGGGGACAGGTGCGGGTCGTTGGCGAGCAGCGGGGCGCCGCTGGCGGTGTGCTCGCCGGAGACGACCCACGAGTTCGAGCCGATGTCCCTGCCGCTCATCCCGAGCAGGACGGGCAGGGAGCGCAGCGTCGATCTCAGCTCCGCGAGGTCGGCGACAGTGGAATCGGGGAAGTCCGGACGTGCCCCCGCCGAGGCGGAAGTCGCGTCCTCTGCCGCGGGCGGTTCCGTGCCGGAGGGTGCGGCCCCTGCCGTGCGCGGTTCCGCCGTCCCACCGGTTCCGACCGTGCCGCCGGCGCGGGCCTCGTCCCGATGCCCGCTGCCCGTCGTCGCCGTGTCGCCGATGATCGTGGGACGGTCCGCGTAGGGGTAGTCGGGGTGGAGGTCGGCGATCTGCTCCTCGTCGAGGGTCGTCGAGAGGATCGCCCGGTCGATCTCGTCCTCGAGGTTCGACCGCAGGTCCCAGGCCATGGCCTTGAGCCACGAGACGCTGTCGGCCGGGGTCCATGGCTCGATCTCGATCTCCCCGCTCTGCAGGCCGACGATCCCGTACTCGAGGGACACCTCGGTGGGGGATCTGTCCGCGAGGTAGGCGTTGACCCCCTCGGCATAGGCGCGATAGTAGCCGGCGGTCGTGTCGTCGAGGGCGGCGACCTCCGCCTCGGCGACCTCCCGCCAGCCGAGGGTGCGGATGAACGCGTCCGTGGGGACCTGCGACTCCCCGAAGAGCTCCGAGAGTCGACCGGCGGTGACATGCCGGCGGAAGTCCATCTCCCAGAACCGGTCCTGGGCATGGACGAAGCCCTGGGCGAGGAAGAGGTCGTGGGCGGTGCGCGCCTCGATCGCGGGGACGCCGGAGGAGTCGCGGATGACGGTGACCGGTGCCTCGAGCCCGGGAATCACGAGTTCCCCGCTCGTGACCGGGAACGACCGGCGGATCATGTGGACTCCGAGGAGGGTGAGCGCGGTGATGAGGACGAGGACGAGGGCGAGGATGCGTAGGAGAACCGCGCGGCTCACTCCGCTCGTCGCCCGGTGCCCGGGGCGCACGGCGGTGAGGAGTCTGCTCGTCGAGTCGGCAGCCACCATGAGTCCCCTTCGACCGGTCGGTCACCTCGGCTCCAGACTATCAGCGCTGCTCCCGTTCGCCGCCGGCATCGGGAGGGGGGAAGTCGCGCGAGCACTCGCATCCCCACTCGTCCCGCGTGGTCGGGCCGTGGGCAGGGTCCATTGTGCTAGCGTCGGTGCCAGCGAATCGGGGTCGCCGTCGGTAGGCGCGTGAACGACGCGACCCGTGCGGGCGGCGCCAGTGCCGCTGAGGCGAACCGAGAGGAACCCGGACCGATGACGGTGGCGAAGAAGCTGATGGTCCCGACGACGGCATCCATGCTGGCCGCAGTGCTGACGGTGACGCTCCTCTCCGCTCCGGTGGGGGCGGAGGAGGTCGAGCAGACCGACGTGCCGACGACGGTGAAGGAGCACCGGGCAACCTCCTCGGACGTCACCGCCCTCGACGTCGACGAATCGGAGGTGACGCTCGTCGGCGCCTCCTGGGACGGGGCGGACCCCGGGGTCGAGATGAGGATCCGCACCGGCGACGGCTGGTCGGACTGGCAGCCGCTGCCGGTCGGGGACGAGGGCGGCCCGGACGAGCAGTCAGCGGAGGCCCGGCAGGCCCGCACCCAGTCGGGGACCACCGACGGGCTCACCGAGGCCGTACCTGTCGTCGACGCCTCCGAGGTCGAGGTGAGGTCCGCGAGGCGGCACGCCGGATCGACCGACATCACGATCAGGACGGTGACGACCCCGGTGACCGACGACGACGAGAAGATCGCCGACGACGCCGCACCGAACCCCTCGGGAGAACAGGGATCCGGCGACCGGGCCGGCGACGGTGTGGAGGCGCAGATCCACCACGACGGCCTCAAGGCGAACATCGTCACCCGCAGGGAATGGGGAGCAGACGAATCGCTCGTGCGCTGCGAACCCGATTCGACCTCCGGGGCCAAGGGCGTGTTCCTCCACCACACCGCCGGATCGAACTCCTATTCGAGATCCCAGGCTCCCGCGATCATCCGCGGCTACCTCAGCTACCACACCGAATCGCGGGGCTGGTGCGACCTCGGCTACAACTTCCTCGTCGACAAGTACGGGGTGATCTACGAAGGCCGCGCCGGAAGCATCGACCGGGCGATCACCGGAGCCCACGCCTCCGGGTTCAACTCCTCGACGATCGGCATCAGCGTCCTCGGCACGTACGGGTCCACGGCGCCCAGCGAGGCCGCGCAGAGCTCGGTGAAGCGCGTGATCGCGTGGAAGGCCAACCAGTACGGCTTCTCGCCCACGGGCACGATGACGCTGACCTCCGGGGGCGGATCGACGAGCCGGTACCCCGAGGGCCGGTCGGTGACCCTGAAGACCGTCTCGGGTCATCGTGACACGAGCTACACGGAATGCCCCGGGGCGTCCTTCTACTCCCGGCTGGACGGCATCAGGACCGGTGCGAAGGCCCTCCAGTCATCGGTGGGCGGAGGGATCGCCACCGGCGGTGCCATCGGCGCCTACTACCGGGATCACAGCGACACGACCGGCCCGCCTGTCGCGACGGAGAAGTCCCTGACGAACCCCGCCGGGGCCTACCAGCACTTCGCGAACGGAACGGTCTACTGGTCGCGGTCGACCGGTGCGCACCTCAACACCGGAGGGATCAGAAGCGCCTATGCGGCCATCCGCTACGAGAAGGGCGTCCTCGGCTTCCCGAGCAGCGACGAGATCCGATTCAGGCACCGCTCGGACGCGGTCTACCAGAACTTCCAGCACGGCATGATCACCTACTCGAGCGCGACGAAGGGGCAGCCGCTCAGCCACGGGATGCTCAGCCGCTGGAAGGCGCTCGGCTGGGAGCGCAGCCGTCTCGGCCTGCCCACCAGCGGCGAGTTCTCCTCGGCAGGCAGGACCCGGCAGAACTTCGAGCACGGCCACATGACCTACACCCCGTCGGAAGGAGTGAAGGTCCACTACCGCTAGGGCGGGGACCGCACATCATGGACATCCTCATCATCGGTGCCTCCGGGCACGTCGGCGGTCTCCTGGCCGAGACCCTGGCCGCCGACCACCGCATCCGGGGTCTCGTCCGCACGGAGCCGGAGTCGGCAGTGCCGTACTCGCCGGTCGTCGTCCCCGACTGGGTCGAGCGACCGGAAGCCGTCGCCGAGGCGGTGGGCGAGCCTCGGCAGGTCGACGCCGTCATCGCCGCCCTCGGAGGCTGGTACGTCGACGGGCCGATGCTCGAGCGCGGCCTCGGCGCCTTCGACGCCGACTGCGACTCCCATCTGCGCTCCCACTTCGCCGCCTGCCAGGTCTCGACCGCGCTCGCGCAGGACCGCGGGCAGGACGGGGCACGGCGTCGGCTCACCCACGTCGCGCTCAACGGGGTCGCGAGCATCGAGGCCTGCGTGGGCTCGGGGGCGATCAGCGTGTTCGGAGCGGCGCAGGAGATGCTCATCCGCGTCGCCGCAGCGGAATCCGAGAGCGTGCACTTCCGGGAGCTGAAGATCCTCGCCCCGGTCGCCGGCGATGAGCGCAACGACCTCACCGGCGGCGTCGAGACCGTGAGCGTCTCGGCGGTCGCCTCGGCGGCCGAGCACATCCTCCGCGAGCCCACGGCACACCAGACGCTGACGTCGATCCACGCCTTCTGAGCGGCTCAGGCCCGGCGGCGGCTCAGGCCCGACGGTAGCGGAGGAACACCTGACCGTCGCGGCTGTCGACCGACTGCAGGACCAGGGGGATGTCGGCCTCGAGCCGGGAGAAGTGGCTGCCCGGGTTCCGGATGTAGAGCGGGCTGAGGCTCAGATGCAGCTCGGCGTTCGGGTAGGCGTCGAGCAGCCGGTAGGCGAGGTTGGGCCCGGACTCGCAGAGGATCGTCTCGCTGCGGCTCTCGAGGCCGGCGATCACCTCGGCGACGGTGTCGGGGGTGAAGTGATGGGCCCGGTAGTCGAGGCCGCGGGTCGCGAGCTCGTCGGCCAGGGCCGAGGGGTCGGATCCGGTGAGGACGTGGACGGGAGTGTCCTCCAGGGCCTTCCCGGGAGCATTGATGACGGGAAGCCTGGGATTGAGCGCGGTCCGACGGTCGATGACGATCGCCCCGGCCTGTCGGCGCAGGCTCCGGAAGTAGGCGAAATCGGCAGCGGTCGAGACTCCAGTCGACCAGTCGTCCTGAGCGTAGGAGCCGTTGATCGACTGGACGAGGGAGATGAGCAGCGCGCGCATCTACTTCTCCAGCTCGGCGACGGGACCCATCGCGATGCGCGGATGCGCCGCGGGGTCGAGGGTGCGCAGGAGCCACACGATGTCCTCCTCGGCGAGGGTCACACAGCCGTTGGTCCCGGAGTCGTGGTCGAGGTGGAGCCAGATGCCGCCGCCCCGGTCCCACCCCAGGGGCCTGGTGCGGTCGGTCGGAGGCGTGCCCGGCAGGCGGTTGTAGTCGATCGCGATGACGTAGTCGAAGACCCGGCTGTACTCGTCGCCGTAGGCGGCGGCCGCGGAGTTCGAGAGCCCCGGCTCCTGCGTGTAGGGCAGCTCGGTGCCCGGGTCCTTCCGATGCCCGCCCGCATCGCTGAGGGTGAAGACGCCGATCGGCGACGTGCGGTCGCCCTCCCGCCGGTCCCTGAGCCAGCCGTTGGTGCCGTTGTGGGTGTCGAAGGCCTTGAGCTTCCTCCACGCTCCGTCCTCGAAGCGGTAGACCGTGAGCGTGCCGGTCTGGGAGTCGACGGCGGGGGAGCTGGCCACGAGCACCTGGGAGGTCTCCGCCGGGATCTCCGCATTCATCTCGGGACCCAGGACCGGCACCGGGGTCGAATGGGGCGTGGAGGATGCCGACTCGGCCGCCGCGGGCCGACGTCCGTCCTGTGACGGTGTGCTCTGCGCGGGGGCGGCGATGTCGCCCATCGTCGGCTGCTGGGCGGGAGCGGCAACGGTCATGGCAAGGTCCCCGCTGTCGACGGAATCGGCGTCGCTGCGCCCGTCCGGAGCACCGCACGCAGTCGAGGTCACGATCACCAGGGCGGCGACCAGGCCCGATCCGGACCACGTTCCACGGCTGAACATGAGGTCATCCTCTCATGAACCTTGAGAACCCCGTGGCAGCGACTGTGAGAAAATATCGGTCATGAGCATTCCACCCGTGCCCAACCACCCTCCGCGCCCCGGGCGTCGGAAACCGGCCGAGGAGTCTCCGGATTCGATCACGACGCAGCTGTTCATCGGGCAGGACAGGTCGGCCGATGCCGATGGCTCCACCCAGGCCCTGAGCGCCGAGGAGATCGAGCGTCTGCGCTCGATGGTCTCCTCCGACGGCGCCGAGGCGACCGAGGTGCTCAGTCTCGAGGAGCTCAGGGAGCTCGCGCGAGCCGGCGACCCGGAGCACGATGACGCGGGAACCGAAGCGCCGCAGGTGAGCTCGGCCGACATCGCGGCGGCGCTCGCCGCCGCCGAACCGCGGGCATGGAATCCGCACAGCCCGGTCCCGCCGACAGCGCAGGGTCCGGTCCCGCCGACAGCGCAGGGTCCGGTCCCGCCGCAGGGCCCGGTCCCGCCGACGGCGCAGGCCCGAACCCCCGATACGACGGCCGGCGGGCCCCGGCCGCAGACCGCTTCCCCCTACCGCACCCCGGCGCCCGGGTACTCCGCCGGGTACGGGGCAGGCGGATCGGCGCCGGGCGGGCCGGCCGGACCGATCGGCCCCGGGCATCCTGGGCCCGGCGGTCATCCGGGACCCGGGGGACCGCACCGGCGGGACCCGGAGACGAAGAAGGTCCCGGCCTGGCTGTGGGTGCTCGCCTCGATCGCCCTCGTCGCCGCGCTCGGCATCGTCGGCTACATCGCCTGGGACTCCATGCAGGGCCGGGACACCGTGGCCGGCGGCCCGACCACCGGAGCCGCGACGAACCCCGCGCCCGACTCCCAGGATCCGGCAACCTCCTCGCCTCCGCAGGCCAGTGAGTCCTTCTCCTCCCCGTCGGGGAACATCACCTGCACGATCGACCCGGAGCGGGCCCGCTGCGTGATCTCCGCGTACGAGTACCAGCCGCCCGAGAAACCCGCCGACTGCCAGCTCGAGAACTGGGGATCGATCGTCGTCGCCAACAGCGACAGCGCCGGGTTCTCCTGCCGTGAGGCGCCGACCCCGGGCGGACCCACGCAGGTCCTCGGCTACGGGGAGTCGATCTCGGCCGAGGGGATGACGTGCACCTCGACGAGGGAGGGCATGAGCTGCACCTCCGACTCGACGGGCGTCGGCTTCACCGTGCGCCGCGCCGGCGTCGATTTCACCAACTGAGCCCCCGCCTCGGCGCGAGGACCCGGCACCTGCGACCGAGGACGCCGGACGACGCCTCGGTGGGCGCCGTCGTCCCTGCGCTATGTGCGCAGGGACGACGGCGTCTTGAGATGTGGACGATTCCGGGGCTCCGGCCGTCCACGGGCTAGGTTCGTTCCCGTGGCACACTCTCTGCTCCTCCTTCCCTGCCGCGACGGGTCCTGAACTCACAGCACACCCGCCGCGGAGTTTCTTATGCTGGTGAAAGCACAGGACCCATGATTGAGGAACGATGAATCTGCAGCAGCCCACCCCCATGCCCTTCGCCAAGTACAAGTCCTTCCAGGACCGCATCTCGCTCGACATGCGCGACCGCACGTGGCCCGACCAGGTCATCCGCAAGGCCCCCCGCTGGCTGAGCACCGATCTGCGCGACGGCAACCAGGCGCTCATCGACCCGATGACGCCCGACCGCAAGCGCCGGATGTTCGATCTGCTCGTCAAGCTGGGCTTCAAGGAGATCGAGGTCGGATTCCCGGCCGCCAGCCAGGTCGACTTCGACTTCGTCCGCGAGATCATCGAGCAGGACGCGATCCCCGACGACGTGCGGATCTCCGTGCTCACCCAGGCCCGTGAGGACCTCATCGAGCGCACCGTCGAATCGCTCGTCGGGGCGAAGATGCCCACGGTCCACCTCTACAACGCCACCGCCCCCGTCTTCCGCAAGGTCGTGTTCGGATTCGACGGCGACGGCTACGACCAGACCCGGGACATCGCCCTGCGCGGCACCCAGGCGGTGATGAAGCACGCCGAGACCCTGCTCTCCGACGCCGACTTCGGCTACCAGTACTCGCCGGAGATCTTCGTCGACACCGAGCCGGAGTTCGCCCTCGACATCGTCGGCAGCGTGCTCGACACCTGGCAGCCGGCGGCCGGTCGGGAGACCGTGGTCAACCTGCCCGCCACCGTCGAGCGCGGCACCCCGAACACCTATGCCGACCAGATCGAGTGGTTCTGCCGGAACATGCCCTACCGCGACGAGGTCGCGGTCTCCCTGCACCCCCACAACGACCGAGGGACCGGCGTCGCGGCGGCCGAGCTGGGGATCATGGCCGGGGCCGATCGCATCGAGGGCTGCCTGTTCGGCAACGGCGAGCGGACCGGCAACCTCGATCTCGTCACCATCGCGCTCAACCTCTACACCCAGGGCGTCGACCCCGAACTCGACTTCTCCGACATCGACGAGGTCATCCGCACCGTCACCGAGTGCAACCAGATCGGCGTCCACGAACGTCATCCCTACGGCGGCGACCTCGTCTTCACCTCCTTCTCCGGCTCCCACCAGGACGCCATCAACAAGGCGTTCGCGGACCGTGAGAGGAAGGCCAAGGAGCAGGGCGTGCCGGTCGACCTCATGGAATGGGACATGCCCTACCTCCCGGTCGATCCCAAGGACCTGGGCCGGACCTACGAGGCGATCATCCGGGTCAACTCGCAGTCGGGCAAGGGCGGGGTCACCTACCTGCTCAAGAGCGAATACGGTCTCGATCTGCCGCGGCGGATGCAGGTCGAGTTCTCCCGCGCCGTGCAGCAGCACACCGAGGCGGGCGGGGAGGTCTCCGCCGAGGAGATCCGCCGGATCTTCAATCACGAGTACCTGCCCAGCGACGACCCGGACACGGCCTGGGGCCGGTTCCAGATCCTCTCCCTGCGCAGCGACTCCGGATCGGTCGACGACTCCGGCGAATCCGAGCGCATCGAGGTCACGCTCCTCGTCGACGGTCAGGAGCGCACCTACGAAGGACTCGGCAAGGGACCCATCGACGCCTTCGTCGGCGTGCTCAACAACAACTTCGACCTCGACGTCAGGCTGCAGGACTACACCGAGCACGCCATCGGCTCGGGGGCGGACACGATGGCGGCGGCCTACGTCGAACTCGCCCACGAGGATCGCGTGGTCTGGGGTGCGGGACTGCACCCGAACATCACGAAGGCCTCGCTCAAGGCCGTCGTCTCCGCCGTCAACCGCGCCATCCGGGAACGCTGAGCCCGCTGCACCGGGTGCGCCGCGGCCGCCTCGGCGAGGTCGAACTCACGTGAGAGGGCAGAGCGCGGCGGGACGCTGTTCCCGCCGTGCTCTGCGATAATGGGCGGGTGCACAACTATCGTGATGAAGGCATCGTCCTCGGCGGGCACAAGCTCGGCGAAGCCGACCGCATCGTCACTGTCCTCACCCGCAGCCATGGGCTGGTCCGGGCAGTGGCGAAGGGCGTCCGGCGCACGAAGTCGCGCTTCGGCTCGCGGCTCGAGCCGTTCATGTTCGTCGACATCCAGTGCCACGTCGGCCGCAACCTCGACATCGTCACCCAGGTCGAGCTCATCGAGCCCTTCGCCCGGGGGATCGGCGCCGACTACGACGCGTACTCGGCGGCGACCGTGATGGCCGAGACGGCATCCCGGATCACCGAGGCCGAACCGGTCTCCCGGACCCAGTTCCTCCTCCTCGTCTCCGCGATCCGGTCCCTGTGCAAAGGCGAGCACCCGCCGAGGCTGTCCCTCGACGCGTACCTGCTGCGCGCGATGTCGGTGGCCGGCTGGGCGCCGAGCCTGCTCGACTGCGCCCAGTGCGGACGACCGGGGCCCCACCGCGCGTTCTCCGCCTCGCTCGGCGGAGCGGTGTGCACGAACTGCCGTCCCTCCGGCGCCGCCCTGCCCGACACCGACGCCCTCGAGCACCTCGCGGCCCTGCTGTCGGGGGACTGGGAGCGCGCGGAGGCCTCGGACCTCCACGACCAGATCGACGGATCGAAGATGGTCTCCGACTGGGTGTCGTGGCACCTCGAGCGCAACATCCGATCGCTGAGAGTACTGGAGCGCACATGAGCCTTCCCGCCCCGCCCGCGCACCCCAGCGGTGCCCGGCCTCCGCACATCGACCGGAAGTTCGTGCCCCGGCACGTCGCCGTGGTCATGGACGGCAACGGCCGCTGGGCCAATCAGCGCGGACTGCCGCGGACCGAGGGCCACAAGGCCGGAGAGGCCTCGCTGCTCGACGTCATCCACGGAGCCATCGAGATCGGGGTCGAGTACCTGTCCGCCTACGCCTTCTCCACGGAGAACTGGAAGCGCTCTCCCGAGGAGGTGCGCTTCCTCATGGGCTTCAACCGGGACGTCATCCGACGCCGGCGCGACGAGCTCCACGCCCTGGGCGTGCGCATCGTGTGGTCGGGGAGACGCGGACGCCTGTGGCGATCCGTCATCGCCGAGCTCGAGTCCGCCGCCGAGCTGACCAAGCACAACAGGGGGCTCGTCCTCCAGTTCTGCGTCAACTACGGAGGACGCTCGGAGATCGTCGACGCGGTCAACGAGATCGCCGCCGAGGTGGCCGCGGGGAAGCGCCGCCCCGGCAGGATCACGGAGAAGGCGCTGCGCTCACGGCTCTACGCGCCCGAGGTTCCCGATGTCGACCTGTTCCTCAGGTCGTCGGGGGAGCAGCGGATCTCGAACTTCCTCCTCTGGCAGACCGCGTACGCGGAGATGGTGTTCCAGGACGTCCTGTGGCCCGACGTCGACCGTCGCACGCTGTGGGCCGCGATCGAGGAGTACGCCCGCCGCGACCGCCGGTTCGGCGCCGCGGTCGACCGCCCCAGCGCCTGAGCCGAGAACGGGCCCGCATCCGGAGAGGATGCGGGCCCGGTTCGCCGCGCCGGCCCCACTTTGTCGCGCCGGCCCACTTCGTCGCGCCGGCCCCACTTTGTCGCGCCGGCCCACTTCGTCGCGCCGGCCCCACTTTGTCGCGCCGGCCCACTTCGTCGCGCCGGCCCCAGTTCGTGGCGCTGGCCCCACTTGATGCCGGCCATTGCCCCACTTTGTCGCGCCGGCCCCGTTCAGAGCTGGGTCCAGCGCGACAAAGTGGGGCAGCGGCCAGGGTCGGGCGCACGCGACAAAGTGGGGCAGCGGCCGGAGCGGGGCCCACGCGACCACGTGGAGCAGCGACGCCGGGCCGCCGAGTGGAGTAGTGGCTGAATGGAGAACGGGCCCGCATCCGGAGGGGATGCGGGCCCGTTCTCGGCTCACGCGGGAGGTTCAGTGCCCGGTGCCGACGCCTCGGCGATCAGTAGCGGTCGCGGTCGTAGCTGCCGCGATCGCTGCCGTACTTCTTGCCGCCGGAGCGGCGATCGCCGCGGAAGCTCTTCCCGCCGCCGGGCTGCTTGTCGAAGTTGCGCTTCTTCGTGAACGAGCGCGCCGATCCCGGGCGGCCCGAGTCGGGACGGATGTCGATGGGACGACCCTGGATCTCGGTGTGCTGCAGCTTCCGCAGCACCGAGGGATCGAGGTCCTGGGGCAGGTCGACGAGCGTGTGGTTCGAGCGGATGTCGATGTGCCCGATCTGCTTCGAGGTGATCCCGCCCTCGTTGGCGATCGCGCCGACGACGGCACCGGGCTGCAGGCGCTCATTGCGGCCCACGGCCAGACGATAGGTGACCATGCCCTCACGGCTGCGCGGAGCACGTTCGCGCCGGCCCCCGTCCCGAGCGCCGGGACCGGCGTCGCGGGCGCGGTCGCGCCCCCGACCCGGCTCGGGCATCGGCTCTGCCTTGAGCGATGTGCCGTCGAGGACCAGCGAGGCCAGGGCCGCGGCGATGTCGGTGGCGGGCACATTGCGGGACAGCTCGTACTGCTCGATGATCGTCGCGAGCTCGGTGAGCTCGGTGCTCGCCAGCACATCGTCGATGCGCTTGGTGAACTTCTCGACGCGGGTGTTCGTCAGCTCCTCGACGCTGGGCATGACGAGGGCCTCGACCTTCTGCTTCGTCGCCCGTTCGATCGAGCCGAGCAGCCGCTGCTCGCGCGGGGTGATGAAGAGGATCGCCTCGCCCGAGCGTCCCGCGCGACCGGTGCGGCCGATGCGGTGGACGTAGGACTCGGTGTCGTGGGGGATGTCGAAGTTGACGACGAGGGAGATGCGCTCGACGTCGAGACCGCGGGCGGCGACGTCCGTGGCGACGAGGATGTCGATCTTGCCCTCGCGCAGCATCTCGACCGTGCGCTCACGGGCCTGCTGCGGGATGTCGCCGTTGATCGCCGAGGCCTTGAAGCCGCGAGCGCGCAGCTTCTCCGCGAGCTCCTCGGTGGCCTGCTTGGTGCGGACGAACATGATGATGCCGTCGTACTCCTCGACCTCGAGGATGCGGGTGAGCGCGTCGAGCTTGTGGGAGTGCTGGACCATGAAGTAGCGCTGGCGGATGTTGGCACCCGTCTGCGACTTCGAGGCGACCCGGACCTCCTTCGGATTGCTCAGGTACTTGCCGGTGATCCGGTGGATCGAGGACGGCATCGTCGCGGAGAACAGGGCGACCTGACGCGAATCACCGGTCTGCTGGAAGATCTCCTCGATGTCCTCGGCGAAGCCCATCTTGAGCATCTCGTCGGCCTCGTCGAGCACGAGGTGCTCGAGGCTGCCGAGCTTGAGCGAGCCCTTCTTCAGGTGGTCGATGATGCGTCCGGGAGTGCCGACGACGACCTGCGCCCCGCGCTTGAGCCCGGCCAGCTGCGGACCGTAGGACTGCCCGCCGTAGATGGGGAGGACGGAGAAGTCGTCGAGGTTGGTCGCATACGAGGTGAACGCCTCGGCGACCTGGAGCGCGAGCTCGCGGGTCGGGGTGAGCACGAGGGCGAACGGGCCGTCGAGGGCCCGGCCCGCCTCGGCGAGGTGGGAGAGGACGGGCAGCGCGAACGCGGCGGTCTTCCCGGTGCCGGTCTGGGCGAGGCCGATGACGTCACGGCCCTCGACGAGGGCGGGGATCGTCTCCGCCTGGATCGGGGAGGGGGTCTCGTAGCCGAGGGCGTCCACGGCGGCGAGGACGGAGGGGTGAAGGCCGAGGTCGGAGAAGGCCGGGGTCTCGGTGGTGGACTGTGCTGATTCGGTCATGAGTTTTCTCTCTCACGTTGACACACACTTGATCGCAGATGACTGTAGTGGCGATCTACCCTGCGGCCGCTTGTGCAATCATTCGTGAGCAATCCGGGCCGAATCCGTACGAGATCCAAGATCGTCTTGGGGCATGGCCGCCCGAGCGGGCGGCACGCACATCCGTGACGGTGAAGGTTTGGGTGTACCCCCGATTCTACACGGGTCGCCCTCGCCGAGGCGATCGGCGGGTGTGAGTTCCGTCGCCCATCGGCGGGCCGACCCCGCTCGCGCCCGTCGCCGGCTCGGACCGACGGTGGGCGCGGCGCCCGGTCGTCGGCTCCGGCCGACGGTGGGCGCGGGGCCGGAGACGATAGGCTTGACCTCGCGCGCCACGGCAGCCGGCCGTCGGCGAACTACCCCAAGGAGCATCACAAGTGGCACAGTCCAAACTCGACGCCGTCATCGCCCTCGCCAAGCGCAGGGGATTCGTCTTCCAGGCCGGAGAGATCTACGGCGGGTCCCGCTCGGCGTGGGACTACGGACCATTGGGTGTGGAGCTCAAGGACAACATCAAGACCCAGTGGTGGCAGACCTTCGTCCGCGGCCGTGAGGACGTCGTCGGTCTCGACTCCTCGATCATCCTGCCCAAGCGGGTGTGGGAGGCCTCGGGCCACGTCGAGACCTTCGTCGATCCCCTCGTCGAGTGCCTCAGCTGCCACAAGCGCCACCGCGAGGACCACCTCGTCGAGGCCTACGAGTCCAAGCACGGCAAGGCCCCGGAGAACGGCATGGCCGACGTCGTCTGCCCCGACTGCGGCACCCGTGGGCAGTGGACCGAGCCGCAGCAGTTCTCCGGACTCGTCAAGACCTTCCTCGGCCCCGTCGACTCCGAGGCGGGACTGCACTACCTGCGGCCCGAGACCGCTCAGGGCATCTTCGTCAACTTCAACAACGTCGTCACCGCCGCCCGCAGGAAGCCGCCGTTCGGCATCGGCCAGATCGGCAAGGCGTTCCGCAACGAGATCACCCCGGGCAACTTCATCTTCCGTACCCGTGAGTTCGAGCAGATGGAGATCGAGTACTTCGTCCACCCCGACGACGCCGACCGGTCCTACCGGGACTGGGTCGAGGACTGCTGGAACTGGTTCATCGACCTCGGCATCTCCACCGACAACGTGCGGCGCCTCGACGTCCCGGCCGAGGACCGCGCGCACTACTCCTCGGGCACCGTCGACATCGAGTACCGGTTCGGCTTCCAGGGCTCGGAATGGGGCGAGCTCATGGGGGTGGCCAACCGCACCGACTACGACCTCGGGACCCACACCGAGACCTCGGGCACGAAGCTGCAGTACTTCGACCAGGCCAGCGGTGAGCGCTACACCCCCTACGTCATCGAGCCCTCCTTCGGGCTGACCCGCTCGATGATGGCCTTCCTCGTCGAGGCCTACACCGAGGACGAGGCACCCAACACGAAGGGCGGCACGGACAAGCGCATCGTGCTCAGGCTCGACCCGCGACTGGCCCCGGTCAAGGCCGCGGTCCTGCCGCTGAGCCGCAACGAGAAGCTCTCCCCGCAGGCGCGCGAGCTCGCCGCACGGCTGCGCAGGCGCTGGAACATCGACTTCGACGACGCCGGGGCGATCGGCCGCCGCTACCGCCGCCAGGACGAGATCGGCACGCCCCTGTGCATCACGTTCGACTTCGACTCGCTCGACGACCAGGCCGTGACGATCCGCAAGCGCGACGACATGAGCCAGGAGCGGGTGAGCATCGACAAGGTCGAGGACTACCTCGCCGCGGCACTCGGCGGGGCCTGAGACCGGCGGGACCGGCTCGGCGAACAGGGAGTCACCATGCACATGACCTCGCACCGGGTGCCCAGGGCGTCGCCACGGGTCCGACTGCTCATGATCGTCTGCCTCGTGCCGCTTCTCGGGCTCACGGTGGCCGGGCTCTTCCTCCTGTGGCCGGGCGGGTCCGACACGGACCTGCCCGGCGGCGGGCCGACGACGAACTCCGCCGAGGGCGTCGCGGACACCGTGGCGACGGTCACCGCCGTCGACGCCTCGGACTGCGCGGACGCCGGGGGCGACCCTATGCTGCTGGCGGAGTGCACGACATTCGAGGCGGAGGCGAACGGTCGACCGGGCAGCCTCTACGTCACCCCTGACGCGATCGAGGCGGGCATCGGCGTGGGCGACACGGTCAAGGTCCTCGACTTCACCCGGTCGCCGGACCGGGCGGAGACGGGAACCGACTACGTCTTCATCGACTACGACCGGGACGTCCCTCTGCTCGTGCTCGCGATCCTCTATGCGATCGTCGTCCTCGCGGTGGCGGGCCTCCGGGGGCTGCGGGCGCTCATCGGGCTGGGCTTCGCGGGCGTCGTGCTCCTCGTGTTCATGCTGCCCGCGATCCTCGATTCCCAGCCGCCTGTACTCGTCGCGATGGTCTCGGCGAGTGCGATCATGGTGATCGCCCTCTACCTCGCCCACGGGATCTCGACGAGGACGACGACGGCGCTGTTCGGCACCGTGCTCGGCATCATCCTCACCGGGGTCCTCGGCGCCTGGATGACCTCGTGGGCGAACCTCGGGATCGCCTACACCGAGGACGGGTTCCTCCTCGCCGACACGACCGACCTGTCGATGTCGGATCTCATCGTCTGCGCGATCCTCATCACCGGCCTCGGCGTCCTCAACGACGTCACCATCACGCAGGCCTCGGCGGTGTGGGAGCTCGCGACCGTGGCCCCGGACCTGCGGGCGAGCCAGTTGTTCGCCCGGGCGATGCGCATCGGACGCGACCACATCGCCTCGACGGTCTACACCATCACCTTCGCCTATGTGGGCTCCGCGCTGATGACGCTGATCATCGTCTCCGCCCACGACCAGTCGTTCTTCGAATCGCTGACCCTGGGCGAGATGTCGATCGAGGTCGTGAGCATCCTCGTGTGCTCGATCGGGCTGGTCATCGCGATCCCGCTGACCACGGGCCTCGGCGTGCTCGTCGTGAAGTCGGGGCTGCGGCCGGCGCGGGACGTTCCCCGGACGACCGATCCCGACGAGGCCGAGCACCTCGCCGTCACCGCCACCGCAGGGCTCACCGCCACCGCAGGGCTCACCGCCGAGGCGGGTGGCGCGTCCTCCGAGGCCCGGCAGCCTGCTGGGGCGGCCCGGCCGGAGCCCGGTGCGGCAGCAGATGCCGCCGGTGCGCCGGAGCCCGGTGCCGGCAAGCAGCCGCTGACCCGCCGGGAGCGGCGTCGCCTCGAGGAGGACGGCGGACGCTGAGGGGTGAGCCTCAGCGGACGACTGGGCGACATTCTGCATACGACGAAGGCGGCTGCCCCATCCGGAGAGGGTGGGGCAGCCGCCTTCTCGGCTGTCCGGACTGCGCGGCGGTGGCGCTCGCTCGGCCCGGCCGGCCGTCAGATCAGAGCTTGGTCCAGGCCTCCTCGAGGACGCCGCGGATGATCTGCTCCATCTCGTCGAACTCCGCCTGACCCACGGTCAGCGGGGGCGAGAGCTGGATGACCGGGTCTCCCCGGTCGTCGGCGCGGCAGTACAGGCCGTTCTCGTACATCTTCGCGGACACGAAGTTCTTGAGGATCCGCTCCGACTCCTCCTCGGTGAAGGACTCCTTGGTGTCGCGGTCCTTGACGAGCTCGATGCCGTAGAAGAAGCCCTCGCCGCGGACGTCGCCGACGATCGGCAGGTCCTTGAGCTTCTCGAGCGTGAACTTGAACGCGGCGGCGTTCTCGTGCACGTGGTCGTTGAGCTTCTCGGACTCGAAGATGTCGAAGTTCGCCATGGCGGCGGCGCAGGCGACGGGGTGACCGCCGAAGGTGTAGCCGTGGTAGTAGGTCTCGTCCCCGCCGGGGCCGAAGGGCTCGAACAGACGATCGTGGGCGATCATCGCACCGAGCGGAGCATAGCCCGAGGTGATGCCCTTGGCGCTGGTGATGATGTCCGGGACGTAGCCGAAGTCGTTGCAGGCGAACATGTCGCCGATGCGGCCATAGGCGCAGATCGTCTCGTCGGAGACGAGGAGCACGTCGTACTCGTCGCAGATCTCGCGGACACGGTCGAAGTACCCGGGAGGCGGCGGGAAGCAGCCGCCGGAGTTCTGCACCGGCTCGAGGAACACAGCCGCGACGGAGTCGGGGCCCTCGAACTCGATGGCCTCGCCGATGCGGTCGGCGGCCCAACGGCCGAACACCTTCTCGTCGTGGGCGTAGGCCTCGGGTGCACGGTAGAAGTTGGTGTTGGGCACCTTGTGGGCGCCGGGGACCAGAGGGGCGAACTGCTCGCGCAGCCCGGGCAGGGAGGTCACGGACAGGGCGCCGTGCGGGGTGCCGTGGTAGGCGGTCGCACGGGAGATGATCTTGTGCTTGCCGGGCTTGCCGGTGACCTTGAAGTAGTTCTTCGCGAGCTTCATCGCCGACTCGACGGAGTCGCCGCCGCCGGAGGTGAGGAACACGCGGTTGAGGTCGCCGGGCGCATAGCTGGCCAGGCGCTCCGAGACCTCGATGGCCTGCGGATGGGCGAACGACCACAGCGGCATGAAGGGCAGCTTGAGCGTCTGGTCGTACATCGCCTTGGCGATCTCCTCACGACCGTGCCCGACCTGGACGGTGAACAGGCCGGCGAGACCGTCGAGGTAGCGCTTGCCCTTGTCGTCGAAGATGTAGTTGCCCTCGCCGCGGGTGATGATCGGCGCTTCTCCGCCGTCGAACAGCGACTGGTGCGGGCTCATGTGCATCCACACGTTGTTGCGAATGGCATCCTGATACGCGGTGCCAGACCTGGTGACATTCTCTGTCATCTTGTCCCCCAATTGTATTTTTGCTTTTCCAGTGAGAGGTACATGAAGAGCTCCGTGTCGACGACGGCGTCGATCGACCGGAGTTCCCCATTGACGAACTCGATCAGGTGTCGATCGGATTCGCAGACGATCTCGACAAGGATGTCGAAGGACCCCGCAGTGACGACGAGATAGTCGATCTCGTCGTAGCCGTGGAGCCTGTCGGCCACCTTGGAGATGTCGCCGCGGACCTTCAGCCCCACCATGGCCTGACGGGCGAAGCCCAGGCTCAGCGGATCGGTGACGGCGACGATCTCCATCACGCCCGATTCGATGAGCCTGGAGACCCGCTGGCGCACGGCGGCCTCCGACAGCCCGACTGTCTTGCCGATGGCGGAGTACGACTTGCGTCCGTCATGCTGCAGCTCGACGATGATCGCTTTGGACTTCTCATCGAGGTTGCCCAGACGCTGGTCGCCTCCGCTTGGCAGGAGTGGGGCCATTCTTCACCTCCGTGACTTGAGTCTCACGCCAATCTATCATTGAATCAGTCGGAATGCGCACTTCCGTTTGCGGAATCAGTCGAATGTCCAGGTTTCTGTTCGGGAATCCGTCATCCGACGGCGGCAATCCGGCGGCCATTGACATGATGTGAAGTCCCTCACCAGACTGGTCGCATGAACGAAGGTGAGCTGTTCTCCGCCGGCGATCAGGCCCGGCCGGAGCTGGCGGGCATGCGCCCCGGCAGCGAC
Organism: Brevibacterium sanguinis; assembly: GCF_003315415.1. GTDB lineage: Bacteria > Actinomycetota > Actinomycetes > Actinomycetales > Brevibacteriaceae > Brevibacterium > Brevibacterium celere_A. The sequence goes on from NZ_QNSB01000007.1 coordinate 87,988, forward strand.
CAGGGAAGGGCCTCCCAGGACGTGCGCTCGCGCCCCGAGCCGCGGCCGGGAGACGTCGACACGATCGGCTCGCGGTCGCTGACGTTCTCCCCCGAGGAGTACCTGGGCCGGATCGCGGCAGTGCGCGGGCGGATGAGCGACCAGGGACTGTCGGCGCTCATCGTCACGGACCCGGCCAACATCTACTACCTCACCGGCTACAACGCGTGGTCGTTCTACACCCCGCAGCTGCTCTTCGTCCCCGCGTCGGGCCCGCTCACGCTCTTCCTCCGTGACATGGACGCGCACGGCGCCACCCACACGTCCTGGCTGCCGCCCGAGGACATCGTCGGCTACCCCGAGCGCTACGTGCAGCGGCCCCACATCCACCCGTTCGACTGGGTGGCCTTCGCTCTGCGCCAGCGCTGGGAGGTCGCCCGCGCCTCGGCGACCCCGGTCGGGGTCGAGATGGACTCGCACTTCTTCTCACCCCGGGCCTTCCGGGCACTGGTCAACGGGGTGCCCGAATGGCGGCTCGTCGACTCGTTCGAGCTCGTCAACTGGATCCGGGCGATCAAGTCCGCCGACGAGGTGGCCATCATGCGCAGCGCCGCCGAGGTGACGACCGCGGCGATGGACGCCGCCCTCGGCACGCTCGGGGTCGGAATCGGCCAGCACGAGGTCGCCTCCGCGATCGCGGCGGCCCAGGCGCGGGGCCGCGGGCGGGCATGGGGCGACTACCCGGCCATCGTGCCCATGCTCCCGACCGGGGAGAGCGCGGACACGCCGCATCTGACCTGGAGCGACCGACGGTTCGTCGCCGACGAGGCGGTGAGCGTCGAACTCGCCGGAGTGCACCGGCGCTATCACGTGCCGCTGGCCCGCACCGCGGTCGTCGGCCGCCCCCGGCAGGAGCTCGTCCGCCTCGAGGGCGTCGTCGCCGAGGCGCTGGCGGCGGTCCTCGAGGCGGCTGCGCCGGGGACGGCGACCGCGGAGCTCGCCCGCACATGGAACCGGATCCTCGCCGTCGCCGGTCTCGAGAAGCCGAGCCGGCTGGGCTACTCGATCGGGATCGGCTATCCGCCGGACTGGGGTGAGAGGACGATCTCGATCCGCACCGAGGACGAGCAGGTGCTCGAGGCGGGGATGACCTTCCACCTCATCTGCGGGATGTGGATGAACGGCTACGGCTACGAGCTCTCCGAGTCGATCCTCGTCACCGACACCGGGTGCGAGGCATTCACCTCGTTCCCCCGGGAGATCATCCGGCTCTGATGCCGGGCGCGTGGGTGCCTGTCAGAGGGTGAGCTGGATCCACAGGCCGATGGCCAGGGCGGCGACGGCGCTGACGACGAGGGCGCGCGCCTGGACCGCGGAGACGTCGCGCGCCGAGACCGTCGCCCCGGGAGCGGCGAGCTGGACGGCCATCGCGACCCGCGGGGGAGCGGCCAGGGCCGCGAGGGAGCCCGCGGCGTTGCCGGCGGCGACGACGCCGGCGCTCGACACCCCCGCGGCCGTCGCCGCGGCGTCGAGGGTGCCGGCGAACATCGAGTTGGCACCCGTGTTCGAGCCGGTGAGGATGGAGCCGGCGACGGTCAGCCAGGGGGTGAGCAGGATGAGTCCGGCAGGCAGGAGCGACCCTATGGCCGTGCTCATGCCCGTCGTCGTCATGATCCACCCCATGAGCATGAAGGCCGCGGTCGCGGCGCCGATGGGCACCCAGGAGCGGGCGGCGGCACGGACCGTCGCCCGCGCGCCGAAGGCGCCGGCGGCGGCGCAGGCGACCGCCAGCCAGAACGGGGGAGAGGCGAGCACCTCGGTCCACACCGCGGGGAGCGCGGCGGCGACGGCCCTGGCGATGAGGAGCCCGAGGGTGAGCACCCCATAGGGCAGGAGGGCCCGACGCAGACCCGGCCCCGCGCCCGGCCCCGCGCCCGGACCCGCATCCGGACCGGCGCCGGAATCGGCGCTCCTGCCGGGTCCCGCGCCGGCTGAGTCCCCGCCGGCGCCCGATCCTCTCGAGCGCCGACGGGCGCGCACGGCGAAGAGCGAGCCCATGGCCGCGATGACGAGAACGGACCCGATGATGCCGGCGGGAGCCATGCCGACAAGCGCGTTCGCCCCGAGGATGCCGACCCACAGCAGCCCTGCCGCGGCGACGGTGCCGATCGTCCCGCCGAGGCCCGGACGGGTGAGGAGGAGGACCGAGACCGTGACGACGACGACCGGAATGAGATTGATCCGGGCCGTCGCGAGCCCGAGGGCGTCGACGTCGAGCCCCGCGAGGGCCGCGGCCACCGTGGTGCCCGGGCCGAGGGCGCCCCAGGGGACCGCGATGAGCCCGAGGAGCCCGAGCAGGGCCGAGTGCCGCAGCGTGGCGCCGAGGTGGACGAGGATCGGCACCCCGATCGTCACTCCGATCCCGAACCCGGTCACCGACTCGGCGAAGGGCACGATCCCGAACACGACGAGGGCCACCCCGAGCGGCCGACTCGGTGCCAGGTCCTCGACCCAGCGGGAGATCTCCCGCATCGCCCCGCTCGACTCGAGCAGCCGGGCCAGGATCATCCCGAAGAGCAGGATGAGGGCGACCTCGACGATGAGGGGGAAGTAGCCGAGGGCGGACTCGCGGAGAACCGGCACCGCAGTGGGGAAGGCGGAGAGCGCCACGAGGGCGGCCGCGACCAGTCCCGCCGTGGCGGCGATCCACGCGCTCTGCCGAGCCACCAGGAGGGCGATGGCGAGCAGGAGGGGTGTCAGGGCCAGAGCTGCCATCGGCATCAATCATCCTTTGCTGGAACAGAGTCCACTATTCAAGAATCAACTATAGTGGAACCATGTCGAAGGCAGAAGAACTCGGAGCCAAGGTCTTCGGGGCCCGCATCCGCGCTCGCCGCAAGTACAACGGGCTCACGCTCAACGAACTCGCCGTCCGCGCCGGCATCTCCCGTGCGGCGCTGTCGAAGATCGAACGCGGCGAGCAGGACACCTCGGTGTCCAATGCGATGGCCCTGTCCCGGGCGCTCGGCGTCGACGTCGGCGAACTCCTCGCGACCCCGGAGGTCGTCGTCACCCCGAGCGCCTCGATCAGCGGGACGAGCGCGTACGGCACCGGGACCTGGCGTCGGGATCTGCCCGCACCGGTCGAGAACTTGGAGGTCGTCCACTACCGGCTCGACCCGCACTGCGAGACCGCCTCGTTCAGCGCCCATCGCAGCGGCGCCCGGGAGACCTTCTTCGTCCTCTCCGGGGTCGTCGAGATCGTCACGATCGACCGGACCACGAGGCTCCAGGCCGGGGACTGCGCTCAGGCGCCGGGCGACGTCCCCCATCAGCTCTCGAATCCCGGGGAGCGTCCCGCCGAGCTCATCCTCATGATCCTCTGACCCCTGGGGATGGGCTCGGGCCGTGCGGCCGGACCGTCGTCTCCTTGACCTGGACGTGAGTCTCGGGCATCCTGGATCCGGACCATTCCCGAGCCGAGGACACAGCCGACGTGAAGTAAGACCTCATTTCCGCCCATGCGGGTGCCACGGGCCCGCATCACCAGCGCATGAAATGAGGCCACGCATGTCCTTCGCCATCTCCATCTCCCGACTCCACTGCCGCCTCGGCGACGACACCGAGGTGTTCGGACCGCTGACTGCGACGATCCCCGCCGCCCTCGTCGGGCTCGTCGGCGACAACGGGGTGGGCAAGTCCACCCTCGCCACGATCCTCGCCGGGCTGCCCCTGCCGCCGGGCATGGTCGTCACCGGCACCGTCACCGGGGCCGCACCGGCCGTGTCCATCGACCAGCTCCTGCCCCACGCCGAGGCGTCCGTCGACGCGGCGCTCGGCATCGCCGACCGCCGCGCCGCCCTCCTGCGCACTCTCGCCGGGGAGGCGACAGCGCACGACTTCGAGGTCATCGGCGATGACTGGGACATCGAGGAACAGGCGCTCAGCGCCCTCGCCGAGGCGGGGCTCACCCTCGAGCCCTCCGACCTCGACCGCCCGATCAGCACCTTCTCCGGAGGCGAGGCGATGCGGGTCGGTCTCGCCCGGGCGGCGCTGGCCGGCGGACGCTGGCTCATCCTCGACGAGCCCAGCAACAACCTCGACGCGGCGGGGCGCGCCAGGCTCACGGCGCTGCTCAATGCTCGCAGCGGGCCCACGCTCGTCATCTCCCATGATCGCGAACTGCTCGAGGAGGTAGACGCGATCGTCGAGATGACCGACGAGCTGCGCGTCTACGGCGGCGGTTTCAGCGACTACGAGGACATGGTCGCCGCCGAGGAGGAGGCGAAGCGGCAGGCGCTCGTCGACGCCAAGCGGACGCTCGCCGTCGAGAAGCGGCAGCGCATCGAGCTCGAGACGAAGCTCGCGCGCGCGGACCGGAAGGCGGCCACCGACAATGCGAACAAGCGGCGGCCGAAGATCGTCATGAACGGGCTGACCAACTCGGCGCAGAAGAGCGCCGCCAAGCGCCGCGGGGACAAGGCCCACGACGAAGCCGAGGCGAAGGGCCAGGTGCAGGCGGCCCGTGACGAACTGCGGCAGGACCCGAGGATCACCGTGCATCTGCCCGACACCGCCGTCCACCCGGGCCGGCGCGTCCTCGAGATCGACACCGCGGCCCTCGCCCGCCCCCTGTCGATCGTCGGGCCCGAGCGGATCCGGCTCACCGGGCCCAACGGCGCGGGCAAGTCGACGCTGCTCACCGCGATCACGGCGCACGCGGAAGGACTCCGGGCAGACACCGCACGCGCCGAGGAGGACGGAGGCTCGGCAACCAGAGCGGGCTCCGCGGCGGCCCGGCTCGACCGTCTGTTCCCGGGACTCGACGTGAACGTGCACGTCCCGGTCGCCCACCTCGACCAGCAGTACCGGCTGCCGCCTGGGCTGAGCATCATGGAGGCGGTCCGGGAGCGCACTCCGGGACTGACGAAGCACCGGGTCCACGAGATGATGGCCGCGATGGGTCTGCGGGCGGGCCGGACCGAGCAGGTGTGCTCGACGCTCTCCGGCGGGGAGCGGTTCCGCGTGGCACTGGCCCGCGCCCTGCTCCAGGAGCCCGCCCCGCAGCTGCTCGTCCTCGACGAGCCGGGGAACAACCTCGACCTGTCCTCGCTCGCCGCCCTCGTCTCCGCCCTCGAGGGATTCGGCGGCGCGATGCTCGTCGTCACCCATGACGAACGGCTCGCCGCCGACCTCGGACTCGAGTCGACGTGGGACGTCGAGGAGCTGCGCATGACCGATTTGGACGCCTTTGGGATAATGGGACGGTGAGTGTCATCAGCCCCAGCCACGAGTCCGCATCCCCGACCGCCCCGCCGGCGTCCGCGGGGACAGCCGCCCCGACGTCCGCCCGGTCCGCCCCGGTGCCCGCCCCTGCCGTGAAGCCCCTGCGCATCGGCGGGATCGAGCTGTCCTCGCCCGTGGTGCTCGCGCCGATGGCCGGCATCACCAACACCGCGTTCCGGCGGCTGTGCCGCGAGTACGGCGCCGGTCTCTACGTGACCGAGATGGTGACCTCCCGGGCGCTCGTCGAGCGCAGTCCCAAGAGCATGCGCATCATCCACCACGAACCCTACGAGACGCCACGCTCCGTGCAGCTCTACGGAGTCGATCCGGAGACGATCTCGGCGGCCGTGCGGATGCTCGTCGAGGAGGACCGCGCCGATCACATCGACCTCAACTTCGGCTGCCCCGTGCCCAAGGTCACGCGCAAGGGAGGCGGCTCGGCGCTGCCGTGGAAGAAGGACCTGTTCGCCGCGATCGTCACCGGCGCCGTCCGCGAGGCCTCCCGCGGAGACGTCCCGCTGACGGTGAAGATGCGCAAGGGCATCGACAAGGACCACCTCACCTATCTCGAGGCCGGGGAGATGGCCCGCGACGCGGGTGTCGCCGCGGTCGCCCTGCACGGGCGCACCACCGCCGACCTCTACTCCGGACAGGCCGACTGGGACGCGATCGCCCGCCTCAAGGACCACCTCGGCGACACCGTGCCCGTGCTCGGCAACGGCGACATCTTCGCCGCCGAGGACGCCCTCGAGATGATGAACCGCACCGGCTGCGACGGCGTCGTCATCGGCCGCGGCTGCCAGGGGCGGCCGTGGCTGTTCGGCGACCTCGCGAACGCGCTGGGCGGCAGCCCGGTCAGGCACCGTCCCGGACTCGCCGAGGTGGGCCGGGCCGTGTACAAACACGGCGAGTACCTCGTCGACTACTACGAGGACGAGTTCCACGGCGTCCGCGACCTGCGCAAGCACATCGCCTGGTACTTCAAGGGCTACCCGGTCGGGGGAGACCTGCGCAGCCGGCTCGCCATGGTCTCCTCCCTGGCCGAGCTCGAGGAGCTGCTCGCCCAGCTCGACCACGACGCCCCCTACCCGGGGGAGGCGGCCGAGGGATCGCGGGGACGCACGACCCGGCCGAAGCGGCCGCACCTGCCCGAGGGCTGGCTGGACTCCCGCGTCTTCGATCCCTCGGGGCAGTCCCTGCTCTCCGAGGCCGAACTCGACATCTCGGGAGGCTGAGCGTGCCGTCGAATCCCTATCCTCCGGCGTCGACGATGTCGGGGGCCGTCGCGGCCTACACTGCTTGGGACGAGGCGCGCTGGGTGAGCGAACCGGCGAAGAACCCGCGCCGCTCGGCGTTCCAGCGCGACCGGGCCCGCGTCCTCCACTCCGCGGGTCTGCGGCGCCTGGGGGCCAAGACCCAGGTCGTCGAACCCGGCACCGACGACTTCGTCCGGACCCGGCTCACCCACTCCCTCGAGGTCGCCCAGGTGGGGCGCGAGCTCGCGCGCTACCTGGGCTGCGACCCCGACATCGTCGACACCGCCTGCCTCAGCCATGACCTCGGCCACCCGCCCTTCGGCCACCACGGGGAGACGATCCTCGATGAGGTCTGCGCCGACATCGGCGGGTTCGAGGGCAACGCCCAGACGCTGCGCCTGGTCACGCGGATCGAGCCGAAGGTGCTCGCCCCCGACGGTCGTCCCGCCGGGCTCAACCTCACCCGCGCCAGCCTCGACGCCCTGACCAAGTACCCCTGGACGCGCGCCGAGGCCGTGAGCAAGCGCGACTCCGGGGTGTTCAAGTTCGGCGTCTACGACGACGACGCCGAGGTGTTCACCTTCTACCGCGACGGCATCCCCAACGGGAGGAAGTGCCTCGAGGCGCAGGTGATGGACCTCGCCGACGACATCTCCTACTCCGTCCACGACGTCGAGGACGCGATTGTCGCCGGACACCTGAGGCTGCCCGAGTTCGCCTCCGAGGCGAGGCGGGCCGAACTGTTCGCCATCACCCGGCAGTGGTACCTGCCCGGCGTCGACGATGCCGACATGGACCGGGCGCTCGAGCGCCTGCAGGCCGCGTCCTACTGGCCGGCGGAGGCCTATGACGGGTCCCGCCGCGCCCAGGCCGCGCTCAAGCACCTGACCAGCCAGCTCATCGGCCGCTTCGTCGCCGCCGCCGAGGCCGCGACCCGCGAGGAGTACGGCTGGGAGCCGCTGGCCCGCTACGCCGCCTCCCTCGTCGTCCCGGAGGCCACGGTCATCGAGATCGCGGTGCTCAAGGGGATGGCGACACTGACGGTCATGGTCGCCGAGGATCGGCTGCGCCTCCACGACATCCAGTCGACCGTGCTCACCTCGCTGGCCGAATGGTACTCGCAGGCCCCGGACACGCTCGACCCGATGTTCCGCGCCGACTACCTCGAGGCCGCCGACGACGCCTCCCGGCTGCGCGTCGTCGTCGACCAGATCGCCTCGCTCACCGATCACTCCGCGTGGACGCTCTACCACCGGATCCAGGCCGGAGCGGGGGATCGACTCTAAACCATGGCCGGCCTGATCAGACGGGAGGACATCGACGAGCTCCGCAGCCGGGTCCGCATCGACGAGGTGGTGGGCGAGTTCGTCACGCTCAAGACCGCCGGCATCGGCTCCCTCAAGGGACTGTGCCCCTTCCACGACGAGAAGACCCCGTCCTTCCACGTCAGACCCCAGGTCGGCATGTACCACTGCTTCGGCTGCGGGGAATCCGGCGACGTCTTCTCCTTCCTCCAGAAGGTCGAGCAGCTGAGCTTCGTCGAAGCCGTCGAGGCGCTCGCGGCCAAGGCCGGCATGCACCTGCGCTACGAGGACGGCAAGGGCCCCGACCGCGAGCAGGCCAGCCGCCGGCAGCGGCTGCTCGAGATGCACGAGGTCGCCGGGAACTTCTTCGCCGCGGCGCTGGAGACCGAGGCGGGGGAGATCGCCCGCGACTTCCTCACCGGGCGCGGCTTCCCCACCCACTCGAGCCGGGACTTCGGCCTCGGCTTCGCCCCGAAGTCCTGGGACGCCCTGACGTCCCATCTGCGCCGTGCCGGATTCAGCGACGAGGAGATCCTCGCCGCCGGCCTGGCGAGCGAGGGCGGTCGGGGGATCTACGACCGGTTCCGGGGCCGCCTGGTGTGGCCGATCAAGGACATGACCGCCCGGACGATCGGCTTCGGCGCCCGCCGTCTCTTCGACGACGACCAGGGACCGAAATACCTCAACACCCCCGAGACCGCGCTCTACCGCAAGAACCAGGTCCTCTACGGGCTCGACCTCGCGAAGCGGGACATCGCCAAGACCAAGCGCGTGGTCATCGTCGAGGGCTACACCGACGTCATGGCCGCGCACCTGGCCGGGGTCACCCAGGCCGTCGCGACGTGCGGAACGGCCTTCGGCGCCGAGCACGTGAAGATCGTCCGCAGGCTGCTCGGCGACGACTCGAGCGGCGAGGTGATCTTCACCTTCGACGGGGACGAGGCCGGGCAGAAGGCCGCGCTCAAGGCCTTCGAGTTCGAGGCCGAGTTCACCGCGCAGACCTTCGTCGCCGTCGAGCCCGACGGCCTCGACCCCTGCGACCTGCGGATGCAGAAGGGTGACGGGGCGCTGCGCGAGCTCGTCGACGCCCGCAAGCCGCTCTTCGAGTTCGTCATCACCACGTCGATCGCCCGCTTCGACCTCGATTCCGTCGAGGGGCGGATCTCGGCGGTGAAGGCGGCCGCCGAGGTGCTCACCGGCATCCGGGACCGCACGAGCCTCAGCCACTACTACCGGTTCGTCGCCGGGCGGATCGGTGTCGACATCGCCGAGGTGGAGTCCGCGGTCAAGGCGGCACGGAAGCGCCCGCAGCGCGGCCGGTCGAGCGACCCCGTCCGCCCCGACGGCGGGCGGGCCCCGGGACGCGGCGCCGGCCGGCCGGCCGACCGCCCGGCGGGACCGGGGGCGCAGCCGCCGAGCGATCCCGTGCAGCGGACGTGGAACCCGGAACCCGGCCCGGCTCCCGCACCGGCGCCGGGGCCCGGCGGGGAGGACACGGCGCTCGAGTACGTCTACGACGAGCGCCCGGACGTCTCGAACCTGTCGGCCCCGATCAGCCCGGCCCGGCTGAAGACGGAGAAGGGCGCGCTCATGGTCGCCCTCCAGCACCCCGAGTTCGTCAACGCGAAGCTCTTCGACTCCCTCTCGGCCAGGGCCTTCGAGCACCCGGGACTGCGCCGGATCCAGGCCGCCATCCAGGAGGCAGGCGGACTGCGCTCCGCCGGAGGGGAGCAGTCCCGGTGGACCGAGGCGGTGCTCGCGGTCAGCCCCGAGGATCTGCGCCCCTACGTCACCCAGCTGCTCGTCACCCCGCTGCCCATCGCCGAAGGGGTGAGCGCCGAACGGTTCGCCCAGGGGATCGTCGCCCGCCTCTTCGACTACGACCTCGAACGGATCGCCGGCGAGCTCCACTCCCGGCTCCAGCGGCTCGATCCCTCCGACACGCAGTCGGGGACGAACCTGCTCGGCCAGCTGCAGGTCCTCGAGCAGCACCGCGCCCGCCTCCGCGCGCTCATGTGAGCAGCTCCTCCCGCCTCGGCGTGCGGCACTGACACACGCCGCCGCGCGAACCGCGTGATTTCGTGCACAGATGAAAGTTTGCACTTGATGCAAAGATGCACAGCATGCAAAATGGAGGCATGGCCACCACTGAATCGCTGCGCGCCAAGAAGGCGCGGCTGACCCGCAACGCCCTCCACGAGGCCGCCGTCACGCGGGTGCTCGAGGACGGCCTGGAAGCGGCGACGGTGGCCGCCATCGCCGCCGACGCCGGGGTCTCCACGCGCACCTTCTTCAACTACTACGCGACGAAGGAGGACGCGATCGTCGGGCTCGACGAGTCCGACGTCGACGCCCAGCTCGTCGACGCCTACGTGCACTCCGAGGCCGGGCTGGACACCCTGGCCGAGGACACCGCCCGCTTCATCAGCGAGGCCCTGTTCATCGGATCCCTCCACCCCGACACCCCGGCCAGACGGCGTCTGCTCTTCGCGCGCCACCCCGAGCTCGTGAGCAAGCGCCTCGAGCGGGCCGAGGCCCTCGAGGAGCGGCTCGCCGAGCACGTGCGGGCGAGACTCGAGCACCTGGGCCAGGAGTTCTCGAGCGAGGACTCGGCACGGCGCAGCTCGAGGATGCTCACCCAGCTGTGCATGGTGCCCCTGCACCACGCGGGACGGACGATCAAGCACTCGCCCGGGCTCGTCGAGGAGCGCGGCGGCTCCCACCCGATCTACGAGGAGTCCCTCCGACTCTTCCTGACAGTGCTCGAACGACTGAGATGAAGGACCAGATGAGAAATGCCGAGACGCCGAGAACCGGCGAGACGATGCCGACGGGCGAGATGACGATCCGCACCGAGGACCGACCGATGACCACCTCGGCGATCGTCCTCCTCTTCGTGGGCCTGATGATCGCCATGTTCATGTTCTCCCTCAACCAGACCGTGCTCGCCACGGCCCTGCCGACGATCGTCGGCGAACTCGACGGGGTCGACCAGATGCTGTGGGTCTCGACGGCCTTCATGCTCGCCTCGACGATCACGATGCCCATCTACGGCAAGGTGGGCGACCTGTTCGGGCGCAAGCCGCTCTTCATGTTCGCGATCTGCTGCTTCCTCGCCGGGTCCGCCCTGGCGCTCGTCGCCGAGGGCATGTCCATGCTCATCCTCGGCCGCGTGCTCCAGGGCATCGGCGGCGGGGGGATGATGATCCTCTCGCAGTCGATCATCGCCTCGGTGGTCCCCGCCCGCGAACGCGGCAAGTACATGGGGATCATGGGCTCGGCCTTCGCCGTCTCCTCGGTCGCCGGCCCCCTGATCGGCGGCTGGCTCACGGAGGGTCCGGGCTGGCGCTGGGCGTTCGCCATCAACTTCCCCCTCGGCATCCTCGCCCTCATCGCCGCGGCCGTCTTCCTCAAGGTGCCCAAGCGGGCCCACGGACCGCGCCCGAAGGTCGACGGCGCGGGCATGCTCCTCATCTCCATCGTCACGAGCGCGATCGTGCTCACCTCGGCGTGGGGCGGTCACGACTACGACTGGGACTCCTGGCAGATCATCTCCCTCATCGTCGTCGGAGCGCTCGCCGCGATCGCCTTCGTCGTCGTCGAGACCAAGGTCAGCGAGCCGATCATCCCCATGTTCCTGTTCAGGAACAGGGACTTCCTCCTCTGCACCGCCGCCGGCCTGTTCATCGGCGTCGCGATGTTCGGGGTCCTGTCGTACATGCCCACCTACCTGCAGATGGTCCACGGGATCGATGCGACCGTGGCGGGGCTGATGATGGTGCCGATGATGGGGACGATGCTCATCTCCTCGACCGTCATCGGCTTCGTCGTCGCCCACACGGGCCGCTACCGGATCTACCCGCTCGTCGGGATCCTCCTCATCGGACTGTCCCTGGCCCTGATGTCCCAGCTGCGGGCCGACAGCTCCGAATGGGAGACGATCTGGCACCTGGCGCTGCTCGGCCTGGGACTCGGCCTGAGCATGCAGACGCTCGTGCTCGTCGTGCAGAACGCGTTCCCCGTGTCCATGGTCGGGACGGCCACCGCGGCGAACAACTACTTCCGGCAGGTCGGCGCCACCCTCGGCATGGCGCTCATCGGATCGGTCTTCACCCAGCGCCTTCTCGAGAACATCGAGACCGGACTGGCGGGGCTGTCCGCGAAGGCCGGCGACCAGCCGCTGCCGGCGGTGTCCTCGACCGGGCTGACGCCGGGGGTCGTCGCCGACATGCCCGAACCCGTGCACTCGCTCATCGTCGGCTCCTACAACGACGCCCTCGTCCCGCTGTTCCTCTGGGTGGCGCCCCTGGCCGTCCTCGGCTTCGTCTTCCTCCTCTTCCTCCCCGGCACCCCGCTGGCCAAGGGCCTGGGCGCTGAGTCGACGACGCGCACCCGCGTGGACGTCGACCGGGCATCCGATACCCTGGCAGAGCAGACCACAGGGAAGGATGTCACGGATGACGGTGCTGACGATACTCAACTCGCCCGGAACTCGGGTTCCCGCGCAGCTGACTGAGCTCGGAGAGGCGCCCGACGTCGAACTGCGGATCGTCGCCGCCGAGGAGCTCGGCTCCGCACTGCCCGGCACCGAGGTGCTGCTGCTCTGGGACTTCTTCTCCACCGCACTGGAGTCGGAGTTCGCCCGGGCCGACTCCCTGCGCTGGATCCACGCCGCGAGCGCCGGCGTCGACTCCCTGCTCTTCGCCGACCTCGTCGACTCGGACGTCGTCGTCACCAACGCGCGCGGCATCTTCGACCGGCCGATCGCCGAGTTCGTCCTCGGCTTCATGCTCGTCCACGCCAAGAGCCTGCTCGGGACGCTCACGGACCAGCGGCAGTCCAAGTGGAACCGCCGGTCGTCGCGGGACCTGGCGGGATCGCGGGCGCTCATCGTCGGCACCGGCTCGATCGGCCGGGAGATCGCCCGGGTGCTCGCCGCCCTCGACGTCGAGATCGTCGGGGCGGGCAGCCGGGCCCGGGAGGGCGACCCCGACTTCGGTCGGGTCATCGACTCCGCGGACCTCGCCTCCCACCTCTCCGGCGTCGACTGGCTCATCGACATCGCCCCGCTGACCGCGCGGACCGCGAACCTCATCGACGCCGAGGTGCTCGCCGCGATGGAGCCGCACGCGCACCTCATCAACGTCGGCCGTGGGGCCACGGTCGACACCGCCGCCCTCGTCGCCGCCCTCGCCGAGGGACGGATCGCCGGCGCCGGGCTCGACGTCTTCGCCGAGGAGCCGCTGCCGCCCGATCATCCGCTGTGGGCGATGGACAACGTCATCATCACCCCGCACATGAGCGGCGACACCGAAGGGTGGCGGGGACGGCTGGCCGACCAGTTCGTCGACCTCTTCGCCCGCCACCGGGCCGGCCTGCCGTTCGCCCACACCGTCGACAAGAGCGCGGGCTACGTCCGATGAGCGATCGCAGACATGCGGAGAGGCAGCTCCTGGCCGGGGTGCTCGGCGAGCTCGTCGCCGTGCGCAGGGCGCGGCTGCTCAGTCTCCTCGTCCTCGCCGCGGCCATGCTCGTCGCCGGGCTCGGCGCAGCCCTGCAGGCGCAGGGGGAGCGGGTCGACGCCGTCCTCCTGTTCTCCGCATTCACCCTCATCATGATCGGGATCGTCTGCGGCCTCGCGGCGATCGTCGCCTGGACCCGGATCAACCGCGACGTCCTCGACTCCGTCGCCGCCCGCAGGCCGGTCAGCGCGCGGGCGCCGCGGTCCCAGGCCGGGGGAACGGCGGTCGCCGTCGGCTTCGCACTGCTCGGGCTGGTCTTCGGCGTGATGCTGTGGGAGACCACCCCGGTCCTGGCCGTCGGGATCGCCGTCGCCTGCGCCCTGCTCGCGTGCCTCGGACCGATCTGGGCGAACGAGCTCGCCGCCGGCGACGACAGGTTCGCGGCGATGCTCGAGGGCGATGCCGAGCTCGCGGCGCGGTTCGCGGACTTCACGCCGATCTGGCTGCACGAGGCGATGGGCGACTCGGACTGAGACCCGTCTCCCGACGACGAGAAGGCGCCCGCAGCATGTGCTGCGGGCGCCTTCTCACCGTGCTCGGTTGCGGTGTCAGCCGTTGACCAGCGCCTCCGCGCGGGGGAAGGCGGGCGTGTCGATCCCGGCCATCGCGGCGACGCAGCGGACGACCTGGCAGCTGTAGCCGAACTCGTTGTCGTACCAGACGTAGACGACGGCGCGGTCCTCGTCGACGATCGTCGCGAGACCGTCGACGACTCCTGCGCGCTTCGACCCGACGAGGTCGGACGAGACGAGCTCCGGGGAGGCGACGTAGTCGACCTGGTTGCGCAGCGGCGAGTCCATCGAGGTCTGACGGAGGAACTCGTTGAGCTCGCCGACGCTCGTGGCGGTCTCGAGGTTGAGGTTGAGGATCGCCATCGACACGTTGGGGGTGGGCACGCGGATGGCGTTGCCCGACAGCTTCCCCTTGAGCTCCGGCAGCGCCTTCGCGACGGCCTTGGCGGCACCGGTCTCGGTGAGCACCATGTTCAGCCCTGCGGCGCGGCCGCGGCGGGAGCCCTTGTGGAAGTTGTCGATGAGGTTCTGGTCGTTCGTGAACGAGTGGACCGTCTCGACGTGGCCGTTGCGGACGCCGAACCGGTCGTTGAGCGCCTTGAGCACCGGGGTGATCGCGTTCGTCGTGCACGAGGCCGCGGAGACGACGGTGTCGGAGTCGAGGATGTCGGAGTCGTTGACCCCGAAGACGATGTTCTTGACATCGCCCTTGCCGGGGGCGGTGAGGATGACCTTGGAGGCACCCGGGCAGGCCAGGTGCTTCGACAGACCCTCCTCGTCGCGCCACTTGCCCGTGTTGTCGACGATGATCGCGTCGTCGATCCCGTAGGCGGTGTAGTCGACCTGGGAGGGATCGTCGGAGTAGATGACCTGGATGAGGGTGCCGTTGGCCAGGATGGTGTTGGCGTCCTCGTCGACGACGATGCTGCCGTCGAACTTCCCGTGCACGGAGTCACGACGGAGCAGGGAGGCGCGCTTGACGATGTCGTCGGGGCCGCCGCGGCGCACGACGATGGCCCGCAGCCGCATCCCCGAGCCGCCGGCGCGGTCGAGGAGGATCCGGGCGAGGAGGCGTCCGATGCGCCCGAAGCCGTAGAGGACGACGTCGCGCACCGGCTGGTCCTCACCGGCGGCGCCGACGACGGGAGCGAGCTCCGAGCGGAGGAACTCCGCGAGGTCTCCCGATCGGCTCTCCGCCCTCTCGAGGAGACGGCCGACGTCGATGCGGGCGGCGCCGAGGTCGAGCTCCGCGAGCACGCGCACGAGATCGAGGGTCTTCTCGATGTCGAGCTCCGCGCCGAGGAAGTGGCGGGCGTAGCGATGAGCCTTGATCATGCCGGTCACGGACTTGTTCAGCAAGGACCGGCCGAACAGGGTGAGCAGCACATCGTTCTCCCGGTACAGCCGGCCGACGAGCGGAATGAGGTCCTCCGCCGCGGTCTGCTTCTTCGCCCACTCGTCCAGGCGAGCCGTGGTTGCATCAGTCAAGGTCGTGTCCCCTCAGGTCAGTGTCGAGTCGATTGACGAATTCTCGCCCAAGTCTAGCCTGTTGCCCGCCTTCCGCGCCGACACGCTCGGCTCTCCGCCGAGGTGGAACCTCCAGGCGAATCGCTGCGGATCCGCACCCTCGCCCCTGACCCCGATCCGGGGACCGAAGCGGATGTCGGCGCTCGGTGCGGCAGGAGGGGTCAGCGACCATTCGCGTCCGTCGAGCGGCGCCCCGTCCTGACTGAGGTCGGCGTCGAAACAGCTGGCCACACAGCCCGGACCGCGCGCCAGTCCGGCATCGGGCAGCGGATGCTTGCGCGGCTTGGCCTCGCGCCGGCTCCGGGCCAGCTCGACTCCCTCGACCACCTCGCCGGCCCGCACGAGGAGACCGGTCGGGGTGCCGGTGGGTCCGCAGACGAGATTGAGGCTGTGATGAATCCCATAGATGAAGTAGCAGTAGAGATGAGCGGGAGGCCCGAACATCGAGGCGTTCCTCGCCGTCCGTCCCCGGTACGCGTGAGAGGCGGGATCGGTGCGCCCGTCATAGGCCTCCACCTCGGTGATCCGGATCGCGACCCGTCCGGCGTCGGTCGACCGGCTGAGGACCGCGCCGAGCACGAGGGGCGCGACGTCGAGGACCGGGCGGTCGAAGAAGTCGACGAGGGCAGGGTCCGGGGTGCCGGTGAGCAGGGCATCCGTCATGGGTGGTCGTCCTCTCGGTCGTCGAGGCGCTTGAACCCGAGCAGGGTCAGCGCGATGAGTCCGGCCGCGGTGAGCAGGGCTCCGAGGGTCTGGGCCTGCAGGCGGGGGATGGTGATGGCGTCGTCGGGAGTCGTGTCCTCGGCGGGCCGGTCCCGCGCGGCGGTCCCGACCCAGGCGGCGACGAAGAGGATGAGGCGGGCGAAGAGATTCATCGTCAGCATGACCGCGATGAGCGACCCGAAGATCGACGCCGCCTGATTCCCGGAGAACAGGTCGATGAGGATGGTCGCGAGATTGAGCAGCACGACGAAGGAGACCGCCCCGATGAACGAGCCCCTCATCTTCGGACTGCGCTCGACGGGGCTCTGGGGCAGCACCGTGAAGAGGAACATGAAGATCCCCCATGCCGCGGCGAGGCTGATGAGGAGCTGGCCGAGGATGAGCAGGACCGGCGCCCAGGCCGGCAGGTCGAGGAAGTCGACGATGAGGGACGCGAGCCCCGTGCCGATGACGGTGAGCGCGACGGTGAGCAGGATGCCGGTGACGAGGCCGAAGAGGATGGCGATGTTGACGAGGAAGTTCCGGACGATCGGCTCCTGCCTGATCTCGCCGATCTCGTGGGCGAGCTGAGTGCGGATCGCGGATTTGAGCGTCTCGATGAACCCCTGGCCCGAGTACAGGCCGGCGAGGACGCCGACGACGCCGACGGCCTGCCAGTTGCCGAGGACGCTCTCGAGAGCGTTGCTCAGCGCGGGGCTGCCCGGGGCGATGCGATCGAGTTCGGCCGCGATGACCGGGACGAGGTCGGGGCGGAGGACGTCGAGGACGAAGCCGAGTCCAGCGAACGTGAACATCGCGACGGGGATGATCGCGAGGACGAGGAAATAGGTCACGGCTCCGGCGAGCTGGTTGCCCATGCGGACGAGATAGCGCCCCAGGGCGCGGATGAGGTGCGCGGGGCCGGGCTGGGAGATGGCGGAGTGTCCCGCCGCGGCGACGGTGCTGCGCGAGGCCAGGACCTTGGCTGGGGTCACACTCTGCTCCTTCTCGTCGTGCTGTCGCGTCCACAGTACCGGCTCGCGTCGGTCTGCTCTGGACGGCCCCTGTGAACGCCGCCGGGCTCGTCTCTCTAGACTGTCATCCATGACGACAGCTCTCGCCATGCCCGAACTCGCCGCCTCCGCGACCCGCGCGTCCTCCGCCGCCGATCAGCTCAACGGCTTCTCGGCCTGGGCGGTGACCGTGATGGAGACGCTCGGGCCGATCGGCGTCGGCTTCCTCGTATTCCTCGACAACATCTTCCCCCCGATCCCGAGCGAACTCGTCCTGCCCCTGGCCGGCTTCACCGCGAGCCGGGGGGAGATGAGCCTGCTCCTGGCCATCGTCTTCGCGACGATCGGCTCGCTCACCGGAGCGCTGCTGCTGTGGGCGCTGGGCAGATGGATCGGGCTCGAGCGGATCAGCCGGATCGCGCTGAAGGTCCCGCTCGTCGATGTCGACGACATCACGAAGACGGTGGCGTGGTTCGACCGCCACGGTGGGAAGGCCGTCTTCTTCGGCCGGATGATCCCGATCTTCCGGTCGCTCATCTCGATTCCCGCCGGTATGCGCGACATGCCGCTGGTCCGCTTCGTGCTGCTGACGACGGCGGGCAGCACCATCTGGAACACGATCTTCGTCGTCGCCGGATTCTGGCTGGGCGAGAACTGGGCGATCGTCGAGTCCTATGCGGGCGTGTTCCAGAAGCTCGTCATCGTCGCGGTCCTCGTCTTCATCGTCGTCTGGGTCGTCCTCAAGGTCCGCAAGCACCGGCGCCGGTCCGCCGGTCCGGGCACCGGCGACGACGCCGCCGAGGGACTCGGCGAGGGCGGCTTCTCCTCCGACGAGGGTGGCGTCGAGGGACGCGACGACGGACGCGCCGGCCCCCGGGACGGAAGAGGGCGCGACCCCCGGGAGGGCTGAGCCGGCGGAACCGGCCGCCCCGGCGGAACCGGCCGAGCCGACCGAACGGGCTGAGTCAGTCCGCCCACGCCGCCGCGGTGTGCTCCCGCGGCACCTCCTCGCCGGGCCTGACGGGTCCGGGTGCCGAGCCCGTGCCGAACGGCGACCCGCCGAGGGCCTCCCGGCCGTGGGGAGTCAGCCAACCCGAGAGGTCGGGACCCTGCGGCACGATCCCCGTCGGATTCACGTCCTCGTGGACGATGTAGTAGTGCTGTTTGATCTGCACGAAGTCGACCGTGTCCCCGAAGCCCGGCGTCTGGAAGAGGTCGCGGGCATAGCCCCACAGGTTCTCGAAGTCCGTCAGCGACTGCCGATTGCACTTGAAGTGCCCGAAGTAGACGGGATCGAAGCGGACGAGCGTCGTGAACAGTCGCACATCCGCCTCGGTGATGGACCCGCCCATGAGGAAGCGGCGCGACTCCAGACGCTCCTCGAGGACGTCGAGGGCGGAGAACAGGCGGTCGAAGGCCGATTCGTAGGCCTCCTGCGAGCCCGCGAAGCCGCACCGGTAGACGCCGTTGTTGACCTCCGTGTAGACGAAGCGCATGAGCTCCTCCATCTCCTCCCGGGTGTCCTCGGGCCACAGATCGGGTGCGCCCTCCCGGTGGAAGCGCCTCCACTGGGAACTGAGGTCCTCGGTGATCTGGGGGAAGTCGTTCGTCACGACCTGTCCGGAGGGGATGTCGACGATCGCGGGCACGGTGATGCCGCGCGGGTAGTCGGGGAACCGGGCGAAGAAGGCCTGCTGGAGGCGCTCGATGCCGAGCACCGGATCGACTCCGTCGGGGTCGAGGTCGAACGTCCATGATCTGGCGTCGTGAGTGGGCCCGGGCATCCCCAGGGAGATGACGTCCTCGAGCCCGAGCAGCCGCCGCACGATCAGCGAGCGATTCGCCCAGGGGCAGGCGCGGGCGGCGATGAGCCGGTAGCGACCGGGTTCCACCGGCCAGCGCGCCCCCGCCTCGTCGAGGATCCGATCCTCGATGTAGTTGGTGTCCCGGGTGAACTCCGCACCCGGCTCGACGTACGAGCCCTTCGTCGTCTCCGCCATGTCGTCCTCCCTGTTCCTCATTCGTTCGCCGGCGCCGGTCGGCGCCTCTCCGACGACCGGTGCCGGCAGGCCCGGTCGGGGCCGACCGGCGCGATCGGCGGTCGCCGACCGGCCGGTCGATGGTCCTCACTCGGCGTAGATCGCCTCGATCTCCTCGGCGAAGTCCTCGGCGACGATGTGCCGCTTCACCGACTGCTTGGCCGAGAGATAGCCGTTGGCCTCGCTGAGCTCCACCGGCATGATGGTGAACTTCTTGATCCCCTCGGCGCGGGAGACCGTTCTGTTGACCCGGTCGACGGCCTTCTCGATCGCGTGGCGCACGGTCTGGTCCCGTGCCGCCTCCTCGAGGCTCATCTCGGGCAGGCCCTGGTTCTGGAGCCAGGTGGGAAGCATCTCGGAGTCGAGGAAGACGAGGGCGGAGATGAACTTGCGATTGTCGCCGAGGACGACGGGCTGTCCGATGATCGGGTGCCGGCGCAGGGCGTCCTCGAGCGGAGCCGGGGCGATGTTCTTCCCGCTCGAGGTGACGATGATCTCCTTCTTGCGGCCCGTGATCGTCAGGTACCCGTCCTCGTCGAGGTCTCCGAGGTCGCCGGTGGCGAACCAGCCGTCGTGGAAGCCGTTCTCGGTGGCCTCCGGGTTGTCCCAGTACTCGCGGAAGACGCACACGCCCTTGGCCAGCACCTCGCCGTCGGGGGCGATGGCCACCGAGCAGCCGGGCAGGGGCACTCCGACGGTGCCGATCTTCGCGTTCTCGGGCACGTTGACGGTGATCGGCGCGGTGGTCTCTGTGAGTCCGTAGCCCTCGAGCACGATGAGCCCGACTCCGCGGTAGAAGTGCCCGAGGTGGGCGCCGAGCGGACCGCCGCCGGAGACCGCGTGGGTGACGTTGCCGCCCATGATCGCGCGCAGCTTCGAGTACACGAGCTTGTCGAACAGCGCGTGCTGGAGCCGCAGGGTCAGGGGGACGGCGCCGTTGTCGAGAGCCTTGGAGTAGGCGACGGCGACCTGTTCGGCGCGGCGGAAGACCTTCTCCTTCCCTCCGGCCTCGGCCTTCGCCAGGGCGGAGTTGAAGACCTTCTCGAACACGCGGGGAACGCCGAGGATGAAGGTGGGCTTGAAGGTGCCGAGGGCGTCGGTGAGCTTGGTCAGGTCCGACTGGTGGGCGAGCAGCGAGCCGCAGGTGATGGACAGGACTTCGATGAACCGGGCGAAGACGTGGGCCTGGGGGAGGAAGAGCAGGCACCGAGCGTCGTCGGTGAAGACCTCGGGGATCTGCATCCGCGCGGCCAGGGCCGTCTGGACGAAGTTGGCGTGGGTGAGCACGCAGCCCTTGGGCCGCCCGGTCGTGCCCGAGGTGTAGATGAGCGTGGCGATCGACTCGCTCGTCACCTGCGTCCGCTGCGCCTCGAGCGCATCGTCGTCGACATCGCGTCCGTCGGCCTCGAGCTCGGCGAACGCCCCGTCCTCCCAGACCCACAGTCGCGGCGGCTCGACTCCGGCGGCCGCGGCGGCCGCCTGCACCCTCTCGGCGTGCGCGCGGCTGCGGACGAGGCCGCGTCCGACGGCGGCGTTGCCGATCATCCAGGCGAGCTGGTCCTCGGACGACGTGTCGTAGAAGGGGACGGAGATCGCGCCGGCGTACCACACGGCGTAGTCGCTGAGCGTCCATTCATAGGAGGTCGGACCGAAGATCGCGATCCGGTCGCCGACCTCGACCCCGGCGGCGAGCAGTCCCTTCGCGGCGGCGCGCACCTCGGCGAGGAACTCCCCGGCGGTGACGTACTCCCAGTCCCCGCCCGCGGCGCGAGCGAGAGCGGGCTTGTCCGGGTTCTTCGCGACCTGCTCGAGGAAGACGTCGATCGTCGAGGACGTCGTGTCCATCTCGAAGCCGACCACCGGGGTGGAGGACTGGGGCATGGTCGATGGGCTCATGGGGACTCCTTTGCGGGCGACGTTGCCCCGCCATCTTACTGCTCGGTCACTAAGTGGTGAAATCGCTCACGTTTGCACGCGCAGACGCTCATCGAACGACTTGGCGCCAGTCTAGCCAAGACGACGCCCGGATTGTTCGGAGTACGATGGTCAAAACCCACATCAGCTGCGAAGGAAGGTAATGACGACGAACCCTGAGGAAGCCGGTTTCCGCTACGACGCGTCGCTGGCCGAGAAGATCGAGGAATCGTGGCAGCAGCGGTGGGAAGAGGCGGGGACGTACCACACCCCGAATCCCGCCGGTGATCTCAGCCCGACCGGAGAGCTCGGTCGTCTCGACACCGCTTCCGCCTATGGGCCGCCGCAGGACCTGTTCGAACGCGAGTCCCTCTACATCATGGACATGTTCCCGTATCCCTCGGGAGCGGGCCTCCACGTGGGCCACCCCCTGGGCTACCTCGCCACCGACGTCTTCGGCCGCTACCAGCGCATGTGCGGACGCAACGTCATGCACGCCCTGTCCTACGATGCCTTCGGTCTGCCCGCCGACCTCTACGCGGTCCAGACCGGTCAGCACCCGCGCATCACCACCGACGCCAACATCTCGAACATGAAGCAGCAGCTGCGCCGGCTGGGCCTGGCCCACGACGCGCGGCGCAGCTTCGCGACGACCGACGACGAGTTCGTCAAGTGGACGCAGTGGATCTTCCTCCAGATCTTCAACTCCTGGTACGACCCCGAGGCGCGGACCGAGGGCGAGGACTCCGTGGGTGCGGCCCGGCCCATCGGCACGCTCATCGACCAGTTCGCCTCCGGGACGAGGCCGACGCCCGACGGCCGCGACTGGGCGCAGCTGAGCCGGGCCGAGCAGGAGTCGATCCTGCAGGACTACCGCCTCGCCTACGTCTCCGAGTCACCGGTCAACTGGTGCCCGGGCCTGGGCACGGTGCTCGCCAACGAGGAGGTCACCGCCGAAGGACTGTCCGAGCGCGGCAACTTCCCCGTCTACACCCGCCGGCTGCGGCAGTGGAACATGCGGATCACCGCCTACGCCGACCGCCTCATCGACGACCTCGACGCCCTCGACTGGCCGTCGGCCGTGCGCACGATGCAGATCAACTGGATCGGCCGGTCCAAGGGCGCCCTGCTGCGTCTGCCCGTCGCCGGCTCCGATGCCCACGTCGAGGTCTACACGACCCGTCCGGACACGCTCTTCGGGGCCACCTACCTCGTGCTCAGCCCCGAGCACCCGCAGGTCGCCGATCTCACCGCCGCCGCCTGGGACGAGACCGTTCCCGAGCGCTGGCGCGGGACGGGCGCGACCCCCGCCGAGGCGATCGCCGCCTACCAGCGCGAAGCCGCGGCGAAGACCGACGCGGACCGCCAGCAGAGCCGCGACAAGACCGGCATCTTCACCGGGTCCTCCGCGCTCAACCCCGCGACGGGGCAGGAGATCCCCGTCTTCGTCGCCGACTACGTGCTCATGGGCTACGGCACGGGTGCCATCATGGCCGTGCCCGCCGAGGACCCCCGCGACTGGGAGTTCGCGAAGGAGTTCGGTCTGCCCTACATCCGCACGGTCGAGCCGCCCGCCGACCACGACGAGGACTCGCCGTACACGGGGGACGGGCGGATGATCAACTCCGCCAACGACTCCATCGACATCAACGGACTCGAGGTCGCCGAGGCGAAGGCGCGGATCACCCGCTGGCTCGCCGATCAGGGTCTGGCCGAGGAATCGACCCAGTACCGGCTGCGGGACTGGCTCTTCTCCCGCCAGCGCTACTGGGGCGAGCCGTTCCCCATCGTCTACGACGCCGAGGGCACACCGATCGCCCTGCCCGACGAGATGCTCCCCGTCGAGCTGCCCGAGGTCGACAACTTCGCCCCGCGCACCTTCGCCGCCGACGACGCCGACAGCCGGCCCGAACCGGCTCTCGGCCGCAACCGCGACTGGGTCGAGGTCGAACTCGACCTCGGCGACGGCCCCCGGACGTACTACCGGGAGACGAACACCATGCCCAACTGGGCCGGGTCGTCGTGGTACCAGCTGCGGTATGCCGATCCGCACAATGCCGAGAAGGTCGTCGACCCCGCCAACGAGGCCTACTGGCTGGGGCCGCGGGAGTCGAAGCCGCGCGGCGGCGCCGACCTCTACGTCGGCGGCGCCGAGCATGCCGTCCTCCACCTCCTCTACGCCCGCTTCTGGCACAAGGTCCTGTTCGACCTCGGCCACGTCTCCTCGTCCGAGCCGTTCCACCGGCTCGTCAACCAGGGCTACATCCAGGCCTACGCCTACACCGACTCGCGCGGCGTCTACGTTCCCGCCGCCGAGGTGGAGGAGCGCACCGACGAGAGCGGTGAGCCGACGTTCTGGTACGCCGGCGAGCAGGTCAACCGGGAGTACGGCAAGATCGGCAAATCCCTGAAGAACTCGGTGATGCCCGACGAGATGTACGACGCGTACGGGGCGGACACGTTCCGGGTCTACGAGATGTCGATGGGCCCGATCGAGCAGGCCCGGCCCTGGGAGACCCGCGCCGTGGTCGGCGCGCACCGGTTCCTCCAGCGCGTCTGGCGCCTCGTCGTCGACGAGACGACCGGTCGGACCGTGGTCCGGGAGGGCACGGCCGACGCCGCGACCCTCAAGGTCCTCCACAAGGTCATCGACGGCGTCCGCGACGACATGGAGAACCTGCGGTTCAACACGGCGATCTCGAAGCTCATCGTGCTCACCAACCATGCGACCAAGCAGGGCGGGGCGACCCGGGACGTGCTCGAGCCGCTGACCATCATGCTCTCGCCCTTCGCCCCCCACCTCGCCGAGGAGCTGTGGTCACGACTCGGGCACTCCTCGACGATCACCTACGCCTCCTTCCCCGCGGCGGACCCGCAGCACCTCGTCGCCGACCAGGTCACCTGCGTGGTCCAGGTCAAGGGCAAGGTGCGGGCCCGGATCGAGGTCGACCCGGAGATCTCCGAGGCCGAGCTCGAACGACTCGCCCTGGAGTCGCCGAACGCCATCAAGGCCCTCGACGGGGCCGGAGTGCGCAAGGTCATCGTGCGCGCTCCGAAGCTCGTCAACATCGTCCCCGACGCCTGAGCCCAGGCTGCCCGGCAGTGAGGAGATCGACTAGGTTATGACCATGGAAGACATCCAGGACGAGATCAGGCACACCCTCGGTGTGCGACCGACGATCGATCCCGCCACCGAGGTGGTCCGCCGGGTCGAGTTCCTCGCCGACTACATCCTCACGACGGGCGCCAAGGGGCTCGTCCTCGGCATCAGCGGCGGTCAGGACTCGACCCTGGCCGGGCGGCTGAGCCAGCTCGCCGTCGAGGAGCTGCGGCGCCGCGGGGCCGAGGCCGAGTTCTGGGCGCTGCGGCTGCCGCACGCGGTGCAGGCCGACGAGTCCGACGCCCGGGACGCGATGGACTTCATCGGCGCCGACCATGAGCTCGTGTTCAACATCGGCTCGGCCACCTCGGCGTTCGCCGAGGAGTACCGGGACGCGAGCGGAGAGGCGATCACCGACTTCGGCAAGGGCAATGTCAAGGCGCGGATGCGGATGATGGTCCAGTTCGCGGTCGCGGGGGAGAAGCGCCTCCTCGTCGTCGGCACCGACCATGCCGCCGAGGCGGTCACCGGGTTCTTCACGAAGTACGGAGACGGCGCCGCCGACGTCGTCCCGCTCGAGGGCCTCGACAAGCGCCAGGGTCGCGCCCTGCTCGAGCACCTCGGCGCCCCGGCGCACCTGGTGACCAAGGCGCCGACCGCGGACCTCCTCGATGAGAAGCCCGGTCAGACCGACGAGGCCGAGCTGGGGCTGACCTACGAGCAGATCGACGACTTCCTCGAGGGCAGGCAGATCGACCCCGCGGCGGCCGAGCGCCTCATCGACAAGTACCGGGCCAGCGAGCACAAGCGCCGGACCCCCGTCACCCCGACCGACACCTGGTGGATCCGGCACTGAGACGGGGAGGTACTGCGCCAGAGTCAGGAGGGCCGGTGGGAATCCACCGGCCCTCCTGACGTCCCACTGCCGGTCGTCCGCGCGTGCCCCCGCCTCCCGGCTCGGCTGACGGGGCATCCGTCGGCTCAGCAGACGGGCAGCGCTCGGCTCAGGCGACGAGGCCGAGCTCGAGCGCCGTCTGGTTGAATTCCCACCTGGCGGAGAGGAACCGGTCGCCGAGGCTCTCCCCGCGGGTCCGCGCCTGCGTGTACTCGCGCCATCCGCCCTCGCGGGTGTCGCCGGGACGGATCTCGCGGCGGGTCGGGTCGTCGGGCAGCACTCGGGTCTCCTCGGTGACCCAGATCGAGAGGGCCTCGGCCGCGCGATAGAGGTTCATGAAGGCCGTGTGGGACCGGGGGTTGTCGAAGCTCGCCTTCTTGAACTCCGAGCGGAAGGCGTGCAGCGGTTCGAGCTCGTCGACGGCGAGCGTCCCGAACGTGGCGTCCAGGCGCAGGGACTGGATCAGACCGTCGGAATCCGGCAGCAGGGCGAGGATCCTCTGCGCGGCGATCTCGTCGGGGATCTGTGCGACCTCCTCGTCGACGGGGGTCAGCCCGAGCGTGTCGAGCCGTCCCCGTTCGACGCTGAGCTCCTGGCGGAGGCGATCGACCTGGTGCTGCGCGCGCCTCCATTCGCCGTGGACCATGAGGAGGGCGGCGACGCAGCCCAGGCACAGGAACAGGCCGATGATCCACGCGAAGCCGTGCAGCCCGGGCACGGCGAAGAGCACCGCGGCCGCGACGGTGAGGACGGCGAGGGTCACCGCTGCCGGTGAGTTGGTGAGGAAATCGAGAAAACGCTTCACGGTACCAAGACTACTGTTCCAACCTGCGGATCCTGTGGACCTCGGTGGCATATAGTGTGCTCGGAATGCAGGTCGCCGGGAGGAAGAGCTCAGGTTGAGGATTTCAGTCATCGGATGCGGATATCTCGGTGCCGTGCACGCGGCGGCGATGGCGTCTCTGGGCCACGAGGTCGTCGGAGTCGATGTCGACGAGGACAAGATCGCGGCCCTGACCGCGGGCCGGCCCCCGTTCTACGAGCCCGGGTTGGGCGAGCTGCTGGTGCGCGGGCGTGAGCAGGGCGGCCTCGAGTTCACCACCGACATCTCCCGGGTCGCCGGGGCGAAGGTGCACTTCGTGTGTGTCGGCACCCCGCAGAAGCCCGGTGAGTTCGCCGCCGATGTCACGTACGTGGATGCGGCGGTGACGTCCCTGGCCCCGCATCTGACTGCGACGTCGGTGGTTGTGGGCAAGTCGACGGTGCCCGTGGGCACCGCGCAGCGTCTGGCCGGTGTCCTCGCGTCCTCCGGGGCCGATCTGATGTGGAATCCGGAGTTCCTGCGCGAGGGCCACGCCGTGGAGGACACCCTGCATCCCGATCGTCTCGTCTACGGGGTCGCCGACGGTGCCGCCGGTGAGCGGGCCACCGCCGCCCTCGACGGCGTCTACGCGACGATCCTCGCCGCCGACACGCCGCGGATGGTCACCGACTATGCGACCGCGGAGCTGGTCAAGACGGCGGCGAACTCGTTCCTCGCGACGAAGATCTCGTTCATCAACGCGATGGCCGAGCTGTGCGAGGCCGCCGGGGCAGACGTCACCCTGCTCGCGGATGCGATCGGGATGGACGACCGGATCGGGCGGAAGTTCCTCAATGCCGGGCTCGGGTTCGGGGGCGGGTGCCTGCCCAAGGACATCCGGGCGTTCATGGCGCGGGCGGGAGAGCTCGGCGCCGATCAGGCGGTGGCGTTCCTCAAGGAGATCGACTCGATCAACATGCGTCGGCGGGTGCGGATGGTCGACATCGCCCGCGATGCCCTCGACGGGTCGTTCATCGGCAAGAGGATCACGGTCCTCGGGGCGGCGTTCAAACCCGACAGCGATGATGTCCGTGATTCCCCGGCCCTGGCGGTGGCGCGGCTCATCGCGACGCAGGGCGGGGTGGTGACGGTGACGGACCCCGAGGCGATCGGCAATGCCCGGCGGCTGTTCCCCGAGCTCGGGTTCGTCGCCGACACCGGTCAGGCGCTCAGGGGCGCCGATGCGGTGCTGCTGCTCACCGAGTGGCGGGAGTACCGGGACCTCGATCCCGATGCGACGGCTAGGCTGGTCGCGGGTAAGGTCCTCGTCGACGGGCGCAATGTGCTCGATCCTGTGGCCTGGCGCGCGGCGGGATGGACGTACCGGGCGTTGGGGCGGCCATGAGGATCGGACTGGTCACCGACTCGACGGCACAGCTGTCCGCGGCGGAGCTCGCCCGTCTCGACGAGCTCACCGGCGGCCTCATGCAGGTCGTGCCGCTGACCGTCATCGTCGGCGGCGTCGAGTTCACCGACGGCGAGCTCAGCCCCGAGGAGCTGTGCCGGGCGATGAGCGAGGGAACCGAGGTGAGCACCTCTCAGGCCACCCCGGCGCAGTTCGCGAACGCCTTCGCCACCCTCATCGACCACGGCGCCGAATCCGTCATCACGGTGACGATGTCGGGCGAGCTGTCGGGCACGCGGGACTCGGCCGTGACCGCCGCCGAGGCGCAGCCGATCTTCATCGACGTCGTCGACTCCCGAACCACCTCGGCGGGGTTGGCCGGGGCCGTGTCCATCGCCGCCCACGGCATCTCCCAGGGCCTCGACGCCGAGTCGATCGCGGGCACCGTGGCGGACTGGAACGCGGGGGAGACGACGACGCTGTTCGCCCCCCGCACCCTCGAACACCTGCGCCGGGGCGGCAGGATCGGTGCGGCGTCGTCACTGCTCGGCCGCGCGCTGCAGATCGTCCCGGTGCTCGGCCTGCGCGCCGGCGCCGTGGTGCCCCTGGCCCGGGTGCGGACGTGGTCGAAGGCGCTCGAGCGGATGGCCAAGCTGTCCGCCGAGGCGGCCGCCGGATTCGATGAGAGCGTGCGGGTGGAGATCCAGCACGCGGGAGGCGAGGGCGACCACGCCGACGTCGTGTGGCTCGAGGAGCGCTTCGCCGGGCTCGGCCTCGAGACCGCCCGACGGACGCTGTCGCCGGTCATCACCGCGCACGTCGGGCCCGGAGCGATCGGCGTCACCGTCCAGACCACCCGCTGAGTGCCGCGGCCGCCGTCCGGTGGGGCGGGCCACTCATGCTCGGCGGACTGGGGATGGGCCCCGGACTCGTGCTCGATTCGCCTGTGGACGCCCAACCGCCGTCCACAGGCCCCGATCCCTTCCTGGCGTGGGACTCTGCTCGCCCCTTAGCGTGCGGGCATGGCAGTGTCTCCCGACGATCGCTTCGCCGGACTCATCAGTGCAAGCGCCGAGCGCGGCGGATGGGTCCCGGGAGACGTCGTCACCGCCGATGACCATGGCGAGGAGGAGCCCGTTCCGGCGCGACGGACCCGACTGCCCGTGCTCGTCGCCCTCGCCGTCCTCACCGCGGCGGTCCTCGTCGCCGCATTCCTGGTGCTGCGCCCCGTCGACCGGCAATCGTCGGTCGGGCAGCCCGCAGGGGCTCCTGTCTCCGAGGGAGCGGGCGCCGTCCCCAGCGGCGGCGCGGCGGCGGGGCAGGGGACCGGCCAGGCGGAGGGTCACGGGGCGGACCAGGCCGCCGCGGGGAAGCCGTCGGGCACGGTCACCGTCCACGTCACCGGGCAGGTGCGCGATCCGGGAGTGGTGACGCTCGACGCGGGTTCGCGGATCCACGACGCGGTGGAGGCAGCCGGGGGTCTGGGCAGCGCGGCGGATGCCGAGGCGGTCAACCTCGCGCGAGTCCTCGTCGACGGCGAGCAGATCCACATCCCGAAGCCGGGGGAGCGGGTGTCCGACCGGGGAGGCGATGCCGCGGCCGGGCAGGGCACCGGTGCGGACGGCGGTCAGGGCGCGGGAGGCCAGGACGCCTCAGGTGCGGGATCCTCCGGTCCCGGACCGGGGCCGACGGGCGCGGACCCGGAAGGCGCCGCGGCGAAGATCGATCTCAACTCCGCCGATGCCACGGCCCTGCAGACCCTGCCCGGGGTCGGGCCCGTGACGGCCGAGGCGATCATCGCGCACCGGCAGACCCAGCCCTTCACGAGCGTCGAGGACCTGCTCCTCGTCCACGGCATCGGCCCCAAGACGTACGAGAGGCTCAAGGACCTTGTCACCGTCGGCTGAGCGAGCCGGGGGCCGGCAGAACCGGGCGCCGGCCGGCTGGATGCGGTCGGCGGGGACGCCGAGGACGGGCAACGCGCCCGGGCTGGGGATGTCGCTCGTGGCGAGGTCGACGGCAGCAGCCCGGCTGGGGAGGGCGACCGCGCTCTGGCCGGGCTCGACCCGACTCCTCCTGTGCGCGGTCGGGCTGTGGGCACTGGCCCTGGCCTCTCCGGGGCCCTGGGCGCTCCTGCTCACGCCCGCGGTGGCCATGGCCGGGTTCGCATGCCTCGGCGCGCGCCACCACCTCGGCGTCGGACTCATCCTCTTCGCCTGCCTGGCCACCGTCCAGCTGTTCGCCGCCGCCGGCGGACCAGGACCCGTCGGCGGTCCGGGCACTGCGGCACAGCGGTCCTCGGTCGCGGGTCTCGTCGTCGGCCGCGGCGAGCCGGGGACATCCGGGTGGTCACGGCTGACGGTCGCCTCGACGACCGGCCTCGTCGAGGTCCTTTCCCCGAGCGTCCCCGCCGTGGGCTCACGGGTGGAGATGACGACGGAGAGCCTCGGCGACATCCGGATCACCAGGACGGAGCCCGCGGTGCTCGAGGAGCCGGGCCCGCTGTGGCAGTGGCGGAACGAGGTGCGGGCGCAGCTGCGGGAGGACTCCCTGTCCACCGGGCATCGAGGCGGGCGCCTCCTGCCGGGACTCGTCGTCGGCGACACCGCGCCGCAGGATGCGCGGATGCGCGATGACATGCGCATCGTCTCGCTCAGCCACGTCTCCGCGGTCTCGGGGACCAACGTCACGATCGTCGTCGTCGGCGCCGGTCTGTTCGCCGGACTGTGCCGGGCCGGACCCCGCACCCGCGTCGGCGTCGGCATGCTCACCTGCGCCTTCTACCTCATCATCGTCGGGTTCGAGCCGAGTGCCATCCGGGCGGCGGCGATGGCGATCGCCGTGGCCCTCGTCTTCCTCCGCGGCGGCGGGATCTCGCCCGTGGCCGTCATCTCCGCGAGCGTGTGCACCCTGCTCAGCCTCGTGCCGCTGCTCGCCTCCACCGTCGGCTTCGTCCTCTCCGTGGCCTCGACCGCGGCGATCATGTTCGTCGTGCCGCCCCTGGTCCGGGTGCTCACCGTCCGCCTGCGACGGGTCCCCGCGCTGATCGTCTCCGCGCTCGCCGTGCCCCTCATCGCGCAGCTCGCCTGCACCCCGGTGCTCGTCGCCATCGACCCGAAGGTCGGCCTGTGGTCGGTGCCCGCCAACGCATTGGCCGGACCGGCCGTCCTGCCCGCCACGGTCCTCGGCTTCCTCGCCCTGGTCTGCGGAGGGCTCGGTCTCCTCGGCGTCCCCGTCATCGCCGTCTGTGCGACCGTGTTCGCCTGGGCGGGCTCGGCGTGCGCCTGGTGGATCGTCGCGGTCGCGCAGCTCTTCGCCGGTCTGCCCGGTGCCGCACTCGACTGGCCGGCACCTCCCTGGGGAACCGTCATCGCGCTCGTGCTCCTCGTCATCGCGGGGGCGGGGGCATGGCTGGTCCTGCGCTGGCGGCTGTGGGGGATCCCGGTGCTCGTCGTGGCGGTGGCGCTGACCGCGCTCGTCGTCGTCGCCCAGCGCGGCCGTCTGCCGGCCGCGGACTGGGTCGTGCTCGTCTGCGACGTCGGCCAGGGGTCGGCGACGGTCGTCAACCTCGGCGCCGGCACCGGACTCGTCGTCGACACCGGCGAGGAGCCGAAGCCGGTCGACGAATGCCTCGACACCGCTGGAGTCGAGGACGTCGAGCTCGTCATCTCCCACTTCGACGCCGATCACAGCGCAGGGTGGGAGGGGACGACGTGGTCGCGGTCGATCGAGCGGCTGTGGCTGTCACCGAACGCGGCGAGCGGTGAGGCGCCCCAGCGGATCGCCGAGGGCACCGGCGCCGAAGTGGTCACGGTGCAGCGGGGTCGGCGGATGCGCCTCGGCGCCGCCGACATCGAGATCCTCTGGCCTCCTGCGCCGGCCGTCCAGGGACCGACCCAAGAGGGGTCGGTCCAGCCGGGTCCGGCGGAGCAGGGGTCGGCCCTCTCCGCACCGACCCAGTCCCCGGGGCAGCGGAATCCATTGCGCCCGGCGGAGGACTCCGCGGCCCGCAACGAGGAGTCGCTCGTGCTGCGGATCGAGATCGGCGGACTCAGCCTGCTCGCCCCCGGGGACATCGGGGAGGATGAGCAGTTCGTCCTCGCCCAGAGCCTGCAGCCGGTCGATGTGCTGCTCGCCCCGCACCACGGCTCTTCCGACCTGTCGGAGGACTTCTACACCGCGGCCGGCGCCCGCCTCGGCGCGGTGTCCGTCGGGGACAACAGCTACGGCCATCCCACTCGGCGTTCGCTCAGCGCCTTCGGTCCCGTTCCGGTGGCGCGCACGGACCGCTGCGGAACCATCGCGATCTATCCCGACGCCCGCTTCTCCACGGAGCGGACGTGCCGTTGAGCCGACGAGGGCCCGTGTCGGGACCGGACGCTAGGCTGGAGCCATGGCAGTGAAGAAGACCCTGGTCCCCTGGAGTTCCGCGAAGCCGGCACCCGTCGTCATGATCTCGGGCAGCGAGCAGGTGCTCGTCCGCATGGCGAAGGACAGGATCGTCGCGGCCGCGCGGAAGAAGGATCCGGAGGAGATCGACCTCGACGCCTCCTCCTGCCAGGGCGGAGAGCTCGCGATGGCCGCCTCGCCCTCCCTGTTCTCCACCGCGAAGCTCATCACCGTCGACGCCGTCGAGAAGTGCTCGGAGGCGTTCCTCGACGACGCGCTCGGCTACCTCGACGATCCCCACGAGGACACCGTCCTCCTGCTGCTCCACGGGGGCGGCAACCGCGGGGCCAAGCTCGTCAAGAAGCTCGACGCCGCCGGATATCCCCGGATCGACGCGGCGCCGCTGAAGAACGAGAGCGATCGCGCGAAGTTCGCCCAGGGTCGGTTCAAGGCCGCGAAGCGGCAGATCGACGAGGGCGGGATGGCCGCGCTCATGGCGGCGCTGGGGTCCGATCTCGCCGAGCTCAACGCCGGGATCGATCAGCTCGTCGAGGACACGACGGGCACGATCACCGCGGAGATCGTCGACAAGTACTACGGCGGACGGGTCGAGGCGACCGGGTTCAAGGTCGCCGATGCCGCGGTCAGCGGTGACGCCGGGAGCGCGCTGAGCCTGCTCCGTCACGCCCTGTCGACCGGTTCGGACCCGGTGCCGCTCGTGGCGGCCGTCGCGATGAAGCTGCGTTCGATGGCCAAGGTCCAGGGGTTCTCCGGATCGAGCGGAGAGCTCGCCGCCGAGCTGAAGATGGCTCCCTGGCAGGTCGACCGCGCCAGGCGTGAGGTGCGTCGGTGGAACGAGGTGGCGCTGGGTCAGTCCCTCATCGCCGCCGCCGAGGCGGATGAGGCAGTCAAGGGCGGGGGCCGCGATCCCGTCTACGCCGTGGAGTCGTTCGTCGCCGAGGTGTGCCGGCTCGCCGCCCGCAGGTGACGCCCACGCCGCCCGCAGGTGACGCCGGCGCGGGCCGGCAGCGTGCGGGTCGGCCCACTGGTCGGTGCAGCCGCCGGCAGTCGAGAACCGCCCGCAGGTCG
Organism: Brevibacterium sanguinis; assembly: GCF_003315415.1. Taxonomy (GTDB): domain Bacteria; phylum Actinomycetota; class Actinomycetes; order Actinomycetales; family Brevibacteriaceae; genus Brevibacterium; species Brevibacterium celere_A. Next base: position 120,722 of record NZ_QNSB01000007.1, read on the forward strand.
GCCGCCCGTGAATGACCGAGGGGCCCGATCCACGGATGGATCGGGCCCCTCGGCGACTGTCGCAGTGATCAGAGAGCGTTGATCTGCTTGGCCAGCTTCGACTTCCGGTTCGCAGCGTTGTTCTTGTGCAGAACACCCTTCGACACGGCCTTGTCGAGCTTGCGGGCGGCGACAGCATAGGCCTGCTGTGCTTCGTCCTTGTTCCCGGCGGCAATGCTCTCGCGGACGGCGCGGACGAGTCCGCGAACCTCGGTCCGGACCGCCTTGTTGCGCAGGCGAGCCTTCTCGTTGGTCTTGATCCGCTTGATCTGTGACTTGATATTAGCCAATTTCAACACTCTTTCGTGTTAGTGGTACATGGTCGTGAGGGCGCATCGGACACGATGTGCTCGTCTCCGCGGGGAAACACATCGACGAATCGGTTCCGACGGCATCTTCACCCGACCTCGGCGAGACACACGCCTTGATGAAGACACAGCTGTTGATCTTACCAGCAGACGGGCACCACGCCGAAATCGCTCATGCCGCCCAGGTCTTCCGATACTGGCTGGGGGACACATGGAGATGCTGGACGAAGGCACCGCGCAGTCCGGCGGACGTGCCGAAGCCGCTCAGCGAGGCGATCCTCTCGATCGAATGGTCGGTGACCTCGAGCAGCTCCTGCGCCCGCCGCAGTCGCTCCTTCAGCAGCCATTCGCCGGGAGTGCAGCCGAGCAGATCGAGGAACCGCCGGGACAGCTGGCGTTCGCTGAGGTGGGCGTGTCGTGCCAGGTCCCTCACCCTGATCGGCTCGCCGAGGTGCCGCCTGGCCCACTGCAGCGTGGATGCCAGCGGGGAATCCGAACCCTCGACGACGGGCGAGAGGATGAATTGGGCCTGGTCGGCGCTCCTGTGCGGGGGAGTGACGAGCCGTCGCGCGAGGGCGTTCGCCGCGGCAGTTCCGTGATCCTGTCGCACCAGCTCCAGACACAGGTCGATGCCCGCCGCAGTCCCGGCCGACGTGAAGACGCGACCGTCCTGGGTGTAGATGACGGTCGGATCGACTTGGACGGCCGGGTAGCGGCGGGCGAGGAGTTCGGCATGCATCCAATGCGTCGTCGCCTTCCTGCCGTCGAGGATCCCGGCTGCGGCGAGGACGAAGGCGCCGGAGCAGATCGACGCGATCCGGGCACCCCGGTGATGAGCGGCCGCCACCGCCTCGACGAGGTCGTGCGGCGCGGCCGCATGCACGTTCGCGCAGGCCGGCACGATGACGGTGTCGGCCTCGGCCAGGGCGTCCAGGCCGAGCGCGTCGATCGCCGCGAACCCGCCGGAGACGACGGCTCCCGGCTCGGTGGCGCAGACGTCTAAGCGATACCAGGGATCGGCGATCTCCGCCCTCTCGATGCCGAACACCTCACAGGGGACGGCGAGCTCGAAGATGGGTGCGCCCGGCATGAGGGCGAGCACCACCCGATGAATGTCGGAATTCTTGAGCATGGTGTCCGTTATGACACTGGCCGACAGAGGTGGCCGAGGCTGGAATGGACGTATGACCGCAGAACCCGCTTCGTCCTCCGGCACGCACCCGACGCCCCCACCCGAACCCCTGCACCGAGGACAGACCATTCCGCTCCGCCTGCGCGGATCGGTCTTCTCCAGGGAACAGCCCTCTACACCTGCGCCATTCTGGGCGCAGGCGTGCTCGTCCTGCCCGGTCAGGTCGCCTCCCAGGCGGGACCGGCGTCGCTCGTGGCCTGGACGCTCAGCGCCGTGCTCGGGATTCCGCTGGCGTTCACCTTCGCCGCTCTGGCCGCGCGAATGCCCGATGCCGGCGGAGTGGCGACCTATGCGGCCCGGGCGTTCGGCCCGACGGCCGGCGCCATCGCCGGCTGGTGGTACTTCATCGCCGTGGCCGTCGGACAGACCGTCGTGCCGCTCACCGCCGGGCACTACCTGTGTGCGGCCCTGGACCTGAGCGGACACTGGGCCCCGGTGTTCGGGATCCTCATCCTCGGTGTCACCGTGTGGGCCAACCTGGCCGGCGTCGCCGTCGGGGCGAGACTGCAGATCGGCCTGGCGCTGGGAGTCGCGGGGATACTCCTCACGGTGATCGTCGTCGCCGTGCCGCAGGTCTCCGGTGCCGCATTCACCCCCTTCGCCCCCACCGGGATCGCCGGAATCGGCCAGGCGGTCGTGGTGCTGTTCTTCGCCTTCGCCGGATGGGAGGCGGTCGCCCACCTGTCGGCGGAGTTCCGTGACGTGCGACGGACTCTGCCGCGCGCCACGCTGCTCACGGTGCTCATCGTCACGGTCCTCTACCTCGGCGTCGCGACTGCCGTGGTCGGAACCGGACCTACGGGGATCCCGGAACCGACCGGATCTCCCTGGGGCTCATCGTCGAAGGCGGATGGGGTGTGGCCGCCTCGGGGGCCGTCGCCGTCGCCGCCGTCGTCATCTGCCTGGGCACGACCCACGCCTTCCTCCACTCGATCTCCCGGCTCGGATCGGCGCTGGGCCGTGACGGCTGGGCGCCCCGGGCGCTGGCCCATGAGAACGCCGAGTCGGTTCCCGTGGTCTCGGTGCTCACCGTCGGGGGCATCGGGACGCTGGGACACCTGGGATCGCTCGTCTTCGGATGGCAGACCGAGCACCTCGTCGTGATCCCGGCGGTGCTCGTGATGACCACCTACCTCATCGGCACCGCCGCCGCCGTGCGCCTGTTCTCCGGCCGCGCTCGCCTCGTCGCCGGGATCGCCCTGGGGTTCCTCGTCGTCACCGTGCCGTTCGCCGGCTGGCACATCCTCATCCCGATCGGCCTCGCGATCGTCGTCGCCCTGGCCGCGTTCAGCGCCCGCCGAGGCTCTTCGCGATGAGGTCGAACACCTCGCGGTCCATGATCGCGCCCTCCCTGCGGATCTCATTCGGGTCCAGCCGGATCACGCGGTCGAGACGCACCTCGGAGGGTCGGCCCTGGCTGTCCCAGGCTCCGCTGCCGACGTTCATCCACCGCGAACGGCCCTCGGAATGGATCTCCCCGAGGCCGCCGGGCACGTGGTCCCTGCTCGTGAGCATGAGCGCGAGAACCCACCGACCGTCCCTGCCGACGATCAGAGCGGGGCGATCCTTGCCCCGGCTGTGGTCCTCCTCGTAGGGGACCCACCCCCAGACGACCTCGCCCGGGTCGGCGTCCCCGTCGAGCCGGGGAGAGTAGGTGGCGCGGACCTCTCCAGGGAAGTCACCGGGATAGCCGGCCGAGGCCGATCGTCCGCGCCCGTCGCCCGCCCGGTCGGCAGGCGAGGGGCGGCCGGGGGACGTCGGTCGCGGTGGGCGCCGGTCGTCGCGCGGTCCCGGTCCTCGTCCCTGCTTGTCCTTCGACTGCGATTCCCTGAGGAACTTCAGTCCTTCATCGATGCCGATCCTGACGGCACGGTTGACCACTGATCTCCAGCTCATGGGCGCCAAGCCTAATCGACGTAGTCGAGAACCGCCTCGACCGGGAAATGGTCGGAGGGGAAGTCGCCGTCGTCCGAGTGCGTGTTGATCCGAGTGGAGCGCGCCCGGAGTCCCGGGCCAGTGAGGATCCAGTCGATGCGGGGGGCGCCGGCCCGCGGACCGCGGTAACGGTGGAAGGTTCCGATGTCCTCACCCGGGGCGTCGACGGCCGAATCCCGCAGCCCGAGCTCCGTGCAGAAGAGGTCGTACACGGGGGAGCCCGTGGCGACGTTGAAGTCGCCCGTGACGACGAGACGGTCGCTCGCCTCGGCGATCTTCGCGGCCATGATCTTCCCGGACTCCAGCCGGGCGTGCTCGGACTTGTGGTCGAGGTGGGTGTTGAGCAGTCGCACCCCATGACCGGTGATGAGGTCGGTGAAGTCGACCGTGGTCAGGGTGCGGGCGTGGGAGACGCCCCACGACTCCGAGGCGACCGTCTCGGGGGACTCCGAGAGCCAGGAGATGTCGACGGCCTCGACCTCGAACCGGGAGGAGTCGGCGATCACGGCGGTGAACTCACCGGCATTGCCGCCCGCATGACCCTCCCCGAGCCAGATGTACTCAGCGGGGAGGAGCTCGATGAGCGACTCCAGCTGATCGAGCTCTCCCTCCTGGGTGCCGATGAGATGGGGGTGCGCGGCGGCGATGAGCTCGGCGGCGATCGGCAGCCGCGTGGCGACCGGATGACCATCGGCGGCGGGGTACCTGAGGTTGAAGCTCATGACGGAGAATTCGCTCATGTCCCCATCCTGCGGATTCCGGGCTGGTTGGCAACTCATGGAACAATGGAGGTTCTGGTCTCAAGTCGAAAGGGCGTCCATGTCACCTCAGGTGAATATGCAAGCACTGCAGCGGATCTCACCGTCCGCCACCTCACCCGAGCTGATCCGCAATTTCTGCATCATCGCTCATATCGACCACGGCAAGTCGACACTGGCCGACCGGATGCTCCAGATCACCGGAGTCGTCCAGCCGCGCGACATGCGCGCCCAGTACCTCGACCGGATGGACATCGAACGTGAACGCGGCATCACCATCAAGTCCCAGGCCGTGCGCATGCCCTGGGAGACCGATGGCACCCCCTACGCGCTCAACATGATCGACACCCCCGGGCACGTCGACTTCAGCTACGAGGTCTCCCGGTCGCTCGCCGCCTGCGAGGGCACCCTGCTGCTCGTCGACGCCGCGCAGGGCATCGAAGCCCAGACCCTGGCCAATCTCTACATGGCCATGGAGAACGAGCTGACGATCATCCCCGTGCTCAACAAGATCGACCTGCCCGCGGCCCAGCCCGACAAGTACGCCGAGGAGCTCGCGAACCTCATCGGCTGTGAGCCCGACGACTGCCTCCGCGTGTCCGGGAAGACGGGGGAGGGCGTCGAGGCGGTCCTCGACCGCATCATCACCGACATCCCGGCCCCCGTCGGCGACGCCGGGGCCCCCGCCCGCGCGATGATCTTCGACTCCGTCTACGACACCTACCGCGGCGTCGTCACCTACGTGCGCCTCGTCGACGGGGCACTGGCCCCGCGCGAGAAGATCGCGATGATGTCGACCGGCACGACGCATGAGCTCCTCGAGATCGGCGTGTCCTCACCGGAGCCGAACGCCTCCAAGGGCCTCGGGGTCGGCGAGGTGGGCTACCTCATCACCGGGGTCAAGGACGTCCGCCAGTCCAAGGTCGGCGACACCGTGACCCTGGCCGGGCGGCCCGCGACGCAGGCGCTGCCCGGGTATCAGGAGCCGAAGCCGATGGTCTTCTCCGGACTGTTCCCCATCGACGGTTCGGACTACCCGGTCCTGCGCGACGCCCTCGACAAGCTCAAGCTCAACGACGCCGCCCTCGTCTACGAACCCGAGACCTCGACGGCGCTCGGCTTCGGCTTCCGCTGTGGATTCCTCGGCCTGCTCCACCTCGAGATCGTCCGCGAGCGGCTCGAACGCGAGTTCGACCTCGACCTCATCTCCACCGCACCCTCGGTGATCTACGAGGTGACGATGGAGGATCGCTCGGAGGTCACGGTGACCAACCCGAGCGAGTACCCCATGGGCAAGATCCGGGAGGTCCGCGAGCCGATGGTCAAGGCCACGATCCTCACCCCGAGCGACTACATCGGCGCGGTCATGGAGCTGTGCCAGACGAAGCGCGGCAAGCTCCAGGGCATGGACTACCTGTCCTCGGACCGGGTGGAGATCCGCTACCGCCTGCCGCTGGCCGAGATCGTCTTCGACTTCTTCGACCAGCTCAAGTCCCGGACCAAGGGCTACGCCTCTCTCGACTACCAGGACGACGGTCAGGACGCCGCGGACCTCGTCAAGGTCGACATCCTCCTCCACGGCGACACTGTCGACGCGTTCTCCGCGATCGTCCACCGCGACAACGCGTACTCCTACGGCGTGCTCATGGCGGGCAAGCTGCGCAAGCTCATCCCGCGCCAGCAGTTCGAGGTGCCGATCCAGGCCGCGATCGGCTCCCGCATCATCGCCCGCGAGACCATCCGCGCGATCCGCAAGGACGTGCTCTCCAAGTGCTACGGCGGCGACATCAGCCGCAAGCGCAAGCTGCTCGAGAAGCAGAAGGAGGGCAAGAAGAGGATGAAGATGGTCGGCAGCGTGGAGGTTCCGCAGGAGGCCTTCATCGCCGCCCTGTCCTCTGACGAGCCCGATGCGAAGAAGGACGCCAAGAAGTAGGTGCCGGCCCAACCCGACGGAGACATCCCTCCGCTCGACGGCTCCCTCCCGGCCTCTGCCGGTGCGGGGGCTCACGAGCGGAGCCTGAGCCTCTACATCCACGTCCCGTACTGCCGGGTCCGCTGCGGCTACTGCGACTTCAACACGTACACCGCCGAGGACCTCGGCCCCGGCGCCTCGCGGGAGGACTACCGCGCCAACCTCGCCCGTGAGCTCGATCTCTCCGTTCGCACCCTCGCCGAGGTGGGGGCCGGGAATCGTGAGATCGCGACGGTCTTCTTCGGCGGAGGCACGCCCACCCTCCTCGACGCGGATGTGCTCGCCGGGGTCATGGACGACATCCGGGCCCGCCACCGCCTGACGGCCGACGTCGAGGTGACGACCGAGGCGAACCCGGACACGCTCACCCCCGGATACATCGAGACCCTGGCCCGGTCCGGCTTCACCCGCATCTCCCTGGGGATGCAGTCGGCGGTCCCCCATGTGCTCGCGACCCTCGACCGGACCCACGATCCGGTGAAGATCCCGGAGGTCTCGCGGTGGATCAAGGAGGCCGGTCTGGAGCTCAGCCTCGACCTCATCTACGGCACGCCGGGGGAGTCGATCGACGACTGGCACCGGTCCCTCGAGGTGGCGCTGGACAACGAGGTCGACCACATCTCCGCCTACTCACTCATCGTCGAACCGGGGACCAAGATGGGCGCGATGGTCCGCCGTGGACAGCTGCCGATGCCCGACGAGGACGATCTGGCGGACAAGTACGAGATCGCCGACGCCGCGATGACCGCCGCGGGGCTGACCTGGTACGAAGTGAGCAACTGGTCGACCTCGGCGCAGACCCGCTGCGAGCACAACATGGCCTACTGGCGCAACGCCGACTGGTGGGGCTTCGGCCCGGGAGCCCATTCGCACATCGGCGGAGTCCGATTCTGGAACGCCAAACACCCCCGTGCCTGGGCGGACCGGCTGCTCGCGGGCAGCTCGCCGGCGATCGGCCGTGAGGTGCTGGGGGAGACGACCCAGGAGATCGAGCGCATCATGCTCGCCGCGCGCATCGACTCGGAGCTCAGGCTCGAGACCCTGGCGCCGGGCAGCGAGGCCGCGATCCGCCAGTTCCTCTCCCAGGGACTGCTCGACCCCGCGGCCGCCGCGGACGGACGGTTCTCGCCCACCCTGCAGGGCAGGCTGCTCGCTGACCACATGGTCCGCGTCCTCACCGACTACGTCGCCTGACCGCCGGGTCCGAGCACCCCGGCCGGTCCGCGGAGCGCGAACCCCGACCGATCGTCGGACCGGGAACCCCGGCCGGTCGCCGGACCAGGACCCCCCACTCGGCGGGGCGCTGACGATCGCGCCGCGGGCAGCACAGCGCCCCTCGGTCTCGGTAACCGTCCGAGCCCGAGGGGCGCTGTCGTCACGTGTGCTCCTCGCGGGAGCCGGGGTCACTCCGAGGCAGCCGAGGTCACTTGACGAAGTTGAAGGTCATCGGGAACTTGTAGCCCTCTCCCTTGTTCGCGGCGACCGCGGCGATGATGTAGAGGATGGCGTAGACGAGGGGGATGAGGAACGCCAGGTAGACGATGAACACCCCCAGCCCGAAGGTGACGAGGGCGACGATCACCGCGATGATCCCGAGCACCACGGAGGCTGCGAACGTGATGATCATGTTCGTGATCCAGGCGTTGAGCCCCTGCCGGGTGTGCTCACGGACGAAGGGCGATTCGTCCTTCTTCACGAGGAACATGATGAGCGGGAGGAAGCCGATGAAGATCGCGCCGACATGCGTCCACAGGGCAGTCGTCCGCTCGGACTCGCCGGCGTTCCAGAACTGCGCCGAGCCGGCGCCGTAGGCGTGCGCGGGCAGCGCCTGGGAATTGAACAGCGCAGGATCGGCCCACCCCGTGCCGGCGTGGATCCCGTAGTTCTGCGCGCCCTGGTACTGCTGCTGCGAGCCGTACTGCTGTCCCGGCTGTCCGTACTGGGGCCCCGACCCGTACTGCTGACTCGCACCGTAGTCGGGCTGGGAGCCGTAGCCGGGCTGCTGACCGGGCTGGGAGCCGTGTCCCTGCTGCTGTCCGTACTGCTGCTGGGAGCCGTACTGCTGTTGCGAGCCGTACTGCTGCCCCGGCTGTCCGTACTGGGGCCCCGAGCCGTACTGCTGCGAGCCGCTGTTCGGCTGCGAGCCGTACTGCGGCTGCGAGCCGTACTGCTGGGGGCCGTTGGCCTGCTGGCCGTTCGCATAGGGCTGCTGGGGTCCAGAAGCCTGAGAGTAGTTGGGCGGCATCGGACGGGACTGGCCGGAGCCCGGATGCTGGGGGTTCTGTGACATGAGGTTCCTTTCAGAGCTTCTGCACATTCACATTAGCCCACTCGTGACGACGCGGGCCATGTTCTCCGTGCCGATACGGTCACAAGTCCTCTGTGCCCGAAGGGTCACGAGGAGGCCGGCTCAATCGACCGTGACGAAGTCGATGAGCTCCTCGACCCGTCCCGACAGGGTCGGCTCGACATCGGCGATCGTGGTGACCCGCCCGAGGATCCGGGCCCATGCCCGGGCGACGTCACGGTGGTCGCCATGGGGCCAGCCGATCCGCCGCAGGACACCGGTCTTCCAGTCCTCGCCGCGCGGCACTTCGGGCCAGCGATCGATCCCGACGACCTGCGGCTTGACCGCCTGCCAGATGTCGACGTAGGGGTGGCCGATGATATGGACGACATCGCGATGACGGGGGTCGGCGCGGACCGCCTCGGCGATCCTCGACTCCTTCGTCCCCGCGACGAGGTGGTCGGCGAGGATCCCGACCCGGTGCTCCCTGTCCGGGGCGAACTCGGCAAGCTTCTCGCCGACGTCGTCGAGCCCGCCGAGGGGCTCGACGACGACTCCCTCGATCCTCAGGTCGTCGCCCCAGATCTTCTCGACGAGCTCGGCGTCGTGCTTGCCCTCGACCCAGATGCGTGAACCGCGCGCCACTCTCGCCCGGGCCCCGGCCACCGCCCGTGACCCCGAGGCCGTGCGCTGCGGTGCCGCCTTCCTCTTCGTCGGCAGCCGCACGTCGACCGGACGGCCCTCGAGGAGGAAGCCGGGGCCCAGGGGGAACGCGCGGACCGAGCCGCGGCGGTCCTCGAGGTTGACGATGACTCCCGCGGTCGTCTTCTGCGCACCGACGACAGCGCCCACGTACCCGCTCATGGCATCCTCGAGCACCATCCCGAGGGCGAGCTCGACGGGTTCGGACTTCTTCGGGCGGTGGGACGAGGGCGAGAGCACATCGGATCCATAGCGATCAAAGGTATTCACAACGGCTCACCCTAACGAAGGGACGAGCCTGTCCGGCGCTGACCCGCTGGGGACCGGCCAAAGTGAAATCGGAATCGAAGGGGAGTAGAATTGGCACTCAGGATTCGCGAGTGCCAGACCGTGAGCGTCCGTGCGAGACCGCAGATGCCGGACCGCGGCTGTCGGTCCGGACGATCGTCAGGGCGGGGAGGGATGAGATGAACGAGAGCAGACGTGCGCAGGTGCTGCGCGCGATCGTCGAGGACTTCGTGGCCACCAACGAACCCGTCGGCTCGAAGGCGATCGTCCAGCGCCACACCCTCGGAGTCTCACCCGCGACGATCCGCAACGACATGGCCGCCCTCGAGCAGGAGGGCTACATCGCCCAGCCGCACACCTCGGCCGGGCGCATCCCCACGGACCTCGGGTACCGCACGTTCGTCGACCACCTCGAGGAGTTCAAACCGCTGAGCCAGGCCGAGCGGCGCGCGATCTCCCAGCTCATCGACCGCAACGTCGACCTCGACGACATGCTCGAACGCACCGTGCGCGTCCTCGCGGGACTCACTCACCAGGTCGCGCTCATCCAGTACCCGTCCGTGTCGATGGCGCGGATCAAGCACATCGAGGTCGTCGGTCTGGCCCCGAGCCGGATCCTCGTCGTCCTCATCACCGACGCGGGACAGGTCGAGCAGAAGATCGTCGCGACCAGCCGGTCCGTCGACGAGGAGGAGCTGCACACCGTCCGCGACCGGATCAACTCCGAGTTCTCCGGACGTAAGCTCTCCCACGTCATGGCCGACCACCCCGACCGCGAGGCGACCGAGGATTCGGAATCGTCGGCACCGGACTCACCCCTCGCCGAGGTGCTCGCGAGCATCCGTGCCGCGGTCGCGGATCTCGTCGCGGCGTCCCGCGAGGAGCGCATCATCATGGCCGGCACCGCGAACCTCGCCCGATCGGGCAAGGAGTTCGGGGAGAAGATGGCCCCCATCCTCGAGGCCTTCGAGGAGCAGGTCGTCCTGCTGCGTCTGCTCACCTCCATGGCCGAGGACCAGGCGGAGATCAGTGTCCGCATCGGCCGTGAGAACTCTCACGAGTCGTTCAGCTCGACATCGCTCGTCGCCGCGGAATATGGTCAGGAGTCGGGGTCCTCGGCCCGGTTGGCCGTGCTCGGGCCGACCCGAATGGACTACCCGATGACCATCTCCGCAGTCAGAGCCGTCGCGAAGTACGTGTCCTCGGCGCTCGAGCGATCATGAGGACCGGCGAATCCCCACTGCACGTGAACCATCCACACCATCAGGGAGAGAGAAGTTTCTGTGGCCGATCACTATGAAACACTCGGAGTGTCCAAGGACGCTTCGGCGGCTGAAATCAAGAAGGCCTATCTGAAGCTGGCCAGGAAGTACCACCCCGACGTCAACCCGGGGCACGGAGACGAGTTCAAGGCCATCTCCCTCGCGTACGACGTCCTCTCCGATCCGGAGAAGCGGCGCAACTACGACATGGGCGGCGGAGAGAACGGGCAGGGCTTCCCCTCCGGCGGCTTCGGCGGGTTCGGGGACATCTTCGAGACGTTCTTCGGCGGTGGAGCCGGCTCCGCGGGCGGACCGATCCCACGCGTGCAGCGGGGCAAGGACGCCCTCGTCGGCGTCAACGTCGACCTGAGGACCGCGGCCTTCGGCGGCACCGTCGACCTCGACGTCACGACCGCGGTCGTCTGCGACACCTGCTCCGGCGCCGGCACCCAGGAGGGCACGTCGGTCGAGACGTGCTCGCTGTGCCACGGCTCCGGCAGCATCCAGCGGATGACGCGCACCCTGCTCGGGCAGATGGTGACCAACCAGACCTGCAACAACTGCCACGGCTTCGGGACCGTCATCCCGCACCCCTGCCTCAACTGTCAGGGCGACGGTCGCGTCCGCAAGCAGCGGACGATGAAGATCCGTGTGCCCGCAGGCGTCTCCGACGGCACCCGGATCCAGCTCTCCTCCCAGGGTGAGGTCGGACCCGGCGGCGGTCCGGCCGGCGACCTCTTCGTCGAGGTCATGGTCGCCCGGCACGAGGTGTTCCAGCGAGACGGCGACAACCTGCGGGCATCGATCTCCGTGCCGATGACCGCCGCGGCCCTCGGTGCCTCGATCCCGTTCGAGACCTTCGACGGCTCCCAGGACATCACGATCGAGCCCGGAACCCAGTCGGGAACCGTCGTCAAGCTCGCCGGACTCGGCGCCAAGCGCCTGCGCTCGGAGACCCGCGGCGACCTCCTCATCACCGTCGAGGTCCTCACCCCCGAGCACCTCGGCGACGAGGAGCGGGAGCTGCTCGTCCAGCTCGCGAAGCTGCGCGGCGAGGAGACCCCGCGCGCGCAGATCACCTCGCAGAACCGCGGAATGTTCTCCCGCATGCGTGAGAAGTTCGCCGGGCGGTGAGCCTTCCCGTCTTCCTCGCCGCTGAGGCCGCCCGTGCCGAGGTCGGCGACAGCCTCGTCCTCGGTGAGGATGTGGCCGGGCACGCAGTGCGGGTCCGCCGGCTCTCTCCCGGTGAGGAGCTCGACCTCGTCGACGGAGAGGGCGCCCGGGCCCGGGCGAGGATCGCCGCCGCGTCGGCGCACGAGCTCAGCGTCGAGGTCACCGCGGTGACCCGCACCCCGCCGTCGACGCCGGCCCTCGTGCTCGTCCAGGCGCTGGCCAAGGGCGATCGCGACCTCCAGGCGATCGAGCAGGCGACGGAGATCGGCGTCGACGAGGTCGTCCCCTGGGCGGCGGAGCGCTCGATCGCGGACTGGCCCGAGAAGAAGCGGGACAAGATGGCCACGAAATGGGAGAACCTGCTGCGAGCCGCCTCCCTCCAGGCCCGCCGGTCCCGATTCCCGATCCTCCACGGACTCGTCCGCGGCACTCGCCTCCTGGCCGTCCTGACCGAGACCGATCGCATCTTCGTGCTCCACGAGTCCGCCGGGACCAGGCTCTCCGAGGCGGTGGCCGATGTCCGCGACGGACAGTCCGGACGCGTCGTCCTCGTCGTCGGACCCGAGGGCGGGATCTCCGAGGCAGAGCTCGCAGCGCTGAGCGCCGTCGGGGCGACTCCCGTCCTGCTGGGCCCGACGATCCTCCGGTCCTCCTCGGCCGGCCCGGCCGGTCTCGTCATGGCCCAGTGCGCGCTGGGCCGATGGTGACGGCGACAACCCCTGTCCCACCGGTGTGGAGGACGCCCCGCGACGGGAGCCGCGACGAAGTAGGATAGTGGCAGGCACACGTGAGCAACCGATACGCAAAGGACCATCCTGAACACCTCCTCCCACCCCACCGACTCCGAGACGCCGACGACTGACGCAGCAGTGAGCGACGCCGCCCCGGGCACCGGCGCGGCCGCCTCCCCGCACGGTGCCGACAGCGACACCGTGCGGCTGGTCATCCCCGACTCCATCGACCTCGTCGAGTTCTTCGGCCCGGGCGAGTCCAACGTCCGCCAGCTCGAACGGGTGTTCCCGGGGCTCGATCTGCACGTGCGTGCCAATCAGGTCCAGGTCAGCGGCCACCCCGAGGAGGTCGCCCGCTTCGTCGCCCTCATCGGCGAGCTGAAGAAGCTCCACGGATCCGGGCACCGCATCGACGAGGAGACGATCGAGCGCGTCTCGTCGTTCTCCGCCGAGGGCAAGGCCGCCTCGGCGGTGCTGGGGACGAACATCCTCTCCACCCGGGGCAGGTCGATCCGTCCGAAGACCATGGGCCAGCACGACTATGTCAAGGCGATCCGCAACCACACGATCACCTTCGGCATCGGTCCCGCGGGCACCGGCAAGACGTACCTGGCCATGGCGATGGCCGTCAACGCCCTCCAGCACAAGGAGGTCTCGCGGATCATCCTCACCCGTCCCGCCGTCGAGGCGGGCGAGCGCCTGGGATTCCTGCCCGGGACGCTCAACGAGAAGATCGACCCGTACGTCCGGCCCCTCTACGACGCCCTGCACGACATGGTCGACCCCGAGTCGATCCCCACCCTCATCGAGACCGGGACGATCGAGGTCGCGCCCCTGGCCTACATGCGCGGGCGCACCCTCAACGACGCCTTCATCATCCTCGACGAGGCCCAGAACACCACCGGCGAGCAGATGAAGATGTTCCTCACGCGCCTCGGCTTCGGCTCGCGGATGGTTGTGACCGGGGACGTCTCGCAGATCGATCTGCCCGGCAGCACCCGCAGCGGACTCAAGGTCGTCCAGGAGATCCTCGACGGGATCGAGGACCTCCGGTTCTGCCACCTCGGCTCCAAGGACGTGGTCCGGCACTCCCTGGTGACGAAGATCGTCGACGCCTACGACCTGTGGGGAGCAGCGCAGTGAACACCGAGATCTCCAACGAAACGGACGCCCCCATCGACCTCGACGAGGTCGTCGCCCTCACCGAGTACCTCGGCACGGCCCTCCACATGCACCCGGGGGCCGAGCTCGCGGTGACGATGGTCGACGCCACGGCGATGGAGGAGCTCCACCTGACGTGGATGGACCTCGAGGGACCCACCGACGTCATGTCGTTCCCGATGGACCAGCTGAGCCAGGGGCGCGCGGATGCCCCGACCGAGGGCCAGATGGGCGACATCGTCATCTGCCCCGAGGTGGCCGCCCGCCAGGCCGCGGCCGCCGGGCACTCGACGATGGACGAGATCCTCCTGCTCACCGTCCACGGCTTCCTCCACCTGCTCGGATACGACCACGGTGAGCCCGAGGAGCGCGAGGAGATGTTCGCCCTCCAGCGGCATCTGCTCCTGACGTTCTTCGCCGCCCGCTACGACGGCCGCACCGACATCCCCTCGCCGACCGAGGTCTGAGCGTGGTCTGGCTGTTCCTGGGCGCGGCCCTGTGCCTCGTCATCGCCGCGGCGCTGGCCGCGGTCGACGCCGCCCTGCTCAACGTCTCGCACAACGCGATCGAGGAGGCGAAGGAGGAGGGGAGACCGGGAGCGCTGCGGGTGGAGCGGATCATCGCCGACCTCCCGACGAACATCAACGTCGTCATCTTCGTCCGGCTCTTCCTCGAGGCCATGGCCACGGTGCTCATCGTCCTCGCCTATGCGTCGGTCCACGCCGTCGGACCGCTCATGGTCATCCTCTCCGTGCTCACCTCGTCGATCGCCGTCTTCATCGTCGCCGGGGTCTCGCCGCGGACGATCGGACGCCGGCGGTCGCTGGCCGTGTGCCTCAACCTCGGCTGGTTCGTGTCCGTCCTCCTCGTCGTCCTCAAACCGCTGACGCGGGTCCTCGTGTGGCTGGGGAACCTGCTCACCCCGGACCGGGTGTACAAGGACGGCCCGTTCGTCACCTCCGACCAGCTGCGCGATCTCGTCGAGCGGGCGAGCGAATCGGACGTCATCGAGGACGGCGAACGCGAGATGATCCAGTCCGTGTTCACCCTCTCCGAGACCTCGGCGAAGCAGGTCATGGTTCCGCGCACAGACCTCGTCACCGTCATCTCCGGAACGCCGCTCAACAAGGTGATGAACCTGTTCCTGCGGTCGGGCTTCTCCCGGATCCCGATCAGCGGCGAGGACCTCGACGACATCGAGGGCGTGGCGTACCTCAAGGACGTCGCCCGTCGTCTCCACGTCCATCCCGAGGACGCCGAGCGGCCCGTCGACATCCTCGCGCGCCCGGTTCTCTTCGTGCCCGAGACGAAGCCCGCCGACGAGCTGCTCGCCCAGATGCAGGTCGACTCGACCCATCTGGCGATCCTCGTCGACGAGTACGGCGGCACCGCCGGCCTGGTGACGATCGAGGACATCGTCGAGGAGATCGTCGGGGAGATCGAGGACGAGTACGACACCGCGGACGACGAGCTCGTCGCCGCCGACGACGGCAGCTTCATCGTCAACACCCGGATGTCGATCACCGACTTCGCCGACCACTTCGACGTGCGCATCGACGTCGACGACGTCAACAGCGTCGGAGGACTGCTCACGACGCTCATCGGCCGGGTGCCCATCGCCGGATCGACGGCCGAGATCGGCCGGCTGCGCATCACGGCGCTCGAGGGCCAGGGCCGCAGGCACCGCATCACCCACGTCTCAGTGACCAAGGAAGAGGACTGACATGGAATTTCGCACGGACTATCCCGAGGACTTCCGAGCCGGCTTCGCCTGCTTCGTGGGTCGGCCGAACACCGGCAAGTCGACGCTGACCAACGCACTCGTGGGGGAGAAGGTGGCGATCACCTCGGCGAAGCCCCAGACGACCCGCCACACGATCCGCGGCATCGTCCACCGCGACGACCACCAGCTCATCCTCGTCGACACCCCCGGCCTGCACCGGCCCCGGACCCTGCTCGGCTCCAGGCTCAACGACCTCGTCGCGGCCACCCTCAGCGAGGTCGACGTCATCGGGTTCTGCCTGCCGGCCGATGAGGCCATCGGGCCCGGCGACAGGTGCATCGCCTCGCAGCTCGAGCTGCTCGACGGGAGGACCCCGATCGTCGCCCTCGTCACGAAGGTCGACAAGGTGCCCCAGGAGCAGGTCGCCGAGGCGCTGCTGGCCGTCGGCGAGCTCGCGGACTTCGCCGACGTCGTCCCCGTCTCCGCCGTCGACGGCTTCCAGGTCGACACGGTCGACACGGTGCTCACCTCCTACCTGCCCACATCACCGCCGCTCTATCCCGAGGGCGACCTCACCGATGAGCCCGAGGAGGTGATGATCGCCGAGCTCGTGCGCGAGGCGGCGCTCGAGGGCGTGCGCGACGAGCTCCCGCACTCCCTGGCCGTCCAGGTCGAGGAGATGTACCCGCGGGAGGGGCGCAGCGAGGACAATCCGCTGTGGAACATCCACGTCAACCTCTACGTCGAGCGGCCGAGCCAGAAGGCGATCATCATCGGCAAGGGCGGCAGCCGGCTCAAGGAGATCGGCTCCGAGTCCCGGCGCGGCATCGAGGCGCTGCTCGGGACGAAGGTCTACCTCGACCTGCACGTCAAAGTCGCCAAGGACTGGCAGCGCGACCCCAAGCAGCTCGGCCGACTGGGCTTCGACTTCAGCTGACCGGGCGGGCGTGGCGGCGGGCCACGGGGAGCGGTTGCCCGGCTCCGCCGCGCCTGCAATACACTGGGGCGGGTGAATGCTCAGCAGACTCTGATCGCGCTCAGCGACCGCCATCCCCAGGTCGCCCCCGACGAGCTCATCGCGGGACTCGTCCCGCCTCCGCAGTTCGAGGACGTGTCCTTCGCCAGCTATCGCACCGACGACTCCGAACCGTCGCAGGCGAGGGCACGGAACAAGCTCGAGGAGTTCGTCGCGGACTCGCGGTCGGGAGGCTTCCTCTCCAAGCTCTTCGGCAAGGGCAAGGAGGGACCGAAGGGCGTCTACCTCGACGGCGGCTACGGTGTCGGCAAGACCCACCTGCTCGCCTCCGCCTGGCATGCGAACGAGAAGCCGGCGACCTTCGGCACCTTCGTCGAGTACACGAACCTCGTCGGGGCGCTCGGCTTCGCCCGCGCCCGCGACGACCTGTCGGCGATGAAGCTCGTCTGCATCGACGAGTTCGAACTCGACGATCCCGGAGACACCGTCCTCATGTCGCGGCTGATGCGCGAGCTCACGGACGCCGGGGTGAAGATCATCGCGACGTCGAACACCCTTCCCGGCGCTCTCGGCGAAGGGCGCTTCGCCGCTCAGGACTTCCTCCGCGAGATCCAGGCGCTGGCCGATCAGTTCGAGGTCTATCGGATCGACGGTCAGGACTACCGGCACCGCGGGCTGAGCGAACCCGCCCGTCCCGTTCCCGCCGACCAGCTCGACGAGCGCACGGCGGATCTCGAGGGCGTCGTCGCCCGAGACGACTTCGCGATCCTGCTCGAGCATCTCGCGACCGTCCACCCCTCGCGCTACGGCCGGATGGTCGACGGCGTCGACGCCGCCGTGTGGGAGGACGTCGAGACGATCGATGGAGAGAACGTGGCGCTGAGATTCGTCGCGCTGGTCGATCGGCTCTACGACCGCGATGTCCGCATCGTCAACTCCGGGCAGGCCCTCGACAAGGTCTTCACACCCGAGGCGATCTCCGGCGGCTACCGGAAGAAGTACCTGCGATGCCTCTCGCGCCTGACCGCGCTCTCGTCGAAGACCGACTGATCCGACGCCGCGGAGGCGGTGGTCGCCGGCGAGACCTCGTCGAATGCGGGCTCACTGGAGGTCGAGCCGGCGCAGGACCTCGAGCTCGGGCACCCAGTGCGGCAGCCCGATGAGGCGCACCACCGCCCAGACGACGACCGCGACGAAGGCGAGGGTCACCGCGCCCACCGTCCAGCGCACCCAGACCGGCTGCGCCATGATCCACCGGCTCCATCTCTCCACATTGGTGCGCACGAACTGGAGCACGTGGCGGGCCCAATGGAACTCGGTCGAGATGACGAACAGGCCGATGATGACGATGAGCCACCCCGGGCCGGGCAGGGGGACGAGGGCGAGTCCGATGAGCACGACGAACGCGCCCAGGAGCGCGACGACCACCCGATAGGCCAGAGCCGTATGGGGCTTGGCCATGACGAGGGACCGCCACCGCAGGAAGGCCAGACGAAGCTGACGCCAAGGCCGGCGACCGTGCTTGTGAGAGCGCGAGAGCCACCCTCGCGGCCTCTGTCTCCGGGGACTTCCATTCACGGATTCAATAGTGGACCACCAGCCTGAAAGCTTGATCCGGGACTGTGAGCACGATCACTCCGTTTCGATTTTGCCAATGAGCCGACCTCCGTATAGAGTTATATCTCGTTGCCGGGGAAACCAGGCAGCGAAACGCGGATGTGGCTCAGTTGGTAGAGCATCACCTTGCCAAGGTGAGGGTCGCGGGTTCGAGTCCCGTCATCCGCTCGGAGGCGTCATGGCACTGCCTTGGCGGTGGCGTGGCCGAGAGGCGAGGCAGCGGCCTGCAAAGCCGTTTACACGGGTTCGAATCCCGTCGCCACCTCAGATCTCCCGACGGGGCACCGCCGGGAATCAGCGCGATTGGCGCAGCGGTAGCGCGCTTCCTTCACACGGAAGAGGTCACTGGTTCGATCCCAGTATCGCGCACAGGGACCCCAGTGGTTCCGGTGCAACAAATGAATAGAGCGCGATTGGCGCAGCGGTAGCGCGCTTCCCTGACACGGAAGAGGTCACTGGTTCGATCCCAGTATCGCGCACATGGGGAACCCCGGGCAGACGCTCGGGGTTCCGTGCATTCACCGGCTGCTCGGCCCCGACATTCGCGTCAAGGCGGGTTCCCGGGAGTCCGGGCGGGCGCCACGCTCGTCGAGCTGTTTCAGAACTGCAACCCTGCCCGCACGGTCGAACCGGGCCGGGTGCTAGTACCCTTGGGTACAGTAATCGTCACCACAGACTTCGGAGCCCTCATGTCAACTCCTCAGAATCCCTATGAGCCGAACCGCGGCACGGGGAATCAGAACTCCAACGACCAGTCCTCGAGCGGCTCCTCGCCCGTCAACGGAGGTCAGGGCGATGGCGGGTCGCAGCCGCAGTACGGTACCTCGGGCGGGAGCTCCGACCAGCCGACTCGCGCGTACGAGTCGAACCAGTCCCAGGATCCGACGCAGCAGTACGGCTCCGCGCCGCAGTACGGATCGTCTCCCCAGTACGGCTCGCAGCCGAACTACGGCGGCCAGAACGACTCCTATGGTCAGAGCGGTCAGGGCGACTCCTACGGCCAGAGCGATTCGCAGGGATACGGGCAAGGCTCGTACGGCCAGAACCAGTACGATCCCCACCAGTACGGCGGGGGATCGGGCCAGGGCGGATACGACCAGAACCAGTACGCGCAGCAGCCGGCCTACGCGGCCGCGGGCGGGGGATCCGACCAGTTCATCCCGGCCAACCCGAATTCCGGCTACGGCTCCTACCCTCCCGGCAGCATGGGCGGGAACACCTCGAAGAACATCTGGGGGATCCTCGCCCTCATCGGCGGCATCGTCGGCATCGTCCTGTCGTGGGCGATCTTCGGCGCGATCTTCGGCATCGCCGGCCTGATCTTCGGCTTCATCGGCCTCGGTGCGGTGAAGAAGGGCCTCGCCACCAACCGCGGCCTCAACATCTGGGGCATCATCCTCAGCGGCGTGGCGATCCTGCTCTCGATCGTCTTCCTCATCGGCTACATCGCCTTCGGCGCATGGGTCTTCAACGAGGGGTCGAAGGCCATCGACAGCTACTCTCCCACCGCCCCGGCCCCTGTCGATCCCTCCCAGCCCGGCTTCGAGTCGCCCGACTCCGGTGACTCCTCCGGCACCGACGCGGCTCCGGCTCCCGTCGAAGGCGGCGAGGTGGAGATCGGCACCGACGTGACGGCTGCTGTCAGCGTCGCTTCCGGCACCGTCGATGAGTACGCTGTCGGAGCCGAGTCGACCAACGGCGAGGTCGCCGTCGTCTCGATGACGGTCAAGAACAACAGCAGCTCAGAGCTTGATTTGTCCCTCTCGAGCATTCAGGCGGAGAACGGAAGCGGAGCGACGTATCAGGACGTCTTCGACGGGAGCAAGTACCAGGGAATCCTCGCCTTCGCCGATCCCGTGCCGGCCGGCGGCGAGAAGACCTACGAGTTCGCCTTCGGCGTCCCCGCCTCGGAGGTCGATCAGCTCCATCTGAAGTTCTCCCTGTTCGAGGACCTCGGCAAGGGCACGGAATTCGAGTTCAGCAAGGCCGCCTGACCTCCTCGGCGCACCGGTCGGCGGCGCGCCCTCAGCCCTGATCCCGGGCTCGAACCGACACCTCACTTGGGTGGCAGTCGTCGACTGCCACCCAAGTGGTTTGGTACTAGACTCTAAGAGCGACTCAACCCCAACGTGAACGATCGGAGAGAATCAGTGGCAGACGGCATTGACTGCGCGGGCGAGAACATCCCCTGGAAAGAGGGTCTGACCGGGACCGACGTGTTCTCCACGGACCGCACGGTCGTTGCCATGTGGCTCAACGACGAGCAGGCCGACCTCAGCCGGGGACTTCGCCCCGGCGACCGGATCGCTCCCATCACGATCGATTCCCCGGCAGGACTCGACATCCTCCGCCACTCGGCCGCCCACGTCACCGCGCAGGCCGTCCAGGAGCTGTTCCCGGGCACGAAGCTCGGCATCGGTCCCTACATCACCGACGGCTACTACTACGACTTCGACGTGGCCGAGCCCTTCACCCCGGACGACCTCAAGGCCATCCAGAAGAAGGCCGCGCAGATCGTCAAGTCCGGCCAGACGTTCAACCGGGTCGTCGTCGACGACGACGAAGCGCGTCGCCGGATGGCCGACGAGCCGTACAAGCTCGAGCTCATCGCCGACAAGGGCGCCGGGGACGACGAGTCCGCGGCGGTCGAGGTCGGCGCCGGCGAGCTCACCGTCTACGAGAACGTCGATCGCAAGGGCGAGGTCGTGTGGCAGGACCTGTGCCGCGGTCCCCACCTGCCGAACACGAAGCTCATCGGCAACGGATTCGCCATCACCCGCTCCTCGGCGGCCTACTGGCGCGGGGATCAGGCCAACGCGAGCCTCCAGCGCGTCTACGGCACCGCATGGGCGTCGAAGGACGATCTCAAGGCCTACCAGGACCGCATCGCCGAGGCGGAGCGCCGCGACCACCGCAAGCTCGGTGCGGAGCTCGACCTGTTCTCGTTCCCCGAGGAGCTCGGCTCCGGTCTGCCCGTGTTCCATCCCAAGGGCGGAGTCATCAAACGGGAGATGGAGGACTACGTCCGCGCCCGCCACATCGAGGAGGGCTTCGAGTACGTCGGCACCCCGCACATCTCGAAGGAGTCCCTGTACTACACCTCGGGCCACCTGCCGTACTACGGCGACAGCATGTTTCCGGCCCTGGCCGTCGACGAAGTGCGTGACGAGTCCGGTGAGATCGTCAAGGAGGGCACCGCCTATCGGCTCAAGGCGATGAACTGCCCCATGCACAACCTCATCTACCGGTCCCGCGGGCGCTCCTACCGTGAACTGCCGCTGCGGCTGTTCGAGTTCGGCACCGTGTACCGCAACGAGGCCTCCGGGGTCGTGCACGGGCTGACCCGTGTCCGCGCCCTGACCCAGGACGACTCGCATTCCTATGTGACCCAGGAGGACGCCCCGAACGAGATCCGGCATCTGCTGGGCTTCGTGCTCAGCCTGCTGAGGGACTTCGGGCTCGATGACTTCTACCTCGAGCTGTCCACCCGTGACGAGGACGGGAAGAAGAAGGACAAGTTCATCGGCTCCGACGAGCAGTGGGCGGAGGCCACCAAGGTCCTCGAGGACGTGGCCCGGGAGACGGGGCTCGAACTCGTCCCGGACCCCGGCGGCGCCGCGTTCTACGGACCCAAGGTCTCCGTCCAGGCCCGCGACGCGATCGGTCGGACCTGGCAGATGTCGACTGTCCAGCTCGACTTCAACCAGCCCGAGCGCTTCGGCCTGGAGTACCAGGCCTCGGACGGCACCCGGAAGCAGCCCGTGATGATCCACTCGGCGAAGTTCGGGTCGATCGAGCGGTTCCTCGGCGTCCTCACGGAGCACTACGCCGGGGCGTTCCCCGTCTGGCTCTCGCCCGTCCAGGTCACCTGCATCCCCGTGGCCGAGGAGTTCAACGACTATCTCGCCGAGGTGGCCGCCAAGCTCAGGGCCGCCGGTGTGCGGGTCGAGATCGACGACAGCGACGACCGGTTCCCGAAGAAGATCCGCAACGCCTCGAAGTCGAAGGTGCCCTTCACCCTCATCGCCGGCGGCGACGACCGCGACGCCGGCGCCGTGTCGTTCCGGTTCCGCAGCGGTGAGCAGGACAACGGCGTGCCCGTCGACGAGGCGATCGCCCGCATCCTCTCGGCGATCGAGACGAAGGCCCAGGTATGACCCCTGGCACCGGTGCCGGGGCCGGTCCTGACGCGGATGCGCAGGACCGCCTCGTCGAGGACGGCGTCGACTTCGAAGCCGCCGCCGGGTACCCGGGGGAGCCCGACGGGTTCCAGCGGCTGTGGACTCCGCACCGGATGGTCTACATCGGCGGGCAGGACAAGCCGAAGGACTCGGGGATCGCCGAGTGCCCCTTCTGCGCGTCCCCGACGAAGTCCGACGCCGAGGGCCTCATCGTCGCTCGCGGCGACGAGGTGTACGCGGTCCTCAACCTCTACCCGTACAACCCGGGCCACCTGCTCATCTGCCCGTATCGTCACGTCGCCGACTACACCGAGCTGACGGACAGCGAGACGATGGAACTCGCCCGCTTCACCCAGAAGGCGATGAGCGTCATCCGCGCCGTGTCCTCCCCGCACGGCTTCAACCTCGGTATGAACCAGGGGGGAGTGGCCGGCGCCGGCATCGCCGCTCACCTCCACCAGCACGTGGTTCCCCGGTGGGGCGGAGACGCGAACTTCCTGCCGATCGTCGCGCAGACCAAGGCTCTGCCGCAGGTGCACGCCGATGTGCAGGCCGCGCTGTCCAAGGAATGGAACGGATGAACCCCGAAGACCTCGATTCCCTCGCCGAGTACACATCCCCAGTGGTCCGCGACGACGACGTCGTCATCGCGATCTCCCGACCCGACCTCGAGACGAACAGCTACCTGTCCCAGCTGTACTCGTTCTCCGCGGAACGGCCGGTGCGGATCAGCCACGGCTGGCACGACTCGGCCCCGCTCCTCGCGGGTGAGTGGGCCGGATACCTCAGCGCACGCCGCGGGGAGCCCGCCCAGCTCTGCGTCGGGCCCAGCCTGGAAGCCGCGCATCGGATCACCGACCAGCACCTCGGCGTGAACGAGTTCGCCCTCGACGGGCGGGCCGGGCGAGCCCTCTACGTGGCCCGCGTCGGCGAGCGGGGACGCTACGGCGAGGATCCGGACATCCCCGCCGCCGAGGAGGCGCCGCGACGGATCACGGCCTCGGCCTACCTCAGCAACGGGATCGGGTACACGAGGGACCGGCCGGCCCGGGCGTTCCTCGTCGACCTCGTCGATCCCGGGCTCGGCAGATCGGGCATCGAGGGGTCCGGCGTCGTGCCGGACTCGACGAGGCTCGCCACTCCCGACTCCGACGTCCACGACCCGCAGTTCTCGCCGAGCGGCGCCCTGACCAGCGTCATCGCCGACGTCACGCCCGACCCCGGCAGCCCGAGCCTCGCGACGACGGTCTGGCTGCTCGGCATGGACGCCCCGCGGCCGATCGACCTGCCCCGAATGAGCGTCAAGCTCCACCGGTGGATCGACGACGAGACGCTCCTGCTCGTCGCCTCAGATCTCACCGACCACGAGCTCGACTTCGTCGCCCAGATGCCGGGACTCTTCCTGCACTCCCTGAGCTCGGGCACGACGAGGCGGCTGACCGACCCCGAGACGGTGGCCGTGGCCCAGATCCCCCCGGTGGCCATCACCGCGAGCGCCCACAGCGGCACCGTCGACTCGGTCGTGGCCGTCGTCGAGACCGACGGGGCCGCACGGGTCGTGCGCGTTCCGCTCGACGCCGAGGCGGTGCCCGCGACCGCTCTCGACTTCGTCACCGACCCGGTCACCGTGGTCACCGGCTTCACCGTCGACGGCCGTGACGTGGTCTGCACGGCGGTGACGGCGACCAAGCCCTCCGTCCTCGTGCGCACCCCGCTGCACGGCCGCTCCGGCTCCGTCGTGCTCCAGGAGCACCCGGCTCCGACCGCATCGGTCCTGCCCACGGTCCTCAAGGTCGAGGGCGAGGGCGGGACGATCACCGGGTGGCTGGCGACGCCTGCCGGCGACGGGCCCTTCCCCGTCGTGCTCAACATCCACGGCGGACCGTTCGCGCAGCACACCCACGGATGGTTCGACGAGACCCAGGTGCTCACCTCGGCGGGCTTCGCCGTGGTCTACGCGAATCCGCGGGGATCGGGAGGACGCACGCGCACCTGGGGCCGAGCGGTGCAGGGGAACATGGCCGAACCCGCGATGGCCGATGTCCTCGCGGTCCTCGACCATGCCCTGGCCCACCATTCCGCTCTCGACCCGACCCGCCTCGGCGTGCAGGGCGGATCCTACGGCGGATTCCTCACGGCGATGATCACCGCGCACGATCATCGCTTCCGGGCTGCGATCGTCGAGCGCGGATACCTCAGCCCCGACAGCTTCGTCGGCACCTCCGACATCGGGCGCTACTTCACCGAGGAGTACACGACCCGGGACCGCGCCGCCATCGACCGGCAGTCGCCGCTGGCGCACGCCGGAGACGTCCGGACTCCCACGCTCGTCATGCATTCCGAACTCGACCATCGCTGCCCGCTCGAACAGGCGCAGCAGTATTATGCGGCGCTGCAGCGGGCCGGCGTGCCGACCGAGCTGCTCATCTTCCCGGGGGAGAACCACGAGCTCTCCCGCTCGGGGCAGCCGCGCCACCGCAGGCAGCGCTTCGAGGCGATCCTCGAGTGGTGGCAGCGCCACCTCGCCGCAGATCGGCCCGAGCCGGCTGTGGACGAGCCTGCCGAAACCGGTGCGGCGTCGATCGCATCGGCCGGTGCGGGAGCGGCCTCGTCTGTGGATGCGGGCGCGGCCTCGGCCGAGTCGACGCCGTTGCCCGGGGGAACCCTGGGAGCGGACGCCATCGATGAGATCGACTCGCTCGTGTCCTCGGAATCGACGGGAACCGCACCTCAGCCCTCAGCGGATCGCTGACCCCATGCTCAACTCGATTGCGCGTGCCGCATTCACGCGGCTCTTCCGGCCCCTGGCGCAGCTGCTGCTGCGCCTGGGTCTGACGCCCGACGCCGTGACGATCATCGGCACCCTCGGTGTGAGCGCGGGCGCTCTGATCTTCTATCCCCTCGGTCAGCTGTTCGTCGGCACCCTGGTCATCACCGTGTTCGTCTTCGGCGACATGCTCGACGGGATCATGGCCCGTGAATCCGGCCGCAACAGCAGGTGGGGAGCGTTTCTCGACTCGACGCTCGATCGCCTCGCCGACTCCGCGGTGTTCGTCGGGCTCGCTCTGTGGTACTTCCTCGGCGCCCACGATCCCGTCACCGCGCTGCTCGCTCTCGGGTGCCTGGTCACCGGTTCCCTCGTGTCCTACGTGCGGGCCCGGGCCGAGGGATTGGGCGTCCACGCCTCCGGCGGGATCGCCGAACGCGCCGATCGTCTGCTGGTCACATTGGTCGTCACCGGCTTGGTCGGGCTCGGACTTCCCGATATCGTTCTGTCGGTCGCCCTTGCCGTTCTCATGCTCGCCTGCTGCATCACCATCCTGCAGCGGATCACCTCAGTACGTCGTCAACTCCTGGAGAACCATGAAACCTCGTAAAGCCTCCCGGGTCGTTCTGCTCAATGAACGCGACGAGGTTCTCCTGATCCGGGCGCAGGACCTGCTCACCCCCACTCATCAGTGGTGGATGACATGCGGCGGCGGTTCGGAGATGGGCGAGACCCCGGCACAGACGGCGGCCCGTGAACTCGCCGAGGAGACCGGGCTCGAGTGCGAGCCCGGCGAGCTCATCGGACCCCTGGCCATCCGCGACGAGATCTTCGAGTTCACGGAGAAGTCGCTGCACCAGCACGAGACCTATTTCGCGTTCCGGACCAGTGAGGACATCGAACTCGAGGACGCGGTGTGGACCGACATCGAGAAGCGCAGCCTGCTCGAGTTCCGCTGGTGGTCGCGTGAGGAGCTCCTGAGAACCACCGAGACGATCTACCCGAAGAACCTCATCAGCCTCATGGACATGGCGATGGCCGGCGCGGTCCCCGAGGTGCCCGTCGTCATCGACTGACCAGCTGGAGGGAGCAGCGTGCCCTGGCGGTCGTTCGATCGGGGGATTGCGGCGCAGGGGCTGGGAAATCGTCTCCAGTGCGGCATGAGCTGGGAGGGCTCGTCTCCAGTGCGGCATGGGCTGGGAGGGCTCGTCTCCGGTGCGGCAGGGCCCGGCCCTGCTGATGCCTGCACGGACGCTTCGAGCGCGGGTTCCGGCGAGGTATAGAATCGAAGGGCTTCATCTATAGGAAGGAACACCAGTGTCAGGTCATTCCAAATGGGCAACGACTAAGCACAAGAAAGCTGCCATCGATGCCAAGCGCGGCAAACTCTTCGCCAAGCTGATCAAGAACATCGAGGTTGCCGCCCGAAACGGTGGACCTGATCCCGATGGCAACCCGACGCTCTTCGACGCGATCCAGAAGGCGAAGAAGAACTCCGTTCCCGCCGACAACATCACCCGAGCGGTCAAACGCGGAGGCGGCCTGGACGGCGGCGGCGTCAACTACGAGACCATCATGTACGAAGGCTACGCGGCCGGCGGTGTCGCCCTGCTCATCGAGTGCCTCACCGACAACCGCAATCGCGCCGCGTCCGAGGTCCGCGTGGCGGTCACCCGCAACGGCGGTTCGATGGCCGATCCCGGTTCCGTGTCGTACAACTTCAACCGCAAGGGCGTCATCGTCGTCCCCGCCGAGGGCACCGACGAGGACGCGATCCTCGAGGCGACCCTCGATGCGGGAGCCGAAGAGGTCAAGGACGAGGGGGACACCTTCCAGGTCATCTGTGAGGCGACCGACCTCGTTGCCGTGCGCTCCGCCCTCGTCGATGCCGGCATCGACTACGACTCCGCCGAGGCGTCGTTCGTTCCCGGCCTCGAGGTCAGCCTCGACGCGGAGACGGCCGTCAAGGTCTTCCGCCTCATCGATGCCCTCGAGGACAGCGACGAGGTCCAGAACGTGTACACCAACGCCGACGTCAGCGACGAGGTTCTGGCCGAGATCGACGCCTGATGCGCATCCTCGGCGTCGATCCGGGCCTGACTCGCTGCGGGCTCGGTGTCATCGACACCCTGCCGGCACGCAAGGCGAGGATCGTCGCGGTCGACGTGCTCCGCACGCCCTCTGCCGACTCCGTCGATCTCCGACTGGGCAGCCTCGCCGAGGCGTTCGACACCTGGCTGGACACTCATCGTCCCGATGTCGTCGCCATCGAGCGGGTGTTCGCGCGCAACGACGTCTCGACGATCATGGGCACGGCTCAGGTATCCGGGCTGACCATGGGACTGGCGGCCAGACGAGGCATTCCCGTCGCCATGCACACTCCGTCGGAGGTGAAGGCCGCGATCACCGGATCCGGTCGGGCCGACAAGAAGCAGGTGACCAACATGGTGACGAGGATCCTCGGACTGGACGCGCCGCCGAAGCCCGCCGACGCCGCCGATGCGCTGGCGATCGCGATCTGCCACTCGTGGCGAGGTGTGATGAGTGCGCAGTCGACGCCGGGGGCGGTCAAGGACCTCACCGAGAGGAAGGGTGGGGGCAGGCAGGGCTCCGGCCTGACCAAGGCCCAGGAGCAGTGGGCCAGAGCGCTCAGGCAGGCCAAGTAGGACTGCTCGCAGGGGTCCCGGACCGAGAGGTTCGGGACCTCTTCTGTGTTCGCCGGCGCGCGCCTCGGACCGGGCTGTGATCGCCTCGGCGGCCTGGGGCACATAGCCGGGAGTGAGCCGGGCGCACTCCGGTGGGGCGGGCCTCGGCGGCTGCAGATCGCGGCGCACCACGGTGATGCGCGGCGCACCGCGGTGATGCGGGACGTGCTCCGGTGGGGGCAGGGACGAAACCGAGCGTCCTGGAGAAGCCGGGCACGAAACCGAGTGTCCTGGTGAAGCCGGGTGCCTCTGTGTCTGTCGGCGGATGTGAGCACGATGGTCGTCTCGTGTCAGATGCTCGCGATAGCGTAGAAGCACCGACAGACATCCAAGGAAATCACGCAATCCTTCGCAGGCTCTCAGCAGGGAGAGGCCCTCAGCGGTGGAGCAGAGCAGTGGATTGTCGGCGCCGGCCCCGAAGAGAAGAGAAGGGAAGTAAACATCCCTGAACTTCATCAAAGAATGAAAACATTCGAAGAAAAACGTAGACAGAGCAGTTCGACACGAATATAATCGGACTAAGACGACGGCAACACAGGTGTTGACGAACGGAACAGAGACGATGACTCTCACACCGGACAGCAGGAAGCGACAGAGCAGGGGCCGTGACGGCCAAGGTTCTGACGCGGCGGCCCGCTCTGAGGTGGACGGTTCCCATTCGTCATCTGGTTCCTCTTCCTCTTCTTCGTCTCCGTTCTCTTCTTCGCTTTCCCTCGACGTCGGTGGGAGCGAAGCGTCGACCGCGTACTCCTCACTGCGGGAGCAGCTCGAGGCCGCCGGGATGGATCTGACAGACCACCCGCTCGGCGACCGCTTCGCCGCTCTCCCGGCTGTTCCCGGTGATGACGACCAGGCGCCGGTTGCCGAGTCCGGGGAGACATCGCGTGGATCCCACGTCGTGCAGACCGGCGTCACCGCTCCCTCCGCTGCGGTGGACGACTCGCACGCCGCGTCGGCAGCTGAATCGCCCGAACTGCCGGCGGCGAGTTCGTCCGAACCCCGGGCGGCGAGTTCGTCCGAACCGCTGGCAGTCGACGAGGCCGGAATTCCCGGTCCCGACTCAGGCGGTTCCCGCGAACGGCGCGCCACTGCGACTGCGGTGACCACCGCGGCTGGGGAGGCCGTCGCTCCGGCGGACGACCGTCCGAGCTCTGCCTCGTCGCATCCGCTGTTCTCCGCCGAATCGTGGAGCGACCTCGAACGATTCGCTCCCGAGCTGACGGCCAGCATCGAGAGACTGGAGAGCCTCAAGGACGGACTGCGAACCTTCGAGCGGCTCATGGGTCCCGACGAGGCGGTGCTCGTCATCGACGGAATCGAAACCGCCACCCGGGTCCTCGAGGGGCTGTCGGCGGTGGCACTGTCCGTGTTCGAGCGATGCGGCACCCCGGCAGATCTCGGCGCCAAATCGACGAAGGACCTCGTGCGGGATCGGCTCCAGCTCACCGGTGCCGAAGCCGCTCGGCGCACCGAACTGGCGAAGAACCTCGGCAACCGCGTGACCGAATCGGGCCAGTCGATCGAGCCGCTCTGCCCGGTGGTGGCCGATGGACTGCACACTGGTGTCCTCTCAGCCGGTCAGGCCGCAGTGATCGGGGAGTGCCTCCAGAAGGTCCCGGCGAAGGCGGGTCCGGACGTGCGCGCAGAAGTCGAGAGGATTCTGGTCGAGCACGCTCCGCGGGTACGGGTGATGGACCTGCGCGTGATCTTCAAGCGGTTGCTCGACGAGATCGACCCGGATGGCGAGGAACCCACAGAGCCGGACGATCGGTCGACGTACTGTGTCAAACTCAGGGCACGCAGGAACGGCAGCTGGGACCTGTCCGGACGCTTGGACGCCATCACCGGGGGAGTCCTCCACGGGCTGCTCACCTCCCGCATCCAGTCCTCCACTGACGGAACCAACGGTGCTGCTCCGGCCACGGCAGAAGCCGGAACCGAGGGCAACCGCACTGCGGGCGCCATCGCCGGCTCCGGTGGCCCGACGCACGACGACGGTTCAGGCGGCAGTGATCGGGATACGGATTCGACGAACCGGGCAGTTGAGCCGAGCCATGGAGACGACGCATCGGGGAACCCGGATCTGCCCGGCCAGGAGATGCTCGAGATCTTCGATGCCGTCCTCAGCGGTGACCGGTCTGACGCGCCGATGGTTTCGAGGACAACGGACGAAGGAGCGGCCGGAGTCGGAATCCGAGAGGACGGGAGCCTCGTCGATCTGTGCGAAGAACAGGGTTCGGTCAGGGCCCACATCTACGAACGCTTCGCGACTCTGGTCTCGCGCATCGACATGACCCGGGTGGCAGCAGGAGCACCCTATGCGCTTGTCGTCACGGCCAAGGCCGACGATCTTGCAGAGCGGAAGGGCACGGGCACCACCAGCATCGAAACTCCGGTGCCGATCGAGGAGCTGGTGCGCGGGGGCCTCAACGGAGCGGTGTTCTTCCATCTGATGAGCGAACACGCGAAGACCGTGCAGGTCACCACGGAGAAGAGATTCGCCAACGCCAAGCAGATCGCCGTGCTCACGGCCAGAGACCAAGGATGCGTGTTCCCGGGGTGCGACACTCCGCCGGGCTGGTGCGATGTCCACCATTGTGTTCCGTGGTCAGAGGGAGGGAAGACGAATGTCAACAACATGATGCTCGTCTGCGGCGCCCACCATCGACTGCTCGACCGCACCGACTGGGAGACGGTGATGCTCAGGGACGGTCGTCCCGCATGGGTTCCGCCTGCCGCGATCGACCCTGCCAGGAAGCCGATCCTCCATGCCCGATTCATCGCACGGGAGATCATCGAGACGCTGTTCGACTGATGTCGAGGCGCTTCCCGCGGACATCCGGCGTTCCAGCGGGTGCTGGGCTTCCCGCGGACGTCGGGCGTTCCCGCAGGCAACAGGCGTTCCAGCGGACGTCGTCGATCGTCGTGGGCCGGCGAGACGCTCGGGTGAGATCGCGGCGGCTGGTACCGTCGGAGTATGGGGCCCGGAACGTCAGGTCGGTCGGGCTCGGAATGTCGGGCTCGAGGCGCAGGCGCCGTCCTGCTAACCTGGATTCGTACACGTGTTCCCACTTGAAAGGCAGTCCGTGATCAGTCTCCTCCGCGGTACGGTCCATCGCATCGCAGCTGACCACCTCGTCGTTCTCACCTACGGAGTCGGGCGCAGAGTCCATGTGACCCCGGAGACGCTCTCGCGGACTCGCCACGGCGCCGACATCGAACTGGTCACCACCCTCGTCGTCCGCGAGGACTCGATGACCCTGTTCGGCTTCTCGACCGAGGAGGAGAACCACACCTTCGAGGTACTGCTCTCGATCTCCGGGATCGGACCGCGACTGGCGATGGCGATCCTCGCCGTCATGGGGCCCGACGAACTGGCCGCGGCGATCTCGAACCAGGATGCCAATGCGCTGACCAGAGTGCCCGGAATCGGCAAGAAGGGCGCCTCACGGATCATCCTCGAACTCGAGAACAAGCTTCCGACCCTGGCGGCGGCATCGCCGGGACCGCAGCTGGCCTTCGCCGCCGGCGGCAATCAGCAGGTCGTCGATGCGCTCGTCGGCCTCGGCTGGAAGGAGCCACAGGCCGCCGAGGCGGTGAGCGAGGTGACCGCTGACATCGGCTCCGACGCAGGCACCTCGGCGATCCTCAAGGCCGCTCTCAAGGCACTGGGCGCCAGGAAATGACCTCACCAGATCACCGACGCCTCGGCGGGACGGAGGATGTCATGGACAGCGAAGGACCGGTGTCCTACGAGATGGACTTCGGGGATCAGCGGCTGACCGGAGCGGAGGAGGAGCGTCTCGTCTCCGGCCAGGCAGAATCCGCGGAACGCGACGCCGAGGCGGCTCTGCGGCCCAAGGGCCTGCAGGACTTCATCGGCCAGCCGCAGGTCCGCGAACAGCTCTCGCTCGTCCTCGACGCGGCGAAGGCACGGAGGAAGGCACCCGATCATGTGCTGCTCTCCGGTCCTCCCGGCCTGGGCAAGACGACCCTGGCGATGATCATCGCCCACGAGATGCGCACGAGCCTGCGCGTCACCTCGGGGCCCGCTGTCCAGCATGCCGGCGACCTCGCCGCGATCCTGTCCTCCCTCGAGGAGGGCGAAGTCCTCTTCATCGACGAGATCCACCGGATGGCCCGCGCGGCCGAGGAGATGCTCTACGTCGCGATGGAGGACTTCCGGGTCGACGTCATCGTCGGCAAGGGGCCGGGGGCCACCGCGATCCCGCTCGATCTGCCTCCCTTCACCCTGGTCGGCGCGACGACGCGATCCGGACTGCTGCCGGCACCCCTGCGCGATCGCTTCGGCTTCACCGGCCATCTCGACTTCTACTCGAGCTCCGACCTCCTCACCGTCCTCATCCGCTCGGCGCGGATGCTCGGCATCGAGGCCGACATCGACGGCCTCCGTGAGATCTCCACCCGCTCCCGCGGCACCCCGCGCATCGCCAACCGCCTGCTCCGCCGAGTCCGCGACTGGGCTCAGGTGCGCGGCACCGGAGTGATCGACGAAGCCGCCGCGCTCAAGGCGCTGACCGTGTACGAGGTCGACGCCCTCGGCCTCGACCGGCTCGATCGAGCCGTCCTGAAGGTGCTGTGCCAGCGATTCGGCGGGGGACCGGTGGGACTGGGCACCCTGTCCGTGTCCGTCGGCGAGGAGGCCGACACCGTCGAGACGGTGTCCGAACCGTACCTCGTCAGGGAGGGACTGATCAGCCGCACGCCGCGCGGACGGGTCGCCACCTCGGCGGCATGGAAGCACTTGGGCATGCAGATCCCAGCGAACTATGAGTTCTGACCCCGTGCGCGGGTTCGCCCTCGGTCCCTGCGACGAACTAAGCTAGTGCACTGGTTCATTCTTATGAAAGGTAGAAATCTGTGGATTTGCTGATCCCCCTCGCACTTGCGGCGTTGCTGATCTTCTTCTTGTTCAATTCGCGTCGTAAGCAGAAGGCGCGCATGGAGCAGATCAAGACCAACCTCGTCCCCGGTGCCTCCGTGATGACGACCTTCGGCGTGTTCGGCACGGTGGTCGCGATCGACGAGGAGAACAACCAGGTGACGATCGAATCCGGTCCCGGCACCACCCTCAGGGTCCACCGCCAGGCGATCGGCCAGATCGACACCCCCGGCGCCGCGGATCCCGCCGCCGGTGCCGCCGGCACCGACGCTCCCGGCGACACGACCGAAGCTCCGGCGATCACCGACGCGGAGCTCGACGCCATGATCGAACGCAAGCGCGCCGAATCCGGCGATTCCGACAGCGTCAACGGCGCGTCCGCCGTCGACCCCGCCGAGGCACGGACCGACTCAGCGGACGACGCCGTCGACACGGACACCACCGCCGGAGCAGGAACGACCGCCGGCGCCGACGACACCGTCGACGATTCGACGACCGGACCGAAGGACGCCACGGACGCGGACCCGCGGGGAACCGACTCGGAGGGACCGGACACCGACACGTCCGGAACCGACAAGAAGAACTGAATCCCCTCACCGCACTCGATCGAAAGCTGAACCGTGTCCGATATTGAAGAAAAGCCACGCCCTGGTTTGCGCTTCCTGTGGCTGACGATCGTGACAGCACTGCTCTTCGGCGTCCTCGCCGCCGGAGTCGTGTGGTCCGATGCCACGACCAGCCCTAAGCTCGCCCTCGACCTCGAGGGCGGCACGTCGATCATCCTGGAGCCCCAGGTGTCGGAGGGCACGGACATCAGCAAGGAGCAGCTCGATCAAGCGGTGGCGATCATCCGCCAGCGCGTCGACTCGACGGGCGTCTCCGAGGCCGAGATCACCACGCAGGGCGACCGCAACATCGTGGTGAATCTGCCCGGCAACCCCGACGAGGAGACCCGCGAACTGGTCCGCTCCTCGGCCCAGCTCGTCTTCCGGCGCGTGGCGCTGGTCGGTGATCCCCGCTCCCAGGAGCAGATCGTGCAGGAGCAGGAGAACGGGGGAGGCCAGAGCGGCGATCCCGCCGAGGGTCTCAGCGAGGAGGAGCGCAAGCGCCTCGAGGAGATCATCGGCGACTCGGGCGGGCAGGCCGACGCCGGTGCCCAGGGCTCCGGCCAGGAGGCACCGGCCGGCGAGGAGGCTCCGACCGGCGGCGGCGAGGTCGTCAATGCCGGGGGAGGCGTGACCGATCCCGCCGCATCGTCGGCGGAGGCGCAGCAGGCTCCCGCCGAGGCGCAGCCGTCGGAGAGCGCGCAGCCGTCCGAGGGCGAGAAGCCCGCCGAGGTCACCGACTCGACCCCGCGGCCCCTCTTCGACCCCGAGACCGAGACGGACAAGTGGCAGACCGAGGAGATCATGACCCGGTTCGCCGAGCTCGACTGCACCGATCCGGCCAACCGGACCGGCGGGCAGCCGCTGCCCGCCGACGAGCCCGTCGTCTCCTGCGCGGAGGACGGGCAGTCGAAATTCATCCTCGGACCCGTCGAGCTCTCGGGCGACCACCTCGCCGACGCGAACTTCGGCTACGCGGCCGGCGCCAACGGGGTGCAGACGAACAACCCCGCCGTCAACATCGAGTTCGACGCGACCGGCCGTGAGATCTTCAAACAGATCACCTCGGACATCACCGGCAAGCAGCAGCCCTACAACCAGTTCGCGATCGTCCTCGACGGACTCGTCCTCTCCGCACCGACCTCCAACGCCGTCATCACCGACGGCAACGCGGAGATCTCGGGCAACTTCACCCTCGACGAGGCGCAGACCCTGGCCAACCAGCTGAAGAACGGTTCGCTGCCGCTCAGCTTCGAGGTGCAGAGCGAACAGCAGATCTCACCCACCCTGGGGTCGAACTACCTGATGATCGGTCTGCTCACCGGGGTCGTCGGTCTCCTCCTCGTCGTCGTCTACTCGCTCCTGCAGTACCGGGTGCTCGGCCTGCTCACGGTCTCGAGCCTCGTCGTCGCCGGTGTGCTCACCTACCTCCTGCTGCTCATCGCCTCGTGGCGATACGGCTACCGACTGTCCCTGGCCGGCGTCGCGGGCATCATCATCGGCATCGGCATGGCCGCCGACTCGTTCATCGTCTACTTCGAACGCGTCCGCGACGAACTGCGCAGCGGCAGGAGCCTCCTCTCGGCGGTCGAGGTCGGCTGGGAACGGGCCAAGCGCACGATCTACGCCTCGAAGGCCGTCAACATGCTCGCCGCGGTCATCCTCTACATCCTCGCGGTCGGCTCGGTGCGCGGATTCGCGTTCACCCTGGGCCTGACCGTGATCATCGACGTCCTCGTCGTGTTCCTGTTCACCCACCCGATGCTCGAGGTGCTCTCCCGGACGAAGTTCTTCGGCGAGGGCCACCCGATGTCCGGAATGGACCCGCGCCTCCTCGGCGTCAAACCCGCCGCCTACCGCGGTGCCCTCGGCGTCGATCTCGACGAGGGCGAGAAGCGCCCGGAGACGAAGCGCCGCGAGAAGGCGCGAGCGCGGAAGGTGGGAATGGACGTCGAGGCGCCCGGAGGAGACGTCGCAGCGGCCGAACGGTCCGAGCCGGCGAAGTCGCGGGATCGCCACGGTCGTCGCACCGGGGCGACGGTGGTGGGAACGGCTGCGGGCATGTCGATCGCCGAGCGGAAAGCGGCGGCGAAGAGAGCCGCCGAGGATTCGGCGCACACTGAGGAGGCAGACAAGTGAAGAGGTTCTTCGCCTGGGGCAATCGCCTCCACAACGGTGA
This sequence comes from Brevibacterium sanguinis, assembly GCF_003315415.1. GTDB lineage: Bacteria > Actinomycetota > Actinomycetes > Actinomycetales > Brevibacteriaceae > Brevibacterium > Brevibacterium celere_A. Next base: position 156,186 of record NZ_QNSB01000007.1, read on the forward strand.
ATCGTCGATCCCGTTCGTCGGGAAGGCCAGGCTCTGGCTGACCATCTCGGGAGCCCTCGTGCTCCTGTCGCTGCTGGTCCCGCTCATCGCCGGGTTCAACCTCGGCATCGCCTTCCGCGGCGGTTCCCAGTTCCAGATCGACAACATCAGCGACACCTCGGCGGCCAGAGGCGAGGACATCGTCACCGAGGTCGCTCCCGACTCCGAACCGCGACTGACGCCGACGAGCGACACCGCGGTGAAGATCGAGACGAACCAGCTCAGCGACCCGCAGATGCAGGAGGTCCGCGACGCCCTCATCGCCGGCTACGACGTGCCGGCCGAGGACGTCACCTCGACCTTCGTCGGCCCCGAGTGGGGTCAGGACGTCACCGAGAAGATGCTCCGTGCCCTCGTCATCTTCGTCGCGATCGCCATGGTAGTCATGGCCCTCTACTTCCGCACGTGGAAGATGTCCCTGGCCGCGATCGTCGGTCTCTTCGTCGTCATGATCGTCACGATGGGCATCTACTCCGTCACCGGCTTCGAGGTCACCCCCGAGGCCGTCATCGGCTTCCTCACCGTGCTCAGCTTCTCGCTCTACGACACGGTGGTGGTCTTCGACAAGATCAGGGAGAACACGACGCGGTTCCAGGACAAGCGGGACCTCAAGTTCTCCGAACTCGTCAACCTCGGCATCAACCAGACGACAGTGCGCTCGATCAACACCTCTGTCGTCTCCGTGCTCCCGATCGCGTCGATCCTGTTCATCGGTGTGTTCATGCTCGGGGCCGGGACCCTGGTCGATATCTCGCTGTCGCTGTTCATCGGTACGATAGTCGCAGCGGCATCGACACTGTTCGTCGCCAGCCCCCTCTACGCCCTGCTCCGGGCCAACGAACCCGCGGTGCGGGAACAGGAGGAGGCCGTGCGTGAACTACGCTTGAAGAACGGCGTCGACGACGTTCCACCGGTGATCCACGCCGAGGTCTGAGCAGAAGAGAGGGGATGTCATGGCTTCTTCAGCCGAATCGCGCCGTCCGCGAGGCATCTCCCGCCTGGCATGGTGGGCGGCCAGGGCCCAGAACAACCCGGGCTACCCCCGCGTCCTCGGTCCGATGATCCAGGCCCTGCAGACCAACCACCCGAAGGCCGACATCGACCTCGTGGTCAGGGCCTACAAGATCGCCGAGGCGGCGCACCGCGGTCAGACGCGGAAGTCCGGGGATCCGTACATCACCCACCCGGTCGCGGTGGCGACGATCCTCGCCGAGATCGGCATGCTGCCGGTCACGCTCGCCGCGGCGCTGCTCCACGACACCGTCGAGGACACCGAGTACTCCCTTCAGCAGCTCACGGAGGAGTTCGGCGCCGAGGTCGCCGGGATGGTCGACGGGGTCACCAAGCTCGACAAGCTCACCTATGGCCAGGCCGCGCAGTCGGAGACGGTGCGCAAGATGATCGTGGCGATGGCCAAGGACATCCGGGTCCTCGTCATCAAGCTCGCCGACCGCCTCCACAACGCCCGCACGTGGCGTTTCGTCCCCGCCTCCTCGAGCGCGAAGAAGGCCCGCGAGACCCTCGAGATCTATGCGCCCCTGGCCCACCGGCTGGGCATGAACACGATCAAGTGGGAGCTCGAGGACCTCTCGTTCCAGGTCCTCCACCCCAAGGTCTACGACGAGGTGGTCCGCCTCGTCGCCGACCGCGCGCCGGAGCGCGAGAAGTACCTCTCGACGGTGTCGACCGAGCTGCAGAACGAGCTCACCGAGTCCGGCATCGAGTCCTCCATCACCGGCAGGCCCAAGCACTACTACTCGATCTACCAGAAGATGGTCGTGCGCGGGCACGAGTTCGCCGACATCTACGATCTCGTCGGCGTCCGCGTGCTCGTCGAGACCGTCCGCGAATGCTATGCCACCCTCGGCATCGTCCACTCCCGGTGGAGTCCCGTCCCCGGGCGGTTCAAGGACTACATCGCGATGCCGAAGTACAACATGTACCAGAGCCTCCACACCACGGTCATCGGTCCGGGCGGCAAACCCGTCGAGATCCAGATCCGCACCCACGAGATGGACCGGCGCGCCGAGTTCGGTGTCGCCGCGCACTGGAAGTACAAGGACCGGGGCGCCTCCTCGAAGACGGCGTCGTCGAAGGCGGTGACGTCGAACACCGCCCGTTCGGTCAAGGTCTCCGACGCCGGAGAGGTCGACGACGCCGCGTGGCTGCGCCAGCTCCTCGAATGGCAGCGCGAGGTCAGCGATCCCGACGAGTTCCTCGACAGCCTCCGCTACGAGGTGAACTCGAAGGAGGTCTACGTCTTCACGCCCAAGGGCGATGTCATGAGCCTGCCGGCCGGGGCCACTCCCGTCGACTTCGCCTACGCCGTGCACACCGAGGTGGGGCACAAGACGATGGGCGCCCGGGTCAACGGTCGTCTCGTCGCTCTCGACACGGAGCTGAAGAACGGCGATTCCGTCGAGGTGTTCACCTCGAAGGACGAGAACGCGGGCCCCAGCCGTGATTGGCTCGGCTTCGTCAAGAGCCCGCGGGCTCGGAGCAAGATCCGCCAGTGGTTCTCGAAGGAGCGCCGGGAGGAGGCGATCGAGAGCGGGCGCGAGCAGCTGGCCCGAGCGATGCGCAGGCACAGCCTCTCGGCGAATGCGCTGATGAGTCAGGAGGCGCTCCAAGCCGTCGCGAGCGACCTGCGCCTGGCCGACGTCTCCGCACTCTACGCGGCGATCGGCAACGGCTCGGTCTCGGCCGCGCATGTCACCGATCTGCTCGCCAAGGAGGTCGGTGAGGACGACGAGGCCTCCGTCCTGCCACCGGCACCGCGCAATCGCACGGGTCGATCCTCGGGGCACCTCTCCTCGTCCGAAGGCGTCATCGTCAAGGGCGTCGACGACGTCCTCGTCAAGCTCGCCCGCTGCTGCACACCGGTGCCCGGTGACGAGATCATCGGCTTCGTCACGCGCGGCTCGGGCGTCTCGGTCCATCGCGTCGACTGTCCCAACGTCGCCTCCCTCCAGCGGGAGCCCGAGCGCCTCGTCGACGTGTCCTGGGGCGACAAGACGAGTGGCGTCTACCTCGTCCAGATCCAGGTCGAGGCCCTCGACCGTGCGGGGCTGCTCTCCGACATCACGAAGACGCTCACCGACACGCACGTCAACATCCTGTCCGCCTCCGTGGCGACGTCCCGCGCGCGGGTGGCCCAGTCGAAGTTCGTCTTCGAGATGAGCGACGCGAGCCATCTGGGCACCGTGCTCTCGGCGGTGCGCAAGGTCGAGGGCGTCTTCGACGTCTACCGCATCTCCGGCGGCTGAGCCCGCGGTCGCTGCCGTGCTCTCGACCGTCGATCCGCAGCCGGCGTCTCGCCGCCGTCGATTCGATCATCGATTCGCGGCAGTCGGTTCGCGGCACTCGGTTCGCGGCCGATGAGGCGACCGTCGTCTCGCCGCCGCGGCCCCGCCCGCTGCTCGGGACGCGAGGCGCTCATCCGAGGCCGGCGCACACCTGGTGGAAGATGTCCCGGACGTGGCCGACGTACGGACGCCGCGAGATCCCCTCGAGATAGAGGGAGAAGCGCCGGCGGGCCGGCACCGGCATCTCCTCGACGAGGTGCCTGACCGCGGAGATCGAGAGCGTCGAGCGATCCCGGTCGGCGGTCGCGGTCCGCGACCGGGCGAACGGAAGCAGCAGATCGAAGAGGGTGCGCTCCTCGGTCGTCACGCCCAGTCCGCCGATCACCGTGAAGTCGTCGCGGCTCAGCCGCAGCTCATGGACGACGGCGTCGATGTCCTCGACGAAGCGGCGGCGCGGGACGGTGATGAACGTCAGCGGGCTCGGCGCCCGGCCGAGGCCGGTGTGGATCCACCACGCGGTCGAGTGCGAGAGGACGAGCCGAGGCGGGACCTGGGAGCGCAGCGCCTCGACCCGGTCCTCCGGGCCGAGCACGGCACCCGTGCGCACCCAGGTGGTCTCCGTGAGCCGGCTGAGCAGCCCGTCCATCGTCAGCTCGGTGAGATGCTCGTACCCGTGGTCACGGAGATGAAACAGAGCGTCCATGGAGCAACTATCGCGTGGTGCTCACCCGTGTTCAAGGGCCGGCCGGCGGCCTGTGGACAACAGGTCACTCGTCCGTCGCCGCCTGTGGACAGGAGCCCCCGATTCTCAGCCGAGCTCGGCCGCGGTCCGGGCCAACTGATCCCGCCAGGCCCGCCGGGCGTCGAGTGCGGACTGCGCCTCGGCGATGGCCTTCTCGTCGCCTCCGGCCCTGGCCGTCTCGAGCTTCTGCTCGAGTTCGGTGATCGACTCGTCGAGCTGGCTCAGAGCCCCGGAGGTCCGCGCCTTCGTCTCGGGATTGCTGCGCCTCCAGGCCTCCTCCTCGGCCTCGGCCAGGGCGCGCTCGACCTCCCGGAGACCGTTCTCCATCCGGGAGACGTCGGCGCGCGGCACCTTGCCGGCCTCCTCCCAGTCGTCCTGGATGGCCCGCAGCTCGCGCTTCGCCGCCGCCGGATCGGTGATCGGCAGCAGCGCCTGCGCCCGCTTGAGCAGAGCTTCCTTGACCTCGAGGTTGCCCCGGTACTCCTCGTCGATCGCGGCGTTCTCCGCGTCGCGAGCGGCGAAGAAGACGTCCTGCGCCGCGCGGAAGCGGGCCCACAGGGCGTCGTCGTCCTTCCGGGAGGCACGAGGTGCGCGCTTCCACTGGGCCATGAGGTCCTTGAACTGGGTGGACACGTGGCGGAAGTCGGTCGAGCCGGACAGGGCCTCCGCCTCGGCGACGATCCTCTCCTTGATCCGCTTGCCCTCGGAGTTGAGCTTGTCGAGCTGGGCGAAGTGCTCCTTGCGCTTCTGCTCGAAGGTCGTCCGCGCCTTGGAGAAGCGGCCCCAGAGCTCCTGGTCGACGGACCGGGGCAGGCGCGGTCCCGACCGCTGCTTCTCCTTCCACAGATCGAAGAGCTCCCGCATCCTGGCTCCCGACTGCTTCCACTGGATCCTCTCCGGATCGCGGCGGGCGAGGGACTCGGCCTCGACGACGAGCTCCTCGCGCTCCTCGGCGGCCGCGAGCTTCGCGGCCTCGGCCCGGGCGGCCTGCTTGGCCTCGGTCGCCTCGGCGTCGGAGATCAGGGTGTCGAGCGTCGCCGACAGGCCCCGGAGGTCACCGACGACGTTCGCCTCGGGGAGGGTCTCCTGCAGGGTCTTCGCGGCGGCCGCGACATCGCGGCCCGGAGCACCCGCCGAGAGGCGGTTGCGCAGGTGAGCCGCGTTCTCCACGAGTTCGACGTACTTCTTCGCGAAGTACTCGAGCGCCTCGTCGGCACCGGCGTCCGGGTACTGTCCCACGGGCCTCTCGCCCTCGGCGGTGATCACGAAGACGCTGCCGTCGGCATCGGCGCGGCCATGAGCCATCGCTCGGCGGACTTCGGCATCGTGATCCACCGTCGTCGCCGTCACCGTCGCGGCCGCCTGCGGGCGGGGGAGGGACGAGGGGCGGGGGACGGGCTTCGGTGTCGGGGTCGACATGATTCTCACCTTGTTTCCATCGGTCGAACCGGCAGGGAATCCGTTCTCTGCCGATCACTCGATATTGACGTTATCCCAGCATAACGATCCGCAGGGCTCTCGATAGACTCTGCCCATGGATGTATTCGTGACCCAGGCGCAGTTCCTCGACGTCAACTGCTACGCCGTGCGCGCCGAGGGCAGCAGTCGGTGCCTGCTCATCGACGCCGGCGCCGACTGCGCGCCCGGCCTGGCGCGCATCGCCGAGGAGGAACGGCTCGAGCCCGCGGCGGTGTTCCTCACCCACGGGCATCCCGACCACATCCTCGGCCTGCCCGATGTGCTCGCGCACTGGGACGTCCCGGTCCACCTCGGCGCGCCCGACCTCTACCGCCTCGACTCGCCCGCTGAGACGCTGAGCCCCCAGTTCGCGCCCCTGCTCGAGCCTCTCGTGCGCGATTGGGCCGCCCCGGCGGTCGAGGGCCTCGTCGACGGTCAGGTCGTCACCGTCGCCGGACTCACGGTGACCGCGGTCGCCGCCCCCGGTCACACGGAGGGATCCATGCTGCTGCGGGTGCGCGACGGCGACGAGGAGGTCATCTTCACCGGCGACGTCGTCTTCGCCGGGGCGATGGGCCGGGTCGACCTGCCCGGCGGTGACGCCGAGGCGATGGCGGACACCCTGCGATCGTTCACGACGCTGCCCGACGTTCCCATCTATCCTGGACACGGTCCCGGTTCGCGCGTCGGCCACGAGATCGCGACGAACCCGTTCCTCTGACACGGCACGAGCCGGCCCCGGGCACGCCGCTCGGGACTCCTCGGGCCCGTGCGGACGCAGCGGGACCGAACGGGTCCGCACCGGGCCCGACGACATGAACCCAACCAGCAGCGACTAGGAGAACAATGGCGAAGTCAGCCCGCCTGTCCGGATTCCCGGAACGGCTTCCGGCCCAGCGAGTGATCGAGCGGTCGATCATCGACACCCTCGAGCACACCTTCGCCCTCCACGGCTTCTCCTCCATCCACCACCGCGCGGTCGAGCCGCTGAGCCAGCTGGCCAAGGACGGGGAGATCGACAAGGAGATCTTCGCCCTCTCGCGCCTCCACTCCGAGGGCGCCGAACGCAACCCCCTGGGCCTGCACTTCGACCTCACCGTGCCGCTGGCCCGCTACGTCGCCGACAACGCCTCCGAGCTCGCCTTCCCATTCAAGGCCACCCGCATCCAGCCGGTGTGGCGCGGTGAGCGGCCCCAGCAGGGTCGGTACCGCGAGTTCATCCAGGCCGACATCGACGTCATCGCCGACACCGACCTGCCCGGCCACTTCGAGGTCGAGATCCCGCTCGCCGTCGCCGACGCCTTCTCCCGGCTGGAGCCCCTCGGCGTGCCCGGCATCAGGATCGTCGTCAACGACCGTCGGCTCCTCGAGGGATTCGCCCGCGGCATCGGCCTCGACAACGTCCAGGCGGTGCTCCGCTGCCTCGACAAGTACGACAAGGTCGGCCCCGCGGAGGTCGCCCGCCTGCTCGGCGTCGAGGCGGGAGCGAACGAGGAGCAGCAGGACCTGTGCCTGCGGCTCGCGGCCATCGAATCGGACTCGCCGGAATTCGCCGCCGAGGTGCGTGCCCTCGGCGTCGAGCACCCCCTCCTCGAGGAGGGCCTCGAGTCCCTGACGACGATGCTCACCGCGGCCAACGACCGTGCCCCGGGTGTCATCGTCGCCCAGCTGAAGATCGCCCGCGGCCTCGACTACTACACGGGCGCCGTGTACGAGACCCAGCTCATCGGCCACGAGGAGCTCGGATCCGTCGCCTCGGGGGGACGCTATGACTCCCTGGCCACGGTGGGGAGGAAGAACTACCCGGGAGTCGGGATGTCGATCGGCGTCTCACGGCTCATGGCCCACATCCTCGACCCCGCGACCGGGATCACCGCCACCCGCGGTACCCCGTCCGTCGTCGTCATCGCGGTCGCCGACGAGGACCGGCGCGCCGACGCGGACGCCGTGGCCACCGCGCTGCGCGCCCGCGACATCGCCTGCGAGGTGTCCCCGAGCGCGGCGAAGTTCGGCAAGCAGATCCGCTACGCCGAACGCCGCGAGATCCCGTTCGTCTGGTTCACCGACGGTGAGGGCGGCCACGAGATCAAGGACATCCGCAGCGGCGAGCAGACGCCGGCCGACCCCGCGACCTGGGAGCCCGCCGACGCCGACCGCCGCCCGCGCGTCTACCGCGCCTGACCCCCCGCCGCTGAATCGACCCGAACGCACTGATGTGATGTGGCGCCACGTCACATCAGTGCGTTCGGGTCACATTTGCGGGGAGGGGCTGGGCTCAGACCGGGTCGGGGGCGAGTGAACCGTCCGGGGCGATGTGCTCGAAGATCTCGCGGACCATCGACACGACATGCGGGTCGTCGACGGTGTAGAAGATCCGCCGACCGTCCCGCCGCGAGGAGATGAGGCCCGCCAAGCGCATCTTCGCCAGATGCTGACTGACGGTGGGCACGGCCGCCCCGATCGCCTCGGCGAGGGAGGAGACGTCGAGCTCCTGGTTGACGAGGGTCCAGACGAGCCGGAGACGGGTGCTCGACGCCAGCATGCGGAACGTCTCCGCCGCGACCTCGACCTGCGCCGAGGTGGGAGCCGAGGGGTGCTCCGAACTGAGATCTTCGACACCCATGTGCTCGTCTCCCTTCGCTCGTCAGTGGTCACCGGCTCCCGCCGAGCCATCCGCGCCCGCCCCGGGGATGTCCGATCGGCGCAGCCGACCGACTAGTATTGACGAGGCGCTATAAGACATCGTAAAGGAGCCCTCCGTGCTGCGAAGCCACGAATCCGGAAGCCTGCGAGCATCCCATGCAGGACAAACCGTCACCCTCTCCGGCTGGGTCGACCGTCGGCGCGATCATGGGGGTGTCGCCTTCATCGATCTGCGCGATGCTTCGGGAATCGTCCAGGTGGTGGTGCGCGAGGACGACGCCAACGCGCTGCGCAACGAGACGGTCGTCAAGGTCACCGGAACCGTCTCCGTGCGTCCCGAGGGCAACGCCAACCCCAACCTGCCCACCGGTGAGATCGAGGTCGTCGACACGACCGTGGAGATCCTCAGCGAATCCTCGGCCCTGCCCTTCCAGGTCTCCGATCATGCCGAGGACGCGGGCACCGTCGGCGAGGAGACCCGCCTGCGCTATCGCTACCTCGACCTGCGCCGGTCGGGTCCCGCGCACACGATGCGCCTGCGCTCGGCGGTGAACAAGGCGGCTCGCCGCGTGCTCGACGAGCACGACTTCGTCGAGATCGAGACCCCGACGCTGACCCGGTCGACGCCGGAGGGTGCGCGCGACTTCCTCGTCCCCGCCCGCCTGCAGCCGGGTTCCTGGTACGCGCTGCCGCAGTCGCCGCAGCTGTTCAAGCAGCTCCTCCAGGTCGCCGGCATGGAGCGCTACTACCAGATCGCGCGCTGCTACCGCGACGAGGACTTCCGCGCCGACCGCCAGCCGGAGTTCACCCAGCTCGACATCGAGGCCTCGTTCGTCGAGCAGGAGGACGTCATCGCCCTGGCCGAGGAGATCCTCGTCGCCCTGTGGAAGCTCATCGGCCACGACATCGAGACCCCGATCCCGCACATCACCTACCACGAGGCGATGGAGAGGTACGGCAGCGACAAGCCCGACCTGCGCTTCGGCCTCGAGCTGCACAACCTCACCGAGTTCTTCGCCGACACCCCGTTCCGGGTGTTCCAGTCCGCCTACGTCGGCTCCGTCGTCTATCCCGGCGGCGGCTCGCTGCCGAGGCGTCAGCTCGACGGCTGGCAGGACTGGGCCAAGCAGCGCGGCGCGAAGGGCCTGGCCTACGTCCTCGTCGGCGAGGACGGCACCCTGACCGGCCCCGTGGCCAAGAACATCTCCGAGGCCGAGAAGGCCGGGCTCGTCGAGGCCGCGGGCGCGAACCCCGGGGACGCGATCTTCTTCGCCGCCGGCGACGCCGCGAGCTCGCGGGCGCTGCTCGGCGCCGCGCGCCGTGAGTTCGCGGAGCGGACCGGGCTGATCAAGGACGGCGACTGGGCCTTCGTATGGGTCGTCGACGCGCCCCTGTTCGAATCCGCCGCCGAGGCGGTCGCCTCGGGCGACGTCGCCGTCGGTGCGGGACAGTGGACCGCCGTCCACCACGCCTTCACCGCGCCGAAACCGGAGTTCCTCGACACGCTCGAGGAGGACCCCGGGGCGGCGCTGGCCTATGCCTACGACATCGTCTGCAACGGCAACGAGATCGGCGGCGGGTCGATCCGCATCCACCGCAAGGACGTCCAGGAGCGGGTGTTCCGGATCATGGGCATCTCCGACCACGAGGCGGCCGAGAAGTTCGGATTCCTCCTCGAGGCATTCAAGTTCGGAGCGCCTCCGCACGGCGGCATCGCCTTCGGCTGGGATCGCATCGTCGCCCTGCTCGCGGGCGTCGACTCGATCCGTGAGGTCATCGCCTTCCCGAAGACCGGTGCTGGATTCGACCCGCTGACCCAGGCCCCGGCCCCGATCACGGCCGCACAGCGCGCTGAGGCCGGAGTTGACGCCGAACCGGAGGACGACGCCGCCGAGTAGCCGGTGGCGCAGGGGAGCATGCGGAGCAGACGATGATTGAGGACATGGCCGAGGGCAGTCGATGACCGAGGGTCCCGATCTCTTCTCGGCCGGCGGCGACGCGCCGGGTCCGAGCGCCGGCCCGTCCGTGACGGGGCCCGGAGGGCAGGGTCGTGCGCTCGATCCCCTGGCGGTGCGGATGCGTCCGCGCACCATCGCCGAGGTGGTCGGTCAGGAGCACCTGACCTTCCCCGGCTCTCCGCTCGTCCAGCTCGTCGAGGCGAGCGGCGGCGATCGCGCGGGGGCCTCCTCGGTGATCCTCTGGGGTCCGCCCGGGGTGGGGAAGACGACGCTCGCGCACGTCATCTCCCATGCCCCCGGCCGCACGTTCGTCGAGCTCTCGGCGATCACCGCCGGGGTCAAGGACGTGCGGCAGGTGATCGAGAACGCCCGGCGCGAACGCGAGATGTACGGTCGCACCACGGTGCTGTTCCTCGACGAGATCCACCGGTTCTCCAAGGCGCAGCAGGACGCCCTCCTGCCGGCGGTGGAGAACCGCCTCGTCGTCCTCGTCGCGGCCACGACCGAGAATCCGTCGTTCTCGGTGATCTCACCGCTGCTCTCCCGCTCCCTCCTGCTCACCCTCCGACCGCTCGACGACACCGCGATCGCGAAGCTGCTCGACCGGGCGATCGCCAGCGAACGGGGGCTGGCCGGGCAGTTCGCCCTCGAGCCCGCGGCCAAGGACTTCATCGTGCGGATCGCCGGTGCCGACGCCCGGCGGTCGCTGACGATCCTCGAGGCCGCCGCCGGGATCGCCGCGGCGCAGGCGAAGTTCGCGGACGACGCCGAGGGCGCGGATGCCGCGAGGGCCGAAGGCACCGAAAGCGCAGACGACGCCGTGCGCCCCGAGGCGGACGGGCCCGAGAGGACCGGTGACGATGCCGCCGCGGAGACCGGCGACAGCACGGAACCTGGCGACGGCAAGGAACCTGGCGACGGCGCGTCGGGCGACGACACGGAGTCTGTCGACGGCGCGAAAACTCACGACGGTACGGAACGGGGCGACGCTGCGGAATCGGACGATGGTGCGAAAACTGACGACGGCACGGATGCCGGGGCAGATTGGCCCGAGAAGGCCGACGCCGAGGACGCGCCGATCCTCATCACCGAGGCGGCCTGCGCCGAGGCGAGCAGTGAGACCGTTCTCCGCTACGACCGGAACGGCGATCAGCACTACGACGTCATCTCGGCGTTCATCAAGTCGATCCGCGGCTCCGACGTCGACGCCGCACTCCATTACCTCGCCCGGATGATCGTCGCAGGTGAGGATCCCCGGTTCATCGCACGCCGCATCGTCATCTCCGCCGCCGAGGACATCGGCATGGCCGACCCGCAGGCGCTCACCATCGCCGTCGCCGCGTCCACGGCGGTTGCCAACATCGGCATGCCCGAGGGCCGCATCCCCCTCGCCGAGGCGGTGACCTACCTCGCCCTGGCCCCGAAGTCGAACGCGTCCTACCGCGCCCTCGACGCCGCGATCGCCGATGTGCGCAACGGGCTCGCCGGTCAGGTTCCCCTCCACCTGCGCGACGCCCACTATCCGGGCGCGAAGGAACTCGGGCACGGGCGGGGCTACAAGTACTCCCATGACCACCCGCACGGGGTCGCACCGCAGGACTACCTGCCGGAGACCCTGACCGGGAGGCGGTACTACGCGCCGACGGGCAACGGCCTCGAGCGCACGCTGCAGGAGCGACTCGAGACCCTGCAGCGGATCCTCCGCTCGAGCGAGGACTGACGCCGACGCCCGCTGCTGCGAGTGCCCCGGTGTCCGGCTTGGTGTCGGGGAGTCCCGTGAGCTAAGATGAATAGCTGTTGTGCCTGCACCTTAAAGGCGGTCGGTGCGAGCGGATCTCGACGCTCAATCCCTCTTTCTCAACCGGAGAAACAACGGTTCCGGCACGGGCGAGAACCTCAGGCCGGTCGGAACGATCCAGATGAATGAAAGGTTTCACAGTGCCAGCACCAGCACGTAACCGCCGGATGGCGCGCCTCTCGCGCGCACTCGGCATGCCGCTGACCCCGAAGGCGGAGAAGTACTTCGAGCGTCGTCCCTACCCTCCGGGCGAGCACGGCCGCGCCCGTCGCCGCAACGACAGCGACTACTCGGTCCGCCTCAAGGAGAAGCAGCGCCTGCGCGCCCAGTACGGCATCCGCGAGGCCCAGATGCTCAAGACCTACAAGGAGGCCAAGCGCCTTGAAGGTCTGACCGGTGAGAACCTCGTCGAACTCCTCGAGATGCGTCTCGACGCCCTGGTCCTGCGCTCCGGCTTCGCCCGGACCATCGCCCAGGCCCGTCAGTTCGTCGTGCACCGTCACATCACCGTCGACGGCCAGCGCGTCGACCGTCCGTCCTTCCGCGTCAAGGAGGGTCAGACGATCCAGGTGCATGAGAAGAGCGCGGCGACCGAGCCGTTCCAGATCGCCGCTGCCGGTGGTCACAAGGACGTCCTCCCCGCCGTTCCGGGATACCTCAACGTCAACCTCGAAGGTCTGCAGGCCACTCTGCTCCGCCGCCCCAAGCGCAGCGAAGTCCCCGTGACCTGTGACGTCCAGCTGGTCGTCGAGCACTACTCGCGCTGATCGACCCGCACCGCACTGCCCGGAACGGCTTCGTTCCGGGCAGTCGTGCATTCACGGCCGAGCCGCCGGTCACCTCGCATTATGAGCATGACCCACTAAACTGTTCCCTGACATGCACCTCAGTCAGCCCTGACGTGCACCGACGAGACACTCCCCACCGGAGTGCACGCACCATTCGAAAGGCCTTGGATGAAGACGGCAGAGATCAAGCAGCGCTGGTTGGACTACTTCGAAGCGAACGGACACGCAGTGGTTCCCTCGGCGTCGGTGATCAGCTCCGATCCGTCCATCCTGTTCAACATCGCGGGAATGGTCCAGTTCATCCCGTACCTCACCGGACGCGAACCCGCGCCGTTCCCCCGCGCGACGAGCGTCCAGAAGTGCGTGCGCACGGGCGACATCGAAGAGGTCGGCAAGACGACCCGCCACGGAACGTTCTTCCAGATGAACGGCAACTTCTCCTTCGGCGACTACTTCAAGCGCGAGGCGATCCGCCTGGCCTGGGGGCTGCTGACGAATCCCGTCGCCGATGGCGGCCTCGGCTTCGACCCCGACCTGCTCTGGGCCACCGTCCACGAGGACGACCTCGAGACGATCGACCTGTGGCTGACCGAGACCTCGATCCCGCGCGAGCGGATCCAGACCCGTTGGCACGAGGACAACTTCTGGCACACCGGACAGCCCGGTCCCGGCGGCTACTGCTCCGAGATCTACTACGACCGCGGACCCGACTACGGCGTCGAGGGCGGACCCGTCGCCGACGAGGACCGCTACATCGAGATCTGGAACCTCGTGTTCATGGAGTTCGAGCTCTCCGCCGTCCGCTCCAAGGTCGACTTCGACATCGCCGGAGAGCTGCCCGCGAAGAACATCGACACCGGGATGGGGCTCGAACGCGTCGCGTTCCTCCTCCAGGGAGTCGAGAACATGTACGAGATCGACGAGGTGTTCCCCGTCATCGAGGCCGCGAGCCGCCTCTCGGGCCACGCCTACGGCGCCAACCACGACGAGGACGTGCAGATGCGCGTCGTCGCCGACCACGTCCGCTCGGCGCTCATCATCATCGGCGACGGCGTCCGGCCCGGCAACGAGGGCCGCGGCTACATCCTGCGCCGGCTGCTCCGTCGGGCCGTGCGGGCGATGCGCCTCCTCGGCGTCACCACCGAGGTCCTCCCGGAGCTCCTGCCCGTGTCGATGGAGGCGATGAAGTCCTCGTACCCGGAGCTCGAGACCGACTTCGACAGGATCTCGCGCATCGCCTACGCCGAGGAGAAGGCATTCCTCCGCACTCTCGAATCCGGCACGCAGCTGTTCGAGAACGCCGCCGCCTCGCTGCCCAAGGGTGAGCGCACGCTCAGCGGCGACATCGCCTTCGCCCTCCACGACACCCACGGCTTCCCCATCGACCTCACCCTCGAGATGGCCGCCGAGCACGGCGTCTCCGTCGACGAGGAGGGCTTCCGGTCCCTCATGGCCGAACAGCGCCGGCGGGCCAAGGCCGATGCGAAGGCGAAGAAGGGCGGCGACCACACCGACCTCTCCGCCTACTCGGCGCTGCTCGAGGAGGGCGCACCGACGTTCGTCGGCTACGACCAGCTCGACGCCGACTCCCGGGTGCGCGGCATCGTCGTCGACGGCGAGGCGCGGGAGGTCATCGGCACGGGCGAGACCGCCGACCTCATCCTCGACCTCACCCCGTTCTACGCGGAGTCCGGCGGTCAGCGCGCCGATATCGGCCTCATCAAGGGCGACGGCTTCAGCGCCCGCGTCCTCGACGTCCAGAACCCGATCAAGGGCCTGCCCGTCCACCGCGTGGAGGTCCTCGCCGGAGAGATCCGCGTCGGCTCCGACGTGCTCGCGACCGTCGACCACGACCACCGCTTCCAGGGCTCGCAGGCGCACACCGCGACCCACCTCGTCCACGCCGCGCTGCGGGAGATCCTCGGCAGCCACGCCGTCCAGGCCGGTTCGCTCAACCAGCCGGGCTACATGCGCTTCGACTACTCCTTCCCCGAGGCCCCGAGCCCGCAGATGAGGGCCGAGATCGAGGACGTCGCCAATCTCGCGGTGCGGTCGAACTACGAGGTCGGCACCGAGTACCTGCCCTTCGACGTCGCGCGGAAGTCCGGGGCCATGGCCCTGTTCGGGGAGAAGTACCCGAACGTCGTGCGCGTCGTCGACATCGGCGGGCCCTTCTCCCGCGAGCTGTGCGGCGGCACCCATGTGGCCGCCTCCTCCGAAGTCGGCCCGATCTCCGTGCTCTCCGAGGCCTCGGTCGGGTCCGGGGTGCGGCGCATCGAGGCGGCCGTGGGCATGGACGCGTTCCGGTCGCTCGCGGCCGAGCGGACGATCGTGTCCTCGCTCTCGGAGATGCTCAAGGTTCCCGGCCCCGACGTCCGCGACCGCGTCTCCGACCTCATGACCAGGCTCAAGGACGCCGAGAAGGAGATCGCGCGGCTGCGCTCGGCGCAGCTGCTCGCCGAGGCCGGCCGCTTCCTCGACTCCGCTCAGCGCGTCGGCTCGACGCTGTTCGTCGTCGCCGAGCTCGGCGAGGTCTCCGACGCCGGGGACATCCGCACGATCGTCACCGACCTGCGCTCCCGGGTGTCCGACCAGTCGGCCGTCGTCCTCGGCGTGGGCGTGAGCAACGGCAAGCCCGTCGTCGTCATCGCCACGACCCCGGGCGCCCGGGAGGCCGGGATCCAGGCCGGGAAGCTCGTCGGCCTCGCCTGCCGCGAACTCGGCGGCGGAGGCGGCGGGAAGCCGGATCTGGCCCAGGGCGGCGGCAGCGACGTCGATTCCGTGCCCGCGGCGATCGGCGCGGTGAAGGCTGCGCTCCAGTGAGCTTCCGCCGGGGCCGCAGGCTCGGCCTCGACATCGGCTCCGTGCGGATCGGGGTCGCGGCCTGCGACCCCGACGGGATCCTCGCGACCCCGCTGACCGTGGTCCGGCGCGGTGACGAACCGGCCGCCCTGCGGGCCCTGGCCGAGATCATCGACGAGTACGAGCCCATCGAGATCATCGTCGGCGACCCCCGGTCGCTCGACGGCACCGCCCGCGCCGCGGCTGGCGCCGCGCTCGAGTTCGCCCGCCGGATCGGCGAGACCACGACGACGCCGATCCGCCTCGTCGACGAGCGCTTCACGACCGCCGAGGCGCACC
Source organism: Brevibacterium sanguinis (assembly GCF_003315415.1). Lineage (GTDB taxonomy): Bacteria > Actinomycetota > Actinomycetes > Actinomycetales > Brevibacteriaceae > Brevibacterium > Brevibacterium celere_A. Next base: position 172,058 of record NZ_QNSB01000007.1, read on the forward strand.
AGGCACTCGCCGCGGCAGGGAGGAACTCACGCCAGCGCAGGGAGATCGTCGACGCCCAGGCCGCCGTCATCATCCTCCAGCATGCTCTCGAGTACGAGCACACCACCGGTGCCGCGGCCGGTCGCGACATGCCGCAGACGGAGGGAGAACCATGAGTCCGTTCCCAGGCCCACCCTCGGATTCCGAGCCGGACCCCGAGACACGACGAGAGACCACGGGCGCCGATGCGCAGGATCCGCGCGCCGGCGCGGGCAGTGATGCCGCAGGCGCCGGCACACCGTCGCCGGGCGCCCGCGCCGAGTCCGACCCGACGGCTCCCGATGACGCACCGGGTAGTGCCGACGCGCCGGCCGTCCCCGGTTTCGGCGCGGACGCGGGCCTGAGCCGAGCCGAGCTCAAGGCGCGGAAGCGCCGGCGGATGCTGCGCCGCCGCCGGACCACCGTCATCGTCACCCTGTGCGTGCTCGTCTTCGGCTTCGGGGGCTTCTTCGCCGTCAAGTCCGCCGGGGGAGCGGTGAGCGACCTGTTCGGGCCCAAGGGCGACTACGAGGGACAGGGCACAAGCGAGGTGACCCTCGAGATCCCGCCGGGCGCCTCGGCGCGGTCCGTGGCGAACCAGTTCGTCGAGGCCGGGGTGATCATGAACTCAGAGCCGTTCCTCGACGAGATCGAGCGCCGTGACGTGACGATCAAGGCAGGACCCGTGATCATGCGGGAGAAGATGAGCGCGGAGGCCGCGGTCGACGCTCTCGTCGACCCGATCAAGCCGCCGACGATCACGATCGCCGAGGGCCGCAGGATCGACCAGATCAAGGCGACGATGATCGAGTCCGGGATGAGCGCCGAGGCGGTCGACCAGGCGATCGACGGGAAGAAGCCGAAGGACTACGGCCTCGACGTCGACGCCCCCAGCCTCGAGGGGTACCTCTACCCAGCCACCTACGACCTCGGGGAGTCGAAGACCGCCGAGGCGATCGTCTCGGAGATGGTCGACAAGACCGCCGCCGAGCTCGAGGGGGCCGACATCGCCCTCGACGACGCCAACCGCGTCCTCACCCTGGCCAGCCTCGTCGAGATCGAGTCGCCGGGCGACGAGGAGACGCGCAAGAAGGTCGCCCGGGTCTTCCTCAACCGCATCTCCGAGGACTCGGAGACCGGTCAGCTCCTCCAGTCCGACGCGACGGTCGCCTACATCCACGGCGCCCGCGCCGATCTCACGACGACGGCCGAGGAGAGGAAGTCCGACAGCCCCTACAACACGTACAAGCACAAGGGCCTTCCGCCCGGACCCATCAACTCGCCGAGCGCGGGCGCCGTCGACGCCGCGCTCAACCCCGCCGACGGGCCGTGGCAGTTCTTCGTCGCGACGAACCCCGACACGGGTGAGACGAAGTTCGCCGAGACCTACGAGGAGCACCGGAAGAACGTCGAGGTCTACCGCGAATGGCTGCGCGAGCACCGGGGTGAGAACTGATGGCGACGATCAGGGCCGCGGTCCTCGGTCGGCCCATCGGCCACTCGAAGTCGCCCCTGCTCCACCGGGCGGCGTTCGCGGCGCTCGGCCTCGACGACAGCGAGTACACGCGCTTCGACGTCGGGGCCGAGGAGCTCGGGTCCTTCCTCGCCGCGCACGCGGACTTCACCGGCTTCTCGCTGACGATGCCGCTCAAGGAGCGCCTCGTCGACCTCGCCGCGACCGCCGGCTGGGTCCTCGACGACACGGCCCACCTCACCGGAGTGGGCAATACACTGGTGCGCAGTCGCGACTCGACGCTCGTGGCGAACACCGACGTCCAGGGCATCGTCGGCGCCCTCTCCTCCCCGCTGCGCGCCGCCCGCGCCCGCCGGCGCGGAGAGGCTGCGGGACCGGTGGGCGAGAGGCTCGCCGGTGAGGGCACCGGGCGGGCGGTCATCCTCGGGGCAGGCGCCACGGCCCGCTCGGCCGTCGTCGCGTGCGCGCGCCTCGGCGTCACCGAGATCGACCTCCTCGTGAGGAACCCCTCACGCGCGAGCGGCGTCCTCGACCTCTGCACCCGGCTCGGGATCACCGCTGCCACCGCGCCCCTGACCGTCCTGCCGACTGCCGAGATCCTCATCTCCACCCTCCCCGCCGAGGCGGTGCCCGATCTCGAATGGCCGGCGGACGTGCGCGGGGGAGTCGCCCTCGACGTCGCCTACGCGACCGCATCCGCCTTCCTCGCCGGGGCCGCGCGCCGCGGGGTGACACCCGTCGACGGGACCGCGATGCTCGTCGAGCAGGCCGTCGAGCAGTTCGTCATGTTCCTCGCCGCAGCCCGCGGCGACGAGGGCCGCGGAAAGCATCCCGGGACACCCGCGCCGGGTGAGGCGAGGCCCGAGCCCGAGGGCACGGCGTCACCAGACGCGGCAGCGGCCGAACGGGCGGCCGTCGCCTCCGCGATGCACGCGGCCCTCGACGCCCGGACCGCTGTCGCCGACGGCACGCCCCGGACCGCGGGTGCGAGCGCGGGCTGAACGATGACCGGGCAGTGGTCGTTCGCCGTGCTGACGATCGTCGTGTCCACCGCCTCCGGACTGCTCATCGCGGCGACGTCGCGGTGGTGGATCGCCGACGACGACCATGCCGCGGTCGTCACGGCCTCCCGGCATCACCGCCCGGTCCTGCTCGTCGCCTCGGGGTCGCTCATCGCCGCCGCCGCGGCCCTGCTGCACCCCGCCCTGTCGCCCGCCTCCCTGTCGCCCACCGCCCTGCCCGGCGGCCTCGACCTCGTCCTCCTGCCCCTCCTCCTCGGCACGGCCGCCGCCGCGACGCCGTTCCTCCTCGTCGTCGACGTCCTCGTCCACCGTCTGCCCGACCGCCTCCTCCTCCCGCTCATCGCCGTCGACGCAGTCGTCCTCGTCCTCGGCACGCAGCTCGGACACCGGGGGATCTGGGTGCCGGCGCTCGTCTCCGCGGTCGCCGCGGCCGCGCTCCTCGGCCTGCTCCACCTCGTCGGGCGCCTCCTGCATGCGCGGACCCTGGGGCTCGGCGACGTCAAGCTCGCCGTGGTCGTCGGGGCGGTGGCGGGAGCGCATTCGCCGTGGGCGCTGGCCGCGGTCTTCGTCGTCATGATGCTCATCGCGTCGGCCGCGGCGCTGCTCGCCGCGTGGCGCCGCCGTGCCCTGGCCGGGACCGTCATCGCCTTCGGCCCCGCGATGCTTTCCGGCATGTGGCTCGGGTCCATGGGCGCGCGATTCCTTTTGTAGAATCGGTGGAATGTTGAGATGGCTTACTGCAGGCGAATCCCACGGCGAGGCGCTGGTCGGGATCATTGAGGGGCTGCCCGCCCATGTCCCGATCACCAGGGCGGACATCCAGGCGAGTCTGGCCCGGCGACGGCTCGGCTACGGCCGGGGTGCGCGGATGAAGTTCGAGGCCGACGAGGTCCGGCTCCTCGGCGGCGTCCGCCATGGCTCGACCCTCGGAGCGCCCGTGGCGATCGAGGTCGGCAACACGGAATGGCCCAAGTGGGAGACCGTGATGAGCCCCGACCCCGTCGACGCCGGCGAACTCGAGGGCATGGCCCGCAACGCTCCGCTCACCCGGCCGCGCCCCGGCCATGCCGACATCGTCGGCATGCAGAAGTACGGCTTCGACGAGGCCCGCCCGGTCCTCGAGCGCGCCTCGGCCCGGGAGACGGCGATGCGCGTGGCCCTGGGCACGGTGGCCGCGAAGCTCCTCGGTGAGCTCGGCATCACCCTCGTCTCGCACACCGTGGCCATCGGCGGGGTCGAGTCCGCCGAGGCCACCGCCCTGCCGACCGCCGCGGACGTCGACGCCCTCGACGCCGACCCGGTGCGCTGCTTCGACGCCGACCTCTCGAGTCGGATGGTCGCCGCGATCGACGCGGCGAAGAAGGCCGGCGACACGCTCGGCGGAGTCGTCGAGGTCCTCGCCTACGGGCTGCCTCCGGGCCTGGGCTCCCACGTCCACTGGGACCGCCGGCTCGACTCGCGCCTCGCCGGAGCCCTCATGGGCATCCAGGCGATCAAGGGCGTCGAGGTGGGCGACGGCTTCCTCACCACCACCCGTCCGGGATCGCAGGCCCATGACGAGCTCGAGGTCGGCCCCGACGGCTTCCGCCGCATGAGCAACCGGGCCGGGGGCACCGAGGGCGGGATGTCGACCGGGGGACCGCTGCGGGTGCGTGCGGGTATGAAGCCGATCGCCACGGTGCCGCGTGCGCTGTCGACCGTCGACGTCGCCACCGGCGAGTCGGCGCGCGCCAACCACCAGCGCTCCGACGTCTGCGCCGTGCCCGCGGCCGGCGTCGTCGCCGAGGCGATGGTCGCCCTCGTCCTCGCCGAGGCCGTGCTCGAGAAGTTCGGCGGCGATTCCGTGGCCGAGACGAAGCGGAACCTGGACGGCTTCCTCGCTGCCATCCCGGAGAACCTGCGCATCGGCCCATGACCGGGGACAATCCGCTCCCGAAGCCGGTCCCGCCCGTCGAACCCGTACCCGCGGCGCACTCGCGGATCGTGCTCACGGGCCCCCCGGCGGCGGGCAAGTCGACGATCGGCCGACTGCTGGCCGACCGCCTCGGCCTGCCCCTCATCGACACCGACGCCGCGATCGTCGAGAAGCACGGGGTCATCGCCGAGATCTTCGTCGAACGCGGCGAGGACCACTTCCGCCGGATCGAGCGCGAGGTGGTGCGCCGGGCGCTGCGGCGGCTGCTCGACCGACCCGGCATCGTCTCCCTGGGCGGCGGGGCGATCCTCAACCCGGGCACGAGAGCCCAGCTCAAGCACCCGGCGATCAGGGTCGTCCACATCGACATCGACGCGGAGACCGTGGCCACTCGACTGAACTCCCCGCACCGGCCTCTGCTGCGCGGGGCGGGCTCGCCGGTCGAGAACTGGAAGGCGCTGGTCAAGGAGCGCGAACCGCTCTACGAGCAGGTCGCGACGTTCCGCGTGCACGCCTCGAACTCGCCGCCGTCGACGATCGTCAACCGGATCGTCGACGTGCTCACGAAGCTCCAGCGCGCCGAGGAGTACGCGAAGTACCAGACACCGCCGCAGCAGCGACCGACCGACCCGCGCTAGGCTGGCGGCACGAGGGCCGGCGCCGAACGGAGGCGCCGAGCGAACAACCGGTGCCGAACCGGGCACCGAGTCCCGGTGCCGAATCGGGACTCGGTTGACGACCGACCGCACGGTGCGAAGCAACGCACCGACGACCAGCGAAGTGGGAAGAGCCGACAATGACAGTGACACGAATCGACGTCGACGCCGGCGGCAGGTATCCCGTCCTCGTGGGACAGGGCCTGCTCGGGCAGCTGCCGGACCTCATCGGCCCGCGGGCCGAGAAGGTCCTCGTCATCCACCCCCGCGCGCTGCGGGCGACGGGGGAGGCCGTCCGCGACGACCTGCGCGCGCTCGGCCTCGACGCGATCGTCGCCGAGATCCCCGACGCCGAGGAGGCCAAGCACGTCCAGGTCGCCGCCTTCTGCTGGCAGGTCCTCGGGCAGTCCGACTTCACCCGCACCGACGCGATCGTCACCGTCGGCGGGGGAGCCGTGTCCGACCTCGGCGGATTCGTCGCCGCGACCTGGCTGCGGGGCATCTCGGTCATCCACATCCCGACCACCGTGCTCGGCATGGTCGACGCGTCCATCGGCGGCAAGACCGGCATCAACACGGCCGAGGGCAAGAACCTCGTCGGATCCTTCCACGCCCCGACCGGGGTCCTCGTCGACCTCGACACCCTGCGGACCCTGCCCGAGTACGAGCTTTTCACGGGCCTCGCCGAGGTCGTCAAGTCCGGCTTCATCGCCGACCCCGCGATCCTCGACCTCATCGCCGGGCACTCGAAGGCCGAGATCGCCGACGTCGACTCTCCCGTGCTCCGCGAGCTCATCGAACGGTCCATCGCCGTCAAGGCCGAGGTCGTGTCCGCGGACTTCACCGAGTCCGGCCGGCGCGAGATCCTCAACTACGGCCACACCCTGGGCCACGCGATCGAGCACAAGGAGCGCTACCAGTGGCGCCACGGCGCCGCGGTGTCCGTGGGAATGGTCTTCGCCGCCGAGGTGGCGGCCATGGTGCGGAACCTGCCCAGCGAGGTCGTCGACCTCCACCGGGAGCTGCTGTCCAAGCTCGGGCTGCCCACCGGCTACCGCGCCGACGTCTGGCCGCAGCTGCTCGACACGATGCGCCGGGACAAGAAGGCCCGCGGATCGATGCTGCGGATGGTGCTGCTGGCCGACATCGCCCAGCCGGCGACCGTCGAGATCCCCGACGTCTCGATCCTCCACACCGCCTACCAGGAGATCGGGGAGGAGTCCCCGCGGGTGCCGCTGGGCGGGGATCTCGGCCTGCGCGCGAAGTGAGATCGCGCACGTCGGCGGCCCGCGGCCCGCGCTTCGTGTAGGCGTGCCCCTCCGGGTCTTGATAGAATCGATGATTGGCAAAACTGCCGGCTCGCGCCCTGGCTCCCTCGACGCGAGCGGAACCCAACCGTGAAGGACTTGATCTGTGGCGACAACCAACGACCTGAAGAACGGCCTCGTGCTGAATCTCGACAACCAGCTGTGGCAGGTACTGGAATTCCAGCACGTCAAGCCAGGGAAGGGCCCGGCGTTCGTCCGCACCAAGCTCAAGCACGTGATCTCGGGCAAGATCATCGACAAGACCTTCAACGCCGGCACCAAGGTCGAGACCGCCAACGTCGACCGCCGCGACATGCAGTACCTCTACCATGACGGCACCGACTACGTCTTCATGGACGCCAAGGACTACGAGCAGGTCAACGTCTCCGCCGAACTCGTCGGCGACGCCGCGAACTACATGCTCGAGAACCAGGACCTGCAGATCTCCTTCCACGAGGGCACCCCGCTGTCGGTCGAGCTGCCCGCCTCCGTCGAGCTGACGATCACCCACACCGAGCCGGGACTGCAGGGCGACCGCTCCACCGGCGGCTCCAAGCCGGCCACGCTGGAGACCGGCGCCGAGATCCAGGTCCCCCTCTTCCTCGAAGAGGGCGTCAAGGTCCGCGTCGACACCCGCACCGGCGACTACCTGGGCCGCGTCAAGTAAGTGGGGGCACGAACCCGAGCGCGCCGCCGGGCCCTCGAGCTCCTGTTCGAGGCCGGGCAGCGCGGACTCACCCTCAGCGAGGTCGTCGCGATGCGATCGGACGACCCCGAGTACCCGATGAAGCCCTATGCCGTCGAGATCGTCGACGGCATCATGAGCCGGCGTGACGAGATCGACGAGATCATCTCCACCTACTCCCAGGGCTGGACCCTGGAGCGGATGCCCGCCGTCGACCGCGCCCTGCTCGAGATCGGCACGTGGGAGATCCTCTTCAACGACGAGGTCCCCGACCGGGCCGCGATCGACGAGGCGGTGTCCCTGGCCCGGCAGTACTCGACCGACGACTCACCGAAGTTCGTCTCCGGGCTCCTCTCGCGCATCCTCGACGTCAAGCCCACCCTGACCTGAGGGAGCCCGGGCCGGAATCCGGACACCGGGGACCGGCACCGACGCCGCGAGGCTACAATTCAATCTGCACACTCCTTTAACCACCGTCCGGAGAGGCGGAGAAGGGGACCCATGACACAGCGAACCGTGCTCGACGCCGCTGACCTCCAGCGCGCGCTGACCCGCATCGCCCACGAGATCATCGAGTCGAACAAGGGCACCGACGACCTCGTGCTGCTCGGCATCCCCCGCCGCGGCACCCCACTGGCCCGGCGGCTGGCCGCGCAGATCGCCGCGATCGACGGCCACCCGGAGCGCGCCGGAGACCTCGTCGGCAGCCTCGACATCACGATGTACCGCGACGACCTGCGATCGGGGACCTACCGCGCACCCGAGCCGACGACGATCCCGGCCGCCGGAATCGATGCGAAGACCGTCGTCCTCGTCGACGACGTCCTCTACTCCGGGCGCACCATCCGCGCCGCCCTCGACGCCCTCGCCGACCTCGGCCGCCCCGCCAGGGTGCGCCTGGCCGTCCTCGTCGACCGCGGCCACCGCGAACTGCCGATCCGCGCCGATCACGTCGGCAAGAACCTCCCCACCTCGAGCAGCGAACGCGTCAACGTCACACTGGCCGAGATCGACGGGTCCGACGCCGTGACGATCTCGGGGGGCCGCGGATGAGGCACCTGCTCGACACCGTCTCCCTGACCCGCGCCGAGGCGATCTCCCTGCTCGACATCGCCGAGGAGATGACGCTCGTGTCCGCCCGCGAGGTGAAGAAGCTGCCGGTCCTGCGCGGACGCACGGTCGTCAACCTGTTCTTCGAGGACTCCACCCGGACCCGGCTGTCCTTCGAGGCCGCCGCCAAGCGGCTGTCCGCCGACGTCCTCAACTTCTCCGCGAAGGGCTCCTCCGTCTCCAAGGGGGAGAGCCTCCAGGACACCGTGCAGACGATCTCGGCGATGGGCGCCGATGCGCTCGTCGTCCGCCACTCCGGCTCGGGCACGCCGCACCGGCTCGCCCACACCGGGTGGATCGACGTGCCCGTCATCAACGCCGGCGACGGCACCCACGAGCACCCCACCCAGGCCCTGCTCGACGCGTTCACCCTGCGGCGGGCGCTCGGCGGCTTCCCCGCCTCGGGGGCGGTCAAGGACGGACCCCGCGGGCGGGGACTCGACGGGGCGAAGGTCGCGATCGTCGGCGACATCCTCCACTCCCGCGTCGCCCGGTCGAACGTCCACCTGCTCGCCCGCCTCGGCGCCGAGGTCCACCTCATCGCCCCCCCGACCCTGCTGCCGTGGGGAGCCGAGACCTGGCCGGTGACGCTCCACTACGACCTCGACGAGGCGCTGTCCGGGGTCGACTTCGCCGCGCTGATGATGCTGCGCGTCCAGCACGAGCGGATGCACGAGTCGTTCTTCCCCAACGAACGCGAGTACTCGCGGCTGTGGGGGCTGAGCGCGAGCCGTCTCGACCGCCTGCCGGCCGAGACCTTCATCATGCACCCGGGGCCGATGAACCGCGGTTTCGAGATCTCGGCGGCCGCCGCGGACTCCCGGCGCACCCTCATCCTCGACCAGGTCGAGAACGGAGTGAGCGTGCGCATGGCAGTCCTGTACCGCCTACTGACTGGTCAGGAGGACCACAATGAGTGAATATCTGATCCGCGGCGCGAACATCCTCGGCCAGGGCCCGGGCGACATCGCGATCAGTGCCGGACGCATCGTCGACCCCGAGCTCCTCGGCGGCGGGGACCGGACCGAGACCATCGACAGCGACGGGCTCATCGCCCTGCCCGGACTCGTCGACATGCACACCCACCTGCGCGAGCCGGGCAAGGAGGACGCCGAGACCGTCCTCACCGGCTCCCGCTCCGCCGCCGCCGGAGGGTTCACCTGCATCCACGCGATGGCCAACACCGCCCCCGTCGCCGACACGGCCGGCGTCGTCGAGCAGGTCCACCGGCTGGGCCGCGAGGCCGGGTACACCGAGGTCGTGCCCGTCGGGGCCGTGACGATCGGCCTCGCCGGCGGCCAGCTCGCCGAACTCGGCGCGATGGCCCGCTCCGCGGCCCGCGTCAGGGTGTTCTCCGACGACGGCCACTGCGTGTCCGACCCGCTGCTCATGCGCCGGGCACTCGAGTACGTCAAGACCTTCGACGGGATCATCGCCCAGCACGCCCAGGAGCCCCGGCTGACCGAGGGCGCGCAGATGAACGAGGGCGTCGTCTCGGCCGAGCTCGGGCTGCCCGGCTGGCCGGCCGTCGCCGAGGAGTCGATCATCGCCCGCGACGTCCTGCTGGCCGAGCACGTCGGCTCCCGGCTCCACATCTGCCACGTCTCCACCGCCGGCAGCGTCGACATCATCCGCTGGGCGAAAGCCCGAGGGGTCCAGGTCACCGCCGAGGTGACCCCCCACCACCTCATGCTCACCGACGACCTCGTCCGCAGCTTCGACCCGGTCTACAAGGTCAACCCGCCGCTGCGCACCGACGCCGACGTCCAGGCCCTGCGCGCGGCGCTGGCCGACGGCACGATCGACGTCATCGGCACCGACCACGCCCCGCACACGGCCGAGCACAAGTGCAGCGAGTGGACGGCCGCGGCGATGGGCATGGTCGGGATGGAGACGGCGCTGGCGATCGTCGTCGAGGCGATGGCCGACCACGACTTCGGCTGGGGCGACGTCGCCCGCGTGATGTCCCAGGCGCCGGCACGGATCACCGGTGCCTCGGGCCACGGCAGCCTCGAGATCGGCTCGAGCGCCAACCTCATCCTCGTCGACCCGGACGCCGCGCACACCATCACCCCCGACGACCACGCGACGAAGGGGCGCAACAACCCCTTCGCCGGCGTCGAGGTCTCCACCCGGGTCACCGACACGTTCTTCTACGGCCACCGGGTGCTCGCCGACGGCCGCCTGACCACCCCGCACCCGGCAGGAGCATCGTGGACCGACCAGTAGCAGTCATCATCGTCGTCGCCGTCATCGTCCTCCTGCTCCTGGCCCTGACCTGGGGCTGGAGCAGGAGGAAGCGCGGCCAGGCCGACGTCCCCCAGCCGAGCCGGCCCCCGTTGGGCATCACCCCTGTGGCCGATCCGATCGAGGGCTCCTACGTCTCGACGACGCTGGCCGGGCACCCGCTCGACCGGGTCGCCGTCCACGGCCTCGGCATCCGCACCTCCGGCGAGCTCGTCGTCACCGACGCCGGGGTCGTCATGGACCTCGCCGGCCGGGAGGACTTCCTCATCCCGCGCCGCGACATCGTGTCCGTCGACACGACGGCCGGGATGATCGGGAAGTTCGTCGAGCGCGGCGGCATCGTGCGCATCACCTGGAGGCTCGGGCAGACGCTCGTCGACACCGGGTTCCGCGCCCGCTACTCCGCCCACACCACCCCCACCGTCCACCGTATCCGCGAAATGATCGAAGAGGCACAATGAGACCTTCCACCCCCGCCGTCCTCGTCCTCGAAGACGGCCGCGTCTTCCGCGGCTCCGCCTACGGAGCCATCGGCGAAACCCTCGGCGAAGCCGTCTTCGTCACCGCCATGTCCGGCTACCAGGAGACGCTGACCGACCCGTCCTACCACCGCCAGATCGTCATCCAGACCGCCCCGCACATCGGCAACACCGGGGTCAACACCGACGACGACGAATCCGTGAGGTTCTGGGTCGCCGGCTACGTCGTCCGCGACGCCTCCCGCATCTCCTCGAACTGGCGCTCCCAGGGAGATCTCGAGACCCGCCTCACCGACTCCGGGATCGTCGGGATCTCCGGCGTCGACACCCGCGCTCTCACCCTCCACCTGAGGGACAAGGGGGCGATGCGCATGGGCATCTTCTCCGGACCGGCCGCCGACGCCGGCGAGGCCGAGCTGCTGGACAAGGTGCTCGCCTCCCCGCGGATGGCCGGCGCCCGGCTCGCCGAGGAGGTCTCGATCACCGAGCCGACCCTCGTCCCGGCCCAGGGCGAGGCGCGGTTCCGCGTCGCCGCCGTCGACCTCGGCATCAAGTCGATGACGCCGCAGCGGCTGAGCGAACGCGGGATCGACGTCCACGTGCTCCCGGCCACGACGACGTTCGAGCAGATCAGTCAGCTCGGCGTCGACGGAGTGTTCTTCTCCAACGGACCCGGCGACCCCGCCACCGCCGACGCCCAGGTCGACCTGCTCCGGCAGGTGCTCGCCGCCCGGATCCCCTTCTTCGGCATCTGCTTCGGCAACCAGCTGCTCGGCCGCGCGCTCGGCTTCGGCACCTACAAGCTGCCGTTCGGCCACCGCGGCATCAACGTGCCCGTCCTCGACCGCACCACCGACAAGGTCGAGATCACCTCGCAGAACCATGGCTTCGCCGTCGACGCCCCGCTCGAGGGGGAGACCGTGGCGCCGCACGACGCGGACTTCGGGCGGGTCACCGTCTCCCACGTGTGCCTCAACGATGACGTCGTCGAAGGACTCCAGTGTCTCGACATCCCCGCGTTCTCGGTCCAGTTCCACCCCGAGGCGGCAGCCGGTCCGCACGACTCGAGCTACCTCTTCGACCGCTTCATCGACCTCATGTCCGCCACGTCCTCGCCCCAGGCCTAAGGAGCACCCATGCCACTGAGACAAGACCTCGAATCCGTTCTCGTCATCGGCTCCGGTCCCATCGTGATCGGCCAGGCCTGCGAGTTCGACTACTCGGGAACCCAGGCCTGCCGCGTGCTGCGTGCCGAGGGCCTGCGCGTCATCCTCATCAACTCCAACCCGGCGACGATCATGACCGACCCGGAGGTCGCCGACGCCACCTACGTCGAGCCGATCGACCCGCAGATCATCGAATCGATCATCGCCAAGGAGCGGCCCGACGCGATCCTGCCCACCCTGGGCGGGCAGACGGCGCTCAACGCCGCGATCGCCCTCCACGACGCCGGCATCCTCGAGAAGTACGGGGTCGAGCTCATCGGCGCCGACGTCGAGGCCATCCAGCGCGGTGAGGACCGCCAGAAGTTCAAGGACATCGTCGTCGACTGCGGCGCCGAGGTGGCCCGCTCGGCCATCTGCCACACCCTCGACGAGGCGCTGGCCGCCGCCGAGGAGCTCAGCTACCCCGTCGTCGTCCGGCCGTCGTTCACGATGGGCGGCCTCGGATCCGGGATGGCCTACGACGAGTCCGATCTGCGCCGCATCGCCGGCGCCGGCCTGTCCGACTCCATCACCCACGAGGTGCTCCTCGAGGAGTCGATCCTCGGCTGGAAGGAGTACGAGCTCGAGCTCATGCGCGACCACAAGGACAATGTCGTCGTCGTCTGCTCGATCGAGAACGTCGACCCCGTCGGCGTCCACACCGGCGACTCCATCACCGTGGCGCCGTCACTGACGCTGACCGACCGTGAGTACCAGCGGATGCGCGACATCGGCATCGCCGTCATCCGCGCCGTCGGCGTCGACACCGGCGGCTGCAACATCCAGTTCGCCGTCGACCCGCGCACCGGGCGCATCGTCGTCATCGAGATGAACCCCCGCGTCTCGCGCTCCTCGGCACTGGCCTCGAAGGCCACCGGCTTCCCCATCGCGAAGATCGCGGCCAAGCTCGCCGTCGGCTACTCGCTCGACGAGATCCCCAACGACATCACCCAGGTCACCCCCGCGAGCTTCGAGCCCACCCTCGACTACGTCGTCGTGAAGATCCCGCGCTTCACGTTCGAGAAGTTCCCCGCGGCCGACCCGACCCTGACGACGACCATGAAGTCCGTCGGCGAGGTGATGGCGCTCGGCCGCAACTTCACCTCGGCGCTGCAGAAGGCGATGCGCTCGATGGAGCAGAAGGGCTCGGCGTTCTCCTGGGACGACCTGCCCGACATCGCCGACGACGAGGTCAGGGAGGCCGTCCTCGAATCGATCTCCCACGCCACCGCCGACCGCCTGCACGCCGTGCAGCGCGGGCTCGCCGCGGGACTGACGAACGCCGAGGTGTTCGCCGCCTGCGAGATCGACCCCTGGTTCCTCGACCAGATCGAGCTCATCAACGAGGTCGCCTTCCACATCCGCGACGCCGACGAGCTCGACGCCGACCTGCTCCGGCTCGCCAAGGACCACGGCTTCTCCGACGAGCAGATCGCCGGCCTGCGGAACATGACGACCGGGGTCGTCACCGGGGTCCGCCATGCCCTGCGGATCCGCCCCGTCTACAAGACCGTCGACACGTGCGCCGGGGAGTTCGCCGCCCACACCCCGTACCACTACTCGAGCTACGACGAGGAGACCGAGGTCGCCGCGCGGACGAAGCCGGCCGTCATCATCCTCGGCTCCGGCCCCAACCGGATCGGCCAGGGCATCGAGTTCGACTACTCGTGCGTGCACGCGACGATGGCGATCTCGGACGCCGGCTACGAGACGATCATGGTCAACTGCAACCCGGAGACCGTGTCGACCGACTACGACACCGCCGACCGTCTCTACTTCGAGCCGCTGACGTTCGAGGACGTCATGGAGGTCTACCACGCCGAGGTGGCCGCCGGTCCTGTGCTCGGCGTCGTGTGCACCCTCGGCGGGCAGACCCCGCTGGGCCTGGCCGACAAGCTCAAGGCCGCGGGCGTTCCCGTCCTCGGCACCCAGCCCGAGGCGATCGACCTCGCCGAGGACCGGGGGGAGTTCGGCGCCGTCCTCGAGCGCGCGGGACTCACCGCGCCGAAGCACGGCACCGCCGTGACCGCGGCGGAGGCGGCGGCGATCGCCGACGAGATCGGCTACCCGGTCCTCGTGCGGCCCTCCTACGTCCTCGGCGGCCGCGGCATGCAGATCGTCTACGACCGGACCCAGCTGCTCGACTACATGGCCTCGGCGACCGAGATCTCGGTCAACCGTCCCGTCCTCGTCGACCGGTTCCTCGAGGACGCGATCGAGATCGACGTCGACGCCCTCTACGACGGTGAGGACATCTTCATCGGCGGCATCATGGAGCACATCGAGGAGGCCGGCATCCACTCCGGCGACTCGGCCTGCGTGCTGCCCTCGCTGACCCTGGGCGAGGACGTGCTGTCCCGGGTGCGGGCCGCCACCCGGGCGATCGCCGAGGGCGTCAACGTGCGCGGACTGCTCAACATCCAGTTCGCGATCGCCGCCGACGTCCTCCACGTCATCGAGGCGAACCCGCGGGCCTCGCGCACCGTCCCGTTCGTGTCGAAGGCGACCTCGACCCAGCTCGCGAAGGCCGCGGCCCTCATCGCCGTCGGCCGCACGATCGCCGATCTGCGCGGGGACCTGCTGCCGGCCGCCGGCGACGGGTCCACCCTGCCGCTCGACCACCCGATCGCCGTCAAGGAGGCCGTGCTGCCGTTCCGCCGGTTCCGCACCGTCGAGGGCAAGGTCGTCGACTCGGTGCTCGGACCGGAGATGCGCTCGACCGGCGAGGTCATGGGCATCGACCGGGACTTCCCGACCGCGTTCGCCAAGGGCCAGCTCGCCGCCTCGGTGAAGCTGCCGACCTCTGGCACCGTGTTCGTCTCGGTCGCCGACCGCGACAAGCGGGCCATGGTCCTGCCCGTCAAGGAGCTCGTCGACATGGGCTTCGACGTCGTCGCGACGACCGGCACCGCCGCGGTCCTGTCCCGTTACGGGATCACCACCTCGCAGGTGCACAAGCACTTCGAGGCCGACGAGACCGAGCCGACGGTCCTCGACTACCTCACCGCGGGCACGATCGACATGGTCATCAACGTGCCCTCGGGCCGGCAGGAGCGCGCCGACGGGTACGAGATCCGCGCCGCGGCGACCGCCCACTCGGTGCCGCTGATCACCACGGTCGCCGAGTTCGCGGCCGCCGTGACCGCCCTCGAGGTCGTCCGCGACCGCCGGTTCGACGTCCGCAGCCTCCAGGACTGGAGCTCGTGATGTTCGGGGCGAGGCTGGCCGAGGCGATGGCCGAGCACGGTCCGGTGTGCGTGGGCATCGACCCGCACGACCATCTCCTCGACCTCTGGGGGCTGCCGCACACCGCGGCCGGGGTCCGCGAGTTCTCGCTGCGCACCGTCGCCGAGCTCGCGGGTACCGTCGCCGCCGTCAAACCGCAGTCGGCGTTCTTCGAGCAGTACGGGGCGGCGGGCGTCGCCGCTCTCGAGGAGACGCTGGCCGCGGCCCGGGAGGCGGGTCTCATCACCGTCCTCGACGTCAAGCGGGGGGACATCGGGTCGACGATGGGCGCCTACGCCCGGGCCTACCTCAGTCCCGACTCGCCGCTCGCCGCGGATTCGATCACGGTCTCGCCCTACCTCGGCTTCGGCGCCCTCGCCCCGGCCCTCGAGCTGGCCGGGACCCACGACCGGGGCGTGTTCGTCCTCGCCCTGACCTCGAACCCCGAGGGCCGGGAGGTCCAGCACGCCCACGGCGCAGCCGGCACGGAGGGCTTCGGCACCTCGGTGGCCGGCTCGATCGTCGCGAAGGTCGCCGCCCACAACGCCGCGGAGGCCGCGGCCCGCGGCGGCGGTGACGAGCTGGGCCGCTTCGGCCTCGTCGTCGGGGCGACGATCGGGACCGCCGCGAGCGAGCTCGGCTTCGACCCCGCCTCGTGCGCCGGTCCGATCCTCGCCCCGACCCCCGGGGCGCAGGGGGCCGGGGTCGCCGAGCTCGTCGCGGTCTTCGGCGCCGCGGCGCTGGCCCGGAACCAGGTGCTCGCGACGACCTCGCGGGGCGTGCTCGGGGCGGGCCCCGACGGGGTCCGGGAGGCGGCGACGTTCCTCAACGAGGCCCTGCGCGACCTCGGCTGATTTTCTTCGTCACCGGTGTGTCGTCGGCGCGGGTTTTTGATTTAGACTGAAGCAACTTCCCTACCTGCCCGTTCATGGTGACAGAGGAGACAATGTGGCACTCGAACCTTTGACCCCGCAGCAGCGTTCGGCCGCTCTCGACAAAGCCTTCAAAGCCCGGCAGGCGCGTGCCGAGGTGAAGACGGCGCTGAAGACCGGTCGGACCGATCTCGCCGCCGTGCTCAAGAAGGCCGAGGCGGACGAGGCGCTCGCGAAGATGCGCGTGCTCGACCTGCTGCGCTCGCTGCCGGGGGTCGGCGATCGGCGCGCCGAGGCGGCGATGGAGGAGGTCGGCATCGCGGCCTCCCGACGCATCAAGGGTTTGGGAGTGCACCAGAAGAGCGCCCTGTTGGAGAAATACTCGAAGGAACTGAAACAATAGGCTGGTGAAGAACAGACTCACCGTACTGGCGGGACCCACCGCTGTCGGAAAAGGCACCATCAGCTCCTATATCAGAGACCATCATCCGGAGGTGTGGTTCTCCGTCTCCGCCACCACGCGGCCCCGGCGTCCGGGTGAGATCGACGGTGTCCATTATCACTTCATCAGCGACGACGAGTTCGACGAGCTCATCGCCGCCGGCGAGCTCCTCGAGTACGCCGTGGTCCACGGCCGCCACCGCTACGGGACTCCCGCGGCGCCGGTGCGGGAGGCGCTCGAGGCGGGCACTCCCGCGCTGCTCGAGATCGACCTGCAGGGCGCCCGCCAGGTCAAGGACCGCATGCCCGACGCCCTGTTCGTCTTCCTCGCCCCGCCCAGCTGGGAGGAGCTCGTGTCGCGGCTGACCGGGCGGGGGACCGAGACGCCTGCCGAGCAGGAGCGGCGGCTGACCACGGCACGGCAGGAGCTGGCGGCCGAATCCGAGTTCGACGTCACCGTCGTCAACGACCACGTTCGCACTGCCGCCCAAGAACTCATACAATTGATGGGTATATCCGCTTCCGATTAGATTGGAACCCTCCTTGCCTGCACATCCTGAAGGCATCACCAATCCTCCGATTGATGATCTCCTGGCCGTCACCGGTTCGAAGTACGAACTCGTGTCCATCGCGGCGCAGCGAGCTCGCCAGATCAACGCGTACTACGCCCAGCTCCAGGAGGGGCTGCTGGAGAACGTGGGACCGCTGGTCACCCCGGGCCCCAACGAGAAGCCCCTGTCCATCTCCCTGCGTGAGATCAACGAGGGCAAGATCGTCGCCCGCGAGGTCACCCCCGCCGACTTCGGCGCGGTCGACGAGTCCCCGGCACCGGCCCCGGCAGGCAACGACGGCGCGATCGACTTCACCGACCAGTGAGGATCGTGCTCGGTGTCGCCGGGGGCATCGCCGCCTACAAGGCGTGCCATGTCATCCGGCGGCTGCGCGAGCTCGGGCACACCGTCAAGGTGGTCCCCACCGAGGCGGCGCTGAGGTTCGTCGGTGCCGCCACTTTCGAGGCCCTGTCCGGCGAGACCGTGACGAGCGACCTCTTCGACGAGGTCGACACGGTCAACCACGTCCGCATCGGGCAGGAGGCCGACCTCGTCGTCATCGCCCCGGCCACCGCGAACACCGTGGCGCGGATCGCGGCGGGTCTCGCCGATGACCTGCTGACCGCCACCGTGCTCACCACCACCGCCGAGGTGGTCGTCGCCCCGGCGATGCACACCGAGATGTGGCAGAACCCGGCGACCGTCGCCAACATCGCGACCCTGCGCGCCCGCGGGGTCCACGTCCTCGACCCCGCCGTCGGTCGTCTCACCGGTCCCGACTCCGGGCCCGGACGCCTGCCCGAACCCGAGGACATCGTCGACTTCGCCCTCGCCGCCTCGAGTGCGGCAGTCGGGAGCACAGGCTCGGCCGCCGAGCAGACCCCGACCGAGCACACCCCCGCCGGGGCCTCGTCCGCGGGCCGGACCGCCTCGCCCCTGGCCGGACGCCGCGTCGTCATCAGCGCCGGCGGGACCAGGGAGGCCCTCGACCCCGTGCGCTTCCTCGGCAACCGCTCCTCGGGCAAGCAGGGGATCGCCCTGGCCCGGGCCGCCGATGCCGCCGGGGCCCGCGTGGAGCTCGTCGCCGCGAACGTCGACTCCGGTCTGCTGCAGACGCTGCCGGCGACAGTCGACGTCACCGAGGTCGAGTCGACCCTCGAGCTCGCCGAGGCGATGCGTCGCGCGCAGCCCGACGCCGACGTCATCGTCATGGCCGCCGCCGTCGCCGACTACCGCCCCGCCGATCGGGCCGGAGCGAAGATGAAGAAGTCGGGGGACGAGGGGCTGACGATCAGCCTCGTGCAGAATCCCGACATCCTCGCCGGCCTCGTGAGCACGCGGAAGAGGGACCAGACCATCGTCGGATTCGCCGCGGAGACCGGTGACGACCGGCACAGCGCGTACGACTACGCCCGCGAGAAGCTGGTCCGCAAGGGCGTCGACCTCCTCGTATTCAACGACGTCTCCGGCGACCGCGCCTTCGGCCACGACGACACGGAGGTCCACGTGCTCGCCGCCGCCGAGGCCGGGATCGACGAGCTGGGAGCGTTCTCCGGCAGCAAGGACGATGTGTCGCAAAAGGTCGTCGCCGTCATCGGCGAGCACATGCGCTGACGTAGAATCGACGCCGTGATCAATACCAACCTCCGCCTGTTCAGCTCCGAGTCCGTCACCGAGGGCCACCCCGACAAGATCTGCGATCAGATCAGCGACGCCGTGCTCGACGACCTGCTGGCCCAGGATCCCCATGCCAAGGTCGCCGTCGAGACGATGGTCACCACGGGCCTCGTCCACGTCGCCGGCGAGGTCAACACCCACGCCTACGCGGACGTCGCCGGCATCGTCCGGGACCTCATCACGGGCATCGGCTACGACTCCTCGGAGAAGGGCTTCGACGGCAACTCGTGCGGAGTCTCCGTGTCCATCGGCTCCCAGTCGAGCGACATCCACTCGGGCGTCACCGATCCGCTGGACTTCCGTGACGCCCAGGTCACCGACCACGGCTCGAGCCTCGGCGCGGGGGACCAGGGACTGATGTTCGGCTACGCCGACAACGCGACCGACGTCCTCATGCCGCTGCCCATCCACCTCGCCTCGCGGATGGCCGAGAAGCTCAGCGAAGTGCGCAAGCTCGGCGTGCTCGACTACCTGAGACCCGACGGCAAGACGCAGCTGACGATCGGCTACGACGGCAACGAGGCGGTGACCATCGAGAACATCGTCGTGTCCACCCAGCACGCCGACGGCATCGACCAGAACCGGCTCAAGGCCGAGGTCAAGGAGCACGTCATCGATCCCATCGCCGAGTCCTCGGGGCTCGACCGGGGTCCGGAGAAGATCCATATCAACCCGGCCGGGCCCTTCGTCACCGGAGGGCCGATGGGTGACGCCGGGCTGACCGGACGCAAGATCATCGTCGACACCTACGGCGGCTACTCCCGCCACGGCGGGGGAGCGTTCTCCGGCAAGGATCCCTCCAAGGTCGACCGCTCCGCGGCCTACGCGATGCGCTGGGTGGCGAAGAACGTCGTCGCCGCCGGTCTCGCCGACCGCGCCGAGGTCCAGGTGTCCTACGCGATCGGCCGCGTCGACCCGATGGGCCTCTACGTCGAGACCTTCGGCACCGAGAAGGTCGACCCGAACGCGATCGCGGCCGCCATCCGGGAGGTCTTCGACCTGCGACCGGCGATGATCATCGACGAGCTCAACCTGCTCCGCCCGATCTACTCGCAGACGTCGACCTACGGCCACTTCGGGCGACCCCTGCCCGACTTCACCTGGGAGTACACCGACCGTGCCGACGACCTGCGCCGCGCAGTGTCGGCTTGATGGATGAACCCCTCCCGATAGACACCGGCACCTCGGCCCTCGGGCAGGTGCCCCTGGCGCCGGACGATCCCGTGGCCCACGTGCTCGTCGACCATCCGGTGCCGCATCTGGCGAGGGTGTTCGACTACGCCGTGCCCAGGCGCTTCGCCGACACCGCGCGCCCCGGGGTGCGGGTCCGGGTGAAGTTCGCCGGGCGGCTGCGCGACGGATACGTCCTCGAGCGGACGGCGCACACCGACCATGTCGGCGAGCTCGCCCCGATCGAGCGGATCACCAGCCCCCTCGTGGTCCTCCCGCCGACGCTGCGCGAACTCTGCGAGGCCGTCGCGACCCGATACGCCGGCACCCTCACCGACGTGCTGCGGCTGGCGATCCCGCCCAGGCACGCCGGCGCCGAGAAGGCCGTGCTCCGCGCCGAGCAAGGGACGGGCGAGGCCCCCGAACCGCACGCCACGGCGGAGGCAGACGAGGCCCCCGAGCCGCACGCCGCGGCGGAGGCCGACGAGTCGACCGAGCCGCACGCCGCGGCGGAGGCCGGGCAGCTGCGGGCTGAGGGCGGGGCGGAGGAGTCCGCCGCGGACATCGTCGACCGCCTCGGCGCCTGGGTGGTCGCGACCGCCGCCCCTGGCCCGGGGCTGCCGGAGCACCCGAGTGCGGTCACCGATCCCGCCGCGGACTCGCGTGCGGCACCCGGGTCCCCGGCGTCTCCGCGTCCACTCCCGCGCGAGGCGCTGACGATCGTCCCGGGGCCGACCCCCGGCCTCGGGTGGATCCCCGCCGGGCTCGCCGCAGCCTCCCGGACGCTCGCGGCCGGGCAGTCCGTGCTCTGGCTCGTGCCCGACCACCGCGAGCTCGACGTGCTGGCGGCCGCGCTGCGCGCCGCGGGCATCGAGCACGGTGTGCTCGGCGCCGAGCAGTCCCCGGCCGAGAGGTGGACGAACTGGCTGGGCGGCCGCCTCGGCCGGACCCGGCTGCTGATCGGGACGAGGGCGGCGGCCTTCGCCCCGCTCGAGGACCTCGGCCTCATCATCTGCCTCAACGACTCCAACGAGAACTACCTCGACCAGCATGCGCCCTATCCCCATGCGAGGGAGGTCTGCCTGCTGCGGTCGAGCCTCGAGTCGACCGGCCTGCTCTTCGTCTCCACGGATCGCAGCCCCGAGGTCCAGCGCCTCGTCGAGATCGGCTGGCTCACCGACATCAGCCCCACCCGCCCCGACCGGCGCGCCGGCTCGCCCCTGGTCCTCGTCCCGGACGAGGACCGCGACCCCGACGCCTGGCAGCGGATCCCCTCACGGGCCTGGCAGCTCATGCGCAGCGCGCTCGACCCCGCCCGGTCCTCCCGACGACCCGGGACCAGCGGGCCGTCGGCAGAAGCGCCGCGGCCGGGACCCGTCCTCGTCCAGGTCCCGCGCTCGGGCTACTACCCGGTGTTCGCCTGCGCCCGCTGCCAGGAGGTCGCGCGCTGCCCGCAGTGCCGGGCGAACCTCACCACCGCCTCCGAGGTCGGCCCCTTCGCGTGCCGCTCCTGCGGACACCGCAGCGAGACCTTCACCTGCTCGCGCTGCCGGTCGCACGAGGTCCGCTCGATCGTGCGCGGACGCGGTCGGACGGTCGAGGAGCTGCGCCGGGCGCTGCCGGGGGTCGAGATCCTCGAATCCGGCGGCGAGCACATCGCCACCGCGATCGACGACACCCCGCGCATCGTCGTCGCGACGACCGGGGCCGAACCCTACGCGGTGGGCGGATACGCGGCCGCGATCCTGCTCGACTCCCTGTGGCCGGGCCCCTGGATGCGCGCGACCGACGAGAGCCTGTCGCGGCGGCTGCGCGCGGCCTCCCTCGTCCGCTCCCGCGACGAGGGAGGCACCGTCCACCTCGGCGAGGCCGACGAGGCGATCCGCGCCGCGCTCGTCGCCTTCGACCCGATCGCCTACATGTCCCGGCAGCTCGCCGACCGCCGCGAGCTCGGCTTCCCCCCGTACCGCCGGATCGTCGAGCTCACCGGTGCCGGAGCCGACATCGACGCCGTCCTCTCCGCCGTCGACGGACTCGAGGAGCTCATCCGCGACGACGCCGACGAGGGGCTGCGCGCGGTCGCCGCGTACCCGATCGCCGCAGGCCCGCGCATCGGCGCCGAACTCGCCGCGATCACCGCCTCGCGCTCGGCGCGGAAGCTGCCGCAGGTCCGCATCCGCATCGACGACCCCCGGTCGCTGTGAGCGGGCCCGCGAAGTAGACTGACGGGCGTGGATATCGTCTTTGCCGGAACCCCGGACGTCGCCGTGCCCTCCCTCGACGCCCTCGCCGCCTCCGGACACCGCATCCGCGCCGTCCTCACCCGGCCCGACGCGCCGATCGGGCGCAGGCGGGTCCTCACCCCCTCCCCGGTCAAGGCCAGGGCCCTCGAACTCGGCCTGCCCGTCCTCGAGGCGAGCCGACTGCGCGGGGACATCATCGCTCAGCTGAGGTCCCTCGACGTCGACGCCGTGGCCGTCGTCGCGTACGGGGCGATCGCCGGACCCGCGGCGCTGGGCACCGCCGCCCTCGGCTGGTACAACCTCCACTTCTCCCTCCTGCCCGCCTACCGGGGCGCCGCCCCCGTGCAGAGGGCGCTCATCGACGGTCGCCCGAGCAGCGGCGTCAGCGTCTTCCGCATCGACGAGGGCATGGACACCGGCCCCGTGCTCCGCCGCCGCGAACTCCCGCTCGACCACCCGGACGCCGCCGCGGCCCTGGCCGACTACGCCCGGCTCGGGGCGCCCGAGCTCGTCGCCGTCTTCGACGACCTCGAGGCTGGCACCGCGCACCCGCAGCCTCAGACGGGCACGCCCAGCCACGCCGAGAAGATCGGCATCGACGACGCCCGACTCGACCTCCGCCGGCCCGCGTCCGTCCTCGTCGACCTCTCCCGCGGCGTCTCCCCGAGCCCCGGCCCCTGGGCCGAGCTGGACGGGAAGCGCACGAAGCTCTTCGGACTCGCCGCCGCACCCGGACCCGACGACACCGACGTCGGCCTCCTCACCTCGTGGAACGGCACCGCGGTGCTGCGCTGCGGCGACGGCTGGGTGTCCGTGGCCGAGATCCAGCCCTTCGGCAAGTCCCGGATGCCGGCCCCGGACTTCCTCCGCGGCCACGGAGACGTCCGCTTCGACGTGCCCGCCGCGACCGCCGAGCCGGATCCCGCCGAGCCGGCCGACCGCGACGATCCCGCACCCGCCGACGCGAACCGAGGAGACTGATGGCGACCAAGAACCTGCCCCGTCGGATCGCGTGGGAGGTGCTCCTCGACGTCGCGACCAAGGACTCGTACGCGAACCTCCTCCTGCCCGCGAAGCTCGCCCGCACCCACCTCGGCGTCCAGGACGCGGCGCTGGCCACGGAGCTGACCTACGGAGCACTGCGGCAGCAGGAGCTCTACGACGCGGTCATCGCCCGCGCGGCCAGACGCGAGGTGAGCACGATCGACCCCGAACCGCTCGCCGCCCTGCGCCTGGGCGCCCACCAGCTGCTGTCGATGCGCATCCCCGATCACGCCGCCGTGTCCGAGACCGTGGCCGTCGTCAAGGCCAACGCCCCGAAGGCCGCGGGCTTCACGAATGCCGTCCTCCGCCGGATCTCCGAAACCGACCGGGACGACTGGCTCGACCGCGTCACGGCCGGGACCTCCGAGGTCGCCCGGCAGGCGCTCGAGCACTCCCACCCGGAATGGATCATCCGCGCGATGACCCAGGCGCTCAAGGGCCACGGCCGCTCGGCGGGCGAGCTCGTCGACCTCCTCGAGGCCGACAACGCCGCGGCCAAGGTGACGCTCACCGCCCTGCCCGGGCTCTGCGAGCGCGGCGAACTGCCCGGGACGCCCACCCGCCTGTCGCCGGTCTCGGTCACTCTCGACACCGGGGTGCCCGGGCACATCCCGGCCGTCGCCGAGGGTCGCGCCCGGGTCCAGGACGAGGGATCGGCCCTCGTCGCCCTCGCCCTGGCCCACGCCTCGGCGCCTGAGGGGACCTGGGCGGACCTCTGCGCGGGACCCGGGGGCAAGGCCGCCCTCCTCGGCGCCGTCGCCGGGGGAGAAGGCACGAGGCTCGAGGCCTTCGACTCGAGCCGGCACCGGGCGAAGCTCGTCCGCACCTCGACGCAGGCGCTGCCCGCCGTGACCACCGCTGTCCGCGACGCCCGCGACGCCACCGGACCGTACGCGAAGGTCCTCGTCGACGTCCCCTGCTCCGGGCTCGGCGCGCTGCGCCGGCGCCCCGAGGCCCGCTACCGCCGGACGCCCGCCGACATCAACGCCCTGGCCGCGCCGCAGCGCGAGATCCTCACCGCGGCGCTGGACGCCTGCGCCCCCGGCGGTATCGTCGCCTACTCGACCTGCTCGCCCCACTACGCCGAGACCGTCCTCGTCGTCGACGACGTCCTGCGCCGCACCCCGGCCGAGGTCCTCGACGCCCCCGACGTCCTCGCCCGGATCACGGGCGCCGACGCCGCCGGCTTCGCCTCGGTGAGCCGCGGCGACGGCCGCTTCGCCCAACTGTGGCCGCACGTCCACGGCACCGACGGCATGTTCCTGGCCCTCCTGCGGAAAGCACACCGATGATCGAGATCAATCCCAGCATCCTCAACTCCGACTTCTCCGACCTGCGCGGGGAGCTCGCGAAGATCTCCACCGCTGACATGGCGCACATCGACGTCATGGACAACCACTTCGTCCCCAACCTCACGTTCGGACCCCCCGTCGTCGAGAGGATCCGGGCGATCAGCCCGATCCCGCTCGACGCGCACCTGATGATCACCGACGCCGACCGCAACGCGCCCGTCTACGCCGAGCTCGGCTGCGCCTCGGTGACCTTCCACGCCGAGGCGGTCGCCGCCCCGGTGCGCCTGGCCCGGGAGATCCGCCGGCTCGGTGCCAAGGCCAGCCTCGCGCTCAAGCCGGCCACCCCGATCGAGCCGTTCGTCGACCTCCTCGGCGAATTCGACCAGATCCTCGTCATGACGGTCGAACCCGGCTTCGGGGGGCAGAAGTTCCTCGACGTCTGCCTGCCGAAGATCCGCCGCACGCGGCAGGCGATCTCCGCGGCCGGGCTCGAGATCAAGCTCCAGGTCGACGGGGGAGTGTCGAGGGACACCGTCGCCCGCTGCGTCGAGGCCGGGGCCGACTCCCTCGTCGCCGGCTCCGCGGTCTACGGGGCCGAGGACGCCGCCGAGGCGATCGCCGAGCTGCGCGCACTCGCCACCGCCCACACGCACTGACCGCCCGAGTCCGAACCCACGCCCCCGCCCGCACCGACCACCCGAGAGAACGACCGGAGGACCCCACGCGATGGACCTGTTCGACTGGCTCAACACCCCGGCCTTCGAGCTGCTCGGCAAACCCGTCCCGTACTCCGACCTCGTCGGCAACATCTGCGCCCTGGCCACCGTGGTCCTCGCCCTGCGCCGCAGCATCCTCTCCTGGCCGGTGCAGATCGTCGGCTCCATCCTGCTGTTCTCCGCCAGCGTCTCGGCCGGCCTCGGGGGCAACGCCTCCCGTCAGGTCGTCATCGTCGCCGCCGCGATCTGGGGCTGGACGCAGTGGCGGAAGTCCCGCGCCGAGGAGGGCGAGATCGTCGTGCGCTGGGCGACGTGGACCGAGCGCCTCGTCCTCATCGCCCTGCTCGTCGTCGGGACCGCCGCGTTCGGCACCGTCCTCGCGCTCGGCGGCTGGTCGTGGAACCCGTACCCCGACGCCTACATCTTCGTCGGCTCCCTCGTCGCCATGTACGCGCAGGGCCGGGCGGTCGTCGAGTTCTGGTTCGTCTGGCTCGCCGTCGACCTCGTCGGGATCCCCCTGGCGATCGCCGGCGGACTCGTCTTCTCCGGAGCCGTCTACCTCATCTTCCTCGTCATGGTCATCGTCGGATTCGTCGACTGGTCCCGCCGGTCGACGCAGACGATCGCCGCACCCCACCGCCCGGCCACCGAGGTCACCCGCGACGACGAGGACTGACGCGCCGGCGGCGCACCGCGATCCCCGGTCGCGCCGCGGGCCGGTCGCGGCGGACCGTTGCACGAGGGCGGGCCGCGCCGGACCGGCACACGCGGGCCGGCCGACGATGTACTAGGCTTTGACTGTGAAGACCTTCGACTCTCTCTACGCCGAACTCCTGCAGAAGTCCATCGACCGCCCCGAGGGGTCCGGCACCGTTGCCGAGCTGGACGCGGGAGTCCATGCGATCGGGAAGAAGATCGTCGAGGAGGCCGCCGAGGTCTGGATGGCCGCTGAGTACGAGACCGCGGGCGAGCTCGCCGAGGAGATCTCCCAGCTGCTCTACCATCTGCAGGTGCTCATGATCGCCAAGGGACTCGGTCCCGACGACGTCAACGCCCACCTCTGAGCGCCGAGCGCTCGCACCTGCCAACGATCAGCGAACAAGGGGACTCCATGCTGCGTGTAGCCGTACCGAACAAGGGCGCACTGTCCGAAGCCGCCACCGAGATGCTCAGCGAGGCGGGGTACTCCGTGCGCCGCACGAGCAAGACCCTCGTCCACCAGGACGAGGTCAACCACGTCGAGTTCTTCTACCTGCGCCCCCGCGACATCGCCGTCTACGTCGGCTCGGGCATCCTCGACGCCGGGATCACCGGCCGCGACCTGCTGCTCGAGTCCCGCGCCGAGGCGCAGGAGGTCCTCGAGCTCGGCTTCGGCGCCTCCCGGTTCTACTACGCCGGGGTCAAGGGCGCCTACTCCCACCCGGACGAGCTCGCGGGAGCCCGGATCGCCACGAGCTTCCCCCACCTCGTCGAGGCCGACCTCGCCGCCCGGGGGATCGAGGCGCGGACCGTGCAGCTCGACGGCGCGATCGAGGTCTCCATCCAGCTCGGCGTCGCCGATGCGATCGCCGACGTCGTCGAGACCGGCTCCACCCTGCGGGCGGCGGGACTCGAGACCTTCGGCGAGCCCCTGCTCGAATCCGAGGCCGTGCTCGTCCAGCGCGACGGAGCGGCCGAGAAGATCGAGGTCCTCAAGCGCCGCCTCGAATCCGTCATGGTCGCCCGGCGCTACGTGCTCGTCGACTACAACATCGAGGAGCGGCTCGTCCCCGAGGCGATCGGGCTGACCCCCGGACTCGAGTCCCCGACCGTGTCCCCGCTCCAGGAGACCGGCTGGGTGGCCGTGCGGGTCATGGTCTCCGCCCACGAGGTCAACAACGTCATGGACCGCCTCTATGCGGTCGGAGCGCGCGCGATTCTGGTGACGAACATTGGCGCTTGCCGCATCTGATCCGTTCCGGACCTTCCGCCCCCGACAGGTGAGGATCATCTCCCTGATCGGAGCGGTCGTCGTGCTCCTCGGCTTCGCGACCCTCTCCGTGGCCCTGCTGGTCGTGGACTGGGAACCCTGGAAGCCCGTCGACATGATATGGATGAACGGTCTGGGCATCGTCTTCGCCGCGGCGCTGTGGCGACTGGCCGACATCCAGGCCAGGCCGAGCGAGACGGGGCTGGTCGTGAGGAACATGGCGCGCACCCGGTTCTTCGCGTGGGGGGAGATCCTCGGGGTCTCTTTCGCCCCCGACGGGGACGACCCCTGGCCGCTGCTCGACCTCGCCGACGGCACGACGTGGGCGGTGATGGCGATCCAGCACGCGGACGGACCGCGCGCCCACGAGGAATGCCGGCGACTGCGCATGCTCATCGATGAATGGACCCCTTCCAAGGAGGATTAGGAATGTCGGACGACACAGCAGCAGGGCCGCTGACCGGGTACACGGTCATCGACCTCTCGCGGGCACTGGCCGGACCCCACGCCGGAATGATGCTCGGTGACCTCGGAGCCCGGGTGATCAAGGTCGAGAACCCCGCCAAGGGCGATGACTCCCGCTCCTGGGGACCCCCGTTCGTCGGACCCGAGGGCCAGGAGCAGGCGACCTACTTCTTCTCCTGCAACCGCAACAAGGAGTCGATCGCCCTCGACCTCAAGTCCGAGGCCGGGAGCACGACCCTGCGCGAGCTGATCCGACGCTCCGACATCCTCATCGAGAACTTCCGCACTGGGGTCCTCGACCGGCTCGGCTTCTCCACCACCGCGTGCATGGAGATCAACCCCCGGCTCGTCATCCTCTCGATCACCGGATTCGGCCACGACGGACCCGAGGCCGCGCGGGCCGGCTACGACCAGATCGCACAGGGCGAAGCCGGGCTGATGTCCCTGACCGGCTCCGGCCCCGAGGACATGCAGCGGGTGGGCGTGCCGATCGCCGACCTGCTGGCCGGCATCTACGGCTCCTACGGAGTGCTCGCCGCCCTCCTCGAACGAGAGCGCACCGGGCACGGCAAGGTCGTGCGCACCTCGCTCATCGCCGGCATGGTCGGCGTCCACGCCTTCCAGGGCACCCGCGCCACCGTCGCCGGCGAGGACCCGCTCCCCGGCGGCAACCACCATCCCTCGCTGTCCCCGTACGGCCTCTTCAAGTGCCATGGCGGCGCGGTGCAGATCTCCGTGGGCAACGAGAGCCTGTGGCAGCGGTTCTGCGCCGCCTTCGACATCGACCCGCAGACCCCGGGCATGGCCGACAACGCCGGACGGGTCGCCAACCGAGCGGCCGTCATCGAGCTCATCGAGTCGAAGTTCGCCGCCTACGAGGCCCCGGCCCTGCTCGAGAAGCTGCAGGAGGCCGGCATCCCCGCCGGGACCGTGCGCACCCTGGCCGAGGTCTACTCCTGGGACCAGGCCCTGTCACAGGGCCTCAAGGTCTCCGTCGACCACCCGATCCTCGGCGACATCGACCTGCCCGGACCGCCGCTGCGGTTCTTCGACGCCCACGGCGAGGCGGAGGTCGAGACGACGAGGACCGCCCACGACGCCCCGCCGCTGCTCGACGAGGACGGCGACGCCATCCTCGCCTGGCTCGGCTCCGAGAGCTGAGACCGCGCGAGGGCACGAGAGGAGACAGCAGTGGCAGCACGACTGAACGCACACGAGCTCATCGACATCGTCGTCGACGAGGGATCGTTCCGGTCCTGGGACACGACCCCGATCACCCCCGCCGGGGGACTGTCCCCGGAGTACGCGGCCGAGCTCGCCGCCGCCCGGGAGAAGTCCGGCGTCGACGAATCGATCATCACCGGTGAGGGCACCGTCCACGGACGCCGGGTCGCCGTCGTCGTCGGGGAGTTCCGGTTCCTCGCCGGATCGATCGGCGTGGCCGCCGCGCAGCGCCTCGTCGACGCGATCGAACGCGCCACCCTCGAAGGGCTGCCGCTGCTCGCCGGTCCCGCCTCCGGGGGCACCCGGATGCAGGAGGGCACGGTCGCGTTCCTCTCGATGGTCAAGATCACCAACGCCGTCGTCGCCCACCGGCGTGCGGGCCTGCCCTACCTCGTCTACCTGCGCCACCCCACCACCGGCGGCGTCTTCGCCTCCTGGGGGTCGCTGGGGCACGTCACGGTCGCGGAGACGGGATCCCTCATCGGCTTCCTCGGCCCCCGCGTGTTCGAGGCGCTCTACGGGGAGAAGTTCCCCGACAACGTCCAGACCGGTGAGAACCTCCACCGCCACGGCATCATCGACGCCGTCATCGGACCCGAGCGCATCCACACCACCGTCGCCCGCGTCCTCGACGTCCTCATGGGCGCCAAGGAGGTGCCCGGCCAGGTGCCCGACCCCGACACCCGGCCGGCGGTGCTCGACCCGGACTCGGACGCCTGGGCCGCGATCACCCGCTCCCGCCGGCCCGAGCGTCCCGGCGTGCGCGACCTGCTGCGGACCGCGGCGAACACCGTGCTGCCGCTCAACGGCACCGGCGAGGGGGAGAAGGACCCCGGGCTGCTGCTGGCGCTCGCGAAGTTCGGCTCCGCCCCCTGCATCGTCCTCGGCCAGGACCGCTTCCGGCAGGACTCCCGCGCCCCCCTGGGCCCGGCGGCCCTGCGCGAGGCGCGCCGCGGCATGAGACTGGCCGCCGAACTCGACCTGCCGCTCGTCACCATCATCGACACCCCCGGCGCCGCCCTGTCGAAGTCCGCCGAGGAGGGCGGGATGGCCGGTGAGATCGCCCGCAGCCTCGCCGACCTCGCGAACCTCGACGCCCCCTCGGTGTCCCTGATCATGGGCGAGGGCTCCGGCGGTGGGGCGCTGGCCCTCATCCCCACCGACCGGGTGCTCAGCGCGGAGAACGGCTGGCTGTCCCCGCTGCCGCCCGAGGGCGCCTCGGCGATCGTCCACCGGACCACCGACCGGGCCGCCGAGATGGCCCAGCAGCAGGGCGTGCACGCGCCCATGCTCGCCCACACCGGCGTCGTCGACCGCGTCATCGCCGAGCACCCCGATGCCAGCGACGAGCCGCTCGACTTCGTCGCCCGGGTCGGCGCCACCCTCGAATACGAACTCATCGCCCTCATGCGCGAACCCTCCGCCCGGCGCCTGGCGCGGCGGATGGATCGGTACCGGGGGCTCGGACTGGCCAAGGAGAGCTGAATGGTCGCCGTGCGCATCATCCCCTGCCTCGACGTCGACGACGGCCGCGTCGTCAAGGGCGTCAACTTCACCGGCCTGCGGGACGCCGGGGACCCCGTGGCGCTGGCCGCCGCCTACGGTGAGTCCGGCGCCGACGAACTCACCTTCCTCGACGTCACGGCCAGCAGCGGCAACCGTGAGACCGTCCACGACATCGTCCGCGCCTGCGCCGAGCAGGTGTTCATCCCGCTGACGGTCGGCGGGGGAGTCCGCAGCGTCGCCGACGTCGACCGGCTCCTGCGCGACGGCGCCGACAAGGTCTCCGTCAACACCTCGGCGGTGGCCGACCCGAGGCTCATCAGCGACATCTCCCGCCACTTCGGCAACCAGGTGCTCGTCCTGTCCCTCGACGCGAGACGCTCCCCGGACACCGCCTCCGGCTTCGAGGTGACCACCCGAGGAGGCCGGGACGGCACCGGCCGGTGCGCGATCGACTGGATCCGGGAGGCCGCCGAACGGGGCGTCGGCGAGGTCCTGCTCAACTCAATCGACGCCGACGGCACCCGCGACGGCTTCGACCTCGACCTCATCGCCGCGGCCCGGCAGGCCGTCGACGTCCCGCTCATCGCCTCCGGGGGAGCGGGCAGGGTCGAGCACTTCGCCCCGGCGGTCGCCGCGGGCGCCGATGCGCTGCTCGCCGCGAGCGTGTTCCACTTCGGCACCCTGACCATCCCCGAGGTCAAGGCCGCGCTGCGCGCAGAGGGGATCGAGGTCCGGTGACCGACATCGACGCCACGCCCGAGAACTGGCGCGAGCTCATCAGGTTCAACGACGCGGGCCTCATCCCCGCCGTCGTCCAGGAGACGACGACGCGTGAGGTGCTCATGCTCGCGTGGATGGACCGCGAGGCCGTCGAACGCACGCTGAGCAGCGGTCGCGCCGTCTACTGGTCGCGGTCCCGGGCCGAGCACTGGGTCAAGGGCGAGACGTCGGGCCACATCCAGACCGTCGTCGCGCTCAGCCTCGACTGCGACGCCGACGCGCTCCTCCTCGAGGTCGAGCAGACCGGACCCGCGTGCCACACCCAGACCCCCACCTGCTTCACCGGCAGGCGGATCAGCGCCGCGCCGGGAGACGACAAGGACGAGCTGTGACGACTGACCTCCCCGACACCATCCACCCCTCCCTCGAGGAGTTCCGCACCCTCGGCGCCGAGCACCGGCTCGTGCCCGTCCACCGCAGCGTCCTCGCCGACGCCGAGACCCCCCTGAGCCTCTACCGCAAGCTCACCGACGGCGGCCCCGGCAGCTTCCTCTTCGAATCCGCCGTCTCCGGCGCCTGGGCCCGGTACTCGTTCATCGGGTCGGCTCCCGTGGCGACGCTGATCTCCGACGGGGACGGATTCCGCTGGGAGGGCACCCCGCCGGTGGGCCTGCCGAGCACCGGCAGCGTCCTCGACGCGGTCAGCGCGACGCTGGACCTCCTTGCCGTCGACGACGCCGAGCAGTCGCTGCCGCCCATGGTCTCCAGCCTCGTCGGCTACTTCGGCTGGGACATCGTGCGCGAGTTCGAGCGGCTGGCGGCGGCGAACCCCGACGAGCACCATCTGCCGACCGTGCAGCTGATGATCCCCGGCGACATCGCCGTCTACGACCACTACACGGGAATGGTCACCCTCGTCGCCAACGTCTTCAACGTCAACGGCGAGGACACCGGGATCGACGAGGCCCATGCCGCGGGCACCGCCCGCGTCGAGGCGATGCTCGAGAGGCTGACCCGCACCGCGCAGCCGGCGATCGCGACCCCGCGCGCCGTCGCCCCCGAGGTTGCGACCCGGACCGACCCCGACTCCTACCTCGCGGCCGTGCGCCGGGCCCAGCAGGACATCGTCGACGGGGAGATCTTCCAGGTCGTGCTCGGCCAGCGCTTCGACGCCGCCTGCGCGGCGGATCCGCTCACCGTCTACCGGATGCTGCGCCACACCAACCCCAGCCCGTTCATGTACCTGCTCAACCTCCGCGACGACACCGGGGCCCCGGTGAGCATCGTCGGCTCCTCGCCCGAGGCGCTCGTCACCGTCCGCTCGGGCACCGTCCTCACCCACCCCATCGCCGGCTCCCGCCCGCGCGGGGGCAGCGCCGAGGAGGATGCCCGGCTCGCCCGCGAGCTGCTCGCCGATGAGAAGGAGCGCGCCGAGCACCTCATGCTCGTCGACCTCGCCCGCAACGACCTCGCGAAGGTGTGCCGGGCCGGCACGATCGACGTCAGCGAGTTCATGGAGATCGAACGCTTCAGCCACATCATGCACATCTCCTCGACCGTGCGCGGTGAGCTGGCCCCTGGACACGGGGCCGTCGACGTCCTCAGGGCGACGTTCCCCGCCGGCACCCTGTCGGGCGCCCCGAAGCCGCGCGCCCTGCAGATCATCGACGAGCTCGAGGTCGTCGGCCGGGGGCTCTACGGCGGGGTCGTCGGCTACATGTCGTTCAACGGCGACCTCGACCTCGCGATCGCGATCCGCACCGGAGTCCTCCGCGACGGCGTGATGAGCGTCTACGCCGGCGGCGGCATCGTCGCGGACTCGGTGCCCGAACTCGAGTACCAGGAGTCGCGGAACAAGGCCCAGGCCGTGCTCGCGGCCGCCGCGGCCGCCGCGGCGCTCGAGGACCTCGGCACCGCGCAGGTCGAGGACCTCGGCCAGGAGCAGCGATGACGCGCTCGCGCGGCGTCCTCCTCGTCCTCGTCCTCGCCGGGGCGCTGTGGGCGATCAGCCTCGCCTCCTGGCAGACCGCGGTCGGGCCGGACACGCTCGGGCCCACCGGCGTCGCCGTGCCCCGCACCGAGACCGCCGCCGGGGCCTCCCCGGTCGCGACCGCCTGCGTGGCGGTCATCGCCGTCTGCGGACTGCTCGCCGCGATGCTCGGCCGCATGGGCCGGTTCGTCGTCCTCGGCCTCTCCGCTCTCGCCGCCCTCGGCTACGCCGGAACCGCGCTGGCGGCCCTGCTCGGGCCCGCGGCCACCCGGTGGCCGATCGCGGGCGTCGCCGCCGGGGCGCTGAGCGCAGCCGTGATCGCCTGGGTGGCCGTCGCCTCGGCGTCCTGGGCGAACTCGACCCGCTACGACCGCAGCGCCCGCGGCGCGGGCACGACCGGGTTCGACTCGACGGCGACCTGGGACGCGCTCTCGCGCGGCGAGGACCCCGAGGCCCCCGGCGGGGACCCCGAGACGCCCGGCAAGGACCCCGAGGCTCCCGACGCCGACGGCGACGATGACGACCGGGACGGCGGCCGGGACCCGGGCCCGGACCGGGACCGGGACTCCTGAGGCGCTCGGCCGGGTCGATACGGCACCCGTGATCGAAGCGTGTCACAATAAGAGGGAAGACAACAGGCACAGCTTGAGAAGGAGCACCATGTCGCAATCCGTCGCCCGCAACGGCGCCACCGATCTCGACAAATCGACGATCGACTACTCCGTCATCGCCGACCCCGGCCATGGCAACTCGGTCGCCGCCTGGACGGGTGTGGTCATCATGCTCATCGGCATCACCGTCGGCTGTGTCGGCTTCACGATCCACACGCCGATGATCACCTACATCGGCGTCGGCATCGTCGTCCTCGGCCTCATCGTCGGACTCGTCCTGCGCGCCATGGGGCTCGGCAGCAAGCCGTCCGAGCGCAGGCCCAACCCGCGGACGAGATGACGGTTCTCGACGACATCGTCGCAGGAGTCCGCGAGGACCTCGAGGACCGCAGGCGCCGGGTCCCGCTGACCGAGATGGTCGAGCGGGCCCAGGCGGCCGCGCCGGTGCGCGCCTTCGACCTCGACGCCGACTTCTCCGTCATCGCCGAGGTCAAGCGCCGGTCCCCGTCGCGCGGCGATCTCGCCCCCATCTCCGAACCCGGCCGCCTCGCCGGCCTCTACGCGGTAGGCGGGGCCAGGGCGATCAGCGTGCTCACCGAATCCCGGCGCTTCTCCGGCAGCCTCGACGACTTCGACGAGGTCCGCGCGGCCGTCGACGTCCCCCTGCTGCGCAAGGACTTCATGGTCGACGAGTACCAGTTCCACGAGGCCCGGGCCCACGGCGCGGACCTCGTCCTGCTCATCGTCGCCGCCCTCGACCCGGTCCAGCTGCGCGACTACCTCGCGCTGTCCGCCGAACTCGGCATGACCGCCCTGGTCGAGACCCATGACGCGGCGGAGCTCGAGATCGCCGCCGACCTCGACGCGCGCCTCATCGGGATCAACACCCGCAACCTCAAGGACCTCAGCGTCGACACCTCACGGTTCGCGCCGCTGGCGGAGCTCGCCCCACCCGGATGCACCCTCGTCGCGGAGTCGGGAGTGGCCGGACTCGCCGACGTCGAGTCCTACGCCCACGCCGGGGCCCACGCGGTGCTCGTCGGCGAGGCCCTGGTCAGGGACGGGGACCCGCAGTCCGCGGTCGCCCGGTTCACCTCGGCGGGAGCGGACATCCGCACCCGGGCCACCGCGTGAGCCCCATCCACGTCAACGAAGGACAGCAATGACCGACCCCAGTCAGGACCAGGGCCCGTACTTCGGCGCCTTCGGCGGCAGGTTCATCCCCGAGGCGCTCATCCCCGCCCTCGACGAGATCGAGGAGACCTGGCGCAAATCCCAGGTCGACCCCGGATTCACCGAGGAGCTGCTCGAGCTCCAGCGCAGCTACATCGGCCGGCCCAGCCTGCTCACCGAGGCGACCCGGTTCTCCGCCCACTGCGGCGGCGCCCGGGTGTTCCTCAAGCGGGAGGACCTCAACCACACCGGCAGCCACAAGATCAACAACGCCCTGGCCCAGGCCCTGCTCGCCAAGCGCATGGGCAAGTCCCGGCTCATCGCCGAGACCGGCGCCGGCCAGCACGGCGTCGCCACCGCCACCGCCGCGGCCCTCCTCGACATGGAGTGCGAGGTCTACATGGGCGAGGAGGACACGCAGCGCCAGGCGCTCAACGTCGCCCGCATGCGCCTGCTCGGTGCGAAGGTCAACGCCGTGACGAACGGCACCCGCACGCTCAAGGACGCGATGAACGAGGCGATGCGCGACTGGGTCGCCAATGTCGCCCGCACCCACTACGTCATCGGCACCGTGGCGGGGCCGCATCCGTTCCCCGCCATGGTCCGATCCTTCCAGCGCGTCATCGGCGACGAGGCCAGGACCCAGGTCCTCGACGCCGTCGGACGCCTGCCCGACGCCGTGTGCGCCTGCGTGGGCGGGGGGTCGAACGCGATGGGCATCTTCGCGGCTTTCCTCGGCGACGCCGACGTGAAGATCTACGGCTTCGAGGCCGGCGGGGAGGGCGTCGACTCCGGCCGCCACGCCGCCCGCTTCTCGGGCGGGCGCCCGGGAGTCCTCCACGGCTCGGCGACGTA
Source organism: Brevibacterium sanguinis (assembly GCF_003315415.1). Lineage (GTDB taxonomy): Bacteria > Actinomycetota > Actinomycetes > Actinomycetales > Brevibacteriaceae > Brevibacterium > Brevibacterium celere_A. Next base: position 207,920 of record NZ_QNSB01000007.1, read on the forward strand.
CATCCTCCAGGACTCCGACGGGCAGACGCGCGCCTCGCACTCGATCTCCGCGGGCCTCGACTACCCCTCCGTGGGCCCCGAGCACTCCCACCTCCACGACACCGCCCGCGTCGTCTACGAACCCGTCGTCGACGACGAGGCGATGGAGGCCCTCCGGCTGCTCTCCCGCACCGAGGGCATCATCCCCGCGATCGAGTCCGCCCACGCCCTGGCCGGCGCCATGCGTGTGGGCCGCGAGCTCGGCCCCGACGCCGTGCTGCTCGTCAATCTCTCCGGCCGCGGCGACAAGGACATGACCACGGCGGCCAAATGGTTCGACTACTTCGACGAAGGAGCGGTACAGGTATGACAACGCGCGGAGCCCGGACGGGCGCCACCCTCGACGCCGTCGAACAGCGCGGGGCCAAGGCCGCGCTGATCGGCTACCTGCCCGTCGGATTCCCCTCCGTCGAGGGCTCGATCGAGGCGATGGTCGAACTCGTCCGATCCGGCGCGGACATCGTCGAGGTCGGCATGCCCTACTCCGATCCGGGGATGGACGGCCCGGTCATCCAGCGCGCCGTCGAGCGCGGGCTCGAGGCGGGAGTGCGGACGAAGGACGTGTTCACGGCGGTCTCGGCCATCGCCGAGGCGGGCGGCACCGCCGTCGTCATGAGCTATTGGAACCTCGTCCTCCAGTACGGGGTCGAGGCCTTCGCCCGTGACCTCGACTCCGCCGGGGGCGCCGGGATCATCACCCCCGACCTCATCCCCGACGAGGCCGACGAGTGGATCGCGGCCTCCGACGCCCACGACCTCGACCGGATCTTCCTCGCCGCGCCCTCCTCGACGCCGGAGCGGATCGCGCGGATCGTCGGCGCGAGCCGCGGGTTCGTCTACGCCGCCTCGACGATGGGGGTGACCGGGATCCGCTCGGAGGTCGACGACCACGCCCGCGACCTCGTCTCCCGCCTCAAGGAGGCCGGAGCCGGGCGGGCCTGCGTCGGACTCGGCGTGTCCACCCGCGACCAGGCCGCCGAGGTCGCCGCCTACTCCGACGGGGTCATCGTCGGCTCCGCGCTCGTGCGGGCACTCGACACCGGCGTCGCCGAACTCGCGGCGCTGACCGAGGAGCTCGCCGAGGGCTGTGCATGAGCGACCTCCTCGCCGCCATCCCCTCTCCGTCCTGGAGCGGATTCCACATCGGACCGCTGACCATCCACGCCTACGCGCTGTGCATCCTCACCGGGATCGTCCTCGCGCTGTGGCTGACGTCGCGGCGGTGGCAGGCCCGCGGCGGGCACGAGGACGACCTGTGGACCATCGCGATCATCACGGTGCCGGCCGGGATCATCGGCGGGCGCCTCTACCACATCTTCTCCACCCCTGACCCCTACTTCGGGCCCGACGGCAACCCGATCGACGCCCTGAAGATCTGGAACGGGGGACTCGGCATCTGGGGCGCCGTGGCACTGGGCATGCTCGCGGCCTGGGCCGTCGCCCGCCACCAGGGGATCAGGATCCTGCCCTTCCTCGACGCCGCCGCCCCCGGTCTCATCCTCGCCCAGGCCGTCGGGCGCTGGGGGAACTGGTTCAACCAGGAGCTCTTCGGCGCCCCGACCACGCTGCCGTGGGGCCTGGAGATCGACAAGCACGTCAACGGGGTGCTCAACCCCAACTGGCCGGACCCCGACCTGCCCGCGACGACCCTGTTCCACCCGACGTTCCTCTACGAGTCGCTGTGGAACCTCCTCGGCTGCGTCATCCTCGTCGTCGCCGCCCGCCGGTTCCGGCTCGGCCACGGCCAGGTGTTCGCGCTCTACATCTGCTACTACACGCTCGGACGGGTGTGGATCGAGGCCCTGCGCATCGACGACGCGGAGCTCGTCCTCGGACTCCGGCTCAACATCTGGACCTCGATCCTCGTGTTCGCCGCCGGTCTCATCTGGTTCGTCGTCTCCCGCCTCAGGCACCGCGAGCCCGAGACCGAGATCTACCTCCCCGGCGCACGGGCCCTGCGCGACCGCGACGACGACCAGCGCCCCGGCGACTCGCCCGGTGCCGGCCCGCGCGCGACGGACTCGTCGGGTGCCGCACCGGGGCCCGAGTCGCATGGCCCCACCCCCGCGACTCCCACGGGCGACGGCAGGCCGGACGAGGACCGCAGGCCCGGCTTCGGCTTCTTCGGAGCCGTCACCTCGGCGATCTCGATCATCCCCGACGTCGGGAGGAGGAACCGTGACGACCGGCGGAACCAGGGCTGATTCCTCCCACCCACCGAGACGGTTTGGTCCGCAAAACGGTCCTTTTCCGTCTGGGTGAGAGGCGGGTCGGCAGTGTAGGTTGAGGAGTCGACAGTGAGAACCACGTCACTCCTGCGCCGTCGGACGATCTCCTCACGGCGCCTCTCCAGCCAGGTCAAGGACAACGACGTCTTCTGGAAGAACACCTACGCGAAGGCAGCCGATGTCCGTGAACCCATCGACCCCGAAACCTCCGACCCAGCGTCCCGTGGCCCCGTCCCGCACGGGACTCTACGATCCCGCTCTCGAGCACGACGCCTGCGGGCTCGCACTCATCGTGCGCTACCGCGGCGGACCCGACCATGAGATCGTCGCCCAGGCCCTCGAGGCGCTGCGCAAGCTCGAGCACCGCGGGGGCATCGGCTCCGACGAGGGCACCGGCGACGGAGCCGGAATCACCGTCCAGATCCCCGACTCCTTCTTCCGCCGCGAGCTCGGCCACCTCCTGCCCGCGGCCGGCGCCTACGCGGTGGGCACGGCGTTCCTCGACCCCGACAGCGCCGAGGCGCAGGAGGACCTCTTCGCCCGCATCGCCGCCGAGGAGGGACTGGAGATCATCGCCCGGCGCGACGTCCCCCATGACTCCTCGATCCTCGGACGGATCGCCCGCGACACCCAGCCCCTGCTGCGGCAGATCTTCCTCGGTGCGGACCCCGAGTCGCCCCTGACCGACGACGACGACCTCGAGCGGCGCGCCTTCCTCGCCCGCAAGCGGATCGGCAACCACGGCCTCTACTTCCCCTCGCTGTCGAGCCGGACCCTGACGTACAAGGGCATGCTCTCGACCGCCCAGCTCGGCGCGTTCTACCCCGACCTCGGCGACCCGGGATTCTGCTCGCGGATCGCGCTCGTCCACTCCCGCTTCTCGACGAACACGTTCCCGTCCTGGAAGCTCGCCCAGCCGTTCCGCCTCATCGCGCACAACGGCGAGATCAACACCGTCCGCGGCAACCGCAACTGGATGCGGGCGCGTGAGTCCGCACTCGGCTCCGCACTGCTCCAGCCGGCCGGCGCCCACGCCCTGCCCGACCCCGGCCTCGAGCGGATCAGCCCGATCATCCCGCCCGACACCTCGGACTCCGGGTCGTTCGACACCGTGCTCGAGCTCATGGTCGCCGCCGGCCGGTCCCTGCCGCAGGCGATGCTCATGATGATCCCCGAGGCCTGGGAGAACAACCCCGGCATGGGCGAGGAGCGGCGCGCCTTCTACGAGTACCACGCCCAGCTCATGGAGCCGTGGGACGGACCCGCGTGCGTGGCCTTCACCGACGGGCGCATCGCCGGCGCCGTGCTCGACCGCAACGGACTGCGCCCGGCCCGCTACACGATGACCGAGGACACCGTGGTGCTCGCCAGCGAGTCCGGCGTCGTCGACCTCGACGAGGCGCAGGTCGTCTCCCGCGGCCGCCTCACCCCGGGGCGGATGTTCCTCGTCGACACCGTCGAGGAGCGGATCGTCTCCGACACCGAGATCAAGAACCAGCTCGCCGCCGAGCACCCCTACGGCGAATGGGTCGAGCAGGCCTCGAAGGAGCTCGGGGAACTGCCCACCCGCGTGCACATCACCCACCCCCAGTCCTCGGTGCGCCGGCGGCAGCGGACCTTCGGCTACACCGAGGAGGAGCTGCGCCTGCTCATCTCCCCGATGGCCGAGACCGGTGCCGAACCCCTGGGCGCGATGGGCACCGACACGCCGATCGCCGCCCTGAGCTCCCGGCCGCGGCTGCTCTTCGACTACTTCTCCCAGAACTTCGCCCAGGTGACGAACCCGCCGCTCGACTCGATCCGCGAATCCGTGGTCACCTCGATGTCCGCGGCGATCGGGCGGGAGGGCAACCTCCTCGAGCACACCCGCCCCGATTCGATGCACATCCGCCTCGATCGGCCCGTCATCGACAACGACGAGCTCGCCGCGATCGTCCACCTCAAGGGCAGCCACCTCGGCGTCGGCATCGACCGTCCCACGACGGTGCTCTCCGGGCTCTTCCCGGTGCGCGGCGGCGAGGCCGCGATGGAGGAGCGCATCGAGGAGATCTGCGCCGAGGCGCACGCGGCGCTCGAGGCGGGCGCGATGTTCCTCGTCATCAGCGACCGCGATTCGAGCTCGGAGCGCGCCCCCATCCCGTCGCTGCTGCTCACCTCCGCCCTCCACCACCACCTCGTGCGCCGCCGCTGCCGGACCCGGGCGAGCATCATCGTCGAGGCCGGCGACGTCCGCGAGGTCCATCATGTCGCGACCCTGCTCGGCTTCGGCGCATCCGCGATCAACCCGTACCTGGCGATGGAGTCCGCCGAGGCGCTGGCGCGGTCCGGACGCCTCACGGCCGTCGATCAGGAGCAGGCCGTCGCCAACGTGCTCGCCGCGCTCAACAAGGGCCTGATGAAGATCATGTCGAAGATGGGCATCTCGACGGTGCGCTCGTACAAGGGCGCGCAGACGTTCGAGGTGCTCGGTCTGTCCGACGCCTTCATCGACCGGTACTTCACCGGCACCCCGCACCAGCTCGGCGGCCACGGCACCGAGCGGATCGCCGCCGACGTCCTCGCTCGGCACGCCGCGGCCTACCGCGACGACCGGCCGAGACCCGCCCACCGCGAACTCGAGGTCGGCGGGGAGTACCAATGGCGTCGGGAGGGGCCGGGCCACCTCTTCGATCCCGAGACCGTGTTCCGCCTCCAGCATGCGACCGCCTCGGCGCGCTACGACATCTTCAAGCGCTACACCCGCGCCGTCGACGAGCAGTCCCGGGAGCTGATGACCCTGCGCGGGCTCTTCCGCTTCGTCCCCAGGTCCTCGGGGCCGATCCCGCTCGACGAGGTCGAGGACGTCTCGGCGATCATGCGGCGGTTCTCGACCGGGGCGATGAGCTACGGCTCCCTGTCCCAGGAGGCGCACGAGACCCTGGCGATCGCGATGAACCGGATCGGGGGCAAGTCGAACACCGGGGAGGGCGGTGAGGACACCGAGCGGCTGCTCGACCCCGAGCGCCGCTCGGCGATCAAGCAGGTCGCCAGCGGCCGCTTCGGGGTCACCAGCCACTACCTCACCGCGGCCGACGACATCCAGATCAAGATGGCCCAGGGCGCCAAGCCCGGGGAGGGCGGTCAGCTGCCGGGGGAGAAGGTCTACCCCTGGATCGCGCGGACGAGGCACGCGACCCCGGGCGTCGGCCTCATCTCGCCGCCGCCGCACCACGACATCTACTCGATCGAGGATCTCGCCCAGCTCATCCACGACCTCGGGCGGGCCAACGCCTCCGCCCGGATCCACGTCAAGCTCGTCTCCGGCATCGGGATCGGGACGGTGGCGGCGGGAGTGACCAAGGCGGGCGCCGACGTCGTTCTCGTGTCCGGCCATGACGGCGGCACGGGCGCAAGCCCCCTCAACTCGCTCAAGCACGCCGGCACCCCCTGGGAGCTGGGGCTGGCCGAGACCCAGCAGACGCTCGTCCTCAACGGGCTCCGCCACCGGGTCAGCGTCCAGGTCGACGGTCAGCTGCGGACGGGCCGAGACATCGTCATCGCCGCCCTCCTCGGCGCCGAGGAGTACGGGTTCGCCACCTCGGCGCTCGTCGTCGCCGGCTGTGTCCTCATGCGGGTGTGCCACAAGGACACGTGCCCCGTCGGTGTCGCGACGCAGAACCCGGTCCTGCGGGAGCGCTTCCACGGCAAGGCCGAGCATCTCGTCACCTACTTCACGTTCCTCGCCACCGAGGTCCGCGAGCACCTCGCGGCACTCGGCTTCCGCAGCCTCGACGAGGCGATCGGAGCCGTCGAGCACCTCGCGATCGATCCCGAGCGGGCCCGGTCGCTGGCCCCCGAGCTCGATCTCTCACCGATCCTCGCTGCGCCCCGTCCGGCCGCCTCCGACGCCGTCGGCCTGCGCCGCAGCGGCGAGCGGCCCCCGAGGGACTTCAGCGCCGAGCTCGACGCCCGGCTGCTCACCGAGGTGGGCGAGTCCATCGCCGCCGGGATGCCGGTGCGCACGAGTGCCGCGATCGTCAACACCGATCGCAGCGTCGGCACGCTGCTCGGCCACCGGCTCACCCTCGCCCACGCCGACGCGGGCCTGCCCGACGACACGATCACCGTCGACCTCGCGGGCACGGCGGGCCAGTCCCTTGGCGCCTTCCTGCCGGCCGGGATCACCCTGAGCCTGACCGGCGACGCCAACGACTACGTCGGCAAGGGCCTGTCGGGAGGCATCGTCACCCTCCGGCCGCACCCGGAGAATCGGGGACGGCCCGAGCTGGGCGTCATCGCCGGCAACGTCCTCGGCTACGGGGCCACGGCCGGGCGGCTCTTCGTCTCCGGCCAGGTCGGCGAGCGCTTCCTCGTGCGCAACTCCGGGGCCGAAGCCGTCGTCGAGGGCATCGGCGACCACGGGCTCGAGTACATGACCGGGGGAGTCGCCGTCATCCTCGGACCCACCGGCCGCAACTTCGCCGCCGGGATGTCCGGAGGCGTCGCCTACGTCCTCGACTTCAATCCCAGCCGCCTCAATCCCGACGAGCGCGCCGCCGGGGTGTTCCGGTTCACCGGGGTCTCGGGGGAGGACATGAGCGTCCTCACCCGCCTCCTCGACGAGCACGCCCGGCGGACCGGCTCGCCCCTGGCCGCGGAGCTGCTCGCCGAGCTGCGGCGCGGTGACGACGTCCTGTCGCGGTTCACGACGATCATTCCCGTCGCCTACTCGCAGGTGGTCGGCATCCAGGCCGAGACGACCGCGGCCGGGGGCGCCCCCGACGGGGACGAGGCCTGGGCGAGGATCCTGGAGGTGACCCGTGGCTGATCCGCAGGGCTTCCTCAAGGTGACGAAGCGGGAGCTTCCCGCCAGGCGTCCCGTCCCCATCCGCCTCCTCGACTACCGCGAGGTCTCCGAGGCCGGCGACGGCGAGCAGCTGCGCCGGCAGGCCTCGCGGTGCATGGACTGCGGCATCCCGTTCTGCCATCAGGGCTGCCCGCTGGGCAACCTCATCCCGGAGTTCAACGATGCGATGTACCGCGGGGAGCTCGCCCGCGCCGTCGAACTGCTCCACGCGACGAACAACTTCCCCGAGTTCACCGGCCGGGCCTGCCCGGCCCCGTGCGAGAACGCATGCGTGCTCGGCATCAATCAGCCGGCCGTGACGATCAAGCAGGTCGAGGTGAGCATCGTCGACCAGGGGTTCGAGGCCGGTCTCATCCAGCCGGTGATCCCGGACCGGATCACCGGCCACACCGTGGCCGTCGTCGGCTCCGGACCGGCCGGGCTCGCCGCCGCCCAGCAGCTCACCCGGGCCGGGCACACCGTCGTCGTGTTCGAACGCGACGATCGGATCGGCGGGCTGCTGCGCTACGGGATCCCCGACTTCAAGCTCGAGAAGCACCACATCGACCGCAGGCTCGCCCAGATGCGGGCCGAGGGGACGCGGTTCGAGACCTCGGTGTCCATCGGCGCGGACCTCACCCTCGACGAGCTCAGCGCGCGCTTCGACGCGGTCCTGCTCTGCACGGGTGCGACGAGGCCCAGGGACATGGAGCTGCCGGGCAGGCAGGCGCAGGGGATCGAGTTCGCCATGGACTACCTCGTCCCCTCGAACCGGGCCCAGGCCGGGGACGAGGTCGACGTCATCTCCGCCGCGGGCAAGCACGTCATCATCATCGGCGGCGGGGACACCGGAGCCGACTGCCTGGGCACGGCCCTGCGGCAGCAGGCCGCGAGCGTGACGACCCTGGCGATCGGGGCGAAGCCCCCGGCCGAGCGACCGGCCGACCAGCCGTGGCCGACGGTCCCGCGCATCTTCGAGGTCCAGACCTCCCACGAGGAGGGCGGGACGAGGCGCTACCTGTCCTCGACGATCGGCTTCGAATCCGACGCCGCGGGCCGGGTGACGGGGCTGCGCCTGGCGCGGACCCGGTTCGTCGACGGCAGGCGCGTCCCCACTCCGGGGACCGAGCACACGCTGCCGGCGGATCTCGTCCTGCTGGCCCTGGGCTTCGCCGGCCCGGAGACCGAGGGCTTCGCGCTCGCCACCGACCGCGGCCGGTTCGTCCGCTCCGCCGACTACTCGGCCTCGGCCCCCGGCGTGTTCGTCGCCGGCGACGCCGGGCGGGGCCAGTCGCTCATCGTCTGGGCGATCGCCGAGGGCCGAGCCGCGGCCGCGGAGGTCGACGAGTACCTCATGGGGTCGACGCGCCTGCCCCGGCCGGTCGAGCCGACCGCGACGGCATTCGAGTGCTAGACTCAGAGATATCGCAGTGCGGAAACGCTTTTCCGCATAATGGATGACAGTTCTGTTTCGTTCGACCGCTCTCGGCGCTGACTCCCGAGTTGCGGTCCAGGTAGGGTGGTGTGCATGAGGCGTGCGAAGATAGTGGCAACTTTAGGTCCGAACCAGAGCTCCTACGAGGAGATCCGAGCCCTTGTCGACGAGGGGGTGGATGTCGCCCGGTTCAACCTCAGCCACGGCGATCGTGAGCAGCACGAGGAGAAGCTGGCCTGGGTCCGTCGCGCCGCGGCCGACACCGGCCGGGCCGTCGCGGTCCTCCTCGACCTCCAGGGCCCGAAGATCCGGGTCGGCCGGTTCGCCAACGGTCGGGAGGAGCTCGTCGAGGGTGCGACGTTCACGATCACGAGCCGCGACGTCGAGGGCACGTCCGAGATCGTCAGCACGACCCTGACGACCCTGCCGAACGACGTCTCCGTGGGCGATCCGCTGCTCATCGACGACGGGCGGCTGCGGCTGCGGGCGACCGCGGTCACCGAGACCGACGTCGTCACCGAGGTCGAGATCGGCGGACCGATCTCGAACAACAAGGGAATCAACCTCCCCGGCGTCCCCGTGTCCGTGCCCGCCCTGTCGGACAAGGACGTCGAGGACCTCAAGTGGGGTCTGCGCCTCGGGTTCGACTGGGTGGCGCTGTCGTTCGTCCGCAGTCCCGACGACGCCGAGGACGTCCATCGCGTGATGCGGGAGGTCGGCATCAGCGCCCCCGTCATCGCCAAGCTCGAGAAGCCGCAGGCGGTCGAGGCGCTCGCCGAGATCATCGACGCCTTCGACGGGATCATGGTCGCCCGCGGCGACCTCGGCGTCGAGCTGCCGCTCGAGCAGGTCCCGATCGTCCAGAAGCGCGCGGTCGAGCTCGCGCGCAGGCAGGCCAAGCCGGTCATCGTCGCCACCCAGATGCTCGAGACGATGATCGACGCCGCCCGGCCCACCCGCGCCGAGGCGAGCGACTGCGCCAACGCCGTCCTCGACGGTGCGGATGCGCTCATGCTCTCCGGTGAGACCTCGGTCGGCCAGTACTGGATCGAGGCGATCCGGACGATGAGCCGGATCATCGAGTCGACCGAGGTCCACGGCCTCGACCGGATCCCGCCGCTGGGCACCGTCCCCCACACCAAGGGCGGCGCCGTCACCGCCGCGGCCGTGCGGATCGCCGAACAGCTCGACATCGACCTCCTGTGCACCTTCTCCCAGACCGGTGACTCGGTGCGGAGGATGGCCCGGCTGCGCCCGGTGTGGCCGATCCTCGGCTTCACCCCGGACGCCCAGGTCCGCCACCAGCTGGCCCTGACCTGGGGAGTGCACCCGTACCTCGTCAAGACGGTGCGCCACACGGACCAGATGGCCCGCCAGGTCGACGCCGTCCTCCTGGCCGACGGCACGGCCCGCGAGGGCGATCAGAGCATCATCGTCGCCGGTTCGCCTCCCGGGATCCCGGGGTCGACGAACGCCCTGCGCATCCACACGATGGGCGACGCCGCGAAGGGCGTGGCCGCGGCCTACGAGGACGACTCGGACAACGACGAGGATCCCCTGGCCGGATACGGCATCGTCCCCGAATCGCCCGACACCTCCGACGTGCCGATCGTCAGGGAGGAGCCCCGGGCCTGAACCTCGGGTGCACGCGGGCCGAGCTCGCCGACTGCTCAACACTCGGAGCGGATCGCTGAGAGCGTCCTGCCGTCGGACCCTCGGCCCGTGCCGAACGATCCCCTCACCGGCGACCGTCAATCAGGCGGTCGCCGGTGTCGTCGGGAATGCGATCTTCCTCACTCCGACTTGCGGAATTCCTCGGATTGCTCAACAGTTGTGGAGGTTGAGGAAAGGAACTTCATGCGTCTACCCACATGGATCAAGTCATTCGGAGTGCAGGTCACGCTCGCACTCATCGCCGGCGTCGTGCTCGGGCTCATCGCCCGCACGATGGGCCCGATCAGCGAGGACACCGACAACTGGCTCGGTCAGACCCTCGACACGATCGGCTCGTCGTACGTCACCCTGCTCAAGGCCGCGGTCGTCCCGCTCATCATCACCGCGATCATCGCGAGCATCGGCAACCTCCGCCGAGTGACCAATGCCGCCAGGCTGGCGGTCTCGACCCTGCTGTGGTTCGCCCTCACGGCGCTCATCGCCGTGATCATCGGGCTCATCCTCGGCGTCGTCATGCAGCCGGGCGCCCACGCCGACGCCGCGTCCCTGACCGGGCAGGCGCCGTCGCAGGAGGGCAGCTGGATCGCCTTCCTCACCGGGCTGATCCCCGCGAACGTGCTCGGCCTCGAGGTCTCGACGAGCCCCGATGAGGCCGGCGGCCTCGTCTCCGAGGTGGACTTCAACGTCCTCCAGCTCATCATCGTCTCCGGTGCCATCGGCATCGCCGCCGTCAAGGTGGGCAAGGCCGCGGAGCCCTTCCTCGAGTTCGTCGAGGCGGCGCTGGCCGTCGTGCAGAAGGTCGTGTGGTGGATCGTGCGGATCGCCCCGATCGGCACCCTCGGCCTCATCGGCAACGCCGTCAACTCCTACGGCTGGTCGACGATGGGATCGCTCATGTGGTTCGTCGTCGCCGTCTATGTCGGCCTCGCGATCGTCTTCTTCGTCGTCTACCCGACCCTGGCCAAGCTCAACGGTCTCTCGGTCAGGCAGTACTTCTCCGGCATCTGGCCGGCAGCGCAGCTCGGATTCGTCTCCCGGTCCTCGATCGGGACGATGCCGGTGACGCAGAAGGTCACCACCGACAACTTCGGGGTCCCGTCCGGATACGCCGCGTTCGCCGTGCCGTTCGGTGCGACGACGAAGATGGACGGCTGCGCCGCGATCTACCCGGCCATCGCCGCGGTGTTCGTCGCCCAGTTCTTCGGCATCGACCTCGGACCCGTGCAGTACTTCCTCATCGTGTTCGTCTCGGTCATCGGCTCGGCCGCGACTGCCGGAACGACCGGTGCGACAGTCATGCTCACGCTCACGCTGTCGACCCTGGGTCTGCCGCTCGAGGGCGTCGGCCTGCTGCTGGCCATCGAGCCGATCGTCGACATGGGACGCACCGCCCTCAACGTCTCCGGTCAGGCGCTGGTGCCGGCGATCGTCGCCAAGCGCCACGGCATCCTCGACGTCGAGCGCTACCACGCCCGCCGCATCGACGGCTACGTCCCGGTCGAGGAGCCGGGATCCGCCGAGGCGGTCGCGGTTGACGCGGACGATGCGGCCCGGGTCCCGGACGACTCGGACGTGCGCCAGCCGACCCGCTGAGTGCGGCGCGCTGAGCCGACCCGCTGAGTGCGGCACCGCCGGCAGGCGGAGTCGCGACGAAGGACCGCCGACCTCGGGCGGTCCTTCGTCCATTCCCGGGGTGCGCCGGAGTCCGCCGTCGCTTCGGCCTCGCGCTCACCGCTGGGCCCCAAGGCCGGCGCTGCGGACGACGGCCCTCACAGCCAGCCGCGGTCGCGGGCGATGGCCGCGGCTTCGGCGCGGGTCGAGGCGTGCACCTTCCCGATCGCCGCCGACAGATGGTTGCGCACGGTGCCGGGGGAGAGGAACAGCGCCTTCGCGATCTGCCGCACCGGCGAACCGTCGAGAGCGGCCCGCAGGACCTGCCGCTCCCGGTCGGTGAGCGGGTTGCGGCCCGCGGACAGCGACTCGGCGAGCAGGTCGGGATCGAAGGCGGAGGCCCCGGAGGCGACGCGGCGGACCGCCTCGGCGAGCTCCTCGGCGGGGGTGTCCTTGACGACGAAGCCGCGTACCCCGGCTTCGAGTGCGCGCCTCAGGTAGCCCGCCCGGCCGAAGGTCGTGACGATGAGCACGGCGCAGTCGGGACGGGCCGCGCGCAGCTCCTCCGCCGCGGTGAGCCCGTCGACCTCGGGCATCTCGATGTCGAGGACCGCGACGTCGATCGCGTGCTCGCGCACCGCCTCGGCGACGCCGGCGCCCGAGTCGAGCTGGGCGACGACCGAGATGTCGGCCTCGAGGTCGAGGAGCGCGGCGAGCCCACCGCGGATGAGCGCCTGGTCGTCGGCGAGGAGGACACGGATCGCCTCAGTGCGCACAGTCGACCTCCACGCGGGTGCCGGGTCGGTGATGACCGGGACGGGCGTCGGTCACGCGCAGCCTCGCCGAGGCGGCCCGCGCCCGCGCGGCCATCCCCGGCAGCCCGTGTCCGGCCGGCTCTCGGTCCGCGGCTGCCGCCCGTGCCCGGGCCGCAGCCGCACCGCCGACCCCGTCGTCGACGACGACGAGCCGGTCCGGCTCGACCGCGATGCTCACGTGCTCTGCCCGGGAGTGGCGGATGATGTTCGTCACCGCCTCGCGCAGGCACGCGGCGAAGAGCGCGTCCTGGGCGGGCGGCAGGGATCCGAGGACTTCCGGCGCCGGAGCGTCGGTGGAGACGCCGGCGGCGCCGAGTGCCCGGACGGCGGCGGAGATCTGCTCGGTCAGCGACAGCTGATCGGCCTCCGCGCCGACCCTCGTCACGACGGTCCGGGCCTCGGCGATCGCGGCGGTGATGAGGTCGCGGACCTCGTCGAGCTCGGTCTCGGCCCGGTCCGGGTCGGTGGCGATGTGCCGCCGGGCCAGCTGGACCTTGACGCTCATCAGGGTGAGCGAATGGCCGAGGGCGTCGTGGACCTCACGGCCGAAGGCCTCCCGCTGCGCCGCCAGGGCCAGCCGCTCCTTGAGAGTGCGGGTCCGCTCCTCCCGTCCGGTGGCGTAGCGGACGGCGACGATGAAGCCGACCGAGATGACGATGGGGATGAGCGACCAGGTCCTGTCCTCGGCGGATGCGAAGAACCAGACGATGGTGAGGTTGACGAGCACGACGGCCGCGGTACCCGCCAGTCCCACGGGCCACGGATGGCAGAACAGCCACATGGCGCAGAGGAACGGAGTGGTGAGGACCACATCGGTGCCGATGGACGGAACGCCGGCGATGACGACGGTCAGCAGCAGCACCTGGTAGAGCAGGGTGTTCGCCCAGCGGGGCAGGGCAGTCACCGGGCGGGTGCGGACGAAGGCGGTGAGGTAGATGAGGCAGAAGACGAGGAGAGCCGCGAGTCCGAGCGCCTTCGCCGCCACGGTGAGCTCGGGCTCGGCCACGAGGGACCACGCGGGAATGGCCAGGAAAACCAGCCAGATGCCGGCCATGAGGAGGGTCTCGAGGCGCTGCTCGGGCGGGAGCACATCCGGATAGCAGTCGCCGACGCCGCTGGGTCGCGGCCTGGGCGAGCGGTCGTGCGGCAGGCGCTCCGCATTCGCGCGCAGGCGAGGAGCGGCAGTGTGATCCTTCATCGGCGGCCCCTCCGCTCGCTGGTCGCGCCCCGGCCGAGCGCGTTCGCCGCCGGCCGCGATGCCGTTGCTCACCGTGAGGTCCGGCGCCTGCTCGCCATCCAGCAGACTGCGGCGAAGATCACGGTCCAGATGACTACGTTCATGATAACCGCGGCGAGCGAGTCGGCGGCGGGCACCTCGGCGCCCATGGGAATGGGCTGGCCCTCCATCTGCGGCCACCTGGCCAGGGAGGTCGCCCCGTAGACGGGGGTGAAGCGGGCGATCTCGAGCATCGTGCCGTCCAGGGGCATGAACAGATTGCCGAAGAACGCGAGCAGGACGAGCAGCCCGCTCGCGACCGAGACGGCGGCCTCGGACCGGAACAGCAGCGCCGCGGCGAGACCGTAGAGGGCGAAGGGCAGTGATCCCAGGAGCACGAGCGCGCCGGTCGCGGGCCAGATCCATCCGGCGGCGAACTCCGCACCGGTCGCCGCACCGATGACGAAGACGCCGATGACCGGGGTGATGGCCATGAGCAGGCCGACGATCGTCTTGCCGGTCATGTACATCCCGTTGCCCAGGGCGGTCAGTCCCAGCTGCCGACCCCAGCCCTGCTGCCGCTCGACCGCGGCCGAACCGGCGATCGCCGTCATCGCGGTGATCGCGCCGTAGGCCGCCATCGAGGTCATGATGTAGGCGCTGCCGTTGCCGTGGCCCAGGGTCTCGTCGCCGAGGCCGGCGCTCGCGCCGAAGATGAGGTACATCCCCATCGGCAGGACGACGATGAAGAACGTCGCGGAGAACATCCGCACGGTGCGCAGGAAGTCCCAGGCGGTGAATCCGAGCAGTCGGGCGGCGCCCGAGCGGGTTCCGGTGGCGTCGGATGCCGGTGCTGGGGTGGTCGTCGTGGTCATGACAGCTCCTGTTCGGTGAGTTCGAGGAAGACGTCGTCGAGGCTGGCCCGCGTGATGCGCAGGTCGTGTCCGACTCCGGTGGCGAGGATCGCCCGGGCGAGCCCGTCCGAGTCGTCGGTCGTGAAGGTGAGCTCGCTGCCTTTCGCGCCGAGCAGTCGTGCCCCGTGCGCGCGGGCGAAGGCCTCGGCGGTCACCTCGGTGCCGCTGGCAGCCTCGGTGCCGGCGGTCACGCCAGTGCCGGTGGGCTGGGAGCCGGAGGTCGCCTCGGTGCCGGTGCGCTCGGGTCGTCCGGTCCACGTGCAGGTGAGCGTGCGGGTGCGGGAGGCGGTGAGTTCGGCGACGGTGCCCTCGGCGTGGATCCGGCCCGAGCGCATGAGCACGATGCGGTCGGCGAAGTCGGACGCCTCGGCGAGGTAGTGGGTGGCGAAGACGATCGTCCGGCCGCGCTCGGCCTCGGCGTGCATCGTCGCCCAGAACTCGGCCCGGGCGCGGACGTCCATGCCGGCGGTGGGCTCGTCGAGGAACAGCAGGTCGGGCTCGGTGAGGATCGCCAGGGCGAAGCGCAGCCTCTGGCGCTCACCGCCGGAGCACTTGACGACCTTGCGCTTGGCCAGGGCCTCGAGGCCGGCGCGGGCGAGCACCGCCTCGACGGGCAGGGGAGCCAGATGGCAGGCGGCGACCATGGTCACGGTCTCGGCGACAGTGAGGTCGTCGAGGAGACCGCCGACCTGGAGGACGGCCGAGGCCCGTCCCCGGCGCACCGCCTGGGCCGGGTCCTCGCCCAGGGTGCGGATGCGCCCCGAGGACGGGGTCGTGAAGCCGAGGGCCATGTCGAGGAACGTCGTCTTCCCGGCGCCGTTGGGACCGAGGAGGGCGACGACCTCGCCGCGCTCGATGCGCAGGTCGACGCCGTCGACGGCGCGCACGGATCCGAAGCGGCGGTGGACTCCGACGGCCTCGAGCGCGGGTGCGTCGGTGGCGTGGTCAGGGGCGGATGTGGCTGCGAGTTTCGTGGACATGACTCAAGACTGGCCGCCTCCGGACCCGGACGGAACTGCCATCGGTCACTGGTCGGAGATGACAGTTGTCATGGGTGGCGCGCCGTCGCAGACTCTCGGACACGCCCGCCGCGGGTTCCCTCCGGGCGGGGCAGGTGGGGTATATTCAGATGGTGTTCGGTACGCGGGCGTAGTTCATCGGTAGAACGTGACCTTCCCAAGGTCGAGAGGCGGGTTCGATTCCCGTCGCCCGCTCGAGAAGCTCACAGTGCGAACACGACGAAGGCCGGTGGGAGACCCACCGGCCTTCGCCGACTCAAGTACCGGATGTGGTGTCCAGAGTCAGTACATCGTTGACAGCCCCGACAAGGACTTTTCTCCGTGATCATTGACCGATGAGTCGCGACATCATTGACAGACCCGGCA
>NZ_QNSB01000008.1 GCF_003315415.1 Brevibacterium sanguinis
TTCTGCTGCCCGAACGCTTGACCGGCATCCGCACCGACCATGCGGTGACCACTGATCCCGACAGCGCCGATTCGGTCCCTCGAGACGAGGTGACGAGCGAACTTCCGATCGTGCCCGAACCAGGGGAGTGAACGGCTTGAGCCGAGGGGACCTGACGGTCATCCGGGTCGGAGCGAACCATGTGACGATCGCCGTCGGATGTACCACGACTGCGCGCCGACCACGGACGACATGGGCAATAGGCTGAGCGCCCTGGGCGTCTGACCGGTCGGCTCAGTGCCCCTTCCATTCGACCGGAGTCTTCGCCAGGAAGCCCTCCACCGCGGTGGCGAAGTCGCGGCTTCCGTAGACTGCGCCGATGACGTCTGTGTCGTCGACCTCGCTGTCGGCTTCAGACAACCTGCGGAGGTTCTCCTTGATCGACCACTGGGTCAGAGGCGCACCGCTGACGACTCGGTCGATGAGAGCATCGGCAGTCGAGTCGAGATCCTCGGCGACCTCGGTGAGGAACCCACTGTGCAGTGCTTCCTCGGCAGTGATGCGTCTCGCGGTGAGCAGCATCGACCTGGTGCGCGAATCGCCGAAGCACCGCACGAGCCTGCGCAGAGTATTGGCTGACAAGGTGTTGCCGAGAGTCCTCGCGATCGGCACCGAGAACGATGCGCTCGAGGATCCGATGCGGATGTCGGCGCAGGCGGCGATCCCGAGCCCTCCGCCCACACAGTGCCCGTCGATGACCGCGATCACGGGCTTGCCCACTGCTTCCAGAGTGCTGAGGACTTCATCGATCCGCTTCTCGTAGGCGACTCCATCTTCGCCCGTGAATCCACGGAACTGGGCGATATCGGTGCCTGCCACGAAGGAGCGACCGCCGGCTCCCCGGAGTACCAGAGCGTGCAGTGACCGGTCTGCGTCCACCCGGGCACACGCCTCGGCGAGCCCCTGGTACATGTCGAAGGTCATCGCATTCCGCGCTTCGGGCCGGTTGAACGTCACATGAAGCGCACGGCCGCGCACCTCGGCGAGCAGGTCATCAGTCACGATTCGTCCTCACGGTTGGAGGTGAACTCGGCCAGCACTCGTTCTGTGTCAGCACCCAATGCCGGGCCGGCGTTCCCGTGCCTGACAGCCGAGCGTGAGAATCGCATCGGATTGCCCAGCTGCGTCACTTCGCCGAGGTCTGGATGCGGCGCGGACCAGAAGTAGCCTCGTGAACTCAGATGTTCGTCCGTGAACACCTGTCCATAGTCATTGATCGGTGCAGCGGGTACGCCCACGCGATTCAACTCATCGACCACCTCGGCGATAGTCCGTGCGCGCAGGCGGTCTTCGATGACAGCGATGAGTGCCTCCCGGTTCTCGAATCGCAGGGCGGGTGTGGCATACCTGGGGTGTTCCTCGAGGTCGGCGAAGTCGAAGGCAGAGCAGAACTTCGTCCACGTCGCCGAGGTGTTCGCCCCGATCGTCACATAGCCGTCACTGACCGTCACCGCCTGGTAGGGGGCCTGTGCTTGATGAGCGGAGCCGTTGGGGCGGCTGACGGTCCCCGCTCCGAAGTAGCTGCCTGCTTCCCACACAGCCAACGACACTGCGGACTCGAACAGCGAAACATCGAGATACTGACCGCGGCCCGATCGGGTCCGTTCATGAAGTGCCGAGACGATGCCGAGCGCTACGTAGAGCGCGGTCGTGAGGTCCGAGATCGGCACGCCCACCTTGGCGGGAGGTTGATCAGGGAAGCCAGTGATGCTCATCAGACCAGAACGGGCCTGTGCCATGATGTCGAGTCCGGCCAACGGTGCCAATGGCCCGTCCTGTCCCCAGCCCGAAGCCGAGGCGTAGATCAGCTTTGGAAACTCTTCGGCGATTTCCGTGTATCCGAAACCCATCTTTGCCAGCGCACCAGGCCGCATGTTCTCGACGAGGACATCGGCATGCTCGAGCAGCGAATGCATCCGGGTCCGTCCCTCCTCGGATTTGAGGTCGAGGACGACCGATTCCTTGTTGCGGTTGAGACGGATGAACGGGCTCGAATGGCCGTCGAGGAACGGTCCCGAGGCTCGCATGGGATCACCTGCGGGCGGTTCGATCTTGATCACCCGGGCACCCATATCGGCGAGCTGCATCGTCGCATAGGGGCCGGCGATGAAAACGCCGAGCTCGAGGACGGTGATCCCTGCGAGAGGACCGGCAGACTTCTCAGACATCGTTGACCTCCAACAGATTCCTCATGCCAGGGACCGTTGCCCGTTTCGAGCCGTCTCCGGCAGACGGGCCGCCCGGGCCGACCGCGTACCGTCGGTTCCGACCCCCAGGAGCAGTTCGGGAAGCGTGACGCCCTGGACGTCAGCGAGATCATCGGCCTGCGTGCGACAGGAGAAGCCGTCGGCGAGGAAGATCGAATCCGCCGGCGCATCGCGCAGCGCCGGAAGCAGAGCGTTCTCGGCCACAGCCACCGAGGTCTCATAATGTCCGATCTCCATGCCGAAGTTCCCGGCCAGTCCGCAGCAGCCCGCCAGCTCCCGGATCGTGGCACCTGTGCGTTCGAGCAGACTGCGGTCGGCAGCGTACCCCAGGACAGAGTACTGGTGGCAGTGGGGCTGCACGACGATGGTGCGTCCCGTCAGGTCCGGGACCTCGATCCCGGACTCCACGAGCACCTCGGCGAGGGTCGATGTCCGCGAGGCGATGAGCCCGGCGCGGGGATCATCGGGGAACAGATCCCTGAGGTCGCTGCGCAGGACCGCTGTGCAGCTGGGCTCGACGCCGACGATCGGAATGCCCTTGTCGGCGTAAGGTGCAAGCACTTCCATCGCGCGGCTCAACCGAGATCGTGCCGCATCGAGCTGGCCGGTGGAGATGAGCGTGAGGCCGCAGCATGCCTGCGACTCGGGCAGCAGCACCTCGAACCCTGCGGCCTCGAGGACCTGGACAGCGGCCTGTGCACCGGCATCCGAGAGGTATTCGGAGAACGAATCGGCCCACAGGAGCACTTGCGGACGAACACCTCGGCGAACGTCATCGCTCGAGATGTAGTCATGGGGGACGGCGGGAGCAACCGATCGTCGCGCCCAACGGGAGAAGCGCTCGGAGTTGAAGCGGACCATCCCGCGCCGCGGGTCCATCCCTCCGCCTGCGAGCACGAGTCGGGCGATGGGACGGACGGACAGCACGGCATTCGCTACAGCGGTCAGTCCGGGTAGCGCTGTCAGCGCCCTGCCCCACGTCGGCAGCCACCCGAGGGAGTAGTGCGACAGGGGACGAATCCGACCCTTGTACGTTCGATGGAGCACCTCGGATTTGTACTGGGCCATGTCGACTCCAGCTGGGCAGTCGCTGCTGCACGCCTTGCAACTCAAGCACAGATCGAGTGACTCATGGACCTCGGGGCTGTCCCAGTCGGCGAAGAGACCACCGTTCGTCACCTCTTGGAGGACGCGGGCTCGGCCTCGTGTGCTGTCCTTCTCGTCCTTTGTCGCCAGGTATGACGGGCACATGAATCCGCCCGACGCCGAGATGTTCGCCCGGCATTTGCCTACACCGACGCATCGGTGCACGGCATTGGTGAAGCTTCCCTTGTCATGCGAGAAGCTGAAACCGCCATCGGTGGTTCCAATGGAGATCGCCTGCGGGCGGCGCAGGTCCTGGTCGAGCGGCAGTGGGTCGGCGATGATTCCGGGATTGAGGAGGTTGTCCGGGTCGAACAGCCGCTTCACCTCGGCGAGTGCACGAATGGATTCGGGAGAGTGCTGAATGGCCAGGAGCTCGGATCGGGCCCGTCCGTCACCGTGCTCGCCTGAGGCAGAGCCACCGAACTTCGCGACCAGACGTCCGGCATCCATGAGGAACCGCCGGAACGTGTCGACACCACCCTCGCGATCGAAGGGAAAGTCCGTGCGCATGTGGACGCACCCGTCACCGAAATGACCATACGGCAAACCGGTCACCCCGTAGCTGCGCATGAGCTCATCCTGCTCGCGCAGATAGCTGCCGAGCACTTCCGGCGGGACCGCGGCATCTTCCCACCCCGTCCACGCGGGGTCACCGGCGGCCGTGCGCCCGGCGAGTCCGCCGGCATCGGCGCGAATGCTCCACAGAGTCGAGGCTTCAGGACCTGCAGGCATGATTCGATAGGCGTCAGTGCCGGACGCATCGGCGATGAGCTGAGCGTTGGCGACAGCTTCCTCCGCCGAGTTCCCGGCCACCTCGATGAGCAGCCATCCGGACCCGGCCGGCAGCTCGGGCACGGCGCCTGCGCCCTTGTGCGCCCGGACCATGTCAATGAGTCGGGAGTCGATCCCTTCGACGGCGAGAGGACCGAAGGGCAGGACACGGGGAACCGCGTCAGCGGCGTCGAACATATCCGGATATCCCAGGGCGAGAACTGTCGGCGACTTAGGCAAATCCCCCAGGGAGACGACGGCCTCGAGGATGGTCGTCAATGTGCCTTCGCTGCCGACGAGGAACTTGGCGAGATTTCCGCCGTTCTCGGGCAGCAGATGTTCGAGAGCGTACGCGGATGCCTGACGGCTGAATCGACCGAATTCGGTGCGGATCTCGCCGAGGTGGCTCCTCGCGATCTCGGCAAGCCCCGGCACTGGGTCGAGGCTGCTTCCGGCGATGAATCGTCGCCCGTGACCGTCGACGACATCCATCTCCACAGTGTTGTCGACGGTGCGCCCGGCCGAGATCGCATGCGGGCCGCAGGAGTTGTTGCCGATCATTCCGGCGATCGTCGCCCGGTTCTTTGTCGACGGGTCCGGGCCGAAGGTCAGCCCGTGCGGGGCGCTCGCCTTCTGCAGCCGGCTCATGATGACACCGGGTTCGACTCGGGCGATCTTCTCCACCGGGTCGATGTCGAGGATGCGTCCCAAGTGCCGGGAGAAGTCGATGACGATTCCGGTGCCGATCGAATTGCCCGCTTGGGAGGTGCCGCCGCCGCGGGAGGTGACCGGCACCCTGTGAGAGCGTGCGACATCGAGTGTCGCGATGACATCGGCAGTGGTCTTCGGGAAGACCACGACCTGAGGGACGACGCGATAGTTCGAGGCATCCTCGGCGTACTCTGCGCGCCTGCGCGTTGAGGAGTCGACTGCGCCTTCGACGCTGCGGGTGAGGTCTGTGATGAAGTCAGTCAAGGGAACTGCACCAACCTGTCGTGAGAGTGCGGACATGGTCGCCGAATCGGCCTGGTGGGTCTCACTTGTCCCGAAGGACGTCAAGGGCGGCCTCGAGTCCGCTCGGATCGACCTTCACCCCTGCCAGCTGAAGCCCCATCTGGACGCCGGCGAGTGTTCCTGCCAGCGTGAGATCACTGAGGTCGCCGAGGTGACCGATGCGGAACACCTTGCCGGCGAGCTTGGACAGCCCCGCCCCCAGGGACATGTTGAACTTGTCGAGGATGATCGCCCGGAGCTCATCAGCGTCTTGTCCGTCGGGCATGACGACGGCAGTGAGGACCGGTGAGTGCTCGTTCTCGTTCGTGCAGAGCACCTCCAGCCCCCATGTATCGACCGCAGTTCGAGTCGCCTTGCCGAACCGCCGATGTCGTGCGAAGACATTCTCAAGCCCCTCCTCGTCGAGGATGCGCAATGACTCTTTGAGACCGAAGAGGATGTTGGTGTTCGGTGTGTACGGGGTCCGCCCGTCGCGGCCCGCGGCGAGCATCTCCGACCAGTTCCACACCGATTTCGGCAACGTGGAGCGCTCGTGAGCCTCCAGGGCCTTGTCGCTGACGGCTGTGAACGACAGACCCGGTGGCAGCATGAGCCCCTTCTGCGAGCCGGAGACGGTGACGTCGACCCTCCACTCGTCATGGCGGTAGTCGACCGACCCGAGAGATGAGATCGTGTCGACCATGAACAGTGCGGGGTGCCCCGTCTCATCGATCGCGCGGCGGATCTCAGGAATGCGGCTGGTCACCCCTGTCGAAGTTTCATTGTGCACCACGCACACGGCCTTGAACCGATGCTCCGAATCATTCTCCAGGGCCGCTCGGATCTTCTCCGGATCCGCTCCGGTGCGCCAGTCACCTGGAATCGTCGTGGGTTTGAGGCCCCATCGTTCGGCCATCGACTTCCACAGTGAAGAGAAATGACCGGTTTCATAACAGAGAATCTCGTCGCCGGGGCTGAGTGTATTCACCAAGGCCGCCTCCCACGCTCCCGTTCCGGTGGCAGGATAGATGACCACTTGGTTTCTGGTGCCGAATATCTTCGCCATTCCCTCCAGGACGTGGAGGAACAATTCTTGGAATTCTGGACCACGGTGATCGATTGTAGGCATGGAGATTGCGCGTAAGACCGTGTCCGGTACATTGCTCGGCCCGGGAATCTGGAGAAAATGCCGGCCGCTGGGTCGCGTCATCGGGAGATCCTTTCGGAAACAGATGTGTTCGGTAATTGAGCCGTATGAAAGTGAGGTGGAGGGGAGCCAATGTGGATCCGGCGCGCGTCGAGGGTGAGGGGTGATTGAGATCGTCTGACCTGGGGGAATGATGAAACCATGCGCGAAGAATCCTCCTTGATTCCACGATGTGGTAGCCAAGTTTCATTTTACGCTATCACAATCTCGGCTGGATGGAACCGATTTCGGGCGAAGGTTTTCGCAGGATGGGCTCTGGCATAGCGTAAGGCTGATTGCCGTGCCTTACGCGTCCTTACCTCCGCAGTAGCTTTGCTTGGCGAAGTGCGAACTCGTGACGCAAACCCCTTGACGAATGTGCTTGGAGGAGGAAGAATTCCAGAAAGGCCGACACGAATTCCGCATTATGGAAGTTTGCGGTTGGCGAGTCGGCTGATGTCGATTATTCAGCACATCGCATTGGAGCGGACTGTGTCTTTGGAAATTGCGTCAATTCTCGTCCTTGTGGCCGTGTTTCTCGTCGCCACTTTATTGTCCGTTCACATGGGTGCTCTGGCACTGATGGCGACTTTCCTCTTCGGGACGTTCGTGCTCGGTGAAGACGTCGATACGCTGCTATCGGGATTTCCGGCGGATCTCTTTCTCATTCTCGTCGGGGTGACATATCTGTTCGCTCTGGCCAAGGACAATGGGACCGTCGACTGGATGGTCCATGCATTGGTTCGAGCGGTCGCCGGCCGGGTCGCTCTCATCCCCTGGGTGTTCTTCGTCGTCACCGGAATACTGACAGGGTTCGGGGCGGTCGTTCCCGCGGCAGTCGCGATCATTGCTCCCATGGGAATGGGATTCGCTCGGAAGTACGGGATTCGACCACTTCTCATGGGACTGATGGTCATCAACGGCGCGACTGCTGGCGGCTTCTCACCGCTGAGCATCTTCGGCACGATCACCAATCAGGTCGTTGAACGCAATGACCTTCCGGGTAGTCCGGTGCTGCTCTTCCTGGCGTCCATGGCGTTCAACATCGTCCTCGGCATCGTCTGTTTCTTCCTCTTCGGTGGTCGAGCGCTGATCGGTCAACGCGACAGGGGGCACGGACTCGAGTCCGCGAATGCTGAGCTCACTGAGAGTGATGCACAGGTTCCGAGCAATGGCAGCGAGCCGGGAGCAGGGAAGCCGGTCGTTCCGAGAAGCGATCCCGGACGGCGAGCCGCACGTCGATCGATGCAGACGACGATGGTCAAGGATGATGACGCCGATGAAGCCGTAACCAAACTTGATGGCATTCGCATCGTCACCCTCGTCGGGCTCGTCGTTCTCGCCGTCATGGTCGTCCCACCCCTGAATCAAGATGTCGGCTTCACTGCCATTTGCATCGCAGTGATCATCTCGCTGTTCTCGCCGAAGGTGAGCAAGGGTGCGGTGAGCAAGATCGCATGGCCGACAGTCCTCCTCATCTGCGGCATTGTCACGTACGTCGAACTCATGCAGCGTCTGGGGACGATCGACTGGCTCGGCGGTCAAGTCGCGGAACTGGGTGCACCTCTTGTCGCTGCCCTGTTGATCTGCGCGATCGGAGCCGTTGTGTCCGCGTTCGCTTCGACGACCGGCATTCTGGGAGCACTCATTCCACTGGCGGTGCCGTTCCTTCTCACCGGTTCGGTCGGCGAGATCGGAATGATCATTGCGCTGGCGATCTCCTCATCGGTCGTCGACTCGAGCCCGTTCTCCACGTCGGGCGCCCTTGTCGTCGCGAACTCGCCGGAGGAGCATCGCGACAAAGTCTTCAAGCAGCTCATGGTGTGGGGATTCTCGATGGTGGTGATCGCCCCTGTCGTCACCTGGCTCCTGTTCGTCGTCCCCGGTTGGGGCTGAGGGCGGACCGGCTCGTCCAGCGCTCCGAACGGGGCACTTCACCCTCCCGTACTCACCCCGGCAAGCCGGGCGTAGTCCTCCTTGATGACATCGAAATGGGTCCACGTCTCCAGGGCTGCGACGTCCTCGAGTGCGCGCAGCTGCTCGATGATGTCGAGGACCTCGACCGACGACGCCCCGACCACGGTCGCGACGAAGTCGTGGGCGCCGTGGGAGCGGGCGGCGAACTCGACGGCGGGGCTGTCGAGGATGAACCGGCGGACCGGATCGGGGTCCCCGGACACGGTGATGCCGATGCCCGTCGCGAAGCGACTGGGGGACAGCACCCCGGACTTGATCGCCGCGATCCGCATGACTCCGGCGTCGATGAGCCGGCGCACCCGTGAGCGCACCGCGGACGGGGACCGGTGGACCGCCTCGGCGAGGGCACGGTAGCTGATCCGGCCATCGGTCTGGAGGATCCCGATGAGCTCGCGGTCGAGGTCGTCGAGGACGATGTCCTCCCGCCGGGCGGCGACGAAGAATCCGCGGAGCACCTCGGCGTAGGTCGTCACCCGGATCCCGCGGACCCCGCGAATAGCCCGCACCGAGTCGAGGGTCGCGTGGAGCCCGGCGACCGTGGCATGCCGGGACTCGACGACCAGCGGACGCTCACCACTGGCCAGCGAGACGAACACGGCGTCGGGAAGACGCGCCACCGCCTCGGCGACGGGACGGACGGGACCATCGATGCTGACCATGGAATGGGTGAGCACGTGGTGGCCGGCGAACCCGGGGTCCAGCGCCGCGACCACGCGCAGGCCGTCGCGCTCGGTGAGCACCTGCAGCCGCTCGGCGATGACGTGCCGGGAGACGCCGTGAGCGCGGGCGAGGTCGAGGACGCTCGCCCGGCCGTCGCGCTGCAGCGCCCGGATGAGCGCGGCATCGAGTCGAGATTGCTCCGTCTGCCTCATCCGACCTCCAAGCGTGCGGTGAAACGTCCTCATCGGCTTCCATCCGTGAGCATACGGCAGGATCGCGCGACAGCTGTGCGGCAATCGTGTCCGATCTGCTGACCCTTTGCCGGTGACAACGGAACTCGGCGGGTCTATCATCACAGCAGCGCCACGCTCTCCAATGGTCGCCCGAGCAAAGGAGCTCCCGATGACGTCCGCACCCACCGCCCCCGAGCGCTCTCACCGGCGCGCGCTCAAGGCCGGATTCGCCGCCTCGGTCGGCACGACGATCGAATGGTACGACTTCTACGTCTACGCCACGGCCGCGGCGATCGTCTTCCCGCGGATCTTCTTCCCCGACGCCGAGCCGACCCTGGGCACCCTCGCCTCCTTCGGCACCTACGCGGTCGCATTCTTCGTCCGCCCCCTCGGCGGGATCATCTTCGGCCACGTCGGCGACCGCCTCGGCCGCAAGCCGGCGCTGACGATCACCCTGCTGCTCATGGGCGTGGCCACCGTCCTCGTCGGCTGCCTGCCCGGCTACGCGAGCATCGGCATCACCGCGCCGATCCTCCTCATCATCCTCCGCATCGCCCAGGGCCTGGCCGTCGGCGGCGAATGGGGCGGGGCGAGCCTCATGGCCGTCGAATCCGCGCCCGAGAAGTACAAGACCTTCTACGGCGGCTTCACCCAGCTCGGCAACCCGCTCGGCGCACTCCTGTCCTCCGGTGCCTTCTGGATCCTCTCCCTCATGGGCGACGACGTCCTCTTCAGCTGGGGCTGGCGGGTGCCGTTCCTCGCCAGCATCATCCTCATCGGCGTCGGCATCTGGGTGCGGCTGCGCATCGAGGAGACCCCGGTGTTCGAACACCTCGGCGAGGCGACCACCACCCCGATCCTCCACGCGCTGCGCTTCAACTGGTATCCGATCCTCCTCGGCTT
Organism: Brevibacterium sanguinis; assembly: GCF_003315415.1. Classification (GTDB taxonomy): domain Bacteria; phylum Actinomycetota; class Actinomycetes; order Actinomycetales; family Brevibacteriaceae; genus Brevibacterium; species Brevibacterium celere_A. The sequence goes on from NZ_QNSB01000008.1 coordinate 10,116, forward strand.
CGGGATGGTCGCCATCGCCTCGGGCGGGTACTACCTCGCCACCGCCTACGTCCAGTCCTACGCGACGAGCGAGGAGATCGGTCTCGCCGCCTCGGTGATCCTCGGCGCGATGACCATCGCCTCCTTCCTCGAAGCCCTCGTCACCCTGCCCCTGGCCTGGCTCGGCGACCGCTGGGGCGGGAAGATGATGATGTACCTCGGCGTCGGGCTGTCGTTCCTCTGCTCGATCCCGCTCGTCCTCTCGATCGAGGCCCACAGTGTCGCCCTCATCTACATCCTCGTCTCCGTGATCCGGGTGACGATGAGCGCCACGTGGGCGCCCCTGTCGGCGCTGATGTCGCAGATGTACCGGCCGCAGGCTCGCTACACCTCGATGTCCCTGGCCTACGGAGTCGGCGCCGCCGTCTGGGGCGGGCTGTCCCCGATCGCCGCGACCAGCCTGCAGGCGGGCACCGGCACCGTGTGGTCGGTCATCGGGCTCTTCGCCTTCCTCTCCGTCGTCGCCTGGGTCTCCACGGCACTCGCCCCGCAGCACAGCGACGAAGGCAGCGAGGTCCGCTGACCCCGCATCCATCCGCTTCACCCATCCGATTCACCCACCCCTGCCCCGACTCCCGCCTCGCCACTTTCCCGACTCCCGCACTCTGACCGGAAGGACTTCGAATGAGAGCGCTCGCGACCTTCGACGACCGCGACTCCACCCCGACGATCGTCACCGCCGCGGCGATCCGCACCGTCGACCCCGACACCCCCACCGCCGAGGCGCTGCTCATCTCCGGAGGAATGATCCTGGCCGTGGGGTCCCTGTCCGACGCCGAGGCGACCGCCGCCGAACGCGGCCTCGATCCCATCCGCGCCGACTTCCCCGGCGCGACGATCGTGCCGGGATTCGTCGACCCCCACGCCCACCCGCTCATGTACGGCCAGCTGCTCACCTGGATCGACGTCGGCCCCGACAAGGCGGCATCGATCCCCGAGATCGTCGACCTGTTCAAGGCGGGAGCGGCGAAGCTGCCCGCCGGCGTGCCGATCCGAGGGTACGGCTACGAGCAGCGCAACCTCGCCGAACGCCGCCACCCGACCCGGCACGAGCTCGACGCCGTCGCGACCGACCGCGAGGTCTACATCATGAACGCCTCCGGGCACGGCGGCGTCGTCAACACGTACACGCTCGACAAGTACGGGATCACCCGCGACACCCCCAATCCCGAGGGTGGAGAGTTCTTCCGGGACGCTTCCGGCGAGCTGACGGGGGAGCTCTCCGACGCCGCGTGCAATGCCCTGACCGGGCTCCACGGGGTGAAGATCGGGCACCACGGGCCGAACTTCCACCTCGGCGACGAACCCGCCGAACACCAGCGCCAGCTCGACCTCGTCCAGCGGGAGTTCCTCGCCGGGGGCGTCACGGCGATCGGCGACGCGCAGGTCTCGAAGCGGGAGTTCGCCGCCTACCTCGAGCTCGTCGACCGCGGGCAGCTGCACCTGCGGGTGTCGATGTACTTCCTCTCCCACCTCCTCGACTCGGTGCTCGAGCTCGGCCTCACCGGACCCTTCGGCAACGCGTTCCTCTCCGCCGCGGGCATCAAGCTCTATGCCGACGGGACCCTGGGCGGGTGGACCGCGTACTTCCCCGAGGGGTACGTCGGCGATCCTTGCCGCACGGGCCAGCTCTACCATTCGCCCGAGGAGTACAGCGAGCTTGTCCACCGGGCCCATGCGGCCGGGCTGCAGACCGCGACCCACGCCCAGTCGCCGACGGCGATCCGGATCGTCGTCGACGCGATCGAGTCGGCGCTCGCCGCCCGCCCCGACCCCGACGCCCGGCACCGCATCGAGCACTGCGGACTGCCGGAGTCAGGCGACATCGAGCGGATGGCGCGGTTGGGGATCCGGCCGGTCAACCAGACCCAGCACTACTACAACTGGGGCGAAGGGGTCGAGCAGGCGATCGGCACGCCCGGTGAGCGGTTCAACCCGCTCGGGGAGTTCCTCGCCGCCGGGGTGCCGGCGACCCTGTCCTCCGACGCGCCGGTGGCCGAACCGCGACCGCTCGAGGCGATCCAGACCGCCGTCACCCGTGTCACCCGCCGCGGACACCAGCTCGGTCCCGATTCGCTGCGGATCTCCGCCGAGGCGGCCCTGCGTGCCCACACGCTTGAAGGGGCGATCACTCTGGGCCGGGAGCGGGAGTTCGGGTCGCTGACGGTGGGCAAACGCGCCGACTTCGCCGTCCTCGGGGCCGATCCGCTGAACACGCCCGGACCGGAGATCGCGGCGATCCCCGTGCTCGAGACCTGGGTCGACGGGACGCGCCGATTCGGTGGCTGAGGGCGGGGTGGGGCCACCCCACACCACTTCCTCACCCGTCTTCCGCACTGTCACCACTGTCCCCCGGCGATCGAGGTCATTCTGGTCGGCATTTCCGCGCGATTCTCCGACCAGAATGACCTCGATCGGTCGGCCGGAGGCACCAACCACTTTCGAGGAGCAGACATCGTGAACCAGGGCACCACGAACCAGGGCACCGCCGCCGCGGCGAAGGAGACCGCTCGGGAGTGGATCGAGGGCCACCTCGGCGAGCTCCTCGACTGGCACACCCACATCTGGGAGCTCGCGGAACCCGCGTGGCGGGAGTACGACTCCCAGGCCTGGTACGTCCGGCGTCTGCGGGCCGACGGCTTCGAGGTCGAGGACGGCTCGGCCGGGATGCCCACGGCGTTCAGCGCCCGGTGGACGAACGGCGAGGGACCGACCCTGCTCACCTACGCCGAATACGACGCCGTGCCCGGCAACAGTCAGGCCGCGACGACGCACGAGGAGCCCCGGGAAGGACTCTCGCGGTTCGCGCCCGGGCACACCGACCCGCATTCGGCGCTCGGGATCTCGACCCTGGCGGGGCTGCTCGCGACCAAGCACGCGATGGAGACGCACGGGATCACCGGCACCCTGCTCTACACGGGGGAGCCGGCGGAGAAGATGCACGGCTCGAAGGTCGTCCACGGCGTGCGCGGCTACTACGACGACGCCGATGCGATCGTCTCCTTCCACCCCTTCTACATGCTGCCGCTGTGCAACACCGCACGCTGGGACACCCAGTGCGGGGCGTATTACAGCAAGGTGTATTCCTTCATCTGTGACGCGCCGGAGACGTGGCAGCACTCGAGCGTGGACCCGCATTCGCCCATCCCTGCCTCCCACTCGGCGGCCAGGGCACCGGGGGCGAACCTGGCGCTGACGCAGATGTACACCGCGTCGCGGGCGATGCTCGACTCGATGCTGCCGGCCACCGGCGGCTGGAGCTTCTCCGATGCGATCCTCACCGACGGGCAGGCGACGGCGGACAACCTGCCCCAGCGGGTCGCGCGGATCCAGTTCTCGTGGCGCACCCCCGACATCGAGATGGCCGAGCACATCCTCGCGGTCCTCGACCGCAACGCCGAGGCCGCGGCGATGATGGGCTACTGCACCGTCGAGGAGCGATGGATCGCGCGCAGCCGTCCGGGCCGGACGAATCATGCGCTCGCTTCTGTGCTCTTCGACAACCTCGCCGAGGTGGGGCCGCCGTCCTATGGTCCTGACGCGGTGGCCCGTGCCCAGGAGATCCAACGGTCGCTGGGGCTCGAGGCCAGTGACCGGCCGTTCCTGCCCGAGACCGAGCAGCTCATCACCCCACAGGAGGCCGAACGGCTGCTGCGGGAGCAGATGCCGGCGTGGCAGCGGCACTGGACGAGCGACGACTACGTCGAGATGAGCCATTACGCGCCGCTCGTCCGGTTCTATGTCGCACGGCCCGCATTGAGCCCCGCGCCTGGGGCGGGCCCGTACCCGGCATGGGTGATGAACGCCCTGGGCGGGATGCCGGAGACGATCGCACCGACGATCGTCACCGCCGGCAAGACGGTGGCCGGAACCTTCCTCGATCTGCTCACCCGACCCGACGTCCTCGCCGAGGCCAAGGCGGAGTTCGAGTCCCGAGTTGCGGCCGAGCCGATGCCGGCGCTGCTGCCGCCCGACTTCGAGCCGCCCATCGACCTGCCCTGGCCGGACTACCGGGTGGACCGAGGGAGCGGGGATCGGTGGTGGTGAGGGCGCCAGACTGAGCTCGGCGCCGCCACTCTTCATGCATTGAGGTCGTTCTGGTCGGGCAGATCGCTCCCGTGCCCGACCAGAATGACCTCGATTGTCCACGTGACCCCCTACCCCTCGAACAGCCCCCGGATGTCCTCGACCGACACGGCCTGACTGAACGCCTGGCCGTCGTTCATGAGCAGGTCGAACAGCTCGGACTTCTTCCGCTGCAGGGCGAGGACCTTCTCCTCGATCGTGCCCTCGGCGACATAGCGGTAGACCATGACGCTCTTCGTCTGCCCGATGCGGTGGGCCCGGTCGATCGCCTGGTTCTCCGCGGCCGGATTCCACCACGGGTCCATGAGAAAGACGTAGTCCGCCTCGGTGAGGGTGAGCCCGAAACCGCCGGCCTTGAGGCTGATGAGGAACACCGGCGCCGTGCCCTTGCGGAACTGGTCGACGACCTGGCCGCGGTTGCGGGTCGACCCGTCGAGGACGACGTAGGGGATGCCGCGTCGATCGAGCTCCTCGCCCACGTTGTCGAGGAACGAGGTGAACTGGCTGAACACGATCGAGCGATGCCCCTCGGCGATGATGTCGTCGAGCCGTTCGAGGAGCGCGGAGAGTTTGCTCGACCGCACGTCACTATGCTCGACGTCGACGATCCGCGGGTCGAGCGCGAGCATCCGCAGCAGGGTCAGCGACCGGAACACGATGAAACGCTGCTTGTCGTAGTCACTGTCGATGAAGCCGAGGATCTTCTTCCGCTCCTTCTGCAGGATCCGCTCATAGAGCGAGCGGTGGGCGGAATTGAGTTCGACGGTGATGACCTGCTCTTGCTTCTCCGGCAAGTCGGCGGCGACGAGATCCTTCGTCCGGCGCATCATGAAGGGCCGGACCCGGCGCTGCAGACGCTCCATCCGCCCGGTGTTCTCACCGCTTTCGATCGGTCGCACGTACTCCTGCTCGAACCGGTGCGCACTGGGGAAGAGGCCCGGCGCCGTGATCGACAGCAGCGACCACAGGTCCGTCAGCGAGTTCTCCATCGGCGTGCCGGTCAACGCCAGGCGGAACGGGGCGCTGACGGACTTCGCCGCCTGGTGGGCGAGGGAGGCGCTGTTCTTGACGAACTGCGCCTCGTCGAGGATGAGCCCGGCCCACTCCAGCCGCGAGATCGGATCCTCGTCGAGGCGGAGGACCGCGTACGACATGACAATGACATCGGCCCCGGCGACCACCTCGGCCAGCGGTGTGCGTCTCTTCTTCGTCGACTCCGCAACGATCCGGACGTCGAGGTCAGGGGTGAACGTCGCTGCCTCCTGCGCCCAGTTGTGGACCACCGAGGTGGGGGCGACGACGAGGAACGGCGACCGGGCGCTGTCGTCGGCTGGCGGAGCGGAGTCGACCGCGATGGGCTCGCTGCCGGCCGCACCGGAAGCACCTTCGGCGGCCCCGCGCTGGACGTGGGCGATGAGGGCCAGGGTCTGCAGCGTCTTGCCCAGGCCCATATCGTCGGCGAGGATCCCGCCGAGGCGGCACCGATGGAGCAGCGCCAGCCAACGGAAGCCCTGGACCTGGTAGGGACGCATGGTCACCCCGGCCAAGGCCGGAACCTCGGTCTCGGGGAGGTGGTCGAGATCGAGCAGCGCCTGCGCCGTGCGCTGCCAGGAGACCGCGGGCTCGGATTCGTCGGCGAGGTCCTCGAACTCCGACCACAGGCCGACGTGGAGCCGGCTGATCCGCGGGGACTCCGGGGTCCATTCGGGGATGAGGTCCGCCTCGGCGAGGAGGGCCTTGATCCGATCGAACACGGGACGGTTGAGGGAGAGGAATGAGTTGTCGGCGAGCTTGAGCTTCTTCTGCCCCGCGGCGAGTGCCTTGAACAGCCGGACGAAGGGCACGCTGCGGCCGGCCACGGTGATCTGGAACCCGAGGTCGAACCAATCGTTCTTGTCCGATTCGACGGCGGTGACCTTGATGTCGGGTTCGCCGCCGAGCTCACGGTAGGGCTGCTTCTTGCCGCGCTCGATGATCTTCACGTGCTCGATGTCCTCGAGCTTGGGGAGGACGTTGACGACGAAGTCGGCGGTGTCGGCGTCGTGGAGGTCCGTGTCCTTCGGAACGCCGAGGAGCGGAGTGTCGGTGAGCCGGTCTTCGACCTGGGTGAGGACGCTGATTTCGTGGTCGACGTCGCGCTCGTCCCGGGGGTTCGCCGCACGGTTCCCCGTGTCCATGAGCCCTGATCGGGGGATCACCGGCAGGCTGCGACGCGGGCCCCAGTACTCCCAGTACCACTGCAGATTGAGCGCATCGTTGCTGCCGTAGGTGAGGAACAGGACGAGCCGGGGCTCGCGGAATCGAGGGAAGCGCACCGATTCGTCGGTGCTCACGACCTCCGTGCTCGTGCGCAGCAGCGGGTAGTACTCCTCGAAGAACTCCTCGGCCTCCTCGGTGGGGATCGTGATCGGGTCCGGGGAGTCGAATACGGGCAGGGCGGCCTGTGTCGTTTCCTTGGCGGCTCGGGCCAGGGTGACCTCGAATCCGGAGCGCAGATCGATCCCGAAGAACCCGTGCGTCCACACCGGTTTGACGAGCCCGGGGGCGAATTCGCGCTCGTCGATGCTCACCCGCGGCTGCACCTGGAGGCGGTAGGCCAGCTGGATGACGTCGACGACGGCCCTGGACTCGCGGCCGATGTGCACGCTCATGCCCTGGTTGACGCCGACGAACTCGATCCCGAGCCTCGTTCCCTGGGTGAAGAGGTCCCAGAGCAGGGGAGTGCGGAAATCGCCGACGCGGTACGGCGCACCATCGGGCGTGAAGTCGGTGCGGTCGCGGTGCCGGAGGCCGGCGAGCTGCGCGAACCACTCCTGGTGCCGCGGGTCGATGCCGAACTGGGTTGTGAAACGGTCGACGTTGCGCCACGTCAGCGACCCCTTGACCCAGTTGCCCGAGGGGCTGAGGAGCAGCGGGCGGATCGTCAGCTGGGGGTTGACTCCGGGAGTGACCTCCCGCTTCTTCAGGGTCACGGTGTGTTGGGGTTCGAACCACGTGCGGGCGACGATCTCGACGAGCTCGAACCCCAGGGCCACGGGGGTGTGCTGCTTCGCGGTCGCCTCGGTGAGGCCGGCGAACGCGTCACGCCACCCCGTCGAGGCGGTCGTGCGGGTAGCTGGGGGATTGTCGGGCACCATCCGATTGTCTCATTGGCCCCGGACATGGGAGCGGCGGCGATCTCGTGGGTCAGGTGCTCCGGTGCTTCAGTGCCGCAGTGCCGTGAACCGCGGCGGTCTCGTGGGCTCGGATGCACCAGCGCCCGGCACCTCGTGTTGCGGCGACCTGCCGCCGGCCAGGCAGCACACTCACGGCACGGGGGTCTATGGTGACCGTGTGAACACTGAAGACGAGGATCGCCGCACCGACGACGAGAAGTGGATGGTCATCAACGACCGGCGCTGGCGGCGGACGGATCCGGAGCTTCCCGCCGAGGTGGTCGAGGAGCTCAAGAGCCACCTCGGCAAGGCGCGCAGCGGTGTCCGCGTCGCCAAGAAGTCGGGCGACGAGGAACAACTGCGAGACGTGCGGAACAGGGTGAACATCGCCAAGCACGGACTCGGGGAGCGCGGCGACTACTGGTGGGAGATGGGCATCGAGGAGCGACGGCGGCGCGCGGAACAGGCGCTCCGGGAGCTCGAATGAGCTCTTCGCAACCTCGACGAGGAGGCGCTTGGGAGCTCGGACGAAGCGCACGCGGCGGTGGGCCGCCTCGACGTGTTCGCCTCTCGACTAGTCCTCGTCCGCATAGGATGGTGGCCGTGAACGAGGTTGCGAACGGGAAGTCCCACACGTCCACGCCTGCGGTGCTGGGAGCGCTGCTCTACGTCGCCGCGAAGGAGCACGGCATGGTCGCCGAGGTGACCACGGCGAGGGACGGTTCCGCCCCGAACACGGAGACCTCCTCACTGAGCGCCGACGACCGGGAGATCCTCGCCGAGGTGGAGGCCTCCCTCCGCAGCCAAGCCCGTGCCGACGAGTCCGCAGCAGCGATGATCGCCGAGGTGACGCGATCGATCACAGCCCTGCGCGCGCGAAGCGAGCCGGTGGCCTTGTCGGCGGCACGTTACGAAGCGCGCAGGACCGCGATCCTCACGGACCTCGGCGCGACCTCCACCAAGGGGGCGAGCATCTGGCCGCCGACGAGCCAGACCGCCATCCAGCGATTCGGCTCGTGGAACGCCGCGCTGGGAGCCGCCGGACTGGCGACGAGCGCTGCCGGCCGCGCGAAGGGCCAGCTGCGCTTCGACGCGGACGCCTACGCTCGGACGATGACGGCATTCGTCGCCGATTGCGGGAAGCGGGGGGTCGCTGCGACCTACAAGGAGTACGGTGCCTTCGCCGCCGAGCGCAAGGGCGAGGTGCCCTCGGCCGCGGCGGTGCGGAAGTTCTACGGAAGCTGGAAGCAGGCGCTCGCTTCGGCGGACTGAACCAGAAGGGTGCTGCTGCACATCCTCTGAAGGATTTCCCGGTACCTCAGGGTCGATTCTGCGGTGGAAAATCGACCCTGACGTACCTGGCTTTCGACCTCACCGCTCAGGGGAGCGGGGATCCCACAGCAGGGTGTCGGCGTCGACTTCGTAGGCCTTGCCGTCGGGGAACGAGACGAGCTCGAACTGCATGTCCCACGGGGAGAGGAAGTAGACCCAGCGTTGGCCCCTGCTCGCACCGCTGCTCGCGGTCGGCTCGCCGAGCACGCGCTCGAGTATTCCCAGAGACTCCCGGATCGGGGTCCGACTGACGCGGATCCCCACGGCAGAGCTCGGCCGGAAGAAGTGACGAGCTGCGGGAGCACGTCCGCCTGGCGCGGTTGCGCTCCCGGACGGACGGTGTCAGTTCCCGCGACCGACGACGACGACGGGCACCGGGGAGTTGCGGACGATCTTCGAGGCGTGGGCCCCGAGGAACAGTCGGCTCACCGGTGAGGTGCTCGCCCCGATCGTCAGCAGGTCTCCCGGTTCCCAGTCGACCTCCGCGATCGCATCGGTCCAGGAGCGACCGGCCGCGACGACGATCTCCACGGAATCGGGTTCGAGCCCCGCCGCGGACAACGTCGGCTCGATCTCGCCGCGCACGGCATCGGCCCATTCCGAGACGACGAGGTCCTCGATGCCGGGTTCGATCGACCCCCGTGCGGGAGGACGGACCGCGAAGCACACGATCCGCATCGGAATCCCGAACGGCTCGGTGCGCTCGGCGGTCTCGCGCAGCAGGGAGCTGTCACGATCGCCCCGGCCGAATGCGACGGTGACGCGGTGGACGGTCGCATCCGCCGCTGCGGTGAACCCATTGGGGGCGAAGCAGACGGGCACATCCAGGGTGCTGAGCAGTCGCCGGGCGACACTGCCGAGCGACACGACCCCGATGGGTCCGCGCGTGTTCGAACCGACCACGACGAACGATGGTTGGAGGCGCTGGGCCAGCTCCGCGACCCCGGATGAGACGGAGCGGGACTCCTCGATGAGGCTCTCGACGGCAAGACCCTCGAGGATGTCCTCGGCCCGAGCCAGTGCCTCGGCGAAGGTCCGCTTCTGCGCCGCGAGGTACTCCGCATCCCCTCCGAACGGACTGGGCGGCCACGGAGCGGGGACGATCGCCGCGGCCGTCACCGACTCCTCCGTCGAGCGGGCGAGCATCCCCGCCAGATGGGCCGCCGCGCTGCCTCGTTGACCAGTGGCGACGGTGGCGAGGACGGTCACTGCTGTGCCTCGGCGGGCTCGGGGTGCACGATGACGTGCCGGACCGGGATCCGCGGATACATCTCCTTCGCGCGATCGACGACGTCGAAACGCAACCACGCGGACCTGTCCAGCGGCAGGGTGCAGATGACGATCTGATCGGGACGGAACGACTCCACGGAATCGGTGAGGGCCCGCAGGGGACGGTAGTCGCCGAGTTCGCCGCGGACGTCGAGATTCTCGCTCTGCAGCAGCGAAACCGTGCGATCGACGCGCTCCTGAGCGGCCTGAACGGTTCGATCCCAGATGTAGACCGCACCCGAGTGCATGGCCTGACCGGTGTCGATCGGATTCGCCGGCACGCTGATGAGGTACTCGGCGTCGCCGTTCCTGTCGATGGCGCGGAGTTCGTCGAGGAGCTCCGTGCCTTCGACAGTCTCATTGGCGAGGACGAGCACGCGATGGGCATCACCTGTCGGAGCTGCCTCCGGTGTCTCGACGGGCCCGCGGTCGCGGATCCGCTTCGTCGCGAAGAAGACGACGAGCAGGACCGCCCAGGACAAGAGGCTGAGCAGCAGCTGTGAACGGGTGTCGGGGTCGAAGAGCATCTGTACGAGGACCGCCACGATCGCGAGGATGACGATGATCGACAACCCCGGGAATAGCCACATCTTCACGGTCAGCTTCGCATCGGGGGTGCGGCGACGAAGGACCACCTGGGACACGGCGATGAGCAGATAGACGAAGAGGATGACGGCGCCGGAGGAGTTGAGGAGGAACAGGAACACCTTGTCCTCCGAGATCGCCGCCGCGATCACGCAGAGGAACCCGACGACGCTCGAGCTGAGGATCGCGGCGAACGGTACCCCACGTCGACCCACCTTCATCAGGGCCACCGGCGCTTCGCGGCGGGCGGCGAGGACGAACAGCATGCGGGAGGCCGTGTAGAGGCCCGAGTTCAGGCAGGAGAGGACAGCGGTGAGCACGACGGCATTCATGATGTGGTCGGCGAACGGAATGCCCATCGTCTGGAACGCCGAGACATATGGCGAGGCCGCGAGGTTCTCCGAGTTCCAGGGGAGGATCGCGGTGAGGAGGAAGATCGAGCCGACGAAGAACACCGCGATGCGCAGGATCACGGAGTTGGTCGCCTTGGCGATCGCATGTCCGGGATCGGGTGACTCGGCGGCGGCGATGGTGGCGATCTCGGCTCCGACCATGGAGAAGATGATGACGACGCCGGCGGTGAAGATCGTGCCGACGCCGTTGGGGAAGAAGCCGCCGTGCGCCCACAGGTTGCTGAAATCCAGGCTCTGACCGGGCCAGAGCCCGAGCACGAAGAAAGTGCCGAGCGCGAGGAAGACGATGATCGCGGCGACTTTGACCCCTGCGAACCAGAACTCGAACTCGCCGAACGACGACACGGAGAACAGGTTGGTCGCCGTCATCAGTGCCATGAGGATGAGGGACAGCACCCACAGCGGCACTTCCGGCAGCCAGAACTGGATGATCTTCGCTCCAGCCACGGCTTCGAAGCCGACGACGATGACCCAGAAGTACCAGTACAGCCAGGCCGAGGAGAACCCTGCCCAGCTGCCGAGGGCCTCCCGAGCGTAGTCGGCGAAGGAGCCAGTGGAGGGGTTGGCGACGGCCATCTCGCCGAGCATCCTCATGATGAGGATGACGAGGACGCCTGTCAGGGCATAGGCGAGGAATGTCGCCGGCCCGGTTTCCCCGATCACCACACCGGAACCGACGAAGAGGCCGGCTCCGATGACCCCGCCCATCGCGATCATGGTGAGATGCCGCTGTTTCAGGCCCTTTTTGAGTTCGGTCGGTGGAGCACCCATGGCGAATCCTCGTTGATCGGTGGGGTCCATGATCGGCACTGATGTGCATGCCCGTCGGCCCTGCGGGGGAACGGGCGGCCTACATGGATTGAAGAGCGTATTGAACTATGCTCTCCATCGCCTCGGATTGTCAACAGCTGCGGATCAACCACTTCCCATGCCGCCGACGCTCTCAGCCTTCCCCGCCTGTGCCGCCGCTGTCACGGTGCCGACATCGGGCCCGGTCGTCCCATCAGGCAGACGCCCCCGGCCCCTACTCCGCGAGGCCGGCCAGGTGGGAGCCGAACCGGGCGAGGAGGCTCGTGCGCTTCGCCCCGGCCGTCTTCTCCCATGCATCGGCGACGGTGAAGATCTTGTACATCGAGCGCACGCCCAGCCAGCGGATCGGCTCGGGCTCCCATTGCCCCGAGAAGTGGTCGTTCCACGGCAGGGCCGTGAGCGGCGTCGAGGCGCCGGCGGCGCGGTCGAGCAGGGTCTTCGCGGCCAGGTGGGTCGCCGTCACCCCGTGCCCGGCATAGCCGCGGGCCACACCGATCCGCTGCGACTGGTCGAAGAAGATCCCGGCGCACCAGTCGCGGGTCACCCCGAGCGCACCCCGCCACGCATGGGCGACCTCGAAGTCGAGGTCGGGGAACAGCGAGGACAGGCGGCCCCGGAGCAGGTCGACCACCTCGGCGGGGACCTCCCCAGCACCGGGCAGACCGGACCGGAAAGCATACGGCGCTCCGCGACCGCCGATCGCGATCCGGTCGTCAGCGGTGCGCTGGGCGTAGATGAAGGTGTGCGCGGTGTCGCCGAGGCACTCCCTGCCCTCCCAGCCTATCGACGCCCAGGCGTCGGCCGGCAGCGGGTTCGTCGCGATCATCGACGAGAACACGGGGATGACCTGCCGCCCCTCGAGACCGGGCAGATCGCCGGTGACGGTGTCCGAATAGCCCTCGAGGCACACGAGGATCGTCTCCCCCGACACGGGTCCGCGGTTCGTCGCGACGGCTCCTGGGGAGATGTGCGCGGCCGCGGTGTCCTCGCAGATCGTCACCCCCCGGTCGCGGAGCACTCGGGCCAGGCCGCGGACCAGGAGTGCGGGGTCGATGCGGGCGGTGCCGGGGACGAACACTCCGCCCATCGCCTGGTCGACGTTGACCCGGGCCCTCGTCTGCTCGGCATCGAGGACCTCCATGTCCTCCGGACCGTAGCCGTACTTCTCGTTCGCCTCGACGAGCTCCTCGAGCCGGGCCATGCCGGCCTGAGTCTGCGCGACGTCGAGGTGGCCCCCGCGGACCTGATGCGCGTCGATGCCCTCTCGGTCGAGGACGTCGAGGACCTCGTCGATCGAGTCGAACAGCGCGGACTGGAACGATCGCACCGACTCGACGCCGTCGAGCCCGGCCGAACCGACGGGGCCGGTGGGATCGGCGGAGCGAGCGCGGTCGACCGCCTCGGCGAATCGCGCCCGATTGCCCGGCATCAGCGTCGACAGCCAACCACCGTTGCGTCCCGACGCCCCGTAGCCGACGTGCTTGGCCTCGATGACCGTGATCGACCACTCCGGATGGGCGCGACGTGCGTAGTAGGCCGACCACAGCCCGGTCATTCCGCCACCGACGATGACGAGATCCTGCTTCTCGGTGGGCAGGGGCACGAGCGGGGTGGGCTCGGCCGGCGACTGTGCCAGCCAGTGTGCGGCCTCACCGTTGAGGTACGACATCGGGAACTCCTGGAGAAAGGGTGAAGGGGTGTACGGATTCAGTTCTATCCCACGTCATGGGCATTGTAAACAGTCGCCGGTGACCGTCCTGTCATCTGGATACAGCGATTCGGCCCGCAGAATCCGTGCTTCCGACAACCGGATGGGACCGCCCCTGGATAGACTGGGGCCATGAGCGCAACGGAGCCGCACCCCAGTGATGAGATCGTCCTCGACACCCACTCGGTCAGCCTCGACCACGCACCGATCGAGGACTGGCAGAGCCTCGACGGAGGAAGCGACCGCCGGTCCGCGACGACGACAGGGACCGCGGAGCTCGGGCACATCGGCGGTGCCGAGTTCGGACTCTGGGAGATGAGCCGGGGCAGCATGCGCGACATCGAGGGCGACGAGGTCTTCGTCGTCCTCTCCGGCTCCGGGCGGATCGAGTTCGACGAGCCCGTCCGCGAGCCCATCGCACTGACGCCGGGAACGCTGGTGCGCCTCGGCGACGGGATGAGGACCCGCTGGTACGTCGACGGCGAACCCCTGCGCAAGCTCTACATCGCCCCCGGGGGAGAAGCCTGCTGACCGTCAGCGGGTGGTCGACTCCCGGACCTCCAGGGTGTTCTCCGGCGGATTCGGCAGGTCGTCGAGGCCGCGACCCTCTGCGATCTCGATCGCGCTCCTGACCGCGAGAACGGCGAGTTCCTCCGGTCTGAGGTCGAGGCTCGTGATCGACGGGGAGTCCGTGCGATTCTGGATCGTCCCGGACCCGGCCGCGACGAGGAGATCCTCGGGCACTCGGAGCCCGCGGGACTGGGCCGCCCTGACCACTCCGGTCGCATGCCTGCCCATGAGGCAGTAGAAGGCGTCGGGCTTCTCGCGATCGAAGTGACCGAGAATGCGCTCGCCGGCAGCCTCGCCCTCGACCTCGGGGACCGCGAGCACCAGGGTCTCCTGCCCGTGATCGCGGTACCAGCTCCGGGCCGCCTCCGTCGTGCCGAGGTTCCACTGGTTCTCATCCGTTCCCGTCACCAGGGCGATCCTCTTCGCCCCCGCCTCGGTGAGGTGGGAGTAGACGAGATCGACCTGCCGTGACGCGTCCTCGACGATCGCCGCGAATTCCTGCGGACGGGCGGGGTCCGCGCCCAGGCAGACGAACGGCTTGCGCTCATGTGCGAGGAAGCTGAGCACCGGGTCGTCGGCAACAGGCTCGGTGACGATGTAGGCGTCGGCGGTGAGGGCTCCGAAGGGTGCGCCCGGCTTGCTCGGATCATCGACGAACATGAGGGTGTAGTTGCGCTCCATCGCCGCCAGGGAGGCGGCCCCGATGATGCGGATGAAGTAGTCGACGCCGTTCGGCAGGAATGTGTCGAGGGAGGCGAGTGGACGCATGACGAGGGCGAGGATCCCCATCCTGGGCTGCTGCAGACCGCGGGCGATCTCGCTCGGGCGGTAGTTGATCTCCGCGGCGATCCGCTCGATGCGCTGGATCGTGGACGAGCTGACGTTGCCCTTGCGATTGAGCGCGTGGGACACGGTGGTGGGCGAGACTCCCGCCGCTTTTGCGAGATCGCGAATGGTCGGTCGACGGGTGGGATGCATGACGACAGGATAGCCGTTCGCCCACTGCACGGGATGCCTGCCCGGGCGCGGGGACGACGTCAACCAAAACGGTTGACGTAAACCGTTTTGGTCGGTAGGGTCGTTCTCGGCGTGACTCAGTCCACAGCCGGTGCTGTCGCAGCCGACAGCTCAGGTCGCCGCCATCGGAACCGCGGGAGCGACGTCCCGCGCCGACGGCGGCTGGTGGACACGGCGCCCTGGGCTGACATCAACGAGGAGAGACATGACCCTGACGACGGTCGAACGCAAGCACCTGGTACTCACCGGAGCGACTCATCGCGAACTGGGCTCGGCACGGGGCCGCGCGCTGCGCGACGAGCTGCCTGGCGCGTATGCGAAGTACTCCGAGCTCTTCCGGCTGCTCGGCATCGATCCCGAGGCCGAAGCGGCCGCAGTGGCGACGGTGCTCGCAACTGTGGGGCGGTGGCGACCCGAGATCGTCGATGAGCTCACGGGCATCGCCGAGGCTGCCGGCCTCGACCTCGCCTGCATCGTCGCGCTCAACGCCCGCACGGAGATCCTCGCGCTGAGCCGAAAGCCGTCCCATGAGTGCTCGACGTTCTCCCGTGTCATCGACGGGAAGCGCTGCGGAGTGCAGACCTGGGACTGGCATGTCGAGCTCGACCCGTACTGGCACATTCAGTCGGTCGAGGGTCCCGGTCACCGCTTCGCCGGGCTGACCGAGCACGGGATCCTGTCGAAGATCGGCGTGAACTCGGCCGGGCTGGCCGTGCACTTCAATTTCCTCCAGCACGAGGAGGACAGCGCCGACGGGGTGCCCGTCCACCTCCTCCAGCGTGTGCTCCTGTCCGAATGCGCGAGCGTCGCCGAGGCGATCGACCTGATCCGTTCGACCCCGATCCACTCGTCCTCGGCGTTCACCCTGATCGACGCCGAGCGGGCCGCATCTGTCGAAGTGAGCCCGGTCGGGGTCTTCGTCATCGATGAGACCGAGGGGTCGGTCCTGCGGACGAACCACTTCCAGGACCCCCTCCCTCTGAGCAGGCAGAAGCCGGAGATCGACGAATCGGAATCGGTCGAACGATTCGCCCTCGTGCGTGAGCGACTCGAGGCGCACCCGCCGGCGAGCACCGCGGAGATGGTGGCGCTGCTCCAGACCGCTCCGGATCAGGCTCCTCTCACCTGCATTCCCGATATGAGCCTGGGGTTCGGCGATCGGTGGGCTTCTCTCGCGACGATCATCACCGAGCCGACCGACCGGAGGATCAGCATCCTGTCCGGCGCCCCCACCGAGCTGTCGACCGGGCAGTGGCAGGTCCTCGAGGTCGGGGAGCCGATCGCCGGCTGAGCCGCCACACCACCGCAACCGCAGCGCCGCCTCCAATACAGCATCGACCGATATCCACCCGTCCACCACCCTGACACGAGTCAATGGAGACTTCCATGAGCACGACACACCAGACACCTGGGCAGCGGCAGCGCCGATCCATCATCGGCGCCTTCGTCGGCACCTCGATCGAGTGGTACGACTTCTTCCTCTTCGGCACGGCCGCCGCCCTGGTCTTCGGCGACGTCTTCTACCCCGACCTCGCACCCGGCGCCGGCCTCCTCGCGTCCTTCGCCACCTTCTGGGTCGGATTCCTCGCCCGACCCATCGGCGGACTCGTCTTCAGCCACCTCGGCGACAAGTTCGGGCGGAAGAACACCCTCATCGCGACCCTCCTCATCATGGGAGTCTCGACGACGGGCATCGGCCTGCTGCCCGGATTCGCGACGATCGGGATGGCCGCGCCCATCCTGCTCATCGTCCTCCGCGCCACTCAGGGCCTGGCCGTCGGCGGCGAATGGGGCGGCGCCGTCGTCCTTGCCACGGAGAACGCCTCGGACAAGAAGCGCGGGCTCGCCGGCGCCTGGGTCCAGCAGGGCTCGCCGGCGGGAGCGATCCTCTCCACGCTCGCCTTCATGCTCGTCGGCCTGCTCCCCGACGAGGCGTTCCTCTCCTGGGGCTGGAGGATCCCGTTCCTCTTCTCCGCGGTTCTCGTCATCATCGCCTTCGTCATCCGCTCCAAGGTCGAGGAATCACAGGAGTTCACGAAGGTCAAGGAGCAGGGCGAGGTGCCCAAGGTGCCCGTCGCCGAGGCGTTCACCGTCGCTCCACTGCTCATCGTCTGTGGTGTCTTCGCCTCGATCGTCGGCATCGCCTCGGCGTACTTCAACAACACCTTCATGCTCTCGTGGACGACCGAGATCCTCGGCATGGACCGCGCGGTCGTCCTCAACCTCATTCTCCTCTCGGCGGTCGTCCAGTTCTTCTGGCAGCCGATCGCGGCGACGATCGCCGAGCGGATCGGCCTCCAGGCGGTGCTCATCTGGGGACTGGTCATCACCGGAGTCGGCACCCCGCCGTTCTTCATGGCGATCCAGTCGACGAACGCGACCTTCCTCGGCATCACGATCGTCATCAATACCATCGGAGCGACGGCGTACTACGCGATGCTCGCCACCGCACTCGCCGAGTCGTTTCCGGCCCGCATCCGCTACACCGGAGTGTCACTGGCCTACCAGTTGTGTGCGACGATCTTCGGCGGATCGACGCCGATCATCGCGCAGTGGCTGCTCAACTCGACCGGCAACAGCCCATGGGCGGTGATGTGGTTCTACATCGCCCAGGTCGTGCTCACGATCCTCGGCGTCATCGGCCTCGCCAAGCTGCGGCCGAAGGACGTCCACGCTCCCTCGACGGAAGGAACACTCGAATGACGATCGACAGCCTGTGGCACGGGCGGTTCTGGACCGGTGACCCCACCCACCCGGAAGCGCGCACCCTCGCCGTCCATCAGGGTCGGATCCTCGCCGTCGACGAGGTGGACGGGCTCGACGCGGCAGCCGAGTACGACCTCGGTGACGCCCGGGTCGTCCCCGGCCTCCACGACGCCCACCACCACACGATGGGCACCGGGGAGCAGCTGGCCAACGTCGACCTGCGCTACCCTGCGGTGACGAGCCTCGACGAACTCTATGAGGCGCTGCGCCGGCGGGCGGAGACCCTGCCGCCGGGCGCCTGGGTGCGCGGCAGCGGTTACGACCAGAACCGCCTCGGCGCCCATCCCACCGCCGAGGGCCTCGATGCGGTCACGGGCGGGCGTCCGGCGATCATCGAGCACGTCTCCCACCACATGATCGTCGCCAACACCCGGGCCTTCGAACTCGTCGGCGCCACTGGTCGCCTCGGCTACCCCGACGTCGCCGGCGGCAGGGTCGTCCGCGACTCCGCGGGCCGCGCCGAGGGGCTGCTCCAGGAGGCCGCCGGCGAGCTCATCCAGCTCGAGGCCGCCAAGGTCACCCAGGAGGAGGCGATCGAGAGCCTGCGGCTCGCCTCCGACCAGGCTCTCGCCTACGGGCTGACCAGCCTCACCGAGCCGGGGATCCTCGTCGGCGGGGCCATGGGCGTCAACTCCCCGGTCCTCGACACCTACCAGCGGGCGATCGAGACGAACCGGCTGCGGCCGCGGATGACGGTCATGCCCTTCCACCAGGTCCTCCACGAACTCGATCTCAACAGTGACGGCCTGCGAACCCTCGACCTCGGGGTGCGGACGGGTTTCGGCGACGATCGACTCCGCTTCGGGCCGGTGAAGATCATCTCCGACGGATCGCTCATCGGCCGGTCCGCCGCCGTCCACGACTGCTTCTGCGGCGAGCCGGAGAATCGCGGCATCATGGTCGTCGATCCCGAGGAGCTCCTCGAGCTCGTCCCCGCCTACCACCGGGCCGGCTGGACGGTGGCGACCCATGCGATCGGCGACCGCGCGATCGACCATGCCCTCGAGGCGGTCGCCGCGGCACAGTCCGCCCTGCCGCGACGGGCCCGCCATCGCATCGAGCATTTCGCCATCGCCACCGACGCCCAGGTCGCCCGAGCCGCGGAGCTCGGCGTCATCCCGGTGCCCCAGGGAGTGTTCATCTCCGAGTTCGGCGACGGCATCATCGACGCGATCGGCCCCGAGCGGGCACGCGGAACCTATCGGATGCGCTCACTGCTCGACGCCGGCATCGTCGTGCCCGGCTCGACCGACTCCCCGGTCTCCGACGCCAACCCCTTCGTCTCGATGCACGACCTCGTCAATCGGAAGACGTCCTCGGGCGCCGATTTCGCCCCGGAGGAGAAGGTCGCCATCGCCGAGGCGCTGCGGGCCTACACCTTCGGCTCGGCTCATGCGGTCGGCCGGGAGGAGCACGTCGGCACCCTGCGGGCAGGGCAGCTTGCCGATTTCGTCGCGCTCAGCCAGGACATCCTCGCCGTCGAGCCGGAGCGGATCCGGGACACGCAGGCCCGGGTCACGGTCATCGGCGGCGAGCCGGTCCACGGCGCCGAGGCAATCCCCGGCCTCCGCTGAGGTGTGTCGCGGTCCCGGGCCTGTCGTGCTCGAGGCGCCGGACCTCGCCGGGCCCGGGACCGAGCCCGGGCGACCAGGCACGCGCGGACCGTCCCGGTCTTCGCGGTCCTTCCCGGCCGTCTGGGCGCATCTGTCCGCGCCCGCGGACGGTCACGACATCGGCTGGGCCGTGGAGCCGGGTGGGAGCAGATGCGCGAGCACGCGGACTCCCGGCCCGGTGAGACGGGGCACGGCTGAAGACGTGCGTCCGGTCGTGAGCAGAAGCAGATCGACCAGGTGCCCTTCGACCACCTCGCCGCCGCCGACGTCGATGTCCGCATCGTCGGCGATCAGGCGCAGACCGCGCAGCCGGCGTCTGGCGAAGAACGGCCAGCCCATCGACCACGCATGGCGGAAGGCGGACGCCCCTCCGAGCGGACGCAGCGGATGGTCGATCCCGAGTGGTCGGGTGATGTCCTGAGCGTGAACGAGGACATCGAGGAGGCAGTTATCGCCGTTCGTCAGTGCCGGCAGGTGCCGGGACGCCGCGTCGCGGCGGAGCTCGGCGACGATCACCTCGACGGGGCGCTTGGCGTGTTCACGGGCGACGTCCCTGCCGAAGTCCCAGATGCGCCCGCGAGCCTTGACCAGGCCGCGGGCGATCGCGCCGAGCGACGGTTCGGTGGGCGTCATGGACAGGTGTGCGGCGACGTCGCGCACCCGCCATTGGGCACACAGGGACTGTGTCTCCCACTGGTCGGGGGAAAGCGTGGAGAGCAGGTCGGCGAGGCTGAGTCGTTCCGCCTCGACTTCGGACCACAGTGTCGAGTCCATCGTCGGACTTCTTTCAGTGAGCAGGTCGGTGGGAGAGTGAGGTGCTGAGACGGCGCATCCGATGATTTAGTCAGATAGTCTGACTATTATAGATCTCATCGGTGCGACTCCACAAGAGGTCGCGCGAACCCTGTTTGAATTGAATGGAGGAGAGATGACGGATGAACCAAGCCTCGGGGTGCTGGCGTTCCTCCCCTATCGGCACATGGAGCAGAGGGTGTTCGACGCGGCCGTCGCCGCCGGCTACGACATCACGCTCGCTCAGGGCCGGCTGTTCCAGCGCGTCAACGACAACGGTTCGCGACTGACCGAACTGGCCGAGTCCGCCCAGCTGACCAAGCAGAGCGCGGCCTACCTCGTCGACGAGCTCGTCTCCTCCGGATTCCTCACTCGGTCACCCGACCCCAGCGACGGGCGGGCACGGCTGATCACGATCACCGATCGCGGTCGGGAGGCGATCGCGTTCGCCCGCCGGATCGAGGCCGACGTCGAGGCGGAATGGAGGGCTCACCTCGGCGATGCCGATCTCGAGACGCTGCGGTCGATCCTGCTGCGCCTGCGGGAGATCGTCGACCCCTACGCTCCCGGGCCCGACCGGGCCGCCGGCGCGGGCTGACCGCGTGCGATGATGTGAGCCATGGCCCTTGACTACACGCTCGTGCAGCTGCGGTACTTCCAGGAGGTCGCGCGGCGGGAGAACATGACCGAGGCGGCGAAGAAGCTCAACGTCACCCAATCGGCGATCTCCACGGCGATGGCGCAGCTGGAGAGGACCCTGGGCATCGACCTGTTCATCCGGCAGAAGAACCGGGCGGTCGTGCTCTCACCGGCGGGACGACGGTTCCTGTCCGAGGTCACGACATTCCTCGACGCGTCCGAAGCCCTTGGCGAGGCGGCGCAGGGGCTCGGGCGCTCGGTGACCGGCCGCCTCACGGTCGGCGTGTTCTCGCCGATCGCGCCGGTGCGCCTGCCCCTCATCCACCAGGAGTTCGAGAAGCGCTACCCGGACGTCACCGTCAACTACTTCGAGGCGGACCTCGACACACTGCAGCGGGCCCTGCTCTCCGGCGACTGCGACATCGCGCTCATGTACACGCTCGGGCTCACCGACCGCTTCGACACCTATCTCGTCGACGTCGTCCACCCGCACGCGCTCGTCTCGCCCACGCACCGCTTCGCCGGGGGAGAGGGTGAGCCGGAGCCGATCCATCTGCGCGAGCTCGCCGAGGAGAACTACATCCAGCTCGACATGCCCTACAGCCGGCAATACTACGACGAGCTCTTCCGCATCGCCGGCGTCACCCCGAAGGTCCGTCATCGCTTCTCCGGCTACGAGACCGTGCGCTCGTTCGTCGCGATGGGGCACGGGTACACGCTGCTCAACCAGAGCGTGTCCTCGGGGACGTACATCGGCACGCGCACCGTCGACGTCCCCCTCCTCGACGACTTCCCGAGCATCGACCTCGCCCTCGTGTGGCCGGAGGGGCTGCGGCTGAGCAGGCGCGCCGAGGCGTTCTGCGAGCTGAGCAAGGAAGTGCTCGGGTCCGGCTCATAGATTCGATCAATGCCGAAGTCAACGAGTATCTGTTGGACTGATGCACTCCGGCTCCACGAGAATGGTGGCGACCTGGACGCCAGAGCAAGGGAGCTTCAATGTCCGCGACACAAGCGAATGAGTACAGGCCGACGACGAGCATGCAGAAGAAGGTGCTCCTCGGCGGCAGCATCGGTCAGTTCGTCGAGTTCTACGACTTCACCCTCTACGGGCTCTCCGCCGTCATCCTCACCGATCACTTCTTCCCCGCCGGGGACCCCGTCACAGGCCTCCTCGTCATTTTCGCGACCTTCGGTGTGGCATTCGGGATGCGGCCGCTGGGCGGACTGTTCTTCGGGGCGCTGGGCGACAAGATCGGCCGCCGGAAGACGCTGACGATCACGATCTTCCTCGTCGGCGCGTGCACCGCCCTCATCGGCATCCTGCCCGGATTCGCGACCATCGGCTGGGCCGCCCCGATCCTCCTCGTCCTGTGCCGCCTGGGCCAGGGCTTCTCCGCCGGAGGGGAGTCCGTGGGCGGGCCCTCGTTCGTCTACGAGCACGCCCCCGTCGACAAGCGCGGGATGTGGATCAACATCACCCTGGCGGCGACGGCCCTGCCGTCCGTGTGCGCCGGCGGCCTCATCCTGCTGCTCAGCTCGATGATGAGCGACGCGTCCTTCGACTCGTGGGGCTGGCGGATCCCGTTCCTTCTCGCCCTGCCGCTGTCGGGCGTGGGCCTGTGGATCCGGTCGCGCACCGAGGAGAGCGAGCTGTTCAAGGCCGTCGCCGAGGAGCGCCCCAAGGAATTCAGCCCCATCAGGGAGTCCTTCCGGGAGAACTGGAAGGGCATGCTCCAGGTCTTCTTCGTCCTCGGACTCACCGCCCTCGGCTTCTACATGCTCTCCGCCTACTTCGTCACCTACATCCAGACGACCGGCGACCTCAGCCGCGAACAGGCGCTGCTCACCAACGCCCTCGCGATGGCCAGCTACACGATCCTCCTGCCGATCTTCGGCCACCTGTCCGACCGGTTCGGCCGCAAACCGCTCCTCATCACCGGCTCCGTCCTCCTCGCGGTCTCCTCGATCCCGGCGTTCGGCCTCGTCACCAGCGGCAACCTCGGGCTCGCCTTCCTCGGGCAGACGATCTTCGTCATCTCCCTGACCTGCTACGGCGGCGGCTGCTACACCTTCTTCTGTGAGCGGTTCTCGACCAGGACCCGATTCACCTCGGCGGCCATCAGCTACAACATCTCCTACGCCGTCTTCGGCGGGACCGCACCCTTCGTCGGCACGTGGCTCGTCGAGGCGACCGGGGTCAACGCTGCCCCGGGCTGGTACATGAGCGCGATCGCCGTCGCGGTGCTCGCCCTCATCGTCATCACCCGACTGCCCGAGACCCGCGGCCGTCTCGGCTGACCCGACCCTCAGGAATGCTCTGCCGCATAGCTCATCACTTCTGGAACCAGTCATCTGTTCCGGAACAGATGACTGGTTCCACAACCGATGGGACCGCCCGCACTCGAACCGCACAGTAAGGAACCCCTCATGACCGACACAGCAGAACCCTCGAGCGACGCGACCTTCCTCGCCGACTTCCACCACGTCGCGACGATCGGCGCCACCGACAACAACGGAGTCGACCGGCAGGCCGCGACCGCCGAGGACGCCCGCACCCGGGACTGGATGCGCTCCTGGGCCGAGGCCAACGGCTTCGAGGTCCGCGTCGACGCGATCGGCAACATGTTCGCCTGCCTCGAGTTCGTGCCCGGCGCCCCCTACGTCCTCATCGGCTCCCACCTCGACTCCCAGCCGCTGGGCGGCAGGTTCGACGGCGCCTACGGTGTCATCGCCGCCCTGTTCGCGGCCCTGCGGGTCAAGGAGGCCGTCGCCGAGGCGGGGCCCGCCCCGACGTACAACCTCGCCGTCGTCAACTGGTTCAACGAGGAGGGCGGGCGCTTCGCCCCGTCGATCATGGGCAGCTCGGTCTACGCGGGGCTGTTCGACCTCGAGGAGATGCTCGCCGTCACCGATCTCGAGGGGACGTCGGTCGCCGAGGCGCTGGCCGCCATCGGGTACGCCGGCACCGACACTCCGCCGGAGGCGATCACCTACGCCGAGATCCACATCGAGCAGGGCCGCATCCTCGAGCGGGAGGCGATCGACATCGGCGTCGTCGAGTCGAGCTGGTACACCCAGAAGCTCGATATCGACGTCATCGGCGAACAGTCCCACACCGGCGCCACGGCGATGGCCGATCGCCACGACGCCCTCGTCTCCGCGGCGAAGGTCGTCCTCGCCGTCCACGACGTGACCAACGAGTTCGCCGACGAAGCCCTCGTCTCCTCCGTCGGTCAGCACGTCGTCGAACCCAACTCGCCGATCGTCGTGCCCCGCCGGGTGCACATGGTCGCCGACCTCCGGTCCTCCGACCCCGAGATCGTCCGGGCCGCCCGGGAGATCCTCCTCGACCAGATCGACACGATCGCCCGCGGGCACGACATCACGATCAACGTCGAGGACTTCGACATCCGCGAGAAGCGCCACTTCCCCGAGGCCGGCGTGGAGCTCGCGGAGAAGGCCGTGGCCAACGAGGGACTGACCATCCGCCGACTCGAGACGATGGCCGGGCACGACTCGGTCGCGCTCAACGCCCGGGTGCCCGCGGTGATGATGTTCGTCCCCAGCGTCGACGGCGTCTCCCACTGCGAGCGCGAGTTCACCACCGACGAGGACATGGTCCGCGGTCTCGGCGTCCTCACCCGCGTGGCCACCGAACTCGTCCACGGACAGCTCTCCGACGTCCGCGGAGGAGAGACCTGGGCCGGCAGGTCCGTGCGGACCGGGGCGGAGGCCCGGTGATGACGACCGACGACCACCCCTCGGACGCCGCTGCCGTGACGTCGTTCGCGGGCTCAGGCCGCGCCTCGGAGGCCGCTGACGTGCCGTCGTCCGCGGGCTCAGCCCCCGCCTCGGCGGAGCCCTGGACCTGGACCGCCGCCGAGGCGCTCGCCACCTTCCGCACCCGGCAGCTGTCCCCGGTCGACTACCTCGATTCCCTCGCCGCGCGCATCGCCGAGCAGGACCCCGAGATCAACGCCGTCACCGAGGTCGTCGAGGAGGCGAGGTCCGCCGCCGTCGCGGCGGAGAGGGTCTATGCCTCGTCCTCGGAGGAGACCCTCGCCGAGGCGCTCGCCGCCCAGCCGCTGCTCGGCCTTCCCGTGCTCGCCAAGGAGAAGCACGCCCTGGCCGGGCACACGCTGAGCCAGGGACTCGTCCACCTGAGCGACGAGGTCGCGAGCGAGGATGCGACGATCATCTCCCGCATCAGGGCCGCGGGAGGCTTCGTCCACGCCCGCGTCACCTCCCCGGAGTTCAGCTGCGCCACCTTCACCCACAGTCCGATGTGGGGAGTCACCCGCAATCCGTGGAACCTCGAGCTCTCGCCCGGCGGGTCCTCGGGCGGGTCCGGCGCGGGACTCGCCGCAGGCTACGGCCCGCTGGCCACCGCCTCGGACATCGCCGGGTCGACCCGGCTGCCGGCCGCGTTCACCGGCACGGTCGGGTACAAGGCACCCTACGGCCGCATCCCCGGGGCCGCTCCGCTCTCACTCGACTGGTACCGCGGGGACGGGCCGATGGCGAGGACCGTCGCGGACACCGCACTGCTCGCGCAGGTGATGGTCGGAGTGGCGCCCGGGGACCACAGCTCGGTGCCGTCCCCGGGCTTCCTCGCCGGATTCGACGCGCTCTCCGGAGCCGTCGTCGACTCGCTGGCCGGGCGGCGCATCGCCCTGTGTGTGCGCCTCGGCGACTTCCCCGTCGCCGCCGACATCGAGGCGAACACCCGGAAGGTCGCCGCCGTCCTCGAATCCACGGGCGCGGTCGTCGAGGAGATCGAACTGCCGTGGACGGTCGAGCGCATCTTCGAGACCGCATTCACCCATTTCGGGACCATCCTCGCCCCTGCCATGCGCGCCCTGACGCGGGGCCACGAGGACACGCTCGCCGACTACACGCTGCGATTCATGGACGTCGCCGAGGCGATCGCCGCGCGGCGCAGCTTCTACGACGGACTCGCGATGGAGGCGCAGATCCAGGCGGAGCTCGCCACCGCGATGGACGGGTACGACGTTCTCCTCGCCCCCACCTCGGCGGTGGCCGCGCTCGAGGCCGACGGCACCTACCTCGACGGGATCAGCGTCGGGGAGCGGACGTTCGAGCACTACTGGCAGGCCCACATGACGGTGCCGTTCAACATCGCCAATCGGGTCCCGATCGTCAACGTGCCCTCCGGCATGGCCGACTGCGGGATCCCGACCGGCCTGCAGGTCATCGGGCATCCCTACGAGGACCGCAGCGCCTTCGACGTCGCCGCGGCGATCGAGCAGCTCCTGCCGTGGACGGGGCTCGCGCCACGCTGAGGAATCGGGTGAGATACTGCTGACCATGCAGCACAGCCGAATCATCACGAGTTCCGACGACCTCCGCGCGAACCTCAGCGTGATCCCGGCGCTCGTGATCAGCGGCGTGCTCGTCTTCGGCCTCGGGTTCGAACCCCTGGCCGCGAGCGGCGACACTGGTGGACCCGGCGACGTCGGCGGCTCCCTCATCGGGATGTTCCTCCTCGCCTGGCCGCTCTACGGGGGCATCTATCTGCTGTGGACCCACCTCGGTCTGCGTGAACTCGACGAGACCGAGCTCATCGTCCATTCCCGCTGGGTCGTCGCGAGGAGGAGGGCCTGGTGGATCAGGATGTTCGGCAACGGCGGCGCGGTCTCGTGGGCGATGGTCGCCGCGTTCGTCGCCGTCCTCCTCAACATCGTGGTCGCGTCCTCGGGTCCGGTCGAGAACTCGCCGCTGGCCGCCTGTCTCGGCCTGCTCGACGTCGTCGTGTCGTGGGCGGTCATGGTGTACTCGTTCGCGCTCGAGTTCATGCGCCTCGACCTCGGCGGAGGGGGCAGTGCGCACGCTCGGCACCTCGACTTCGACATGCGGGAACCGCGATCGTTCGGTGACTACCTGACGTTCTCGGTGCTGTCGTCGACGATGACGGCCGCGCTGCCCGGGAAGGCGATCACCGCAGCCGGGTGGCGGCTCGTGCGCAGCAACGTCATCGTCGCATTCGCATTCAACTCGGTGGTCGTGGCGACGCTCGTGTCGATGATCCTCTCCTACCTCATGGGGTGAGGCGAGTCAGGCTGCGAGGCGGGCATCAGCGGACGACCAGTGTGAGTGCCGCCTCGACGATGACGAGCACTGCGCCCACGATCGACGCGCAGATGGCAATTCGGTAGAGCACTGTGCGGTCGGCTCGGCGGATGACGGGGTTCGACAGCCAGAGCCCCACGATCATGAACGGCACCAGGCTGGCCGCGGCGATCAGGTGAACCGCGGTGACCTCGCCGCTGATTGCCAGACCGGTGAGCGACAGAACGGTGCCCAGGGTGAAGTACGCGCTCATCGTCGACCGCATCGCCGACGGTTCGAGTGAACGGAGCACAAGTGAGATCGGCGGACCGCCAATACTGGTTGCGGTGCCGAAGACCCCTGAGACAGCGCTGGTCACGACCATGTTCCGCCTGCTCGCAATCGGCGCCCAGCCGTTCATGCTGAAAGCGACTCCACCGAGCACCGTGAGAGCCAACAGGACGGACAGTCCGGCCTGTGGCAGCAGCACCACGGCGACCGTTCCGACCACGATGCCGGGCAATCGGCCGAGTACTCCCCAGCCGACGAGGCTCCAATCGACATCGGACCGTTCGCGCAGAAACGCTGTCAGCGACGTGAGCACGGCGAGAAGCAGCAAGGCCGAAGGGAGAAGGTCGGGACGCAGGAGCGCCAGCACGGGGGCCGTGATCATGCCGAGGCCGAACCCGATCGAACCCTGCAGACACGCCGAGCCGAGCACCACCGTACCGATGATGATGATGAAGTGGGCGAGCTCCACGGGATTCCGCTCCTTAGCGAGGTGTGACCTGGGGTGCGTAGATTACGCCTCTACTCTGCCACAGTGTTGCGCGTTATGTGCTGAGATCCTTAGGGAAACCGCGAAATGATGCGCAGACTACGCAGAAATGCGCTATAGTCGTCGCATACCGCGCAGGCGCCGTCCTGTCAGCCACATGGAGGTGGGTGCTGTGCCGGTGTGTCAACAATGAGTCGTCTACCCGTTCGGAGCCCACGCCATGGCCAGCGACGTCCATAGCTCTATCAACTCTCCTCAGTCTTCGAAACCGGAGCAGGTGCCCATTCCGCGTGGCCTCGGCCTCATCACCTCGGTGGGGCCGGGCCTTGTGCTCGCGATGTCCTTCTTGGGGACGGGCGACCTCGTGAGTTCGTCGGTCTCGGGAGCATCGTACGGCTACGCCCTGCTGTGGACCCTGGTCCTCTCACTGATCGCGCGCACATTCATCATCTCGTCCATCGCCAAGTACACGCTGATGAACAGGTATGGGGACACGCAGATCCTTGACGGGTTCGCGCGGCTCTCCCCCGCACTCCCAGGAATCATGGCTGCAGTCGTGCTCATCGCCGGCTTCATCACGCAGGCGACCTTCGTTCTCGCAGCGGCGACCGGCCTGCACGAACTCACCGGTGGTGAGTGGGGAGGGACATGGGGACGATTCCTGTGCGCGGTGATCATCGTGGCTCTGACCCTGACTCTTGTCATGCTGCGCAAGCAGTTCACTGTGCTCGAATACTTCGCGAGGTTCGCCTCCGTCGCGATGATCGCTGCCTTCGTCTATGCGCTGATCCAGATCGGCACGTTCGATCTCTCGGCGTTCTTCCAGGGCCTCGCTTTCGAGATTCCGGCGGAGCAGAACACTTCGGCATTCGCTCCCATCGTCATCGCTTCAGCGACCATCGGCACCATCGCCGGCAACATGCCCAACCTGCTGTATTCCGGCTTCATGCGCGACAAGGGCTGGGTGGGACCGAAATACCGCAAGCTGCAGCAGTTCGACCTCATCGTCGGCATGGCTCCGCTGCTCATCATCAACCTCCTGTTCTGGATCGTGGCCGCCGAGTTCCGAGCCGGACACACCGGTTTCTCGATCTCCGATGAATACGACCTGTCTCATATGCTCACCGTCGCCGTCGGACCGATCGGTCCGTTCCTCCTGTGGATGTGCATCTTCTTCGCAGCGATGACGAGCTTCCCACCTCAATCGCGCGGTTTCGCCCAACTGGCGATCAACGGAATCAACCACACTTTTCCCTCGATGCGCCAGTACCTTGGCCGGGATGAGGAGAATCCGGCCTTCCGGTGGATCCAGGCGATCGTCTTCATCATCGTCCCCCTGGTGTCGACCATTCCGGGTGCTCCCGACCTCATCTCCCTCAACATCGTCGGCACGGCGATCTCGACGGTGCTGAGCCTGCCCATCATCGTCGTCTGCATTCTCCTGCTCACTTCGCGCAAGAAGCACATGCAGGATTACGCCGTGAATCGGTTCTGGCAGACTGGACTGCTGATGCTCCTCGGTGCTATCGCGATCATCATCGGATTCCAGATCGCTATGCAGATCCCCTCCATGTTCGAAACTGCTTTCGGCTGATTATGGGACCATTGGCCGCCGACTGAAACGGTCTGCAACGGACTGAGCTCTTCGTTCTCTGACTACCGCCGATATTCACAGGAGTGATCATGACCTTGCTCTCGCGCTCGACTCTCGAGCAAGTGGCAGCACCGGCCGCCGACGGTCGATTGCGATTCTTCGAGGATTCCGGCAGCGCCGCAGCTGTCATTCCCACCGACCGCAGATCCAACCATGCCCCCTCGATACTGGCGCCGAGGGGCGGCGGCCTGCTTGCGGCCTGGTTCGGGGGAAGCGACGAGGGGAACAAGGACATCGACATCCTGGTCTCCCGCTTCGATGGAAGGACGCGGCAATGGTCGGAGTCGGCTGCCGTGACCGATGACGAGATCCGATCGGATCAGAATCCGGGGCTGTTCGAGACTCCGGGAGGCCAGATATGGCTGGTCTACACCTCTCAGCTCTCACGTCAGTCCGGTGTGCCTGAGACGTTCAATCTTCAGCACACTTCCGTCGTCAAGGTGATCAGATCCGATGACGGTGGGGCCACGTGGAGCAAGCCGGAGACCCTCTTCGATCGGGAGGGCACGTTCTGTCGTCAGCCCATCCAGATTCTCAGCGATGGCACGTGGGCGCATGCCCAATGGCTGTGCTTTGACGACGATTCGAAGAACGGGTCGGACCAGCCGGTACTCCAGATCTCGGAGGACTCCGGAACCACTTGGCACCAAGTCGAATTCCCTGACAGTGCCGGACGTGTCCACCCCAACGTCGTCGAACTCGAGCGAGGCCGCCTCGTGTGCCTGTTCCGTTCACGGTTCGCCGATTGGGTCTATCTCAGTCGGTCGGAGGACGGCGGGGCGACGTGGAGCGCTCCTGAACCCACCGAGGTGCCGAACAACAATGCGGGTCTGAGTGCTTTCCGCTTGCCTTCGGGGATGCTCGCATTGGTCTCCAACGAACATCAGGTTGCGGCTGGCCCCGGCGATGTTGTGTGGCCCTATGAGCGCATGCGCATCGTCATTGCGGTCTCTGCAGACGAGGGCCGCACCTGGCCTGTGCGCCGAGTGATCGAGCCCGGCGACGGCTTCTGCGGGGAAGGGAACCTTCGCAGCAACCGACGTCAGGAGTATCCGCACGGGATCGTTGACGCAGAAGGCCTCATTCACGTCGTCTACGCATACAACTCACGTCGGGCCGTTCGGCACGTCGTCTTCGCGGAGGATTGGATCTCGGGCGTTGAGGACCAGGTGCACACCGACTGCAAACTCTGGGGATGAATCGACCTTTCGCCTTCCGCGCGGAATTCTCCTCGTGGAAGGCGCAGTCGTTCAGATTGCGTGACCTGAGGGATCCACTCGGACCACGGTGATACCCCGGGACTCGAAAGGTTCGACCTGCTCGAGAGTTGCAGAGGAGTCGGTCACGAGGGTCCACCCGTTGCCCAGGTCGGCCCATGCATGGAACGGTCGCTGACCCAGCTTTGCGGAGTGCGCGACGACGTAGACGTGTGCAGCTCGCCTGCTCATCAGCTCTTTGAGGCGAACCTGCTCCTGGGTCGCCTCGCACACACCGTCCTCCGCGGTGACCGCGTCGGCGCCGAGGAACGCGAAGTCGAAGGTGAACTTCTCCAAGCCCGCTTCGGTGACCGGGCCGATGAACCCTTGGCTGATCGTTCGATACCGCCCGCCGAGCAAGGTGAACTCCACGCCTTCTGCATCGTTCATCTGCTGCAGCGAGGTGAGACCGGTGGACACGACGGCGAGCGGACCACAGGTGCGCAGAGCGCGGGCGACCTGCGCGATGGTGCTGCCCGCATCAAGCAGCACATGGGATCCCGCGGGAACCTTTCGAGCGCACCATGCACCCAGCGCCTGCTTGACGTCAGGAGCTTCGTGGGACCGTTCGTCCAAGGAGCTTTCGGAATGGGATGGCACGGCGATGACACCGCCGTAGGTCCGAGCCAGGTCGCCCGACTCGGTGAGTCTGGCGAGGTCTCGACGAATGGTCGATGCAGTGACGTCGAGCATCTCCGAGAGTGACTCGACGCTCATCTCGCCCTGTGATCTCACGAGTTGGACGATCTGTTCGCGTCGGTCTCCAGCGTTCATCTCTCTCCCGGGTTGTCAGACGGCGTCGTGCACGTGTACCGCTGAGTGTGAACTCGCGGTGCGACCAATGTACTGCTGATACGGGCAATCGTCGCTCAGAGGCTTCTGTCTCCCGAGATCCTGCTCAGCAGTGGAGCGGATTGCCCCGATGCCTGCGATCATCCTAACCACACGGCGATGGGGATATGCAGCAGTTGGTTCGGATCAGCGGGTGACTGATGCCGGCTCTGTGGAGGCCGATGCCAGCGCGGCGGCTTGGCGCATCGCCTCGCTCATGCTGGCAGTGTCCGCCTTGCCGGTACCGGCGATGTCGAAGGCGGTGCCGTGGTCCACCGAGGTGCGGATGACGGGGAGGCCGACGGTGATGTTCACTCCGGCTTCGATGCCCAGCACCTTGATCGGGCCGTGACCCTGATCGTGATACATGGCGACGATCAGGTCGTAGTCCCCGCGTCCGGCGAGGAAGAAGGCGGTATCGGCTGGCAGCGGTCCAACCGCGTCGATGCCGTCGGCGGTGAGCACCTCGATGGCAGGCGTGATCTTCTCCTCTTCCTCGCCGTACCCGAAGAGACCGTTCTCTCCGGCGTGCGGATTGATCGCACAGACTCCGATGTGCGGCTGTGCGATGCCTGCTCGCACAAGTGCTTCATGGCCTCGGCGCACAGTGCGCTCGACCAGGCCGGGCTCGATCTTCGCGATCGCGTCGATGAGACCGATATGAGTCGTGACATGGATGACCCGCAAGCTGGGCGAAGACAGCATCATCGAGACCTCTTCTGTTCCCGTGAGGGCGGCGAGCATCTCTGTGTGCCCCGGATAGTTGTGTCCGGCGGCGTGCAGTGCTTCCTTGTTGAGGGGAGCGGTGCAGATCGCCTGCACCTCGCCTGCCATGGCCAATCCGGCTGCGCGCTCGATGTAGCGGAAGGCGGCGTCCCCGGCAACTGGGGACAGTTCGCCCCAAGCGAGGTCTGGAGGAAGCAGACCGAGGTCGATGACGTTGATGACGCCTGGAACCTGCTTCGCCATGGAGGCCGAGTCGACGACACGGACCACTGCATCCCTGTCGAGAATCCTTGCCGCCTCTTCCAGGCGGGCGGCATCTCCGATGATCACCGGTTCCGATACGGCCAACACAGAAGGATCGAGGCATGCGGCGACGCAGATCTCCGGACCGACACCGGCCCCATCACCCATCGTGACGGCGACAGTGGGAAGCGCATTCATTGGTTCTCCTTCATGGTTCCAACGGTGGAAGTCGAGTAGTTATCGAGGTGCTCGGCCAAAGCAGCGTGGATGAGAGTCAGTGAGTCCTCGTCCCCATGACCTCCCGGCCGGGTGACGACGCCGCTGACGGCTGCGCTGTCGACCGCGGAGAGGACGGCACCGGGGTGAATCTCCTTCCGCACGGTGAGGCTCATGATGTCCAGTCGGTCGAGGACCGCGCGAGCGGTCTCCCCGCCGGCCGCGGCGAGTCGGACAGTCTCGGAATCGCGAAGGACCTGCGCGGTCAGTTCGGCGAGCAGGCCGGGAAGGGGGCGAGGGTCGACCGCCGCCCCGTCGGAGGTGAGACGGACGATGACGTCGCCTCTCGCCAACTGCGACCGCACGTCGTCAGCCGTGCGTGACAGAGCAGCGCGGTCGGACCTCCAGCTCAGTACCTGTGACGCGCGAAGATCGACGACCTGGACGTCGGCGTGAGCGCTGAGGTGGGCTATCTGGTCGTTCACTCGGCGGGCTGCGGTTCCCAGGACGAAGAGCACTCGCGTCGGTTCAGCGCCGGCGCCGGAAGAACCCGGGCCGGGACTTGCGAGCTGATGAACGGAACGACGATCCGCGAAGGCTCGGGCGAGTGCCGCCGAGCCGACGAGGACTGCACCGCTGTCCCGGGCCAGATCGATGATCCGCCTCAGGTCATCCATAGTGGCCGCGTCGGCGATGATGAGGCGGGAACCGGCGAGCGATGCGAGAGTGTTCCGACCCGATGACCGCAGTGACTCGAGTGTGATGTGCCCCGGCCGTTCGGGGCAGAGATCGCTGAGATGCGCGGGTGCGGCAGCACCCTCGATGCTCCAGGCCGAGGTGGCGGCCAGAGGTATGCCGTCGTTGAGCGGCACGCCGTCGACCACGGTGCGATTCAGCTGAGGCAGGGCCGGTGAGAAGATCACAGGACCGTCGGTGGAACTGAGCGAGGCGCGAAGATGGGCGCGGATGTTCCCACGAAGCAGCGAATCGACCTTGATGAAGACTGTCCTGCCTGAGCGCAGGTCAGTGATGGCAGACGCAGTCCGAGTCATCGCTTCGGTGGGGGAGAGATAACGGCAGTCGAGATCCACGGCGACGTCGGGGGTGCAGCAGTACTCGGTGGATCTGCGATTGGAATGATCGAGGGGGTCAGCCCTTGTCAGCAGGATGGGCACGGGCGGGCCGAGCGTCACGGCCGACTCCGCGGCACCGCTGAGGTCGTCGGCAAGGACGAGAAGGCCGTTGTCGACAGATGTCATGGCACTCCTTCGCGTCCAGTGGTGGGGAACTTCAGAATGACAGATCTGCGTGAAATGCGCAAGTCGTTGCACAGAGCGCGCAGAAATGGGACGATAGACCGAGAATCTGAAGACTCGACGAGGAGAATCGCATGACCGCAGACAGGAATATCGACATCGACGGGGTTCCGGTACCACTGACGCCGTTGGTGTTGGGCACGATGACCTTCGGGGACACCGTCGATGAGGCGACGGCGCACGAGGTGATCGAGGCCGCGATCGCTGCCGGAATCACAGGCATCGACACCGCGAACGGCTACGCGAAGTCGACCACGGAATCGCTGATCTCCCCGATGGTCAAGAAGCACCGGGACACGATCGTGCTCGCGACCAAAGCCGGAATGCCCCATGCTGACGCGGGCGAGAACTCGCCGCTCTCGGCAGCGGGACTGCGCGCCAGCATCGAAGGCTCGCTGCGCCGACTCGACGTCGACTCCATCGACCTCTTCTACCTCCACCAGCCCGATCGCGCCGCGAGCACGGCCGAGACGCTCGACACCATCGCGCAGCTGCATGCCGAAGGCAAGATCAGAGCTCTGGGCATCTCGAACTTCGCGGCGTGGCAGGCTGTCGACCTCCAGACGGCAGCTGCCGCCGCAGGCGCTCCGCTTCCCGTCATCGCGCAGAACGTCTACAGCGTGCTGGCACGGCGGATCGAGGACGAATGGCTCGAATGCGCGTCAGTGCACGGAATTGCCACCATGGCCTACAATCCGCTGGCCGGTGGTCTGCTGGCCAGGCGTCCTTCCGTCGAGGGAACCCCGGATCGCTTCACCGGCTCGGTTCTGGCACAGATGTACTCCCAGCGCTATCTCTCCGATTCGGTCCTCGCCGCCGTCGAGGCATTCGCGGAAGTGGCAGATGAGGCGGGAATGCCCCAAGCAGAGTTGGCGCTGCGCTGGGTGGCCGGAGCGGCCGGCGTCGACTCGCTGCTTCTGGGCGCGAGTCGTGTCTCCCAGCTCGAGTCGAATCTCGCCTCGATCGCCAAGGGACCGCTTCCCGATGACGTGCTCACTGCGATCGACTCCGCCACTGCCGCGGTCCGCGGTTCGCAGCCGAAGTACAACCGCTGACGCGGCCTGCTCACTCGTTCCTCTGACTCTGCGCGGAGACGCGCGCGTCACCATTTCGAAGGGAAACCACATGTCCTCCATCAAGGGAATTCTCGCCGCGATCGCCACGCCGTTCGACGACGACGAGCAGATCGACGAGGCGGCCCTGCGAGCGCACGTACGCCGCCAACTCGAGGCCGGGGTCCACGGCATCTTCGCCTTGGGCACCAACGGCGAGTTCTACGCGCAGTCCGCGGCTGAGCGTGCAGAGGCAGCACGCATCGTCATCGACGAGGTCGCGGGTCAGGTGCCTGTCGTCATCGGCGCCGGTGCCGCCACCACTCGCGAGACGATCCGCATCGCGGAGGACGCAGCCGCAGCCGGAGCAGATGCTCTCTCGATCATCACACCCTACTTCGCAGCCGCCTCACAGGCGGAGATCGAGAACCACTTCCGCGCAGTCGCCGACTCCGTGGGCACTCCGGTCGTCGTCTACAACATCCCCGCACGCACCGGCAATGCCGTCGCTCCCGCCACGCTCGAGAAGCTGGCGGCTGTCGACAACATCACTGCGGTCAAGGATTCGAGCGGCAACTTCGACACTATTCTCCAGTATCTCGAGCGCACGGACCGGGGCGGCTTCGATGTGATCTCCGGCAACGATTCGCTCATCCTCTGGACCCTCATAGCCGGCGGTGCCGGTGGCATCAGCGGCATCGCGAACATCTACCCGAAAACCATGGCCGCGATATACGATCTGTTCCTCGACGGGGATGTCGAGGCGGCGCGGACCGCGCAGGACAGCATCCGACCGATCCGCAACTGCCTGGCACTCGGCAACCCCAACACCGTGGTCAAGCATGCGGCCAACGCCCGTGGTTTTGGACTGGGACCCGCCCGCGCCCCGTTCAACGCACTGTCCGTCGAGGCGAAACAGCAGATCGAAGCCACTGTCATGGCAGACGTGGAGCGCGGCTTGGCGTAAATCTGAGCAGCGTTCAAGAGGTCGGTTCGGTCCGATTCCCCGCAGGGAACCGGACCGAACCGCTTCCCAACGCAGTCTGCCCCTGCTCGAGCCGTGAACACGGCTTGATCAGGGGCAGACTGCGGGGGACAGGTGAGAAGTCAGTGCACGGGGAACCGGGGTTCCTCTCCCTGCAGCACCCGAACCACATCCTCGACGGCCCAGGATCCCATGTTCGCGTTCGCGATATCGGAATAGGCGCCGATGTGTGGCGTGGCGATGAGATTGGGTGCGTGCAGCAGCGGGTCATCCGCGGCCGGGGGTTCGGTGGCGAAAGCGTCGAGTGCAGCGAACGACAGATTTCCCTCGTGCAGCGCCGAGGCGAGTGCGGGCTCGTCGACCAGCCCGCCGCGAGCGGCATTGATGAGGCCCGCGCCCGCAGGCATCGACTCGATGAGCTCCCGATGGAGCAGGGGCTCATCTCCAGCAGGCAGGTGGAGAGTGAGGAAATCCGAGCCGGCGACGGCCTCGGCGAGGCTCATCGGGACGGCACCTGCCTCCGCGATGGCGTGATCAGGGACGAACGGATCGTATGCTGCGATCCGCATTCCGAACCCGACCGCCCGCCTGGCGACCGCGCGTCCGATTCGGCCGAAGCCGAGGATGCCCAACTGCTTCCCGGTGAGCTCCGTGCCGAAGAAGACTTCCCACCTGCCGGCGCGCAGTGAGTCCTCTGCCTCTCGGATGCGACGCGCTCCCATGATCAGCAGGCCCATCGTCAGATCCGCGACGGCATCGGCATTGGCACCAGGGGTGTTGACGACTGTGACCCCCGCCGCCGCAGCGGCATCGAGGTCGATGTTGTCCACACCGGCGCCGTGCTTCGCGACAACCTTGAGTTCAGGACACGCGGCGAGGACGTCGGCGTCGATCGTGTCGAGACCGACGAGGACCGCCTCTGCCCCGGCCAGAGCATCGATGAGCGTCTGGCCGGATTTCGGGTGGTTCTCGGTCCGATGATCGAGCTCGAGGCCCAGCGCAGCGGCACGAGCGATCGGAGTCGACGAGAGCTTTCCGAACGACGGGGTGAGTACTGTCAGTCGCATCAGGCCCCGATCTCGATGCCGAAGGTTTCGAACACCGAGTAGATGCCCAGGAGGGCGATCGCCAGCGAAGCGAAGACGAGCATGACGGTGAAGAAGTTGTTGGACTTGAATTCAGCGGGGACTTCGCGTGATCGGAGGTGCCAGACGGCGATGACGACAGCGACGAGGAAGATGCCGCTGGCGACCCCGCCGATCTGCACCATGATGACCGGTGACTGGATGATGAGGTAGCCGATCGCCCAGAGGATGGGGAAGGCCACCGTCAGTGCGCGGATGATCCGCGTTCGTGTCGCGAGATTATCCCAATCGAAGAACCCGAGGATCGAAAGAGTGTTCGTCCACAGCCGGGGCACGCTCGCGGAGGAGGCGATGAAGGTCGAGAACAGGACGGCGAATGCGCCGATGAGGAAGATCCAGCGACCGGCTTCGCCCATGGTGGAGGAGTACATGGACGACAGGGTGGTGATCATGTCGTTGCCTTCGGGGACGAGACCCTGAGGGTGGAGGATGGCGGCTCCGATGACGTAGAAGGACATCGTGCAGACGGTGGAGATGATCCAGGAGACGAGGACGTCAGTGCGCATGACGGAGATCCATCCGTGCGCGCGCCGTGCGCGTTCCGCGCTGCCATCGTTCGGCCCCGTGTAGCGGGCGTAGCCCTTCTCGAGGCACCAGTAGGTGTAGGTGGTCATTTCGTCCGCGCCGACTCCGGTGATGCCGAACATGGCGACTGCGAAGCCGAGCGTGCCCGCGGGGATGGCGAACGTCAGCCCGCTGAGAACGTCCGCCGAGGTGTAGGCGAAGTCCGTGAAGGGCAGGGAGACCGCGAGTCCGACGGTGGAGACCGTGAAGATGATGACAGCGCCGACCGAGAGCTTCTCGACGATGCTGTACTTGTTCGTCACCAACAGTGAGATGACGACGGCCAGCGCGACGACCGTCCAGAAGACGAGCGATGGAGTGGAGAGGGGATCGCCGAAGACCGGGATCATGATGCTCAGGGCTGCCACTGCGCCGCCGATGATTCCTCCGCGCTGCAGCACCTTGGCGAAGTCCATGAGGATCCACAGCAGGTTGATCCACCCGGCCCGACCGAACAAGCGGGGCCCGACATGTCCGTAGCCTTCGAGCGCGGGCTTGCCGGAGAGAATGGTCCACTGAGCGATTTCCAGCTGGATCCAGACTTTGACCGCAGTCGAGATGATGACGAGCCAGAGCAGGACGAACCCTGCTTTCGCACCGAGCGCTGTGGTGGTGATGAGCTCTCCGGATCCGATCACCGCGGCGGAGATGACCAGGCCGGGTCCGAGGTACTTGAGCTTGCCCGCGAAGGTGGTGGGCGGCTCGAGCACATCCTTGGGGTCGAGCCGATAGGGGTCGACCGTTGCTCGCGGGGCGAACTCCTCGACGCTGTCAGTGTGATTCGTTGTCATGCTCGGCTTCCTTGCGCGAAATGTGATTCGACTGCTCCTGCCCGCCCCAGCTCGCGTGGAACGCGCGCCGCGAACAGACGGTGACGAGAGCAAGTGTGTCACTGCTGCGTGATATGCGCAACACGAGTGCATGAAATACGCATGCACGGGGGAGAATCCGAGACAGAGGCGCAAGTAGACGGATCCGGATCTGTGTCGGATCAGCCCAGCAGGGCGACCATCGCGGCGGCGAGCAGTCCCCCGAGCGCGACGGCTGTCGCCATCGCCGTCGTCGCCCTCCAGCCGAGGGCTTTGCCGACCATCACCATCGACGGAACGCTCAGGGCCGGCAGCGTGATGAGCAGAGCTCCCGTCGTGCCGGCCCCGACGCCGACTCCGAGCAGGGCGACGATGATCGGAATCTCACCCCCGGTGGGGATGACGAGCAGGGTTCCGACGATGACCGCCAGCACGATCGCGAGTGCCCCCACCTGGGCGTCGAGACCGTACATCCCGGTCAGCCACGGGCTCACCAGACCGATGAGGAAGACGAGGACGATGTGCTCGGGGATGAGAACGAGGCCGAAGCGGGCCAGGGAACGGGCGAACCGAACCGGCAGGGACCGCAGCGGCACGGGCTGCTCGGGTGCCGCGAGGGGAACCGCCTCGGCGCGACCGGACAGCCACCGGCCGATGAGCGCACTCGCCCCGATGACGATGAGAAGACCGACGACCACCCTGGTGGCCACGTACTGCCAGGGCAGGACGAGCGCGAGGAAGATCAGCACCGCGGGGTTGAGGAGCGGATTGCCCACCCAGTACGCCAGGGCGGCGCTCCGACGCACGCCCGAACCGCGCAGGCCCGCGGTCACCGGGGCGGCGCAGCACGTGCACATCATGCTCGGGAGGGACAGGGACGCGCCGACGAGCGACTGACCGCCGTGGCTCGGACGATTCATGAGACGGACCAGCCAGTCGCGGGGGACCAGGGCGTCGATCGCAGCGGCGACGAGCAGCGCCACCAGCAGCGCCTTCCACACCGCGTCGAAGTAGACGAGAGTGAAGGTCCAGGCTCCGGCCAGGGAGACCGTATCGCCGGCGGCGGCGAAGAGCGGTTCGCCCGACCAGGCGGAGGTCGCGGCGATGGTCCAGGCCTTGTCCCAGTAGGGCATCCATTTGGACCAGGTCAGTCCGACGACGAG
This sequence comes from Brevibacterium sanguinis, assembly GCF_003315415.1. GTDB lineage: Bacteria > Actinomycetota > Actinomycetes > Actinomycetales > Brevibacteriaceae > Brevibacterium > Brevibacterium celere_A. Next base: position 49,717 of record NZ_QNSB01000008.1, read on the forward strand.
GATCAGCGCCAGGACTCCGACGCCGATCCACTCGGCCGGAGTCGACCGCCGTCTGGTCGGCGATTCGTCGCGCAACTCCTGAGACACCAGCGCCACCTCATCCTGTCACCGAACCCAGTCCTCTGATCGTTCCCGCACAGATGTGCGGGCAGGAATCGGAGCCGGTCCGAATGGTCCGAATGGGTTGCGTGCGCGCCGATCGTAGCACCCGGATGATCCGGCGGATCGCCCCGGTCACTCACCGGTCCCGCAGGCGCGGAAGTGCCCGCCCCTCAGGGGACGGGCACCGGATCGGATCGGCCTGCGTCTCGGTGTCGGAGGCCGGCGGCCCAGATGTGCGGGTCTGCGCCTCGGCGCTGGAGTGAGCCGGATCAGTCGCCCGGCCATTCTCCGGTCAGCTTCTGGAATCCGCGCGCACCGGCACGGTCGACGGCGGCCTTGACGACTGCGAAGATCGCGCCCTGCACCGCGGCTGCGAGGAGGATCTCCTTGACGTCGAACTCGGATTCCAGGGCCTTCGGGGCGTCTTCCGTGTGCGAGGGCGTGACGCGCTTCCACACCTGTTTGAACACGATGCCGGCGAGGGCGCCGCTGATGACTCCGCTGAGCAGTCCGATGGGACGGTAGAGGATCTTCGCCGAGGTGTTGGACGACTTCTTCTTGGTCATCGTTCGTTCCTTCCTCAGTTGCTGAGATTGGGGGCGGCGGCAGTCAGCCGCGGGAGCGCCGGATGAGGATGACGGCCAGGGCCGCCAGGGAGAGCGCGCTGACCGCGAGGCCGATCCACGCGGTGTCGTTCGGTCTGCCCGTCTCGTCCGTGAACGTGTCCTTCGCCTTCCGGGCATAGTCGCTCGCCGTCCGTCTGACCTCGTCGACCTGGGAGGACACCTGCTGCTTCGCGGTGTCGATCTGCTCCCGGGTCTGGGCCTTGACGTCGAGCTTGTGCGAGAGCGCATCGACGGTCTCGCCGAGATCGTGGCGAGTCCGTTCGATGTCCTCTTCGATCTCCTCGGGCGAGGCCTCCTCTCCGGGCTCGGGAGTCGAAGCGGTGCGTCGCGCGGCCTCGGGGTCGGTGACGACGGCCGGCCCGGGAGACGTCGCCGGCGTCGTGGTCGACGGGGTACCCGCGGGAGTCCTCGCCTCCGCCGGTGACTTCGTGCCGCGGGTCTGCGAGGTCGTCGGCGTGGCGCCGCTGGACGGGACGGTCAGCGAGGACGTCGAACTGTGGGTGCCGGCCGCATCGGCCGCCGACTCGGGTGGATTCTGCGTGGGCTCCGCGACGTCCGGGACGCTGCTGCCCGCCTGTCCCGCAGCGGGCGGAGTGTCGCCTGCAGGGACGGCCGCGCTGGGAATCCCCGGCTCGTTCGGCGGTGTGGGTGCCTGCGGATCGCGATCAGGGCGTGTCATGTCGGCTGCTCTCCTTCACTTCGGCGACGTCTCGCTGGAGATTGGTCATTGTCCGTTCGGGCGTCGGTGAGAGGTTCTCCACCTTCTTCTTGCCCATCATGGCCGCGATTCCGGCGGCGATGAACAGCACCACCGTGACGATCAGCGCCGCCGCCCAGGCGGGCAGGATCAGGGCCAGGGCGATGATGGCCGTGGCGATGAGCGAGCCGAACCCGAACAGGGCGAGGACCCCTCCGGCACCGAGGTAGCCGGCCCCGATCCCGCCCTGCTTGGCCTTCGCCGTGAGCTCGGCTCGAGCCAGCTTCATCTCGTCGCGGACCAGGCGTGAGGTCTGTTCGGACAGGCGAGTGATCAATTCGGCGGTCGTCGGTTCCGGCCGCGGTTCCGGGTGGCTCATGTCTGCCCCTAACTTCAAGTGGTCTTGCGAGTTAGTGTGTCGAAGCTATCACCGGGGTCAGAGAGGGTCAACGGTCGGAGTTGCCTCGCGGAAACCACCGGGGGAGGGCCTGCCGCTGCCGGGAACGCAGACGATCGCGCGTCCTCACTCCATCGCCGCGGCGATGTCGAGGGCCCCGGGATCGGGTGCGGGAATGACGCCTATCTGCACCATCGCGCCGACTTCATCGCGCACGCCCCAGTGCTCGGCGAGCCGGTCGCCCTCGGTGCGGTAGATGTGGACGGTCGACATCGCGTACTCGCGTCCGACGGCGGCCGGTCCGTGCACATCGGCGACTCCCGGTCCTCGGGCGATGGCCCGGAAGACGATGCGGTCGGGAGTGACGATGGTGTCGGCGATCTCGTAGCGCAGCTGCAGTACACGGACGACCCAGGTGAGGATCCGGGTGTAGCCGTCGGGGCCGGGCGCGATCGGGAAGGGAGAGCCGTGGTCGACGAAGTCGCTCGTGACGCAGGCGGGGATTGCCGAGAGGTCCCCGGAGTTGATGGCGGCGAAGACGGTGCGGGCCGCAGGCAGGGCTGGATTGGACATGGCACACTTCCTTGTGAGCAGATGCGGGATCCGATATTTGAATAGAATGACATTCTAATCAATGTGAAGGACGGTGGCAATGGTTTCGCGGCGGAGCTATGACAACTCTCAGCGAACGGAGTCCGCACGCGCCACGCGCAGGCGGATCCTCGAGTCCGCTCGAGAGATCCTCCTGAGCGGCGGGTATGCCGGGATGACCGTGGCCCGGCTCGCCGCCGCCGCCGAGGTGAGCCCCCAGACCGTCTACAACGCCGTCGGAGGGAAGGCCGCCGTGGTCAAGGCGGTCTACGACGTCATGCTCGCCGGGGATGAGGAGCCGGTCCCGATGAGCAGCCGTCCGGAGTTCATGGCGATGCGCGGGAGCGGTGATGCCATCGAGTTCCTGGCCGCCTATGCCGCGTGGTGCCGGGGAATCTACGAGCGAGTCGGGGCGCTGCTCGGGGTGCTGCTCGAAGGCGGCAGCGGCGGCGATGCGATGCTGCGGGACTTCGTCTCCACCATCGAGGCGGAGCGGAGGGTCGGCAACGGCCACGCGCTGTCTCTCCTCGAGCAGACCCACGGTATTCCCGATCCTCCCGGTCGGGAGCGATTGCATGACATCGTGTGGACGCTCACCGCCCCCGAAGTGGCCGATCGTCTGATCCGCCGCTGCTCGTGGTCGCCGGCCGACTACGAGAACTGGCTCGCCGGGCAGCTGGCGGCATCCCTCCGGCAGGGGTGAGGGCGTGGAGGTCCGGGAGGCTGAGGAGCGCTTGCCCAGCGAGAGGAATCGACGATCCGGCAGGCCGGCCGCGCCGGCGTGCGCACTCTCCGTCCGCCCGCTGCGGCACTGAACCGTCGATGATGCTGTCCGAAATATCGGACACAACTTCCCGAAAATGGCTTCCGTCGGCCGTGGGAGTCGGCAGAATGGATGGTGCAGGCAACGCAGTCGCCGGCCGAGCCCCCCGACCGGATTCTCGGGGAGATCGAGCGCGGCGACTGGTACCACCCACTTCTTCGAACCGCGCTTCATCACGACGACAAGGGAGAGTCACATGACCGCCACCTCCGAAACCTCGGACACCACCTCGGCGACGGAATCGACCGTCACCAAGCCCACCTTCACCCAGCACGATCCCTCTCGCGTCATCCGCGCCGACCGCGGCACCGAGATCACCGCCAAGAACTGGCAGACCGAAGCCGCCAAGCGGATGCTCATGAACAACCTCGACCCCGAGGTCGCCGAGCGCCCCGAGGACCTCGTCGTCTACGGCGGCACCGGCCGTGCGGCCCGCTCGTGGGAGGCCTACGACGCGATCGTGCGGACCCTCGATGACCTCGAGGCCGACGAGACCCTCCTCGTCCAGTCCGGAAAGCCGGTCGCGGTCCTGCGCACCCACGAATGGGCGCCCCGCGTCATCATCGCCAACTCCAACCTCGTCGGCGACTGGGCCAACTGGGAGCACTTCCGTCACCTCGAGGCCGAGGGCCTGATGATGTACGGCCAGATGACCGCCGGGTCCTGGATCTACATCGCCACCCAGGGCATCCTCCAGGGCACCTACGAGACCTTCGCCGCGATCGCCAAGAAGCGCTACGACGGCACCCTCGCCGGCACCCTGACCATCACCGGCGGCTGCGGCGGCATGGGCGGAGCCCAGCCCCTGGCCGTGACCCTCAACGGCGGCGCCTGCCTGATCATCGACGTCGACAAGACCCGCCTCGACCGTCGTCAGTCCAAGCGCTACCTCGACGAGGTCGAGACCGACCTCGACACCGCGCTCGCCAAGGTCATCGAGGCGAAGAAGAACAAGCAGGCGCTCTCCGTCGGCCTCGTCGGCAACGCCGCCGAGATCCTGCCGCTCATCCTCGAGCGCCCCGAAGCCGCAGAGGTCGACATCGTCACCGACCAGACCTCGGCCCACGACCCCCTGTCCTACCTGCCGATCGGCGTCAGCGTCGAGGACTGGCACGACGAGGCCGAGCAGGACCCGGAGAAGTTCACCCTCCGCGCCCAGGAGGCCATGGGCAAGCACGTGCGCGCCATGGTCGAGTTCCAGGACCGCGGCGCCGAGGTGTTCGACTACGGCAACTCGATCCGCGACGAGGCCCGCAAGGCCGGCTACGACCGCGCGTTCGAGTTCCCCGGCTTCGTCCCGGCCTACATCCGCCCGCTCTTCTGCGAAGGACTCGGACCGTTCCGCTGGGTCGCCCTGTCCGGCGACCCCAAGGACATCGAAGTCACCGACAACGCCCTCAAGGAGCTCTTCCCCGAGAACGAGGGCCTGCACCGCTGGCTCGACGCCGCGCAGGAGTACGTCGAGTACGAAGGCCTCCCGGCCCGCATCTGCTGGCTCGGATACAAGGAGCGCCACCAGGCCGGACTGCTGTTCAACCAGCTCGTCGCCGAGGGCAAGGTCTCGGCCCCGATCGTCATCGGACGCGACCACCTCGACTCCGGTTCGGTCGCCAGCCCCTACCGTGAGACCGAGGCGATGCTCGACGGCACCGACGCGGTCGCCGACTGGCCGCTGCTCAACGCCCTCGTCAACACCTCCTCGGGTGCCACCTGGGTCTCGATCCACCACGGCGGCGGCGTCGGCATCGGCCGTTCGATCCACGCCGGTCAGGTCTCGGTCGCCGACGGCACCGACCTCGCCGCGCAGAAGCTCGCCCGCCTGCTCACCAACGACCCGGGCATGGGCGTCATCCGCCACGTCGACGCCGGCTACGATCGCGCAGCCGAGGTCGCCGCGGAGCGCGGAATGCGCATCCCGATGGTGCCCGAACTCGACAAGCGCGACGAAGAGTCCGCCGCCCAGTGACCCGATTCCGTTCACATTCGGTGCAGCAGTTCAGGTTCGAATCCGAAAGACTGCACCGAATGTGAACGGACTTCGACCGTCGATCCACAAACCCTTCGCGAAAGGCAGCCCGTTGCAGCTCATCACCGGCATCAGCGAACTCGTCACCAACGCCGCCCCGGCCAGTGGGGCCGACGCCCCGGCTTCCGGTGCCGACGGCACGACCTCCGCCCACCCCACCGCCGAGGTGGGACGGCTGAACGTCGTCGCCGACGCTGCGCTCATCATCGATGGTGAGCGGGTCGCCTGGTCGGGGCCCGCCGCCGAGGCCGGCGCCGCCCTCGCGGGACTCGGCGCCGGCGACGCCGAGACCATCGACCTCGGCGGGAAGGCCGTGATCCCGGGCTTCGTCGACAGCCACAACCATCTCGTCTTCGCCGGTGACCGGTCTGCCGAGTTCGCCGCCCGGATGGCCGGCGAGAAGTACTCGGCCGGCGGCATCGCCACCACCGTGGCCGCCACCCGAGCCGCCACCGATGAGGAGCTCGAGGACAACCTCGTCCACCTCCTCGACCAGGCGAGGCGACAGGGGACGACGACCTTCGAGATCAAGACCGGCTACGGACTGACACTCGACGACGAGATCCGGGCGCTGCGCATCATCAACCGGCACACCGAGGAGTCGACGCTCATCGCCGCCCACGTCGTGCCGCCGGAGCACAAGGAGAACCCGGAGGCCTACGTGTCCCTCGTCATCGACGAGATCATCCCGGCCGCCGCGGGACAGGCGAAGTGGATCGACGTGTTCTGCGAGAAGGGCGCCTTCGACGAGGACCAGACCCGCCGCATCATCGAAGCCGGCAAGGCCGCGGGCATGAAGCCGCGCCTGCACGCCAACCAGCTCACCGACGGCGGAGCGCTCAAGCTCGGGGCCGAACTCGGCTGCGTCTCCGTCGACCACGCGACCTTCGCCTCGGACGACGACCTCGCGGTCCTGGCCCACGCGGGCACCGTGGTCACCCTCCTGCCCGGAGTCGAGTTCTCCACCCGGCAGCCCTACCCCGATGCGAGGCGCTACCTCGCCGCCGGGGTCACCCTGGCCATCGCCTCGGACTGCAACCCGGGATCCTGCTTCACCAACAGCCTCCCGTTCTGCATCGCCCTGGCCGTGCGCGACATGCACTTCACTGTCGACCAGGCCGTGTGGGCAGCGACGGCCGGGGGAGCCCACGCTCTCGAGCGCACCGATGTCGGTCACCTCGGCGCCGGTGCCCGGGCGGACCTCGTCGTGCTCGACGCGCCCAGCTACCGGCATCTGGCCTACCGTCCCGGCGTGCACCTCGTCGAACGGGTCCTCGCCGCAGGCGAACTCGTCGCCGACAACCGTCCGCGACCCTGAACCGCAGGATTCGAAGGAGAATCATGGACACCCCCACCAACGAGGTGACGACGAGGAAGCCGGCCGGCACGTGGCGATTCTTCGCCTACAGCGCCATCGGCATCTTCATGTTCTTCGTCCCGGTGACCATCGGCGGCACCTCGACGATCATGCTCGATCACATCGTCACCGCGATCCGCACCTTCGCCGGCCCCGTCGTGCCGTTCATCGCCCTGGCGCTCATCGCAGCCGGCACCCTCCGGCCGTTCGTCACCGGGAGCTGGAAGGCCTCGGCGACGAAGGGAATCTTCGCGTTCCTCAACATCCTCGGTCTCGTCATCGCCGTTCTCATCCTCACCCGCCCGCCGGCCTGGCTCGCCGCCGAGGACATCGGCCCGTTCCTGTGGGACAAGCTCGTCATCCCGGTCGGACTCATCGTCCCCGTGGGCGCGATCTTCCTCGCCCTCCTCGTCAGCTACGGCCTCATGGAGTACATCGGCGTGGTCGTCCAGCCGATCATGCGTCCGGTCTTCAGGACTCCCGGCCGTTCGGCGATCGACGCCGTCGCGTCCTTCGTCGGCAGCTACTCGCTCGGCCTGCTCATCACCAACCGCGTGTACAAGGAGGGAAAGTACACGGCGCGCGAGGCCGCGATCATCGCGACCGGATTCTCCACGGTCTCGGCAACATTCATGATCGTCGTCGCCAAGACGCTCGACCTCATGGACCACTGGCTGCTCTACTTCTTCTTCACCCTCGTCGTCACCTTCATCGTCACTGCCATCACCGTCCACATCCCGCCGCTGCGGACGATCAAGGACGACTACCACCCGGCGGCGACCCCGCAGCCGGAGGAGAAGGTGACGACGAACCGCCTCGGCGTCGCCTGGAGAGAGGCGAAGGAGACTCTGCGCGAGGCCCCGTCCCTGGGTGTCAACCTGTGGTCGAACCTGCGTGACGGGCTGCTCATGGCGTCCTCGATCCTCCCGTCGATCCTGTCGGTCGGGCTCATCGGACTGCTGCTGGCGAAGTTCACGCCGATCTTCGACTTCCTCGGCTACATCTTCGTGCCCTTCACCTGGGTCACCCGCCTCTCCGACCCGATCCTCGCCGGCAAGGCCTCGGCCGTGGGCCTCGTCGAGATGTTCCTGCCCGCCACCCAGGTCGCCGGCTCCGAGGACCTCGTCCTCCGGTTCACGATCGCCGTCGTGTCGGTATCGGGCGTGATCTTCTTCTCCGCCATGGTCCCGTCGATCCTCGCCACGGAGATCCCGATCGGCATCGGCTCCCTCGTGGTCATCTGGTTCGAACGCGTCGTCCTCACGATCCTCATCGCCGCACCACTGGCCCACCTGCTCCTCTGACCGCCTGCCCGACAACGTCACCACTCAACCGCACCATCCACCGAAAGGCCTCTGATGTCCGTTCTCATCGATCTCGATCCCGATACCCTCACCTTCGCCCAGGTCGTCGACGTCGCCCGCAATGACGCCAAAGTCGCTCTGAGCGAGACCACCCTGGCCCGCGTCGCGAAGTACCGCGAGGCCATCGACGCACTCGCCGCAGCTCCGAAGCCCGTCTACGGCGTGTCCACCGGCTTCGGCGCGCTCGCCCAGCGGCATATCCCGGCCGAGCTGCGCACCCAGCTGCAGAAGTCGCTCATCCGCTCCCACGCCGCCGGAGTCGGCGAGCCCGTCGAGCGCGAGGTCGTCCGGGCGCTGATGCTGCTGCGCGCCCGCACCCTGGCCACCGGCCGCGCCGGCGTCCGCCCCGAGGTGCTCCAGACCTACGTCGACATGCTCAACGCCGGCATCACCCCGGTCGTCCACGAGTACGGTTCGCTCGGCTGCTCCGGCGACCTCGCGCCGCTGTCGGCCTGCGCCCTCGTCGTCATGGGCGAAGGCGTGGCCGCCGGTCCCGACGGCATCGCCCGCCCGGCGGCCGAGGTCCTTAGCGAGGCGGGGATCACCCCCGTCACCCTCGCCGAGAAGGAAGGTCTGGCGCTGGTCAACGGCACCGACGGAATGCTCGGCATGCTCATCCTCGCCCTCACCGACCTCGAGAACCTCCTCACCGCCGTCGACGTCTCGGCCGCGATGAGCATCGAGGGGCTCTTCGGCACCGACGCCGTGTTCGAGCCGGCCCTCCACTACGCCCTGCGCCCGCACGACGGGCAGGCCGCCTCGGCGGCGAACATGCTCGCCGCGCTCAAGGACTCGCAGATCGTCGCCAGCCACCGCGACTCCACCCACCTGGTCCAGGACGCCTACTCGATGCGCTGCGCCCCGCAGGTCAACGGCGCCGCCCGCGACGCCGTCGCCTTCGCGACCCAGGTCGCCGAGCGCGAACTCCGCTCGGCCATCGACAACCCGGTCGTCCTCACCAACGGCCAGGTGTCCTCGAACGGCAACTTCCACGGCGCGCCGCTGGCCCACGCCCTCGACTTCCTCGCCATCGTCGCCGCCGACGTCGCCTCGATGTCCGAGCGCCGCACCGACCGGATGATGGACCGCTCCCGCAATCAGGACCTCACCCCGTTCCTCGCCGACGACGCCGGCGTCGACTCCGGTCTGATGATCGCCCACTACACCCAGGCGGCGATGGTCTCCGAGGCCAAGCGCAACGCGACTCCTGCCTCGGTGGACTCGATCCCGTCCTCGGCGATGCAGGAGGACCACGTGTCGATGGGATGGTCGGCCGCCCGCAAGCTGCGTAAGGTCGTCGACAACCTCGCCAGCGTCATCGGCATCGAGTTCTACGCCGCCGCCCGCGCCTGCGACATGCGTGAGGTCGCTCCGGCACCGGTCACCGGCGCCGTCATCGCCAAGATCCGTGAGACCGTGCCCGGCCCCGGCCCGGACCGGTTCCTGTCCCCGGAGCTCGCCGACACGATCACCAAGGTCAAGGACGGCACCCTCGTGGCCGCCGCCGAGGCGATCGCGCCGCTGGCCCACACCGTCACGGAGGCGGCCGGAACCTGGCTGCCCCAGGGCGGATCGGCCGCCGTCAACGACCCCGAGTTCACCGCTCTGGGCAACCTCGGCGACGAAGCGAACTGACATGAGCGACGTCGTCTCCCTGCTGCGTCAGATCGAGGACACCGGCCGCGACTCGCGCGGTCCCGGCTACCAGCGTCCCGGGTTCTCCCCGACCGAACGGGAGCTGCGGGACTGGTTCCTCGCCGAGGCGGACCGTCGCGGTCTCGACACCGAGATCGACGCCAACGGCATCACCTGGGCGTGGGCGACCAGCCCGGGTGAGAACGCCGTCGTCACCGGTTCTCACCTCGACTCCGTCCCCGGTGGCGGCGCCTTCGACGGTCCCCTGGGCGTCGCCTCGGCGCTCGCGGCCTTCGACGAGCTCAAGTCCTCCGGCGCGCTCGAGCGGGCCCGGCGCCCGCTCGCGCTGGCGGTGTTCCCCGAGGAGGAGGGCTCGCGCTTCGGCGTGGCCTGCCTCGGCTCGCGTCTCATCACCGGCGCGATCGACGCCGACAGGGCACTGGGCCTCAAGGACGCCGCGGGTGACTCCTTCGCCGATGTCGCGCGTGGCTATGGCCTCGATCCGAACCGGATCGGGCGTGATGAGTCGCGGCTGGCGGGGATCGGATCATTCATCGAACTCCATGTCGAACAGGGCGTCGGGCTGATCAACACCGATCAGGCCGTGGCCATCGGGTCCTCCATCATCGGGCACGGTCGCTGGCACTTCGCGTTCACCGGTCAGGGCAATCACGCGGGAACCACTCCCATGAGCCACCGTGCCGACCCCGTGGTCGCGGCCTCCCGCGTCATCGGTGACATCCCGACGCTAGCGGCCGCCACTGACGCGAGAGCGGTCGCGACCGTCGGGCGCACCCTCATCCACCCGGGCGGCACGAACGTCATCGCCTCGGCGATGAGCTTCTGGCTCGACATCCGGCATGCCGACGACGCCGTCGTCGAGCAGGTGCTCGCGGCGATCTCCGCCCGGGCGCAGGAGCACGCGGCCGGTGCCGGCGTCGCGGTGAGCATCTCCCAGGAGTCGTACTCACCGACGACGCACTTCACCGCCGAGCTCAACGACCGGCTGCGCTCGGTCCTGCCGGACGCACCGATGCTGCCCTCGGGAGCCGGCCACGACGCCGGCATCCTCGCGGCGCACGTGCCCTCCGCGATGCTCTACGTCCGCAACCCGACCGGGGTCTCGCACGCCCCGGAAGAGGCCTGCGAGGACGCTGACGCACGGACCGGAGTGCAGGCGCTGGCCGCGGTGCTCGAACGCGAGCTCGGCGCCGCCGGCTCGAATCCTGCGGGTTCCGGGTCTGCCGGATCCGCGAATCATGCCGGAGGTGGGGAATGAGCACTCAGTACTGGTGCGAGTCGGCCTGGGTCGACGGGGCCTTTGCCACCGGCGTCCTCCTCACCTCGGATGACACCGGCACACTGACCGCGGTCGAGACCGGGATCGCCTCCGCTCCGGCCGGCGCCGAGGTGGTCCCCGGGTTCACGCTGCCCGGCGGCGTCAATGCCCACTCCCACGCGTTCCACCGGATCCTGCGCGGACGCACCCATGGCGACGGCGGCACGTTCTGGACATGGCGCGAGGTCATGTACTCCGTCGCCGCTCGGCTCACCCCGGAGAACTACGAGACCGTCGCCCGCGCCGTGTTCGCGGAGATGCTCGCCGGGGGCTACACCTCGGTGGGGGAGTTCCACTACGTCCACCACGCGCCCGACGGCACCCCCTACGGGGCGAGGGCGGACGCAGCACCGAATGTGGACGCGGCACCGGACGCGGTCGCCTCGGCGGGCTCCGACTCCGGCGCACACGCGATGGAACGGGCACTGGCCCGGGCGGCCGCCTCGGCGGGACTGCGGATCCGACTGCTCGACACCTGCTACCTCACCGGCGGCATCGACACCGAGCTCTCCGCCGAGCAGGCCCGGTTCGGCGACGGCACGATCGACGGCTACCTGGACCGGCACGCCTCTCTGGCGGCCGACCTCGCAGCCGAGTTCCCCGTCGGCGCACCCGGGGAGAGCTTCGTCCGCCTCGGTGCGGCGATCCACTCGATCCGTGCGGTCCCGGCCGCCAACCTGCCGCGCTTCACCGAGCTCACCGGCCCGGTGCACGTGCACCTGTCCGAGCAGCCGGCGGAGAACGAGGCCTGCGAGGCCGCCTACGGCACGACCCCGACGCAGGTGCTCGAGCGCTCGGGCGTCGTCACGACCGACCTCTCGGCCGTCCACGCCACCCACCTGTCCGACGACGACATCACGACCCTCGGGCAGGCGCAGGCGGCGATCGTCATGTGCCCGTGCACGGAGGCCGACCTCGCCGACGGCATCGGACCGGCTCGGGAGCTCGCGGATGCGGGCGCGATCATCGCGATCGGCTCCGATCAGCACGTCGTCCTCGACGCGCTGCGCGAGACCCAGGCCATGGAGGCGGGGGAACGGCTGCGCTCGGGACAGCGCGGACGCTTCTCACCGGCAGAGCTCATCGCCGCGCTCACCGAGGGCGGGGCGAAGAGCCTCGAACTGCCCGTCGGCTCATTGGAACCGGGGAAGGCGTGCGACTTCATCGCGCTGAGGACAGACAGCATGCGCACGTTCGGCTCGGTGGAGGAACAGGTCGTCCTCTCCGCCACTGCCGCCGATGTCCACCTGACGGTCAGCGGTGGACAGGTGCGAGTGCGCGACGGCGTCCACACCGAGCTCGGCGAGATCTCGGCGCTGTACGCGGAGGCGTTCGCGGCGCTGGGTCTGAAGGGCTGAGCCATGGCCGAGTCGGTGTGCCGGGGAACGCGGGTTCCGGACCATGGCTGAGGTCCCCGCCCTGCGGAGATCGGTGGCGATCCTGCGGCACCTCGCCGCCTCGAACCGCCCGATCTCCGCGGGTGCGCTCGTCCGCACCCTCGACATCCCGCGCTCGAGCGCCTATGAGCTGCTCGGGGTCCTCGAGGAGCTCGGACTCGTCGCCCGGGCCGGTTCCGGATACGTCCTCGGCGCCGGAGTCCACGAGCTCGGCAGCTCCTATCTCCGCACGAACCCTCTCCAGCGCCTGGCCCAGCCGATCGTCCGCCAGCTCGCGGAGGACACCTCGGCGACTGCGCAGCTTGCCGTCATCCGGGGATGGGAGACCGTGTACGTGCTCAAGGAGCAGTCGCTGAGATCCGTCGCGGTCATCACCGCGACGGGGGTGCGCATGCCCAGCTACCTCACCGCCACCGGTCGGGCGATTCTCGCGGATCTGCCCAAGTCGGAGGTGCTCGCGATGCTCCAGTCCGAGTCCGGGTTCGTCACCCGCACGGGCAGGGGACCGACGACGGTCAAGCAGCTCAATGCGATCCTCGCCCAGACCAGACGGCTCGGCTGGGCGATCGAGCACGGTGAGGTGACGCCCGGGATCTCGACGATCGCCGCGCCCGTCCACGACGTGCTCTCCCGCCCGATCGCGGCGATCGGCCTGTCGATCTCCGAGGAGTCCTACGCGGAGGATTCCGAGCCGCTCATCGAGAAGGTCGTCGACGCCGCCGCCGAGGTGACCGCCAAGCTCCAGTGACATGCCGGCAGTCGCATACCGCACCGTTGGCCGCACACCCTCCCGTCGGCGTCGCATACCGCCTCACTGGCCGCACACCCTCCCGTTGCACCGCGGTGTTTTACGCGCGACGGTGCGGAGTGCCACAATGGCCGCGTGGCAAGCGAGCCGAACGTCGACCTGTCCGAGATCGCTCGGGTGTGCGAGCGGTTCGGTGTGGCCAGCCTGCGCGTCACCGGGGCCGCCCTGACCGACAGCGAGGTGCCGCCGACGAGCAGCCTCACCTTCCTCGTCGAATTCCGACCCGACGCACAGCGGGACTTCGGCACCTTCTTCACGCTCGGCGACGAACTCCAGCGCATAGTCGGCCGGCCCGTCGAGCTGTTCGATCGCCGCAGCCTGAGCGGTCCCGACGCACCGCCACCCGGCGGCGAGACGCACGTCGTCTATCCCGTCTGAGACCTCGCCACGCAGCTGGTCACTGGTACAGCCGAGGCAGCGGTACGCCATCTGAGTCACCACTCAGCCCTGGCGCGATCATCGCGCATCTGCCTACCCTGGCAGTGTCGACTCGAGCCGGCCGCACGACCTCTGCAGAACAGGAAGGCGCACAATGACGGACGACACCCGCACCGAGGTCGCCACCAAGCACGAACGACTCGTCGCGATCCTCGACGAACGGGCGCTCGACGCCCTGCTCCTCACCACGGCCGGCAGCGTGTCCTGGCTCCTGGCAGGCGCCCGCACCACGGTCGATGCCGCCTCGGGGCCGGTGTTCCAGGCGCTGGTCACACGCACGGGGATCCACTTGGGAATCTCGGCCAATGAGGTCAACCGGATCCTCGCCGAGGAGGTCCCCGAGTCCCTGGCCCACGACGGATTCGTCACCGTCCATCCCGTCCCCTGGCACGAACCGGTGGGCGAGTTCGTCACCTCGGTCCCGGGGGCCGACCAGTGGGCGATCGGGGAGGAAGCCGATCATGCCGCGGCCCTGCGCGGCGCTCGAGCCGTCCTCCTCGACGCCGACCTCGACCGCTACCGGCCGCTCGCCCAGGACCTCGCCTCGGCGATGAGCGATGTCCTCTTCGACGCCTCGCCCGAGATGAGCGAACTCGACCTCACCGCGGGCCTGGCCGGCCGAGCCCGGGCCGGCGGCGTCGAACCCCTCGTCCTGCTCGCGTGCGGGGAGTCGCGGGCGCCGTTCCGGCATCCGCTTCCCACCGAGACGCCGCTGGGTCGGCGGGCCATGCTCGTCATCTCCGGGCGCCGGCGGGGGCTCCTCGCCCACCTCACCCGCTGGGTGCGCTTCGGCGACCCGAAGGACGGAGAAGCGGAGTTCGAGGCGAGGCTCCTCGAGGTCGAAGCCGACATCTTCGCCGACTTGCGCGACGGCCGACCGCTGCGGGACATGATGACGACGATCCAGCGGTCCTATCCGCGGCGATTCGACGCCGAGGAATGGACCCGCCACCATCAGGGCGGCGCCGCCGGCTACGTCGGCAGGGATCCCATGCTCACCCCGGACGTCACCGACGTCATCCGCACCGGCCAGGCCTTCGCCTGGAACCCCAGCGCCTATTCGCCCGAGCTGGGCATCGGGGCGAAGGTCGAGGACACGGTGGTCTTCCACGGCGCGGGTCCGGAACCCATCGAGGTCCTCACCGTCGACGAGCGCTGGCCGACGACCACCGTCAACGGGATCGCGAGGCCGTCGACACTGCAGCTGTGACCACGACCGGGGACGGCGAGTGGTTCTCAGCCGGCCCGGCGGACGGGGAATCGGAGGTGGAGGACGTCCTCGCCCTGGATGACGACGTCCGGGTCCTCGAGCATCAGCGGACCGTCGACCGCCGCCCCGAAGTAGCTCTTGCCGTGACCGAAGACCGTCGGCACGACGTCGATCGCGACGGCGTCGATGAGTCCGAGCTCGAGTGCCTGACCTCCCATATGCCCCGCGGCGACGCCGATGTCACCGTCGGCGGCGAGCTCTCGAGCCCGCGCGATCCCGTCCTCCACCGAGGTGACGAAATGGTATGGCGCCTCGGGGTGCCAGCCCTCGGGTTCGGGCCGGTGGGAGACGACGACCACGTGGTCGCTCGCCGCGGGGTGACCGTCCCAGCCGTTGGTGAGGTCGAACAGTCGGCGGCCGATGACGAGCACCTTCTGCCGTGACCACATCTCGCTGACGTAGTCGGCCGAGGCCGCCGAGACCCGGAACGATCCGCCATGGACCTCGGGGTGGTCGCGGTCGATGATCGGATGGTCCCCGTTGAAGTACCAGTCGTGGAGAGGCCCGACATCGTCGTTCTCGAACGCGATGAAACCGTCGAGAGACGCCACCGCGTGCATGTAGCAGACACCCATCTCAGTTCTCCCTTCCCTCCGGTCCATGTTTGCGGGCCTTGTGGACCGCCGGATCGCAGCGGACCCGGCGGTCGGCTGACCTCCGGCCGGGCCGTCGCCTACCTCCCACCGTCGCCTACCCGCCGGCCGACCGTCGGCGCAGCAGCACTGCCGCCTCGAGATGCTTCGTGTGCGGGAACATGTCGAAGACCCGCGCCTGCTCCACCGCAAAGCTCGGCATCCGGTCGAGGTCCCTGGCGAGAGACTGTGGATTGCAGCTCGAGTACACGACGTGCTCGACGCCGGAGTCCTCGAGGATCTGCGCGAGCCGCGCCCCGATCCCTCGCCGAGGCGGGTTGACGATGACGCAGTCCGGAACCTCGACGTCCGGTGTCGGCGCGAGCGCGTCAGCGGTCGCCGAGGTGGACGTCGGGTCAGCGGTCGTCGCGGAGGTGTCCGCCGGCTCCGAGACCCGACCGAGGGTCGTCTCGGCGAACTCCGTGGCATCGGCGGCGATGAAGCGGACGTCGGCCCCGAGCTCTGCGGCGCTGAGCTTCGCGGATTCGATGGCCTGTTCGCTCACCTCGACCCCGGTCACCCTGCGCTGCGGCGCCGGTCCCGTGGCCGGCCCCTCCGCGACCCCGAAGGAGTCCGCCGGCGCTGAGGAGTCCACGGCCGCGAACGAGTCGACAGCCCCGAAGGAACCCGCGCTCCCGCCACCCGCTGCCGCGCCCATCGACCCGGCGCCCCCGGCGCAGTGCAGCGCGAACCCGCCGACCCCGCAGTAGAGGTCCCACAGGGTGCTCGGGGCGATCTCGTCGACCCAGGCCGCGACCTGGTCGTAGAGGGCGATGGCCACTGTGGTGTTCGTCTGGAAGAAGCTCTGCGGGCGCAGGTGGAGATCGACGCGGCCGAGTCCCATGCGGAGGGAGTCGCCGTGGAGCAGGACCTCGCGGCTGCCCTCGAGGGCGGCCTTGTGCTCGGGCAGGAGGTTGACCGAGACGACGCTCGCGTGCGGGACCAGGCCGAGCAGCCGCTCGCGCCGCGAGGCCAGCACCTCGAGCCCGAACTGGGTGCGGACGACGAAGCGGATCATCAGTTCGCCCGACGGAGCCGCGGTGACATGGACGAACTTCAGCTCACCTCGGCGCCGGGGGACGTCATAGGGGTCGAGTCCGGTGGCGTCGAGGAACTCGGCGAGGACGGGGATGACGGCGCGGATCGCCGGTTCCTGGATGCCGCAGTCGCGCAGGTCCACTCCGTGGAACTCCTGGTCGAGGATGCCGAGGGTGAGCGCTCCCCGGGCCCCGCCGACGGCGAGCTTCGCCCGATTGCGGAAGCCCTCCGCTCCGCCCGTGGCCGCCGGCAGCCAGGATCCGGGCGCGTGATCGGCGAGGACCTCCCGGCACCAGGATTCCTTGGCGCTGACCTGCTGCGGGTAGGGTGTCTCGAGCAGCGCGCAGGAGCGGCAGGCTCCCGCCGCGAAGTAGCGACAGTCGAGGTGCCCGTTCGCCGCTGCAGTGACAGGGAGGGGCGAGGCGGTCATGCTCCCATTTTACCCGCGCCGACCCCGGCGGTAGGCTGGAGGAGCCAAATCGATTTGGCCGCGCGTTCGCCCACCCAGAAGGATGTCATGACCCAGCTGCGCACACTCCACGAGGCACCGACGCTGCTCATCCCCGACCAGGTCCTCCTGCCGACGGGGGCGCAGTCGGGCCACGCGGTGCTCGTCGACGGCGGACGCATCGCCGCAGTCGGACCCGTGGAGGCCGTCGCGGCCGAGGCCCCGGCCGGCGTCGCCCGGGTCGAGTTGCCGAACCGCCTGCTCATGCCCGGATTCGTCGACGCGCACCACCACCTCACGCAGACCTTCGGCAAGTCGCTCGTCTTCGGTGAGCCGTCGGAGATCTTCCAGCGGGTATGGGTGCCGATGGAGAAGCACATGGACGCCGAGGCGGTCGAGGTCGCGACCCATCTCGCCGCCTGGGAGTCGCTGCGCGGCGGCTTCACCACCGTCGCCGACGCCGGCACCCGCGCCGGCGTCGACGTGTCCGCGATCGCCGACGTCACCTCCGCCGTCGGGCTGCGCTGCGTGCTCGGCGTCATCTGCAACGACCTCGGCGGTGGTGGGAGGACCACCGACCTCGCCGAGGTGGTCGCCGCCGCCGAGCGTCACCTGAGCCGCTGGGACGCCGACGGCCTCGTCCATCCCTCGGTCGCGATCTCGATCCCCGAGGCCGCCACGGACGATGCCCTCGTCGTGATCACCTCGCTGGCCCGGGAGGCGGGCGTCCCGTTCCAGACCCACCTCAACGAGCACCTCGCCGCCGTCGAACGGTCCCTCGTCGCCAGCGGCGAGCGGCCGCTGGAACGACTGGCCCGCCTCAGCGCGCTGGGACCCGAGCTCCTCGCCGCCCACGCGACCCTGCTCACCCCGCGCGAGATCCGCCTCCTCGGCGAGGCGGGATCGGCGATCTCCTACAACCCGGTCGCGAGCTCCTGGAAGGGCAACTCCGTGGCGCCGGCCCTGCTCATGCACGAACTCGGCATGCGTGTGGGCCTGGGCACCGACGGCACCCGCTCGGACGCGTTCCGCCTCCTCGACGCCGCCGAGACCGCGCAGCGCCTGACCTGGGGCATGGACGTCGGGGACTCCTCGTCCGGCGGCGGATGGACATGGCTGGAGCAGGGACTGCGCGGCGGAGCGGACGCGGTCGGCCTGGCCGGTTCCATCGGCGAGATCGCCGTCGGCGCGCATGCCGATCTCCTCGTCGTCAACCTCGGCGTGCCCGAGTTCGTGCCCTCGTGGGATGTGCCGTGGGAGCTCGTGCGCATCGCCAACCGGGACCAGATCGACGCGGTCATCGTAGCCGGCCGACTCCGCCTCGAGGGCGGCTGGCCCGTCGACTGGGACGGTCAGGCCCTCCTCGACCGCGCGCGCGAGGTCTCCGAGCGCGTCGTGTCGAACTCCTCGATCACCCTCGTCGACCCTCCGGCGAGCACGCATCGTGAGACGTGGATGAACGAGCGATGACGCTCGTCGCCTTTGTCGTCGTCGCGGTGACGGTCCTCCTCTCGGCCTTCGTGCAGGGCTCGACGGGGATGGGCTTCGCGATGATCACCGCACCCGTCGTCAGCTTCATCGATCCCAGCCTCATCCCGGTGATGCTGCTCGTGCTGATGATCCCGCTCAACGCCTACATCGCGGTGCGGGAGAAGGCGGACATCCACTGGCACGGGGTGAGGTGGATCAGCGTCGGCCGATTCGCCGGGACCTTCCTCGGGCTGTGGATCCTCGTCGTCGTCAATCTCCACCAGCTGGCGCTGCTCATCGGGTGGTCGACGATGATCGCGGCGCTCGTCGCACTCCTCGCCCCCAAGTTCAGCCCCAACCGGACGGCGCTGACGACGGTCGGCATCATCACCGGCGTCACGGAGACCTCGACGGGAGTGGGCGGACCGCCCTACGCGCTGGCCTACCAGCACAGCCCCGGTCCCGAGCTGCGCTCGACCGTCGCGGTGTGCTTCCTCGTCGGCGAGGTGATCTCACTCGTCGTGCTGGCGCTCAGCGGCCAGATCTCCGGACACACGATGCTCGTCACCGCCGGCCTGCTGCCGTTCCTGGCCGCGGGATCGTTCCTCAGCAGGTACGTCCACCACCGCCTCGACGGTCCGGTGCTGCGCTACACGGTGCTCGGCTTCGCGATCGTCTCCGGCGCCATCGTCATCGTCCAGGCATGAGCAGCATTCGCCGGTTCATCCGCCCGGCACTGCCGTCGCGCACTCGTCCAGTAGTCTGAGGGCATGGGTTCCTCCTCTCGTCCGCAGCGGGCGACCATCGCCGACGTCGCGCGGGCGGCCGGGGTGTCGCGCACGACGGTGTCCCATGCGCTCAACGGTCTCGGCAAGGTCAATCCGAGCACCCGGGCGAAGGTCGAGGAGGTCGCCGCCGCCCTCAACTACCGGCCCAGCTCCCGCGCCCGCGGCCTGCGCTCCGGGCGCACCCAGGCGCTCGCCCTCCTGTCCTCGATGCCCTCGGCCGTGTCCGCCGGCCCCTCCCAGCTGGGGTTCTTCACCGAACTCGCCATGGGCTGCGCGCGCACGGCACTGCTGCGCGACTACGTCTTCGTTCTCGCACCGCCAGGCGACAACCGGCGCAACCTCGACCACCTCGACGTCGACGGAGCCCTCGTCCTCGAGCCGGCACCGGGCGACCCGCTCCTCATCGAGCTCCGCGACCGCGGCATCCCCTTCGTCGTCATCGACGGCCCCGCCGAGGTTCCGGCCGCGGATGCGAAGGACGGCCCCGCCGAGGCGGGCGGACCCGCCGCCAGTGCCCACCTCGACAACGCCCGCACCGAGGGCAATACCCCCGTGGTCGACCTCCACCACACGGCGACCGCCGAGCTGATGATCTCGCACCTGCGCGAGCGCGGGTCGGCGCAGCCGAGTCTCCTCGTCGGCGCGAGCGGCCGGCATGCTCAGCAGGCGGCGATCGACGTCTACCGCAGGTTCGCGGCGGCGTCCGGCTTCACGCCGCTCGTCGCCGAGGTGGCCGAGTCCGAAGGTGAGGCCGGGGCGGCTCGGGCCGCCGCACGACTGCTCGGCGAGCATCCGGAGATCGACGGGATCTGCGTGCCCATCGACGCCTTCGCGACGGGGGCGGTGCGAGCGGCCGCGGAGGCCGGGCGCCGCATCGGGACCGACCTGCTTGTGGCGACGCGCTACGACGGGATCCGCGCGCGGACGTCCGTGCCGCCCTTGACCGCGGTCGATCTGCACCTCGAGGATGTCGCCGCGGTCGCCGTCGATCGCCTCATCGCCGTCCTCGAGGGCGCGGGGGAAACGGAGAGGGCCGCCGAGGCGCTCGCCTCGGCGGCCCCGCTCCCGACGTTGATCGTGCGGGAGTCGACCGGCGGCTGATTACTCCGCGGTGCCCCTCGCCTCGGAGGTGGGCGACGGCTTCTGCGACGTCGCCTCGGCGTCGGAATCCTTCCTCCGTCCGTGATTGAACAGCAGGTTGAGCACGACCGCGGTGAAGGCGCTCATCGCGACGCCGCTGCTGAGCAGGGACGCGACGCTCGGCGGGAACCGGGAGTACATGCCCGGGATGAGGACCGGGAGCAGCCCCACGCCGAGCCCGACGGTCGCGGTGATGAGGTTGCCGGTGTGGTGGAAGTCGACGCGGGAGAGCATCTGCACGCCGAGAACGGCGATGATGGCGAAGACGACGACGGCGGTGCCGCCGACCGCGGCGGCGGGGATGCCGCCGAGGACCCGCGCCAGGGGACTGAAGCCGATGAGGATGAGGATGATGCCGGCGATCGCGGTGACGAAGCGGCTGCGCACCCCGGAGGCGCGGACGATGCCGACGTTCTCGCCGCTGGTGACCATCGGCGTGCACCCGAAGAGCCCGCCGAGCAGGGTGATGATCCCGTCGGCGCGGACCACGCGCGGGACATCACGGCTCGGAGTGACCTTGCGCTCGACGATCTCGCCGTTGATGATCGTCTGTCCCGTCGCCTCGGCCATGGACGCCAGTGCCCACAGGAGCATGGGGATGGCGGCGATGAGGTCGAACTTCGGCATCCCGAACGGGAACAGGGTGGGGGCCGCGACGAGCGGGCCGGCGAGCTGATCGCCGAACGAGGTCATCCCGAGGAACGCGCCGACGACGGTGCCGGCGACGAGCCCGATCGCGATCGAGAGCCGGCCCCAGATCCCGGGGAGGAAGCGGAAGCACAGGACGGTCGCGGCGATCGTGACGAAGCCGAGGAGGAGGTTCCTCGGGTCCCCGAACTCGGGGCTGTCGGGCTGGCCGGTGATGAGCTTGCCCGTGACCTGGATGAGGTTGATCCCGATGACGATGACGATGACGCCGATGACCAGCGGCGGGAAGTACTTGAGCACCCGCACGAACAGGGTGACCGCGAGGATGTAGAACACCCCTGTGAGGATGACCGCGCCGACCGCCGTCTGCAGATCCGTGCCCTGCCCGATCGAGATGAAGAGCACGGTGCCGGCGCCGCCGGGCAGCATGACGAAGGGCAGGCGGACGCCGAGCTTCCACACCCCGACCGACTGGAGGATCGATCCCAGGCCCGAGAACACGAGCACGGCCGAGAGCAGCGCCGAGGTCATGTCCTGGGGGAGCTCGAGCGCCTTGGTGATGAGGAAGACCGCGGAGATCGGCGTCGCCACCATGACGAGGACATGCTGGATCGCGAAGGGGATGAGCTTGTGCACAGGTCGCAGCTGATCGACGGGGTGGACGCCGTCAGTGACCTCGGTGGGTGCGGGCATGAGTGCCTCTCGCCTGAGAAGAGAAGGTGATCAGGCCTGAGTTTATCAGGAGCCAAATCGATTTGCTCGCCGAGGTGGGGGTGGGCTGCGGGGGAAGGTGGCGGGGGTGCCGGCGTCAGCTCAGGGGTGACAGGGCGAAGCTCAGTGCGGTGGCGATGCCGAAGGACACCAGGGGTGCGAGCACTGCGATCGCGATCGCGATCATCGCGGGGACCCGGCCCCGGTGGCTGATCATGGCGATGACGGCGATGATGAGGCTCGTCAGACCGAGGAGGGTGCAGAGCCCCTGGACGCAGACGAGGGCGATGGCCAGGGTCGAGTACCAGTCGGGCGCCTCGAAGAAGGAGGTGCCGAACTCCGCTTCCCGCGGGCCGATCGTCGCCCCGAAGACCGCCGAGGCGAGTACGGAGAGCGCGGCCGCGATGATGGCCAGGACCAGAGCGGTACGACCGAGTCCGGAGGCCGCGAGGGACCCGTCGGTGGGCCTATCGGCAGGGGGTGCATCCGGGTGGGGTGACGCTGCGGGGGCGGGTGAAGCTTCTGGGAGAGGTGACGAATCGCCGGTGAACGCCGGGGGAGGGCTGGTGGGATACGCCGGCTGCTGGGCGGCGAGTTCGTCGTCGGTGGGCTGGGGATAGGAGAACATGGGGCTCGACATACCCTCAACCTACGAACCCGGCGGTGCCCGGGGGCATGGAGATTCCCGGTGACCCGGTTGGGGAAACCCTTACCATCGCTCAATGCCGATGAGGCGAAGGAGCTTCGGCGGTGACGCCTCGGCCACCTTCCTCGGGTTTCATTGCTTGTCGGCGATGATCAGGAACCGCTTCTGCGTCACCTCGATCGGTGATTCCAGTCGAGCCAACTTCTCCAGAGTGTCGAAGTTGGCCTCCACCGTGAAGCCTGGAACATCCCAGGGGACGTAACCGAGGTATTCGAGCACGGCCTCGACATCGTTGAAGCGCATGGTCCCGGACCACGTACGCGCCTCGGTGATGGTGAAGCCCTGGGCCAGGAGACCTGCCGAGGCGGGTTCCAGCTGCGCTTCAGGATACATGGGCTCGCCGCCGAACCACTCCCTGAACTCCTGTGCTTCGGTTCCATCGACCTGCTGAGTGAGGAATCGCCCGCCTGGACGAATGACACGTGAGAGTTCCTCGGGGTCAAAACTCTCATGCCTGTTCATGACGACGTCAAATGTCTCGTTCGGCCATGGCATCGGCATCCCACGATCGCTGTCATATTCACGGACCTCTATCCCGAGCGGTGACAGGGACGCCGTGGCAATCGGCAGGTTCGGTGCCCACCCTTCGGTTGCGCTGATCGTCAAGGGTCCGTTGCAGGGGTCTGAAGCTCTGTTGGCCCAAAGGCTGCTGCCAGTGGTGAGCCGGTCGACCAGGGACATCAACCGCTCGCCTCCTCCGGTGCCCATGTCCAGGCAGACCCGAGACTTCTGCAGTTCCCTGAGGCAGAGATCCTCGAAATCCCAAGGCGGATCATCGGCAACGAGGCGATCGTCAAGGCTCGAGAAATCCCAGCCTGTCATGACGGCTCGTTCATGAATGCGGATCCAACGCCCAAGGAGCTGCTCCGAGGAGGGATCCATTCCTCGCGCGCTCACACCGTTGCGGCGCCGATGGCGGCGGTGAGGATGAACGCCAGCAGCGAGACCAGCGGAGCGAGGACCGCCAGGGCGACGGCGATCACGCCCGATGATCTGCCTCGGTCCCTGATGATGGCGACGATCCCGCTGATGAGGCCGGCCACCGCGCAGAGGACGAAGACGATGAAGATGATGGCGAACACGACCCCGAGGATCATGTACCAGCCGGGGGCCGTGTCGATGTCGGCGGCCCTGGTGACGCCCGCAAGTCCACTGGCCAACCCGTGCGCGGTCGCGGTGACGAACGACAGGATCGCGGCCGTGATCGAGAGCCCGAGCGCGATCCGGCCGATCGATCGGCGCTGGACCGGCGAGGAAGTGGTGCGTCTCATCCTCCCAATCTAACAACCATCGCGTCCCGTGGGGAGCGGTGTGCTGAGGATTGGGACCACCTTCGAACCGGTGTCCTCGCTGCCCGCCCCTAAGGCGGGTCGACTGGGTCAGACAAGGAAGCAGAACACGAGGACGAGGACGTTGAGCACCAGCAGCCCCAGGCAGTTGAGCCAGAAGTCGCGGCCGATGTATCCCGCTCGAATGTGCGCTGCCGCCGCGCAGAGGAAGTAGACGACGAGCCCGATGACGGCCGCCAGGCCGATCCCCGGGACCCAGAGCCCGGCGATGAGCCCGGCTGCGGCGAGGAACTTCACCACTGCCAGCACCCACCACCAGTCGCGCGGCAGGTTGACCCCGTCGAGGCATGCGGCGATGGCGCGCGGGGGCTTGAACGTCATGAGCCCGTCGCCGAGGACGATGACGGCCATGACGATGACCGGCCATGTCGGGTCGGGGAGCAGGGTCATCCGAACCTCCGGACATGGGTGTGGAAGGCGACGATCCGCGACAGCGCGGCGACCGCCTCGTCGAAGCCGAGGTCGCTGGCGCCCCAGCGGAAGACGATACCGAGGTAGGAGTCGTAGAGCACCGCGGCGCTCGCCCGCGCGTAGTCCTCATTGATCCCGATCGAGATGAGGTTCGACGACAGCTTCTCCTGCAGGTCGGCGGCCAGGACGTCGAACACCTGCGGCCTGCCCCGCACCCGCATGAGCGCGGCGGCGTAGTCGCGGGACAGATCCTCGTGCGCGGCGAAGAACTCGAGGAAGGGGAGGAAGATCTCGAGGAGGTGCTGATGCACCGCCGAGGTGGCCGCCAGCGCCGAGGCCCCTCGTAACCTCTCGTGGCCTTCGACGTCCGAGGCTCGTCCCGACCATCGCTGGGGAGGGGAGTACCGACCCGACTGGAGGCCGGCGATCCAGCGGTCGAAGCAGCGCACGAGCAGGACGTCCTTGTCTCCGGCGGCCATCACCCGGCCGGTCGACACCTCGGCGCGTTTGGCGATCTCCCGCACTGTCGTCGCTCGGTACCCAAGGTCGAGGAACAAGTCTCCCGCCGCGGTGAGGATCCGCTCCTCGGTGCGGAGCCGGCGGTCGGCACGTGATTGAACATGTTCAGTGTCCATGCTCGCATCGTAGGCCATCCGGTGTTCAGTTGCGAGTGCCGCGCGAGATCGATCTTGCCCGCACGCAAAAGTTAATGTACCTTAACTTTATGCACGAAGCTCAGTCGTTCCAGTCCCAGAAGCACCTCGGCGCGGGCGGCGGGAAGCGCAAGGTCTCGACGATCCTGCTCCTCGGGCCCGCGTTCGTCGCCGCCATCGCCTACGTCGATCCGGGCAACGTTGCGGCCAACCTCACCGCCGGGGCCGAGTACGGATACCTGCTCGTGTGGGTGCTCGTCGCCGCGAACCTCATCGCCGTGCTCGTGCAGTACCTGTCCTCGAAGCTCGGCCTCGTGTCCGGGCAGTCGCTGCCGGGGCTCCTCGGCAGCAAGCTGGGCACGAAGACCCGGCTGGCCTACTGGCTGCAGGCGGAGGCCGTCGCGGTCGCCACCGACCTCGCCGAGGTGATCGGCGGCGCCATCGCCCTGAAGATCCTCTTCGACCTGCCGCTCCTCCTCGGCGGCCTCATCGTCGGAGTCGTGTCCCTCGTGCTGCTGTCCATCCAGTCGACGAGGGGCCAGCGCCCGTTCGAGACGGTGATCATGACCCTGCTCGGGATCATCGCGGTCGGCTTCCTCGCCGGGCTGTTCGTCGGCGACGTCGACTGGGGGCAGGCGGCGGGAGGGATCGTGCCCGGGCTCGACGGCACGAACTCGATCGTCCTGGCGGCGAGCATGCTCGGGGCGACCGTCATGCCGCACGCGATCTACCTCCACTCGGCGCTGTCGGTCGACCGGCACGGCAAGCGCCCCCGCTCCTCGATCCCGCAGCTGCTCAAGGCCAGTCGCTGGGACGTCGTCCTCTCCCTCATCATCGCCGGATCCGTGAACATCGCGATGCTCCTCGTCGCCGCCGCATCCCTGCGCGGGCAGGTCGGCACGGACACGATCGAAGGCGCGCACGCGGTGGTCAGCGCCAACCTCGGCGAGGTCGTGGGTCTGCTCTTCGGCATCGGACTGCTCGCCTCGGGCCTGGCATCGAGCGCCGTCGGCTCCTACGCGGGCGCGGCGATCATGCAGGGACTCCTGCGGGTCGACATCCCGATCGTGTGGCAGCGCGCGGTGACGATGATCCCCGCTTTCATCGTCCTCGGCATCGGCGCCGACCCGACATGGTCGCTCGTCATCAGCCAGGTCGTGCTCAGCCTCGGCATCCCGTTCGCCATGGTGCCCCTCGTCAAGCTGACGTCGAACCGGTCCGTGATGGGCGAGTACGCGAACGGTCGCATCGTCTCGGTGCTGGCGATCGCCGCATCGGGGCTCATCATCATCCTCAACGTCGTCCTCCTCGTGCTGCTGGCCCTCGGCATCGAGTGAGACCGGCCGCCCCGACGCAGCCTGCATCACTTTCGGAACTATGCATCTGTTCCCGAACAGATGCATAGTTCCGAAAGCGATGAGAGTGCATGGTTCCAACAGTGATGGAACCGGCGCAGCCCCCGGCACTCAGGCGTCCGATACCCTGGAGGAATGCGTGCAGGCGAAGTGTCCGAGGTCAGCCAGGACTACCTCAAGGCGATCTGGTCGGCACGGGAATGGGGCGGCGAGCCGGTCACCGCGACCGAGCTCGCAAAGCGCTTCGGCACGACGAAGGCCAATGTCACCGACGTGCTCAAACGCCTCGACGAGCTCGGTCTCGTCGTCCGCGTCCCCTACCGCCCGCCCGAGCTCACCGCCGAGGGCGAGAAGATCGCGCTGTCGATGGTGCGCCGCCACCGGCTCATCGAGACCTTCCTCGTCGAATCCCTCGGCTACAGCTGGGATGAGGTCCACGACGAGGCCGAGAGCCTCGAGCACGCCGCCTCCGACCTGCTCATCGAGCGCATCGACGACTTCCTCGGCCACCCCACCGCGGATCCGCATGGGGACCCGATCCCCGAGGCCGATGGCACGGTGGTCTCGCACGATTCCTCGCCCATGCTCGCCGGGGCGGCTCCCGGCTCGTATCGCGTGCTGCGGGTCTCCGACGCCGACCCGGAGGTGCTCTCGCAGCTCGCCGAGCTCGGCGTGCGACCCGGTGCGCGCATCGAGGTCGCAGGCGCGACGGCGGACTCCGGGGACTCTCGCGGGCGACATGCGGATGCCGACGCCGCCGCTGCCGCGCGTCCGCCGCTGATCCTCGCGACGGTCGACGGCCGTCGTCGCGACATCCCCGCCGAGGCGGCCGCGGCGGTGCATCTCAGCCGCGGGGTGGGAACATCGACTCAGTGAACCCGAGGGTGAGCCAGTCGCCTCGGCGGGATGGCTTCCCGGGGTCATGTCGACTCCTGCGACTGCGACGGCACTGATCGCTCTCGGCGAGGTGGGCGCGTGACGGGGGCGTGAATGGCCGCTGCCCCAGTTCGTCGCCGTTGACCCTGCTGGGACTGGGCCCGGCGCGATCAACCGGGTCAACGGCGAGATGCACCCCGCCGAGACGACAGCGGCCACCGCTGCCGCGGAGGCGAACGGTGGCCGTGGACGTCGGCGCGAAGGGCAGGAGCCGGAGCCCGTCTGCGGTCAGAGCAGTCAGCTGAACACGGTGCGCAGGGTGAGGATCCCGATCGCGCCGATCGTCGCGGCGGCCGGAAGGGTGATGACCCAGGCCATGGCGATCGGCTTCATCAGCGCCCAGTTCGCCGAGCGGTTGACCAGCCCGACGCCGAGGATCGCGCCGATGAGAATGTGGGTGCTCGAGACCGGCAGCCCGCCGAGGGAGGCGGCCATGACGACGGCGGCCGCGGCGAGTTCGGCGGCGAAGCCGGACGCGGGGTGGATCTTCGTCAGCCCCGTGCCCACGGTGGTGATGACCTTGCGGCCGATGAACCACAGGCCGGCGATGAGCGCGATGCCGCAGGTGATCATCGCGGCCATCGGCACGGTCGCCTCGGCGTTGATGGCGTCGGTTCTGAGCACGTCGAGGATCGCGGCGAACGGGCCGATCGCATTGGCGATGTCGTTGGATCCGTGGCTGAAGGCGAACGCCGAGGCGGTGAACACCTGCATCCAACTGAACAGGATGAACGTCGACTTCGTCAGGGGCTTGCGTCGCAGGGTCTTGGCGAAGACGAACACGGCCATCCACACGGCGATGCCGATCATCGCCATGACGAGCACTCCGCCGACGGTCGACAGCCCGAGGTCGAGGTTCTTCAGGCCCTTGAACAGGAGCATCGCGGTGATGATGACGGCGGCGCCGGCCGCGATGAGCGGCACCCAGGTGAGCAGGGCGCGGTGGGCGCTGAGGTTCTGCTCCTGCTCGTCGATCTCGCCGAGACGACGGTCGATGTCGGCCCGGTCGACGCTCGCCGAGGTGGGAGAGGAGTCACCGCTGCCCGTGTCGAGGGTGGTGCGGCCGCAGTGGATGTCGAGCTCGGCGCGGGCCTCTGCGATCGCCCGGGTCTTCGCCTCGACCGATTCGTTGTATCCGAGGACGTGCTTCTTGATCATCCCGAAGATGAGGAACGCGACGATGCCGCCGAGGACCGGGGAGATCACCCACGACATCGCGATCGTGCCGACCTCGCTCCACTGCACCATGTCGAAGCCGCCGCTGCCGGTGACGAAGCCGATGGCCAGCGAGGCGCCGATGATCCCGCCGATGATCGAGTGGGTCGTCGACACCGGCCAGCCCATGCGGGTGGCGATGAGCAGCCAGACGGCGGCGCCGAGGAGGGCGGCCATCATGATGTAGACGAACTCCATCGGGTCGAGGGAGATCGCGCCGAGGTCGACGATGCCGCTGCGCACCGTGTCGGTGACCTCTCCGCCGGCGAGCAGGGCGCCGGCGACTTCGAACACGGCGGCGACGAGCAGCGCCTGCTTCATCGTCAGCGTCCCCGCGCCCACCGAGGTGCCGAAGGAGTTCGCGACGTCATTGCCGCCGATGTTGAACGCCATGAAGGCTGCGAAGACGATCGTGGTGATGAGGATGGTGCGGTTGGTGCCCGCGCCCACGTAGCCGAACGACCAGAGAGTGAAGGTGATGAGGGCGATGGCCAGCAGCGCGCCGAAGCACAGGTGCCACATCCGGTCGTTGCTGCGACCGACTGCGGGCGTCGGAGAGAACGTCTCCGGTGCCAGGGTCTGGGACATGGGCGACTCCTTGAGGACGGAATGGAAACCAACCGATCCTCATGGTTCGGGCCGTGGGTGTCCTGCAAGTTACGGGCTCGGTGAACGGGAGATGAACACGACCGTGAGCCCTGTCCAATTCTCGGTGCACAGTTGGTGCCGAAATGCGGTTGTTCACGTGGAGTTCCAGGTCAGGTGCTAGATGAGCGGATCTCCGCGGGTGGTCGGACCCCGCCGGCATCGCTCCTGTGATGATCGACACCCGCCCGGGCCGCGCAGCGAGGACTCCCGCTGCTCGGCCCGGACAGATCCGCCTTCGGCCCTGACGTCGGGCAGGTCCGCCTCAGCCCTGGCGCCGGGGCAGGTTCCACCGCGGCTGCGGCTGAGCCTTCCTGTGCTGGGGCCTGAACCCGCGCTCGGCGCCCGGGTGCGCCTTGTCGTGGCCCTTCGCCTTCGCGTCGCCGCCGGGCAGCGGAGCGTGAAGGGCCTTCGCCGCCTCGGCGCCGATGATCGGGATCTCCCCGGTGATCACCGGCTTCTCCGCGACGGCCGGGATCTCCCCGGTGATCGGCAGGGCCCCGAACGCCCCTGGCGTCCGCTGGGTGGCGGGGACCGAGGGCGCCGTTGAGGAGTCCTTCCGCATCGTGGGCGGCGTCGACGGGCTGTCGTTGCGCATCGTCTTCCCTTTGCTGTTTCGCATCGTGTTCTCCTTGCTCTTCCGTGGGGTGGTCTTCTGCGGGGTGGCTCGTGCTCGTGTCGTCTCGGGCGAGTCGCTGCCCGCCGCCTGCGACGAGGACTCTCCCGTCGCGTGCGGCCTCAGCGCCGAGTACAGGCCGGTCCATTGGTCTGGGGTGAGGTCTCGTGGCAAGTCGTCTCCTCGGATGTCGTTGTCTGTCAGGGCGGACTGCAGGGTGGAGCGGTCGGTGAGATCCATTCGGGTGAGGATTCCTTTCATCCCTCGTCCACGACCGGTGAAGACGGTCCGGACGAACTGCTGATAATCGGAGCGGTGCCGGGAGGCGAGCAGAGAGGGCGTCGAGCGGCCGATGCTGAGCAGCCCGCCGTCGACACTGGACCGGGGAGAGAACGCATGCGCGGGAACGCGTTCGACGAGGCGGAACTCGTACCAGGGCGCCCACTGCGCGGTGAGCATCGTCGACCCTCCGACCCCGGCCCTCTTGCGGGCGACCTCCCACTGGGTGAGGAGGATCGCGGTCTGCCAGGAGGGGGACCGCAGCAGCTTGTGGAGGATGGGCGTCGTGAGGTGGAACGGAATGTTCCCGACGATGACGGACGCGTCGAACGGCGTGGTCAGAGCATCGGCGTGCCGAATCTGTGCGTGGGGGAATCGGTGTTCAAGGTGATCGATCCTCGTCTCATCGAGCTCCACGAGCGTGAGCGGCCGACCGAGCTCGTAGAGCCGGGCGGTGACCGCCCCGCTGCCGGGACCGATCTCCAGGATCGGGCCGGCAGTGGCACGGGTCAGTCGCGCGATCGTGCGGATGGTGGTCTGTGAACGAAGGAAGTTCTGGCCGAGTTCGTGTCGGCCGCCGAAGGCGGAATGCGGTCGCATGGGAGGTGCTCCAGGAATCGGAGGAGAGCACCCGAGGCAGCGCGGAATGGGACGATTGCCGCTGGCCCGGATGCAGATGTCAATCCGGGAGGACGGCGCGCGGTTTGTTCGTCAGGGGCTCGGGCAGCGAGACGCATGCGGAATCCTGTCGAGGCCACCGGGGGAAGACCGAGGTGTCAGGAGATGTCCGAGGTCGTGCCGTGAGACGTTGTGAACCAGGCGCCGTCAGGCGCGGCGGTCACGAACAAAGAAATCGAGCGCAGTCGTTGCGCCGCAGTTCAATGTGCCCATGCGAGCCAATGTAGCACACGTGTCGTGACCGTTCCAGGGGTCGGCTGGATCTCCTCGCCGAGGCGGGGGAGATCCAACCGCGGGCGCGGTCCCGCGGTCATGGGTTCGCCGAGGCGGGGGAGAGGTCCGTCCGCGAGCGCGACTATTCGATGATCTCGCCGCGGATGACGTCGCCGTCTCCGCCGTCGTGGCGTCGCGGGTCCTGGGCGATCTCGGCGGCGAGCCGACGCAGCCGGACGCCGAGCGCAATGAGCGCGACGCCGACGATTCCGATGAAGACCGCGAGGGTGAAGATGAGCGCGGTGATGCCGGCCTGCGGAGCGAAGAGGAAGAAACCGCCGATCGCGATGCCCGCGACTCCGATGAGCGTGAGCAGCCACCAGCCGTTCATCCCCATACGGCGGAGGATGAGCGAAGCGCTGATCGCGAGGACGCTGAGGACGATGATCGCCATTCCCGCCAGCACCGTGACGAAGGCGGCGAAGAACATGGGGGAGACGAAGACCAGGGCGGCGAGCAGGATGAGCAGGACCGCGCGGGCGATCAGCCCTCCCGTGCGGCGCGGGGCGAGGACGAGCGAGGTCAGGGCGATGACCGCGAGCCAGCACGCGAAGATGCGGACGACCACCTCGGCGGTGGCGCCCGGCCATGCGATCATGAGCACGCCGACGAGCACAGCGATGGCGCCGTTGACGATGACTGTCCTGCCGGTGCGTCTGAGGTCCATGGCCCCAGCGTAGCCGGTGGGGTTTCACGGACGCTGAACCGCGGCCTCGTCGGCGTTCTGCCGGAGGGACGTGCCGAGCATTCGCACGATCTGCTCGATCGCGTCGTCGGTGCCGGTCGCCGAGGTGGTGTCGCCGTCCGTCGTCGCCCGAGCCCGGGGGGTGTTGCCCTCGAGGAAGCGCAGGAGCTCGACGGGGAAGGGCAGGACCAGGGTCGAGTTCCTCTCCGCGGCGACCTCGACGATCGTCTGGAGGAGGCGCAGCTGCAGGGCGGAGGGCGTGCTCGCCATCGCATCCGCGGCCTGGGCCAGTTTGTTCGACGCCTGCAGCTCGCCGTCGGCGATGATCACCCGCGACCGGCGTTCGCGTTCGGCCTCGGCCTGACGCGACATCGACCGCTTCATCCCCTCCGGCAGGGCGACGTCCTTGATCTCGACACGGTCGATGTGGATTCCCCAGTCGACGGCCGGATTGTCGATCATCAGCGCCAGGCCCTGGTTGAGCTGCTCCCGGTTCGTCAGCAGATCGTCGAGCTCACTCTGTCCGATGATCGACCGCAGCGAGGTCTGCGCGACCTGCCCGACGGCGAGGTGGTAGTTCTCGACGTCGACGACGGCGCGGCGGGGGTCGACGACCTTGTAGTAGATGACCGCGTCGACGCGGACGGTGACGTTGTCACGCGTGATCCCGTCCTGGGCGGGGATGGGCATGGTGATGATCTGCAGGCTGACCTTCTGCAGCTTGTCGACGAACGGCATGATTGCGGTGAGACCCGGCGGCTTCGGATCGCTCGTGACGCGGCCGAAGCGGAAGACGATTCCGCGCTCGTACTGCTTGACGATCCGCAGGCTGTTGCCCAGCAGCAGCGCACCGAGGGTGACCAGGCCGATTGCGATGTACACGGCGAGCATCGAGATCGCCTCCTTCGACAGTGAACGGTCCCCTCACGCTAGCACCGCAACTTGTGCGAATGCTTGGGTTCGGCTACCATTCGCCCGCCTCGTTCGCCGCGCGCTCAGGAGCCGACGGCCACTCGCGCCTCCGCGCTCTCACGAGCCGACGGCTACTCGCGCCCCCGGGCCCTGACGAGCCGGGCGCTCAGGAGCCGGGGACGGCCGAGCGCTCCCGGGCGAGCAGCCGCCTGCCCGCGGGGTAGGCGCGCAGGGTCTCGGGCAGTGCGATCGGGCGGGTCGAGGCGAAGGTCGCGATGATGCCGCCGGTGGGGATCGCCTCGGCGCCGGTCCCGTGCGCGGTCGATGCGACGTCGAGGCCGATGCGCCGCAGCGCCTGCTTGGCCACCGGCACGGGCGAGTCGAAGAGGGTGATCGCGCCGGCGCGGGCGGACATGATCCGGTCCGCGACCAGCCCGTAGTGCGTGCACCCGAGCACGATCGTCTCCATGCCCGGTTCCATCTGGTCGAGGGCGGCGTCGATCGCAGCGTCGATCCCGGCGATGTCGGCGATGTTGATCGCCTCGGCGAGGCCGGGGCACGCGACCTTCGCAACGGTGACGTCGGCGGCGAACGCGTCGATGAGGTTCTGCTGGTAGGCGCTGCCGGTCGTCGCCGGAGTCGCCCAGATCGCGAAGTCCTCACCGGTCCCGGCCGCCATCTTCACCGCGGGCACCGTGCCGATGACGGGGATGTCGGGTTCGTAGCGGGCCCGGACGGCGTCGAGGGCCTGCACCGAGGCGGTGTTGCACGCGATGACGATCGCATCCGGCTCCCACTCGGCGAGCACGGCCGCCGAGGTGAGCGCCCGCTCCTCGAGGGCCTCGGCGCTCAGGGAGCCGTACGGGGTGAAGTCCGGGTCCATCGCGAGGACGAGGTCGACGTCGGGGGCCAGGTGGAAGAGAGCGTCGGCGGTGCCGAGCAGTCCGAGGCCGGAGTCGAGCAGGCCGATGCGCGTCACGACGCCTCCTTCGGATAGACGAAGTCCCTGATCTCCTTGAGGTGCGCGCGGGTCAGGCCCTTCGCGAACTCGGGGGCGATGATCTTCAGCTTGCTCTCCGAATAGCGGTCGGCGAAGTACTGCCTGGTCACGGGCGCGGCGAGGTCGTCGTCGATCCAGATCGCCCGGCCATGCTCATGGGCGTCGAGCCAGTCCTCCATGGCACGGGCCTTCCACCACACGCGCGGGTCGTTGGCGTGGCGGTTGTGGGTGTCGTCGGGCATCTCGATGCAGTCGAAGGAGTTGCGCAGGCCGAACTTCGGCTCGAGTTCGGTCTTGCACCGCCGGGACCACGTGGAGAGCCAGACGACGGAGACGTCGTGGGTCTCGACGAGGCGGTCGAAGAACTCGATGACCGCCGGCTTGTAGTGCAGCTCGTAGTCCCAGGCCTGCAGGCGCCGCCTGCCCTCGGCGATGCCCCGCAGCTTGGGGACGGGATAGGAGTTGAGGACGCCGTCGACGTCGAGGAAGACGGTGACATGCCGTGCCTGCCTGCGTGCCGAGACCGGCGACGGGGATGCAGCGGACATCGTTCCTTCCGAAATGGTCGCCGAGGCGGACCTCGGCCATCGACGACCGGTTAGTCTGAGTAGGGAACCTGCCGGTACGGGCAGGAATCAGGACTTCAGGATACCGCTCGAAGCTGAGGGGGGGCACGGCGCAGCCATGTACGAGGAGATCCGGATCCCCCGCCTGGCGGCCACGCTGTGGCGGTCGGCGCCCGGGATCGCGGCGGACGTCGGGCCCGGCGACGAGCCGGGTCCGACGGTGTGTCCCGGGCGGATCCCGGTGGGGAGTCGCTCATCGTCCCCGATGGGTGCATGGACCTCATCGTCCTCGACGCCGAGGTGGTCGTCGCGGGAGCCGACTCCACCGCGCGCGTCGTCCGCGGCGCGAGGGGGCCTGCCGTCGGTCTGAGGTTCGACCCGGGCGTCCTCCCGCAGCTGCTCGCCACCTCGGCGGCGGAGCTCGCGAACACTCTCACTCCGCTCGACGCCGTGGCCGCAGGAACCCCTGTGGCGTCCCGGTGCCGCGTCGAGCGCGGCTTCGAGACGGGAGGACCGGCACCGGACCCGGGCCCGGACGCTCGCCGTCTGCTCGGAATCGCCGCGGCGCTCGCCGAGGTCACGGAACTCGATCCGCGCCCCATGGCACTCGCCTCGACCCTGGCCCGAGGGACCCCCATCGCCGAGGCGGCCGCGCAGTTCGCCTATTCGCCGAGGCAGCTGCGGCGACTGGCCGCCGACTGGTACGGCTACGGCCCGAAGCACCTGGCGAAGATCCTCCGCTGGCAGGCGGCGCGCGGCCTCATCGCCGGCGGATCGACGCGGACGGCTGCGGCCGCCGCGCTCGGCTACTCCGATGCGGCGCATCTGTGGCGGGACGAGAAGGCGCTCCTCGACAGGTGACCGGGAGGTCGCGGTCGGTCGGCGCGAACGGCGAGCGGAGCTGCGAGCAGAGTGGCGTCAGCCGTCGGCCGGCTGCTGGTCGAGGGCGGCGAAGAGGTCGACGGTGTTGCCGTCGGGATCGGTGATCACCGCATAGCGCTGCCCCCAGAACGCGTCCCAGGGTTCGTTCGCCACCCCCGCGATCGGTCCGCCCTCGGTGCCCGGACTGGTCAGCTGGGCGAACGTGGAGTCGACCGCCGCGGGGCTCGAGCAGTCGAAGGCGAGGGACATCGCCTGACCGCCGCTCGGCCGGGTCCATTCGGGGTCGATGCCGAGCACGACCTCCTCGGTGTCGAGGAGGACCCGGATGCCTCCCGAGGAGAACTCGGTGTGCGGGGCATCGGGTCCGCCGCTGAGCAGTTGGAGGCCGAGCGCGGAGTAGAAGCGCACGGCGGCGGGCATGTCGGCTGTGATGATCGAGATCGCGTCGAGTTTCATGTCCTCAGACTAGGGCCGATGACGCGCCTCGGGCATGAACAGAACGGACAACCTTCCACCGGCGGGCACCGGGCGCCCTCGATGCAGGGCCAGTGCGGCCTCCCCTGTCAGCCGGGCAGCAACGGCTCTCAGTCCGGCAGGTACTCCGTGAGGAAGTCCCGCACGGCATCGGTCAGAGGTGTGGGACGCTGGGATTCCCGGTCGATGTGGACGAGGACGACGTTCGAGTCGAACACCTGGCGGCCGTTCTGATCGCCGCGGGTGTTCACGGTGAAGGAGCTCGAGTCGATCCGCGCCACCGACAGCGTGAGGAGGAGCTCGGGACCGTACATGACCGGGAGGAGATAGTCGATCTCCTGCCGGGCGACGAGCAGCCCTCCGCCGGTCAGTCGCACCGAGCGCATCTCATTCATCCACTTGACGCGCCCCTCCTCGATGAGGGTGAGCATCGTGGCGTTGTTGACGTGGCCGAGGAGGTCCTGATCCGACCAGCGCACCTCGGGGCGGTATTCGAACGTCTTCATCGGGGCCTCCGGAATCGGGATGAGCGAACTCGGATCGGCCGGCAGGGGCCGGAGCTCGCTGGTGGGACGGACGTGGTCAGGGGGTCGATTGTCCGCACTGAACGAACGTTCTACAGTTAAGCAGGACGGCCCAGCGAAAGGGAAATCTATGCCAGACGCCCACGACGACGTGCCTTCCGTCGGCGAGCATCCCCGCGAGCGCAGTCCCCGTCACGGCGCATCCCCGAATCCGGCGATGCCGCCCCACCCCGGTTCACGTCCGCTCGCCGGTACCCGGGTCCTCGACCTCGGCGGCATCGGTCCCGGTCCGTTCGCGACGATGATACTCGCCGACCTCGGCGCCGAGGTCACCCGCCTCGACCCGCCCAACGCCGGCCGCGAGAACGTCAACCCCGTGCTCGATCGGGGGAAGACGCGGGTGACCGCCGACCTCAAGACCGCTGCCGGGACCCGGCTGGCCGCCGAGCTCGCCGACGCCAGCGACATCCTCGTCGAAGGATTCCGGCCGGGTGCCGCCGAGCGGCTGGGACTCGGCCCGGCCGATCTCCACCGGACCAACCCGGCCCTCGTCTACGGACGCATCACCGGCTACGGACAGACGGGCCCGAAGGCGCAGAGGGCCGGCCACGACCTCGGCTACATCGCCTCGACCGGTCTGCTCCTCCAGCTCGGACGGGCCGACGGCCCGCCCCAGTTCCCCGCCAACCTCCTCGCCGACTTCGGGGGTGGAGGGATGCTCCTCGTCGTCGGTGTCCTCGCCGCCCTGCCCCGCGCCCGGGAGACCGGGGTCGGCACCGTCGTCGACGCCGCGATGATCGACGGCGCGAACCTGCTGTGGTCGATGATGCACGGCTTCGCCGCGATGGGTCTGTGGCACCACGACGCGCGCGGGCGCAACCTCCTCGACTCCGGGGCGCCCTTCTACGACCTCTATCCCACCGCGGACGGCCGGCACGTCTCGGTCGCCTGCATCGAACGGGAGTTCTTCGCCGAGTTCGTGCGCACCCTCGACCTCGAGGACGCGCTGCCCGAGCCGCTGGAGACCCTCGACCACTGGGACCCCAGGCACTGGCCGGCGCTGCGCGCGGTCATCGCTCCCGCGCTCGCCGCCCGCAGTCTCGAGGCCATCGTCGCCCTCTTCGCAGACCGCGACGCCTGCGTCGAACCGGTCCTCACGATGGCCGAGGCCAAGGAGGACCCGCACAACGTCGAGCGCGGACTCTTCCGCACCGACGCCGCCGGCGTCGACCACCCGTCCCCCGCACCGAGGTTCAGCCCCGGCGGCGCGTGATCTCCTCGTTGACGGCGGCGACGACCTCATGGAGGTCGCCGATGATCGCGTAGTCGGCCCGCTGGACCATCGTCGCCTCCTCGTCGGTGTTGATCGCGATGATCGTCTTCGCTCCCTGCACTCCCGCCCAGTGCTGGATCGCACCGGAGATCCCGCAGGCGATGTAGACGTCCGGGGCGATCCGGCTTCCGGTCTGCCCGACCTGCTCGGCGTGGGGACGCCAGCCCAGACTCGTGACCACGCGCGACACCCCCAGGGCCCCGCCGAGGTGGTCGACGAGCTCGAGCACCTCGCCGAATCCGTCGGCCGACCCGACTCCGCGACCGGCGCCGACGACGACCTTCGCCTGCGTCAGGCCCGAGGTGTCGTCGGCCTCCTCGACCTCGGTGCGCACGACCCGCGTGCGCAGGTCCGCCTCCGTCGCCGCGGGGGAGTGGGTGAGGACCTCCGGGTCGCTCGGCGTCGTGTCCTCGGGGTCACAGGCGTGACCGGCGATCGTGAGGACCCGCACGGCACCGCTCAGCCGCAGCCGCTCGAACGCGGCGCCGCCGAGCACCTGGCGCAGCAGCCCCTGGTCGTCGGCGGCGACGACGTTGGCCGCCATCCGTGCCCCCAGCCGGGCGGCCACGTGCGCCATGATCTCCATGCCCCTCGGGGTGCCCGACGCCAGGATCGTCCCCTGCGCGGGGGCGATGTCGACGAGGGCCTGCGCCCAGGCGGCGGCCGAGTAGGCGTGGAGATCGGGGGAGTCGATGTGGTGGATCCGGGCGACGCCGAGGTGGGCGAGCCGATCCCGGGCGGCCTCCGTGAGCTCGCCGATGACGGCGACCTCGAGCGGAGACGACCCGGAGTCGCCCGACCCCGAGCCGTCCGCCCCGGCGGCCGCGCCCGCCTCCCCGGAGGCCCCGCCGTCGAGGGCCGCGGCCCTCGTGCGGGCGAAGGTCACCGCCTCGGCGGAGGTCAGCTGGACGCCCCCGGTCGCCGGGGTCGCGGGGTCCTCCGTCTCCACGAACACGAGGGTCATCGCAGCACTCCGATCTCTTCGAGCACATCGACGAGAGCGGGAGCGGCGCCCGGTCCCTCGCCGAGGATGGTCACGGTGCTCGACTGCTCCGGCGGCAGCTCGAGCGCCACTCGCGGGTTGCCGTGGACGGGTTCGGGGGCGTCGATCTCGTCGAGCGGCGCCTTCTTCGCCTTCATCCGCCCGGGAATTGACGGGTACCGCGGTTCGACCCCGCCTTCGGCGACGGCGACGACCGCAGGCAGCGGGAGCCGGAAGACCTCCGTGCCGGCGGGCCCGATCCCGTGGGCCGCGATCGAGGTCGGGGAGCCGTCACTGGAGGAGTCGACCTCGGCGGCCTCCTCGGCGAGCCGGAGCAGGGTGATGCCGGTGAGCACGGGCCGGTCGAGCTCGTAGGCGAGCCGGATGCCGACCTGGAAGTCGCCGGTGTCGGCGGCGTCGTTGCCGACGAGGACGAGGTCGTATCCACGGCCCTCGCTCGCCCGGGAGCGGACCACCTCGGCGATGGCGAAGGCGATGTCCTCGGGGCCGTGGGCGCCGGGGTCCTCGGCCTCGATGAGCACGGCGTCGTTCGCCCCGACGGCCAGGGAGGCGCGCAGCTGCTCGATCGCGTCGTCGGTGCCGAGCGTGAGGACGGTGACCTCGCCGTCGGTGGCGTCGGCGAGCTGGACGGCCAGCTCGACCGCGCACTCCTCGTGGGCGGAGATCGTGTGCCCGAGCGCCCCGTGGTCGATGTCGGTGCCCGAGGCGTCGAGGCTCACCTGCCCGGAGATGTCGGGGACGCGTTTGATGCAGACGAGGATGTCCATCGTGTCAGCTCCTGATCCGTTCGTTGTCGGGGTCGAACAGCGGGGTGGCATCGACGCTCGCCACCGTCACCGGGTAGTGCTCCTCGAGGTAGACGACCTGGAGGCGGTTGCCCACCACCGCCTCGGCGGGCGGCAGGAAGGCCATGAGGACGTGCTTGCCGAGGCTCGGCGCCGAGCCCGCCGAGGTGACGTAGGAGCGGCGGCCGTGCCCGTCGACGAGCGGCTCCCCGTCGGCGGAGACGATCGGCTCCCCGCCGAGCATGTACCGCATCTGGCCACTTGCACTCGTGTGGTCGTCGACGGTGAGCGAGCAGAGCACCGACTGCGGGTCCTCCTCGCGGTGGCGCAGGTGCGCCTCCCGGCCGACGAAGTCCTGCGGCTTGACCTTGGGCCGGGACATGCCGACCTCGACGACGGTGCGCTCGGAGTCGAGCTCCGTGCCGAAGGCGCGGTAGCCCTTCTCGATCCGACCGGTGGTCCCGTAGACGCCGAGGCCGACCGGCACGAGCCCGTGGCCGGCCCCCGCCTCGCGGATCGCATCCCAGAGCCTCGCCCCGGACTCCATCGGCACGTAGAGCTCCCAGCCGAGGTCCCCGACGTAGGAGATGCGGGAGGCGAGCACCTCGAGGGTGCCGATCTCGATCGTCCGGGCGGTGCCGAACCGGAAGCCCTCGTTCGACACATCCGCCGAGGTGATCGCCGAGAGGATGTCGCGGGCGCGCGGACCCCAGAGGCCGATGGTCGTCAGTGACGAGGTGAGATCGGCGATCGCGGCCCCGGTCTCGGGCAGGCGGTCGGCGAACCACTTGAGGTCGACCATGCCGTGGGCCGCGCCCGTGACGACGCGGAAGCGGTCATGGGCGAGGCGGATGATCGTGAGGTCGGAGCGGAAGCCGCCCGCCTCGTCGAGGACCGGGGTGTAGACGACCCTGCCGACGGGCACATCCATCTGCGCGAGGACGATTCCCTGGACCGCGTCGAGGGCGGCCGGACCGACGACGTCGAAGATGACGAAGCTCGAGAGGTCGATGACGCCCGCCCGCTCCCGCAGCGCCAGGTGCTCGGCGTTGATGATCGGCGACCACCAGCGCGAATCCCATTCCGCGGTGCGGTCCATGACCCGATCGCCGAACTCCTCGAGCAGATGCGAGTTCGACTCGTACCACTGCGGCCGCTCCCACCCGGCCGCCTCGAAGAACACCGCGCCGAGCTCCTCATGCCGCGAGTGCATGGGGGAGAGGCGGACGTTGCGGTTCGACTCGTACTGCTCGCCGGGATGGACGATGCCGTAGGTCTTGATGAAGGCCTCCGAGGTGCGGGCCCGCACATGCTCGCGCGTGCGCTGATGCGGGTGGAACCGGGCGATGTCCGCGCCCTGGACGTCGATCTCCGGCAGTCCGTCCGTCATCCACTCCGCGACCGCCCGGCCGACTCCCGGACCTTCCTTCACCCACACGGCCGCCGCCGACCACAGGCCCTTGACCTGGGGCGACTCACCGAGGATGGGGGAGCCGTCCGGGGTCAGGGACAGCAGTCCGTTGATCGCATAGCGGATCTCGACGCCCGGGTCGGACAGGACGTCGGGCATCAGCTCGAGGGCCTGCTCGAGCTGGGGGTCGAAGTCATCGGCGGTGAACGGCATCTCCGTGGGAGAGAGCTTCGCAGCCTCGTTCGACGGGATCTCGTCGGGTTCGTGGAGGATCGCGCGGTGGGCATACGAGCCGATCTCGAGGTCCGAGCCGTGCTGGCGCTCGTAGCAGAGGGTGTCCATGTCGCGGATGATGGGGAAGGAGATCTCGCCGGGGATCGCGGCGAGCTGGGGCACCGGCCCGACGCTGATCATCTGGTGCACGGCGGGAGTGAGCGGGATCGCGGCTCCGGCCATCGCGGCGATGCGCGGGCTCCATACGCCGCACGCGACGAGGACCCGTTCGGTCTCGATCGTGCCCTTGTCCGTGTGGACGCGGGCGATCCGGCCGTTCTCGACGTCGATGCCGGTGACCTCGGTGTTCGCCGAGACGCTCAGTGCCCCGAGCTCCTGCGCGGACTCGCGCATCCTCGTGCCCGCCCCCACGGAGTCGACGACGCCGACGCCGGGAGTCCAGAACGCCCCGACGATGACCGAGGGGTCGACGTAGGGGACCTTCTCGACGACCTCCTCGGCGCCAACGAGGTGGGCCTCGATCCCCCAGGCCTGCGCGGAGGACATCCGTCGGCGCAGCTCCTGCATCCTCTCCTCCGTGCGGGCGAGTTCGAAGCCGCCGGACTGGGTGAAGACGCCGAGCTCCTTGTACTGGCGGATGCTGTCGAGGGTGAGGTCGGTGATCTCGCGGGAGTGGTCGACGGGGAAGATGAAGTTCGAGGCGTGACCGGTCGACCCGCCCGGATTCGGCAGAGGACCCTTGTCGACCTGGACGATGTCGCGCCAGCCGAGCCTGGCGAGATGGTGGACGAGGCTGTTGCCGACGATGCCGGCTCCGATGACGACGACACTGGCCTGGCTGGGAACGGAAGCCATGGCAGGCTCCTCTCCGAAGACGTCTTCGTCTTCACTGATGCGTCTGCACCGGCACTCGGTTGCGGAGGGAGCAACAGGGTGCGCGATGGGGAACGGTGTCCTCCGATCGTCCCGCTCCCTCCGAGGCGTGTCAAGGGCGTGACGGGCCCGATCCACGACAGCCGACGTGGACGGGGGCGGACCCGACGCCCAGCGCTCGCGTCGGCCGAGGGGAGGCCGAAGCGGGCCGATGCTCAGAGCGCGCACCACCCTCGGCCGCTCCGAGACGCTCAGGGCTCGCGCCAGCCGAGGCGGGAGGAGATCTCGGCGGCCGCGGCGACGAGGAGGTCGCGGGCGGCCTCGACCCTGTCGCCGGTGAATCGGAAGCTCGGCCCCGACGCCGAGATCGACGCGACGACGTCGCCGTGGGCGTTGCGCACGGGGGCCGACACCGCGGTCAGCCCGACCTCGAGCTCGTCCGCGACGATCGAGAACCCCTGGTCGCGCACCTCGGCGACCTCCCGCAGGAGCCGGGGCACGGACGTCACGGTGCTCGGGGTGTAGGCCTTCGGGCGCGAGCCGAGCACTCCGCGGGCGCCGGCGTCGCTGAGCCCGGACAGGAGGACCTTGCCATTGGAGGTGGCGTGGAGCGGGATGCGCTGGCCGACCCAGTTGTGGCTCTGCACCGAGGCGGAGCCGGCGACCTGATCGAGGTAGAGGGCGGCACCCTCGGAGAGGACGGCGATGTTGACGGTCTCGCCGGTCTGCTCGGCGAGGAGCTTGGCGAGCGGACGGGCGACCTGGACGATGTCGAGCCTGGCGGTCGCGGCCCCGGCGAGGCGGAGGATCCCGAGGCCGAGGCGGTACTTGCCGCGACTGCGGTCCTGCTCGACGAGCCCCCGCGACTCCAGCGTCGCGACGATGCGCGAGGCGGTCGATTTGTGGACCCCCACCTCGGCGGCGATCTCGGTCACTCCGGCGAGGCCGGCGCGGGCGATGATCTCGAGGATCGTCACCGCGCGGTCGACGGACTGAACGGACCCGGGCGTCGTCGCCTCGGCGTCGTTGTTGCTCATCCCGGAACTGTAGCCCACCTCGGGCAACGACAACAGGCCTGGCAGTCGGTCATGTAGGGTGAGAGCCGCCGGGCGCCCCGAGCGCCGCGGCGGATGAGAGCTGTGACGGAGTGCGAGCACGATGAGCAATGGGACGCAATCGATCGACCGCGCCGCCGAGATCCTGTCCCTGGTGGTCAGGGCCGAGGCGCCGATCTCCTACACCGAGGTGGTGGAGGCGACGGGACTCGCCCGCTCGACGGTGTCCCGGCTGCTCTCCGCGCTCGAGCGCAACGGCCTCGTCGAACGCGACGGCGACGGCCTCTACCGGGGCGGATCCCTGTTCGCGACCTACGCCTCCCGGTTCGACCGCGTCGAGACCCTCGTCTCCGCGGCCGACCCGACCCTGCAGCGGCTGAGCGAGGAGACCGGCGAGACGGTCAACCTCGCGGTGCCGAGCGCCGACGGCGTCGTGCAGGTCGCCCAGGTCGACTCGACCTACGTCCTCGGCGCGACGAACTGGGTCGACGTCGATGTCCCGCCGCACTGCTCGGCGCTGGGCAAGGTGATGTTCGCCTACCGGGTGATCCCGATCCCGTCCGGACGCCTCGAGCGCCGGACCCCGCACACGCTGAGCACCCGCAAGGAGCTCATGGAAGACCTCGCCGAGGTGCGCGCCCGCGGGTACTCGATCGTCCACGAGGAGTTCGAGGAGGGCCTCGACGCGCTCGCCGCCCCGGTCTTCGGGATCGACGACACGGTCATCGCCGCGGTCGGCATCTCGGGGCCGACCGTGCGGATCGCCGAGAACCACGAGGGCCTCGGCAGGCTCCTCGTCGCCGAGGCGGGCCTGCTCTCCCGCAGCCTCAAGCGCAAGGTCAACCACATGTAGAAGGAACCGGCGTCAGTCGCTGAGCTTCTCGACCTGTTTGCGGCGCCACTCCTCGGTGTCCTTGATCTGATTGAACGTGTAGATGTGGAGACCGGCGACGCCGAGCGCGGGATCGTCGAGCACGGGGGCGAGCCTGTCGAGGAACTTCCGCGGGTTGTAGCCGCCGGGCTTGGCCATCCGTGCGAACGTTGAGACGTTCTTGCGGAGGAACTTCGTCGACTCGCCGACCCCGATCTTCGTCGCCACCTTGGCCAGCTTGCCGAGCTCCACCTTGCCCGCCACGCCGAGGTGGACGGGCAGGTCGATGCCGCGTCTTCGCACCGCGTGGAGCCAGGACTCGACGGTGTCGGGGTCGAAGCACAGGTTCGACACGAGGTGGGAGGCGTAGCCGCGCTTGTCGGCCATCGCCTGGATCGTCACCTCGTCGGAGATGAGCGGGTGCGATTCGGGGTAGGCGGCGACGTCGACGTCGAGGAAGTCGGCGTCGAGGCCGGAGAGGTCGACGAGCAGGTCGAGCGCGCCGCTGTAGTCTCCGGCCGGGGGAGTGGCGTCTCCTGCGGGGACGAAGATCCGGGTGATGCCGGCCGTGCGGAGGCGGTCGACCACCTCGGCGAGCTCGCTGCGGCCGTGGACCATGCGGGCGGCGACATGGGGGACGGCGGTGAAGCCGAGGGACTGCAGCTGCTCGGCCGTGGCCAGCGTCGCCTCGAGGGTGAGTCCGGTCGATGCGGTCACCGTGATCACCCGGCCGGGATCGACGCTGTCGCTGATGCGCTCGGCGATCCCGGAGGTGGGGAGGACCTCGTAGCGGGCTGATTCGAGCAGCGAAAGGATGGTGGAGTCTGACATCTCGTCTCCTGCCTGCGATCGGTTGCGGAGGCTGTGCGCAGGGCATCCGACCACGAGGCCGGGATGCTGGCGCTTCGGCGCGGAAATTCATCCGGCGGATGCCCTTGCTTCCTCTGTGTGATCAATCCTACACTCGAAGTACCCATATTATGGGAATCCAGTTCCATAATATAGAACTGTTTCGCAGGGGGAGCACAATGGGCAGAAACGTTCCATCGGTCGATCAGAGCGACAGGACAGTCCCGATCAACCTTCGTCAGTCAGGCCCGACCCCGGTCGAGATGCTCATCGACACCAGGGTGCGCAAGTCTCCCTACTGGGAGCTGTCCATGCAGCACGGATGCTGGCGGGCCTCCATCTACAACCGGATGTACCATCCTCGCGGCTACGTCCCTCGCGAAGAGGGCGGGATGATGGTCGAGTACCAGTCGCTGGTCAACGATGTGACCTTGTGGAACGTGGCCGTCGAGCGTCAGA
Source organism: Brevibacterium sanguinis (assembly GCF_003315415.1). Classification (GTDB taxonomy): domain Bacteria; phylum Actinomycetota; class Actinomycetes; order Actinomycetales; family Brevibacteriaceae; genus Brevibacterium; species Brevibacterium celere_A. The sequence goes on from NZ_QNSB01000008.1 coordinate 94,494, forward strand.
TCCAGGTCAAGGGCCCCGACGCCGAGGCGTTCGTCAATTACGTCATCACCCGTGACGCGACCAAGATCCCGGTCATGCGCGCGCGCTACGTCATCCTGTGCAACGAAGCCGGCGGGGTGCTCAACGATCCGATCCTGCTGCGGGTCGCGGTCGACGAGTTCTGGTTCAGCCTCTCCGACACCGACCTCATGCTCTGGCTCCAAGGCGTCAACGTCGGCAAGAAGTTCGACGTGACCATCCAGGAGATCGATGTGTCTCCGGTCCAGGTGCAGGGCCCGAAGTCCGTCGATCTCATCGCCGACCTCGTCGGCGAGGAAGGCCGGGAGCTGCCGAGCTACGGGCTGATGGAGGCGCAGGTCGGCGGGCACGACGTCATCATCTCCCAGACCGGATTCACGGGGGAGAAGGGCTACGAGATCTACCTCAAGGATTCGACGAAGTACGCCGAGGACATGTGGAACGCCGTGCTCGAAGCAGGCAAGCCGCACAACCTCAGGGTCGTCGCTCCCAGCCACCACCGCAGGATCGCCGCCGGCATCCTGTCGTGGGGCCAGGACATGGACTTCGAGACGTTGCCGTTCCAGGTCAACCTCGGCTATCAGGTGCCGCGGAAGAAGGAGGCCGACTACATCGGCAAGGAGCGGCTCGAAGAGGCTCGTGCGCAGCTCGAGGCGGGCAACCCGCCGTACAGGACGCAGCTCGTCGGTCTGCTTCTCGGAGGGAAGCCGATCACGGACTATGCTCCCGACTTCTGGCTGGTCAGCACGTCACCGGGCGAGGACCCCGTGGGCTACGTGACCTCGCCGTGGTACTCGCCCGAGCTCGAGCACAACATCGCCATGGCCCACGTGCCGGTCGGCGGGACCGACCTCGGCACAGAGTACTGGGTCCATCTGCCCGACGTGTACGCGGACAATCCCGGCGAGCCGGTCCGCGCCGAGGTGGTGGAGATGCCGTTCCGTCCGAGCGTCAACCCCAACCAGCGTGAGCGCCTGAAGACGCGCGGCCTCGACGCCGCAGTCTGACCCGCCGAGCGGCTGCCGCCGATCCGGCGTGACCGCCGGTCCGGCGTGACTGCCGGCTGCCTCTTCTCCGACGAGCTGGAGAGGCAGCCGGCGGTCTTCGCGTTCGTGCCGCCAGACCCTGACGCGTCGAGACAGCCATCAATGCACCCCGTCAGACCCGGCGCGGCGAGACAGACATCAAAGCACCCCGTCAGCCGTATTCCGCACCGTTGCAATGGTGTGTTCTGCGGCTGACGGGGCGTTGTGCGTCCCGAACTGTAGGGCGTGCGGCCAGCGGGGCGTTGTGCGTGCCGAACCGTAGGGCGTGCCGCCAACAGGGCGTTACGTGTGCCGATTTGTAGGGCGAGCCGCCAACAGGGCGTTTTGCCGAACCGTAGGGCGTGCGGCGAGCGCGGTGTCATACGGCCGGCAGGGCGACCCGTACCGTCCCCGGTTCGGCCGGCACCCGTCCCCCGCCGCCCGAGTCAGCCCTTGCGGCGCGCCTGGACTTTGGCGAGGAGCTCGTTCTCGGCGTTGGGGCCGGCCTTGACGCCGTTGGGCAGCAGGAACATGAAGATGACTCCGACGAGCATCCAGGCGAAGAACATGATCCACGACTGCGGGGCGAGCTGTGCCGACACCGGGGTGATCGGCACGTAGAGGATGAACAGGAGGAAGGTGAGGATGACGGAGATGACGCCGATGACGAACCCGCCGTTGCCGGACCCGCCGATGCGCAGCGGACGGTCCATCGTCGGCTCGTTCCTGCGGAGGACGAGGAAGGCGACGCTGACGAGGAAGTAGGCGATGACGATCGCCGGAGAGCCGGCATCGACGATCCAGCCCAGGGCGACGGGGCCGAGGAACGGGGCGATGGCGGAGAGGACGCCGATGAAGAGGATCGAGTTCACCGGGGTCCGGTAGCGCGGGTGCAGCTTGCCGAACCATGCGGGGATCATGCCCGCGACGGCCATCGCCCACATCAGCCGAGACGATCCCATGAGGAATGCGTTCCACGAGGTGATGATTCCGGCAAGGCCGCCGGCGATGACCATTTTGCCCCAGAACGCGGAGTTGAACATCGCGGTCAGGGCGTCGGCGGTGACGAGATCATGCTTGGCGAGCTCCTCGGCGGGCATCGCCAGCGACGTCATGCCGATGATGATGACGTAGAAGACGATCGCCATGAGCACGGACATGACGACGAGCTTGCCGATCTTGCGTGCCGGGAGGTTGATCTCCTCCGCCGATTGCGGGATGACGTCGAAGCCGACGAACAGGAACGGGACCACCGCGACGACCGCCATGAATCCTGCACCGCCGCCGGTGAACAGCGGCTCGGCGTTCGCCGCCTCGCCGCCCATGAGTCCGCCGGTCAGCAGCAGGAGGGCGACGATGATGAGGAACGACACGACGAAGGTCTGAACCAGTGAGGCGATCTTGACGCCGCGGATGTTGATCCAGGCGATGACGATCGCGGTGACCGTTCCGATGAGCGCCCACGTGAGGTAGACGTCTGACTCGGCGATCGTCCACAGCTTGATGCGCTCGAGATCGGGGAAGAGGTAGAGCGCGGTCTTCGGCACCGCGACCGCCTCGAACATGACGACGCTGATGTAGCCGCCGGTGATGGCCCAGGACCCGAACAGGGAGACCCGCGGTCCCATCGCGCGGATCAGGTAGTTGTGCTCTCCGCCGGCGTGCGGCATCGCGGCGACGAGTTCGGAGTACACGGTGCCGACGAAGCACATGATGATGCCGCCGACGACGAACGCGAGGATCGCGCCCATCGTGCCGGCGCCGTTGAGCCATTCTCCGGTGAGGACGACCCAGCCGAAGCCGATCATCGCTCCGAAGCCGATGAAGAGGGCGTCGACGGTGCCCAGGGCCTTGACGAAGCCGTGGTCCCTGTCGGTCGATTCTGTCTGCGGCTGACTCATGAGGTGCCTTTCATAGCGCCGATGCTGTGATGGTGCGGTTCTTGCTGCATACGGACAGTAGCAGGACTCTGAGAATCACCTGTCAGTCGCGACCGATCGTGCTCCAAGTGTTAGGTTTCCTCTGTGCACAGCACTCACCGCAATGCCATCGGTCGCGTGGTCGCCGGATATCTCTCCGCTCTCGTGATCGGGACCGGCCTTCTCATGACACCTGCAGCCACCGTGGCCCCCGGCGGAATCTCGCTGCTGTCCGCGCTCTTCACCGCCACCTCGGCGCTAAGCGTGACAGGGCTCGTCGTCCTCGACACGGGCGGCGACTTCACTCTCTTCGGGCAGATCGTCATCCTCTCCCTCATCCAGGTCGGCGGTCTCGGCGTCATCCTCCTCACCACGCTGCTCGCCCTCGTCGTCGCAGGCCGGGTGGGCTTCCGGCTCCGGCAGTCGGTGGCGACGGAGACGAAGAGCGGAGCCATCGGAGGGATCAAGCCGATGGTGCTGCGCGTCGTGAGCCTGACGCTCGCGGTCGAACTCGCGGTCGCCTCGGCGCTCTTCCTGCGCTTCCTCCTCCACTACGACGAGACTCCGGCCCGCGCGGCCTGGGACGCGATCTTCCACGCGATCTCCGCGTTCAACAATGCGGGCTTCGGGCTCCGCAGCGACAACCTCATGCGATACGTCACCGACCCCCTCATCTGCGGTCCGATCGCTGCTGCCGTCATCGTCGGAGGGCTCGGCTACCCGGTGCTCATCGAGCTGCTGCACCGTTACCGGCTCCCGCTGACCTGGAGCATGACGACCCGCGCCGTCGTCGTCTTCACTCCCGTGCTGCTCATCGGCGGCACCGTGTTCATCGCCGCGATCGAATGGAACAGCCCCGGCACACTGGGACCCCTCGACTGGTGGGGGAAGATCCAGGCCGCCGCGTTCCAATCCACCATCACCCGCACCGCCGGATTCAACTCCATCGACATCGCGCAGCTGCACCCGGTGACGTGGTTCGGAATCGACATCCTCATGTTCATCGGGGGAGGTCCCGCAGGCACCGCCGGCGGGGTGAAGATCACGACGGTGCTCGTCCTCGGTGCGATGGCATGGACGGAGATCAGCGGCGGGAGGGCCGTCAACCTGCTCGGCCGCCGGATCTCCCGCTCGATTCACCGGCAGGCGACCACGGTGATCATCCTCGCCATCGGACTGATCATCGCGGCGACCATGGTCATCATGCTCGACGCCCCCGAGCTGGGGTTCGACCGCATCCTCTTCGAGGTCATCTCCGCGTTCGGCACCGTCGGGCTGAGCACCGGCATCACCGCCGATCTGCCGCCGCTGAGCCAGGTCGTCATCATCCTCACGATGGCGGCCGGCCGGCTCGGTCCCGTCACCGTCGCCTCGGCGCTGGCCCTGCGTTCACGACCCGTGCGCTTCGAACTGCCGAAGGAGCGACCGCTCATCGGTTAACCCTCCCGACGTGCCACTGCTTCGGGGCAGCGTGCCGACAGAACACACGACCCATCGCATCGACCCGGTCTCGTCCCCCGACGAGCACCTGACGGAAGGACAGCAATGAACGAGAGATCCTGGCTGGCGCGTCCCGCCGCCTTCTTCGCCGGCGACCCCAAGCCCCTGGGCCGGGAGGGAGCCGTGGCCGTGATCGGACTCGGCCGATTCGGCGGATCGCTCGCACGGGAGCTCGCATCGCACGGAGTCGATGTCATCGGCATCGACATCGCCGAGGCGGTCGTCGGCGAATTCGCGGAGACGCTCACCTATGTCTCCCGCGCCGATGCCACCGACGAGGTGGCACTGCGGCAACTGGGCATCGACGAAGTCAGCCGCGTCGTCATCGCCATCGGCGGAGACCTGCAGGCGAGCATCCTCGTCGCCTCGCGGATCCTCAAGCTGGGCAATCAGCACATCTGGGCGAAGGCGATCAGCGAACCCCACGCTGAGATCCTCCACCAGATGGGCATCGATCACGTGGTGAGACCGGAGAACGACATGGGCAGGCGACTCGCTCACCTCATCCGCGGTCACATCTCCGACTTCCTCCCGATCGACGAGGACTTCGTGCTCGCCCGCACGACTCCGCCCGTGCGGATCTCCGACGCCCCACTGGCGTCGATCGGGGTGCGCACGACCTATGCCGTGACGATCGTCGCCTTCAAGCGCAACGGGACCGAGCACTGGGACATCGCGGATCCTGAGGTGGTCCTCTACGCCGACGACGAGATCCTCGTCGCGGGGCATCCGCGGAAGGTCGAGGCATTCAGTGAGCTCGACAAGGACGCCGACGGGTAGGGCCGAGACTCCGGGGTGGGACGTGGCCGCACCACCGCCGCTCTCGAGCCAAGGGACGGTCGTCGCCTCCGGTGGGAGACGGCGGCGGATCGGTCGGGTCTCAGTCGCCGAGGTCGACGACTTCGAACTCGAGGAGATCGGCGGCTTCGGAGACCGGCTTCTGCCCCGTGCTCTCATGGGAGGACGCGCGGTTGGACTTCCAGTTCTCGAAGTCCTCGCGCGTGGCCCACTGCGTGTAGACGAAGTAGCGGTCGCCGCCGGAGACCGGGCGGAGCAGCTGGAAGCCCTCGAAACCGGGAGCGCCGTCGACGGAGTGCTTGCGCGCGGCGAAGCGCTTCTCGAGTTCGGCGCGGGCGTGTTCGGGGACGGCGAGGGTGTTGATGGCGACGATGGACATGTGCGCTCCTTGGTCTGGCGGTGTGGTCGGCGGGCGACCTGGGGACCGGTGCCGCCGGCCGGTCGGCCGGTCCCCTGATCGATTCGACCCTACGACGTCATTCTGAACTCGGCCTGAGGCGGACAGGTGTTCGGCCGCGCGGACTCGGTTCTCATGAGCATCGGTCTCACGCCGAGTGCGGCGCCCCCATGCCCGGATCGATCTGCACGGGACCGTCTGCCGAGGGAGTCACGTCGAAGTCGAACATCGCGGTCGGCAGATACACCGTCGCGCAGGCGTTCGGGATGTCGACGACTCCGGAGAAGCGGCCCTCGATCGGGGCGGCGCCGAGCAGCAGGTAGGCCTGCTCCGGGCTGTAGCCGAACTTCGTCAGGTAGTCGATCGCGTGCAGGCATGCGCGCTGATAGGCGAGGTGGGAATCGAGGTAGCGCTGTTCTCCGTCGAGGGTCACCGAGGTGCCGGAGAAGGCGAGCCACTCCGAGTACTGGGGGTCGGTGTTCCCGGGTTGGAAGATGGCGTTCTCGGACACTCCGTACGTCGCCATTCCGTCCTTGATGACATCGACGCGGATGTCGAGGTATCCGCCCATCTCGATGCCGCCGCAGAAGGTGATCTCGCCATCGCCCTGGCTGAAGTGGAGGTCGCCGGCGGAGAAGTTCGCCCCGTCGACGAAGACCGGGTAGAAGACGCGTGTGCCCTTGGTGAGGTTCTTGATGTCCTGATTGCCGCCGTTCTCCCGCGGGGGAGCGGTGCGGGCTCCTTCGGCGGCGACCCGGTCGAACTCCGCACCGGTCAGCGTGCCGAGGATGGCGCCGTTGGGCTCGGGCGGCAGGGCGAGGGGCGGTTCGCGGTCCGGGTCGGTGGCGATGAGCGCGGCTTCACGGGTGTTCCACCTGCCGAGCATGTCCTTGCTCGGGGCCGTGCCCATGAGCCCCGGGTGGACGATTCCGGTGAAGGACACGTGCGGGACGTGGCGCGACGTGGCCGTGCCGCCGCTGAAGTCCCAGACCGCCTTGTAGGCGTCGGGGAACTGGTCGACGAGGAACGATCCCCCGTTCTTCTTCGCGAAGATCCCCGTGTAGCCCCAGCCCTGGCCTGCCAGGGGACCCTCTTCCTGGGGGATGGGCCCGACGTCGAGGATGTCGACGATGAGCAGGTCGCCGGGCTTGGCGCCTTCGACGGCGACGGGGCCCGACAGAGCGTGGACGATGTCGACAGGGGCATCCCGGATGTCATCGGCGCTGTCATCGTTCTTGATGAAGCCGTCGAACCACTCTCGGCACTCCAGCCGGAACGAGTCACCCGGCTTCACGTGGACTGCCGCAGGGATGTCGGGGTGCCACCGGTTGTGCCCGATGATCTTCTGGTCGGTGAATGGCTTGGTCGAATCGAGTGGGAACACGACGTCTGGCATGGGAACTTCCTTTCCTGGCGGGGGATCGTGCGGTCGACGATGACCGCGATGGCGCGGATCGTCGTAGTGCTGATCAGGGTGGTGCGGATCGAGGCGGGCGCACGTCACGCCCGTGGCAGCTTGGCATGCCGCGGGTCCCGGCTCACCGGACGTGGGGCACGTCGCGAGCCGGGGACCTGAGAGACCACTCCCGGGGTCTCGGCGGTCCTCTTGGTGGCGTCGATGAGCCTGTGCGCAGTGCTCGCACCGGCGCCGAGGTGCGGAGACGAGAAGACCGTCGTGGCCGGCGCCCGGCAGCTGGGGCAGGGGATGGTGCTGGGCTTGTCGGTGATGGGGAATGACTGCTCGATGGTGCCGCAGGTCCTGCATCGGTAGGTGTACGTCGGCACTGGGCCTCCTGATCGGACGGCGAGGGGAAATATGCGTCTCAGTGCATTCTTACACCCTGACCAGGCAAGATATCAAGGGTTTCCGTGCAGTCGGAATGTGGACCCCGATATCTTCGCCCGACCTGTCGATCGGGCGGCCCGTCGCTCGTCATTTGGGCGCAGGAGGCAGCACCGCCTCTTGCTAAGCTCAACGCCACAACGAGAAAGCGCAGGACGAATCATGCGATACACACTGCTCATGCATTACCCGGAACCCAAGGAGGGCGAGCTCGAACTCCCTCCGGAGGCGATCGCCGAGGCGCAGACACAGATGTCTGCCTACGTCACCGCCCTCCACCAGGCAGGAGTCCTCCTGTCCGCCGAGGTGCTCTCACCCTCCCCGCTGACGACGACCCTGACGATGGACGGCGGTGCCGTGCAGGTCAAGGACGGACCGTTCGCCGACACCAAGGAGCAGCTCGGCGGCACGTTCGTCATCGACGTCGACGACCTCGACGCCGCGATCGAGTGGGCGCGTCAGGCTCCGCCCCTGCAGTGGGGTGCCGTCGAGATCCGACCCGGCGCGACTCACGTCGAGGACGGACAATGGGTCTCGGGCACGCGGTCCGACGAGTGCCCGTCCGCCCCGCCGAGCAGCTGACACTGTCCTTGACCGAAGGCGAGGGCCGAGTGAGCGCGTCCGCTGGCATGGGTGCCGTGGGACCCGGGACCACCCGATCCGGGATCGATGGTGCCGGGGCCCGAGCGCCCTCCGCGGACGGTGGACCTGACGCCGACACCGCCTCCGCGGACGGTGGACCGGACACGGACACCGCCTCCGCGGACGGTGATGCAGGGACCAGCGCCCGAGAAGCGGCGGCCGTGAACGAGGTGCTCGCGACCGCGGCCAGGGAGTCGCGGTCGCGGATCATCGCGCTCCTGGCCTCGGCCACCGGTGACATCGAACTCGCCGAGGATGCGGTGGCGACCGCATTCGAGCGCGCGCTCCACCGATGGTCCGAGACCGGGATCCCGGACAATCCCGCCGCCTGGCTGCTCACTGTCGCGCGCAACCACCAACGCGATGTGTGGAAGTCCTCGGCGCACCGTTCGCGAACGGAGTTCGACGAGGCATGGACGACCGCGGATGAGCGCCTATCCCCGCATGCTTCGGGGGCCTTCGCCGAGGCGACCGACGAGATCGAGGACCGACGCCTGGCGCTCCTCTTCGTCTGCGCGCATCCGGCCATCGACCCGGCGGTGCGGACACCGCTCATGCTCCAGGTCGTCCTCGGGTTCGAGGCCGCCGACATCGCCCGGGCGTTCGCCGTCCCGACCACGACGATGGCCCAGCGACTCGTGCGCGCGAAACGGCGGATCAGGGACGCGCGGATTCCCTTCGTCGTCCCGTCACTGACTGACCTGCCCGCCCAGCGACCCCTGCCCGACCAGGGCCAGGACCGGAGCCTCGACCGAGCCCTTCCCGACCGACTGACCGCCGTGCTCGAAGCCGTCTACGGCTGCCTGGCGATCGCCTGGGCGGAGAGCCCGGACACCGACCTGGCGGAGTCGATGAGCCACGAGGCGCTCTTCCTCGCCCGCACGCTGACCACCCTCGTGGATTCCGAACCCGAGGTCCACGGCCTGGCCGCGCTCGTCTCCTTCTCGCTCTCCCGCGCACCCGCCCGGGGCGGGGACTACGTCCCTGTCGAGGAACAGGACCCCGCCGATTGGGACCGGCGCCTCATCGCCGAGGGTGAGCGGCACCTGCGTCGCGCCCTGTCCTTCGAGAGGCCGGGCAGGTTCACGCTCGAGGCGGCGATGCAGGCCGTCCATGCCGATCGGGCCCGGACGGGGCGAACGGACTGGTCGGCTCTCCTGGTCCTGGTCAGGGCCCTCACCGTCATCGCGCCCACACTCGGCGCGCGAGTCGCACGGGCCGCGATCACCCTGCGCGCCGACGGTGCCGAGCAGGCACTCTCCCTGCTCGCCGAGGTGGCCGAGGATCCCGCCGCCGACCGCTTCCAGCCGTATTGGGCCACCCTCGCCGAGGCACTGCGTCGGCAGCAGCGGACCGTCGAGGCTGCTGCGGCCTATGAGCGGGCGATCGCTCTGACGTCGCATGAGCCGACGGCACGGTGGCTCCGGCACCGGAACGCGGACCTCTGAGCGGCACGGCCGGATCAGGCGCGGATTTCCAGGTCGCTCAGGGTCGAATTCCGCGGCGGATGTCGACTCTTATCGACCGGGAGATCCGGTGGACGCCCACGCCGGGACGCGCGACCGAGTCGTCGTCTCAGTCCTCGCCGACCACGAACTCATCGAAGGCCAGGCCGGGAGCAAGAATGTCCGCGGCACGGCGGATGCGCTCGGCCGTGAGCTCGCTGATCGTCGTGAATTCCGCACCCGCCGAATCGTCCGCACCCGCAGCCCCGCCGGGGACCCCCGCCGCCACTGCTCCACCGGACACCCGCGCCCCGACTCGCCGGCGCAGCGGTTCGGGCGTCTGGACGAGGATGAACGTCCGTCTGCCCTCGTCGCGCCGATTGGCCGCCATCACCGCCTCGGCGGTCGTGCCGGAGCCGGCGAAGAAGTCGAGGACGATCGCATCCGGGTCGAAGAACGTCTGCGAGGCCACGAGGGTCTTCACCAGGTCGACCGGCTTGGGATAGCTGAACACCCCGCCCAGGCCCAGCCTGTCGAGGTCGTTGTGCCCGCCCAGGGCCTTGATGATCGAGTAGAGCTTCGAACTCGCCTTCTCGGCCGGGGTCACCCGCACCACGGCATGCTTCCCGCCCGACCACGGGCGCAGGATGTAATCGCCCGAGGCCAGCTTCGCGTCCACCTCGGCGAGCTTCTTCGCGCCCTTGACCGCGAGGATGTCCTCGTACATCAGGCGCCTCTCCTGACCGCGGACGTAACGGCCGAAGCCCGCGCGGAGCACGTCGGTCTCGACGAGCATCCGCCTGCCGTCGATGACCTCGAGCTTCGCCGGGGCCTTCTTCTCGGTGAGGAACGGCCCCACCTGCTCGGCGTCCTTCCCCCAGACGTGGACGTAGTCATGGCCGCGGACGAAGGACGGGGAGTTCCCACCGCCCTTGGCGCGCTGGTGGATGAGGGTGCCGAGCGAGTTCTCCTCGCCGAAGATCTCGTGGCCGAGCAGCTGCGCCCAGGCGCTCTCCCCGTCGTCGAGGTGGAGGAAGAGGACGCCGTCGTCGCGCAAGAGCTCCCGGGCGAGCATGAGCCGCGGCGTCATGAAGCTCAGCCAGCTGGCATGGTCGTGGCCGTGGTCCTTGTACGCGAGCGCGCTGCCCGTGTTGTACGGCGGGTCGATGTAGACGACCTTGACGCGGCCGCGGTGCGTGCACAGGAGCGCGGTGAGCGCGGGCAGGTTGTCACCGACGACGAGGTGGTTCCCGCCGATCTCGGGGACGGCGCGCTCACCTCGGCGGAGGAGGTGAGGGGAGGGGCGCGAGGAGGAGATCGACTCCCGACCGAGGGCGAAGGCCGCGGCCTTGCCGGGCCAGTCCAGGGTGGTCCTCATCCTTCTCCTCGCCGGTGATCAGTGCCAAGATTGCTGTATGAGTATCGCACGTGTGGCAGTGGTGGGCGCGGGGCTCGTCGGCCTGGCCGTGGCCCGGGAAATCAGCGAGCGGTTGCCCGACGCGCAGGTCACCGTCTTCGACAAGGAGGATGGTGTCGCGGCGCACCAGAGCGGGCACACCTCGGGGATCGTCGACGCGGGGCTCGAGGAGGAGCCGAACTCGCTCTCGGCGGCGCTGACCCGCCGAGGCGTGGAGCGGCTGGTGCCCTACATCAGCGAACGCGGCATCCCCTACCGCGAATGCGGGCAGCTCGTCGTCGCCCAGGACACCGACGACGCCGACCGGCTCGAGGAGATGCTCGCCCGCGCCGAGGCGAACGGGGTTCCGGGAGTGCGCCTCCTCGACCGCACCCGGATGCGCGAGATCGAGCCGCACTGCCGCGGTGTCCTCGCCCTGTACTCGCCGCACACCGCGGTCATCGACTTCCCCGCCCTCGCCGAGGCCCTCGCCTCCGACGTCAGGGCCGTCGGCGGAGAGATCCGCCTCGGCACCGAGATCACCGGCATCGATGTCATGGCCGATGAGGTGCGTCTGCGGGCGCGACTCGTGCAGCCTGCGAGCGATGCCGGGCCCGAGACCGACGACCGGCCGACCGGGTCCGGTCGTGGTCGGGGCGCGGACGGGGCGTCAGAGACGGACGGATCGCGGGGCGGGCACGAACCGGGCGGATCTCGGAGCGAGGACGTGTCGGCCGCGCCGGGCGGGCCTCGGCGCGGCGACGCCGCTGACGATCTCGACGAGCAGGTCCAGGAGGTTCCCCGGACCTACCGCGGTCGCGACGCGGGCCCGGTGATCGGGCTCGGGGATGAGCTGCGCAGCAGGTTCGGCGACAAGTCGTGGTTCAAGCAGGTGGAGGAGACGCTCGACAAGTGGGGCGAGAAGATGTCCGGTGGAGGAGGCGACTTCGGCAGCGAGTTCCCGGGTCCCGGGCGCGAGCGCCCGGATGGCGGGCACGGCACCGACGACGTCCGCCCGGAGCCCGGGACCGGACATCAGCGCACCCGGCAGCCGCGCACCCCGGACGAGGACGCCGGCTCCTTCGATCTCGTCGTCCTCGCCGCAGGCCTCCACGCCGACCGGCTGGCCGCCACCGCCGGACTCGACCCCGAACCCCGGATCATCCCGTTCACCAGCGACTTCTTCGTCATGGCCGAACCGGACGCCGAGGTGGTGGGCGGCGTCATCAGCTCCGTGCCCGACCCCTCGGCACCGCTGACCCGGACCGTCCTGGCCAGAGGGATCACCGGCAGCCTGCTCCTCGGACCGAACACCTACCCGTCCCTCGGACGCGAGGCCTACGGGCGCCGCGACGTCGACTTCGGCGACCTGGGGTCGACCCTCGGCTTCGGCGGGTTCTGGAAGTTCGCCTCGCAGAACGCGAAGACCGCGATGCGGGGAGCGAAAGCCGTTGTGAGCACCTCGGCGTTCGTCGAGGGAGTGCAGCGGTACGTGCCCGACATCAGGGCGGGCGCGGTGAAGCCGGGACCGCGCGGCGTCCATTCCCAGGCCATCGACGCGACGGGCGAACTGCGCGACGAGCTCATCGTCACCACTCGCGGCAGGCTGACGGAGGTGAGGAACGTCCCGAGGTGGGGCGCCGCCTCGGCGCTCGCCCTGGCCGAGCACATCGCGGACAGGGCACTGAGGGTCCACCACCGCTGACGGGACGCCGACCCCGCAGAGGAGTGTTCCGCCCCCTCACTGCGAGTGGCGTTCGAGGAACTCGTAGACCTCGGTGTCGTCGACGCCCGGCAGAGCCCCGGGCGGCACCGCCGCGAGGAGGGAAGCGTGCATCCGGGCCGCAGGCATAGCCTGGCTCGCCCACTTCTCCGCCAGCTCCTCCGGGGCCTGCCGGCAGCATCCCGGATCGGGGCAGCCCGAGCGGGAGCGGATCGGGGATTCGCGGCCCTCGAACCACTTGACGTGGGCGAAGGGAACCCCGACGCTGATGGCGAAGTCACCTCCGGGCAGCACCCTGGCCGTGCACCAGTAGGAGCCGGCGGGGGTGTCCGTGTACTGGTAGTAGGGGCTGAAGCGGTCGGCGACACCGAACACGGTGCGTGAGGTGAAGCGTTTGCACGCGAACTGACCCTCGATCGCGCCGAGCGGGTCGGTGGGGAAGGGCAGTCCGTCGTTCGAGTACGCCTTGTGGATCGTGCCCGAGGTGTGGACCTTCATGAAGTGGACGGGCAGACCCAGGTGCTCGGTCGCGAGGTTCGTGAACCGGTGCGCTGCCATCTCGTAGCCGACCCCGAACACGTCCCTCAGATGCTCGACGGACAGCTCGCGCTTCCGCTTCGCCTCGGTGAGGATCGGCACCGCCGCGCTCTCGGGCAGCAGCACCGCGGCGGCGAGGTAGTTGGCCTCGACCCGCTGCTGGAGGAACTCGCGGAAGTCCTTGGGGGAATCCTGCCCGAGGACATGCTGGGCCAGAGCGGTGAGCATGTGCGAGCGCGGATCGAAGGCGGCGTCCTCGTTCGACAGGTAGAGGCGCCGGTTGACGGTGTCGGAGATCGACCGGGTCGACTTCGGCAGGTCGGAGACGTAGTGGAGGCTGAACCCGAGCTTCTCCGCGATCATCGCCGTCTGGCGCTGGGAGACCGTGCCGGACTCGTAGCCGACGAGGTCGAGCAGCTCCGCGGCCTGCGCCTCGAGCTCGGGGAAGTAGTTGTTCCTCGCCCGCATCCTCTCCCGCAGCTCGCGATTGGCCCGCCGCGCCTCCTCGGGCGTCGCAGCCCTGCGGGCGAGCACCTCGGCGAGCTGACGCTGCAGACCGACGATCGCCTCGAGGGCATCGTGGGGCAGGGACTTCGTGCGCACCTGCGGCAGTCCCAGCGAGGAGTACATGGGGGAGGCCTGGTAGCGCTCGGCCTCGAGCTCGAGGGCCTGCCGGTCGTCGACCGGGGTGGGGTCGAGGAGATCGGCGATATCGACGTCGAGGGACGTGGCGATGGCGGTGAGCAGTGACACGGAAGTTTCTCGCTTCCCGTTCTCGATCGTCGAGATCTGCGAGGCCGCACGCCCTACGCGTTCACCCAGGTCACTGAGCGTCAGACCGCGCTGTTTGCGAAAGAATCGGATTCTTCTGCCGACGCTGAGGCTGTCGGGTTGGGGCTCGTCGACGAGTGGATCGGCGATCTGCTGGGTCATGACGGCTTCCTCCGAGGATGGGGGCGTGTGGAAGGGCGATGGGACAAGTATGTCAGAGGTCACAAATTCCGTAAACGAGAAGAATCGGTGTTTTTCATCGGATATTTGCCTGCTGAGCTCTCTCCGACCGCGACAGAATGACAACACGGACACCGAATCGATGAAATCGAGGAGCAGACATGACTGAGAACACCGCCGACCAGCTGCACGACGTGGAGACCCTCCGCCGCGACTGGGCCACCAACCCCCGGTGGTCGGGAGTCGCCCGAGAGTACTCGCCCGAGGATGTCGTCAGACTGCGTGGCTCGGTCGTCGAGGAGCACACCCTGGCCCGGCGCGGCGCCGAGAAGCTGTGGGAGTCGATCCACACCGAGGACTTCGTCAACGCCCTGGGCGCGCTGACCGGCAACCAGGCGGTCCAGCAGGTCAAGGCCGGTCTCAAGGCCATCTACCTCTCCGGCTGGCAGGTCGCCGCCGACGCGAACCTCTCCGGTCACACCTACCCGGACCAGTCGATCTACCCGGCCAACTCGGTGCCCGCCGTCGTCCGCCGGATCAACAACGCGCTCATGCGTGCCGACCAGATCGAGCACGCCGAGGGCATCAGCACCGTCGAGGACTGGTTGGTCCCGATCGTCGCCGACGCCGAGGCCGGCTTCGGCGGTCCACTCAACGCCTTCGAGCTGATGAAGGGCATGATCAACGCGGGTGCCGCCGGGGTCCACTGGGAGGACCAGCTCGCGAGCGAGAAGAAGTGCGGTCACCTCGGCGGGAAGGTCCTCATCCCGACCTCGCAGCACATCCGCACCCTGCAGTCGGCGCGTCTGGCCGCCGACGTCGAGAACGTGCCCTCGGTCATCGTCGCCCGCACGGACGCCGATGCCGCCACCCTCATCACCACCGATGTCGACGAACGGGACCGTCCGTTCATCACCGGAGAACGGACGGCGGAGGGATACTACAAGGTGCGCAACGGCCTCGAGGCCTGCATCGCCCGCGGCAACGCCTACGCGCCGTACTCCGATCTGCTGTGGATGGAGACCTCCCTGCCGGATCTCGATATCGCCCGTCAGTTCGCCGAGGCGATCAAGGCCGAGCACCCCGATCAGCTGCTCGCCTACAACTGCTCGCCGTCGTTCAACTGGAAGAAGCACCTCGACGACGCGACGATCGCGAAGTTCCAGCGGGAGCTCGGGGCGATGGGCTACAAGTTCCAGTTCATCACCCTCGCCGGCTTCCACGCCCTCAACTACTCGATGTTCGACCTCGCCCACGGCTACGCCCGCGAGCAGATGAAGGCCTACGTCGATCTGCAGGAGCGCGAGTTCGCCGCCGAGGAGCGCGGTTACACCGCGACGAAGCATCAGCGCGAGGTCGGCACCGGCTACTTCGACCTCGTCTCGACCGCGGTCAACCCCGAGGGGTCGACCCTGGCCCTGAGCGGATCGACCGAAGAGGCCCAGTTCCACTGAGCCGTTCCACCGTCCACCACTGACATTCGCACCGACCGGGTGAGGAGAAGCCCAATGTCACACATCAGAGTCAACGCACCGATCGAACCCGGCTTCGACACCGTCCTGACCGCACCGGCACTCGACTTCGTCGCAGCCCTGCACGACCGCTTCGCACGACCCCTCGACTCGCTGCTCGAGAAGCGCCGAGCCCGTGCCGCGGCCATGGACGGCGGCACGCTGCCGCGGTTCGCCGCCGAGACCGCTCGCATCCGCACCGACCTCTCCTGGCAGGTCGCAGGATCGGTCGGCGCACCGGGACTCGAGGACCGCCGGGTCGAGCTCGTCGGCCCGGTCACCGATGCCGACGCCGTCGCGGCCCTCAACTCCCGGGCCTCGGTCTGGATCGCGGACTTCGAGGACTCGACGAGCCCGACGTGGAGCAATGTCATCGGCGGGCAGCTCACCCTGATGGACGCGGTGCACGGGCGCCTTGCCGGTGTCGACAATCCGACTCCCCCGACCATCGGGATGCGGCCGCGCGGCTGGCACCTGCCGGAGAAGCACCTCACCGTCGTTGACGGCGAAGGTCGGGAATCGGATGCCTCCGGAGCACTGGTCGACTTCGGCCTCGGCTTCTTCCACAACGCCCGCCGCCTCGTCGACACCGGCTCCGGTCCCTACTTCTGGCTGCCGAAGATCGAATCGGCGCTCGAAGCCCGCCTGTGGAACCGGATCTTCGAGTTCGCGCAGGAGAGCCTCGGCCTCGAGCGGGGCACCATCCGGGCGACCGTCCACATCGAGACGATCACGGCGACGTTCCAGATGGAGGAGATCCTCTGGGAGCTGCGGGAGCACTGCGCCGGCCTCCAGTCGGCGGGCTGGGACTACCTGTTCTCCGTCGTCAAGAGCTTCCGCAACCTCCCGCAGTTCATCCTCCCCGACAGGGAGAGGCTGACGAACGCCCTGCCGCTCATGCGGGCGTTCACCGACCGCCTGGTCTGGACGTGCCACCGCCGTGGGGCTCATGCGATCGGCACGATGAGCAACCTCATGAGGCACCATCCCGACGCCGACCACGTCGCCGCCGAGTTCGAGCGGATGCGCGAGGACAAGGCACGCGAGGCCTGGCAGGGCTTCGACGGCACCTGGGTGGCCGACCCCGGCCTGGTGCCCGATGCGCTCGCGGTCTACGACGCGGCCCTCGGTGAGCGCTCCCACCAGCTGGACAATCTCCGCCCAGATGTCACCGTCTGCGCCGAGCACCTGCTCGACCTCACCGGTCTCGAGCCGATCGTCACCGAGGCCGGCGTGCGGATCAACATCCGCGTCGCCATCGGCTACATCGACGAATGGCTGGGCGGGCGCGGACAGGTCGCCCTGGAGAACCTCCTCGAGGACGTCTCGACCGCGGAGATCTGCCGTTCGCAGATCTGGCAGTGGATCCGTCACGAGGTGAGGCTCGACAACGGTCGGCAGGTCACCCGGGAGCTCATTCAGGAGTACCTCGACGACGAGCTCACCCGGATGGGCCGGCGGCCCGACGACCACCTCGCCGAGGCGGTCGAGGTATTCCGTCGCTGCACCCTCGGCGAGGAGTTCCCCGAGTTCCTCACGATGCCGGTCTACAGCGAACACCTCGTCGAACGGGACACTTCCCGGAGCCCGGCGAAGGCGGCGATCGCCGCGGCCTGAGGTGGCCGGACCCGGCGGGTTCCGGCCTTCCCGCCCCGCCTCCGGGTCCTCGGAGGTCGGAGGCTCCGGGTTCCGCCCTCACGTACCCGGCGCGGGTCGACGATGTTTTCATGGGGTTTGCATCGTCGGTCCGCGCCGACCCTTTCCCATCCTTTTCCCCTTCAGACCCTTTAGAATTGCACTCCCGGACCCGATTCCTCCGGTTCCGTTCGACCTCCCCGGGCACAGGGCCGCAGCCCGCCCGTGGGCTGCTCGGCGGAACTCGTCATCGACCGCAGGGTGAGGAGAGACGACATGTCGCACATGAAGATCAATGCACCGATGCCGCCCGGGTTCGAGGCGGTGCTGACACCGGCAGCGCTCGACTTCCTGGCCGCGCTGCACGACCGCTTCCGGATCCCCCGGACCGATCTGCTCGAGGCTCGCAGGATCCGCGCGGCGACGATCAGCCATGGGACGTTCCCGACGTTCAAGCCCGAGACCCAGGAGATCCGTGACGACCCCTCATGGACGGTCGCCGGGTCTCGCGGCGCCCCCGGCCTCGAGGACCGCCGGGTCGAGGTGACCGGTCCGGTGACGGAGCGGGAGTCCGTCGCGGCCCTCAACTCGCAGGCCAAGGTGTGGCTGGCCGATCTCGAGGATGCGACGAGTCCGACGTGGATCAACGTCATCACCGGCCAGCTCAACCTCATGAAGGCGGTGCGGGGGAAGCTGCCGGGAGTGCACAACAGGACCCCGCCGACGATCGGTCTGCGGCCGCGGGGCTGGCATCTGCCGGAGAAGCACCTGCGCTTCGTCGACGACAACGACGCGGACTTCTCCGCCTCGGGAACCCTCGTCGACTTCGGTCTCTACGTCTTCCACAACGCCCGCGAGCTCATCGAGGACGGCTCCGGCCCATACTTCTACCTGCCGAAGCTCGAATCGGCGCGCGAGGCCCGGCTGTGGAACGAGGTCTTCGTCTTCGCGCAGGAGCGGCTGGGCATTCCCGTCGGCACCATCAGGGCGACCGTCCACATCGAGACGATCACCGCGGCGTTCCAGATGGAGGAGATCCTCTACGAGCTGCGGGAGCACTGCGCCGGGCTCAATGCCGCGCGCTGGGACTACTTCTTCTCGATCATCAAGAACTTCAAGAAGTACCCCGAGTTCGTCCTGCCCGACCGCGACAAACTGACGATGACCGTTCCGATGATGAAGGCGTTCACCGACCTGCTCGTGGCCACCTGCCACCGCCGCGGTGCGCATGCGATCGGCGGGATGAGCAACCTCATGAGCGGACATCCGGACAAGGAGTTCGTGGCCGCCGAGTTCGAACGGATGCGCGAGGACAAGCGGCGCGAGGTGTCCGAGGGATTCGACGGAACCTGGGTCGCCGATCCCGCCCTGGTCCCGGCCGCCCTCGAGGTCTTCGACGAGGCGCTCGGCGACAAGCCGCACCAGCTCGACGTGCTCCGTGACGACGTCGAGGTCACGGCGGCCGACCTCCTCGACGTCCACGGGCTCGACCCGGAGGTCACCGAGGAGGGCGTGAGGCTCAACATCCGCGTCGCCATCGGCTATATGAACGCATGGCTGGGCGGCATCGGCCACGTCGCGCTCGAGAACCTCCTCGAGGACGCCTCGACGGCGGAGATCAGCCGGTCCCAGATCTGGCAGTGGACCCGGCACGCGGTGACGCTCGACAACGGGAAGCAGCTCACCCGTCGCCTCGTCGAGAGGTACATGGGGGAGGAGCTCGCCCTCATCGAACGCCACCCCGCCGATCACTACACCGAGGCGGTGGAGATCTTCCGCGCGTGCGTCCTCGACGACGCCTTCCCGGACTTCATCACGATGCCGGCCTACACCGAGCATCTCGTCGACCGCGTCTCGAAGGGATCGATCTTCGCGGCCTGAGGCGCCCGGCGATGGGGCGGCCCGGTGACCGGGCGTGTGAGGCTCAGCGAGCGGGCGGCCCGGGGTTCTCGCCCGTCGGCGGTCAGGCGGTCGACGCGTCGGCGCTGTCCGTCCAGTTCTCCGGCGGCCACGACTCGCCTGCGGCCCGGGCGTTGAGCTCGTAGGCGATCGCCCCGTCGATGCTCTCCCGGATGATGTCCGCATGCCCGGCGTGCCGGGCGAGCTCAGTGCTGATGTGATTGAGGATCCAGCGCACGGTCATCACGAAGTCCTTGGGATACCACGGCATGTCGGGCACGGGCACGGTGCTGTCGAGGTCGACCCGACCGCTGTCGACGAGCTCGCGGGCAGCGGTGACCTCCGCCGTCGCCGTGTCGAATGCGGAGAGCAGCTCGGCCAGGGTGAGATCGGGCAGCTCCGCGCCGTCGCACATCTCCTCGATGCCGATGGCCCGCCCGAACGAGACGTAGTCGTCGAGGGAGAAGACCCGGTCCGGGTCCTTGACCTGCTGCAGCCACCCGTAGATCACCTGGGCGCTGTGGGCGATGAGACCGGCGATGGACAGGCGGCTGGTCGTCGGGGTGCTGCGGGCCTGTTCGTCGGAGAGGTCGAGGGCGGTGAGCCGCAGCTGACCGGCCTGCTGCTCGATGAAGGTGAAGAGGGCGTCGGACTCGGTGGTCACGCTCGGTGCGAAGAACGGCATGGTCACTCCTGATGTGCGGGGATGGACGCTCCTGACCGGAGCTGACTCCATCATCGGCGGCGATGCGGACATATACTGTCCGCGTTCGCAGTTATTCTCGAGTGGTACGTGAGTGGGTGAGGGGGCAGGCGATGACGGCGGAGTCGAGGCTGCTGTCCCTGCTCGGCCTCTTCGCCTCCGGGCGCCTGTACACGGCATCCGCTCTGGCCGCGCACTTCGGGGTCACCGTCCGGACCATCCGCCGAGACATCACCGTCCTCAGGGAGCTCGGCTACATCATCGCGTCGGTGCCCGGAGCGGCCGGCGGATACCGTGCGGAATCGCGGACGCTGCTGCCGCCGCTGCAGTTCGAGGCAGGGGAGGCCCTGTCGACGGCCATTGGTCTCGCGCTCCTGCGCGGGGCGGGGCTGAGCACGGCGGACGCGGCGTCGGCGGCGGCGAAGATCCGCGGGATGCTCCCGCCGCACATGCGCGAGACGGTCACCGCGATCGGCACCGCCGTCTCCGTCCTTCCCGGTCACGAACCCGAGGTCGATCACGCGGCAGTCGTCGCCGTCGCCTCGGCGATCGCCTCCGCGGTTCTGCTGACCTTCACCTACGCGAAATCGCGGCGACGCGAGGACCCGGGCGAGGAAGCTCCGAGCGAGCGGAGGGTCGAGCCGGTGCAGCTGGTCGTCCTCGGCGCGCACTGGTACCTCTATGCCTGGGACCGGGACCGCGCGGACTGGCGGGTGTTCCGCCTCGACCGGATGCGCGACGTCCACGCCACGACGTTCGGCTGCCCTCCCCGGGACCATCCCGACGCCGAGGCGGCAGTGCGCGCCGCGGTCACCTCCGCCGCGTACCCGCACCGGGTCGTCCTGGAGGTCGACGCCCCTGTCGCCGAGGCGCAGTCCTGGTTCCCCACCCGGTCCGTGACGATCAGCGCCGTGCCGGAGGGGTGCCTCGTCGAGTTCGGCGTCGAGAACCTCGACTGGGCCGCCGCGGTCGCCGCGCACATCCCCGCGCCCTTCCGCGTCGTCGAGCCGCCGGAGATGGTCGCGGCACTGAGGCGGCTGCGCGATCGCGTCGACCGGGCAGTGGGCCGATGACGGCGAGCAGCGCGGCGGGGATCCGGTTCGGTCGGCCCGACGGTCGCACCGATCCGGCAGTGGGCCGATGACGGCAGCCTGTCCACGTGGCGTTGCCGCCGAGCGGAGATCGCCGACGGCAATACAATGAGGACATGACGATTCTCATTGGCTACCTTCCCGCACCTGAAGGCGAGGCGGCCCTGCGCGCAGGTTTCGCAGAGGCCGAACTCCGGTCGACCCGGGCGGTCGTGGTCAACGCCCAACGCCGCGGAGCCAGTGGGACGCCGACGGAGATCGGTCAGGACGACATCGAGCGCATCGTCGGACTCGGCCGGGAATCCGGAGTCGAGGTCGAGGTGCTGCAGCCCGACCACGAGGACGACCTGCCCGGTGCCCTCAACGAGCTGGCCGCCGAACACGATGCGCAGCTCATCGTCATCGGACTGAGGAAGCGCTCGGCGATCGGCAAGTTCATCCTCGGCTCCCAGGCGCAGAGGATCCTCCTCGAGGCCGAAGTGCCGGTGCTCACCGCGAAGGCCTGAGACCCGAGTCCCATCCCCACGCGAGGAGCTCCGCCAGGGACACCCCCTGGTGGTCGCTGAGATCCGCGATCTGCGTCCGACATGAGTAGCCGTCGGCGAGGACGACCTCGAAGGGGTCTGCCTCGCGTGCCGTTCGCCGGTCGCGCAACGCCGTTGGCCGTTCCCGCAGCGCCGTTCGCCTCTCGCGCAACGCCGGCAGCAGCGCCACCTCGGCGACCGCGACCGAGGTCTCGAAGTGTCCCGCCTCGACGCCGAAGTTCCCGGCCAGGCCGCAGCAGCCTCCGAGGAAGCGTGCCCGGGCCCCGGTGCGCGCCAGCAGCTCACGGTCCGCGGCGAGGCCGAGCACCGCGGACTGATGGCAGTGCGGCTGGACGAGCGCGTCGATGCCGGTGAAGTCCGGCAGCTCGGCACCGATCCCCAGCAGGAACTGGGCCAGGGTCTGCACCCGCGCGGCCACCCGCGCCGAGGCCTCGTCACCGAGGAGCTTGAGCGAATCGTCCTTGAGAGTGGCCAGGCAGGACGGCTCGACCCCGACGATCGGGACGTCACCGGTGGCGTCGAGGGCCCCGATCGTCGCCGAGAGACTCCGCTTCGCCGCATCCAGCTGCCCCGTCGAGATGAGGGGCAGACCGCAGCATACCGACTGCTCGACGACCCTGACCCTGACCCCCGCTCGCCGCAGCACCGCGACGGCGGCGGCAAGGATCCGCGGGGCGAAGTGGTTCGACCAGGAATCGGCGAAGAGGACCACCTCGGCGACCTCGGGCAGCCGCCCGCCGGCCCCCGCCTCGGCGGAATCGGTCCCAGACCGCACCTTCACGGAACCGGCCAGTGCCCGCGCGCTGATTGCCGCGGGCTCACCTCCCGCTGCCCCGGCCCCCGCCTCGGCGGAGGACGTCCACCAACGCCGGAACGTCGTCGGGGCGAAGACGGGGATGGTGCGGCGGACGTCGATTCCGGCGAGCCTCTTCGCGAGCGTCGAGATCCCCGGCAGCCCCGACACCCGGTTGACGACCGGGGCGAGCGGTGTGATCGCCCGTGCCAGCTGCGGGAGGAATCCGAGCGCGTAGTGCTTCATCGGGCGCAGCTTCCCGCGGTGGGACTGGTAGAGGACCTCCGCCTTGTAGGTCGCCATGTCGGTCCCCGTCGGGCACTCGCTCCCGCACGCCTTGCACGACAGGCACAGGTCGAGGGCCTCGGCGACCTCCGGCGAGTCCCACCCGGTCTCGCTCAGCTCCCCGGACACCATCTCCTGGAGCACCCGGGCTCGCCCCCGGGTCGAGTGCTTCTCGTCGCGAGTCGCCTGGTAGGAGGGGCACATGATGCCACCCGAGGCCGCCGAGTCCGCGCGGCACTTGCCCACGCCCGTGCAGCGGTGCACGGCCGAGGCGAAACCGGCCGCCTCCTCGTCGTAGCGCATCCCCAACGGCCCCGGCAGCTCCCGCCGCAGGGGCAGCTGCGTCAACCGGAGGGATTCGTCGAGGGCGTCGGGATCGACGATGACCCCGGGATTGAGCAGGTACCGGGGGTCGAACAGCTCTTTGACCTGCTTGAACAGATCGAGCACTGCCGGCGGGTAGGCGAGCTGCAGCAGCTCCGAGCGGGCTCGCCCGTCGCCGTGCTCACCGGAGACCGACCCGCCGTAGCGGGCGACGAGCTTCGTCGCCGCGACCATGAAGCTCCGCAGCGCCTCGCGCCCGTGCGGCTCCTCGAGCGGGAAGTCGACGCGCATGTGCAGGCACCCGTCCCCGAAGTGCCCGTACGGGATCCCCCACAGCCCGTGCTCGGTGAGGAGGTCCATGAGTTCCCGCAGATAGTCGCCGAGGTGCTCGACCGGCACCGCCGAGTCCTCCCATCCGGCATGCGCGTCCCGGCCATCCGGGGTCCGGGAGACGAGACCCGCGCCGTCGGCGCGGATCGCCCACACCTCGGCAGCCGCGCGGGCATCGAGGACCGCGGCGTCGAGAGAGCGGGACTCGGCGATGAGCCGGGCGGTCTGGGTCCGGAGCTCGGCCTCGTCGTCGCCGGTGAGCTCGACGACGAGCCACCCGGCGCCGGTGGGCAGCGGAGGGACCGCCCGGGCGCCCTTGGTCTCGATCACCCGGTCGAGCATCCGCGAATCAAGGCCCTCGCACGCGGCGACGGGGAAGTTCCGCAGGAGGGGAGCATCGTGAGCCGCCGCGACCATGTCCGCATAGCCCAGCACCACCGCCGAGGTGTGCGCCGGGTCGCGGACGAGGTTCATCTTCGCGGCGAGGACGATCCCCCAGGTGCCCTCGGACCCGGCGAAGGCCCTCCGCAGGTCGAAACCGTGCTCCGGCAGCAGAGACTCGAGGCCGTAGCCGGAGACCTGCCGGGAGAAGGTCCCGAGGTGCGTGCGGATCGTGGCGAGGTTGTCGGCGACGAGCTGGTGGAGGCGGGGGAAGTGCTCTGCGGCGTTGGACTCGTCGATGTCGACGATCGTCCCGTCGACGAGCATGACCCGCAGGGCGAGGACGTTGTCGCCCGTGCGGCCGTAGCCCATCGCGCGGGGGCCGCAGGCGTTGTTGCCGATCATCCCACCGATGGTGCAGCGGGTGTGCGTCGAGGGGTCCGGCCCGAAGCGCAGACCGTGGAGCTTGGCGCGGGCCTGCAGAGTCGCGTGGACGCACCCCGCCTCGACCCAAGCCGAGCGCTCCTCGGCATCGAGGGAGAGGACGGTGTTCATGTGGCGGGAGAAGTCGAGGACGATGCCCGTGCCGATCGCATTGCCCGCGATCGACGTCCCGGCTCCGCGACTCGTGACGGGCAGCCCGAGGCGCCGGGCGACACGCAGGGCGCGGGCGACGTCCTCCTCGTCGAAGGGGAAGACGATGACCGCGGGAACCAGCCGGAACAGAGACGCGTCCGAGGAGTACGCCGCGCGATCGGCGCCGTCGATGCTCCAATGGCGGACCCCCTCTGCCTCGAGCGCGTGGCACAGTGCCTCTCCGCCCGGACCCGCCACCGGGCTGTCGCGCGGGTGCTCGGTCTGGGCATCGTGAGGTGCGGTGGTCTCCATGTGAGGAATTCTGCCACCTGGAAGGGAGGAGCCCTGCAGCCTGACGGAAGGGAGTTCTGCCGCGGGGAGAAGGACCTGCGCGCCTGCCGTTATCGAACCGTGATCGACCTCGCGGTGAGTGATGTGTGATTTCTGAAATACGGGAAAAACATTGTCTCGACTTAATATCTGTGGTATCCAGTTCGTACACACTTTGTTGTGGCTACCTGCCGCAAGTGCAAGCAAGGGAAGTAACCATGTCGCGTCGCGCTCGAGAACTGACCGCAGACCAATCCGCACTGGTGAGCGCTGTTCGTCGAATTGCTCGTCAGAGAGCTCGGATCAATACGAATTACGTGATGTCGATCCTTCGTGCCCGGGAGGAGGGTGCGACGTTCGGAGCCATCGCGGCGGCTGCGGGAACATCGTCCCAGGCAGTGCAGGAGATCGTCCGTCGTCACGGGCCCCTGCTGCGTGAATCGGAGTCCGCTGAGAGCGCCCCGGATCCCTCGCTCACCAAGGCTTCGGTCGCTCCTGCTGCCGAGTGACCGGGACGGAAACCTGCAACGATCGACGGAGGGATGGCGAGAGAATCGCCATCCCTCCGTCGCGTCCGGGCGTTTATCGAATGGGTTTCCGAAGCATTCGAAAATTCCGACAAGGTAAATTGACAAGTTTTCTTTACGTAATAGAGGACGCGGC
Organism: Brevibacterium sanguinis; assembly: GCF_003315415.1. GTDB lineage: Bacteria > Actinomycetota > Actinomycetes > Actinomycetales > Brevibacteriaceae > Brevibacterium > Brevibacterium celere_A. Next base: position 119,754 of record NZ_QNSB01000008.1, read on the forward strand.
TCAGTAACGATTATTTCGCAGCCCTGCGAGGGTGACAAGGGGGTTTGCGGGCCGGCTGAACTGTATTAAGGACGAGAATCGCACGGTCACTCCTAGTATTGCAAAGTTGTTACATAGTGTGTCGACCGCGAGGTGTGAGCGGGTCGCGAAGGTGTGCCTTCGCCCGAGGGGAGCGTGCCCCCGCCCGGGGTGAGGAGGGGGGCGGCGGGTGGCGGTCAGGGGATTCCCATGAGCGCCGGGGAGGACTTCGCCGCCACCGCGCACCTACAGTTGAATCATGAGTTCTCACGTCCTGTCCTCGTCCGTCCTGCCCTCGACGGTGCTCGCGCACCCGCTGCTTCGGATCGCCGGTGACCTCTCCGCGATCGCCTGGCGGCAGATGGAGGAATGGGGTCAATCGCTGGGGGCGCGATTCGACGCTGGCGTCGTTGACACGAAGACGTCGGCCAACGACCTCGTCACCCAGGCGGACGCGCAGATCGAATCGCTCGTGCGCGGCTTTCTCGATCAGGTCCGCCCCGACGACCTCATGGTCGGAGAAGAGGGAGCGGCGGCGCTCGATCCGGTGGCGTTCTTCGACGAGGAATTCCTGCGCACGCTCGACTGCTACGACGCCTCGACGGGATCTCTGGTGCCCGTCCCGGTCGAGGATCGGGTGCCGGAAGTCGGGCTGGAGTGGCATGTCGACCCGATCGACGGCACGGTCAACTATGTGCGGGGAATCGAGCACTTCGCCTTCTCGGTCGGAGTCTGCCGCTCCAATCTGGCGGAGGGCGTGACCGACATCGCCGTCGATGGATCGGGCGGCGGGTCGACCGGGAGGGATGAGGCTCCCGTGACCGACCTTGACGCGGTGAGCAGGCCGGGTGCCGGGTCGGTGAGGAATGTCGGAGCCGGGCAGTGGCTGTTCGGGCTCGTCGCCTCGCCGGGACTCGATTCGACCTGGTTGGCGATCGCCGGTGCCGGCGCGTTCAAGGTCGACGGCCGCCTCGGCGCCCAGCGGAGCACCGAGGCAGTCGCCGCCCGGAGACTGCACGGCACCCCCGAGGGACTGTCGGGGCGGATCCTCGCCACCGGATTCGCGTACAAGGGCGACACTCGTGCCCCTCAGCTTGCCAAGCTCTTCGATCTGATGAGCGACTACGACGACATCAGGCGCTGCGGATCGGCCGCGATCGACCTCTGCATGGTCGCCGAGGGGAAGATCAACTGCTATGCCGAACGGGGCCTGGGCATCTATGACTACGCCGCAGGCGCGCTCATCGCCGAGGAGTCCGGAGCGTACGTGCGCCGCGGCGGAACCGGTGGGGCCACGGCTGCCGCGGACTCCGCGGAGGAGTTGGAGCGGCTCATCGCGACGATCTGAGCCGGCGGCCCGGGGACGGACGCTCTGAACCGGCACCCGTTGCCAGGAGGACCTGGTCTGAGCCGACGCCGATTGCCGGGAGGAGCTGGTCTGCCAGGAGGGCGCGGTCTGAGCGGACCGGATGTCTTTGGCCGGGTTCCACTTCGGTCCGATCCCCGGCGGACGCGGCCTGCGACCGAACGCGCTGAGCGCGGGCCTTCCATGCAGCGCTGAGCGGGGCTTGCGATGCGGAACTGAGCGACGACGCTTGCTCCCGATCGACCCACCCATGCCGGTGACAGATGTCGTGAGACGCGCCGACAGGTGTTGTCCGGACTGCTCGACAATGGTGATCTGCATCACTACGGAGCGACCTGATCGGTCGCTGTGCCCCGGAATCCCGGGGTTCCACGAGTGACCGAATGCCCCGACCGGGGTGTGAGTCGCTTAACGAAAACTTCATGTAGCGTATATCTCGAAGCTTAGGCTAAGCTAATCGCCAGATGGCGCACATCTGGACCGAATCTTTTGCTGAAGGAAGTAGTACAACATGGTTTCGTCACGTCTCCGTCTGGGTGCGGTGGTCGGTGCTCTGGCTCTGACCCTGGCCGGCTGCGGCTCCTCGGGCTCCGAGGACCAGGCTGCCGCCGAGAGCACCGCCAGCACCGTCACCGTCACGGACAACAACGGTGAGCAGACCGTTCCCAGCCCGCCGAAGTCCGTTGTCGCCACTGACAACCGCACCTTCGAGACCCTCGACACCTGGGGCATCAAGCTCAGCGCCGCCGCTGTCGGCCTCATGCCCGAGGGCCTGTCGTACACGACGGACGAGTCGATCAAGGACCTCGGCTCGCACCGCGAACCTGATCTGGAGCAGGTCGCGGCCGTCAAGCCCGACCTCATCGTCAACGGTCAGCGCTTCGCCGACTACCACGATGACCTGCAGAAGCTGGCTCCCGAGGCCACCGTGCTCGAGCTCGACCCCCGTGACGGCGAGCCGTTCGACGAGGAGCTCAAGCGCCAGACCACGGTGCTCGGCGAGGTGTTCGGCAAGCAGGACGAGGCGAAGAAGCTCGTCGACGACTTCGATGCCTCGATCGAGCGGGCGAAGGCCGCGTACAACGGCAGTGACAAGTCCATGGGCCTCATCACCTCGGCGGGCGACATCGGATACGTCGCTCCGTCCGTCGGCCGCACGGTCGGTCCCGTCTTCGACATCCTCGAGCTCAAGCCCGCGCTCGAGGTTCCCGAGGGCAGCGAGGATCACCAGGGCGATGACATCTCCGTCGAGGCGATCGCGAAGTCCCAGCCCGACCTCATGATCGTCATGGACCGCGACGCCTCCTTCTCCGCCGAGGAGCGCGAAGAGGGATCGGCCCCCGCGGCCGAGGTCCTCGAGAAGTCCGAGGCCCTCAAGGACGTGCCCGCGGTGAAGAACGACAAGATCGTCTACTTCCCCGAGGACACCTACCTCAACGAAGGCATCCAGACCTACACGGAGTTCTTCAACAGCTTCGCCGACAAGCTCGAGGCCGAGAAGTAGACCGGAACTGAGGAAGCCGCCGCCTCCGCGCGGCGGCTTCGCCTTCACGGCGGTGGACGCGGCCCGCGCGGCCCGTCCACCGCCAAATCACGATTGAGATCCCGCATGACCAGATCAGACAACGCCGGCCCGACCCCGGGCCCCCGCCTCGCCGAGGTGGACGGGCCGCACTCGGATCCGCGGAGTTCCGCGGACCGATCGGGAGCAGCCGCGGACAAGGGCGGCCTGCTGAGCTGGAAGCTGCTGCTCGCCACGCTCGGCGTGCTCGTGCTCCTCGGGCTCTCGCTCTTCACCGGTGTCTACGACATCGTCGGTGCCGAGGACGGCGGCGAGATGTTCCAGATCACCCGGGTGCCGCGCACGATCGCGCTGGTGCTCGCGGGGGCCGCGATGGCGATGTGCGGTCTGGTCATGCAGCTGCTGACGCAGAACCGATTCGTCGAGCCGACGACGACGGGAACCACCGAATGGGCGGGCCTCGGGCTCATGCTCACGGTCATCCTCTACCCGGACGCCTCGATCCTCGCGCGGATGCTCGGCGCGATCATCGCCGCGTTCATCGGCACCCTCGTCTTCTTCCTGTTCCTCCGCCGGGTCTCGCTGAAGTCCTCGCTCATCGTGCCGATCGTCGGCATCATGCTCGGTGCCGTCGTCGGTGCGATCTCCACATTCGTCGCCGTCCAGACGGACATGCTCCAGAACCTCGGGATCTGGTTCGCCGGCAGCTTCACGTCGATCCTCCGCGGACAGTACGAGATCCTCTGGGTCGTCGCACTCGTCGTCGTCGCCGTCTTCATCACCGCCGATCGGTTCACCGCGGCGGGCCTGGGCAAGGAGATCTCGACGAACATCGGGCTCAACTACAACCAGATCATCCTCATCGGCACGATCCTCGTCGCGATTGCCACCGGGGTGGTCACGGTGGTCGTCGGCAACCTTCCGTTCCTCGGCCTCATCGTGCCCAATGTCGTTTCGATGCTGCGCGGCGACGACCTCCGCAGCAACCTGCCCTGGGTGTGCCTGCTCGGCATCGCGATCGTCACCATCTGCGACATCGTCGGCCGGATCATCATCATGCCGTTCGAGGTCCCGGTGTCGCTGATCCTCGGCATCGTCGGCGCGGCCGTGTTCGTCATCCTGCTGCTTCGGCAACGGAGCCGAGGCTGAGATGGAGGAGAACACAGTGACGACCAAGCCCGTGACGACCGAGCCCGCGACGAGCGAGCCCGTGGCGACGGAGCCCATGGCGAGTCGGGAGGCGGCCGAGCCCCCAACGGCCGAGTCCGTGTCGACCCCGGAGGCGACCGCGACCTCCGTTGGGAACTCCGCCGCGATCTCCGTTCGGAACGCTGAAACCTCTGCCCGGGACTCCGCGACCTCCATCAAAGCGGCGGGCGGACACCGCCACTCGGGGTCATTGGCGACCTCCCGAGCCAAGCGGCGCTACTGGGTGACCATGGCCATCCTCGGCGTCCTCGCCGTGGCGATCGCCTTCGGCCTCCTGGCCTGGGACAACCCGCTGCCGATCACCGACGAGGGATTCTGGCTCATCGCCGAGATGCGGGCGCAGAACCTCATCGTCATCGCGATGGTCGCGCTGTGCCAGGCGTTCGCCACGGTCTCGTTCCAGACGGTGACGAACAACCGGATCATCACCCCCTCGATCATGGGATTCGAATCCCTTTACGTCGCGATCCAGACCGGCACGATGTACTTCTTCGGCGTCACCGCGCTCGTCGACCTCAAGGGGCTCACCCCCTTCGCCCTGCAGCTGCTGCTCATGGTGGGGCTCTCGCTCATGCTCTACGGGTGGCTGCTGTCGGGCAAGTACGCGAACATCGAGATCATGCTGCTCATCGGCGTGGTCATCGGCGGTGGACTCGGGTCGGTGGCGACCTTCATGCAGCGGACCCTGACGCCGAGCGAGTTCGACGTGCTCTCCGCGCGGCTCTTCGGGTCGATCGCGAACGCGGACTCGAGCTATCTGCCGCTGGCGATCCCCCTCTGCCTCATCGCGTGCACCCTGCTCTACCTCAGCTCCTCGCGGCTCAACGTGCTCGCCCTCGGGAAGGGGATGACCGGGAACCTGGGGCTGAGGCACAAGATCGAGACGATGAAGGTCCTGTTCCTCGTCTCCATCCTCATGGCCGTGTCCGTGTCGATGATCGGGCCGATGATCTTCCTCGGCTTCCTCGTCGCGATGCTCGCCTACCAGTTCGCCGACACCTATGACCACCGGTACGTGCTGCCGATGTCCGGGCTCATCGCATTCGTCGTCCTCGGCGGCGCGTACTTCGTCATGAAGAACCTCTTCTACGCAGAGGGCGTCGTGTCGATCATCATCGAAGTCGTCGGCGGCGGGGCATTCCTCTTCGTCATCCTGAGAAAGGGTCGCCTGTGATCACACTGAGCGAAGTCCGCAAGAGCTACAGCGACACGGTCGAGATCGGACCGGTCGACCTGCAGATCCCCGCCGGGGGTGTGACGGCGCTGGTCGGACCCAACGGGGCCGGGAAGTCGACCCTGCTGACGATGGTCGGCCGGCTGCTCGGCATCGACGAGGGCGCCATCGAGATCGCCGGCTACGACGTGGCCTCGACCAAGTCGAAGGACCTCGCCAAGATCGTCTCGATCCTGCGGCAGGAGAACCACTTCATCACCCGGCTGACGATCCGCCAGCTCGTCGGGTTCGGCCGCTTCCCCTACTCCAAGGGACGCCTGACCACCGCCGACGAGGAGATCATCTCGCGGGCCATCGACTTCCTCGAGCTCGGCGAGCTGGAGAACAGATTCATCGACGAGCTCTCCGGCGGGCAGCGTCAGCGGGCGTACGTGGCGATGGTGCTGGCCCAGGACACCGACTACATCCTCCTCGACGAGCCGCTCAACAACCTCGACATGAAGCACTCGGTGCAGATGATGCAGCACCTGCGCCGGGCCGCCGCCGAGATGGGGCGCACCGTCGTCATCGTCCTCCACGACATCAACTTCGCCGGTCACTACTCCGATCACATCTGCGCCGTGAAGCAGGGGAAGGTCGTCGAGTTCGGCACCCCGGACGAGATCATGGACGCCGAGGTGCTCTCCCGCGTCTTCGACACCCCCGTCGAGGTCATCGACGGCCCCCGCGGCCGGCTGGCCGTGTACTACTGAGCGCGGATTGCGTGCGCGGCCGCGCACGTTCCGGCGGCGCCCGTGGCGACCGCGCACGCTCCGGCGGTGCACGTTCCGGTTGCCGCACGCTCCGACGGTGCTGAGTGAGCACCACGTGGACACTGAGCACCTTGCACACCAGCTACCTCGTTATTCGGCGCGGGGTACCGCCGATTCTGTTCACATTTGATGCAGGGTGCTACCGACTCCGTTCACTTTTGGTGCAGGCGTTCAGATTTAAACCTGAACGACTGCACCAAATCTGAACGGAGCAGCTCCGCCGCCGCTGAAACTGCCACGAGACGCCCCCTCAGGCGGCGTTGCGGGCCCGCCACTTGTGCTCGGAAGGCTGTGCAGATCGAGGACGACTCATGCCTGATCGGTCTGTGGAGACATTCGCGTCTTCCACAACCAGTTGGATCGCGATCGACATCTGGTCCGGGCAGACGCCACCGTGTCGTCATGCACAACATCGTTCGCTACCAGACCTTCATCTCCGCAGGCGTCTCCACCCGGACGATCAGACAGGCTCTCGCATGCTGCCTGCTCAAGCTGTCCTGTGGGGTGTATTCCGTCGTCGTCGACTGCCATCGTCCGGAACATCGTCGGATAGCTGCGTTCATCGACGACAGAAAGTGGACGTCGTTCCACGAGCAGCGCACAGCCGCGGAACTCGAGGACGACTACAAGTACCAGGAGGTCCTCCAGAGGCTGCGGATCTGCCACTACCCGTGCTACAGGGGCGGCGACGTGATCTGGGGAATCTCGGCCGCTCATCTCCACGAGATTCCTCTCTTCGGAGTCGCGACCGGCCCCATTTCGGTTCTCCATCCCACCAGCGCGTCCCGGAGCAGCCAGATCGCGCGCACCGCTCGCGCCGTCGATGATGCGGACCTCTGCTGCGTCGAATCACTCACAGCGACCAGTCCGTACCGGACGTCGCTCGACCTCATTCGAATCCTGGGACAACAAGCAGCGTTCGCAGCGGCGGAGGCGACGTTGCGACGGTCGCTCCTGGGGAAGACAGAACCTGACTGGCTGCGGTTCGGCTATCCTGACGAGTTCACCGCACTCGGGCGCGAGAGGGTTGTGGACAACTTCTATCCGGTGATCGGCCGGTTGCGACAAGGTCGGGTCACAGCCCGACGGTTGGTCGACAACATCAGTCCGCTGTCCGAGAGCATTGCGGAGAGTTACTGCTCATTCTGCCTTCATGCAGTGAAACTGGGCGGCTTCGAGCAGCAGGTGAAGATCGCCGATGGCCGTGGCACGATCGCTCGAGTCGACTTCCTCCATCGAGAGTCGATGACGATCCTCGAGGTCGACGGGGTGGGGAAGTATGTGAAGGTCGGGCGGGACAAGATGAGCAGGGAAAGCTACCAGCACAATCGCCTGCTCGCACTTGGGTACACAGTTGTCCGCTTCCGTTTCCGGGATCTGCTCAACCCCAGCGATTTCGCCGCCAAGCTGTTCTCCCAGGCACCGAGGCTCAAACGGTTCGTCCGACGGTGAGTCGCTGCGCGTGAACGCGCAGGATTGGTGCCGACGGTGGCACGGCGCACAGAACGACGTCTCGATGAAGCGTGGTTCCAGTGCACTGACCGGCGTCTACGTCCTCGGTCGCACGACGACCCAGCGGCGCAGTCCGAGGACGATGACGGTGACCAGCCCGATGATGAGCAGGCCGTCGGCCGCGATGTAGAGGAAGTGCCAGCTCGAGCCGCCGTCGTCGACTCCGGCGAGCACGGCGTCCGTGCGCGAGTTGAGCAGAGGGCGGATGAGCGCGACCTTGATGGCGAGCACACCCATGAGGCCGAGGCTCACCCCGCGGAAGAGGGCGCCGACGGACTCCTTGAGCACCGCCCACAGCAGCGCCACCGCAATGGCGATCTCGACCCAGTTCATCGCCGTGAAGACCAGCCGCCCGATCCCGAGTCCGAGGGGGATCGTGATTCCCGGCGCCTGGAACTTCAACGGCGCCTCGATGAGCGAGATACCGATGATGAGTCCGAGCCAGACCGCCGGCAGGACGATGCGCAGTCCTGCGGCCAATTGGGAGTCCCGAGAGCTGAAGAACGTTGTCATGTTTCGGATTCTACTCCTCGTAGAATCGAGGTGGAGCGCGGCTCGGAGCGCGGTCCGCGCCACCGTCGAGCTGGGTTCGGGCTCCGGCCGAATCGTCGGTCGCGGCACCATGGTACCCGGGCTCGGACTCCGGCCGAATCGTCGGTCGCGGCACCATGGTAGCCGGGCTCGGACTTCCGGCCGAGGACCGGTTGGACCCTGGTGGACATCGCATGTGCGACCCGGCCGAGGACCGGTTGGACCCCGGCCGGCACCGCAAGTGCGACCCCGGCGCAGCGGCCCGCCGAGGCGCAGAGCGCGGAAGCAGGGTGACGCGGGCGCCGCCCTAGACTGGGGTCCATGCGTCTGTTCTCCAACGCCGTCGTGCGCACCTTCTCCCCTTCACTCGGCACCCATCCGCAACCGCACAGTGCGACCGGCACCCATCCGCAACCGCACAGCGCCCACCCGTACGCACGCAGTACCCCGGACGACACGGCCCCTGTCCCCGACTCGATCCTCGTCGAAGGAGAGAAGATCGTCGCCGTCGGGACCCGCGCTCAGCTGCTCGACATCGCGGAGTCGTCCTCGGCGAGGACCGCCGCGCTCGCCTCGGCGGGCGGTATCGGGGCCACCTCGGTGACTCCGGGCGCGGGCCTCGAGGAGATCGACTGCGGCGGGCAGATCATCCTCCCCGGCTTCGTCGACGCGCACATGCACTCGATCGCGTACGCGGACTCCCTGACCAATCTCGACCTGTCGACGCTGGGGTCCCTCGCCGAGGCGGTCGCCGCCATCCGTGAACGTGCCCAGGCCATGCCGGTCGGATCCTGGGTGCTCGGCGCAGGTTGGGACCTCAACAAGTGGGACGATCCGCGTCCGCCCGACCGGGAGCTGCTCGACCGGGCGGTGCCCGACCACCCGGTCGCGATGTGGTCGGTCGACCTCCACACCCTGTGGGTCAACGCCCGGGCGCTGGAGATCGCAGGTATCGACGCGCTCACCCCGGACCCCTCGGGCGGCGAGTTCGTCCGCGACCCAGACGGCCAGCTCACCGGCCTGATCAGGGAGGAGGCGACCGGGCTCGTTGCACGGTTCGTCCCCGAACCCACCCGCGAGGAGCAGGTCGAGAGGCTCGCGACCACCCAGCAGCTGTTCCTCTCCCAAGGGCTGACCGGCCTCCACGATTTCGACGGCATGGCCTCGACGCTCGCCTGGACCGACCTGCGGGAGGCGGATCGGCAGCACCTGCGTGTGATGAAGTACCTGCGCGGCAACGAGGTTCCCTGGGCGATCGAGACCGGGTGGCGCACCGGCGACGGGGACGACTGGCTGCGCCGAGGCGGACTCAAGCTCTTCTCCGACGGTGCCCTCGGCTCGCACACCTGCCACATGTCGGTGCCGTTCCCGACCCCGGTTCCGGCGGGAGTCGCGGCAGCCGGGTCATCGTCGGGAGCGGGCTCGCCTACGGGAACCGCCCCGGCGAAGGCACCGGAATCGTTCGGAGCGACCGGCGGCCACGACGTCGAGGCGAACTACGGCATCGCCCAGATGACGGAGGACGAGCTCTTCGAGCAGGCGCGGATGGCGACGGAGGCGGGCATCTCCGTGGCGATCCATGCGATCGGCGATCAGGCGAACCACCACGTGCTCAACGTCTTCGAGCGTCTGCGACCGGTCACCAGGGCCGCCGAGGAGAAGCACCGGCGGCCGCTGCGCCACCGGGTCGAGCACGCCCAGTTCATCCAGCCGGCCGACGTCGCGCGCTTCCGCGCCCTTGACGTCATCGCCTCGATGCAGCCGCGCCACTGCATCTCCGACCTGCACCTGCTCCATCTCATCGACGCCTCCGCGCGGCTCGCCGCCTATGCCTGGCCCGACCTGATCGAGGCCGGCGCCCACGTGGCCTTCGGCTCCGACGGGCCGGTCGAGCCGGCGAACCCGTTCGCCGCGATCTATGCCGCGATGACCAGGGCGGACATTTCCGGAGACCCGGCCACGAGCTTCCAACCGCCAAGGAGGCTCACCGCCGCCGAGGCGATCCGCCGGCACACGCAGGGACCGGCCTTCGCCGCCGGCCTCGAGGGCAGGCGGGGCTTCCTGGCTCCGGGGATGGATGCCGACTTCATCATCGTCAACACCGACCCCTGCACCGCGGACGGCCTCCGCGGCGCAGGGTGGGGCGGAGACAGAACGGTGAATCGCGCCGAGGCGGCCGGCGGTACCCCGGCAACCCGCGCCGAGACGGCCGGACGCACCCCGGCAACCCGCGCCAAGACGGCCGGACGCACCCCGGCAACCCCAGCCGAGGCGGCCGGTCGCACCCGGGCACCTCGCGCCGAGGTGGCTGCGAGTCGCGACGGACTGCTCGGCTACGCGAGCGAGGAGGCGCTCTTCGCCCACGCCTCGGCGATCAGGGACACCACGGTGGCGATGACGGTGGTCGGCGGAGAGGTGAGGTACTCCGCCTGAATCGCCTACTTCGAGCCGATGATACGACGGACGAACGCCTCGGCGTGGCCGCTGAGGGTGGCGATGCGCCGCGCGATGAACGCGTCCGGGTCGTTCTGCCCCTCGATCGCACGAGGGGGTGTTCGCACGAGCTCCGAGCAGGTGAAGTCACCGTGGATGAGCGTGCCCAGGGTGTTTCCGTTGCGACCGGACGAGCCGGCCTTCTTGGCGACGAACATCGTGACATTGCCGAGTTCGTGGATGTCCTCACACCAGTTGCACATCGCCTGGCTCTTCGTCGACGGGGCCGAGCGCAGCACGAGTCCGCGCGGGACACCGTCGACGGGCACGATGACATAGGCGCGCTGGGGGACCTTGGGATCCGTCCAGCCGATGTACTCGCGGTCGGTCCAATCGACCTCGACGAGGTGGTCGGGGACCCGGATCTTCTCGGCCTCACGACGGGAGGCGTTGACGAAGGACTTCCTGATCTGGTTCTCGGTGAGCTGTTCCATTGTCAGACTTTCTGTACGGGCTCCGATGACGGCATCGTTCACTGACGAGACTCGTCCTGCCCGGCCGGACGATGCGGTCAGTGCACCAGCGGTTCGGACGCGACGTCTCGGACCCGCGCGAGGGCACGAGCTGCTCGCTGGGGGAACGAGCCGCCTCGAGGGCACGAGTCGCCCGTGAGCGTGCGAGGACAAGGCCAGGCGTGCTTCCGCTGATCACGAACGGTCCGTGGTGTGAACCATGATCGGCCCGCGAAGTGAGCCGTCATCGGTCGGCGATGTGAAGGACTGGTCGTCAGTTGGATGACATCGTAAGCGGTGGGGGTTTCTGATCGGGCAAGTCGCGCACAGGCACGACTCACGGCTCATTCGGGACGCGCCGGCGACAATCGCGAACGGGCGCTCGCCTCGAATGAGTGAGGGGACATCAGACTAGAAACTGGCCACGAGGGCCACCGATCCCTTCTCCCGAATACCGTGGGAGGCTCGACGATGAATGACGAGCCAGTAGCTTACTCCCCGGAGGCGACGCTCGGCAAGGACCGGTCTGGTTCCGCTGGTCGCGCTGGCACGCTCCGAACCCGCTTGAGGATCCGCCGCAGTCCCTGCGCATACCGCCTCGCCATGTGCTGCTGACCGGCCACCACCAGGGGTGCGACCGTGCGCAACGGCGCAGGCTCGGGGACGGAGGTCGACGTGATGGTGACGCCGAGGCGACCGTCCGTGCCGATCGAGACGAGGAACGTCTCCTCCCCGCTGACGAGATGACCAGGCAGCGTGCGGTAGGTGAAACCCGCGCAGGTCGCGGTGTCGACCACCTCGGTGATCTCGCAACCGCCGACCGGGACCGTGAGCACCCGCCGGCGCCGAGGTGGGAGCGGCCAGAGTGCATCGAGCCGGAGCTCGACGCGACGACCGACGTCGACCCGCCGCCGGGGGCGGATGAGCACCCCGGCGGCTTCGTGCAGCTCCCATGTGAGCACGGCCTCGCGGGCCGCGGGGAACAGGTCGGCCGCGCCCAGGTCGAGCGTGCAGGAGAGGTGGTTGCCCTCGGAACCCTGCCGCAAGGAGTTCGGACACGTCACGTCCGTCGCCTTGCCTGCTCTTTGTGATCGTCGGCACATCCTGCTTAGGATACAAGCATCGCACCGAGCGACCGTTCGGTACACAAGCGAGCATGCGAGCACCTGAACTCACGGACCGGGAATGCGATCCTTCGATGCTCGACCGGCTCGTCGCCGCGACCCGAGGAGAAGCATGACCGCTGGTTGGAGTTCCGAGTCTCGGCCGAGTCCTACTCGCCTGGGCCCTCGCCGGTTCGAAGGCCAGGTCGCCCTCATCACCGGGGCCAGCCGTGGCATCGGACTCGGCATCGCGAAACGACTCAATGCCGAAGGGGCGACCGTTGTCCTCACCGCGCGGAAGCCGGACGCCCTCGCCGAGGCGGTCGCGGAGTTCCCCACGGGCACTGCGCTCGGCATCGCCGGCAAGGCCGATGACCCCGCCCATCGGGCCGAGGTGTTCGACACCGTCGCCGAGAAGTTCGGTCGCCTCGACATGCTCGTCACCAACGTCGGCATCAACCCCGTCTACGGACCCACCGTCGACATCGACCTCGACGCCGCCCGGAAGATCCTCGACGTCAATGTCCTCGGAACGCTCGCCTGGGTGCAGGGGGCGGTGCACCACGAGCGCCTGGGATTCCGACGCAACAGGGGTCGGATCGTCAGCGTCTCGTCGGTCGCCGGCTCCACACCCAGTCCGGGCATCGGCTTCTACGGCGTCTCGAAAGCCGCGATCTCGCACCTGACGACGACATTGGCGGTCGAGCTCGGTCCCGACATCCGCGTCAATGCCGTGGCGCCGGCGGTGGTGAAGACGAGCTTCGCCCGCGCCCTCTACGAAGGCCGCGAGGACACAGTCGCCGAGGCGTACCCCCTCAAGCGTCTGGGTACGCCGGAGGACATCGGGGCCGCCGTCGCCTACCTGGCCTCGAGCGACGCCGACTGGATCACCGGGCAGGTGCTCACGGCCGATGGCGGACTCATCGCCGCCGGCGGAACCGCCTGAGCCGGGCGGCCTGGGTGGAACCGCGGCTGAACGAAACCTGCCAGAACCGAACCGCGGCTGGGCCAGACTGCGGCTGAACGAAACCCGCCCGAGTCGAACCGCGGCTGACCCGGGCACCTGACCCGGCTCCCCGCCCGATGCGTCCCGGCTGGCTCCCGCCGCCCGAATCAACCCGACCTCACTCCAGCAGCTTGTCGGTGAGTGCCGCCGACAGCTCCTCGATCAGGTCCAGAGGGGAGGTGTCGACGGTCGCGCCCTCCCACGTCCCCTGCTTCCGGTCGGGCCGCGCGACGATCTCGATGTCGAGGTACCCGGGCTCGGTCGCTTCGCCGAGAGCGATCTGCGCCCTCCGGTTCGAGTTCCACCCCTCGGTCTCGGCCTCCCCGATGATCGCCGCATGCCCATTGACCTCGGTGAATGAGGCACCCGCCGGAGCGACGGAGTCGAGGGTCCCGGTGGACGCCTGGAGTCGGACGACGAGGGAGTGCCGGGACTCGACGAATTCGCACACCGCCTCGTCGTCCTCGCGCAGCGTCGCCTCCCGCAGGGCGGTCACCCCGGTCAGCCCCGGGTTCGCGAACTCGTCCTGCACGGTCGATCGGGCGGCAGCGCAGAGGACAGTGGGGTCGGCCTCGGACTCCATCATCACCTCGGCGGGGGCGTCCGGGATCTCCACGGAATCCGGGACGGGGGCGCACAGGCGCTCGGCCGGGGAGAGGGCATCGGCGCAGGCTCCCACCGCGGGCCCATCGTTCTCGTCGGCGGAGTAGAGCGGGACCGGTCCGGACGCCTGGGCGGGCTTGGCCGCCTTCACCGCCGGGACCGCCTCCTCGGCGAGGGCGATCGCGTCGGTGCAGGTGGCGGCCTCCACCTCGGCGCGGATGACGTCCCCGTCGGAGCGGGCCGATGCGGTCTTCGCATCCCACAGCAGCCGGCACGAACCGTCGTCGTCGGCTTCGTCATCGGGGTCGGAGCTGAAGAGGAGGACGTCAGTGCCGTCGATCGTGAGCAGGGGGTAGTCGTCGAACCGGCCATCGGCGCGCAGGGTCTGCAGAGGTTCGGAGTAGCGGAAGAGCAGGCCCTTCTCGGGGTGGACGGCGACGAAACCGGAATCGTCCTCCCGCCACAGACCGCATCGGTCCAGGGACGCGCCGAGCCCCTCCCGCGGTTCGATGACCATGCCCGTCGGCGGGGTGCCGACGAGCGGGGCGAAGACGTCGCACGCGACGATCCCGTCGTCGTCCCTGCGCTGATAGGTGGAGGAATCCGCGCTCAGTGACTGCACCGCCCGGGAGGCGAAGGCCTCGGGCTCGGCGCAGTCGTAGCCGTAGTCGGTGTCCTGGGAGAAGACGATCGCGTGCTCGTGGTCGACGGGGATCGAGATCGCACAGCGGCCGAGCTTCTCGCTGTTGCGGTAGGCCTTCGTTCCCGCCAGCGCGATCTCGTCCTCCCAGAAGCGCTGGTGCTGACCGAGCTCGGAGTACACCTCGACGCGGACGCGCTCGTGGAGCACGCAGCTGAACAGCTCCCGCCACTTGTCGCCGTCGTCGATGCCCAGATCCGCGCTGGTTTCGGAGTCGAGCAGCGCGCACGGGTCGAGGGCGGCCAGCCGGGTGCGCACCTCGGCGGCATCGCGGTCGGCCGCAGGAGGGGGAACATCGCGATCGACCGGCGGAAGGGGTGTGAGCGTGGTCGTGCACCCGGCGAGCAGCCCGACGACCACCGTGATCAGAGCCGCCGACACAGCCCGCGATCGTCTCATCCTCGACCCTTCCTCGCACCGAATCAGCTCAGTATAGAGCGGCCCGGCCCGCGCGAACTGCGGTGTCGCCCCCGTGCCACGCGCGCGAATCCCCATGCCACCCGCGCCCGTTCGGGCGGCCCGGCCCCGTGTCACCCGCGCCCGTTCCGACGGCCCGACCCCGTGCCGCCCGCGCGAATCCCCTTGTCACCCGCCGATGTTGTCCGCGCGCGTTCACACCACTAGGATGAGGTGCATAAACACATAGCTGCCGCTACGACATGAGGTGGGAGAGCTGCGATCCGCAGCGCCGTAGGTGCAATTCCCTCCCCGGGAAACTCTCAGGCCCAGTACCACCGATTGCAGGCACATCTGAAGGACGTCTCCACTCCTCGACCACGCCCGCGCGACCAGCTCGCCGGTGCCCGACGTCGAGTGCCGCGCCCGACAGATCGGGGAGGACTGCTCACTGCACAGTGCGTCCTCCCACAGGTGGACGCCGCCTAGGACACAAGGACGGCAATGACAAGTTCACTCGCCCACACCACTCGGCCGACCGGGGACACCAAGCGCCCGTTCTCCGACCGTCACATCGGTCCCCGCGCCACCGACATCGAGGAGATGCTCGAGGAGCTCGGCTACGACTCCCTCGAAGCCCTCTCGAACGCCGCGGTGCCCGAGTCGATCCAGATCGACGGCCTCGACTTCCACTCCGGCCACTCCGAGGTCGCGGTGCTGTCCGAACTGCGCGACATCGCCGCGAAGAACACCACCCGCAAGCAGATGATCGGCCAGGGCTACTACGACACGATCACGCCCGCGGTCATCCGCCGCAACCTCGTCGAGAATCCCGCCTGGTACACGGCCTACACCCCCTACCAGCCGGAGATCTCCCAGGGCCGCCTCGAGGCCCTCCTCAACTTCCAGCAGGTCATCCAGGACCTCACCGGGCTCGACATCGCCAACGCCTCCCTCCTCGACGAGGCCACCGCCGTCGCCGAGGCCGTCCTCCTCATGCGCCGCGCGGTGAAGAAGGGCACGACGGTCGTCCTCGACTCCGAGCTCCACCCGCAGACCATCGCCGTGGTCCGCGCCCGCGCCCGGGCGATGGACTTCCGCGTCGCGGTCGCCGATCTCTCCGCCGGTCTCATCGGCGAGGACATCTTCGGCATCGTCTGCGCCCAGCCCGGCACCACCGGTGCCATCCGCACCTTCGCCGAGGCGGTCGACGGCGCCCATGACCGCGGAGCCCTCGTCACCTTCGCCGCCGACCTCCTCGCCCTGACCCTGCTCAAGGACCCCGCCTCGCAGGGCGCCGACATCGCCGTGGGCTCGGCTCAGCGCTTCGGCGTCCCCCTGTTCTTCGGCGGACCGCACGCCGGCTTCATGGCGGTGAAGTCCGGGCTCCAGCGGCAGCTGCCCGGCCGGATCGTCGGCGTGTCCAAGGACGCGCAGGGCAAGCCCGCCTACCGCCTCGCGCTCCAGACCCGCGAACAGCACATCCGCCGGCAGAAGGCGACGAGCAACATCTGCACCGCGCAGGCCCTGCTCGCCAATGTCGCCTCGATGTACGCCGTCTACCACGGCCCCGTGGGCCTGACCCGCATCGCCTCCCGCGTCCACCGCCTGGCCCAGGCCTTCGCCGCGGCGATCGACACCGCCCCCGGCGCCGAGGTGGTCACCCGGGAGTTCTTCGACACCGTCGCCATCCGCGTCGTCAACTCCGAGACCGCCCGCCTCGTCGCCGACGCCGCCGGATTCAACATCCGCGTCATCGACCCGACGACGATCGGCGTGTCCTTCGGCGAATCCCACACGGTCACCGATGCCAACGCCCTCCTCGCGGCCCTCGGCGTCACCGCCCGGATCGAGACGGACGACTTCAAGGCCGCGGCCGCGGGGACCTTCGGACCCAACACCGTGCCCGAGCCGCAGTTCGACTCCGCGCTCCACCGCACGACCGAGTTCCTCACCCACCCGGTGTTCAACTCCCACGGCTCCGAGACCTCGATGATGCGCTACCTGCGGACGCTCGCCGACCGCGACCTCGCACTCGACCGGACGATGATCCCGCTGGGCTCGTGCACGATGAAGCTCAACGCCGCCGCGGAGATGGAGGCCATCACCTGGCCGGAGTTCGCGAACATCCACCCCTTCGCCCCCACGGAGCAGACTCTGGGCTGGCGCGAGCTCATCTTCCGCCTCGAATCCGCCCTCGCCGAGATCACGGGCTACGACCGGGTCTCCCTGCAGCCCAACGCCGGCTCCCAGGGTGAGCTGGCCGGTCTGCTCGCCATCCGCAGCTACCACGTCGCCAACGGCGAGCCCGAGCGCACCGTGTGCCTGATCCCGCAGTCCGCGCACGGCACCAATGCCGCCTCCGCGGTGCTCGCCGGACTCCAGGTCCAGGTCGTCGGCACCGCCGAGGACGGCTCGGTCGACATGGCCGACCTCGAGGCCAAGATCGAGAAGAACGGCGATCGCCTCGCCGCGATCATGATCACCTACCCGTCGACCCACGGCGTGTTCGAACCCCAGGTCCGCGAGGTTTGCGACAGGGTTCACGCCGCCGGCGGTCAGGTCTACGTCGACGGGGCGAACCTCAACGCCATGGTCGGCCTCGCCAAGCCCGGCGAGTTCGGCGGCGACGTTTCTCACCTCAACCTCCACAAGACCTTCTGCATCCCCCACGGCGGTGGCGGTCCCGGCGTCGGACCGGTCGCGGTGCGTGCGCACCTCGCCCCCTACCTCCCCGGCGATGCCACCTCGGCGGAGCTCGTCGCCAACGCCGAGGACGCGAACAACCTCCCGATCTCCGGATCGATGTTCGGTTCGGCCGGAGTGCTGCCGATCAGCTTCGCCTACCTCGAGCTGATGGGCGCCGAGGGTCTGCGCGAGGCCTCCCGGGTGGCCCTGCTCGGAGCGAATTACATCGCGAGCAAGCTCGGCGACATCTTCCCGCCGCTCTACTCGGGTCAGAACGGCCTCGTCGCCCACGAGACCATCCTCGACCTGCGCGACATGACCGCGAAGACGGGCGTGACCGCCGAGGACGTCGCCAAGCGGCTCATCGACTACGGCTTCCACGCACCCACCCTGTCTTTCCCCGTGCCCGGGACACTCATGGTCGAACCCACGGAGTCCGAGGACAAGTCGGAGCTCGACCGGTTCATCGAGGCGATGCGCTCCATCCACGCCGAGATCGAGGCGATCGGCACCGACTACTCGTACGAGGAGTCCCCGCTCGCGGCCGCTCCGCACCCGGCGACCGTCGTCATGGACGACTGGGACGCCAAGTACACCAGGGAGCAGGCGGTGTTCCCGGTCAGCGGTCTGCGCCAGACCAAGTACTTCCCGCCGGTGAGCCGCATCGACGGCGCCTACGGCGACCGCAACCTGGTGTGCTCCTGCCCGCCGCCCGAGGCCTTCGAGGAGAACTCCGCGGCCGATGAGAACGAGGACGACTGATGAGCACCGAGATCCCGCTGCATGACATCCACGCCGAGCTCGGCGCGACCTTCACCGACTTCGGCGGCTGGGACATGCCTCTGAAGTACGGCTCGGAACTCGCCGAGCACCGCGCCGTGCGCGAGGCCGCCGGGATCTTCGACCTCTCCCACATGGGCGAGGTGCGGATCACCGGTCCCGCCGCGGCCGCGTTCCTCGACTACGCGCTCGTCGCGAAGTACTCGACGATGAAGAACGGCCGCGCCAAGTACGGCGTCATCGTCACCGAGGCCGGTTACCTCCTCGACGACCTCATCACCTACCGGATCGGCGACGAGGAGTTCCTCGTCGTCCCCAACGCCTCGAACACCCCGGTCGTGGTCGAGGCACTCGAAGCCCGGCTGCAGCACTTCGTCACCGAGGTCGAGCCTGCCGCCGAGGTGACGCTGACCGACGAATCGGCCCACACCGCGCTCATCGCGGTCCAGGGACCCGCCTCGGAGGCGATCGTCCTCAAGGCCCTCGACGCCGGCGCCGCGGGGGAGTTCGGGCCCCGTACCTCGGCGACGGATGCGGCCCCGCAGGCCGGCACCTCGGCGGGTGCCTCCTCCGTGGGTGCCGCCTCGGCGGGATCGACCTCCGCGACGGACGCGACGAGCGTCGGCGAGGCCGTGCGCGGACTGAAGTACTACGCATGGATGCCGCTGACGATCGCCGGGATCGATCTCATGCTCGCCCGCACCGGCTACACCGGTGAGGACGGCTTCGAGCTCTATGTGCCCGACATCGCCGCCGAGCGGCTGTGGGCCGTGCTGATGACCGCCGGCGCCGACCACGGACTCGTGCCCTGCGGGCTCGCCGCGCGCGACTCGCTGCGCCTCGAAGCCGGCATGCCGCTCTACGGCAACGAGCTCACCCTCGAGACGACGCCCTTCGACGCCGGCCTCGGCCGGATGATCGGGTTCGCGTCGAAGGGTGACTTCGTCGCCCGCGACGCGCTCGCGAGACTCGGGGAGACGGAGCCCGCGCGGGTCCTCGTCGGCCTCACCTCCGAGGGCCGTCGCGCCGCCCGCGCTGGATCGACGATCCACTCCGGCGGCGTCGAGGTGGGTGTCGTCACCTCGGGACAGCCCTCGCCCACGCTCGGCCACCCGATCGCCCTGGCCTATGTCGATCGCGAGCTCAGTGCGCCCGGCACTGCCGTGAGCGTGGACATCCGCGGCAAGGCCCACGACTTCACCGTCGCCGAGCTCCCGTTCCACACGCGCTCCTGAGACCCGCTGAGGAGCGCGCCGCGAGGCGCGCGGGCACCGTCCCGCGCGCCTGACCCACAACTCAATCCGCGGTCGTCGCAGTGCTCATACACTTGGACGACCGCAACCCCACGTGAAAGGAACCCCCATGGCCGAACTGCCTCCGCTCCCGGAGAACTTCACCTACTCCGCCGAGCATGAATGGATCAACGCCTCGGCGGACGACATCGTCGGCAAGACCGTCAAGGTCGGCATCACCGCCGTCGCCGCCGATGCCCTCGGCGAGGTCGTCTATGTCGACCTGCCCAGCGTCGGTGACACCGTCACCGCAGGTCAGACCTGTGGAGAGGTCGAATCGACGAAATCCGTCTCCGATCTCTACTCGCCGGTCACCGGTGAGATCGTGGCCGTCAACGATGCGGCCGTCGACTCGCCCGGGCTGCTCAACTCCGACCCGTACGGCGACGGCTGGCTGTTCGAGGTCAGCGTCACCGAACTCGGCGACGTGATGGATGCGGCAGGCTACGCCGAGGCGAACTCCCTCTAAGCCCACGTTCGCGGACAGTGTGGTCGGCGAAGGTCCAGCGGACCGGCCGGCCACACTGTTCCTTTATCAGAAACGGTGTTCTCCCTATGCCACTGAGCGTTTTCGATCTCTTCACCGTGGGCATCGGTCCGTCGAGTTCCCATACCGTCGGGCCCATGCGAGCGGCGTCGAGATTCCTCACCCTGCTCGGCGACCGGCTCGGCTCCGTGCAGGACATCAGGGTCGATGTCTTCGGGTCCCTTGCCGCCACCGGCGCCGGCCACGGCACCTTCGATGCGATCCTCCTCGGACTCGAGGGCTGCAGTCCCGAGACCGTCGAGGCCAACGAACTCAGCGCCCGACGCACGCGGATGGCCGAGACCGGCACGATCCTCCTCGGCGACTCCTCGCCCGCGACCGCAGGCGGGCCGGGTGACGGTCCCGCCGCCGGCTCCTCGCCGGCCGACGGCGGCTCGCGCGGCGTCGAGATCGCCTTCACCGAGGACGACATGGTCAAACGCCCCCTGACCGTCCTGCCCCGGCACACCAACGCCATGACCCTGACCGCCTTCGGCGCTGATGGTGAGGTCCTGGCCGAAGAGACCTACTACTCCGTGGGCGGCGGCTTCGTCACCTCGGAGACCGAGTTCCAGGAGAAGGAGAGGGCCGCCGAGGCGACCGCGGGCGGCCCTGCGACCGCGCAGGCGACGGGGCCCGCAGGTGACGAGTCGACCGACGCCGAGTCGACCGCGGGTGACGAGTCGACCGGCGCCGAGACGACCGTGGGGGAGGACGTGTCGTTCGCGGTCTCCGACGCCGTCGTCGAGGCGCAGCTGCAGGCCCACGCCGAGGAGCTGCCCTACCCGTTCCACTCCGCCGCCGAGCTCCTGCAGCGCTGCCGGGACAACGACCTGTCGATCGCCGAGCTCATGCTCGCCAACGAGAAGACGATGCGCGACGAGGAGGAGATCCGCGACGGGCTCCTCCACATCTACTCCGTCATGGAGGAGTGCGCCTCGAGCTCACTCGACCGCTCGGGCTACCTGCCGGGCGGCCTCAAGGTGCGACGTCGCGCCCACGACTGGTACCTGCGCCTCAAGGCCGAGGACCCCGACCGCAACCCGAAGTACTACCTCGAGTGGGTCAACCTCATCGCCATGGCCGTCAACGAGGAGAACGCCTCGGGCGGACGGGTCGTCACCGCGCCGACGAACGGAGCGGCCGGCATCATCCCCGCCGTCCTCCACTACGCGCTCAACTACGTCGACTCCGTCGTCGACGGCGGAGAGCAGGCGAAGCACGAGGCGATCATCGACTTCCTGCTCACCTCGGCGGCGGTGGGCGTCCTCTACAAGGAGCGGGCCTCGATCTCCGGCGCCGAGGTGGGCTGCCAGGGCGAGGTCGGATCGGCCTCGTCGATGGCCGCCGGAGGCCTGGCCGCGGTGATGGGCGGCACCCCGGAGCAGATCGAGAACGCCGCCGAGATCGCGATGGAGCACAACCTGGGCCTGACCTGCGATCCCATCGCCGGCCTCGTCCAGGTGCCGTGCATCGAGCGCAATGCGATCGCCGCGGGCAAGGCGATCAACGCGGCGAGGATGGCACTGTGGGGCGACGGCCAGCACCGCGTCAGCCTCGACGAGGTGATCGAGACGATGCGCCAGACCGGGGCCGACATGAGCTCGAAGTACAAGGAGACCGCGCTCGGCGGCCTCGCCGTCAACGTCGTGGAGTGCTGAGGGGCTGAGCCCGGCGGGCGGGAATAGACTGGCCGTCCTGGTCGAAGTCGCTGAGGGGGATCTCGATGAGCGGTCGGACGGCACCTGTCGCCGGTCTTCTGCTGGCAGCCGGTGGGGGACGACGGCTCGGAGCGCCCAAGGGTCTGATGCGCGACCCCGACGGCACACCCCGCGCGGCGCGCGTGAGCGACCAGCTGCACACCGCTGGCTGTGCCCCGATCGTCGTTGTGGTCGGTGCCGCCGCCGAGGAAGTTGCCGCACTGCTGCCGGCCTCGGTGCGGCCCGTCCGAGCCGAGGACTGGAGCGAGGGAATGGGCGGTTCGCTGCGCGCAGGATTGAATTCTCTGACCGGCATCGAGGCGGCTGCTGAGTCCCGTACGCCAGGCAGGAGCACTGTTCCTCCCCAGCCCGAAGCCGCACTCGTGATGCTCGTCGACCTTCCCGGCGTCAATGAATTCGCGGTTCGGCGCGTCATCACCCATGCCCGAGAGCATTTCCACGAGTTCGACGACGCCCTGGTTCGTGCGACATGGAACGGGCAACCCGGGCACCCTGTGCTGATTGGTCGTCGACACTGGCGCGCTGCCGCTGAATGTGCCGTAGGTGACCAGGGCGCTCGCGAACTCCTGTCCGGGCCGGGAGTCGAGACTGTCGAATGCGGGGACCTCGGCAGCGGAGCCGACGTCGACTACCCGGAGGACATCACCTCACTCCCCATGGTCAGACGGACGGACTCATGAGGCGGCTGTTCAACTCGCCGACCACGATCCGGGCCGGTCTCGATCTCCATGGGCACAGGAGACGGTCATCACGACGAGTCGCGGTAACCGTAATTGCAGACTGTCCGCCCAAGGAAGACCACGGTCGTCAGGAGAACTATCCCCATGCGTGACATCGCCGCGGGGCTGAGGCGGTGGCTGACGGGGGACGAGCCGTTCGTCCTCGCCGTCATCGCGAGGACCTGGTCGTCGGCGCCGCGACCGGCGGGCACAATGATGGCGGTCAGCTCCGGTGGCGAGGTGCTCGGCAGCCTCTCCGGCGGCTGCGTCGAAGGGGCCGTGTACGAGTTGGCGCAGGAGGTGCTCGACGACGGGCTGCCCCGCGCGGCACACTACGGAGTCAGCGACGACGACGCCTTCGCGGTCGGACTCACCTGCGGCGGTCACCTCGACGTCGTGCTGCGCCGCTTCCTCCCCCGCAGCGAGGAGGTCCGGCTGCTCACCGAGGCGGTGACCCGGCTCGACGCCGACGAGCCCTTCGCACTCGCGATGCCGGTGGCGACCGGAACGGCGACAGTCCAACCGGGAGAGCCGCTGGGCCGGCTCCTCCTGATCACGGATGCGACCGCCAAGGGAGCCCTGAGCTCGGCCCGGCTCGACGAGGCGATCGCCGCCGACGCCCGCGGCTGGCTGGCCGCCGGCCGCACCGGCATCCTCACGATCGGGACCGACGGGCAGCGCCTCCATGACGATCAGGAAGTCCTCGTCGTGTCGCTGACGCCTCGGCCGCGGATGATCGTGTTCGGCGCGATCGACTACGCGCGGGCCCTGGCCGAGCTCGCCTCGTTCGTCGGCTACCGCGTGACCGTGTGCGACGCGCGTCCGATCTTCGCGACCCCTCGACGCTTCCCCAGCGCCGACGAGGTCGTCACCCAATGGCCGCACCGATACCTCGAGGCGGAGATCGTTGCGGGACGGATCACTGCCACGACGGTCATTGCGATGCTCACCCACGACCTCAAGTTCGATGTGCCCCTGCTCGAGGTGGCATTGAGGTGCGAGGTCGGCTTCATCGGTGCGATGGGCAGCCGGCGGACGAACGAGCAGCGGGAGCAGCTGCTGCGAGAGGCGGGGATCGGCGAGGCCGAGCTCTCCCGCCTCCACGCTCCGATCGGACTCGACATCGGAGCACGCACCCCCGAGGCGACTGCAGTGTCGATCATCGCCGAGGTGGTCCAATGCCTGTGGGGCGGCTCGGGCCTCCCACTGCGGACGACGGACGGGCCCATCCATCAGATCTAGGCGTTGCAAAGACAGCTTCTCGCATACTTCCGCAGTCTGGAACTCTTATTCCACGACTGCCGAAATGTAACGAAACGATAACGAAGATCACGGCCGCAGAGTGTGGTCCGGGCAACCCCTCGGCTTCCCAGAGTTCATGCGGGGAAGCCCCGACTGCCCGAGGACGGTCGGCGGGGCCGTTCGACGGGCGATCGAGGGTTGAGAAGCCGGGTCTCGGGTTGCGACCCGTTCTCAGCTCGTTAGGTTGGATGCCGTGAGAAACGCACTCGCTGAACCGAAGACGGAAATCGACGTTCGCACTCCCGAGCTGGAGGACGGACAGCATCTGTGGCGGCTGGCGAAGGACTCCGCCGTTCTCGATCTCAACTCCTCCTACTCCTACCTCCTGTGGTGCCGTGACTTCGCGGACACCTCGGCGATCGCCTGGATCGACCGCCGGCCCGCCGGCTTCGTCACGGGATACACCCGTCCGGAATCCCCGGACACTCTGATGATCTGGCAGGTCGCCGTGTCCGCGGACTTCCGCGGCCGCGGGCTCGCCTCGACGATGCTCGGCGAACTCGCCGACCGGACCAGGGCCATCCGCCTCGAGACGACGATCACCGCCGACAACGACGCCTCCAACCGGCTCTTCCAGTCCTTCGCCCGCGACCGCGGCGCGAGGCTCGAACGCCGGCCCCTGTTCACCCCCGACCTCTACCCGGACGGCCACGACACCGAGTACCTCTACGAGATCGGGCCGCTCTGAACCGCGGCCCCATGCTCCCGACCGGGCACCGTGACCAGCACGACCGCCTCGGCGTCGGAGAGCGTCCCAGCCCCGCAGTCTCAGCAGTCGAAAGGACTCCAGCGATGACCGACCACCTCGATACCCCCACGACAGACACCCCTACGACAGGCACCCCCGACATCTTCGAGACCCGCGAATCCGCAGTGCGCGGCTACTCCCGCTCATGGCCGACGACCTTCTCGAGGGCCGAGGGAGCGAAGCAGTGGGACGAGACCGGCAGGGAGTTCATCGACTTCTTCTCCGGCGCCGGTGCACTCAACTACGGCCACAACAACCCGGTGGTCATGGAACCGCTCATCGACTACCTCAGGTCGGGCGCGGTCCTCCACTCCCTCGACATGAAGACCCCGGCGAAGCGCGAATTCCTCGAGACCTTCGAGGAGCTCATCCTCGAGCCGCGCGGGCTCGACTACACGGTGATGTTCCCCGGGCCGACGGGGACGAACACCGTCGAGGCGGCGCTCAAGCTCGCACGCAAGGTCACCGGCCGCCAGCACATCCTGTCGTTCACCAACGCGTTCCACGGGATGACCCTCGGGTCGCTGTCCGTGACGGGCAATTCGATGAAGCGTCAGGGCGCGGGGATCCCGCTGACCAACAGCTCGAAGATCCCCTACGACGACTACTTCGACGGGGAGACCCCGGACTTCCTGTGGCTGGAGAAGGTGCTCGAGGACTCCGGATCCGGCGTCGACAAGCCGGCCGCGATCATCGTCGAGACCGTGCAGGGCGAGGGCGGGGTGCGGGCCGCCCGCGCCGAGTGGCTGCGCTCGCTGTCCGAGCTCTGCGCGCGCCACGAGATCCTCCTCATCGTCGACGATGTGCAGGCCGGCTGCGGTCGCACCGGGACGTTCTTCAGCTTCGAGGACGCCGGGATCGTTCCCGACATCGTGTGCCTGTCGAAGTCGATCTCGGGCTCGGGACTGCCGATGGCGCTCACGCTGTTCCGCCCCGAACTCGACGTGTGGTCCCCGGGCGAGCACAACGGAACATTCCGCGGCAACAACCCCGCGTTCGTCACCGCGACCGCCGCGATGAGGACCTACTGGGCCGACAACTCGTTCCAGAACGCCCTCGCCGACACGATCGCCCACCTGCACCAGCGCCTCCACATCATCGCCGGGAAGGCCGAGGGTGCGAGCGTGCGCGGCCGGGGCCTCCTCGCGGGCCTCAAGTTCGACGACCCGGAGGTCGCCGGGAGGATCGCCGCCGAGGCGTTCGCCCGCGGCCTGCTCGTCGAGACCTCCGGACCGCGCGACGAGGTCGTCAAGATCATGCCTCCCCTGACGATCTCCGCCGAGGTGCTCGAGGCGGGGCTGGACGTGCTCGAGGACGCCGTGCTCACGTTCGCCCCGGCGCCGGCCCTGGCCGCAGTCTGACCGATTGACCTGCTGAGCGCGATCCGAGCACGATCTGACCAACCGACCTCGACGAAAGGACGACGGATGTACGTTGTCAACCGCGACGACCTCAACGACACCGACCGCGACGTGAAGTCCGAGACCTGGCGCAGCAGGCGCATGGTGCTCGGCCGGGAGCGGGTGGGGTTCTCCTTCCACGACACCGTGATCTACGCGGGAACCCGCTCGACCTTCCACTACCAGAACCACATCGAAGCCGTGTACTGCGTGCAGGGCCAGGGCACTCTCATCAACGAGGAGACCGGTGAGACGCATCCCCTGTCCGATGGGACGATGTACCTGCTCGACGGGCATGAGAAGCACACCGTCGTGGCCGACACCGAGCTGCGCATGGCGTGCGTGTTCAACCCGCCGGTGACCGGACGCGAAGTCCACGACGAGAACGGGGTCTACCCGCTCGTCGTCGAGGACGACGCCGCGGACGCCGTGCGGAACTGACGCCGCGCGTCGCGGGGTGACGCCGCGCGCTGAAGAACCGAGAGGCCTGGGACAACGGAGTCCCAGGCCTCTCGCCTGCAATCCTCCGGCCTCTAAACCTTCTGGCTGCAATCCTCCGGCTTCCCCGCCTGCCGCCGGCAGCCCTTTCGATGGCAGCGATCTTCGCGGAAGCCCTCTCACCTGGTCGGAGAACAGTCGAGCAGCTGAGGAAACTCACTGCGGATGTGGTACTGTGACGTCAACGACACCTTACCTTTTCGTAGCTTCTGTCTGCCGACACTACTCACCTGGGACTTCGACGCCTGGCATCCCCATCCCTCTCAGTTCCTGGAGTATCCATGACGTTCCTCAAGCGCGCCCTCATCGCGGCCGTCGCCTCCCTGTCCCTCGTCGTCGGTCCGGCGGTCGCCGCGAACGCCGCGGCGACCTCGTTCGATGTCACCAAGCTGTCGGCGAAGAGCATCGTCGTCTCGGACGCGAACTGCCGCAACGTCGATGTCCACATGTCACACAAGAAGTCGGGCGTCGACAACTGGGACGTCTATGCCGATGTCACTCGCAGAGGCGGCTGGGTCGGCTCGGCCGACTTCTCCAGCAGTGGCGACACGAAGAAGACTCGGGCCTTCATCTGTCCGTCGCTGGACGGACTCGGCAAGTACGGGCTCGGGCCGTCCGAGGTCTTCGCCTACAGCGAGTCGTCGTGGGACATGGTCGATCGCACCGACTACACGAAGGGCCACTTCTACGTCCGCGGAAAGGCCACGGCCTCACTCTCGGCCAAGCGCAGCGGGAAGTCGGTCACCCTCAGCGCCAAGACGAAGCGCTACGACCCCGAGTCCTACGGCTGGGTCAACTACAACCCGAAGGTGAAGTTCCAGGTCAAGAAGAACGGGAAGTGGAAGACCGTCAAGACGATCAAGGCGAAGAAGGGCAAGGCGACGTACAAGGTCAAGTCGAAGGGCAAGAAGTCGTACCGGATCGTCTTCGATCAGGTGAGCTGGGCGACGGGCGCGAAGTCGAAGACCGTCAAGAAGTAGAGCCCGTCGGCGTGAGCCGGGAGCCCGAGACAACGGCGTCTCGGGCTCCCTTCGTCTTCGCGGGCGGGTTCGGCTTGCCGAGGCTCCGTCCCCGGACTCCACCCGCTCCGTGCTCAGCCTGCCGCGTCCCCGTCGTCCGGGTCGGGCGGGTCGACGCAGTCTGCGAGTGCGTCGAGGAAGTCGATGACGGCCTGACGCGATTCGACCGGCACTGTCCGTGCGATCTCGAGCATGGATTCGTGCATTCCGCCCAGCTCCGCGGCGACCTCGCGATGCGTGTGCTCGGTGACGGTGACGATCACCGAGCGGCGATCGGACGGGTGGGGAGTGCGCTCAACGTGTCCCGATCCGCTCAGTCGGTCGAGCAGCTTCGTCGTCGACGCCGTCGAGATGCCGAGATGAGCCGCGAGCTCCCGCGCCGTCAGGGGGATCCCCGCTCTGGTGCTCGCGATGATGTGCCGCAGCGCCTCGACGTCCGTCGCATTGACGTCCATGTCGGATTCCATCCTCCGCCGCATCCTCTGATCGGCGCGCCGGAATCGGCGGACCGCGGCGAGTAGGCCGACCGCGTCCTCCGTGCCCTCGTACCAGTAGCCGCCGGGCGGAGGGTCGGGATGCGGAGGGTTGACCATGAGGATCAATGGTACTAGGTTGAAAGATAGTTAGCCTAGCTAATTACATTGACGAGCCGGAGATGGGACATCGCGATGAGGATGACTGCCGAGGACCACGTGATCCTCGTCGACGACGACGGCGAGACCGTGGGCACCGCGCCCCGGGCGACCGTCCACACGACGCGGACCCCGCTGCATCTGGCCTTCTCCTGCTACGTCCTCGACGACACGGGGAACCTGCTCGTCACCCGCCGGTCCCTGGCCAAGACCGCCTGGCCAGGCGTCTGGACCAACTCGTTCTGCGGCCATCCTCGGATCGGGGAGACCTTCGAGGAGGCCATCGACCGGTACGCGGAGCACGAACTCGGTGTCGCGGTCAGCGAGATCCGATGTGTCCTGCCCGAGTTCCGCTACCGAGCCGTCGATGCCTCCGGAGTCGTCGAGAACGAGATCTGCCCGGTCTACTCGGCGAACCTGCGCGGCACCGTCCGTCCCCGTGCCGCCGAGGTGATCGACTGGAGATGGGTGCCGTTCGGTGAGATCGCCGAGGTGGTGCGCCTCGCCCCGTGGACGGTCAGCCCGTGGATGGCGGCCCAGGTCCCCGACCTCGCCGCAGTGCTCGCCCGGATCCGGACGTCCCTCGGGACCGACGAATGCTCGGAGGAGTCCACGGACGGGCCCGCCTCGACCGGGGAGCGCACCGCCATCGGGGCGCTGTCGTGACCTCGACGCCCCGGAGCGCCGACGAGGAGCTTGAGCGCGTGTTCTGCTCCGGGTTCGAACGCTCCATCCGCCTCGGCGACGATCACGACCGGTTGTGGACGGCGCTGTGCTCGGCGACGGCCGGCGGCAAGAGATTCCGACCGCGCCTGGTCGTCGCCGCGCACGACGCTCTCGACGGACACGCGCGACCGAGCGCCTTCCGCGCGGGAGCTGCGCTCGAGCTGCTGCACACCGCGTTCGTCATCCATGACGACGTCATCGACGGTGAGGACACCCGTCGAGGCCGTCTCAACGTCTCCGGATCCTTCGCCGCGCACGCCCGGTCCCGAGGCGCGGAGGAGGCAGCGGCCCGGCATCAGGGGACGGCGGCGGGAATCCTCGCGGGTGACCTCGCGCTGCTGTCCGCGATGACCCTCGTCGCGCGATGCGGCGCCGGCGCCGAGGTGGTCGACCAGCTCATCGAGCTCGTCGAGGAGGCGGTCCACGCGACCGTCACGGGCGAGCTCACCGATGTCCGGACGGGGCTGTCCGCGGAGAGCGCGTCGATCGACGAGGCCCTGCGCGTGGCTGAACTCAAGACCGGCGCCTATTCGTTCCAGCTGCCCCTGCAGGCCGGGGCGATCCTCGCCGAGGCGCCCGCCGAGGTGACCGCGGCACTCGGGCACGTCGGCCGGTTCGTCGGCATCGGATTCCAGCTGCTCGACGACCTCCTCGGAGTCTTCGGCGACGAGACCCGCACGGGTAAGAGCGCGACGAGCGACCTCAGGGAGGGCAAGATCACCTGTCTCATCGCAGCGGCTCGGCCGACGTCCGTCTGGCCCGAGGTGCAGGCCCTCATCGGACTCTCGGACCTCAGCGACCACGAGGCCGCACGGGCGCGGGACCTGCTCGAGGAGTGCGGGGCGCGCGCCGTCGTGCAGACTCTGGCCGACCGCCACCTCGACGCCGCGCTCACCGGTGCGGAACGCTCGGCGCTGCCGGACCCCGTCCTCGAGGTCATCAGCGATCTCATCGACGAGCTGCGCGACAACGCCGCCCTCGGCATGCGCGCCCCAGCTGCCGCTCGGGCGAGCTCCGAGAAGGTGCTCCGATGACCACGGCCGGCCGCTACGACAGCGTCGCGGCGGCAAGCGCCTCGAGAGTGATCAGCGGGTACTCGACCTCGTTCGGATGGGCCACCCGACTCCTGGGCGAACCGGTGCGCACGGACGTCCGCAGCATCTACGCCCTGGTCCGCATCGCCGACGAGATCGTCGACGACCCCGATCCGATCCTCACCCCCGAGCTGCGCGCCGCTCAGCTCGACGACCTCGAGGCGGAGACGCTGCGCGCCCTGCGCTGCTCCCGCAGCGCCAACCTCGTCGTCCACGCCTTCTCCGCCGTCGCCCGGCGCTGCGGCATCGACGACTCGCTCGTGACTCCGTTCTTCGCCTCCATGCGCGCCGACCTCACGCGTAGCACCCACGATCCCGAGAGCCTGTCGGAGTATGTCTTCGGCTCCGCAGAGGTCGTCGCGCTCATGTGCCTGCGCGCCTTCACGGTCGACGAACCGGCCGCCTACGATCGGTTGGCGCCGAACGCCCGCAGCCTCGGCGCCGGACTCCAGAAGGTCAACTTCCTCCGAGACCTCGGCGACGACGTCGACATCCTGGGCCGGACCTATTTCCCCGGGCTCGACCCCACGACCTTCACCGACGAGGACCGCGACGCGCTGCTCGACGACATCGACCACGACCTCGCCTTCGCCGCCGAGGCGATCCCCGACCTTCCCTCGACCAGCCGACGGGCCGTCGCCGTCGCCCACGATCTCTTCGCCGCGCTCTCCCAGCGCCTGCGCCGGACTCCGGCCGCGGAGATCCGGCGCAGGCGCATCCGGGTCTCCGATGGGCGCAAGGCGCTCATCGTGCTGCGGGCGATGGCAGGGTGCACGGCATGAGCGGCACGGTCGACCCGGGAAGGACGCACGGCATGAGCGGCGAGGCTCACGGGGACTGGACAGACGAAGTGCGGGACACGGCGCGGCCGAGCCGCAGGACGGTCGTCGTCATCGGTGGTGGGATCGCCGGTCTGGCGTCGGCCGCCCTCCTCGCGCGCGAGGGCTGCTCGGTCGACCTCGTTGAAGCCAGGGGCGAGCTCGGCGGGCGGGCCGGAGTCATCGAGCAGGAGGGGTTCCGCTTCGACACCGGACCGTCCTGGTATCTCATGCCCGAGGTCTTCGACCATTTCTTCCGACTGCTCGGGACCTCCGCCGAGGCAGAGCTGTCCCTGCAGCGCCTCGACCCCGCGTACCGGGTGTTCTTCGAGGGCGAGAGCGGAGCCCGGCCGGCCGACGCGGTCGACATCAGGGCAGACAGGGCGGCCAACGTCGCCCTGTTCGAGGAGCTCGAGCCCGGAGCGGGACGCGCTCTCGAGAGGTACCTCGAGTCGGCCGCGCACACGTTCGACATGGCCATCGAGCACTTCCTCTACACCTCGTTCTCCTCGCTTCGACCGTTCCTCTCCCGTCCGCTGCTCGGCCGGATCCATCGACTCGGACCCCTGCTGCTCCAGTCGCTCGAACGATTCGTGTCCCGACGCTTCGCCGACCGGCGGATCCGGCAGATCCTCGGCTACCCGGCGGTCTTCCTCGGGTCCTCGCCCGACCGCACACCGAGCATGTACCACCTGATGAGCGCACTCGATCTCACGGGAGGAGTCCTCTACCCGCAGGGCGGATTCGGTGCTCTCATCGACGCCATCGTCCGGCTCGCCCGCGAGTCGGGAGTCCGCTTCCACACCGACACCGCCGCGACCGCGGTGCTCACCGACCCCCTCGAGGGAGCAGCCGCCTCGGCGGACAGGGAGCCGGGCGCACGACGGGCACCTCGGCGCGGACGGGACAGGATGGGCCGCAGACCGCAGGCCCGAGCGACGGGCGTGCGGGTTCGCCGCGCCGACGGGACTGAGGACGACATGCCCGCTGATGTCGTCGTCGCCGCAGCCGACCTGCACCATGTCGAGACCTGCCTGCTCCCACCCGCGCTGCAGACGTACCCGGAGAGCTGGTGGGCCCGGAGGACGAGCGGACCTGGGGGAGTGCTCGTCATGCTCGGCGTTCGCGGCGGCCTTCCCCAGCTGGCCCACCACAGCCTGCTCTTCACCCGCGACTGGTCGGCCAACTTCTCGGCCATCCGGTCGGGGACAGTGCCCGATCCCGCCTCGGTGTACGTCTGCCGGACCTCGGCGACGGACCCGGGTGCGGCGCCGGAGGGCATGGAGAACCTCTTCGTTCTCATCCCGATGCCCGCCGACCCGGCCCTGGGTCGTGGTGGGGTCGGCGGCACGGGCGCGCCGGCGGTCGAGGCCATCGCCGACAGGGCGATCGAGCAGATCGCACGGTGGGCGGAGATTCCCGACCTCGCCGAGAGGATCGTGACCCGCCGGACCGTCGGGCCCACGGACTTCGCCGAGGATCTGCGGTCGTGGCGCGGCGGGATCCTCGGGCCCGAGCACACGCTGTCCCAGAGCGCCGTCTTCCGAGCCGGCAACACCTCGAAGCGCGTCGAGGGTCTCCACTACGCCGGGTCGAGCACGATTCCCGGGATCGGTCTGCCGATGTGCCTGATCAGCGCCGAGATCCTCGTCAAACGACTCCGCGGTGACACTGGGATGTCACCGCTGCCGGAGCCGCAGTCGTCGCCGCCGTCCGAACCGCAGTCGTCGCCGCCGCGTTCCGGGAGGGTCGGATCCCCGGTCCCTCCTGACGACGATGACGCTGCCACGGACGATGTCCGCACTCCAGTCGGGGAGCGCCGATGACGCACATGCTCTACCTCGTCGCACTCCTCGTCTCCTCCGCCTGCCTCGTGGTGCTCGATCTCCGGTACCGGCTCGTGCTGCCTCGACTGAGGTGGCGCGCCGTGCTCGTCCTCGTCACCGGCGTCGTCTTCTTCCTCGCCTGGGACCTGGCCGCGATCGCCGCCGGCCACTACGCCGTCGGCTCGAGTGCGCTGATGACGGGGATCATGCTGGCCCCGGAGCTGCCGCTCGAGGAGATCGTCTTCATCACCTTCCTCTCCTACCTCGCCCTCCTCGTGCACCGAATCGCGGCTCGATCGCCCCGTGAGGCGCCACGATCGCCTCGGAAGGCGCGACGATCGCTCCGGCAGGTGCGACGATGAGCTATCTCGCACTTGCCGGTCTCTTTCTCGCACCGTCGGTGGCCCTCGCCGTCCTCGCCACCTGGAAGCGTCGTCTCGGACGTTCTTGGTGGAAGGCCACGACGATGACGATCGGGATTCTCGTGGCGCTCACCCTGGTGTTCGACAACCTCATGATCGCCGCCGATCTGTTCAGATACGACGCCGCTCGCCTCAGCGGTTGGCGCATCGGACTCGCCCCGATCGAGGATCTGGCGTGGCCGGTCGCGGCAGGACTGCTGCTTCCTGCTGTCGCCGCTCTGGCCCGCAGGGAGAGCGAACGGTGAGCGGGGTGCTCGCCCCCGAGGCGCTCCGCCAGCTCGTCGGATCCTCGCGGCCCCTCAGCTGGGTCAACACCGCGTACCCGTTCGCCGCCGCGTACCTGATGTCGGGCGGTGAGTCGGTCGTTCACCTCGGCGTGGGAACCATGTTCTTCCTGTTCCCCTACAACCTTCTCATGTACGGCATCAATGACGTGTTCGACTACGAGTCGGATCTGCGCAATCCGCGCAAGGGCGGGATCGAGGGCATCGTCCTGTCCTCCCGGTGGCACCGGCTCACCCTGCGGGCCGCGGCGCTGCTGGCCGCACCGTTCCTCCTCGTGCTGCTCGCCGCGGGCACACTGGTCTCGGCGGTGGTCCTCATCGTCACGATGTTCACCGTCGTCGCCTACTCGGCGCCCGGGATCCGGCTCAAGGAGCGTCCGGTCATCGACTCGATGACGTCCGCGGCGCACTTCGTCGGACCCGCCGCATTCGGATGCGCGCTGGCCGGCGCCTCGGCGACGCCGACCGTCGTCGCCTCCCTCGGCGGTTTCTTCCTCTGGGGGATGGCCTCGCAGGCGTTCGGCGCCGTCCAGGACATCGTCGCGGACCGTGAGGCGGGCATCGCGTCCATCGCGACGGAGCTCGGCGCGGCGAGGACGGTGCGCACGGCAGTCGCGCTCTACGTCCTGGCCGGGCTCGTCATCGTGGCGGCAGACTGGCCGGGAGCCCTTGCCGGGCTGTTCGCGATTCCCTACATCCTCAGCATTCTGCCCTTCTGGTCACTGTCCGACGAGCGCTGTGAGGAGGCCAACCGAGGGTGGCGGCGCTTCCTCTGGCTCAACCTGGTCACGGGCTTCCTGCTCACCCTGCTGCTCATCGGCGTCGCCCGCGGCACCTGAGGCCCGAGGCGTCGCCGACTCCCTCTGACCCGCACGCTCAGTCCGGTCGCTCCCAGGATGCGATCGGCCCGGGCACCACGGTGAACAGCGGGTGGGTCGGCGGCGCCGAGTCGGCGTCGAGGTCGGCGAGGCGCTCGGGGCTGCGTCGGCGGAGTTTGGCGAGCAGGTGCCGCCATTCGTACGCGACCTGCCCGTCGGTCACCGGGATCAGCGGAACCTCGAGGTCCGAGCCTCGGCCATCCGGAACCATGGCACCCGCACCTCGGCCGTCCCTCGCCTCGGCGCCCGCGTTCCGGCCACTCCCGACCGTGACGTCCGCACCTCGGTCGTCCTCGGCCTCGGCGCTTGAACCTCGCCCATCCCTCACCTCGGCACCTGCACCGTCACGACCCCCAGCCTCGGCGCTGCTGATCCCGGCCGGCACATCGATGCGGGAGCGATCGAACGAGTAGCCGCGGTTACTCGCTTCCTCCGCGACGGCCCGCAGGTACGCGCCGACGGCGGCGAGGGGGTCGGGCTGGGCGCGGAACCGCTCGAGCTGAGGGTGTCGGCGGTAGCCCTTCGTCCGTTCGGCGAGCACGGCTTGGGCGAGCAGCGCCTCGCGCCACACCGCGGTCAGCCCCTGCCGGTCGAGGAGGCCGGGGTGGAGGCTCCACAGTCGCATTCCAGCTCCTCAGGCGCCCCTCTTCGCCTCCCAGAACTCGCGCCGGGTCACCTCGTCGGTGCCGTCCCAGGCCTCGAGCCCGTCGATGTCGGGCATGTCGCTGCGGTGGAAGACCGGCTCGAGTCCCATCTTCCGCTGGCTCGTGTAGTTCTTCAGCAGCCGCATCGCGGTGGGGGCGAGGAAGAAGACGGCGACGAGGTTGGTCAGGGCCATGATCGACATGAAGATGTCCGCGGCCGACCACGCGAGCGGCAGGGCGATGACCGATCCGGTGAACACCGCGATCATGACGATGACGCGGTAGCCCATGACGGCCCCGCGGGCCCTGGTCTTGAACAGGTAGGCGATGTTCGCCTCGCCGTAGTAATAATTGCCGAGGATCGAGGAGAATGCGAAGAGGAAGATCGCGATCGTGAGGAAGTGCACGGCCCAACCGCCCAGCTGCGACGACAGGGCGGTCTGCGTCAGCGAGGCGCCCTGGGCCTCGTCGTAGACGGGATCGGACAGGAGCACGATGAACGCGGTGATCGAGCACACGAGGAGCGTGTCGAAGTAGACGCCGAGGCTCTGTACGAGGCCCTGCTTCGCCGGGTGCGAGACCGAGGAGGTGGCGGCCGCATTCGGCACCGACCCCATGCCCGCTTCGTTGGAGAACAGGCCACGGCGCACCCCCTGCATGATGACGATGCCGATCCCGCCGCCGACGACGGAGTCGAAGCCGAGGGCATTGGTGACGATGAGCGCGAACATCGCGGGCACCTCGGTGATGTTGAGGACGACGACGACGCCGCCGAGGATGAGGTACGCGATCGCCATCACCGGCACGATGACGGCGGAGATGTTCGAGATCCGGTGGACGCCGCCGAGGAAGATCAGCCCGGTGATGAGCGCGAGGCCGATGCCGAGCCCGATCGGCAGCCACGTGTCCGTGCTGGTGTCGACGCCGAGGCTCGTGGCCGTGGCGTCGACGATCGAGTTGGCCTGGAGCGAGTTGAAGACGAGGCCGTAGGTGACGGCGATGATGACCGCGAAGAGGGTGCCCATCCACGGCTTCCGCAGGCCGATGCTCATGTAGTAGGCGGGGCCGCCGCGGAAGGAGCCCTTGTCCTTGACCTTGTAGAGCTGACCGAGCGTCGACTCGACGAAGGCGGTCGCGGAGCCGAGGATCGCCATCACCCACATCCAGAACACAGCGCCGGGGCCGCCGATGGAGATCGCCAGGGCGATGCCGGCGATGTTGCCGGTGCCGACCCGGGACGCGGCGGAGATGCAGAAGGCCTGGAACGAGGAGATCGACTTGTTGCCGTCCTCGTCCCTGCCCGCCGACTCGCCGATGACGCGGAACATCTCCGGCAGCAGGCGCAGCTGGACGAGCCCGGTGCGGATGCTCAGGTAGATCGCCACGCCGATGAGGATGACGAGGAGCACCCACCCGAGCCAGGTGTTGACTGCGGCGATGAGGCCGTCGAGGGAGTTCATTCTCATTGCTCCAATGCGGAAGACGGTGCCGGGGACTTCGCCTCATTCTGCCAGAACCGAGGATTCACCCGTTCGCCACCCTGGCCTCACCCGGCCTCTGCCGTCCGTCCCTAGGATTGACCGCAACCCGCCCGTCGCCGCCCCCGCCACCC
>NZ_QNSB01000009.1 GCF_003315415.1 Brevibacterium sanguinis
CATGACCCGGCAGCTCGGCGCGAACGAGGATCGGCTTCTTCCCGATGGCGCGGTAGACAGCCAGGATGCGGTCGACGCCCCGGCCGAGGTCGTCGACCGCATCCTGGCTGTCTACCGCGCCATCGGGAAGAAGCCGATCCTCGTTCGCGCCGAGCTGCCGGGTCATGTCACCAATCGTCTCCAGGCAGCGCTGTGGCAGGAAGCCTATTCGCTGGTCGAGAAGGGCGTCGTCTCCGTCGCCGACATCGACACCGCCATCGCCTACGGGCCCGGACTGCGATGGGCGGTGCTCGGGCCGCTGGCCCTTCAGCACCTGTCCGGGGGCGAAGGCGGAATGCGCCACCTGCTCGACCACCTCGGACCCCCGCAGGAAGTGTGGATGCACGACCTCGAGCAGGTCCACCTCGGCGAGGATCTCAAGGAGAAGCTCATCGCCGGAGTCGACGAGGAGCTCGCCGGCCACGACACCGAGGAGCTGGCCAGGCGCCGGGATGCGATGCTCATGGACCTGCTCGAACTCAAACGCCGCTACGAACTCCCGTGACCCGCACCCGTTTCCGAGGAAGGACACCCATGACCTATCAGCCCGCGATCGACACCGGCAAGATCACCGCGATCGACGTCCACACCCATGTCGAGTCCGACGACCATCACCACACCTCGCTCGATCAGGAGCTGCTCGACGCTTCCGCCGGGTACTTCCGCGCCTCGGTCCCCCGCACCCCCACCGTCGCCGACCTCGCCGCCTACTACCGCGAGCGCAACATGGCAGCAGTTGTCTTCACCGTCGATGCCACCACCTCGCTCGGCGGCCACCCGCCGATTTCGAGCGAGCTCATCGCCGAACAGGCGGCCGAGAACAACGACGTGCTCATCCCCTTCGGTTCGGTCGACCCCCTCCGTCCCGCCGAGGCGCTGGCGCGGATCCGCGACCTCGCCGGCGACTACGGGGTGCGGGGAATGAAGTTCCACCCCAGCCTGCAGGGATTCGACCCGAGCGACCGGTCGCACTATCCGCTCTATGAGGCCTGCGCCGAGCTCGGCCTGGTGACCCTGTTCCACACCGGGCAGACGGGAATCGGGGCCGGGCTGCCCGGTGGACGGGGAATCAAGCTGCGCTACTCGGACCCGATGCTCCTCGACGACGTCGCCGCCGACTTCCCGGAGCTGACGATGATCCTCGCCCACCCGTCCGTTCCGTGGGTCGATTCCTCGATCTCGATCGCCACTCACAAGGCGAACGTGTTCATCGACCTGTCCGGATGGTCGCCGAAGTACTTCCCGCCGCAGCTAACCCGCGCGATCGGCTCACTGCTCAGGGAGAAGGCTCTGTTCGGCTCCGATTTCCCACTCATCACCCCCGAACGGTGGATCACCGACTTCGAGACCCTCGGGGTCAAGGAAGCCGCAGTCTCTCTCATTATGAAGGAGAATGCTCTCCGAGTCCTCGGGCTGTGACCGAGTCGAGCGAGCGTTGCCCGGGCGGCGACGTGCTGGTAATGCGCCTTGCGTCACGCTCTACCTATCAACATAGGGATTCGGCACTGGCGCGGATCCCTACTCACACCCAGAACCGGCGATCACCGTGGACCTGCGAGAACGGATCAACACCAGCCGGATGGCGCCCTATCAGTGGCTGATCGTCGGAATCCGCACCTTCATCAATGCCCTCGAAGGGTACGACGTGCTCGTCATCGCGTTCGCCTCGAACCAGGTCACCGAGGAGTTCAGCCTCTCTGGAACCGCGCTCGGCCATCTCGGCGCCATCGTCGCTCCCAAGGCGGCGGGCACGAAACTCGACGGCGGCTGGAGCCCCCCAAGGCGATCTATGTGTTCGTAGGCGTCACTCTGCTTCTAGCGGCCGTGGCGCCGCTGGGCGTGCGCGGTGTCGACGTCGAGCACAGCTGTCGCCCCGAAGGCAGGACGACGGCTCCGGCCAGTCGGTGACGGTCGCTGTATGGCCTAAGATCTCAGCATGAGTGAGAAGAAGACTTGGGAGTCTCTGGCCGTGATCGT
Source organism: Brevibacterium sanguinis (assembly GCF_003315415.1). Lineage (GTDB taxonomy): Bacteria > Actinomycetota > Actinomycetes > Actinomycetales > Brevibacteriaceae > Brevibacterium > Brevibacterium celere_A. The sequence continues at coordinate 2,017 of NZ_QNSB01000009.1, forward strand.
CTCCGACAACGACACCGTGCGGGTCACTGCCCGGCAGTTCGCCACTGATCCGGAGGGCTACTTCACCGAGCATGAGGACGAACTCTTCCAGCGCGGCATCGAGGAACCCGATGACGTCACGGGTCCCGTCGTCATCATCGACGCCCTCGGCAAGGTCGATGAGGTGGCCTACCTCGACTGGAAGTCGCCCGTCGACGAGGTTGTCGGGCTTCTCGCGAGGATCTCGCGGGTCACGGACAGCGGCGTCGATCTCGAGGTGCTCGTCGATCCGGGATATGCCCACGAGGCTCCGGTAGAAACCGTCGTCGGGTGGGTCAACGTCCTTCTCGCCCCCGCCGGTGTAACCGTCGCCATCCTCGATGAGGATTCCGACGCCTACCCTCTCATCGCAGTGCCGACCGAACGGGTCGAGGCGCTGATCGCGACGGCCGATGATCTCGAGGCCGAGATCCGGGCACCGCGGGCGGAGAAGAGCGAGGTCGACGCTCTGCTTGCACCGAATGCCGGCTGACAGGCGTGCGGGGCGGCCCTGTCAACTCGAACCGACCCCGAGCTCCTGCTCGAGCCGTTGCCGCGCCTCCAGCAACGCCGCGCGGGCAGTCGGAATGTCGAATCGCCCAGCGGGAGCGATGACACTCAGAGCTCCCAGACACTCTCCTGCCGACATCACCGGCACGGCGACGACATCCACGATGTCACCGAGCCATTCGGAATGCGACTCGGCGTACCCCTGTTGCCGAACTGTCTCGAGAGCGTCCTCCATTCCTTCCCACCTGCTCTCATCAATGTGTGCGTCGAAGGCGAGCAGCACCATGCCCGACGCGGAAGTCCGCAGGTCCAGGTGAGGTTCGGCGGCGCGAATGATGGCGAATGGGCGCTTCGGCTCGTGCCGCTCGATGATGGTTGCTTCATTGCCGTTGAGCACGGCATAGGAGATCGGCTCATTGAGGTCCTCGACCAATGCCTCCATCGTCCGGGTCACCTCGACGGGGACCGCGGCGTACTCGATCGCAAAGCGACCGAACACCGCGGCGCGCGGAGAGAGCTGGTAGTCGCGTCTGGTGTTCTGCACCAACCACCCGGCTTCGGCAAGGGTCGACACATACTGATGGGTTGCGGCCCTTGACCAGCCGAGTTCGCGAGACAGTTCGGAGACGCTGGTTCGCCCGTCGGGGAACTTGAGGAGCGTCTCCAGGACCAGGATCGTCTTGCTCACGGATTGCAGGCTCATGCTCAGTCATTATTCCCGTCATTCGACCACGATGCCCGACAGGGATCGCCTGCCGGACATCGGGTGCTCATCTCTACAGCAGGTTCGGCTCGCCGGGATGCATCACCTTCGGGTCCAGACCGTACTTCTCTGCGATCTTGTCGAGTTCACCGGAGTCACGCAGTTCTGCGACGACACTGTCGATCGACTTCCCGAGTTCTTCGTTGTCCTTCGACACGGGGAAGTTCGTCTGTCCAGGGGCCTTTGTCGCCGGCAGCTGATCGTCCGGTTGAAGCGGAGTCACTGTGTATCCTTCGATCTCGTGCTTCTTCAGGTACTGGGATCCGGCGATGTAGCCCTGAACGGTGGCATCGACTCGACCAGCGTTGATATCCTCGAAGACCGCGTCATCGTTGGGGTAGATCTTGAGATTGCCGCCGAAGACCTTCTTGAGGTCATCGACGCCGACGAGACCCTGGCCGGCCCCGATCGTCAATCCCTTGAGACCGTCGACGGTGTCGATGCCGTCCTTCGTCACCGCCGAGAACGGTGAGGTGACGACGGGTGCCGAGAGGCGCACCTTCTCAGCCCGCTCCTTCGTCCGGTACCACGAACCCAACGTGGTATCCGCCCGGCCGGTCGCCACCGAGGTGATCATGGCAGCCGAATCGCCCTTGTTGATCTTGAGCGTGAGGCATTCCAATTCGGCGAACTTCGTCAGGATGTCACCTTCGAGACCAGTCAGTGTACCCGGACCTTCGGACATCGAGAACGGAGTGTATTCGTACTGGGCAACGGTGAGCACGCCCTCCTCGAGCGTCTTCAGGCCCTCGTCGCGAGGCTTGCAGTCTTCGGCCACCTCACCGGGGGCTCCCGGGGGCTTCCCACCGCAGCCGCTGAGCACCAGCAGTACGGCCACTGCCGCCGAGGCAAGAGCGAAGGTTCGTTTCATGATGACTCCTTTGTCAGTTGATGAGTTGGTTTTCCGGCGCAGCTGCCGCCCGACGCGTCGGTCCTCCGGGCAGCAATGACTTGAGCGCCTGTTTCTTCGACCGCTGCTTCGGGGCGCCCATTCGCTGCTCGAGGTAGCCGCTGAGCACCGCGCCAGGAATCGTGATGCACAGGTAGAGCACGGCTGCCGCTGTGTAGACGGACATGTACTCGAACGATGCCGAGCCGATGATGCCGGCATGCTGCATGATTTCGGGCACTGTGATCACGGTCGCCAGCGAGGTGGCTTGGAAGATGATGATCGTGAGGTTGACTAGCGGCGGAATCGAGATCCGCGCCGCCTGCGGGATGACGATGAAGCGGTAGGTGTCCATGATCGACATCGACAGGGAGTTCGCGGCCTCGGCCTGCCCTTTGGGCACTGCACCCAACCCGGCCCGGATCATCTCCGAGGAGTACCCGGCCGCGGAGAAGGTCAGGGCGGCAACGGCTGCGGGATACGGGTCGAGAAGCAGGCCCAGCTGAGGCAAGCCCTGATAGAACAGGAACAGCAGCACGAGGATGGGAATGCCCCTGCCGAGTTCAACCAGGATCAGAGCCGTCCAGCTCACGATTTTCGACGGTGCTTCGACCATGAGGGCGAGGAAGAACCCGAGAACATATCCTCCCAGGCAGGACACGCAGGTCATGATGATGGCAACCCAGAGGCCCGGAATCAGATCGGGTATGTACTGGGGCCAGTCGTAGAGCCAAGCGAAGTCGTTCATGCGACTGCATACCTCCTCGTGATGCGCGCGTGGATGTTGCGCGAGAAGACAGCGATAGGCAGACTGAGCAGCAGGTACACCGCGCCCGCGATTCCGAACATATAGAGGCCGTGAGCGTGGTATTGAGTCATGATCCCGGCTCGAAAGACCAGGTCTGCAACGCCAATCGTCGAGACCAACGCGGAATCCTTGAGCAGGCCGATGACTTGGGTCGCCACCGACGGGCTCACCGCCCTGAACAGTTGCGGCCCGATGATGAATCGCAACGTCGACGTACGGTCGAGGTTGAGGGCACCCGCGGCTTCCCACTGTCCGGCCGGGATCGCCTTCATTCCGCCCCGGTAGATCTCGGACATGTAAGCAGTCGCAATCATCGACAGGGTGAGCAGCGACGCGGTGACAGGGGTCAGCGTGATGCCCAGCTGGCCGACGCCGAAGAAGGCGATAAACAGCCACACCAGTGTGGGCACGCCTCGAATCACGTGGACGAATCCGTTGTAGAGTCCGCGGACCAGAGAGAATCTGCACTCCGCCAGCACGAGCAACGGCAGTCCCAGGACGATCCCGATCGCAGCGGAGCCGAACGTCATGAACACTGTCCAGCCGGCGCCGAGCGCGATGTATGCGAAGATCTCGGCCATCTCAGCGTCCCAACACCGCGGAGAGGAACTTCTGGGTCCGGATGCTCTCCGGCGCGGTCATGATCTGCTCGGGCGGTCCCTGTTCGATCAGCGCTCCGTCGACCATGACGGCGATTCGGTTGGACACGTGGCGGGCGAACTCCATCTCATGAGTGACGATGAGCATTGTCATATCGTCTTCGGCGAGCTTCCGCATCACCTGAAGTATCTCGGCCCCGATCTCGGGATCGAGGCCCGAGGTCGGCTCGTCGAAGAGCATCAGTTCGGGGTCCATCGCGAGGGCACGGGCGATTGCGATCCGCTGCTGTTGTCCGCCCGAGCACTGAGCTGGATAAGCATGGGCTTTGCTCTCGAGCCCCACTCTCCTCAGCTCCGCCATCGCTCGTTCCTCGGCCTCCGCTCTGGACCGATGGTGGACCCGCATCTGCGGGAGCGCGACGTTCTTCAGGGCTGTGAAGTGCGGGAACAGGTTGAATGATTGGAACACCATTCCCGTGTGCTGTCGCAGGTTCCTCACTGCCGTCTTGGATGGTGGCCCAGCGTCGAGGTCGATCGCCGCATCATCGATGCGCAGTCGTCCACTCTGGGGGACCTCGAGCAGATTGAGGCAGCGGATGAAGCTCGATTTGCCCGCGCCCGAGGGTCCGATGATCGAGATCACCTCACCCCTGGCCACCTCGAGAGAGACTTCGTCGACGGCCTTGTGCTCGCCGAACTGCTTCGTCAGCCGCACGGCCGACACGAACGGACCTTCCATGGTTGTGGCACCTTCGTCGAGAGCCGAATATTCCTGGGAAACTTGGGATACGGACATGCTCCGCTCTCCTTCAGAGTTGTTTGAACGTTCTGCGGTAGAAATTCAGCCAGTTCTCGCCCATGATCTTGACGACTTCCTCGTCGTCAAATCCCCGCTCCCGCAGGCAGGCCTCAGCATTGGGGAACTGCGAGGGGTCGTCGAACCAGCCCAGCCGTGGCTGGGGCCCTGGGTTCGACTTCGAACCGGCTCCGTACTGGGTCTCTCTGGCCCATCGACCTTGGCGCATCCACTCCAGGTACTCAGTTCCTCCTGTCTGGTCGAAATCGGTCCCGATGCCCACGTGGTCAATACCGATCCTTTCGACCGTCCAGGCGACGAGCTCCGACCACCTCTGTGCCGTCGTGTACTCACCGGCGATGTTGCGATAGACGGACAGGCCGATGACTCCTCCATTGTCTTTGAGGGCAGCGAGGACCTCCGTGGGCTTGTTCCTGGGGTGTGGGGCAAGCTCTGCCGGGTTCGAGTGGGTGATCGCCACAGGCTCCTGCGAATGCCGGATCGCATCCAGGGTCGTCGTATTCCCGACGTGAGAGAGATCGACGACCATTCCACAGCGATTCATTTCGCGCACGACGTACCTGCCGTATCGTGTCAAGCCGGAATCGTGCGGCTCGTAGCAGGACCCGCCGATGTCGGATTGGATGTTGTATGTCAGCTGACCCACTCTCGTGCCCATCCGGGCGAAGAGCTCGACATAGCCCAGCCGTCCCTGGAGGAAGGCGACGTTCTGGAAACCGAGGATGATCGCGCATCGGCCCGACTCTGCGATCCGGGTGATGTCGTCGGCCGTGTAGGCGATCTCCACGAGATCGGAATTGTCTTCGGCCATGTCGCGCCATTTCACGATCTTGTCCATCGATTCCGTGGCATCTTCCCAGAAGCCGACTGTCACCGTGACGCAACTCACGCGGCCCGCGGCGATCTCCTCCAAAGCCGGTCGGTGGTCGGGTTTCTCCTTCTCCAAGGGTGTGCAGAGCAAGCTGTCGACGTACAACATTGTGCGTTCCTTCGCGTAGGTGAGGGTGGCGGTGTCTGGCGGTGCGAACCGGACTCAGATCGGCATCTGGTCAGTGAGCGGCGATGAAGGCGGCGATGTTCTGGTTGTCGAGTTCGTCGGGATCGGTGAGGAGGTGGAGCTCCTCACTGGTGAACTGCTTGGTGATGCGCTCTCCCGGCTGGATGACGTCGAGGACCGTCCCTCCGGTATGTTGCCGTGAGATCGGGGTGTCGACGTCGAGGCCGGCGTTCGCTCGGTAGTAGATGTTCCAGAACGTCCTTGCGTCGACGTCTTTGCCCGCGATGCAGAAGTCGCTGATCGTGTCGTGGTAGGACGTCTGCAGGGGGATCGGGTTCTCGCTCCGCCTCGCGGTGCCGATGATCGGGTCCGACCGCCCGACGTCGTCGAAGACGATCCCATAGCGTTGCAGTTCGAGCCGGATTCCCGCCACGGCGTGATCGGCTGCGGCGTTGCGGATCACGACTCGGATGGGGCTGGAGGCGGAGTGGGCACCGATGAGATTGACGAGGACATGTCCGGTCACCAGCAAGCTCTGGCCGTGGTTGTCGACGACGAGATCACCGTTCTCGACGGTATAGGACGGGGGGCGCCAGGCGCTCGCTCTGCCGGTCTGGGGATCGATCGTCTCGATGAGCAGATTGCCGAAGACCGCGGCCGCCTCGATGTCCGCCGCCACTGCCGTGATGATGAATTCCCGGGCTCCGTGCCAGGAGCCGTGCGGGACGTTGAGTGCTTGGAGTGCCCGACCGGCCATCAGACGCGTTTCCCTGAACTTCATCCCGATGGTTTCGGTCGCGTGTTCCGAGGGCGGGGTGATCGGTGTCTGCACCGGGGTGAGGACGACCTTCGCCTTCGGCTGCTCCGGCGCCGAGGCAGTCGGCCCGATCGCCGGGGCACGAGGCGCCCGTACGGGAACGTTCGGCTTCTCGTACGACCACCACCAGGTGGAGTCGTCCGCCTCGGCGATCTCGTCCCGGAACGGTGCCGACTCGAAGATCAGTCCACGGACATCTCGGCCCATGTGGTCCTCTGTCCGGTCAAGCCCGTGGATGAACGAGTTGACGAACCGGATCACCCATACCGGAACGAAGTCGATGTCGTGGGGGTCGGCATGGGCCGTGGCATAGGGCTTGTCTTTCAGAGCGAGGACCAGGCGCGCGATGTACTCGAGTTCGGGCCTCTCTGCCAGCAGCTCACCAATGCCGGTGCCGGCCTCTGCGACTTCGATCGCGCTCAGCAGCGCCCGCACCTGCACCGGATAGCTCTGGATGAGCTCGTGCGCCTCGGGCACCTCTTCGCGCGGTCCCGACCGGGGTTCCTCCGCCGCGCGGGACTGGTACCAGACCCGGTCCCGGTAATCCTCGTGGTTGAGAGGAAGTTCGAGCGCCCATCGGTAGTCGGTGCGGATGATGTCCTCAATGGTCTTCAGGTCCGTGGTCGGGTCGAGATCGAGGTGTTCGTCGAATGACAGGCACTCCTCTGCCACCCGGTTGCAGTAGTCGGGAACCAGTTCCATGAGCAGGGTGTTGAACGAGTGCAGCGCCTCCTTGCTCACCTGAGCGCTCGCTTCCCGATGGATGGTCCCGAGCACCGTCAGTCCGGGCGTGGGCACGACCTCACCTCGGATGGCGGCTCGGATCTTCGCTCTGATCCTCCGCAGGTCGGCGACGATCTCCATATTGCTGGTGAAGAATCGATAGGACGTCGTGAGGAACGACCGGTAGCGGATGGTGCGATCGAGGTGGCTCTCGAGACTGGCGAGGTCGTCGGCAGTGCCGATGTCGTCGCTTGTGAGCACGTGATCGATGACCGTGAGGTACGCGGAGATGTACGAGTGGACGAGGACCGGCCGGTTGTAGAAGAGCATCGCCAGGCCCAGCGCCGAACCATTGCCGACGCCGATGAGCCGTTTGATCGACGGGTCGAGGCGGACGGCGGTCTCCGGCGCATCGAGTCGCGCGAGTTCCTCGACGAGGTCGACGGAGAGCTCTCGCATGAGGTAGGCGGAGAGCATCTGCGCGTGATAGGAGGCCTTGAGCGGATGGCCCGACCGGATCGCGGCAAACGGAATCGTGCCGAATGTCCCGTTGCCGTCGAGACCGGTGTTGCGCATGATATAGCCGACGGTTCGAAGGTCCTTCGTGTCCGGCTGTTCGCCCTGAGCCAAGGCGGCTCGAACGGCGCTGAAGACACGCAGACTCTGGTTCGAGCGGAACCATACCAATGTGTTGCCGGTCGCTCGGCCTTCGTAGAGCCGGGGAATCTCCTCCCGCGTGGCACGCACCTGGTCAGTGGTGGCCACCCCGTCGAGGAGGGCGCCGGTCATGTCCCAGCTGGTGCCGATGATCCGACCTGTGCGGTTCTCGTGTGAGGGCTCCTGCATGAACGCGATGAAGGTCAGAGCACCTTCTGGAGTCGTGATCGAGTAGCGAGCCTCCCCGTTGCCTCGGCCGTCGACGTCGAAGATCTCTCTCTCGATACGCCACTTCTCCCTGATCATCTTTGCCATGAAGCTCCGTGAGGCCGAGAGCCGGTTCGGCTGCATCGCCCCGAGGTTGCGGGGATCCATGACGATATGGGGATCACTGAAAGCGGGGAATCCATCGTGTGCCACTCTGCACTGCCCTTCATTCATCGTCAATTACTGTTTGACGAAAGTCTAGTTCCTATTGACGCAATTTCGAGATTAGCAAAGCTTCCCCCGCTTGAACAGAGACTTGAGAAACTTTTCCGTCAGGCCCGGAACCGAGCGCGGAGGAATTAGGCATGCAGTCAGCCGGGCCAGACGCAACGAGGCCGCACCGGACTACCGGTGCGGCCTCGACGGCGAAAGTCGCCTCAGTGGGAGGTGGGTCTCCTCCCGCGGAAGGAGACGGCTCAGGCACGGAACTCGACCCGCGTCGCCCCCTCCGGGCGGGCGGCCTTGAGTTCCTGGTACTTTGCGCGCAGCTCAGGGGTTGAGGCGACGTCGATGACGGTGGCGGCCATGGTCTTCGCCCCGTCGAGCAGAGCGGCGTCGGCGGCCGGGGTGATCGCCGCGGCCGTGAACGCAGGGTTGTGGGCCGGAGCCTTCTGCCCGACGAATGTCATCAGGGGATGGATCGACGGCACCACCTGCGACACGTTGCCCATGTCGGTCGACCCTCCGCCGAGCCCGCGTGAGGTGTCGACCCCGCGGCCGGTCAGGGCGAGGTTCGCGTCCCATAGATCTGCAAGCGTCTCGTCGTGGTTGATCGGTGCGTAGGCGTACTCCGTCGATTCCCAGTCCCACTGGCATCCGGTGGCGATCGCCGCCCCTTCGAAGCACTTGAGGACCCGCTGCTTGGTCTCCTGCCAGATGTCGAGGTCGAAGGCCCGGACCTCGACCTGGACCGTCGTGTGCTCGGGGATGATGTTCGTCGCCTGCCCACCCTCGGAGATGAAGGCGTTGAGGTTGACCTCCTTGGGCAGATGCTGACGTAGCATGGCAATGGCATTGAGCGCCAGCACTGCGGCGTTGCTCGCGTTGATCCCCTGCTCCGGCATCCCGGCCGCGTGCGCGGTCTTCCCGGTGAAGTCGACCTTGAATCGGTCGACCGCGGTCGCATTCATCGAGCGGGCACCGTGACTGTCGGCCGTCATCCCCGGAGTCTCGGTCATCCCGTGGATCATCAGGGAGATGTCCGCGTCCTCCCAGGCGCCGGCTTCGAGCATCGCCACCTTGCCGCCGCCGTGCTCCTCGGCGGGGGTGCCGAGCAGTTTGACGGTGATGCCCAGCTCATCGGCCACCTCGGCGAGCGCGAGCGCGGCGCCGACGCCGGCGGAGGCGATGACGTTGTGGCCGCATCCGTGACCGATCCCGGGCAGTGCGTCGTACTCCGAGCAGATCGCGACGACGAGGTCTCCGCTGCCGGTCACCGCCTCGACCGCCGTCTCGACCCCGTAGGCACCCACCTCGGTGTCGAAGCCGGCCGCATTCAGGGTCTCGGCGATGAGCTTCGCGGATTCGAACTCCTCCCACGACAGCTCAGGGTTCGCGTGAATGGTGTGACTGAGGGTGAGCAGCAGTTCGCGCAGGGAATCGACCTTCGCGCTCGTGCGATTCTTCATTTCGGCGGCAGACGGCATCGTCATCTCCATTCCTCGGGACGGCAGGCTTCTCACGCACAATACTGCGCGATCCGCGCTCCGTGTGCCGATCGTTCCGGCATCCGAATCCTCCGTGCGCTCGGCGCCGTGCCACCGAGCCCAGCCACCCGCCGGACTCCGCCACGGCAGGCACGGTCTCCGACGCGCCGCGGAGCGTCCGGCACCGACACGGCTATTCGAACATCATGCCCTCGTTCACCTGTTGTTCACATGAGAAAGTCCTTAAGAAAGGCCAAGGGTGGGTCGACTGTGCGAAGCTCATATTCGAACACCTGTGAGGGTCGGACCCGATCGGATCCCCCACCCATCGAACCGGAAGAGGACACCAATGACGATGCTCGTCCCGCACCGAATACTCATCGCTCCCAGCGGCTTCAAGGAGAGCCTCGACACCGTCGAAGTCGCCAGCGCGATCGCCGAGGGAATCCGCTGCGCCCTGCCGGCCGCCCACATCGACACCGTCCCCCTCGTCGACGGCGGCGAGGGTTCGGCCGCCGCCCTGGCCCAAGCCACCGGCGGACGCATCGTCGACACCTTCGTCACCGGGCCCGTCGGCTCGCTCGTGCCCAGTCACTTCGCCCTCCTCGGCGGAGCCGGTGAAGGAACCGCCGTCGTCGAGATGGCAGCGGCCGCCGGTCTCACCCTCGTCCCCCGCGACCTCCGGGACCCCGGAGCGACGACGACCTTCGGGGTCGGCGAGCTCATCCTCGCGGCCCTCGATGCCGGCGCTCGGCGCATCCTCGTCGGCTGCGGCGACTCCGGCACCTGCGACGGGGGTCTCGGGGCCCTGCAGGCCCTCGGCGCCCGCGCCCTCGACGCACGCGGGGCGGAAGTCGGCCGCGGGGGCAATGCCCTCGCCGACGTCCGCACCCTCGACCTGTCCGGACTCGATCCCCGCCTCGGCGACGTTGACGTCTTCGTCGCCTGCAATCCCTACAACGTCCTCCTCGGCGACAAGGGGGTGGCGCGGGTCTTCGGTCCGCAGAAGGGAGCGAGTCCAGAGCAGGTCGATCGTCTCGCCCGCGGACTCGAGAACTGGGCCCGGATCCTCGAACGCACCGGAGTGCGGGACGAGACCTACGATTACGCCCACGGCATCGGCACCGGTGCCTCCGGCGGCCTCGGCGCGGGACTGGCCGGCGGGATCGGCGCCACCCTGCTGCCGCGCTTCGAGGTCATGCTCAGCCACGTCGACCTCGACGGCCTCATCGCCTCGGCCGACCTCGTCATCACCGCCGAGGGCGCCGTCGACTTCCAGACCCCGAAGGGGAAGATCCCCGCCGAGGTGGCCCGCCGCGCCAAGCTCCACGGCAAGCCGGTCTTCGCCCTGGCCGGAAGCATCGGCGGCGGCGCCCGCGACGTCCACACCGTCGGCATCGACGCCTTCTCCTCCATCCTCTCCGTGCCGATGCCGTTGGAGGAGGCGATCTCGGCCGGCAGCGAACTCCTCGCCGCGGCGGCCGAACAGGCGATGCGCCTGATCATGGTCGGCTGCTCGATCGGGTCGCAGCATCCGCACGCCGCGCGACTGCCCGCCCCCACCCTGCCGGTCCACACCGCCTCGGCGTCCAGACTGCCGGAGCGCGTGTGAGCAGTCCGGACATGACCGAGCTCTGGTCGCGCATCGACGCCCTGCGGGCCGAGTCGGCCGCGCCCTCACCAGCGACGATCGGAGCGTCCCGCCGTTTCCGCTGGGTGGTCTCCGCCATCTTCCCGCTGACCCTGACAGCGGCGGCCGGAGTCGCGGTCATGCTCCCCGAATCCCTTCCCACCGCGGCTCGGGTGTCCTTGTTCGGATTCGCCCTGGCGACGATCCTGTGGTCGCTGACCTCGATCAACGCCGCGTACGTGGCGATCGCCGTCGTCGTCCTCGTCGTCCTCCTCGGGGGTGCGAGCCAGGAGCAGCTCTTCGACTCCCTCGCCTCCGACGTCATCTGGCTGATGATCGGCGCCTTCATCCTCGGCGGCGCGCTGCGGGCTTCCGGACTGGCCGGACGCCTCACCGCCGTGGCGCTGCGCCGACCCCGCACCGTGGAGGAGACCTTCTGGCTGGTCACCGTCGTCCTGCTGCCCTTGTCCGTCTTCATCCCGTCGACCTCCGGACGCGCAGCCGTCGTCCTGCCCCTCTTCCGCACCCTGGCCGACCTCTTCGATGATCGGCGCATCACCCGAGCGCTCGCACTGCTCATGCCGACGATCATCCTCGTCACGACGATCTCGACGATCATCGGTGCCGCCTCGCACCTCATCGCCGTCGACCTCCTCCACCAGCTCACCGGTGAGACCATCACCTTCGCCCACTGGGCCCTCTGGGGCGTCCCCTTCGGACTCGCGGCCGCGATCGCCTCCTGCTGGGTCGTCACCCGCATGTTCCTCGACGCCGAGCTGCGTGCTCGACCCCTGCGCCCGACCGCCCACTCCGCGCGGTCGAGCTCGACCGGCGCCCGGGGGCAGGGGCCGCTCGGGCGCGGGGAGAAGGCCACCGCGGCCGTGCTCCTCGCCATGGTCGTCCTCTGGCTGAGCGAACCGCTGCACGGCGTCGAGGTCGCCACCGTGACCCTCGTCGGCGCCCTCGTCCTCACGATGCCCCGGGTCGGGGTGATCTCCTGGAAGCGCGGGCTCGCCTCGGTGTCGTGGAACCTCGTCGTCTTCGTCGGCGCCGCGCTCACCCTGGGCGGAGCACTCATCGAATCCGGGGCAGGGCAGTGGATCATCGACAGCCTCTTCTCCCTCGGCGGTCTCAGCGCCTCGAGTCCCCCGCTCGTCGTCGTCCTCTTCATCGCCCTGCTCACCCTCACCTCGCACCTCTATCTGACCTCGCACACCGTGCGCGCGATCGCCCTGGTGCCTCCCTTCCTCTACCTCGCGGCGAGCATGGACCTCAACGTCGTCGCGGTGCTGTTCATCGCCACCGTCGGCATGGACTTCTGCCTCACCCTGCCGGTGAGCTCGAAGGCGATCCTCGTCTTCCAGGAGACCGATGTGGAGACATTCACCCCCAGCGACCTCATGCGCCTGAGCGCGGTCCTCATGGTCGTCCACGCCGTCCTCATGGTCGTCTTCTACTTCGGCTTCTGGCAGTGGACCGGCCTCGCCCTGTGACCCCTCGACCCCAGGAGCAGACATGACCCTCCGCCGCAAGCTCTTCGTCCTCTTCGGCTCTCTCGTCGCCATGACCTTCCTCGCTGCCGGGATCACCACCTGGGCCGTCATCAACTGGAAGACGACCGAGAACGACCTCCAGCGTCACTATGAACGCAGCCTCAAGCTGCAGAGCGTCCGGGCCCTGACCTTCCAGGCGGTGCTCGAGGTGCCCGAGGGCCTGACCGGCAACGACCCCGATGCCCGGCAGGACTTCGAGGAGACGATCGCACCGGCGTCCGACGCCCTGCGGACCTGGACCGAACTCGTCGACACCGCGGAGGAGCGGCAGGAGGTGGAGACCGTGCAGAAGGCCTTCGACACGCTCGTCGCCGACTGCCACCGCGCGTTCGACCGCATCGAGGCCGGTGACTTCGCCGAGGCGGAGCGGCTCTTCGACGAGCAGATCGAGGAGGCGAGCGCGGAGTCGTTCCAGTCCGTGACGGCGAACGCGGAGGTCACCGACGCGGACCGTCGTGAGGCGATCCACTCCGACACCGCCCGGACCCGGCACACCGCCGAGGTGATGCTCATCATCACCGCGATCAGTGCGTTCTGCATCGCCCTGCTGCTCGGGGCCTATCTCGTCAGCGACGTCTTCACCCCGCTGCGGGACGTCCGCCGTGGACTCGCCCACGCCCGCCGAGGCGACCGCTCGGTCCGTCTCAACGAGGACCGCCACGACGAGTTCGGTGAGGTGAACCGGGAGTTCAACCGGTTCATGGGCGTCCTCGCCGAGGCGATCCCGCCCACCGCCTCCACCGCCGGGATCGCCCTCGAATCCCCTGGCCGCGGAGCCGCGGGCTCCCCGCTCCCCGACTCCCCCGCCGCGGCCGTCGGCACCGCAGCCGTCGGTGTCGCGCCCGCCGGTCGCGCTGCTCCGCTCGAGCGCGCACCCCTGCGCCCCTTCGTCTACGAAGTCGTCAGCCGGGTCCACTCCGAACTCGCCGATCAGTCCGCCGACCTCGACATCGCGTTCGCCACCTCGGTGTCGCACGTGCCCGTCGACTACCTCCCGGTGCAGCAGGCGCTGAGCACGCTCATCGTCGACACCGTGGGCCGGGGCGGTAGGGGCTCGCGTGTCGGACTGAGGATCTCCGACGCCGGGGCCGGGGCCGATCGGATGCTCGCCATCGAGGTCGGGGCCACCCGGCCCGCCGACGCCGATTCCTCCGCAGCGTCAGCGCCTCCGCAGCCGGCCGACGCCGATGACGAGCCCGAGGCGACATCCCGCTCGGGGAACCTCGCTCTGACCAGGGCCGTCGCCGAACAGCACGGCGGGTCCCTCGTGCTCGAGGACTTCGGCGACGGCGGGTCCTACGCCCGTCTGGAGTTGGCGCTCGACCACTGAGGACGACTGGCGCAGAGCGCACCGGCCTCGGCAGAACTTTGCAAATCTGAGCATCTATGACACATACTTGCTCATACTGCTCAACTTCTGTTCAGCTGGCCGCCTCACCGTGGAGGAATTCATGGATCTGCAACTCATACTCGCGCTCGTCGCCGGAATCGCGACGATCGTCGTCACCGTCCTGGCCACCCGCCTCGACGCCTTCATCGCGCTGCTCGTCGCAGCCGTGGTCACCGGCGTCGTCGCCGGCCAGGACCTGCTCGCCCTCGTCGACTCGATCACCACCGGATTCGGCGACACACTCGCGAGCATCGGCATCGTCATCGGCCTCGGCGTCGGGATCGGCAAGATCCTCGAGGTCTCGGGTGCCGCCGATTCGCTCGCCCAGGCGTTCCTCCGGGCCTTCGGCAAGGGTCGTGAGCCCTGGGCGATGGGCACGGTCGGCTCGCTCGTGTCGATCCCGGTCTTCTGCGACTCCGGCTACGTCATCATGAATCCCCTGGCCCGGTCGATCGCCCGGGTGAAGCGCGGCGGCTACGTCACCCTCGCCCTCGCCCTCGGCTGCGGGATGACGCTGACCCACCACATGGTCCCGCCGACCCCCGGCCCGTTGGCCGCCACCGGCATCCTCGGTGCCGACATCGGAGCGGTCATCCTCACCGGGCTCGTCTTCTCCATCCTGCTCCTGCCGGTCGTCGTCATCTACGCCCGCTGGATCGGCCCGAAGCTCGAACCCCTGCTCAACATCCAGGTCCGCGAGCAGGTCTACGGCACCGTCGCCGCCTCGACGGGATCGGTCTCCACCACCCACGCCGGCGGAGTCGACACCCTCACCGGCGAGGCGCCGAGCACCTCGGCGGGCTCCGGTGATGCAGGCGGATCCGGCGACGTGACCTCCGGGATCGCCTCGGGGACGAAGCCGGGGGCGTTCCTCGGATTCCTGCCCCTCATCGTTCCGCTCCTGCTCATCGTCGCCAACACCGTGTGCACCGCGATCGACAAGAACGCCCAGGGACAGCTCTCCGGCGACGCCTACGAGGCCTCGGCCTGGGTCGCTCCGATCGCGTTCATCGGCAACCCCGTCATCGCGCTCATTATCGGCCTCATCCTCGCCGTCTACGTCCTCCTGCCGCGGGTCACCCCGCGGTCGACCGTGCAGGGCTGGCTGGCCGACGCGGCCTCCTCGGCGGGTCTCATCCTCCTCATCACCGGTGCCGGCGGCGCCTTCGGCATGGTGCTGCGGGAATCGGGGGTCGGCGACGCCCTCGCCGAGGCGATCGCCTCGATCAGCCTGCCCGCACTCCTCGTCCCCTTCATCATCGCCTCGCTGGTGCGTCTGGCCCAGGGCTCGGGCACCGTCGCGATGATCACCGCCGCCTCCGTCACCGCCCCGCTCATCGCCCCCTTGGGGCTGAGCCCCCTGGTCGCGGTGATGGCGTGCACGGCGGGGTCGATGGTCTTCTCCTACTTCAACGACTCGTACTTCTGGGTCGTCACCCGCTTCACCGGCCTCGACGGCACCGCCGCCATCCGCGGGTGGTCCGGGATCACGACCGCGGTCTGGGCCGGATCCCTGCCGCTGCTGTTCATCCTCGACCTGGTCGTCTGATGTCGTCGTCCCCGAAGCCGTCGGGCGCCCCCGCCGACACGCCACCGGATGAGGCGCGGTCCCCGCGGATCCTCATCATCGCCGACGACCTCACCGGCGGGAACTCGTGCGGAGCGCTCTTCGCCGAGGCGGGACTGCGGACCATGACCCTGACCGGCACCGGAGGTGCCGAGTCGCCCGGCCTCGGCGACGTCCTCGACGACTACGACGCGGTCGTCGTCAACGCCGAGTCCCGGCACCTGCCGGCCGAGACCGCTGCGGATATCACCTCGGCGATCGTCGCGGCCGCCGGCCCCGTCGACCTCGCCACCTGCCGGATCGACACGACCCTGCGCGGAAACGTCGGAGTCACCGCCGAGGCGGCACTGGCCTCCCGGCAGGCACAGGCCGGTGACGGGGTGAAGGTCATCGGCCTGTGCGTCCCGGCATTCCCCACCGCCGGACGGACCACCGTCGGCGGTCGCCAGCTGCTCGACGGGCGGCTGCTCGAGGACACCGAGCTGCGCCACGACGTCCGCTCCCCCATGGAGACCTCGGTCGTCGCCGACATCCTCGCGACCGGCACCGAGCTCACCACCGCGGGCATCGAGCTCGAGACCGTCCTCGACGGTCGCCCGGCGCTGCGTGCCGCGATGCTCAGGGCGGTCGGATCCGGCGTCGACGTCATCGTCTGCGACGCACTGACCACGGAGCACGTCGACCTCATCGGCCGGGTGGCAGCCGACCTCACCCGGGAGATCGCGTCGACTCCCGCCGACGCCCCCGGCGACAGCGCCCGCCTGGCTGCCAACCTGCGGCACGGTGAGTCGCTCGAGTGGCTGGCCATCGATCCGGGACCGGGCAGCCTGTCCCTGGCCCGAGCCCTGCTCCCGGCCCGCACCGACGAGGTGATCCTCGGGATCTCCGGATCGGCCACCGAGGTGACCCGAGCCCAGCTGGCCGAACTCGGAGAGGATCCCACGATCACAGTGCTGCGCGCGGTCCTCGACGACGAGGGCCTGCCCGCGGTCGACGCAACGGTCGAGAAGGTGATGGCCGTCGCCTCAGCGCGGGCGATCATCGTCGCCACCGTCATCGACGCCTCCGACATCGGCGATCTCACGCCCGAGCAGTCCGAGCTCCTCCCCCGGCGGCTTGCCCGGATCGCCGCCGAGGTGATGGACCGACGAGCGGTCTCCGGCCTCTACACGACCGGCGGTGACATCACCGCCGCCGTGCTCGGCGAGCTCGACGCCCTGGGGATGGAGCTCGACACTCAGATCATCCCGCTCGCCGTGGGTGGACGACTCATCGGCGGTGCCCACTCCGGGGTGCCGATCGTGACGAAGGGCGGGCTCATCGGCGACTCGGCGACGGCGGCGCTGTGCCTGGACTACCTGAGCCAGTCCGCACGACAGCGAACGGCGGCAGGCAGGGCCGCCGGTGAGACCTGAAACGCCCGACACCGTCGTGTCGAGCGCCGGCCGATCTGCTCTTCCGCACAGGCATAATCATTGGAACCCAACGTTTAGGAGACTGACATGACCGCTCCCGTACTCGCCGTCACCGTGGGCGACCCCGTCGGAATCGGCCCGGAGATCACCGCCCAGGTGCTCAGCGAATTCGCCGGCCGGGACGATCAGCACGGCGTGGCCGTCGCCGATCTCGCCGTCATGCGACGCGCGGTCGAGGTGCTCGGCCTCGACGTCGAACTGCGGACGATCACCGACTGGTCGACGCCGTCGGTCGGTGCCGGCGTCATCGACGTCTTCGACATCGGCGTGCTCGGCGACGACCTGCCCGAGTGGGGCGTCGTCGACGCCCGCGCGGGCCAGGCCTCGGTCACGGCGATCGAGGTCGCGACGAAGGCGGCGATGGACCAGGAGATCGCCGGGATCGTCACCGGACCCATCAACAAGGAGGCCGTGTGGAAGTCCGGGTCGAAGCACCTCGGGCACACGGAGATGCTCGGTGAGCTCACGGGCGTGACGAAGCAGGACACGATGTTCGTCGTCGAGGACACGAAGGTGCCCGATCACAAGCTCCAGATCTTCTTCGCCACCCGCCACATGTCGCTGCGGAAGGCCCTCGACGCGCTCACCGTCGACACCCAGGTCGACTCGATCCTCCGCGCCCACCGCGCCCTGCAGCTCTACGGTGTCGACTCCCCCCGCCTCGCGGTCGCCGCACTCAACCCGCACGGCGGGGAGAACGGGGCCTTCGGCGACGAGGAGATCGAGATCCTCCGGCCGGCCGTCGAACGCGTCAACGCCGAGTCGGGGCTCGAGGTCGCCGGTCCGATCCCCGCCGACTCGGTCTTCCACCACGGGCTCATCGGCCGCTACGACGGCATCCTCTCGCAGTACCACGACCAGGGACACATCGCCTCGAAGACCTATGACTTCGACGGCACGATCTCGGTCACGGTCGGACTGCCGATCCTGCGCACCTCCGTCGACCACGGCACCGCCTTCGACATTGCCGGCCGCGGCATCGCCGATGCCGGCACCATGCGCTCGGCCTATGCGGCCGCGATCGGCTACGCGCCATACGTCGACGGGATCCGGGCGGAGTACCTGCCGCAGTAGGCGGCTCTGCCGGTGGGCGCGATCGGACGGGACGGCTGGAGGCGACAGGGGTGGTGGCGTGATGGCGGTTCGCAGCGGTACGCAGAAGCGGCGTGAGACCATCGCCGCGCTGCTCAAGACCGGAACGTGGAGCATCGCGCGCCTGGCCGCCGAGATGGGCACCTCCGAGTCGACGATCCGCCGGGACCTGCGCGAGATGTCGGAGACCGGAGAGGTCATCCGCACGATCGGCGGTGCCGCGGCGACCCGCTACGTCGAGTCCCCGCTCGGGGAGCGGATGGAGCACAACGCCGAGGCGAAGGACGCCATCGCGACCGCGGCCCTGACCTACCTCGACGATCCCGGGGTGCGCACGGTGTTCCTCGACGCCGGCTCGACCACCCTGCGCCTCGCCGAAAGGATCCGGTCGAGGCGGGATCTCACCGTCCATACGAGAGGACTCGAGATCGCTCTCGCCCTGGCCCACCCGGACGGTCCCGAGGTCGTCATGGTCGGGGGTCGGGTCTCGACGATGACCCATGGCACGACGGGGGCGTTCAGCGACCATGCTCTCGGCCGGATCCGCGTCGACCTCGCCTTCCTCGGCGCCGACGCCGTCGACCCCCGGTGGGGGCTCGGTGAGCCCACTCCGGAGGAAGCCAGGACGAAGGAGCTCGTCGCCGGGCGGGCGCGGACCGTCGTCGTCCTCGCCGATTCCTCGAAGTCCGGCCGGGACGTTGCCGCGTGGGCGCCGATGCCGGCCGGATGGGTGTGGATCGACGAGTCGGGACCCCGGGGGCTTGGCTGAGCGGTCAGGGGTGAGATCCGGCTCCCCGGACGCGTCGCCGAGTCCGTGCGGGATCGGGCGTGCGCGGGCAGTCGGCCCCTACACGGAGACTCGGGTCTCACCTTCGAGTCGCGAGTTGTCGAGGACCGGCAGCTTTGAGCGCGTCCTCGACAGCAGATCGGGGTCGATGGTGGCATAGGCCAGCTCGGTGCCGGTACCGCACTCGTTGAGCACCGAGCCATCAGGGCCGGCGATGAACGAGTGGCCGATGCCGGTTGGACTGCCAGCCACGGCAGGTACTCCAGTCGTCTCCGGGTCTGCCTGTCCGCACGCGGCGATATACGTCGTCGAGTCGAGAGCACGGGCGCGCCCCAGCAGCTTCCACTGCTCCGCCTTTCCCGGCCCGCTGCCCCATGAGGCGGAGACGACGATGAGATCGGCACCGGCACGAGCCTGCGTAGTGAACAGCGCAGGGAACCGGATGTCATAGCAGACGGCCAGTCCGACACGCAGAGTCCCGAAGCCGAACGTGCGGACCTCTTCGCCCGCTGTCACATCACTCGATTCCCGGTGGCCGAAGGCATCGTAGAGGTGGATCTTGTCATAGTGAGCGAAGACGCGGTCGCCGTTCGGATCAAGGCCCGTGGCGATGAGAGTGTTGACGACCTTCGTCCCGTGTCCCGGTCGGAACATCCCCGCAACGACAGTCACCGAGGAGCCGAGTGCGATCTCGGTCAGTGCGGTCGCCCAGGGACCATCGAGTTCCTCGGCAGCCCTTCGCAGATCGGTCCCGAAGGGAACATGTGTCGCCTCGGGGAAGATCACGAGTGACGCGCCTTCCCGCGCAGCTTCCTTCGTCATCGCCTCGACCTGTCGCAGGTTCTCTGCGGCATCAGGGGTCGAGTTCATCTGTGCGATTGCAATACGCATACTTCTGCCTTTCGTTGTGATTGGGGCGAGGACGCCGCGCACATGTGCGCGGCGTCGTCAGGCGACAGCGGCTAGAGTGGACCTCATGCGGACATCCACCGGACCAGCGGCACGCCAAGCGGCCTACGAGAAGATCCGAGATCTTGTCCTCACCGATCCCGCCGTGCAGGGAACTTTCCTCACCGAGGCCAATCTCGTCGACGTCATCGGCCTGTCGAGGACTCCGATCCGGGAGGCCCTCATCATGCTCGACGCGGAGGGATTCGTCGAGCTCATCGCCCACCGCGGCGCCTATGTTCCGCCGAGCAGCGGGCGGGAGATCCGCGACACTCTGGAGGTCCGGCAGCTCATCGAGATCGAGGCGGCGCGCAAGATCCTCTCCAACGGCGAGGTGCCGGTCGAGGAGATGCGCCGCCTGCTCCACGAGCAGGACGCCCTGACGGTCTCCGAGGACAACATTCCGGAGTTCATCGCCATCGATCAGATGTTCCACGCGGCGATGGTCGCCGCCGCCAGGAACTCGGTGATGACCGACATCTACATGCGGCTGCGCGTCAAGCACGTCCGCTTCGGCATCTCCGCCACCTGGACGAGCACCAGCCGCCCGGACGAGGTCCTCGTCGAGCACGCACGCATCCTCGACGCACTGGAGGCCCGGAGCATCGAGGATGCGATCGCCGCGATCAGCGCTCATATCGCCAACACCCAGGCTCTGCTGCTGCGCGGCGTCGACGACTGAGCGACCTCAATCCCGCTTGTGCGAGGCGAGCACCTCGAGGTAGTCGAGGTCCTCCTGGACATTGTTGTTCCGGCCGATGGCCAATCCGATGAGGGTGACCGTGCAAGCACCCGCGAGATAGACGACGACCCAGATCCAGGTTCCGGTGGAATCGAGCAGGAGCGTGAACATCGCGGGAGCCACGGCACCTCCGACGACCCCGGCGATGGTGTAGGCCAGGGACGAGCCCGTGTAGCGCAGCCGCGGGTGGAACTGCTCGACGACGAACGCCGCCTGCGGCCCGTACATGAACGAGTGGAAGAGGAGACCGACGGGAATGCCGATGTACATCCACAGAACCGGGTCGGTGTCGACCTGGGAGAAGAAGAGCCAGGCCCAGAGCGCGGCTCCGATCGCGGCCATGGCGTAAACGAGGCGACGATTGACGAGGTCCGAGATGTAGCCGGCCAGCGGGATGCAGACGATCTGGAACGCCGATCCGAGCATGACAGCACCGAGGACGACCGTCCGGTCCATGTCGAGGACCAGCGTGCCATAGGCGAGGGTGAAGACGACGAAGAGCGCATATGTGACATCGGGTCCGACTCGCGCCATGATCCCTGACGCCAACTGTTTGGGTTCGGTGCGAAGCAGCTCCTTGATCGGCTCCTTGGGCTGTTCGCCGGACTGCTCGACGGCCTTGAATACCGGCGTGTCCTCGAGCTTGAGCCGGATCCAGAGGCCGAAGATGACGAGCAGGGCGGAGACGAGGAACGCGATCCTCCACCCGAAGGCGAAGAAGGCCTCTTCTGACATCATCAGCGTCAGGGCCGCAAAGGCGCCGTTGGCAAGGAGGTTGCCGGCCGGCGGTCCGACCTGGGCGGC
The DNA here is from genome assembly GCF_003315415.1 of Brevibacterium sanguinis. Lineage (GTDB taxonomy): Bacteria > Actinomycetota > Actinomycetes > Actinomycetales > Brevibacteriaceae > Brevibacterium > Brevibacterium celere_A. The sequence continues at coordinate 23,516 of NZ_QNSB01000009.1, forward strand.
CGAGGACCAGAAGCCCCGATAGTGAGGGTTTCCGTATTCGCTCGAGAGGAGGACTGCGCCTCCCCACTCGCCGCCGACGCCGACGCCCTGAGCGAAGCGCAGGAGCACGAGGATGGTCGGAGCTGCGATCGAGATGGACTGATAGGTCGGGAGCACGCCGATGAGGAAGGTCGTGACACCGATCAGGACGAGGGTCCAGACCAGCACCTTCTTGCGCCCGACCTTGTCGCCGAGACGACCGAAGACCACTCCGCCGACCGGGCGGGAGATGTAACCGACAGCGTAGGTCGAGAAGGCGAGCAGGACGCCGGTCATCGAGTCTCCGGCCGGGAAGAACAATGTCGGGAACACGATCGCCGCGGCCGCAGAGTAGATCGCGAAATCGTACCACTCGAGGGTGGTGCCGCTCAGACTCGCGGCGAATGCCTTGGCGAGTTCTCGTCTGCCCACCGGCGGTCGGTCCTTGGTGTCGACTTCCATGTCGAGCCTCCATATCTATTACTGTGCGCTCCGCCCCAGCGGCGGATGTGTGAGCACTGACCTGCTCGATATTGTATATTAATTGTATACAGTGAGATGCAACAGCTCACATCGCAGTTTCTCCAACAGCAGAAGGGTCGGCCCAGTGCTCACATTCCAACTTCCCGACGGCTCGTCCAAGACCATCGACATCACCCGGCTGCTCAACGCGGGGTACGCGGGCCGCAATCAGGCATCCGTTCAGGCGCACATCGACGAACTCGCCGAACTCGGCGTTGAAGGTCCCAGCGCGATCCCGGCCTTGTATCCGGTATCGCCCTATCTCGCTCAGCAGGTTTCAACGATCGACGTCCAGCACTCGCGGACCTCGGGCGAAGCCGAGTGGGCGATGATCATCGCCGACGACGGCGTGTACATCACCGCAGCCTGCGACCACACGGATCGCGAACTCGAAGTCCACGGCGTCGCATGGTCCAAGAACGCCTCGCCGGACGTCGTGGCCGGCCACGCGTGGCGCTACGACGACATCGTCGACCACATCGACGAGATTTCCATTCGCGCCTGGGTCATTGATGACGAAGGGACCGAGACCCTGATTCAGGACGGCTCGTTCGCGGATCTCCTCCCTCCCCGGTACTGGCTTGACGATCTGGGAGAGCGCGGGCTTGACGGCCCCGGCACGATGCTGATTTCGGGCACCGTGCCGATGATCCCCGGAGTCGACCAGTTCCTCCCGGCGTGGAAGGTCACGATCTCGGACCCCGTGACCGGCGAGACGATCTCACTGCATTACGAAGTCAAGGAGATGCCGGCCCCCATCGGGTGACCGGCATCCGCACTGGGACAGAATCCCGCAGAATTCAGTCTGCGCGCCGCGAGCGGCCCCAGGCCAGTGCCGCGAGCGCGAGCGCACCGACGAACAGCCCGAAATCGCGCAGGGCGATGTCGAGGAAGTCACCGGTCGACACGAGGTTGACGATGATCCCGAGCAGCCAGGCCGCGACGAGCAGCGAACCGAACCTCGGGGCGATGGCGACGACGATGCCGGCGATGACCTCGACGACACCGACGGCGTACATCGCCTGCTGCGCGGTGCCCGGCAGGATCGCATCGATCCACGGTGCCAGATAGATCGGCCAGTCGACGAGGAGGTTGACGAACTTGTCGAGACCGAACACGATCGGGGCGACCGTGAAGACCGTGCGGAGGAGGAGGTAGGCGCGCTGAGCGCCGACGTCCGTTCCTGCCGACACCGCGGACGGGGTTGTGTTGAGCATGACGGCTTCCCTTCGGAGTGGACGGAGAACACCCGCTGGCATTCCTTGACTCCTCTGTGTCGGCGACCGCGGAAGTCTTACCCGCACCGGCGGACCGTGGCCGATCCGTGACCTGCGCACCTGCGACACGCGACGGAGGTAAGACGCGTACTGTTCGACGACACCAATGGACCATGACACCTCCACGCCGGCACCGGACGGTGAGACAATGACGATCGTGGACAGCATGTCGACCGACCTCAGCGGTGTCGTCAGTGACGACGATTGGTACCGCCGTCTCGGTGAGCCCGATCCCGCGGGCACCGCGGCGCAGCGGACCCTGCTCGACCTGCTGTTGCGCGCGACCCGCACCCAGGTCTGGCGGTTGCGGCACCAGCTGCCGGGAGCTGGTGCGGCGGATCTCGAGGACCTCGCCCAGCAGGCGGCCGACGACGCCCTGCTCGCTGTGATGCGCAAACTCGACTCGTTCGAGGGCCGCAGCCGCTTCAGCACCTGGGTGTACAAGTTCGGGGTTCTCCACGCGGGCGTCGCCGTGCGCCGGCAGGCGTGGCGACACCGCGAGGTCCTGCTGTTCGACGATCTTCCGGTCGTCGACCACCATCCCGGCCCCAGCGAGGTCGCCGAAGGCGGCGATCTGGTCCGAGCGGCGCGGGAGGCGATGACATCGGCCCTCACCGCGCGTCAGCGCCAGATCATGCTCGCCCTGCTCGTCGACCAGGTGCCCATCGACGTCCTCGCCGAACGACTGGGCACCACGCGCAACACGCTGTACAAGACGGTCCACGATGCCCGCGTTCGGCTGCGCGCGGCACTGCAGGCGTCGGGACACCTCGAGCCGCCCACAGGCAGGAGATCGTCATGACCGGCATCCCGAAACGAGCCGAGCTCTCACGCGACACGGTGCTGGGGATGCTCCTCGACACGAGCCCCTACCTGTCGTGCGACGACTGCTTCGACCGCCTCGACGAGTTCGTCGAACGTCGCCTGACCGAGCCCGACTTCCGTGACGAGCCCATGGAGGTTCACCTCGCCGGTTGCGAGGCCTGCGCCGAGGAGGCCTGCACCCTGGCCGAGCTGCTGGGCTGAGTCACTCCCCCATCGTGAGCACGAGTTTGCCGGTCGTGTGCCCCTCTTCGCCCACCCGGTGTGCTTCGGCCGCCTCGGCGAGAGGGAAGGTCTGCGCGATGGTGGCCCGCAGCTGACCCGACTCGACGAGATCGGAGATCGCGAGCATGCTCGCATGATCGGCCTCGACGAGGATGAGTTCGACGCGGATGCCGCGCTCGGTCGCGGCGTCGAAGAGGCCGCGCTTGGGGAACGGCAGGGTCGAGACCAGCACGCCTCCGTCGCGCAGCGACTTCAGCGACTCCAGCTGGTTCTGTCCCCCGAGGGTGTCGAGGACGACGTCGACGTCCTTGACACCCTCGGCGACGTCGGTCTCACGGTAGTCGACCACCTCGTCGGCACCGAGGTCGCGCACGAAGTCATGCTTGGGCGCGCTGGCCGTGCCGATGACATACGCACCGCGGGCCTTGGCGATCTGCACCGCCACATGCCCGACCCCGCCGGCCGCGGCATGGATGAGAACGCGGTCGCCCTCGCCCACCTCGGCGGTGTCGACGAGCGCCTGCCAGGCCGTCAGCGAGACGAGCGGGAGGGCGCCTGCCTGCACCTCGTCGATGGTCGTCGGCTTCGGGACGAAGGCACGAGTGGGCCCGACGACGAACTCCGCGTGCGAGCCGACTCCAAAGGGGTACGGGAGCATGCCATAGACTTCGTCGCCGGGCTTGAACAGCGTCACGCCCACCCCCACCTTCTCGACGACACCGCACACGTCCCACCCGAGGACGAAGGGTGGCGCAGGCAGGAAGCCGGCACCGCCTCGATGCTTCCAATCGGTGGGGTTCACTCCTGCCGCACGCACCCGGACGAGGATCTGACCGGGGACCGGCTTGGGTATCGGGAGTTCGATCTCGTGGAGGACCTCGGGCCCGCCGAGGTGGTCCTGGCTGATCGCTCGCATCGTCGGCTCCGCCTCAGCTGTGTCGATCGACGGGTTCGTGGCCTTCTTCGCATCGCTCATGGATCCATCCTTTCGCGTATCGGTGCCGGACTCCAGTGTCGCAGGTGCCTCGCCTGCAGCGCATGTCCTCATGCGATTCGCTCGTCGTGCCCCGACCGAGCAGGCCCACCGAATCTGCGGCGGTTTGCTCGAGCCCATAGTGGTGGATCTCAGGAAAGTTCAAGCGGAACAGCCAGGAAGGTCGTCGGCGAGACTGCCGAATCCACGAACGGCAATCCGGAAATGTCAATTGGTGGCAATCGAACTGTGAGACGTGATGCGCTTCTTCTGAAATCGGAATAGATTCGATCTGTAGACATGACGAGTGCAGGTCAATCGACCTCAGCCGTTTCGAACTCAGATTGCGACCAACCGGCCCAGAGGACACATACTATGCCAATCGCCCGCACGCCTCAGACCTCTGCCTCAGATCGCTCCACCGGAAGTGGTCCATTTCGCAAACTCGTATTGCGTAACGTCACGGTGATCGACGGCACCGGTGCGGCTCCATTCGGACCAGCCGATGTCGTGGTCGAGGGCGAACGAATTACAGGTATCTGGGAAACTACCGGGACGAACTCGATGCGCGATCGTCCAAGCGCCGAAAGAGCGGAAGAGCTCGACCTCCGCGATCATTTCCTTCTTCCCGGCTTCATCGATTCCCACGCGCACATCGGCACTCCCGACCAGGCACCCAGTTCCGACTACGTCTACCGGCTCTGGCTCGCACACGGAGTGACAACTGTGCGGGAGCTCGGTGCGTTCAACGGACTGGACTGGACGCTCAACGAAGCTCGCCGAGCTGCGGCTCAGGAGATCGTTGCACCTAAGATTCACGTCTATCCAGCGTTAATTGCCGGAATGTTGACTCCCACATCTCCGACGTCAGGCGACGAATCGATGGCTTGGGTGCGCGAGGTGGCCGCTCGGGGCGCGAAGGGAGTGAAGTTCTTCGGCACCTCCCCCAACGTCTTTGAATCCGCAGTCAACGAAGCATCTCGGCTGGGACTCGGCTCTGCCTGCCATCACGACCAGCGTCGCGCCGCTCAGGTCAATGCCCTCACCTCAGCGAGGTGGGGTCTGGGCAGCATCGAGCACTGGTACGGGATTCCCGAAGCGATGTTCCGCGATCGAACCGTCCAACACGTTCCAAGCTCCTACAATCACAACAGTGAACCCGAGCGGTTCAGTCAGGGAGCGCAGCTTTGGTTACAGACAGCGGAGCGCGGAAATGCTGCCTGGCAGGAGACTCTGGAGGAACTATGTGAACTCGGGACAACGCTGAGTCCGACATTCAATATTTATATCGGGTCCCGAGACGCTGCCCGGGTGCGAACTTCCGAATGGCACGAAAAGTACACTTCACCAACCCTTTGGCAGTTCTTTCAGCCGTCGCCCGAAAAGCACGGGTCCTATATGGGAGATTGGACGACCGACGACGAGATCGCTTGGCGGCATGCCTATGTGAAGTGGATGTCCTTCGTCAACGACTTCAAGAACCTCGGTGGCAGGGTGACCGCAGGGTCGGATTCAGGCTTCATCTACAAGGTCTACGGCTTCGGGTTCATCGAGGAGCTCGAACTCCTCCAAGAGGCGGGATTCCATCCCCTCGAGGTGATTCGGGCGGCGACGCTGCACGGTGCCGAACTGCTCGGTATCGATTCAGAAGTGGGTTCGATTGAAGTCGGCAAGGTTGCAGACCTCGTCGTCGCTTCGGAGAACCCGGTGGGTAACTTCAAGGTCCTCTACGGAAACGGACATCTGCGTTCCTCTGATAACGGGGTAGGCAGAGTCAGCGGAGTCAGATTCACGATGCGAAGCGGCGTCCTCTACGATGCCGCCGAACTACGTGCCGACATTGCGGCGATGGTGGCGGAGGAGAAAGCCGCGCAATCCCAGCGTACGACCTGAGCCCCGGTTTCGCGTCTTACGCATTCACCTGCGCAATCAGGAGCTGCGCGATTCAGGCCGCAGCGGCAATGTATCTGCGCACCTGTGCCTCCAGGACGGTCAGGGGCACGCTGCCAAGGCCGAGTATCGTGTCGTGGAAGTCCCGGATGTTGAAGTCCTCCTCCAGTGCCTCTTCGGCTTCACGGCGGAGCCGCTGGATCGTCAGGAGTCCAAGGTAATAGGCAGTTGCCTGTCCCGGCCAGGAAATGTACCGGTCGATCTCGGTGACAATCTCGTGTTCGGCGATGGCAGTGTTCTCTCGAAGGAAATCCTGTGCTTGCTGTCGAGACCAGCCAAAGACGTGCATTCCCGGGTCGACGACCAACCTCACTGCGCGCCACATCTGGAATGACAACATACCAATCCGCTCGTAAGGAGTCTCGTAGATTCCCATCTCGTCGCCCAATCGCTCCGTGTACAGACCCCATCCCTCGCCGAACGCCGAAATATAGAGCCTTCGGAAATCGGGAAGATCAAGTTCCTCAGCGAGGGATATCTGGAAGGAATGCCCGGGAGCGGACTCGTGCAGCGTCAGTGCTGGCAGGGAGTAGAGCGGTCGAGCCGGGAGATTGTAGGTATTGAGAAGGTATCGATCAGGAGCTCCCCGACCAAATGTATCGAAGGGGGCAATCTCGGAAGGAGTCTCCATGACGGCGAATCGCTGTTCTGGCAGCTTCCCGAAGTACTGGTGGATGACACGATCAAACGCCTTGCAGGTGTAAGCCGCTTCAGCCAGAAGTTGCCTCGGAGTCATTGCATAGAACCGGGGTTCAGTGCGCATGAAGTGGAAGAGACCGTCGAGATCATCGGCGAAGCCGACCTCCGCGGCGGTCTCCTCAAGCTCGACCCTGATCTTCCTCACTTCCGTCATCCCGAGGTCAAAGATCTCCTGTGGGTCCAATTCTGTCGTCGAATACTCTCGGACCTGCGAGCAGTAGAAGTCCAGCCCGTCGGGCTGATCAGCCGCTGCGATCGATTCCGGCAGTTCCGGCAAGTACTCCGTGACGAGGAATCGGTGCAGCTTCCCGTATGCCGGCACGACCTCGGAGGTCAACACTTCAAGCGCCTCGGCCTGCAGTGAATCCCGTTCTGCTTCCCTACCTGACCATCGGATGCGATCGAACGGGCCGAAAAAGGGCAGGCTTCGGACGTCGGAGACCTCCGCCACGCTCCGCACTGGCTCTTCGCGACCGAGCATGCACACCCGCGCTGGCCCGAATCCTCTCGCGACTCCATCCCTCATGTTTGAAATCTGTTGCTCGAAGTAGCGGGGGATGTCGCGGAGCAGGCCAAGGTATGCCCGCGCGCTTTCCTCATCGCCGAGCACGAGTCGGTAAGCGTCGAAGGCAAGTGTCCGCCAGAATGCCGAATCTGCGGTCGCTGGCCTTTCCCACATCCTGTGTTCTTGGGCCTCAAGAAGCGAGTTCAGTTGCTGGGAGTAGACGTCAAGATCGAGGGCCTCATCGTCGTTCAGCAGGGCCCGGTCGATGGAATCGATTGCCTGCCGAACCTCTCGCCACTTGGAGGTTCGCCTCTCCTGCGACGCGGGGCTGATATCTGGAAGAAAGTGCCTGGCAACAGCTTTCTGGGACAGGCTCCCGAATTCAGTCTCCCGCCACTTCCACTCTGCGTCGATGATCTCATACAGCCGCTGGCCCTCGTTCGTTCGACCTAAGTTCGCGTTGGCCGGTGTATGCTTCCCGATGGTCCCGGTCCCCGAGCGTCGCTGCTGATTCATTGCACACCTGCTTTTGGTTGGTTGGATTCAGGTCGCGGAGCCGACTGCATGCCCCAATGCACGAATGCGGCAATGTCGGCCAGTTGGTCGATCCGCACTTTCTGATTGACATACATCATGTGGCCGGCCGGATAGTAGCGTCGGACGATGTTCTCCTGACCTGCAGGCGAGATTCTTAGGTGGGCAAGTACATGTTCAGAAGCTGCGAACGGTGTGGCCGAATCGTGATATCCGAAGGCCACATAGACCTTGAGGTCTGGGTTCATTCGCATGGCAAAGGCGAGGTCGTCCGCTGTGTTAACTGAGGAGTTCTCGAACTCCTTGTACGACCATGGATGCACACGAGAAGTCAGCACCTCGTAGGTGAGATCGGATTCGTAGCCGAGTTCGGCACGCAGCAGATGATTGATCCCAACGGTGTATGGGTACTGAATGATCGGGTATGAAGGATCGTCGCCAAGGACCTCCCCATTAGTCTTGCCAGGGTGGGCTGTGAAGCGAGAGTCAAGTCGGCCAATTCGAAGCCCCCGGTTCCGCAGCAGTTGAGTGAAGAATGTGAACTCGTCGATCCGTAGGTCAGCGAGACGAACGAACTCCTCGTCGAGCCCGATGAGCCCAGACAATCGAGAACCGATGCGGTTCCGATCCTCTGCGCCGAGGCGACTTCCGCGCTCGAGCGCACGACTGTAGTCTCCATACGCGAACTCGGTTGCTTCGGCGACAACGTCTTCAAGTCCCCGACCGGGGTGCTTCCCGTGGTAGTGCGCGACCGCGGCGAAGGTTGGAAGGTAGTGGAGATACGGAGCCTCGTTGCCCTCGTTGAAATCGATCGTTCCGAAGTCGAGGACAGCGGAGATGAGGATGATCCCGTTGAAGGCGATGCCGTGGCGTCGGGCGAGATGACCGGCTAGTGCCGCCGCTCGCGTCGTCCCGTACGATTCCCCGGCGAGGAACTTCGGCGCCAGCCAGCGGTTGTTCCTGCACAGCCACTGGCGGATAGCCTCGCCTACGATATCCCGGTCACCGGTGAAGCCGTGGAACTCCTCCGGCTTCTCCCCCTCGACTGTACGGGAGAATCCGGTCGTCACCGGATCGATGAACACGAGGTCAGCATAGGCCAGCGAGGTTTCGAGATTGTCGGTCAGGCCGTAGGGCGGGGGCGTGCGGTCGTCGATGTCGTTGGCTACGACCCGGCGCGGTCCGAACAGACCGATGTGCAGCCACGCCGAGGAGGAGCCGGGTCCGCCGTTGAACACGAAGATGACTGGGCGAATATCCGCCCCCGGCTTCTCGATCGCCATGTACGAGGTCATGAAGACCTGGGCCTTGGGCCTCAGTCCTTCGAAAACCCCGTCCTCGAGCATCTCCTCGCCGATGACCATTCGTCCGGTCTCGGCGCGGTACCGCAGGACGTCATCGCCGATGAGAAGTTCATGCTCGGTGGTGACGAAGTCGTCCTTCGGCTCTCGCCTCTGCCTCGCAGTGGTCGGAGTCTCCTGCGGCTGGGCCGTCGTCTGCGCCTCTGTCATGGAAGTTCCGCTGTGTCCTTTCCTTCGGCGTCGAGTCCGCTCGTCGCGATCCGACGTCCATCGTGATTGATGTGTGGATTGTCATCGTCGGTGCCAGGGGCCGGCTTCGCCATCGCCGACCGGCACTGAGGGGCGCTCAGCCGTGGCCGCGGGCGGTTTCCCAGTCGGGGTTGATAGTCGGCACTGCGGCCAGCAGCGACCGGGTGTACTCGTGCCGGGGTTCGTCGAAGATCTGGTCCCGCGGTCCCTGTTCGACGATCTCACCGGTCTTCATCACCGCCACCCGGTGGGCGATCTGCCGAACGACGGCGAGGTCGTGGGCAATGAAGATGTAGGAAATGTCGCGCTCACGCTGCAGATCGACGAGGAGGTCGAGGACCTGAGCCTGCACCGAGACGTCGAGAGCAGAGACTGCTTCGTCGCAGATGACCAATTTCGGATCGACGACGAGGGCTCTGGCGATGCCGATGCGCTGGGCCTGTCCCCCGGAGAACTGCCGCGGATACCTGCCCGAGTGGTTCGGGTTGAGCCCCACCCGCTCCATCGCCGCCCGCACAAGGCTCCGGTAGCCGCCGGAGACCCTGCGCTTCTGATAGCGCAACGGTGCCGACACCACCTCTTCGACAGTGTGCCGCGGGTTGAGCGAGGAATAAGGATCCTGAAACACCATCTGGACACCGCTGCGAAAGCCGCGCAGATCCTGACCCGAGGTTGAGGTGATGTCTTGGCCGTCGAATTCGATCGTGCCCGAGGTCGGATCGATGAGCCTGGCCAACATCCGGGCCGTCGTCGACTTCCCGGATCCGGATTCGCCGACGATCCCCAGGGTCTCGCGGCGATTGACGCTGAAGGACACGTCGCTCACTGCAGTGAACAGCGACCTCCGTGACGTCCTGAACACCTTCTCCAGGCGCGTAGCGCGCAACAGCGGTGTCGGTTGCGATTCTCTCATCGAGTGGTCTCCTTCTCACCGGCGCCGGGCGCGCCGGGGCTCTCGGGCTGGAGTATCGGTTCGGGCAGGTCGACGACGTCGTCGAGACGAGGTGTGGCATCGAGCAGTCGCAGAGTGTATGGATCCTTTGGAGTTGCGAAGATCTGCTCGGCAGTCCCTTGCTCGACGCTCAAGCCCGACCGCATGACCGTGATGTGATCCGAGATCTGGCTGACCACCGCGAGGTCATGGGTAATGAAGAGCATCGCCGCCCGAGTGGCGGCCTGGACCTCGGCGAGCAGGTCGAGGATCTGGGCCTGCACGGTGACATCGAGGGCCGTGGTCGGTTCGTCGGCGATGATGACGTCAGGTTCGCACACCAGCGCCATGGCGATCATTACCCGTTGTCGCATTCCTCCGGAGAACTGGTGGGGGTAATGGCCGACTCGGTTCGCGGCGTCGGGTATGCGGACCCTGTCCATCGCATCGACAGCCTTCCTCACCGCCTCACTCTTGGTCCCACCCTTGTGGGCGCGGTAGGCCTCGGCGATCTGGAAGCCCACCGAATAGTAGGGATTGAGGGAGGACAGGGGATCCTGAAAGATCATCGAGATCCTGTTCCCGCGCACCTTACGAAGCACGGCATCGGATTTCGAGAGCAGCTCCTCGCCGTCGAATGACACCGACCCGGTCACCTTCGCCTCCCTCGGCAGCAGGCCCATGATCGCCAAGGACGTCATCGACTTGCCTGAACCTGATTCACCCACCAGACCCATGGTCTGGCCCCGGTCGATATTGAACGAGACCCCGTCGACGACGACGCCGGTAGGGAAGCCGATGCGCAGATCCGACACCGACAGCACCGCTGAGGATTGCGCACTCATGAACCGCTCACTCTCACTCGGGGGTCGAGGACCCTGTACAGGAGATCGACGACGATGTTTGCCGCGATCACCGCAAACGCGGCCACCAGGGTCACGCCCATGATGACGGGCTGGTCATTGACCGAGATCGCGTCGTAGGCGTAGCGGCCGACTCCATTGAGGCCGAAGACAGTCTCGGTGATGAGGGCGCCGCCGAGGAGGGTCGCGAAATCGACCCCGAGGAGAGTTACGACTGGTGTCAGGGACGGCCGCAGTCCATGCCTGATGAGGATCGCACCGCGGTCGAGGCCCTTCGCCCGAGCTGTGCGCATGAAGTTCTCCCCCATCGTGTCGATCATGTTCGTCCTGGTCAGCCGCGCATACATCGAGGCGTACATGAGCGCCAGAACCATCCACGGCATGAGGTAGGCCTGGAACCATTGGACCGGACTGTCCGAGAACGGCACGGCCGTGGGGAACGGCAGCCACTGGAGCTGGACCACGAGCAGGTACTGGAGGACCAGGGCGACGAAGTAGTTAGGCAGGGAGATGCCTGCCAGGGCGACCATCATCGCGCCCTTGTCCCACCAGGTGCCCTCCTTCACCGCACTGATGACTCCCGCGGCGATGCCGGTGAGCAGCCAGAGCACGGCAGCGCCGACGGCGATCGTGACCGACACAGGAAGCCGATCGAGGATCCCCTGTAGGACGTCCTGTCCGGTTTGGAAGGAATAACCGATACAGGGAGCATCGCAATGGACCGCCGAGGCGCCCGTTCCGTAGTCACGACCGACGACGATCGCGGCGAGGAATGTGAAGAACTGGGTGAGGAACGGCTCATTGAGCCCGAGCTGATCGCGGATCGCATCGATGCGCTCGGGGGTGCAGGTCTGCCCGCAGATGCTGGCTGCGGGATCCGGTGAGAGCTGGAAGAAGATGACGAAGGTGAAGAAGATGACGAGGAGCATGATCGCGGCTGCCGCGAGGAGGCGTCTGAGTATATAGAGGATCACCGGACGCCTCCTGACCAGAGCTTCTGCAGATTGTCGCCGAGAATCGTGAACGAAAGCACCGTGAGGAAGAGCAGCATTCCGGGGATAGCGAAGAACATGGGGTCGCTGGAGTACCAAGGCACGGCGGCGGCGATCATCTGACCCCAGGAGGGATTCGGCGGTGTGATGCCCACTCCGAGGAAGGACAGACCGGCCTCCGTGGCGATGAAGGTCGGTACGGCCAAGGTGGCCATGACGACGATCGTCCCCGACAGATTGGGCAGGACCTCCCGGAAGATCAAGGTGAACCAGCCTGCCCCCGAGGTCCGCGCAGCCTCGACGAACTCCCGCTTGGCCAGCGACATCGCCTGACCTCGGATGACACGAGCCGTCGCCGGCCAGCTGAAGAGGCTGAGGACAATGACGAGCAGGAGAGGCCGATTGCCCTGCGGAAGCGCGGAAAGGATCGCGATCATGAAGATCAGCGCCGGGAACGCCATGAGGAAGTCCATCACCCGGGAGATCGCGGCGTCGATGATTCCGCCGGCGAATCCAGCGATGATGCCCATCGTCACTCCGATGATCATAGTGATCGCGGTGGCGCCGATGCCGATGAGCATCGAGACCCTGGCGCCGTAGGCCACGCGGGCGAAGATGTCGCGACCGTTCTGCGGTTCGACGCCGAGCCAGTGCTCGGTGCCGATTCCGCCCAGTGGTTCGCGCGGCAGACCGCCGAGGGCTGGATCGACGGCCGATTCGTCATACTGGAACGGCCCCCATCCTGAGATCGCAGTGATGAGTGGAGCGAAGATCGCCACCAGGACGATGACGAGCAGATAGGCGATGGAGAGGATCACCGAGGGTTTCCGGAAGATAGCCCTCAGACGACCGGCCCCGGGCGAGAAGCTCTCGACCGGGACCGGCTGACCAAACTCTCCGACCTGTGCAGTGGGCGAGGCGGTCACGTGTCGATCATCCTTCCGGTTCGAGCAGACCCAGTTGGCTGTAGTCGATGTATCCGGTCTTCGAGGGGTTGGCGAACGCCCCGCCGACGTTCGAACCGACCAACTGCAGCGGACGCGGCCGGACGAGCGGCACGACGGGCGCGAGGTCGACGACCTGCTTGTTGATCGCCGCGTAGGCGGCGTTCTTCTCGTCGAGATCGGGGATCACAGCTGCTTCGGCGAGCGCCTTATTGAGTTCTGGATCGTCGATCTGGGACTGATTGAGATTGCCGGTGTCGGTGATGCGGGTGCCGTCGAAGAGCGGTCCCAAAAGGGGCTCCCCCGAGAACCATCCATTAGAGCACCAGCCGCTGATGGCGAGTTCGTTCTGCTGGCTCTTCGTCGCGATGACCTCGTAGAACTTCGCCTGATCGATGACGTTGAGTTCGACCTCGATGCCGGCCTTGCCCAGGGACTGCTGGACGGCCTCGGCCTGCGCCTGCCACATCGGCAGCGCCCGGACGTCCATCGTGAGTTTGAGCCCCTCCGCTCCTGCTTCCTTGAGAAGCTGCTTGGCTTTCTCCGGGTCGCCCTTGTCGCCCTCCGTGGCGTACGGATTGTAGTCCTCGTAGTCCGGGACGTTGGGCAGCAGCAGGTTCGGAGCGACATCGGCGAGTTGCGGTCCGCCGCTGGCGTTGACGACACTCGATTTGTCAGTGGCCCAGCTGATCGCCTCGCGCACTTTCCGATCCTGGAGCGGATCCTTCGAGGTGTTCATGATCATGAAGTAGTTGCACGACGGCAGCCCCTGCACGGTCCGCGCGGCGAGCTTCGGATCTTGGGTGATCTTCGCCAGGTTCGCTGCCACGACGGGGTTCGTCGAGGCGGACACCGCATTGGCGTCTTCCCCCTGGCCGGACATCATGCGCTGGTCGATCGTATTCTGATCGAGGCTGACCGTGAACTTGTATCCGTCGGGGTAAGCCGGGCGGATGTCATCGGTGTCGGCGTTCCAGTTCTCGTTGCGCACCAGTGTCAGCGATTCGCCCGGCTTGTACTCCTCGACCTTGTACGGTCCCGAGGAGATCGGATCGTTCTTGATCTGGTCGACCTTCGTCACCTTGTCCTTCGGGAACGGAGCTCCCGGCGCGGTGGCAATGACATTCGGAAAGTCAGCCATCGGTTCATTCGTGCGAATGGTGATAGTGCGGTCATCGACGACCTTGATCGAGTCCAGTCCCTTCGGGTCTTGGAAGACGCCCTTGTAGTCGGCAGCGCCCTCGATGTAGGTCTGCAGGTAATCGAGTCCGATCGCCAATGTCGGGTCGAAGGAATGCTCGATGCCGAACTTCACGTCCTCGGCGGTGATGGGCGAGCCGTCTTCGAAGGTCACACCCTCTTTGAGCCTGAATGTCCATTCCGTGGAGTCCGCATTCGGCGTTCCCGTGTCCTCTGCTAGGTCACCGACGAGTTCGAGTTCACCGGTCTCCCGGTTGTACTTGTACTGCGTGAGATTGCGATAGAGCAGGTTGTAGAGGTTGAGGACGTTGCCGTCGCTGCCCATGGCGGGGTCGAGGTGGGAGAAGTCGACCCCGCCCAGCACATTGACGACCCCACCCTTCTGCGGTTCCCCGGTGTAGGTTGCAAAGCCGGTCTTGGGATCGACGACAGCCTGAGAATCTCCCTGTGCATCTGTTCCGCCGGAACCGCACGAACTGAGCAGCATGACGCCGGCTGCAACCAGAGCAACGATCGGTAAAGCCCTCTTCTTCATGAAAAGTCCCCTTCGACTTGTTCATCAACAGAATTCAAAGTGAGCCGCATCGACCTTCCGGGCTCCGGCCCGCCGATGCGCGGGCTGGAGCCAAGATCAGTCACTCTCGATGCTCGTCAGAAGTGGGTACCCTGAGCTGGAACACCTCGATGGTGATTCGGATCACTCTTGTACTCTATCGTAGTTGCAACATACGTTGCAAGAGAAGGAATTGAATTGAGCATTGTTGCAACATGGATTGAGACTATGACAGCTGACCGCAGGCTCTCCCGCGGAACCAGGGCGGTCCTCAAAGCCATCGCCGACGATCCTGAACGAGCGTCCTATTGCAGTGCGGGGCAGTTGGCAGAGACCGCCGATGTCAACGTCGCAACAGTCACGAGAGCTGCGCAGGCAGTTGGCTTCTCCGGGTGGCCCGATCTATCGACTGAAGTGCGCAATCGTTATCTGTCATCTTTAGATGCGCGAAAGCACTTTGAGCGCAACAGCCAACTCCAGGTAAATCAAGGCCTGAGCTCTCTGTTCAAAGACCTCGAGCTGATGCAGTTACTGAGCGAGTCTCTGTCACAACAATCGATCGAACGAATAGCGACTGATATCGCAGCGTCTCGAGCCACGAAAGTTCTCGCCACGGGTTCATACACTGCTCCCGGAGCCGTTCTGGCACATAATGCGCAGGGGCTTGGGTACAACGTGTCGTTGTGTACGGGGTCCGCGACAAGCATGATCAACGAAGTGCGGCTCCTCGAGCCGGGTGATTGCCTAGTCACATTCTCCATTTGGAAGACCAGTTCGACAATCGACCAGCTTTGCGAGATTGCGAAAGAGCGCGGCATCAAGCTCGTCGTTATCGCTGATCAGCGCTCCCACCTCGCGCAGATCGCCGACGAGCTGATACTCGTTCCGTCGGAGGGAGCCGGGCCGATGGCTTCTGTGACTTGCGCGATCAGCGTGGTCCAATGCATTGTCAGTGGTCTCGCGGCGATCGACCCCGAGCGAACGGCGAGGATGCTCGAGGATCTTCAGGAACTCTGGTCACGAACGTCGGCAGTTGTGACCGAATGACCGTACGGTACGGTTCTCGCCACGTTACTAGGATCGCACCACGCTGATCACTCCCCCAGGCTGACACTCTTGGCGCCGCCGATCCCCGCGAATCGATTCGGCTGGCAGGTGAGCAGGATGACCTGCGCCCTGCGCCCGACCTCGTTGAGGACGACGCCCAGCGCCTTGAGCCTCTCCTCGTCGGCGAATCCGCAGCCGTCGTCGATGATGACGGGCGCTCCGGAATCGGCATCGACGAGAGTGGCCACCGCCAATCGGCCGATGAGGGACAGCTGCTCTTTCGTCCCTCCGGACAGCGACTCGAACGGCACGGTCCGCTCGCCCATCGTCCGGGAGACGATCTCGAGGTCCTCCGACACCTCGACGGCGAACCCGGGCCCGAAGACCAGCCGACCCAGTCGTTCGATCTGGTCGCGGAACGGTGCGACGTACTTCCGCTGGGCTTCGTTCTTCCGTTCGAGGACGGTCGTGCGCAGCAGATCGATCGCCTTGGCCCGCCGCTCGAGCCTGTTCAGGGTCGAGCGAGCGTGGTCGAGCCGCTGCTCGGCCGTCGCGAGCTTCTCGTAGATCCCCTCCCCGGCGCGGTCGTCGATGAGCGCGGCGAGCTGATCGACCTTCTGCCGATCCTCCTCTCGCTGTCTCTCCTTGCTCACGACCAGCTGCCGGGCATTCTCCAGCTGCATCGCCAGTGACTCGGGATCGGCTGCGTCGTAGGCGGCCCGCGCCTCGGCGACCTCGTCGTCCACGGTCGTCGATCGCTGCCCCAGAGCCTCGACGGCTGCGGTCAGCGCGTCGTCCGACTCCGCCTCCCGCGCATCCGCCACCGTGGCGCGCAGCCGTTCGCACTGCGCCTCCGCCTCCTCTGCTGTTGTCTGAGCTCGCACCAGGTCGACTCGCGCCCGATCGCAAGTCGTCCGCTTCTGCTCGAGTACGTTCCGGGCACGATCGACCTCGGCCCGCAGGTCCTCCGAGGACGTCGCCGCTCGCGCCAGGAGCGCGTCCAGCTCCTCGATGCTCGGGACCGGTGATTCTCCGATCGTTCGCCGTGTGTCGGCGGCACCACCACTCACTCCGTCCGAGCCGTTCCCAACGTCGCACTCCCGGACGACCTGCTCGGCCTTCGCCAGAGCGGCCTCGAGGTCCTCGCTCCGGTCCGAGCCGAGCAGCACCGTGAGCATCGACTCGGCCTCGGACACGATCGCCTCGGCCTCCGCCCGTTCCCGTGCCCTCTCGCGAGCCTGAGCCAGGGACTCCACCTCGAGGCGGGCGAATTCGGAGTCGAGGGCGCGCTTCGCCTTCTCGACCGCCGCATCCAACTCCCGCGGCGAGGTTCCGGGTCGCACCGTGATGTCGGCGACGCCCTCGATGGCGATCCGCAGGGCACGGGTCACCGCACGATCATCGGCCGCACCCTGGTCGATCTCGACATCGTCGACGAGGACGGGGCTCTCCCCCAGGCGCGTGATCGAGACCTGAGCGGCGGCAGCTGTCCTCGCGTTCTCGGCGATCCGCAGTTCGGCGTCCAGAGTGCCGAGGCGCTCGACGTCCGCCTGAGCCACCGGATTCGAGCTCATGGCGGCCTTCGCCCGTGCCCGCTTCTCCTCGTGGACGCGGATGCCCTCGAGGCGTTCTCGGAGTGCGGTCCGCTGCGCCTGCGCTCGGGCGGCCGCCAGCTGCCGACTCACCCACTTCTCCTCCTCGCGCGAGTTGTCGAAGCGCTCCTGGGCTTCGTCGAGATCGGCCTGAGCGGACTGGAGCGCGTCCTCGAGTTCGCGCAGGTTCGGCTCCAGCGTCTCGACGGTCGCTCGGGCCGTCGCCGCTGCCGTCTCGCTCGCCGCGAGGTCGGCGACGAGCTTCTCACGCCTGGCAAGGGTTTCACGGGCGATCTGCAGGTCACGGCCGACGGCGGCCGCGCGGGCCTCGGCCTCGTCGAGGCCCTTCTTCAGCTCGGCCACCTCGACGGCCGCCGCCTCGGCCGCCTCGAGATCGCCCCTGGCCGTCTCCAACTGCGTGCGCACCGATTCGAGCCGCGCGAGAGCGCGGGCGTGGTGGTCGACGAGCTCGTCCATGCCCCGGCTGCGCTCGAGCATCTCCCGATGGTCCGCCTCCGCCTCGGGCAGGGCCGCCAGGGCGTCGCGGTAGTCGCCGGTGGGCCGGCCCGACTTCGTGAAGTGCCTGGCGTACTCGTCCTCGATCCTCTCGAGAAACTCGTCATGGTCGCCCATCTCGGCGCCGGACTCGCTCAACGCGCTGTGCAGCGCCTTGATCTGGGCCAAGGACGCCTGTTCGAGGCTCTCGCCCTGGGCGACGTCGAGGGCCACGAGAAGGTCGACGTCGACCGTCTCGGCGAGGATCGCCAGGAACCGGTCATGGGCCGGATCACCGGCGAGCTGCTCTGGACGCGGTCGCAGGATCGTCAGCTCGGTGGTGTGCTGACGCAGCCAGCGCTTGCGGTACCTGAGCTCGTAGTCCCCGGTCGTCAGGTGCAGCTCCACCTCGGGCCCGACATCGGTGCCGACCGGCTGGATGTCCTTGATGCTCTGCTTCTTCGAGCTCGACTTGTCATCGCGCAGATGAGTGATCGCCTGGGCGATCGAGGACTTCCCGACCTCGTTGGGTCCCTCGATGACGGTGACGCCGGCGGCGAACTCGACGCTCGCATCGGTGATCCCGCGATAGTTCCGCAGCCGGATGGAATGGAGTTTCATGATCCGCTCCTCGCAAATCGGTAGAGCAGCCCCAAGGCGTCCTGGGCGGCCCGGGCGGTCGCGTCGTCCCCGGCGGCGAGGTCGGAGAGATCCTCGAGCGCCTGCTGGGTGAATCCGCTGAGGCCGAGCCCGGCGAAGTCCTCGTCGGCGGCGATGACGGCGATGTCGGTGTGCCGCTCCCAGATCGAGACCAGGGCGAAGAGGTCCGCTGCATCGTCGAGGATCTCGTCGAGTCGCGTCTTCGCCGCGGTCGACAGAGTGCCCCTGAGGATCAGCCACACCGCAGTGCGGTCCTTGTCGGGCAGTTCGGCCAGACGCCGTTCGAGTCGGACCACGTCCTCGAGGGAATCGAGGTCCTCCTCGACGACGAGGTACGACCAGCGCCCGACATGCACCTTCTCCACGCTGGCCTCGCGGGACTCGGGGTCGATGTCGATGAGGAGGACGTTGCCCGGATCGTCCTCGCGTCGTGAGGTCACCTCCGGGGAGCCCGGATACCAGATCCTCTCCCCGACCTCGAACGTCGCGTGCCGATCGCCGAGGACGACGAACTGGGCGCGGTCCTGGCCGAGCAGGTAGCGCAGCTGGTCGACGTCGATCGTCGCCAATGACTCCCGGTCGGGATCGAGCGTGCTCACGGCACCGTGGCCGGCGATGATGCGCAGCCTCCCGGGAGCCACCTCGGCGAGGTCCTTCGTGGCGGCGGCGACGAGGTCCGCCTGGGGCCGCTTCGAGAACCACGGCGCGCCGACGACCTCGACGCCGGGCACGACCTCGGTGGGGGCGGAATCCCGCAGCACATGGACGTGCTCGGGGACGCGGGAGGCGAACGCGTGCGAATCGTAGATCGACGCCGCGTCGAGGGGATCGTGATTGCCGGGCAGCAGCACGACCGGCACCGGGAAGGAGCGCAGCACCTCGAAGGTGCGGGCCACGATCGCCCGATCGAGCTGATTGGACTCGAACACGTCTCCGCAGACGACGACGAACTCCGCGCCGGCCTCGCCGGCGAGTTCGCCGATCCGCCTGACCGCGTCGAGACGGGCCCGATGGAATCGGGGTCGAGCCTCGTCGCTGAGATAGTGGGCGGTCATCCCCAGCTGCCAGTCCGCGGTCGCGATGAATCTCATGCTCTCCTCCTTGGCTCGCCCCCATCCTAAGCGGGCAGTTCCCACCCTAGGCCGTGCCCCTGACATCGACTGTGACACAGCTCATGACCAGGGACGATGAACGACCGGAAGCCGCGAGCAGCGATCGGGGAACCGCGCCGCCGGGCCGCCCGCGGACGCCGGCCGTCGTCCCGGCGAGATTCACGACACAAGCAGTGGATCACTTAGGTTAGGCTACGTTTCGTGAATGCGATCCCATCGACCTCGACAGCCACGCAGGCGCAGCCCGCCACTGCCCTGGCTGCCTCCGGCCTGGCTCTGGGCTACGACGGCACCTCGGTCGTCGCCGATGTCTCCCTGACCATCGCCCCCGGCCAGGTGACCGCGCTGATCGGTCCCAACGGCAGCGGGAAGTCGACGGTGCTGCGCTCACTGGCCCGGCTGCACCCGATCGCCTCGGGCGCGGTGAGCCTTCGCTCCGCAGGAGTGGAGACCCCCGCGCACACCCTGAGCTCACGGGAGTTCGCCCGGGTCGTCACCCTGCTCTCGCAGTCGCGCCCGCATCCCTCAGGGGTGAGCGTGCGCGAGGTCGTCGCCTACGGTCGCCACCCTCATCGCCGCCGCTTCGCCGCTCTCACCGACGCCGACCGTGCCGCCATCGACAAGGCACTGGCCCTGACCGGGACGACGGAGATGGCCGGGCGGCCCGTCGACCAGCTCTCCGGCGGAGAGCTCCAGCGCGTGTGGCTGGCGACGTGCCTGGCCCAGGACACCGGAGTCCTGCTCCTCGACGAGCCGACGAACCACCTCGACCTGCGCTACCAGATCGAGATCCTCGATCTCATGCGCGATCTCGCGGACGACCACGGCACCGCCATCGGCGTCGTCCTCCACGACCTCAACCACGCCGCATCCGTGGCCGATCATGTCGTCCTCCTCAGCCACGGTCGGGTCAGAGCCGCCGGCAGCTGCACGGAGGTCCTCACGGCCGCCGACCTCTCCGAGGTGTACGGACTTCCCATCACCGCGCGCGTGGACGAGGACACCGGAGTGGTCCGCATCGAGGCCGTCTCCCGACGGCGACAACGCGTCACCCCGGAACGGGCTCCGCTGTCGGCGGTCTCCGGCTGAGGCCCCGCGGCGCCGACCGCGTCGCCGGACCAGGACGCCCGGCACCGACGACCGGCCCCGCTCGGAACTCGTTTCCCATCGTTCCGCCCGCTCAGGGGCGGACACCGCACCACCTCTGTACATCCCAACTGCTCATCGGAAAGAAGCACATGACACTGACAACCCTGCCGCGCAAGCCCCTGCTCACGCTCGCCTCGGCGACCGCCGCCTGCGCCGTCGCGCTCTCGGCGTGCGGCACCACCTCCACCGAGGACCCCGCGGGGGACTCCACCGCGAAGGCGGCGACCTCCGAGTCGTGCGAGAACGATTCGACGACGACGTCGACCGAGCCCGTGACCGTTACCGACGACCTCGGCGAGAAGGTCGAGCTCGACGAGCCCGCGGCCAAGGTCGTGTCCCTGGAATGGCAGTTCACCGAGGACCTGCTCTCTCTCTGCGTCAATCCCGCGGCGGTCGCGGACGCCAAGGGCTACAGCACCTGGGTGAGCGCGGAGACGCTTCCCGAGGGCGTGGCCGACGTCGGCACCCGTCAGGAGCCCAACGTCGAATCGATCCTCGCCGCGAACCCCGACCTCGTCATCACCGAGGTGACCTCGCGCAACGACAAGGTCGTCAAGCAGATCGAGGATCAGGGCGTGCCCGTGCTCGCCCTCAAGGGCGCCGACACCGAGGACCCGATCGCGTACATGAAGGACACGTTCTCGCTCATCGGTGAGGCCACGGGCCGCACGGAACGCGCCGAGGGCGTGCTCAAGGAATTCGACGCCAAGCTCGCCGAGTCGAAGGACGAGATCGCCTCCGCCGACATCCCCAGCAAGGAGTTCGTCTTCTTCGACGGCTACGTCGACGGCACCAATGTCGCCCTGCGCCCCTTCGGCCAGGGATCGCTCGTGGGAGAGCTCGGTGAGTCCGTGGGACTGACCAACGCCTGGACCGGTGAGGTCGACCCGGCCTACGGTCTCGGTCAGACCGACATCGAGGGACTGTCCGAGGCCGGCAACGGCACCCTCTTCTACTCCGGCACCGAGGATCCCGAGTCCGAGAGCTATGTCGACCTGCTGAAGAAGAACGACATCTGGGCCAATATCCCGGCCGTCAAGGAGGACCGCACGCATGCGTTCCCCGCGGGCATCTGGACGTTCGGCGGGCCTAAGTCCTCCGGACAGGTGCTCGACGCCTACACCGATGCGCTGACCAAGTAGTCCATGCCAGTACACGACTCCGCCGAGGCGACCGCCGGCACCGCGCGAACCGAGGAGTCCGCGCCGCCTGCCACGGTCGCCTCGGCGACGCTCGACTCGGCACCTCCCCTGCGCCGATTCGGGTTCGGCGGGACGGTCACCGCCGCCGGCGTGCTCGCCGTGCTGCTGACCGTCCTCATCCTCATCTCCGCCTGGCACATCACCCAGGGCACCTCCGCGATCGGATTCCGGGATCTGCTCGGTCTGCTCGCCGGCGGTTCTCCCGCCGAGGTGGGGCCCTCGGCTCTCGACGTCCTCATCGGATCCCGGCTCCCGCGCGTGGGTGCGGGGATCCTCGTGGGCGTCGCCCTCGGCGTGGCCGGGGCGCTGTTCCAGTCCCTGGCCCGCAACCAGCTGGCCTCCCCCGACACTCTGGCCGTGACCGGGGGCGCCCATTTCGCGGTCACCGCCGTTGCCGCCTTCGGACTGGCGATCCCCGTATGGGCGTCGGGCGCGGTCGCCTTCGCCGGAGGTCTGCTCGCCGCTGCCCTGGTCATGAGCTTGGCCGGGGGCGCCGCCTCCTCGACGACACGTCTCGTCCTCGCGGGCACCGCCACTGCCCTGGCCCTCCAGGCGGCCACCTCGGCGCTGCTCATCCTCTTCGCGGAGGAGACCAAGAGCCTCTACGCCTGGGGCTCGGGCACTCTCAACCAGCTCGACGGCACGGCGGCTGTCCGCAGCATCCCGGTCATCACCGTGATCGTCCTCGCCGGGATCCTCATCTCCAGGCGACTCGACCTGCTCAGCCTCGGCGACGATGCCGCCTCCGTGCTCGGCGTGCCGATCCGCTCGACGCGGGCGATCGGGATCCTCCTGGCGGTGGTGCTCACGGCGACGGCGGTGACGCTGGCCGGGCCGATCGGCTTCGTCGGTCTGTGCGCGCCGGTCATCACCCGCCTCCTCGGCCGACTGGTTCCCGTCCTCGGCCGGCATGCGGTGATGATCCCGGCGACCGCGCTCGTCGGGGGCATCATCGTCATCGCCGCCGACGCGGTGCTGCGGGCCATCCTCGGCGCGGATGAGGCGATTACCCTGCCCTCGGGCGTGACGACGACGATCCTCGGTGCCATCGTGCTCGTGGCGCTCGCCCGGACCATGCGCTCCTCGGGCCCGGCCCAGGCGGGGTCGACGACCCGTGGGACTCTGCGCAGCCGGCTGCGCTTCATCCTCGTCGTCACCACGGGCGCGGTCCTGCTCATCGTCGTCACCCTTCTCGCCCTGCTGTCCGGAGAGCGCTTCTACCTGCTCGGCGACCTGGTCCTGTGGGCACGCGATCAGGCGGCGCCCGTCATCTCGTTCGCCTTCGACTCCCGGGCCCCGCGCATCGCGGCGGCTCTGTGCGCCGGCGCCGCCCTGGCGCTGTCCGGCACGTTCGTCCAGGCCAGCGCCCGGAACCCGCTGGCCGAACCGGGTCTGCTGGGAATCACCGGCGGGGCCGGTCTCGGGGCCGTCATCGTCGTCACCTTCGTCTCGGGGCCGAGCGTCGCGATGATCTCGGTCGCCGGCGTCATCGGCGCCTTCCTCGCCTTCGGCATCGTCTACGGGCTGTCCTGGCGCGGCGGGATGAACACCGACCGCCTCGTGCTCATCGGCATCGGGCTCTGGTACGGCTTCACCGCTCTGACGACGATGCTGCTCATCAGCGTCAACCCCTGGGACACTCCGAAGATCTTCACCTGGCTGTCCGGCTCCACCTATGGTCGCGTGTGGGCCGACGTCCTCCCGGTCGCCCTCGTCCTCGTCGTCGCGATCCCGCTGGCGATCGTGTGGACGCGCGAACTCGACCTGCTCGCCCTCGACGACGACACGCCCATGCTCGTCGGCGTCGCCCGCGAACCCGTCCGCTTCGGGGTGCTCGTCACCGCGGCCCTGCTCGCGGCGCTCAGCGTCTCCGCCGTCGGCGTCGTCGGATTCATCGGGCTCGTCGCGCCACATGCGGCCAGGGCCCTCGTCGGCGGTCGGCATGCGCGGGTCATTCCGGTTGCGATGCTGCTCGGAGCCGGCGGACTGGTCTTCGCCGACGCACTGGGCCGGACCGTCATCGCTCCCGCCCAGATCCCGGCCGGTCTCATCGTCGCCCTCATCGGCGCCCCGTACTTCGTCTACCTCCTCGCCCGGTCCCGGGCGTAGTGGCTCGGCCCCACGGCGGACGCGGGCCGTCAGCGCGCCGTCGGCTCCACCGCACCTCGTCCCGCGCCCCCGCCGCGTCCCCGGCGCAGCCGGGTCTCGGCCGTCGAGTGCTCGCCCAGGGGCACGATGGCGTCGGGAAGGCCCTTGAGCGCGAACACGGTGCCGAGGATCGCGAGGACGAGCGGGAAGCTCAGCGGCACGATGCCCCAGGGAGCCATGAGCTGGCTGAGCGCGCCGTAGAGCAGTCCCGAGACCGCGGCGGCGACGACCGAGGCGACGAACGTCGTCCGCCGGGCCTCGAGGATGACGCCGAAGAGACCGACGGCGACGACCGCGCCGTTGTAGCCCCACAGCCCGTGGTAGATCGAGTACCCGTCGGCACCGATCCCGACCCCGGCCAGGGCTCCGGCCAGCGATCCGAGCACCGCCATCACCGCGCCGATGCGGCTGGCCGCGGCGATGCCGAGGACGATGAACACCCCGACGAGCACGGAGTCCATGAGCACGACCTGCCCGATCCCCCTGAAGGTCGCATGGAACAGGCCCTCGACGAGGCCGACTGGCGTGCCCGTGAGCTGTTCCCGCAGCCCGGGATCGGTGGGTGCCTGCGACCGGGTCACCGGCTGGAGCAGGGCGAGGTTGGCCCGACCGTTGGCGGTGGCGGGCAGAAGCAGCAGCGTGAGGGAGCCGAGCAGGGCGAAGGTCAGGGTGAGCGCCGGCACCTCGAGCTTGACGACGAGGATCTCGACGGTGATCTTCATCACCGGCACGGACAGGGCCGCCGCGAAGAGGGAGATGACGACGGCGTGAATGGCCCATTCACCGAGGAGGAACACCGCCCCGAGCACCCCGAACAGCGTCCCGTTGAAGGAGTACAGGCCATTGCGGATGCTCTCGTGGTCGTAGCGCAGCGCCGTGGCCACGAGAGTCGAGACGAGAGCGCAGGACAATGTGAGGACCGCGGCCCACGGCCAATGGAGGCAGATTCCGAGCACGAAGATGATCCCGGTGACCGGGTTGTTGATGAGGATCACCTGACCGATCCCGCGCAATGCGCTGTCGATCGATCCCAGGACCGCACTCCTCCGGTCGATGGCCGCAGTGGCCTCGAACGTGCCGGAGTATGCGCCGAACGCAGCGGGTCGCCGAATCACTTCCATCCTCGTCTGTCCAGGTCTCGATCGGCGAGGCGCCGAGGGCGCGACGACGCGGCCTCGGCGCTCTCGCCCGGCAATGTGATGGGTGTGACCGAGAGGCCGTCATCGCTGACGAACAGGTCACTGTCGAATGGTATACCCCAAACGTCACCATCGTTCACCACCGCGGTCATGAACGACGCGGACCACGCACCTCGGCCGGTCGCCGAGGTGCGTGGGATCAGTCGAGTTCGGGTTCGGCCATCGCCGGAGCGGGCTCGCGGAACAGACGAGTGCGCACGAGCAGGAACACGAGGCCGACGAGAGCCCACACGATGCCCACGATCTTCGCGTTCGCGTCGAGGCTCACCCAGAGGGCGACGTTGATGCCCAGCCCGAGCATCGGCAGGACGATCCCGGAGAACACACCGATCCGCCCGGCCGGCCGCAGGTGCTTCACGGTGGCGAAGATCAGCGACAGGTTGACGGCGCCGAAGGCGATGTAGGCGCCGAAGTTGATGAGCGAGGCCGCCGAGGCGAGGTCGAGGAACAGCGCCGAGCAGGCCAGCACCGCGATGAACACCACGTTGACGATGGGCACGCCGGTGCGCGCGCTGACGCGGCCGAACATCCGCTTCGGCAGCGTACCGTCGCGTCCCATCGCATAGAGCAGTCGAGCCGCGCTCATCTGCTGGGTCAGCCCGCAGCCGAGCACGGCGAACATGTACCCGCCGACGAACAGCGCCTGGAAGAGGGCTCCGCCGATGTGCTGCGCGATCTCCGGGGAGGCGGCGACGATGTCGCCCACCTCGGCGACGTCCGGGAACAGCACCTGCATCGTGTAGGTGATGGCGATGAAGAAGCCGCCGGCGGCGATGACGATGATCATGATCGCCAGCGGGATGTCGGTCTTCGGTCGGATCGCCTCCTCCGACATCGTCGTCACCGCGTCGAAGCCGAGGAATGACAGGGCCAGCAGGGAGGCGCCGCCGAGCAGGGCGCCGGTCGGCACACCGCTGGGGTCGAACGGCAGCAGGCTCACGCTCGCACCGTCGGCGCCTGCCGAGATGCTGCGGATCGCGAAGAACAGGAAGGCTGCCGCCACGACGATCTGGACGACGACGAGGATGACGTTGACCTGCGCGGCGAGCTTGACGCCGACGACGTTGAGCACGGTGCAGATGACGATGGTCGACAGCACCCACACCCAGGCCGGAACGGCGGGCAGGACGGCACCCATGTAGATCGCCGCGAGCAGGGCGTTGAGCATCGGCAGCAGCAGGTAGTCCAGGGTCGCCGCCCATCCGACCATGAACCCGACGTGCGGGTTGATGGTCTCCTTCGCGTAGGTGTACGCCGATCCCGCCCTCGGGTAGTACCGCGACATCCTCGCATAGCTGAAGGCGGTGATCGCCACCGCGACGAGGATGAGGAGGTAGGCGAGCGGGACCCTCCCCTCGGTCGCCTCGGCGACGATGCCGAAGGTGTCGAACACCGCCAGGGGCGCCATGTAGGCCAGCCCCAGGAAGACGATGTGACGCAGCTTCAGCCGCCTGCGCAGCACACGGCCGCCGGTGCCGTGGTCGAGGCTGGCGTCGGGATCGTCGCCGAGGTGGGTCGAACTGCTCTTCGTCGAATCGGTTCGCAAGACTGGCCTTTCGGTGTGCGATGTCGGCGGCGGGCGTCGATGCCCGCTGCCGTTCGGGGGCCGCCGGGATCGCGGCCCCCAGGGCGACTCAGCCGTGGGAGTGGCCGGAGCAGCTCTGCCCGTGGTCGAGAGTCTTCGCGGCGACGTCGATCCGGGAGGCGGCGTCGCCATGGGCGTCGTGGACGATCTCACCGCCGACGATCGTCAGCTCCGCGCGCTGATCGAGCAGACCTGCCGGGTCGAGCCGGTAGAGGTCGGCCGACCAGGCGACGATGTCGGCCTGCGCGCCCATGCGGATGACGCCGAGGCTGTCGTCGGCGTGCCAGGCCCACGCCCCTTCGCGGGTGTAGCCGGCCAGAGCCTGGTCGAGGGTGATGATCTCGTTCTGCGTCCACGAGTTCGTCCCGTCGAGGCCGGCGCGGGTGAGGGCGGAGTAGATGCCGACGAGGGGATCCATCTCCCCGACCTGCCAGTCGCTCGAGAGCGCGACGTGGGCACCGGACTCCATCAGGGACCTCACCCGCCAGGCGCGGTCCCAGCGCTGTTCGCCGATGTTGTCCATCCACGTGCCCTCGATAAGGTCCGGGGAGGCGTGACGCGGCTGCATGGCGGCCGTGACCCCGAGCTCGGCGAAGCGGGGCAGGTCGGCCGGGTCGAGGCATTCGACGTGGACGATGCCGTGCCGGCGATCACGGGTGCCGTTCGTCCGCTGGGCGTCCTCGATGGCGTCGAGCGCGAGCCGGATGCCGCCGTCGCCGGTGGCGTGGGTGTGGGTCTGGAACCCGAGGCGATCGAGTTCGGTGACGATCCGGCTCAGCTCCCCGACCGGGACCGAGGGATGCCCGCGGTGTCCCGGGCGGTTGGCGTAGTCCTCGAGCATCCACGCCGTGTGGGGTTCGATGACGTCGTCGGCGTAGAGCTTGACCGGTCCGAACCGGAGTCGGTCGCTCCTCGGGGCGTCATCGACGGCGGTGCGCAGGTCCGTGCGGAACGCCGGCGCCGAGTCGACAGGATGGAAGAGTGCGGCGATGACCCGCGAGCTCAGCCTCCCCTCGGTCAGCGCCCGTTCGAACAGGTTGATCTCGGCGATCGGCACCTGGGGCTCGACGATCGTCGTGATGCCCGATCGAGTGGCCATCTCGAGGCTGCCGAGGAGCTTCCTGTACCGGAGCTCGGGAGAGTACATCGGGATGTCGCGCTGGAGCGCGGCCAGTCCCGCGCTCGTCATCGCCGAGGTGTAGAAGTCGGTGACCCAGCCCGTGGGTCGGCCGTCGCGGTCGTATTCGGGGTTGCCCCAGGCGATGTCCGCGCCCGCGGTGATGCCGAGGGCGGACAGCGCGGCGTCGTTGAGCCACACGGAGTGCTGGTCGTAGGTGGTGACGAAGATCGGCCGATCGGTGAGCCCGGCGAGGTCGGCGGCGTTGGGGCGGCGGTTCTCGACGATGGAGTAGACGGCGTTCTCCGCGCAGATCCAGTCGAGGTCGGGACGCTCCTGCGCCAGTCCCGCGATCCGTGACCGCACCTCGGTCAGCGTCTCGGCTCCTTCGAGGCTGACGGCATCGGGATCGAAGCCGAGCAGCAGGTGGTTGTGGCTGTCGATGATTCCCGGGGTGACGAGGCTGCCGCCGAGGTGTCGGGTCTCCTTCGCACTCGGCGCCTCGGCGGCGGGCCCGACGTAGGCGATGCGCCCGCCGTCGATCCCGACCGCTTCCGCCCAGGGCTGCGCGGGGTCGAAGGTGCGCACGCGGGCGCCGGTGAGCAGGAGATCAAGCATGTTCGTCCTCGGGTCTGTGCGTCTCTGCAGAGAGCTGGCCAATTCTTTGACGGACGTGTCAAAGAATTGATTCCACTGTCACATCATCGAGCGGTTATTGTCAAGACATGGCACGGACGAAGAACCAGTCGCAGCGCCGGGAGGCGCTCATCACCGCCACGCTCGAGACCGTGGGCGAGTCGGGACTGCGGTCGCTGTCCCTGGCCGACATCGCGCGCCGGGCGGGTCTGACCAGGGGCGCGATCCTCTACTACTACGAGGATCTCGACGACCTCCTCGTCGAGGCTCACCGGGCAGGCGTCGAACGCTACTGCGACCACCGCGACGAGGTGATCGCCGGGGAGACCGACCCGCGCCGACAGCTCGCCGCCGCGATCCGCGAAGGACTGCCGTCCGGGCCCGACGACGCTCTCATGCGCCTCCTCTACGAGTTCGACGTCCTCGCCGGCACGTCGAAGGCCCATGACGAGATGGTGGAGAACATGTACACGAGGCAGCGCGGGATCTACCGGCGGGTGCTCGAGTCCGGCGTCGAGGCGGGGGCGTTCGCCCCCACGATCCCCATCGCGCAGCTGGCGATGAACCTCGTCGCCCTCGAGGACGCCTACGGCCTGCACATCGTCGCGGGGAACAGCCTCATCACCCTCGCCGAGGCGGAAGCGGCGATGCGCGCCGCCGCGGCGGGTCTCGGCGCGACCCCTGCCTAGGGAGCGCCGTCTCGTCCGGCCAGGTACTCCCCCGGACTGCACCCGATGGTCCGGCGGAAGTCGCTGCTGAAGTGCGACTGGTCGAACCAGCCCAGGCTCGCACCGAGCTCGGACAGCGTCCCCTCCCACCCGCGGTCGAGGGCGGCGACCGCATCGCGGATCCGGGCTCGCACGAGCATCCGTTTGACTCCGACCCCGCAGTGGTCGTGGAACAGCCGCTGCAGCGTCCGCTCACTCATCCCGCACCGTCGCGACAGCTCGCCGAGGTGGGTCACCTCGGGATCCTCCATCACCTCGAGGACTGCGAGGAATCGGGCGAGGGCCTCGCTCGTGCGCGGTCGCCTGGCCAGCAGCCAGCCGTCGAGCACCTGGGCGGCGGTGTCGAGGTCGTCGAGCCCCGCCAGCTCAGCGGCGTCGGGGAACCACCGGGCGGCGGGAACCGTGGTGTCGCGGATCCCAGCGGGCCGATGATCGCAGAAGGCCCTCGTCCCGCCGAGGCGGAAGTTCACTCCGATGACCCCGCCGGTGCCGAAGATCGCGACGTCGAAGCGCTCGCGGGTGACCGGCCCGGTGAGCCAGATGCCCGCACCGTCCGTGTTCGCCCGCTGCAGGTCACCGCGCTCGACGGTGAGGTGGATGCTCGGCTCGGACAGCGTCGTCTGCAGGTACCTCTCGCCCTCCGGCAGGTCCCACGCCACCGACCAGTAGCGGAGCACCCACGGGCGCAGCTCGGCCGCCGGCTCCGCCGAGGAGTAGCGAGTGCGGGTGAGCATCTCGTGAGGGCGCAGCACCCGGCCGTACATGTGCTCCGGAGGTCTCGGAGCCGTGGTCGGAGCAGTGCTGTCGACGTCGTCCATGAGACCAGGATGGCAGAGACCCCTGACACCGAGGTGGAGACGCTCAGTCCACTGGCCCGATCACTCCCCGGCGATTCAGATCGTCGTCGCGCCGGGACGAGTCCACTGGGCTGTCGGTCGGCCAGGCCTCTCGCCGTTGATTCCGATCCCGACGGCGATGCCGTGTTCATCCGTGCGCAGATAGCTGTGGGTGGGGCCCTGCGGCCAGCCGGGCGGCGAGTCCTCCCAGACCTCCTGCCGGCCGTATGGTGTCCGATCGAGGAGGTCGAGGATCGCAAGCTTCTCGACTCCCCTGGCGGTGCTCTCATAGGTGAGGAAGACCCGGTCCCCGCGGCGGAGATAGCAGGTGAGGATTCCGCCGCCGCCGACCGCGGGATCGTCGACCCGGTGGTTGGAGAACCAGGGATGGGTGTATCCCATGAAATCGCGGTACTGCGCGACCTCCTCATAGGGCCCGTCGGCGAAGACGGCGAAGCTGACGCCGCGCGCGTTGAGGTATGGCCAGGCATCTCGGATGTTCCACAGGTTGTGCGTGCACCCTTCGCACTGGCGGTCGAAGCCCTCCCCGACGTAGAACATGTGCCGGTAGACCACGAGCTGGTTCCGCCCGTCGAAGATCTCGGCCAGCGGTGTCGGTCCATCCGGCCCGTCGAGGGCGACGGGGCCGACCTCTGTCATCGGCAATCTCCTGCGGGCCGCCGCGATCGCGTCACCTTCACGGGTGTGCGCCTTCTCCCGCTCGAGCAGGACTTCGCGCTCGCGCAACCAGGTCTCCCTGTCGACGATCGGGGGCGCGACGCCGCTGTCGTCGTCGGTCATGGCGATGGCTCCCCACTGTATGCGGTGCGGACTCGATAGCGGGCGTGCAGGACCTCCGGATGACTGAGCACTCGCACCAGTTCGAGTTCGACGTGCGCGGGAGGCATGTCGTCGAACAGCCGCCGTCCCTGCCCGAGCAGCACCGGGACGATCTGGAGGGACATCTCGTCGAGCTCGCCCGCGGCGAGCAGCGAGCGAGCCGCCTCGGCGCCGTGGAGCAGCACGTGGCGGTCGCCGGCCGCCTGCCTGGCCGCCGCCGCGGCCTCGTGGACGTCGGTCATCCAGCGGGCGTGGCCCGGGGCCGGTTCGACCGGAACCGATCGCGTGAGGACGAAGATCGGCACACCTGCGCGGTGATCCCCGTTCCACCCTCCGCTGTGGTCGAAGGTGCGTCGTCCGGTGATGACCGCTCCCGTGTCCAGCCCTTCGGCCAGGACCTGAGCGCTGACCTCGTCGGCGGGGCGAATCGACGACGGTTCGGCTCCGTCGTCGAGAGCCAGGGCCCGATGCAGCCGTTCGCCGCCTCTGCCGAGGCCCTGGCCGGGCCGGTCGTCCGGTCCGGTGATGAACCCGTCGAGGGATATCCACATGTAGAGCACGATGCTGCTCATGGAACCGACCTCTCACAGCCCTCGGATCGCGGGTTCGGACGAGCGCTCATCATGGACTCCACTGTCAGCCGATCACCCGGTAGGTCATGTGCGTGACCAGGCTGGAGGCCCTGGACCTCGTCTGTTCGAGGTCGAGCGGCGGCACTCCGTCGAAGATCCGCACTCCCGCGCCCATCGTATAGGGCACGATGTGCAGTCGCAGCTCGTCGACGAGGCCCGCGCCGAGATACTCGTTGACGGTCGTCGCGCCGCCCTGGATCAGCACATCCTCGTCTCCGGCGGCGTCGCGCGCTTGGGCGAGGGCCGATGCGATGCCATCGGTGATGAAGTGGAACGTCGTCCCGCCGTCCATCGGCTGCGGCTGACGAGGATGGTGGGTCAGCACGTAGACAGGAGCGTGGAAGGGAGGATCGTCGCCCCACCATCCCTTCCACCGGCCGTCCCATTCTCCGCGCACGGGACCGAACATGTTCCGACCCATGATGAAGGCGCCGGCCGCTCCGAGCTGCTCGAGCTCCTCGCGATTCTCCTCGGGTCGGTCGAACATCCACGCATGCAGCCTGTTGCCGCAACCATCCCCGCCGTCGTCACCGAACGGACGGTCCTCGCTCTGGTTGAGACCGGCCGCGCAGCCGTCGATGGTGATCGTCTGCTCGCAGATGACCCTGCCCATCACGCCGCCTCCTCTCGAGCCCGCGCACCGGAGTCCCGCGAATGGTGGCGGTGGCCGATGTACTCGTCTCGACGAACCCACATCGCGGCGAACATGGCGACGAACATCAGTGTGTGCCCGAGGCCGAGCAGCGCGCCGTGCGACATCACGCCCGTCCAGACGAAGGGGAAGAGCACGAGGAAGGGCAGGTACATCGCCGCCGCCATCAGCGCCGTCGCGCTCGCCGAGTGCCGCTGGACGAGCATGAGTGCGACCATCGGCACGGTCATGTTCGTCGCCATGATGAGGACGTCGATCTCCGGGATCGCCCGGAGGTCGTCCCAGCCGAACGGGGCGAAGAGGAGCGATTCGAGCGGCCCGAGGATCATCATCCCCGCGATCATGGCGATCACCATCTCCAGGTAGTGCCGAATGAACAGCGCGGCGGGTGACCGGATCAGGGAGTGTGTCGTCGTTGTCATGGACTCCACTGTCGACCTCTCATCCGGGCGACGGAACCGGAACGGTGCGGATTCGTCCGGAATCCTGGGATTCCTGGCCCCTTGGCGGGGTCGGTGGAGTCATACTGGTGCCATGGCTGGACGCACGGTGGTCGTCGTCGGTTACGACGGGGTGGAGCTCCTCGATGTCGCGTGCGTGACCAGTGGCTTCGACCATGCCAATCGCCGAGGCGTCTCTCCGCGCTATGACGTGGTCCTGGCCAGTCCCATCGGCCGGATGATCCGCAGCGACTCCGGCCTCGAGGTACGCGCGCAGACGCGGCTCGACGCGATCACCGGCCCGATCGACACGCTCATCGTGTCCGGCGGGACCGGACACGAGGTGGCCTCGTCCGATGAGCGGCTGCTCGCCCTCCTGCGGCATGCGGCCTCGCTCGCCCGCCGAATCGCCTCGGTGTGCACCGGCGCCACGATCCTCGCCGCCGCCGGGCTGCTCGACGGACGCCGAGCGACCACCCACTGGTTCTACGCCGACGATCTCGCCCGCCGGTTCCCTGCGGTGCTCGTCGATGCCGCTCCGATCTACGTCCGTGACGGACCCATCGCGACGTCGGGAGGCGTCACCGCCGCCCTCGACCTCACTCTGGCCTTCATCGAGGAGGACCATGGCGCCGAGATCACCCGGCAGGTGGCGTTGGGTCTCGTCACCTATCTGCAGAGGCCGGCCGATCAGGCCCAGATGAGCATGTACCTGCGGCGGCCGCGCCAGGCGGACCTCACGGTGCGTCGGATGATCGACCACGTCGTCGCGCATCTCGCCGATGATCTCTCGGCAGCAGCACTGGCGGACCTGCTCGGTGTGAGTGAACGCCAGCTCAGCCGGCTCTGCATCGAGCACCTGGGACGCAGCCCTGCCCGATTCGTCCGAGAGACACGACTCGACGCCGTCGCCCGCCTGCTCACCGAGACCTCGGAGCCGATGACGAGCATCGCTCGTTCGTGCGGCTTCGCTTCGGCCGAATCGCTGCGCCAGACCTTCGTCTCCCGCTTCGGGACCAGCCCCACTCGCTACCGTGCCACGCACCGCTCCGCCTCGCCGGCGGGCACCCCGGTGTCCGCTCGCGAGCCGCGCACCTGAGCCGAACACGACACTGACGGGTTTTTCCTATTCCCACAACGACGGCGAACGGAGAATGTCTGTCATGGACGACACGACCACCGACACTCAGACTCCCCCTGACCCGACGACCTCCGACTCCGCGACGACCGGGGCCACACCCGTTGCGAGCCTGGCCATGGTCACCCTCGATGCTCCGGACGCCGCTGCGCTCGGGAGATTCTGGTCCGAGGTCCTCGGCTGGCCGGTCACCTACGCGGACGAGAACTATGCCATGCTCGCCGGACCGACCCATGCTCTCGGCATCGGGACGAGCAGTGACTTCGTCCCGCCGAGGTGGCCCGACGACGGTCACAAGCAGTTCCACTTCGATCTGGCGGCCGAGGACATCGAGGCCGCGGCGGCGCGCTGCGTCCAGCTCGGCGCCACTCGCGTCGACCCGCAGCCCGGCGAGACCTGGATCGTCCTCCTCGATCCGGCAGGGCACCCGTTCTGCATCACGAACGCCGCGAACTGGGGCTGACGCTCACTCACTCGTCGTCGCGGTCGAGCAGGTGGTCGCGCAGATGGGGAATGACCATCCGCACGTGCCCGAAGCTCGGCACCTCGACGACACCGTGGGCGATGAGCTGCCTCCGGTAGTCATTGGCGGTCTGCTTCTTCAGCCCCAGCCGATCCGCGATCTCGCCCGTGCTCGAGATGTCGTCGTCGAGAGTCATCGCCCGGAGATACCGTCGGGCACCCGGGCTGAGCGCCGCGAGGGTCGGTTCGTGGATCTGCCTGCCGAGTACCTGCCTGGCCTCCCCCTCGATCCCCTCGACGTGACGCCGGGTGATCTCGTCGGCGTCGAGTGCCGCGTTCCACGCCAGGTCCCCGACGATCTGGACGAGGTAGGGATAGCCCTGGGAGAGGGCGACGCCGAACTCGAGTGCCTCCTCGGCGAACCTCTTCCCCGCCTGCTCCACCGGGGCCCTGAGCGCTTCTCGCGTCTCCTCCGATGACAGCCCGGCGAGGTTGATGCGATCGGCACGGCGGAGGAACGTCGAGACGTCGTCGTTGACGATGTTGTCGATGCTCGCCGGCAGTCCGGCGGCGACGAAGGCCAACGGCGCGTCCTGCGACATCGCATGGGCCAGGGCGTCGGTCATCTGCCGGAACTCGTCGAGATTCGAACGGTGGACTTCGTCGAGGGCGATGAGCAGGCCGGTCTCATGGGAGTCGAGCAGCTCCAGGACCTTCATGAGGTGAGAGCGCAGATCCGGCACGAGGGCATTCGTCGTGTCGGACCGCACCGTGAGCCCTCCTCCGCCCAGCGGGAGGGTGACCCCGACGACGGTCGACTTCGATCGCTCGTGCGCATCGTGGGATTCGAGGACCTCCGGCAGCCGCGCCTGGGTGAGTCGCTGGACGAACCCGGCGGACGCCTGCTCTCGCACCGTCCACCACTGCCGGGTGTCGGCGACCTCCTGGAAGATGTTGAGCAGGACGGTCTTGCCGACTCCGCGCTGACCGGTGACGAAGACCGTGCGACCGGTGCTGCCGGGGCCGTCGAGCGCGCGGGCGAACGCGGTGACCTCGGGCTGCCTGCCGACCATGACCGGCGGTGTCGACCCGAACCCCGGGCGGAACGGAGACTGCTGGTCCTTGGGCGTCGGTGGTGGGATCATGAGATTCATCGCTGCTCCCTGTCGGTCGCGCGCCGAGTGGACGACGCTGGATCCGTATCCTACCGTATTCTCCGTATCTTCCGTATTATTCGTAGGGATCCGTATCGGGCGTGCCGGAGCTTGCCCGAAGCCTCAGCCGACGTGCTGCTCCGCACGCAGTCTCTGCACTCGCACGATGTAGTGCGAGGAGTCGAGGCCGTCGACGAGGATCGTCGCCGAGTACTTCCCGTTCGACCCCGTGACCAGCCAATTGGGCTTGAGGACTCCCTGGAGCGGTCCCGCCTCGGCGATCGAGATCGCCATGCCGAGCTTGACGGTCCTGACGACCTTCGCCCGCACGAGCGCCGCCGCTGTCCGAGCGACCGCGGCGGCGTCGACGGTCGGCCCCGACCCCACGAGGGATTCGAGTGCTGCCCGCCAATCGGCCGGGTCGACGATCGCGCCGTCGGGTTCGAAGTCGGCGATGTGGCCCTTGCCGGAGAGGGCATTGACGAGGACGTTCATCCTCCGTCCCGCTGGACCGGCGCCCGTGCGCCTCCGCCGGCCGAGGAGACCACGGGTCCGGACATCGAGCACGGCCCACCAGAACGGGTGGACCACCTCCTTGACCTCGATCTGTGCCCCCGGCACTTTCCGTCGGAACACGGCAGCCGCCTCGGCGCCGGTGATATGCGGGCGCAGACGCAGCGCCGAGGCGGGGGCGGGACCGGTCTCAGGCATTCCTGGGCACCTGCCCGGCGAGGGCGTCGTTCTGTCCGGTGAGCATGTGCGCGGGGATCGGGCCGATCCGGTCGGTCTCCGCCATCGCCGCGACCACGTGCTCCGGCACCGGGTGTGAGCGCTGGGTGGCAAGAGAGACGACGATGATGCCGAGCGTCGAGCACACGATCCCGATGCCCATGGGATCGACGCCCGTCGAGTCGACGAGTCCCGTGAGCTGCCACACGACCGAGGACACGGTGCCGGCGAGCATCGAGGCGATCGCGCCGGGGACGTTCGCCTTCTTCCACCACGCGGCGGCGATGTAGACAGGGACGAATGCGGCTCCGAGCACGGTCGTCGAGAAGATGACCACCTCGGCGACGGCGGGTGGATCGTTGACGGCGACGAGGTATCCGATCGCCGCGAGGACGAACACCGTGATGCGCGAGACCCACACCGACTGCCGGTCGGAGAGGTTCCTGATGAAGAAGCGCTGCATGAGATCCTGGCTGGCGATCGTCCCCGACTGCAGCAGCAGGGCGTCGGCGGTGGACATGATCGCGGCCATGATTCCGGCCATGACGATGCCGACGGCGAAGTCGGGCAGGACGGTGTCGGCGACCTGGAACACCGCGAGCTCCGGATTGTCCAGGGTGGGCAGGATGATGAGCGCCATGACGCCGACGATGTAGGGCGCCGGGATGAAGAGGAGGTTGAATCCGGTCGCGTACATGCTCGCGGCGCGGGCGACGGACGGCTTCTTCATCGCCATGTGGCTGACATTGACGTGGGGCCAGCCCATGTAGCCGATCGAGAAGACCAGCACGGCGCCGATGATCACACCCCACTGCACGCTGCCGATTCCGTCGGGCCCCCACATCGTCAGGAGGTTGGGATTGATCTCGCCGACCGCCTCGTTGCCCGCGGTCCAGCCGCCGACTGCCCGCATCGTCCCGATGAGGATCCACAGCATTCCGATGAGCATGATGATCGCCTGCACGAAGTCGGTGTAGGCGACGGCCAGGTATCCGCCGAGGAAGGTGTAGAAGACGATGACGCCGACGGCGATGAACAGCGCCCAGCCGTAGGAGATGCCGGTGACCATCTCGAGACCGCGGCCGCCGGCGATGAACTGGGCGAGGACGTAGAAGAAGATGCAGAAGAGCGCGATCGGGGCGGCGATCGCCCGGATCCACTTCGAGGGGTACCGGTGCTCGAGGTATTCGATCGACGTCAGCGACCCGAGGATCTGCGAGAGCTTGCGCATGCGTCGCCCGAGGATCGAGAGGTTGAGCACGCCGCCGCCGATGTCGCCCATCGCGTACCAGAGGGAGAAGTAGCCCTTCGTGTAGGCCAGCGATCCTGCGCCGAGGAACATGTAGCCCGACATCGACGAGGACTGCAGTCGCAGCGCGGTGACGGCGGGGCCCAGGCTGCGGCCGCCGAGGAGGAACCCCTCGTTGTCCTTGGTCCCGATCGTCAGGGTCCAGACCCCGATGCCGGCCATCGCGATGAAGTAGATGACGAGGAACCACGTCTCGATGTTCATGCCAGTCCCCCGTTCTCACGATGTGCGATGCCGGGGTCGGCGATCCTGACGTCCCCGCCGGGATGGCCGTCGACATCCTCCGCGCTCCAATGGCGGGACAGGTAGACGAAGACGATCGTGTAGATGACCCAGATCGCGGGGATGCCGAAGATGACGGCGATTGTCGCGGCTGGCAGGCCGAACATGGAGACCACCTCGTTGTGATGCGTCGGATGGGGCTGGGGTGCGTGCCGGAGCGGGTCCGGCTCGCGTGAGAGAGCGCACGGCGGTGTTCGCCGAACGTCCTCCCCAATCGTGACAATACAGGGTTCGACCAGCGAGCACAGGGACGTCGACGAGCGGCTGACAACCTGTCAGGAGCGCATGACAACCTGTCGGATGCCTGCGCTCAGGCGAGCTGCCGACGCAGCTGTCGGGCACGCTCGGTCAGCGCCCGCAGCAGCGCGTCGCGCTCCGCGTCGGGCAGGGTCGATGCGGTGCGCGCCCCTTCTTCGAGGAGGACGACCACCTGGTCGGCGAGGCTGCCGTCGCCGAGCTCCGGTACACGGTGCCCTCCGGAGCCCAGGTCGGAGAAGCCGGCGAGCGCCTCGGCGATGGCCAGGCGCCGGGTCAGCGGTGCGCCATGATCGTGGCCATGGGGATCGGAAGCAACGGGCTCGTCGAGGTGACGGGGGCTCAGGCCGATGATCCGCACGCGCAGCCGGCGGACCTCGGTGGCGAGTTCGGGAGCCGGGTCGGTCATGGTCGCCAGTCTACTTGCGGGAGCCGCCACGAGCGTCGGCGCGGCGGGCACAGTCTGCGAGACGACGGCGGGTCCCCCTCCCGGGAGATGAGGACCCGCCGTCGCCCCGGCTCTGTGGCGTCGGATCAGCTCTGGGCGATCCAGACGGTCATCGCCTCCTGGTAGGTGTCGAGCGATTCCGGTCCATTGTCCCGGCCCCAGAATCCCGATTGGCGCATCCCGCCGAAGGGCGTCGCCACGGTGCCCTCACTGTAGCCGTTGATCGCCAGTGTGCCGACCCTGATCAGGTCTGTCCACCGCTTCACCTGTCCGATGTCCTCGCACCAGACGGTCGACGCGAGTCCGTAGGGCTCGTCGTTGATCAGGCGTGCGGCCTCGTCCCGGGTCTCGACGCGGATGAGCTGGGTGACGGGACCGAAGATCTCTCCGCAGCCGAGCTCGGAATCGGCGGGGACGCCTTCGAGGACGGTCACCGGACACCAGGTGCCGGCCTGGGGAACCTCCGGGGACTGATAGACGACGGTTGCGCCCTTGGTCACGGCTTCCTCGACCCAGGAGTTGATCCGCTGGTGGGCCCTGGCGTTGATGACCGGGCCGATGTCGGTGCCATCCTCCAGCGGGTCGCCCACGGTGATCTCGGCAGCGGCTGCCGCGAGGGCGTCGCGGAACTCGGCGCAGCGGTCCTCGCCGCCGACGAAGATCACGCGGGAGGAGGCCGTGCAGTTCTGTCCGCTGACACCGAAAGCGGCACCGGCGATGTCGGCGGCGATCGCCTCGTAATCCGAGGCATGCTCGTCGTCGATGATGTAGCCGGCGCGGCCGCCGAGCTCGAGGGAGACCTTCTTGAGGTTCGACTTCGCCGAGTTCTCCAGCACCTTACGCCCGGATGGGCCGGAACCGGTGAACGTGATGACGTCGATGTCCGGGTGCATGCCGAGTGCCTGGCCGACGGTGGCTCCGACGCCGGTGACGACGTTGACGATCCCATCGGGGACGCCCGCCTCGGTGGCGAGCCGGGCAAAGTACAGGGCGCTGAGGGTCGAGTCCTCCGAGGGCTTGATGACCATCGCGTTGCCTGCGGCCAGCGCGGGGCCGACCTTCCAGCCGAGCATCGCGATCGGGAAGTTCCACGGCAGCACTGCGGCGACCACGCCGATCGGGACCTTCTTCACCCAGCCGAATCCGGAGCTGTCCTGCAGATAGCGGCCCTCGTAGCTGCTGATGAGGTCGGCGTGGAAGCGGATGTTGGCGACGACGTCGGGGACGTCCTCGGCCACGCTTCCGGCGAACACCTTGCCCGCCTCGACGGCGTCGAGATAGGCGATGACCTCGGCGCGCTCGTCGACGAGGTCGGCCAACCGGCGGAGGATCGCTGCGCGCTGCTCTCCGTCACGGGCCCAGTCCCCGGTGGCGAACGCCGAGCGGGCGGCGGCGACGGCCGCATCGACCTGTGCGTCGGTGGCCTGGCTCAGGGTGCCCAGGGTCTCCCCTGTCGACGGGGAGACGATGTCGATCGGCTCACCCTCACCGGAGACGAAGCCGCCGTCCGAATAGATCCCCCGGTTGCCACCGAGCAGGTCCTCAAGTGCCTTCCTGCCGTTCTCAAACATGAGCAGTGCTCCTCTCGAGTTCGTCGATCGCGGCGAGCAGGGTCTCGACCGCGTGCGTGTCGGCGGTGGGCAGCGGCAGACGGACAGGGCCCTGTTCGGAGCCGCGTCGGCTCAGTGCCTGCTTGATGAGGGAGATGAACGCGGAGCTGCCTTCGATCTGGCCGAGGGCTCCGCCGAGGCGGTTCCACAGGGACACGGCCTCGGACCAGTCCCCCGCCGCGGCGAGGTCCCACAGCCGCTGACAGGGTTCGGGGAGCAGCCACGCCGAGGCGGCTACCCAGCCGCTCGCGCCCTGGGTGAAGCCTTCGAGAGCGATCCCGTCGGCGCCGACGAACACCTCGACATCATCGCCGAGCGCCTCCCGCAGCTCACGGACCCGGGTGGCCTCTCCCGAGGTCTCCTTCACGCTCCAGAACGTGCCCGTGTCCCCCAGCTGGGCAAGGTCGGCCGGGAGCAGATCGGTGCCGGTGGAGTGCGGGTTGTTGTAGACCATGACCGGCAGTGGCGAGGTCGACATGACCTCACGCAGTGCGGCGATGACGGGGCCGGGCTCGAGGCCGCCGTAGAAGGGAGGAGTGATCATCACGGCGTCGGCGCCGAGGTCCTTGGCCTGGGCGATGAGGGATGACATCTCCGCGGGAGCGTAGGCCATGCAGCCGACGACGACAGTGGCACGTCCGGATGCCGCGGCGACGACCGCGCGGATCTGCTCCTCGCGCTCCTCGGCGCTGAGCGCCAGCGCCTCGCCGGTGGCGCCGAGGCAGAGGATCCCGCCGACACCGGCGGCGATGACGCGCTCGATCCCCGCGGCGAGCTCGTCGAGGTTCTGGCTGCCGTCGGTGCGGTACGGGGTGGTGGGCACGGCGAAGACTCCGCGCATGGTCTGATTCGTCATCGAATCGTCCTTTCGGTGTGGGGACGCAAGGATTCCACTGACGAGCTTAGGCAAACATGTGACATTTCACAAGGAGCCCGGCGGCACTGTTCGGATCCGGACACGTGACAAGGGCGGATCCCGTCTCCGGAATCCGCCCTTGTCATCGTCGCTCCTACTCCCGGAAGTAGGAGATCAGGCGCAGGATCTCGACGTAGAGCCAGACCAGGGTGACCATGAGCGAGAACGCGCACATCCAGGAGTACTTCTCCGGGATCCGGTGCTTGACGCCCTCTTCGATCATCTGGAAGTCGGCGATGAGGGTCATCGCGGCGAGCACCGTGGCGACGATGCCGATGATGACGCCCAGCGGCATCCCCATCACCTCGATGCTGCGCGCTCCCCCGGTGCCGGTGATCATGGCGACGCCGAAGTTGATGAGCGAGAAGACGGCGTATCCGCCCACGGCGAT
This sequence comes from Brevibacterium sanguinis, assembly GCF_003315415.1. Lineage (GTDB taxonomy): Bacteria > Actinomycetota > Actinomycetes > Actinomycetales > Brevibacteriaceae > Brevibacterium > Brevibacterium celere_A. The sequence continues at coordinate 64,838 of NZ_QNSB01000009.1, forward strand.
GGCCATGAACTTCATCATCTTCGAGCCGTAGCGGATGCCCTTGAACTTGAACAGGGCCAGCATGACGCCGAAGACGCTGAGCGTCGCGAGCACGGCCTGCATGACGATCCCCGGGTAGAGGGATTCGAACATGCCGGAGATGCCGCCGAGGAACACACCTTCGAAGGCGGCGTAGCCGAGGATCAGGCCCTTGCTCGGCTCCTTCTTGAATGCGTTGACCAGTCCGAGGACCAGTGCGATGAGCATCGCGGGCAGCGCCAGGGCGGGAACGAACCAGCCGACCACGGCACCGGCGAGCAGGATGCCGAAGCAGATGCCCGTCTTGACCATGACGTCTTCGTACTGCATCGTCCGGTCCGCGATCTGGGGGCCGGCGTTGCGGTTCTGGGCGGCAGGCTGGTTGAACAGGTTGTTGAGTTCCTGATCCGACATGACAGGCTGCGAACGACCCGCCTGGACTCCCTGGTTGAGAGCCCGATTGATCATGGGGTTACTCACGGTCGATTCCTTTCGATCTGAGTAGATTCACTGTACCGCCCAGTCTAGTCGTATCAACTGGGTGAGAACTGCGAATCAGGGGAGGCCGATTCCTCATGCGTTCACCGAGGTCAACACGCGCAGGGAGCCCCGCATTCCCGCCTCGGCGCCGAGGCGGACCGACGCTCCGGCCGTTCGGCCGGAGCGTCCGCGCACGATCAGCCCAGCTGGTAGTGGGTGGCCGCCCCCGGACCCCAGGGGATGCCGATGGCCCACCAGATGAAGAACAGCAGTCCCCAGAAGACGAACATCGCGAACGACAGCGGGATCGTGAACGACAGCAGCGTGCCGATGCCGGCATCCCTCTTGTACTTCTGGAGGAAGCCGAGCACGAGCACGAAGTAGGGGCTCATGGGCGAGATGATGTTCGTCGTCGAGTCCCCGATCCGGTAGAGCGCCTGGGTGGTCTCGGGAGAGATCGACAGGAGCATGAACATCGGGACGAGGACCGGTGCCATGAGCGTCCACAGTCCTGAACCGGACGTGAGGAACAGTGCTCCGATCGCGACGAGGACCCAGCCGCCCAGCAGGATGACGAAGGTCCCGGTGTTGAGCGATCCGAAGAACGCCGCTCCCTCGATGGCGAGGATCACTCCGAGGTTCGACATCTTGAATAGGGCGAGGAACTGGCTGGCGGCGAAGAACAGGACGATGACGGGGACGAACGGAACGAGCCCCTTGGCCATCATCTCCGGAATGTCGGAGGTCTTGCGGATCGACCCGGTCGCGTACCCGTAGATGATGCCGAGGATGAAGAATCCGAAGCCGATGATCCCCGCGATCCCGGCCATGAGGCCGGACTCGGGTCCGAATGATCCCGCTTCGTCACGGAGGAACGAATCCTTCGGCCAGGCGAGGAAGAAGAGGAGTCCGGCACAGCCGACGAGGGCGACGCAGGCGATGGCGATTCCGCGCTTCTCGTGCGGGTCGAGCGCCAACCTGACGTCGAAGTCCTCCGGGTCGTCCTCGTCCACGGGGTCGAGTTCGATCTGGTCGGCACGTTTGGACAGGACGAGTTCGGTGACCAGGGTGACCGCGGCGGCGACGACGAACATCGACACGAAGTTGAAGTAGAAGTTCGCGACGGGAGTGACGACGTACTCGGGGTCGATGATCTGCGCGGCCGTGGTCGACAGGCCGCCGAGGATCGTGTCCAGGGAGTTGACCATGGGCGCAGCCGAGTAGCCTCCCGAGGTCGCGGCATAAGCGACGACGCAGCCGAGCATCGGGTTGCGCCCGACCGCCTTGAACGCGAGTCCGCCCAACGGGATCATGATGAGGTAGGAGGCGTCGGAGGCGATCGACGAGGCGGTGCCCGCCAGGGCCACGATGAACGTGATCCACTTCGGCGAGGCGCCGGCGATCGTGCCGCGCAGCATCGCGGGGATGAGTCCCGAATGCTCGGCGACGGCAACGCCGAGGAGGACGATGAGGACGAGTCCCAGCGCCGGGAAGGTGACGAAGTTCTCGGTCGTGCCGGCGACGATCGCCCGCAGGGATTCGGTCGAGAGGAGATTCGTGACGGTGACGGTCTCCTCGGTGGCGGGATTGACCGCGCTGAGCCCCGTGGCGGAGAAGATCGCCGAGAGCACCATGACCACGACGGCCAGGGACAGGAAGAGCCAGAACGGATGGGGCAGCTTGTTGCCGGCCTTCTCGATGACGACGAGGAGGCGCATGAGCCAGCTGAGCTCGGACGGTCTCTTCTGCTTCTCATCGGTCACAGCGACATTGCTCGACATGGGATCTCCTGCTCATCGGGCACGATCAGGGCGACCGTGCGGGGCATGCACAAAGCGCCCAGAGTCCGGCGCCCGCGATGCGGGCTGCGAACTCTGAGCGCTCCATCCTGTCGAACCCCTGACCGTCGTCGCCAGTGAATTCCACATTCTGGAATCCCGGGCGGGTCAGCGACAGCTGATCAGCGTTCGAGATCTCCCCTGATGAACGCCTCGACGGCGTCATGGGCGGAGTCGTCGTCGATCTGCTCGGGCGGTGACTTCATGAAGTACGAGGATGCGGAGATGAGGGCACCGCCGACTCCCCGATCGAGGCCGATCTTGGCCGCACGGACTGCGTCGATGATGACGCCGGCCGAGTTCGGCGAGTCCCAGACCTCGAGCTTGTACTCGAGTGAGACCGGCGCATCGCCGAAGTTGCGGCCCTCGAGGCGGACGAAGGCCCACTTGCGGTCGTCGAGCCAGGCCACGTAGTCACTGGGCCCGATGTGGACATCGCGCTCGGCGAGGTCGGCCGACGTGTTCGAGGTGACGGCCTGGGTCTTGGAGATCTTCTTCGACTCGAGGCGGGTCCGCTCGAGCATGTTCTTGAAGTCCATGTTGCCGCCGACGTTGAGCTGGTAGGTCCTGTCGAGGACGACTCCGCGGTCCTCGAAGAGCTTCGCCATCACGCGGTGGGTGATGGTCGCGCCGATCTGGCTCTTGATGTCATCACCGACGATCGGCACGCCCGCCGCGCGGAACTTCTCGTCCCATTCCTTGGTTCCCGCGATGAACACCGGCAGCGCGTTGACGAACGCGACCTTCGCGTCGATGGCGGCCTGGGCGTAGAACTCGGTCGCCTGCTGGGAGCCGACGGGGAGGTAGCAGACGAGGACATCGGCTCTCGCGTCACGCAGGGCCTGTGCGACGTCGACGGGCTCGATGTCGGATTCGACGATCATCTCCCGGTAGTAGTGGCCGAGGCCGTCGAGGGTCGGACCGCGCAGCACCTCGACGCCGGTCGGAGGCACCTCGGCGAGCTTGATCGTGTTGTTCTCGCTGGCCCCGATCGCCTCGGCGATGTCGGCACCGACCTTCTTTCCGTCCACATCGAATGCGGCGACGAATTCGATATCACCGACGTGATAGTCCCCGAATTCCACGTGCATGAGTCCCGGAACCTTGGTTCCTGGGGCTGCGTCCCGGTAGTACTCCACACCTTGGATAAGGGAAGAGGCGCAATTGCCCAGTCCGGCAATCGCGACTCGAATCGATTTCGTTCCCACGTCTGTGAACTCTCCTTTGTCGTTTCAGGTCTCCCCGAGTGTCGGGTCCGCTCTCACTGCGGCCGAACCCGATCTGGCCCAGCATTTCATCTTAATGACCTCGTCAAACGGCGGGGCCGGTGCCCGGCCCGGGCAGTGCTGCCCGGTCGGGCGGGTGTTCCGCTCAGCTGACGACGAGCGGCTCCAGAACCAGATCCGGATGGTTCTTCTGCACTCCCTGCAGCCGCCACCGATCGGAGAACAGCGCCAGCAGCTCACCGTCGGAGCGGCTGAGCACCTCGACCGAGCGTTCTCGCGCCAGAGTCGGAACGCATTCCGGGGTGGTGCGCCTGGCCAGGGAGAAGTTGAGCCGTTCGAGATTGCACGGGGCGTTGAACTCGTTCGTCATCCGATCCTCGGCGACTTCGAACTGCATCGGACCGACGGCGCCGAGCACGGGCGCCTGGTCGCCGCGCAGATCGGAGCGCAGCACCTGGATCACGCCTTCGTGGTCGAGCTGCTCGATGCCGCGCCGGAACTGCTTGTACTTCGAGGAGTCCTTGGCGCGGATGACCATGAAGTGCTCGGGCGAGAAGGTGGGGATGCTCGGGAACTCGACCTTCTTGTCGAGATAGAGCGAATCGCCGACTCGCAGGGCGCTGGCGTTGACGAGGCCGACGACGTCACCGGGGAACGCCTCGTCGACGACGTCCCGGTCGCGGCCGAAGACCTGCTGCGCGTACTTCGTGGCGAACGGTTTGCCGGTCGCCGCGTGGGTGAGGACCGAACCGCGTTCGAACACTCCTGAGCACACCCGGATGTAGGCGAGCCGGTCACGGTGGTTGGAGTCCATTCCGGCCTGGACCTTGAACACGAATCCGGAGAACGGGGCGGCGACGTCACGCGGGTTGCCGTCCTTGTCCTCGCGCGCCTCGGCGGCCGGTGCCAGGTCGACGAGCATGTCGAGCAGCTTGCGGATGCCGAAGTTGAGCACCGCCGAGGCGAACATCACGGGCGTGGACCTGCCCGCGAGGAATGTGTCCTGATCGTGGTTCTGTCCCTCCATGTCGAGGAGATCCGATTCGTCGACGGCGGTCTCCCAGGCCTCACCTTCGAGGTCGAGGGCCTGGGCGGGGGTGAAGGTCTCCTCCCCGGCGATCGTCGCGCCCCCGTCGGTGCGGGTGTACTTCGTGTAGTCGCCGGTGACCCGGTCGAGGACGCCGCGGAAGTCGCCGGAGTGGCCGACCGGCCAGGTCAGAGGTGTCGGCAGGAGACCGGTCCGGTTCTGGACCTCATCCATGAGCTCGAGCGCGTCGAGACCCGGACGGTCCCACTTGTTGACGACGGTGATGATGGGGATGTTGCGGTGGGCGCAGACCTCGAAGAGCTTCATCGTCTGCGTCTCGAGGCCCTTGGCGGCGTCGATGAGCATGACGGCGCAGTCGACGGCGGAGAGCACCCGGTATGTGTCCTCCGAGAAGTCGGCGTGGCCGGGGGTGTCGACGAGGTTGAAAACGGTGTCCCGGTACTCGAACTGGAGAGCGGCCGAGGAGATCGAGATGCCGCGGTCCTGCTCCATCTGCATCCAGTCGGAGACGGTGGCGCGTCGACCGGCCTTCCCGTGAGTGGCTCCGGCCTGACCGATCGCGCGGGCGTGCAGGGCGAGCGCCTCGGTGGTCGTCGACTTGCCCGCGTCGGGGTGCGAGATGACAGCGAACGTGCGGCGGCGCGCCGCCTCGGCTCGGATGTCCTTGTCAGAATGTTGGCCAGAAGTCACCAAACAATCCTACCGCCCTTCGCCGGAGCACTGTATGAGCGTTCAGTCACACAGGCTGCGCGGCGTGGACACGCTTCACGGCGTCCAGCGTCCTGCCGGATTTCGCGTCTAAGCTGATGGGCGATGACTGAGGAATACGTCGAATACGCGGGCCGGTCGGAGCCGAGGGAGCGTTGGCTCAAGGCGCTGCCGCTGATCGCCGCGGCACTCATCGGGATCCCGTTCCTGGTGCTCGCGATCCGGTTCTCGCTGGACATCGCACAGGTCACCCGGTACGTCTTCGACCTCGGCACGTCAGCATGGGAAGCCACGGGGCTCGTGCTGCTCAGCCTGTCCGGAGGATTCTGCCTCATCGCCTATCTCGTCTGCCTGTTCGTCGGATCGCGCAGGCGGACATGGAAGTGGCGCATCTGGTGGGCGGTGGCCACGGTCGTCGTCGCCGCGATCCTGCCCGCCTGGTGGCTCTTCGCGGGTTTCTTCTCCGCCCCGGCCTGACGACTCGCGTCCGGGCGGTGGAGCCAACGGGCGGTTGGCCGCCTCGTTGGCACCACCATCTCGCGCCGGCCGCATGATCAGCCGTCCCCGTCACAGAACGCCCCGCACACAGCACGCCCTGCAGTCAGCCGCACGCCCAACCGCTAGCCGCACGCCCACCCGTTCGCTCGACAAAACTCCCTGCCAGCCACACAACCTCCCGCCGCAACGGCGCAGATTGCGCCCAACTGTAGGGGTGATCCGGCCCGGCTGCGAATCCCTACAGCCCCGCGAGCGTCTTGGCGATCCGCTTCTCCGACACCGGATGGGCCGTGCCCAGGGAGTTCGCGTAGAGGCTCACGCGCAGCTCTTCGAGCGAGGTGAGGACCTCGCGCCACGTGCTCGGCAGGGACACGATGAGCTGTGCCCATTCGGCTCTGGCCAGCTCCGGGAACCGATTGCGGATCTTCTTGGCCACGTCGTCGCAGGCTCCGGTGACGCGGTCCATCAGCTGCCGGTCCCGAACCGGTGAGTTCTCCATCGCGTCGATCCGCAGCACCTGGGCCTGCACCCAGCGCGGCAGGTCTCTGACCATCTGCCCGGTCATCCCGGACACCGCCTCGGCCGAGACTCGGCTGCCGCGCCACTGCTGGACGTCGGCGAGGTTGGACAGGATCGCCAGGGATGAGGCCCTCGACACCTTCTTGTCGAGCTCCGTCGTCGCCTTCAGAGCTCTGATCAGGGATGGCAGCAGCGACGAGCAGTCGACGGGCAGCGCCGCCTGGACGGTCGTCTCCAGCCGGGCGAACTCCTCGGGCGTGGCGACCCACCCCGATTCAGCGGGACCGAGCTCCGCCTCGACGACGCTGCGGATGCCCGCTCGGATCAGGGCCGAGAGCAGCTCATCGGAGGACTTCTGATGACCCGCGAGGATGAGCTTCTCGTCCATCGTCAGCCCGTCCCGCAGGTACCCCCGCACCTGTGCCGTGCCCAGGCCGAGCAGAGTGATGAGCCCCTCCCGAGTCGCCGATCGTGACTGCGCCGGTGTGTCGAAGGCGACGAGGTCGACGCTGGAACCGCGGTCGGCAAGACCGGGGATGACGCCCGCCTCGGCGTCGTCGGGGTCGGCAAGCGTTCCGAAGGACCACGCCGTCAGGCCGGTGCGGGTCGAGAAGGCGGTCTGCTTCTGCCGGGCCTTGCGCACCTGCGGCTTCGCCTGCGCCGTCAGCTGACCGAGGTCCTCGCCGAGGCCGACGGTCTTCGTCCCGTCGACGACCCGGAACCGGATCCGCAGGTGAGCAGGGATGCGGTCGCGGTCGAAGTCCTCCGCGCGCACGGTGATCGGCACCAGATCGTTGAGGCCTCCCCCACCCGCGCGTTCGCTGAGGTGCGCGGCGAGGACCTCCGGCAGGCTGCCTTGATACGGGGTGAGGCTGGGCAGGATGTCGCGGGCGACGTCGGGTGCGGGCACGAAGTACCGGCGCTTGCTCTTCGGCAGGGACCGGATGTAGGCGGCGACGAGCTCCTCCCGCAGGCCCGGCACCTGCCACGAGAACTCGTCCGGGTCGACGAGGGGCACCGCGGCGGCGGGCAGCTCGACGGTCACCCCGTCCTCGCTGCTGCCGGGATCGAAGGAGTACCGCAGCTTCGCCTTCGTTCCGTCGGCCAGTTCCCATTCCATCGGGAAGTCATCGGCCACCGAGGCGGTGAGCTCCTCGCTGTCCTCGCTGAGCAGGATCGACGTCGTGAGATCGAGGATGTGCGGGTCCCGGCGCTTCTGCTTCTTCCACCAGGACCGGAAATCCGCTGCCGAGGTGACTGCAGCGGGGATCCGCTCGTCGTAGAAGTCGTAGAGCGCGTCGTCCTGGTCGAGGACGCGCCGGTTGCGGGTGCGCGAGGCCAGCTCCTCGGCTTCCTCGATGACGGACTGGTTGTGCTCGAGGAACGGGAACCGCTCGTGCCAGTCGCGTTCGATGAGTCCCTTGCGGATGAACATGTCGCGCGCACCCTCCCGGTCGAAGGTCCCGTATCCGACTCTGCGGTCGCTCACGAGGGTGACCCCGTAGAGGGAGATCTTCTCGTAGACCATCGAGGCCCCGGCCTTCGTCGACCAGTGCGGTTCGGAGTACTGCCGGGTGACGAGGTCCCCTGCCGCGTCGACGACCCAGTCGGGGTCGATGGCGGCGACGGTGCGCGCCCACAGCCGGGAGGTCTCGACGAGCTCGGCGGCCATGACGAAGTCCGGGTTCTTCTTGAACAGGCCCGACCCGGGGAAGATCGCGAATCGGGTGCCGCGAGCGCCCTGGTAATCCTTCGTCCGCTCCGACCGGGAGCCGATCATCGACAGCAGACCGGTGAGCAGGGCGCGATGGATCGCGGCGGCGTGGGGATCGAGGGTCATGTTCGCGCCCTTCATCCCGGGTCCCTCGGTCTGATCGCGGCCCTTCGTCGCGGTCTTCCTGGCCGCACTGAGCTCGGCGAAGCCGACCTTCCCCCGCGGTCCGGGTCCGGTCGGCAGCGCCGACCGCCCGTCGTCCGCCCCGCGGCCTTCATCTCCCCGCCGGCTGCGGTCCGTGCGCCCGCGCGCCGAGGCGCCGGACCCGTTCGCGGTGTCGCCTGGCTCGAGCGTGGCATCCTCACCGGAGTCCTGTCGCCAGCTGGGTCGCTCGACTCGGATTCCCGCCGAGCCGAGCAGGGACCGCAGCTGACCGACGAGGTCCTGCCATTCCCGGATGCGGACGAAGTTGAGGAACTCGCTCTTGCACAGTCGACGGAACTTCGAGCTCGTCAGGGACGCCTGAGCGTCGTCGAGGTAGTTCCACAGATTGAGGTAGGAGAGGAAGTCGCTGGCCGGGTGGGTGAAGCGGGCATGCTTCTCATCGGCGGCCGCCCGCACCTCGGTGGGGCGCTCGCGCGGGTCCTGGATGGACAGCGCGGCGACGATGACGGTGACGTCTCCCCCGCACCCCGCCTCGGCGCCGGCGATGACCATCCGCGCCAAGCGCGGGTCGATGGGGAGCACCGACAGCTTCCGGCCGATCGGGGTGACCTCGATGCGGCCGGATCTGTTCGTCGTCAGGGCGCCGAGTTCGGCGAGCATCGTCCGCCCGTCGCGCACGGCCTTCGCCTCGGGAGGGGTGAGGAACGGGAACGACAGGATCTCCTCGTCACTCGAGGCGAAACCGAGCTCGGTCATCTGGAGGATGACACTGGCGAGGTTCGTGCGCAGGATCTCGGGATCGGTGTACTCCGGTCGCGACTCGAAGTCGGCTTCCGAATACAGGCGGATGCAGATGCCGTCGCTGGTGCGACCCGACCGGCCCTTGCGCTGGTTCGCACTGGCCTGGGACACCCGTTCGATCGGCAGGCGCTGGACGCGGGTGCGGTTGGAGTAGCGGGAGATCCGCGCGGTGCCGACGTCGATGACGTACTTGATGCCGGGCACGGTCAGCGAGGTCTCGGCGACGTTGGTGGCGAGCACGATGCGCGGTCGCGAGTGCGGTCGGAACACCTTCTGCTGCTCTCCCGCGGACAGGCGGGCGAACAGGGGAACGACCTCCCAGTTGCTCAGTCTGGTCCGTCTGCGCAGGTGAGCCTCGAGGGCGTCGGCGGTGTCGCGAATCTCCCGTTCGCCGGAGAGGAAGACGAGGATGTCGCCGGGAGCTTCCCGGCTGAGCTCGTCGACGGCGGCGAGGATGCCCTCGGTCTGCTCCTCGACTCCGGTCTCGTAGTCCCCGGAGTCGCCCGGACCGTCGACGTCGTCGTCGGCTGCGTCCTCGATGAGCGGGCGGTAGCGGACCTCGACCGGGTAGGTGCGGCCTTCGACCCTGATGATCGGGGCGTCGTCGAAGTGGGCGGAGAAGGACTCGGGGTCGATCGTCGCCGAGGTGATGATGATCTTGAGGTCGGGCCGATGCCTGCGCACTTCCTTGAGATAGCCGAGGAGGAAGTCGATGTTGAGGCTGCGTTCGTGCGCCTCGTCGATGATGATGACCTCGTAGTCGCGCAGGAGCTTGTCCCGCGACAGCTCCGAGAGGAGGATTCCGTCGGTCATCACCTTGACCCGGGTCGAGTCGGCGACCTGAGCGGTGAAGCGGACCTGGTAGCCGATGGTCGACCCGAGGTCCTCGCCGAGCTCGTCGGCGATGCGTTCGGCCACGGTGCGGGCCGCGATCCGCCGGGGCTGGGTGTGACCGATCATGCCCTCGACGCCCAGGCCCAGTTCGAGGCAGATCTTCGGCAGCTGGGTCGTCTTCCCCGAGCCGGTCTCGCCGGCGATGATGACGACCTGGTTCTCGGCGATCGCCGCGGCGATCTCGTCCCTGGCCGCACTGACGGGCAGCTCCGGCGGGTAGGTGACCTCGACTGTCGTCGCCTCGCGGGCGGCCCGCAGACGTGCGCGGCGGTCGCGGTGCTGGGCGCCGGTTCTCCTGGAGGTCTTGCGCCGAGGCGGTCGCCGGCTCTTCGTGCTCGAGTCCGTGGGCGAAGGTATGTGCTTGTCCTGTGACATCTCGACCCCAGCTTAGTCGCGTTGCACTCGGAAGGCAGCGCTGCCCCGGATCGTGGTCCATCCGTGCGCTATACCGAATCTTCCCGAGAGGACATCTGCTGCATGTTCTCTCTGATGCCCGCGAGTTCGAACACATAGCGGACGGCGCATGTTGTTCGTCGTCGGTGCGTGACCTCGCGGCTGCAGAACAGAGAGACGTCGAGCGTCGAGCCTTCCAGTCGGGTCAACCTGCGCCGAACCGCTTTGGCGGTGAACGTCGCGATCGCGACTGTGTACCGCGTCTTCGCGGTCCTCGGACGGTCTTGTCGCATCGTCGGCTCACCACGATGGGAGACGAAAGCACCGCTGGGAGGCCCCGGATATCGTTCATCGATGGACTCCCGTGACGAGGCGGTTGTAGTCCATCGCGATCTCGACCCATGTTGCCAATTGCTCGTCGTCGCTGATCGCGTCGGCTGCGACTTCGATCCACCCTGGTCCCATGTCGCGACCCGGCCCCATCTCCGCCTGGATCGCTCCTCGTCTAGTGAGGAGTTTGTCATGCCGGTCGCCGTCGACTCGCACGAGGAGGCCCCCGTCTTTGAGTGCGCTGACGATCATCTTCTCGTTGACCATCACGGACCTGCCACCGAACATCGACACCTCCCGCACCACGGGCTCGTCGACGAGCATGACACGGAGACGCTCGATGAGGACGTTCTGCTCGGGAGTCATCGCCGGCCCTGCTTCTCAGCCCTGCTCGGGCGTACCGTAGGAGAGCCGGTCGAAGATCAGCACGCTCGACGCGATCTTCCCGTTCTCGACGGTGAAGTACTCGGCCGCCGGGGTCGTGGAGGTGCCGGCGGTCTGCGGGTAGTAGAACAGCGCCACCCGGTTCCCGTCGGCGAACTCGGCGATGTCGCTGATGCCGGTGAGCATCGGCGCGAATCCTCCGATGAACTCTCGGTAGGCTTCCTTGCCTTCCAGGTCGACGCCGGGGGCGCGGCAGGTGATCTCGTCGGAGACGAGGTTCATCGCGGTGTCGATATCGCCGCTCGTCCACGCCCGGTGGTACTGCTGCACGGTGTCGTATGCGGTGCTCTGAGTCATGTTGTCCTCCTATGTTGGTGCTGCGGAAACAGCGTCGGGTGTGTTCAGTCCGGGAGCGGGTGCCAGCCGTCCGGTCCGGCGTCACCGCCGGCTCCGACGACGGCGAGGCGGGGCAGGAAGTTCGCCCACCCGTCGGCGTGGCCCCGCACCTCGGTATCGGGCAAGTCGGAATGGCAGAGGTCGACGCGGGTACCGCCATCCACCCGCGTAAGCCGGAACTCGACGGTCGATGCCCCCGCCGGAAGATCGTCGCTCCCGAGAAAGCCCCACGACACGACCACACGGTGCGGCGGCTCGACGTGCAGGTACTCACCTCGCACGGGGTGCCCAGCGATATCGACGGCGAACTTCCCACCGGGAGTCGGATCGAGGTCGGCGTACTGTCCCATCCACGCAGTCATGCCCTCGTTCGTGGTCAGGTACTCGAACACCGTCTCGGGTGCGGCGGCGATGTCGATGGAGTCGCGGAACTCAGCCATGATCCTTCACCTGCCGAGACTCGATCACGGACTTCAAGTCGGCCAGCTTCGTCGGCCAGAAATCGTCCAGGTATGAGCGCACCGCCGCCAGCCCGTCGGTGTCGACCGCGAACAGATGCCGGGTTCCCTCCCTCGTGCTCGTTGCAAGGCCGGCCTTGCGAAGCACCCCCAGGTGATGAGAGGCCGTCTGCTGAGAGAGACCGAGCTCTTCAGCGATCACTCCCACAGGTTGCGGGGCAGATCGGATCACCCGTAGGATCGCCCGGCGGTTCCCGTCAGCCAACGCGCGCAACGCTAAGTCAAGGTTGGCTGCTGCCTCTGCGCCCATCGCATCTCCTCACGTGATCAGACCAGTCTAACACAAACTCAGGCTTGTACTCATGGAGATTGGTCGAGGGCGATCCGTTTCAACCGATCAGCGTCACGCCTGGCTGCCGCCGGTAGACCCGGCTGAAAACGAAGCAGTGTTTCTCCAGCCGGATGTCGGTCCTCCTTGCATGACCTCCCTAGTGAGGGCGTGGACTATTCCTGTGAGATCGATCGACTCCACCCGAGCAGGCCTCACCGGCCGCAATTGCGGACTTGCCAGCAGCTCCAGCGCCCAGCGGCAGCGGCACTTAGACTGTGGGAATGGGACTGCCGACAGCGCAGCGGATCGTCTTCCGCGAGATGACTACTGCCGATCTCGATCTCGTCCATTCGCTGCTCGGCGATCCGCAAGTCATGGCCTTCTATCCCCGGCCGAAGACACTCGAGGAATGCGCTTTGTGGATTCGCCGCAACCGGGACAGCTACGCGGCTTTGGGATTCGGCCTGTGGATTCTCGAAGACCTCAGCGGTCGGTTCCTCGGTGAGTGCGGTCTGATTCTCCAGGACATCAATGGAGGGAAGGTCGAAGTCGGCTACCACCTGTCGCCCTCTGCTCAGGGTCGCGGATATGCCGCAGAGGCGGCCCGTGCCTGCATCGAGTTCGCACGCGAGAAGGACATCGGAGACCTCATCGCGATCATCGATCCGGCGAATGCGGCCTCTCGCGCGGTTGCGCTGAGCGCCGGGATGTCCTGGTGGCGAAACGAGATCGTGTTCGGCGGGCAGAAGGAGATCTACCGGATCGTCCTGTCCGCGAGCGCGGTCAGCTTCGCGACGTAGGCATCCCAGTCCTGGTCGTCGGGGATGTTGGTGTTGTCGACCTTCATCCCGATCCGGCCGTCGATCCCCTCCCGCAGGATGTCGGCCTGCCCGAGGTGCCGGCTGAGCTCGACGAGGACGTGGACGATGGCGCGGTGCAGGGTGACCTCGTCCTGCGGCGGGGCCCAGTGCGGGACGCGTCCGCGCGCGTCGAGCGGAAGCGATTCGATAGTCTCGTCGGCGAAGGCCCACACCCGTCGGTAGAGATCGCAGACCGAGGCGGCGGATTCGTCCGCGGTCGCGTACCAGTCGGCCTGCGGGTCGGAGTCGAACACCTCGTCGGCGATCACCTCGGCGGGATTCGGCCAGGGTCTGCCGAAGGTGTCGCCGAGGTAGCCGATCTCCACCTGCGCCATGTGCTTGACGATCCCGAGGAGATTCATGCCCGTCGGGGTCCGTGGCAGCCGCAGCTCCCTCTCGCTGAGCCCGTCGAGCTTCCACAGCAGGGCTTCTCGGCTCGACTGCAGGTAATCGCGCAGGATCGTCTTCATGGTCACACCCTACCCTTGGCGAAGGCCCTGGTCAGCCGCCCCAGATCGGGGCGAGGCTCGTGTAGAGCTGGTGGACGCCGAGGACGATGAAGAGCAGGGCGGTGATGCCCAGGGCGATGTTGGTGTGCAGTCTGTTCGCCCATTCCTTCGGGACGCGCTTGCCGTTGAGCAGTCCGAGCAGCGTCAGTGCCAGGAAGGGCATGAACAGCGAACCGAGCACACCGTAGGCGAGGATGAGGCCGATCGGCTTGCCGAGCAGGAACAGGAGCATCGGCGGGAAGGTCAGCCACAGCAGGTAGAACTTGAAGTACTTCCCACCGGTGAGGGTGTCCGGATGCCCACCGGGCTTGTTCCGCATGTGGCCCCAGAAGTCGGCGAACATCAGCGAGACTCCGTTCCACACGCCGATGATCGACGAGAACGACGCGGCCCAGAAGCCGATGAGGAACCCGGTGCCGACGACCTCGCCGTAGCGGTCGTTGAGGACGTCGGAGAGATCGAGCAGACCCTCGTCCCCGCCGGAGATCGAGACGCCGGCGGCGCGGACCACCTCGGCGCCGACGATGAGCATGGCGATGACGAAGATCCCGGTCATCACATAGGCCATCGAGTTGTCGATCCTCATCACGCGCATCCACTTGGGCGTGTACCACCCCTTCTCGCGCAGCCAGTAGCCGTAGGCGGCCAGGGTGATCGTGCCGCCGACCCCGCCGGCGAGCGCGAGGGTGTAGATGACCCCGCCCTCGGGGATCAGGGGGATGAGGCCCTTGAGCATGTCGGGGACGTTGGGCACGGCGATGACGGCGAGTCCGACGACGGTGACGAACATGATGCCGACGAGGACCGCGGTGACCTTCTCGAAGAACGCGTAGCGTCCGAACCAGACCATGGCGAAGCCGGCCAGTCCCATGAGCACCGAGCAGATGGTGAGATCGAGACTGGGGAAGAGGGCGACGACCGGCAGGGCGGCCGAGCTCATCGCCGTCGCGCCGTAGACGAATCCCCAGATGAGGATGTAGGGACCGAAGTACCACGTCGTCCACCGCCCCAGTGACCGCCACCCTTCGAAGATCGTGCGCCCGGTGGCCAGGGTGTAGCGTCCGGCGCCCTCGACGAGGATGATCTTGAGGATCACGCCGACGATGACCGCCCACAGCAGGGCATAGCCGTACTGGCTGCCGGCGACGAGCGTCGCCACCATATCGGCGGCTCCGACTCCCGTCGCGGCGACGACCAGTCCGGGACCGATGATCTTCCATTTCGCCGGTCCGGGAGCGTCGAAGGCTTCCGGATCGATCGGTGCTTGTGAGTTCTTCGACATGTGAGCCATTCCATCACAGCCCCTCCCGCGAGCGCATGGTCGCTCGGACTCCACCGTGGCGACAGGCTATCCTCGAGGGGTGACTGACGACGATTCCCGCAGCAGGATCGCCAGACGGATGTTCCCCGACGGCGAGGACCCCGATCCTCGCTTCACGCTCGCCAACGAGCGCACGTTCCTGTCCTGGATCCGCACCGCCCTCGCCTTCATCGGCGGGGGCATCGCGGTCGAGGCATTCACCTCGGCGATCTTCGCACCGACCCTGCGGGCGAGCCTGTCGATCGTCCTCATGAGCATCGGGTTCGTCCTGGCGGCGGGCGCCGCGGTGCGCTGGTTCCGGATCGAGACCGCGATGCGGCGCGGTCGCTCGCTGCCGCTGCCGCTCATCATCCCGATCGTCAGCCTCGCCTCGGCGCTGGGGGCGGGCCTCCTCGTCCTCGTCTTCGCCGGTTTCCTGTGACCTCGTCACCCGCGTCCCGTCCCCACGAGGATCCGGGACTGCAGCCGGAGCGGACCACGCAGTCCTGGCTGCGCACGAGTCTGACGCTCATCGTCGTCAGTCTGCTCTTCATCCGGTGGATCCACATCTTCCACGCCTCCGCGATCGCGATCTTCGTCCTCTGCCTCGCACTGGCGATCGCCGCCATCGCCCTGCAGGTGCGCCGCTATCGCCTCGGCGTCCACTCGATCCGGGTCGAACGCGGACGACCGACTCCCCTGGCGGTCCTGTTCCTCACCGCCTCCGTGTGCCTCATCGCCGCCCTCGGCGTCGCCACCGTCCTCGAGGTCACCGTCGGATGAGCGACGGATCCCCCGAGTCCTGCCGTTGACATCGGGGCACGCATGCCCGACGACACCTCCCCGAGGGCCGCGGCGATGGGTGCCCTTCCCTACACTGGTGGGTATGAAGGATGCTCGTGAAGTCTCAACCGCCCAGATCGTCGCCCTCGGACTAGTCGGCGGATACCTCACCGCTCGCGAGACAGGGATCCGGCCCCTCGGCGGAGTCGTGCTCGCCGCCGCCGGCGCCTACGCCACCAGGACCTGGGCCGTGAAGAAGGGGTGGCCTGCGACCACCGCGCTGACCCTGGGCTACCTCGGCGGATTCGGCCTCTCCCACCCACTGGCCAAGAGGATCGGGGCCTGGCCGTCCGTGCTCTCGGTCACCGCGGCCGTCTCGGCGGCCGCGCACTTCGCCGTCGACGCCGCGCCTTCCGACGGCTGAGCTCTCCGGTCTCCGTCGCCAGACCAGTGACTCCTCCCGAGAACATCGAGTACCCGCCTCGCGGAAGCGGGGTGGATCGGTAGCCCATGCTCGCCGTCTTCGAAGGCTTCGCCGTCATCGCAGGAGTGATCCTCACCGGGTTCCTGCTCGGGCGAAGCGAGGTCCTCGGCCCCACCGGGCAGCAGGTCATCGCCAAACTCGTCTTCTACGCCGGCACCCCGGCGCTGCTCTACGTCACGGTGGCGGGCACTGACCTCGGGCTCATCTTCAACACCGCGCTGTTCGCCACCGGCGGCTCGGCCGTCATCGTCGGCGTCCTGCTCTTCGCGCTCACTCGCTGGATCCGCCGCCGCGGCACGGGAGAGGCGCTGTTCTCGGCATGGGCGGTCAGCTACGTCAACATCGGCAACCTCGGCATCCCGATCGCCGCCTATGTGCTCGGAGACATCGGCTATGTCGCGCCGGTGCTGCTGTTCCAGCTCCTCGTCCTCGCCCCGATCGGCATGGCCGTGCTCGATTCGACCGGGACGAAGAAGCACGACCGGCGCTGGTACTCGGCGGTGCTCCAGGTCCTGCGCAACCCCATCGTGCTCGGCGCCGGGGCGGGCGTGGCCGCCTCGGCGACGGGCTTCGAACTCCCCCGCTTCGTCTTCGAACCGATCGACATGATCGGCGCCACGGCGGTGCCCGGGGCGCTCCTCGCCTTCGGGATCTCCCTCAAGGACGGCTGGTCGCTGCCGGTCGCGGGAACGAGGAAACAGCTGTCCTTCATCACGGTAGCCAAGCTCTTCCTCCAGCCTCTCATCGCCTGGGTCATCGGCGGGCCACTGCTCGGGTACACCGGCGTCGACCTGCTGGCCATCGTCGTCACCTCCGCCCTGCCGACGGCGCAGAACGTCTACATCTACTCGATGCAGTACAAGCAGTCCGAAGCGCTCATGCGCGATGCCGTCTTCATCACCACCGTCCTCGCGGTGCCCACGCTCGTCATCATCGCGGCCCTGCTCGGTTAGCGCTCCTCCGGCCACCGGCGCTGCGCTGATCACGGGACCTGCGCGCCACTGCCGACGTCCTCACGCGGGCACCGGCCCTTCGGCGGTCGGTGCGATCCTCGGCCTCCCTGGCGTGTCATCCCCTGGTCGCCCGACACCGTCGATGACAATGGGACTGTGGCTGCAGACGAGAAGAACGAGACCGAAGACCTCCTGAGCAGGCGGATGAGTTCAGGCTCCACGAGCGCTGCCGGAAAGCACTCCGAACCTCCGCTCGAAGCGGCGAACGACCCCTCGACCGACACCGAGGCGTTCGATCCGATCACCGACGACATCGTCCGCGAGGAGCCACGACCCACCACCGGATCCACCTCGGCGGTGCGGGTCGCCCCCGCCTACCCCGCGCACTCCACCGACACCGGTCCGACCCGGGAGGTGGCGACGGGATCGACCCGCACCGTGCCGGCGGGCGCCTCGGTGATGAGCGAAGAGGACTGGGCCGCGGTCACCCGAGCGGCCACCGGCACGGACCGCAACGACCCCGAGGTCCCCGAGAGGCGCCGCAGCCCGCTCGACGTCATCGGGATCATCTGGATCGCCCTGGCGACACCGTTCATCCTGCTCGCCCTGGCCGTGCGCTTCGTCGCCTCCGGACTGTTCCTCAAGTTCGAGTACTTCCGTCCCGGGTTCCCGGCCGACGAGTTCGGGTTCAGCGCCTCCGACCGGGAGCACTACGGCACGTACGTCATCGACTACCTCCACAATCTCGATTCCCGCCGCTACCTCGCCGACGTCATCCTGCCCAACGGGGAGCCGGTGTTCATCTCGGACGAGCTCTCCCACATGGCCGATGTCAAGGGCCTCATCTCCCTGCTCTACCTCATCGCCTTCATCGGCGTCATCGGAGTCATCATCTTCGCGCTCATCCTCTCCCGTCGGAACGGGCCGGGGATCCACCTCGGCGTGCGCCTGGGATCGATCCTCACGATCGTCGCGCTGGCCGCGACGGCGGTGCTCGCGTTCCTCGGCTGGGACACCTTCTTCCGCGGCTTCCACCGCATCTTCTTCGCGGACGGGACCTGGGAGTTCTACCTCGACGATTCGCTCATCAGACTGTTCCCGCCCCAGTTCTGGGTCGATGCGGGGATCGCCGTCGGCGGGATCGTCGTCCTCCTCGCGATCGTCCTCTTCTGCTTCAGCTTCGCCGGTCACAAGCAGCGCAGGGCACTGCGCCGGGCCGCCAAGGACAGCGCCAAGGCCAGCTGAGCCACCACGAACCCGGCCGGGTGGCCTTTCCCCTTCCACCCGGCCGAATCCCTGCCTCGGTGCCCTCTCTGCACCATCCTTCGCGCGGGGAGCAGCCGCACTGCATTCCGGCTGGTCAACCTGTGAAATGCATGGAACGCCTTGAGCCCCAGAAGTCAGACCGGTAGCGTCGAAAACGTCCGCGATGTCGATCTCTTCGAAGGAGCCGCACATGTCCACGCATGACACCGATCAACTGACCTTCCAGAATCCGGTGACCCGGTTCCCGGACATCACTCCACCGAAGCAGGATCAGCCCGAGCCGGGCCTCGACAAGGAGCTGATCCCGCAGACCGATCGCGGCCAGAACTCGTACCGCGGGACCGGCCGGCTCAAGGGCCGCAAAGCGCTCATCACCGGTGCCGACTCCGGGATCGGCGCCGCGGTGGCCATCGCCTTCGCCCGGGAGGGAGCCGACGTCGCGCTCTCCTACCTCCCCGCCGAGCAGTCCGATGCGGAGGAGATCCGCGACTACGTCGAGGAGACCGGCCAGCGCGCCTTCCTCTACCCAGGTGACCTGTCCGATCCGCAGTACTGCCGGGATCTCGTCGACGCCACCGTCAAGGAGTTCGGCGGACTCGACGCCCTCGTCAACAACGCGGGCCGGCAGATCGCCGTCGAGGCGATCGAGGACCTCAGCGACGAGCAGTGGGCCAAGACCTACCATACGAACATCTTCGGCATGTTCCACGTCACCAAGGCCGCCGTTCCCGTCATGCCCGAGGGGTCGACGATCGTCAATACCACGTCCATCCAGGCCTACCAGCCCTCGACACACCTCATCGACTACGCGTCGACGAAGGCGGCGATCAACAACTTCACCAAGGGGCTTGCCCAGCAGCTCGCACCCCGCGGCATCCGGGTGAACGCCGTGGCACCGGGACCGATCTGGACTCCCCTCCAGGTCTCCGACGGTCAGCCCAAGGAGGCGCTGCCGAAGTTCGGCAAGAACACGCCGCTCGGGCGGGCCGGCCAGCCCACAGAGCTGGCACCGGCCTACGTCTTCCTGACGTCGCCGGAATCGAGCTACGTCCTCGGCGAGACACTCAATGTCAACGGCGGAACGCCCGCACCGTGAGCGCGTCATCAGTGCTTCCGCTCGGCAGACGCGTGTGCGAGAATGGCCGCACCCCGACTCCTGGTCATTCAGGGGCCGGGGGCCATCCGCACGAAAGTCGAGGTGGAGCGCAGCGGACGAGCTGGCCGAACAATGATCGGAAGGAAGTCCCATGAGCAACGAGAAGAAACTGCGGGATGCCGCCCAGGGCCTCGATGAGTCGTTGGAGCCGGTCGCCGGCACCTCCGACATGGAATCAGGCGCCGATGCGGGCTATCAGGAGGACGACTCCGAGGAGCGCCTCCAGCAGGTCGCCGACGAACAGGGTGTGACCCTCATCGAGAACGCCGACGGTTCGCACACGGCGATCGACGAATCGAAGGCCGACGATGCCGACCTCGCGGCCGGTGACACGCGCTCCGACGAGACCCCGCCCTCGGAGCCTCCGGACTGATCGACGGGTCCCGGCTCCTCACCGTCCGATCGTCGGACCGTGAGGAACCGGGAGGAGCATTCAGGAGTTCTGTGCCTCGGTGGTGAAGCGCCCTGCCGGGGCGCAGTCGTGTCTAGCTGCCCTTCGAGGACTTCGTTCGGCGCGCGTTCTCCTTCTGCAGCGCCTCGACCAGTTCGTCCTTCGACATCGTCGAGCGACCGGCGATGTCGAGCTCCTTCGCCAGTTCGTAGAGATGCTCCTTCGACGCATTGGCGTCGACTCCCCCAGCAGTCGGCCTCTCGGTCGACTTGCCTCCCTCGCTCTGGGCGTCCGAGGGGCCCGCCTCCTCCTTCGGGCGCCAGGCGTCGCCGACCTTCTCATGCGTGTGCTTGAGCGCCTGGTATCCGACGCGGTACGCGCGCTCCTCGTCCCCGTACTCCTCGAGGGCGGAGTCGTGTGCCTTCGCGAACGTGCGCTGGGCCTTCTCGTCCGACCTCTGCAGGGTCGACGGGAGCTCGGACTTCTTCGGCTTCCCGCTCTTCGATGTCTTCGGCATGGTTCTCACCTCTCGGTCGGCGCATCCTCGGTTCTCCGCACGCTACCGCTCACACCCCGTCATGCCAAGGGCCCCGTGCAGGTCGGACGGTCGAGGGCCCCGTCCGATTCGAACGGCCGAGGGGCCTGTCCGAGGTGCCGGGGAATCAGTCGTCGACGGCGTCGCGGCCCCGGCGCACGATGAGGGGATCGGGTGCGTAGACGACCTCGGGATCCTTGCCCTCATAGTCGAACTGGTTGAGGAAGTAGCGCATGGCGTTGAGGCGGGCGCGCTTCTTGTCGTTGCTCTTGACCGTGATCCACGGGGCGTGATCGGTGTCGGTGCGGCGGAACGTCTCCTCCTTCGCCGCGGTGTAGTCCTCCCATCTGTCCAGGGACTCGAGGTCCATCGGTGAGAGCTTCCACTGCCGCACGGGGTCGATCTGCCGGATCGCGAAGCGGGTCCGCTGCTCACGCTGGGTGACGGAGAACCAGAACTTGGTCACGTGGATGCCGGAGTCGATGAGCATCTTCTCGAACACCGGCGCCTGCTCCATGAAGGTCTCGTACTCGTCGTCCGTGCAGAAGCCCATGACCCGTTCGACGTTGGCCCGGTTGTACCACGAGCGGTCGAACATGACGATCTCGCCGTTCGTCGGCAGATGCTGGACGTAGCGCTGGAAGTACCACTGCCCGGCCTCACGGTCGGAGGGCTTGTTGAGGGCGACAACCTTCGCCGCGCGAGGGTTGAGATGCTCGGTGAATCGTTTGATCGTCCCGCCCTTGCCGGCGGCGTCGCGGCCTTCGAAGACGACGACGTGCTTGAGGTCGTGGTCCTGACCCCAGTATTGGAACTTGAGCAGCTCGACCTGCAGATGGTACTTCTCGACCTCGTACTCCTCCCGCTCCATGAGCTCGGGGTAGGGATAGCCTTCACGCCAGGTCTCGACGGCACGGCCGAGGGGGTCGATGAGCCGCGGATCAGGAGTGTGACCGTCGTCGACCCGGTAGCCTTCGAGGCGAAGCTTGTCGATGTACTCTCGCAGGTTCTCGTTCGGCAGACTGGTCACAAGTGCCCTCCTCGACATCGACTTCCACTGCAGCGCCGTCTCGGGTGAGGGCGCGCGCCTTCGGCACGGTACTGCTCCAAGGTGAATGTCAGGTTATCCGATCGAGATCCCTCTTCGGAATGATCGTCAGGCTCAGCAGCGGGGCAAGGGCGACGGCGGCGAAGGCCAGCGGGTATCCCCACAGGGTGATGAGTGCTCCGAGGCCCGGGCCGAGTGCCGCGGACATGACGAACTGGCCGGTGTTCTGGGCGCCGAGGGCCTTTCCCGCCCACCGGCCTCCGGCGGCTTCGGCCACCGAGGCGAAGGCGAGCCCGTTGTCGGCCACCGAGATCGTCGCCGCGAGGATGAACACGATTCCCGCGACGAGCGGCATGGGCTCGAGGGAGACGAGGGCGACGCCGCTGACGAGGATGACAGCGAGCACCGCGACGATGCGCATGAGCCCGACCCGGGAGTCCACCCTGTCGGAGATGCCGCCGACGACCATCCGGCCCAGCGCTCCGACGAGCTGGGAGGCGGCCACAACGCCGCCGGCGAGTCCCGCGTCGAGGCTCTGGGTGCTGATCAGCCAGATGAGGCCGTAGGTCGAGAACGCGAACTGCGGGATGACGAGGAGCGCGGAGGCCGCGTGGATCCTCCACAGGAAGGAGTCGCTGCGGTAGGGATTCTGCGCCGCGGCGACCGGCCCGGCGGATTCGGTCTCCGCGGGAACCACCTCGGCGTGAGGGGGATTGCGGATGACGACCACGCACACGAGCGCCATGACTCCGTTGACGGCGACGATGAACCACAGGTACCCGGCAAGACCGTGGTCCGCGGCGATGGGCGGGACGGCCAGTGCCGCCACGCTCGTGCCCAGTGGCGGTGCCATCTGCCGGATGCCCATGGCGAGTCCGCGCCGGTGACGGGGGAACCACCCCATGATCATGCGTCCGCTCGCCGAGTTCACCGAGGCGGCCGCCGCGCCCGAGGCGGCGATGAGCACCGTCATCCACAGCGGGGAGCCGACGAGCGGCAGGGCGAGACGCGTCGACAGGGCCGTGAGCGTGATGCCGAGGATGATTGCGAGACGTTCACCGAAGCGATCGGCGAAGGCGCCCCAGGCGATGAGGGTGAGGATAAGCCCGTAGCTCGGCGCGACCGCGATGGTGCCCGCCTGCGTCAGCGAATATCCGAGCTCGGTGCTCAGGTGGGGGATGAGGAACGCGGGACCGGTGATCGCGACCGTCGCCGCCATCTGCGCGACCACGCTGATGACGAGGATGACCCACGCTTGTGCACGGGGCGCATTCTCGGTCATACCTCGAGGTTAGACGGGTCCGGTTGCCTGCGGGGGCCATGTCTCGGATCGCGGCGGGAGCTCCGGCCGGTATACAGTGTCCTCGGTGCTTCGGTGCCGCCCCCCTATAGCCCAATCGGCAGAGGCAGTCGACTTAAAATCGATTCAGTGTGGGTTCGAGTCCCACTGGGGGGACCAGGAGACGGACCATGCTGTGCCGGGATCACTGCCGTGCTCGGTTGGCCGCGCCCGCTTCCCCTCGGGCATGATGTCCCTATGACTTCGATGCTCCTCTCACCCGGGAATCCGCCGCAGCCTGTGACCGGCGCAGACGATCCGAGGGTGGGCGCGACCGCCGGTCCGGCGATGGTCGTATCCACCGAGGGCTCGCTGCCCTCGGAAACCTGTCCGGAAGGATCGCTCTCGGTCACCGACCTCGATGCGATCTCCACCCTGAGCGCAAGGCCCCTGGCCTATCGGGAGGCCGGCCGGCCGTGGCATGTCATCGGCTATGAGGCTGCCGATCACTGGTCCGCCCTCTCCCCCGACCTGCGCAAGCGCCTGCTCACCGATCGGACCGCGGTCCTCGACGTCGAGGACTTCAAGGCGACGACGGGCGGCGCGAGCGCATCGATGATCACGCAGAGCTGGGTCTACTCCGGCCGTCCGCGTCGGTACCGGATCGCCGGTGAGCTGCGGGAGCTCACCGAGGTGCTCGCCGCGATCGGCTCTCATCAGGACCGCTGTCGCGCTCACGGCTGTCGGTGATCGCCGAGGCATTGAGTTCGGCCCACCGGCGAAGCGTGGAGACGGGTTCGCGCAGAGACCGTCCGAGGTCCGTCAACCGGTATTCGACGCGTGGCGGCACCTCGGCGTGTGCCTCTCGGGTGATGAGCCCGTCGGCGGCGAGCGATCGCAGAGTCGAGGTGAGCACTTTGGGTGTGATGCCCCCGATCGCCTGGCGGATCTCGTTGAAGCGCAGTGGTCCCGACTCGAGGATGTCGATGATGAGCACGGTCCACTTGTCCCCGATCCGGTCGAGGATCACCCGAGTCGGACAGTCCGGGTCGAAGGCGTTGCCTTCCCAGCTGATTCCCATCGAACGACTCCATTAGTATCTTTGAGGTACGTGATATCTCAAGGATACCGTCGAGGCGTCACCACCACCAACGACGTAAGGACTCACCATGAGAATCGCACTCTTCGGAGCATCGGGAATGGTCGGCTCACGCGTGGCGAAGGAAGCCACTGATCGCGGACTCGAGGTCACCGCGATCACTCGCTCGGGCACGGAGGTTCCCGGTGCGAGCCGGACCATCCAGGGCGACATGGGCGACGCCGCATTCGCCGCTGCGGTCGTCACCGACCACGACATCATCGTCTCAACGACCGGCCCGAGCCGCACCGGAGGCGACCACGGCGAATGGCTCGACGCTGTCAGGACCATCGCAGCCGCGAGCGGTGACAAGCGGATCTTCGTCGTCGGCGGCGCAGGGTCTCTCCTCGTCGACGGCGTCATGCTCAAGGACTCACTCGACTTTCCGGAGATGTACAGGGCCGAGGCCGAGACCGGTGCGCGTGCCCTGGAGATCCTGCGCTCCGGCGACTACTCGCCCTGGACGCTCATCTCTCCGGCCCCGGTCATCGCCCCGGGCGAGCGCACCGGCACGTTCACCCTCGGCCTCGATTCGCCGGTCGGCGACACGATCTCGGCGGAGGACTTCGCGATCGCCATGGTCGATGAGATCGAGAACCCGCGGCACGTCGACGCCCGCTTCACCGTCGCGAACTGACTTCCTCCTCGCCGAGGTGGCGGCCAGGCATCCGCCCGACAGTCACCTCGGCGCCCGTGGTCAGTGCAGCGCATAGTCGCTCGAGGAGATCTCGAAGCCGTGGCCCCCGTTCGTGCACACGACTCCGCGCTCCTCATCGGTCGTGCAGGTGATTCCCCGGACGATGAGGATCTGGCCGTAGCCGAGCACCTCCGTCTCGGCTCCCCACTCTCCCGTGTCCGAGAGCAGGCTGTAGACGGGGTCGCCGTAGGCGGT
Source organism: Brevibacterium sanguinis (assembly GCF_003315415.1). Lineage (GTDB taxonomy): Bacteria > Actinomycetota > Actinomycetes > Actinomycetales > Brevibacteriaceae > Brevibacterium > Brevibacterium celere_A. The sequence continues at coordinate 89,633 of NZ_QNSB01000009.1, forward strand.
GAACCGAGCCGGGCCCGAGTCTGCGAGCTCGATCGCGGTCGGCTGCTGCTGAGCGCCCATATAGTCGACCGTCGGAAGGTCGTCGGGAAAGCTGTGGTTGTCGCAGCCGACGCGGTCCTCGATGAAGCCGCACTGATGCTTCCGGGTCTCCGTCGTGAAGTAGACGTCTCCGCCCGATCCCATCCCGTTGCCGAGGTAGTCCCACGGTGCGACATGGTAGCCGGCGGGCACGTCGACCGAGGCAGGGCGGACGAAGAACTTCTGCCCCGCCTTCTCGCAGACGATGGTGAGCGAGTAGTCGGTGATCTCGGTGTCCATCGGGAACAGGCACGACCAGCCGAGCACGTCGGTGCCGTGTCCCTCGACATGCAGGGAGTCGTCGTCGCGGCCCTGCGCCATCGCCTCCAGTGCCCTGATCGCCTCGGCGCACTCGGTCCCGGGAGTGCCCTGGTACACCTTCGACTCGAACTCGGCGGGGGCCTGCCCGCAGTGTCCGGCCGGCAGGGCATCCCGCTCGACGAGGTCCTCGCCCTGACGGGAAGCGGCTCCGGTCCCGGCCGGCGGATCCGCGGGAGTCGTCTGCGTGGCGAGAGGCTGCCAGGGCGGAGCGCTGCAGCCGGCCATGAGGAGGGCCAGCGCCCCCAGGATGATCACTGCACGTGTCCTCATCCACCCAGGCTACCGTGCGTCGTCCGCGGTGAGGGCGGTCAGCGGCGTCTGTCGGGTCCGGGCACGACAGACGCCGAGGCGGTGCCGCGGGTCAGCGGCACCGCCTCGGCGGGTCAGTCATCAGTTCGAGCTCACGAACCTGCGCAGCGGATCAGGCGTTGGCAGGTTCCTTCTTCTTCTGCGGTGCCGGCTTCGAGTTCGCGGCTTCGACGAAGTTCTTCCGCGGAACGTCGAGGTCGACGAGCGGGAGGTTGTCGCGACCGAGTACGGCGTTGAGGATCCAGTTGCCGAACACCTTGACCTTGCGGTCGATGCTCGGGATCGCGTAGCCGTGGTAGGCGCGGTGCATGAGCCAGGCGAGGAATCCGCGGGCTTCGAAATCACCCATCTGCGAGACGCCCTTGTACAGTCCCAGACCGGCGACGGAGCCGATGGTCTTGTGGAAGTACTGCTTGAACTCGGTCTCTCCGCGCAGAGCGGCGAGGACGTTGGCGGCCAGGACGGGGGCCTGACGCACGACGTGCTGAGCGTTCGGAACGCAGTAGCCGCCGACGCCTCCGCCGGACAGGTCGGGAACGGCGGCGTTGTCGCCGGCGGCCCAAGCGCCCTCGACGACTCCATCCTCGCCCTCGACCCGGAGATCGGCGCGCACGGTCACGCGACCGCGTTCGTCGATCGGCAGGTCCGAGTCGATGAGGAGCGGGTTGGCCTTGACGCCGGCCGACCACACGATGGTGTCGGCGTCGAACTCCTCGCCGCTGGAGAGCTTGACGCGCTTGTCCGTGCAGTCCTTGAGGAAGGTCTCGAGGTAGACGTCGATGCCTCGTTCGCGCATGTGCTCGACGACCCAGCGGGCCTGCGCCTCGCCGACCTCGGGCATGACGCGATCCATCGCCTCGACGAGCACGAAGCGGACGTCGGCGTCGGTGAGGGTCTCGTACTGGGCCACGGCCGAGCGGACGACGTCCTCGAGTTCGGTGAGGGCCTCGATGCCCGCGAATCCGCCGCCGACGAAGACGAAGGTGAGAGCCTTGCGGCGCTCGTCGTCGTCCTCCATCAGCGAGGCGTCCGCGACGCGCGAGAGGAGGTGGTCGCGCAGGGCGACGGCTTCCTCGATGCGCTTGAGGCCGATCGCGTTCTCCTTGAGGCCGGGGATCGGCAGCACGCGGGCGACGGAGCCCGCGGCGAGGACGATGTGGTCGTAGTCGAGTTCGAACGCTTCGTCGTTCTCGGGCTCGACGACGACGTACTTGTCGGCGTGGTTGATCGAGGTGACCTTGGCGGTGATGACCTCGGCGCCGGGCAGATTGCGGCGCAGCGGCACGACGGCGTGACGCGGTTCGATCGAGCCCGCAGCCACCTCGGGGAGGAAGGGCTGGTACGTCATGTAGGGATTGGGATCGACGACCGTCACGGTGGCTTCACCGCGGCCGAGATTCTTCAGCAGATTCTGTGCGGTGACCAGACCGAGGTAGCCGCCGCCGACGACAAGGATTCGTGGACGCAGTTTCGAGTTTCTGATGAGTGCCATGAGCCCATCCTAGAGCCTTGTGAAAACATTCACGAATTCGGGGCGCCAGCCCAGATCAGGCCCGCAATCGGGCGAAATCTCAGCGGCGTCGGCGACGGTGCGACAGGCCCGCTGCGACCAGCAGGACCAGGGCTGCGAAGCCGCCGACGGCGAGGACGGAATAGCCGAGGATCGGCGTCGACTGGGAGGACACGACGTCCTTCGGGGCGACCGCCTTCGGGCTGCTCTCCTCGTCGGGAGCCGCGGTTCCGGTCTCCGATGCGTCCGCTGAGCCCCGCCTGTGCATCTTCACCCAATCGGCGAGCGCATCGGCGGCGCTCGGCACCGACTTCGGCACATCCGCCTCGATCGCGGCGACGGGGTCGAGCCGGCCCCAGCCGACGATCGGGTCGGGCTTGTCGGCGGTGCTCCGCCCCTTGTGGCCCTCGACCGGCTTCGCGGTGGTGAGCAGCTTGGCGGTCACCTCGTCGGCACTGAGGTCGGGGTTCTCGGCCCGCATGAGCGCGGCCACCCCGGAGACCACCGGGGAGGCGAAGGAGCAGCCCTGACCCTCGGCGTAGCCGCCCGAGTAGTACGGGATGGGAATGTCCGCGGCCGGGCCCATGAGGTCGACGGCGGTTCCCGGAGCGGTCGATTCGCCGAGCACCCTGCCGTCCTTGCCCAGTCCTCCCACGCCGACGACGCCGGGCACGGTCGAGGGCGACCAGGCCTGCGTCGCCCCCTGGGAGGCATTTCCCACGCAGGCGATGACGACGACGTCCTTCTCGTACGCGTAGGCGAAGGCCTCGTCCCAGCTCTGCGGCCAGGCGGGATCGTCCCAGCCGAGGGACATGTTGACGACCTTCGCCCCGGAGTCCACGGCCCATCTCAGGGCCTTGGCGGCCTGGTCCCTCGTCGAACCGGAGTCCTTGGGCCGGTCCGGTCCCAGCCACATCGAGGCGGAGAGGATCTCGGCGTCGGGCGCGACTCCCGTGGGGCCGGCTCCCCCACCCTGCCCGGCGATGACTCCGGCGACCGCGGTCCCGTGATGGATCGTGTCCTGACCGCCGATCGGGGTCGTGCCGTCCTTGCCCAGGCCGCTGAAGTCCTTGGACTCCCCGACGACGTCCTTGAGGTTCTCGTGGTCGGCGTTGACGCCGGAGTCGATGACGGCGACCTTGACGCCGTCGCCGGTGGACGTCTCCCACAGCTTGTCGATGCCGTAGTCCTTGATGAACCACTGGCCCGGCCCGGCCTTCGGCGCGGCCGCGACCGACTGCGCGGGCCCCATGACGAGTCCGAGCACGAGAAGGGAGACGCAGGCGAGTCTCGCCGCCGCCTGTGCGCGGTGAGTCGAGGATCGGGCGCTGCGGACGACCGGGACCGAGATCATCAGCGGCTCCGCATCACTGGGGCGGCCGCGTGAGGTCGAGGGCGATGCCGTCGAGGATGTCGGTCTCCGAGACCGTGATGTCGAGCTCCGCACCCGTCGACACGACCGCGGCATCGATCCGGCGGGCGACCCGGGAGAAGAGGAGTCCTCCGGCGCCGATGACGTCGACGCGGCCCGGGTGCATGTACGGCAGTGCGGCCCGGGCCTCGCGGTCCATGCTCAGCAGCTCGTCGGCCTGGCGCTCGATGTCGCCGACGTTCAGATGCGCGCCGTGGATCCGCTCCCGCTGGTAGCTGTCGAGTCCGAGGATCCCCGCGGTCAGGGTGGTCACGGTTCCGGCGACGCCGATGAAGGTCCGGGGAGCGGAGAAGTCGAGGATCGTCGCGGCCTGATCGAGGTGTTCTTCGATGTCGGCGACTGCGGCCGCGATCTGCTCGGAGTCGGGGCGGTCGGTCGCCATGTGCCTCTCGGTCAGTCGCACCGAGCCGATGTCCATGCTCACCGCGGATTCGACGCCGCTCGTGCCGAGGACGAGTTCGGTCGAACCGCCGCCGAGGTCCATGACCATGAATGGTCCGGAGTCCATGCCGCGGCCGACGGTGGCGCCGAGGAACGACAGCTGCGCCTCCTCGTCTCCGGTGATGACATCGGGCACGACCCCGAGTATCCGGAAGATTCCGGCGAAGAACTCGTCGCGGTTCTGTGCGTCCCGGCTGGCGGAGGTGGCGACGAAACGAAGCTTCTCGGGCGAGAACTCGGCGGCCGCCTCGGCGAACTCCTGGGCTGCCGCGAACGTGCGCTCCAGCGCCTCGGGCGCGAACTCACCGGTCGCGTCGACACCCTGGCCGAGCCGGACGATGCGCGTCTCCCGGCGCAGCTCGTGCAGGTTCCCGTCCTCGTCGACGTCGGCGATGAGCAGGCGCAGGGAGTTGGTCCCGCAGTCGAATGCAGCTACACGCATGGATTGGTCCTGTTTCTCGAATCGGTCCTACGGCTCGTCGGTCGTGTTCCCAGCCTACTCGCTGGCCTCGTTCGCCGAGGTGGTGGTCCCGTCCGGGTCCTCGTCGGCCTCGGCACGGGTGACGGCGGGGGTGGGCACGTCGGTCATCAGGGAGATCGCCCGGTCGCCGATGGGGTTGACCCCTGGTCCGGCGGCCAGCGCGTGTCCGACGAGGGCGTGCAGGCATTTGACCCGCGTCGGCATCCCTCCGGCGGAGAAGTCATCGATCTCCTTCACCTCGGCGATTCCGGCCCGCGACCCGATCGCCGACCGCGTGGCCAGATACTCCTCGTGGGCCTTCCGGTAGGATGCGGCGAGCTCGTCATCGGTCGTGAGCTCGGCCGTCCATTCGGCCATGATCCCTGCCGCTTCCAGGCGCGAGCACTCGGCGACGAACGCGGGATGGGTGAGGTAGAACGTCGTGGGGAACGGGGTCCCATCCTCGAGGCGCGGAGCAGTGGCGACGACGAGGGGCTCGCCGGAGGTGCTGCGGGCGGCGATCCCGACGACCCCGCGGGGAATGCGCCCCAACTGCTCTCGGAGAGTGGCGAAATCCGCCTCGGTGCACTCTGTGATCATCAGCCCTTCTCCACGGTATTGCCGACCTCGTGTATCGACTCCAGCAACTCAAGGTACCAGGCCTGCTTGCCCCCGGTTCGCTCCGCCTCCTTCTCGTCCTCCGATCGGGGCTCGCGATTGGTGACGATGACGGCGTTCTTGCCCTTCTCGACGTAGTACTGCTCTTCCCTGGCCTTGCGCGCGATGTAGGTGGGGTCCTTGAGCTGCTCGTTCTTCTCCTCCAGAGCCTCGACTTCCGATCGAGTGGAATCGATCTCATTGTTGAGCGCGGCGATCTGCTGGGCCTGCTTGAGCGCGGAATTGATCGAGGGCAGGAACATGACGAGGACGAGCGCGATGACGACGAGGAAGATGCCCGTGCGCCAGGACACCCGGCGTCGGTCGCTCGGGGCGTGAGCCTCCACCACCGGAGCAGGGCGTCGCCGAGGTGCGGCTCTGCCCGGAGCCGATCGCGGTGCGCTGTTCTTGGGCTTGCTCGGGACCATGTCTCTTTCCGCTGCAGCCGAGGATTGGGAAGGCGGCGGCAGCACTTCCAAGTGTGCCGTGTTCGCCATCCCGGTGCGAGGATTTCCGTGTCATGGCGTGTTCGGTCCCGCCATCCGAAATGCCGCGTCCGCAAAGAGGTGCGGGGCCGCTCGCGACGGTCCATCTCACACTCCGCACCCCGAGCTGCACAACGCCCCGAGCCGGCGGCAGGGCGTGCGGCGCAGGCGACCATCCCGCACCCCGCACCGGCGGCCGCACAACCTCTCGTTCGCCGCGCACTCCCTGCCAGTAGCTGCACACCACCCCGTTCGCCGCACACTGCCTACCTGTAGCTACACACCACCCCGTTCGCCGCACACTGCCTACCTGTAGCTACACACCACCCTGATCGCCGCGCGCTCCCTCCCGGCAGCCGCACACCATCCCCGTCCTAGGAGGAGGAATGGCGCTGACGGTGGGGTATGCGAACGCGCCGCTCGCGGTACCACTCACTGCGCCGGCCATCGACGCCACGTCCGAGCGCTTTATCCACAGAGTTATCAACAGGTTTTAACAACGTGGTTGACGAAAGTCTCTGTTTGATGGAGTTTGTTGTCATGTACAGAATTCTCACCACGCAGGACCTCACGCGACTCGGATTCACCTCCGAGGAGATCCGGCGCGCCCGCCGATGCTGCCTCCTCCGACTCTCTCGAGGTGTGTACGTCGCTCGCCACGTCTGCACCATCCACAGTCACCGGCCCTTGTGGGCGAGCATCGAGGAGAACGCTCATGACGAGTTCACCCGGTACGGTGACATCCGCGATCAGACCGAAGCGCTGCATGCCGCCGTCATGGCACGATGCGAACTGAAGTTCCGCCGACGCCAGGATTCCGCAGGCGATCACAGATCATCCGGATATGCCGCGGCTCCTGGACAGCGCAGCGAGGAGAAGCCTGAGATCTTCTCACACGTGTCGGCCGCGCTCATTCACGGGCTGCCCATCGCCTACCCGGTCACTCACCAGGTCGAGGTGTTCCGTCCAGGCGTCGACCGGCGGTTCAAGAGCATCCATGTGCGCAGCAGCACGGTGCCGAAGAAGCACCAGGTCCGCGTGATGGGGGCTCGGGTGACGACCTTGGAGCGGACGCTCATCGATGTCGCGCGCAGCTACAGCCTCGATATCTCGGTCGCAATGCTCGACAGCGCTTTGCATCGCAATCTCACGACGCTGGACCGGATCACCACGACCTTGTCGGAATGTGCGGAGAAGAGGAACACCAAGAGGGTTCGTCTCGCCCTCGACCTGGCCGATGGCAGGCGCGAATCCCCCGCCGAGTCGATCGCGGCGGTCAGGTTCTATCAGCACGGCCTCAGCGGACTCGATCCGCAGGTGGTCCTCGGATCCGAGTCATTCAGCGTCCGCGTCGACTTCTGTCACCGCAGTGCTCGGTTGATCGTCGAGGTCGATGGAATCGGCAAACTGTACCTCGGTTCCGGCGTACCCCGTGAGGAACTCGAGAAGGAGCGCCGACGCGAGCATTGGCTCCGCGAACACGGCTACCGCGTCATCCGCATCACCTGGAAGGAGCTCTTCCAGGAGCGCAAGTTCCAGGAGATCAAGCAGGTTCTCATGCGCGCGGCGTGAACACTCGGCACCCTCAGGCAAAAAACTTCGCGCTGCACGGAGGCGCATTGCGGCCAGCTGTCGGACGTGGAGAGCCTGCCGTAAGCAGTGCGGCCGAATGTAGGACTTGCCGTGCCGCGCGTGGGCAGTGCGCTGCATAGGGCCTGCGGCGCACGGTGGGCAGTGCGGCAGTATGCGCCGAGGCGGGGGCGAGGCGAGCACTGCGGCTCGTCCCACCCCCGCCTCGGCGAGGTTCCGATCCCCGCCTCAGCGGGGTTCGGGTCGTTCGGCTCAGGCCTGGAAGCGCGGGAACGCCTTCCGGCCGGCGTAGCGGGCGGCATCGCCGAGCTGCTCCTCGATGCGCAGGAGCTGGTTGTACTTCGCCACGCGCTCCGAGCGGGCCGGTGCGCCCGCCTTGATCTGGCCGGCGTTGGTCGCGACGGCGAGATCGGCGATCGTCGTGTCCTCGGTCTCACCGGAACGGTGCGAGATCATCGTCGTGTAGCCGTTGGTCTGCGCGAGGGAGACCGCGTCGAGGGTCTCGGTGAGGGTGCCGATCTGGTTGACCTTGACGAGCAGCGAGTTGGCGGTGTCGTTCTCGATGCCGCGCTGCAGGCGCTCGGGGTTGGTGACGAACAGGTCGTCGCCGACGAGCTGGACCTTCGACCCGACCGAGGCGCTCAGCGTCGCCCAGCCGTCCCAGTCGTTCTCATCGAGCGGATCCTCGATCGACACGAGCGGGTACCGGCCGAGCAGATCCTCGTAGTAGGCGGCCATCTCCTCGGCCGACTTCTTCGCACCCTCGAACTCGTAGGCGCCGTCGCTGTAGAACTCCGACGAGGCGACGTCGAGGGCCAGCGCGATGTCGCGTCCCGCCCGGTGGCCGGCGGCGTCGATGGCCTCGAGGATGAGGTCGAGCGCGGCGGCGTTGGATTCGAGGTTCGGAGCGAATCCGCCCTCGTCGCCCAGCCCGGTCGCCAGTCCGCGGTCCTTGAGCACGTTCTTGAGCGCGTGGTAGACCTCGACGCTCCACTGCAGTCCCTCGTGGAAGCTCGCGGCGCCGATCGGGGCGATCATGAATTCCTGGATGTCGACGTTGGAGTCGGCATGGGAGCCGCCATTGAGGATGTTCATCATCGGCACCGGCATGACGTGCGCGTTCGGTCCGCCCAGGTACCGGTAGAGAGGCAGGTCCGCCGACACCGCAGCCGCACGGGCGACGGCCAGTGAGGTGCCGAGGAGGGCATTTGCGCCGAGCCGGGACTTGTTCGCGGTTCCGTCGAGTTCGATCATCGCCTGGTCGACGAGACGCTGGTCGTCGCTCTCCAGGCCGACGATGACCTCGTTGATCTCATCGATCACCGCATCGACGGCGCTGGTGACGCCCTTGCCGAGGTAGCGCTCCGGGTCGCCGTCGCGCAGCTCGACAGCCTCGAACTCACCGGTGGACGCACCCGAGGGCACTCCGGCGCGACCGACGGACTCGTCGGCCAGCAGCACTTCCACCTCGACGGTGGGATTTCCCCGGGAATCGAGGATCTCACGGGCATTTGCGGCAATGATCTCAGCCACTGACAACTCCTTCGTATTGGTATCACATGGGGAACATGCGCCTGCAGGCCAGCTTAGTGCACCTGCGAGCCCGGCTCATTTCGGTCCGCGGGCACGCGAGCGCCCGACTCAGTCGGCTGGATGCGAGTGCTCGACTCAGTCCGCGGGCACGACGAGCGCTCGGCGCAGCCGGGCCGGCGTCTCCGGATCCATCCCCTGGTCGAGCAGGTAGCCCTCGACTCCCCGATCGCCGTAGGCCTCGGTGATGCGATCGAGCGTCGCCGCGAGGAGCTCCGGGGGTGCCGCCGTCGCCGTGGTGGCGAGATCGCCCGAGATGCCGGCATCGGCGAAGTCCCGCATGATCGCCTCGAGGAAGGCCCCGGACAGGTGCTGCTGAGTGACCGAGTACTCGGCGAGGATGTCCTCCCGGTCGACTCCGAGAAGCTCGTGGATGAAGGCCGCGACCACTCCGGTGCGGTCCTTGCCGGCCGAGCAGTGGAAGACGACACCGGATTCGGCGTGTTCGGCGATGGTGTCGACCGCGAGCGCCAGCCGCGGCCCGAAGTGCGAGATCATCAGGGTGTAGATCTTCTCCAGCGACCGGTCGGTGAGGTCCATGCCGGTGACCTTCGCGGCCTTCTCCATCTCCTCCCGGCTCGGGCGCTTCGCGGGGAAGAACTGGTCCTCGAAGACCGGCAGCTCGATGTACTCGACGTCGAGCCCGTCGAGCGCATCGGGGAGCTTCGCCCGCTCGCCGATGTCGCGCAGGTCGACGACCGTGCCGATGCCGAGCCGTGCGATCTGCGCGCGCGACCTGTCGGTGAGCTGGGCGAGCCCGTCCGCCCGGAACACCGCTCCGGTGGCCACGGACAGTCCCCGCGCCGAGGCGATCGGTGCGTCGGTCTCCCCCGCTGAGCTCAGGCGGAAGTCGTCCGAGCCGTCGAGGCTCGCGAGCACCGCGGCCTTCGCCGGGGTCGAGATCGGCGCTCCCCCGATGTCGCGGAAGTTGAACGTTCCTTCGATGTCGATGCGGTCGAGACTCATCCCGCGGCGTCCTTCCGTTGCTTCTCCAGAGACTTGATGCGACTGTACTCGGCCTCGACGGCGGCGAGCGGAGCCATCGTCGAGTCGTCGGCTCCCTCCCCGAACGCGAACGGGTGCCTGCGGACGAGCTTCTCCTCGAGCCGGTCGACGATGAGCTGCAGCGTCCGACCGTAGGGGGTGCCGCCTGCCGCGCTGTCGTTCGTCCCACCGTCGACACTGTCGCCGCTCTCGTCGAGCAGGGCCGAGTGGAACAGCACCTGGTAGAAGACGTCGCCGAGTTCCTCGATGACCGCATCGCGGTGCCTCGCGGTCGGTTCCGCCCGGTAGTCCTCAAGCGCCTCGATGAGCTCCTCGGTCTCCTCGCGGGCGAACTTCTCGAGGCTCTCGTGGTCCTGCGCACTCGACCACGGGCAGCGCCTGCGCAGGGTCGCCATCGCCTCGACCACGCGGTCGAATCCGGCCGCGCCCGTCATCCGCTCACCTCGGCGGGTTCGGCCTTGACGACGGGAACGATGGCGTCGAGGAACTGGTGGGCCCAGCGCAGGACATCCGAGTCGGTCATCTCCTTGGCCCCGAACCCGTCACCTGCCAGCGGCTTCGGCACGAGCACGGAGCGGATCGTCGGCTTGAGCAGGGACTTCGGGTACAGCCGCTTGAGGCGCACGACCTGCGAGTCGGCCAGTTCGAGCGGCCCGAACCGGATGAAATTGCCCTGCATGACGATGTCGCTGACGCCGGAGGCCTTCGCCCGGATGCGCAGTCGGGCGACATCGGCGAGGACGCCGACGGGTCCGGGATAGGGCCCGTAGCGGTCGACGAGTTCGTCGAGGACCTCGCGCAGCTCCTCCTCGTTCGCCGCGGCCGCGAGCTTCCGGTACGCCTCGAGTCGCAGCCGTTCGTGGTCGACGTATTCGGCGGGCAGGTGCGCGTCGACGGGGAGCTCGATGCGCATCTCTGCTTCGGGCTCGGTGGCCTCTCCGCGGAAGTTCGCGACCGCCTCCCCGACGAGGCGCACGTAGAGGTCGAACCCGACTCCTTCGATGTGCCCCGACTGCTGACCGCCGAGGAGGTTGCCGGCTCCGCGGATCTCGAGGTCCTTCATCGCCACCTGCATTCCGGCGCCGAGCTCCGTGTGCGCGGCCAGGGTCGTCAGCCGGTCGTGGGCGGTCTCCGTCAGCTGGGTGTCACGCGGGTAGAGGAAGTAGGCGTAGGCGCGTTCGCGACCGCGGCCCACCCGTCCGCGCAGCTGGTGCAGCTGGGAGAGCCCGAACCTGTCGGCCTGGTCGATGATCAGCGTGTTCGCGTTCGCGATGTCGATTCCCGTCTCGACGATCGTCGTGCACACGAGGACGTCGTACTTCTTCTCCCAGAAGTCGACGATGACCTGTTCGAGTCGCTGCTCGTTCATCTTCCCGTGGGCGATCGCGATCCGCGCCTCGGGGACGAGCTCGGCGATGTGACCGGCGATCGACTCGATGTCCCTGACCTTGTTGTGGATATAGAAGACCTGCCCCTCACGCATGAGCTCACGGCGGATCGCGGCCTTGATCTGCTTGTCATCGTACTTGCCGACATAGGTGAGCACCGGGTGGCGCTCCTCGGGCGGGGTCGCCAGGGTCGACATCTCGCGGATGCCGGTCACCGCCATCTCGAGGGTGCGCGGGATCGGCGTCGCCGACATCGCGAGGACGTCGACGTTCGTGCGCATGGCCTTGAGCGTCTCCTTGTGCTCGACGCCGAAGCGCTGCTCCTCGTCGATGATGACGAGGCCGAGGTCCTTGAAGCGGACCTCTCCGCTGAGGAGGCGATGGGTGCCGATGACGAGGTCGAGCTTGCCCGCGGCGAGGTCCTCGACGACTTTCTCGGACTCCTGCTTGGTCTGGAACCGGGAGAGGGCCCCGACCGTGACGGGGAATCCGGAATAGCGCTCGGCGAAGGTCTCGAAGTGCTGCTGGACGAGGAGGGTCGTGGGCACGAGGACGGCGACCTGCTTGCCGTCCTGGATCGCCTTGAATGCCGCGCGCACCGCGATCTCGGTCTTGCCGTAGCCGACGTCACCACAGATCAGACGGTCCATCGGAACCGTCTTCTCCATGTCGGCCTTGACCTCGTCGATGGTCGTGAGCTGGTCGTTCGTCTCGACGTAGTGGAAGGCGTCCTCGAGCTCCCGCTGCCAGGGGGTGTCGGGGCTGAAGGCATGGCCCTGTGTGGCCTGCCGCGCCGAGTAGAGGCGGACGAGCTCCCCGGCGATCTCCTTGACCGCCTTCCGCGCCTTCGCCTTCGTCGACTGCCAGTCGGCGCCGCCCATCTTGTTGAGGCTCGGGTTCTCCCCGCCGACGTACCTGCTCACCTGGTCGAGGGAGTCGCTGGGCACGTAGAGCCGGTCGCCGGGCTGGCCGCGCTTGGCCGGGGCGTACTCGATGATGAGGTATTCGCGGGTGTGCTTGTTCGGACCCTTGCCGCTCGTGCGCTGCGTCATCTCGACGAACCGGCCCACCCCGTGCTGCTCGTGGACGACGAAGTCGCCGGGCGTGAGGTTGAGCGGATCGACCTGGTTGCGCTTGCGGCGGGTCGGCAGTCGGCGCATGTCCCGCGTCGAGGTGGCCGCCGCCCGTCCGAGCACGTCGGCTTCGGTGAGCACCGCGAGCTTGAGGTCGTCGAAGACGAAGCCGCCGAAGGGAGCCGCCGTCGTCACCGTGACGACGGCCTCGGCGAGGTCGGTGGGATCGTCGACGAAGGTCGCCGGCAGCCCCGCTTCCGAGAACACCTCGACCATGCGCAGTCCCGGGCCCTGGCCCTCGGTGAGGACGAGGATGCGCCACCTGTCGTGGATGAGGCCTCTGACGTCGGCGAGGATGGCCTCGACGTCGCCGGCATAGCCGCGAGGGGCGCGGGCGGGGACGGCGAAGACGTTGTCGGTGGCGGTGACGAGGTCCTCGTCCGTCGAGAATCCTCCGAGCTCCCACCATGCGAGGCCGATGAGCAGGGCGCCCTCGCGCATCTCATCGACGGTGCGGAAGGTCGCCGCGGAGAGGTCGATGGGCGACTCGCCTCCTGCGGCGGCCCCGGACCAGGCGGCCTCGAGGAACTCGTTCGTCGTCACGACGAGGTCGGCGGCCCGCGCCTGGACCCGTTCGGGCTCCGTGATGACGATCTTCGTGCCGGCGGGCAGGAGCGCGATGAGCGGCTCCATCCCGTCGGCGAGCACGGCCGACAGCGACTCCATTCCCTCGACCGCGACCCCGCCGGCGATCTTCTCGAGCATGTCGGCGGCGGACGGCAGTGCCGGGGCCAGCTCGGCGGCCCGTCGGCGGACGGAGTCGGTGAGGAGGAGTTCACGACACGGCGGGGCGACGAGGCTGAGCGGTGCCGCATCCGCCTCGGCGGGGATGGAGCGCTGGTCGGAGACGGCGAACTCCCGGATCTCGTCGACCTCGTCGCCGAAGAACTCGATGCGCAGGGCGTGGTCGGCCGTCGGCGGGAAGACGTCGACGATTCCGCCGCGCACGGCGTACTCGCCGCGGCGGGAGACCATGTCGACACGGGAGTAGGCGAGCTCCGTCAGTCTCTGGGCGAGGTCGTCGATGCCGTACTCGTCACCGCGGGCCAGTTCGATCGGCTCGATCTCCCCGAGGCCCTTGACCAGGGGCTGGAGGAAGGCGCGGACCGGGGCGATGATGAGCGCGAGCTCCTGGCCGGGCCTGGGATGCGTGAGCCGGCGGAGGATCGACAGCCGCTGGCCGACGGTGTCGGAGCGCGGCGAGAGCCGCTCGTGCGGCAGGGTCTCCCAGCTGGGGAAGACCGCGATGGACTCCGCGGGGATCCAGTCGGCCATCGAGCGCGCGAGATCCTCGGCCTCGCGGGTCGTGGCGGTGACGATGAGCTGGGGCGCCGACGTCCCCGACCCCGAGGTCTCGACCGTCCTGCGCAGGATCGAGGGCCACAGACCCCTGATCGCATCGATCGTCCCCCCGGTCGTCCCCGGGTCGGAGAACGCCTCGACGAGGTCGTTGATGGTCGGGTTCTGCCGTGTGAGATCGAGTCCGTTGAGCACCACACAAGTCTAGAACACGGCACTGACGCGGGAAGGCGGCGACCGCGCTCAGGTCACGGCGACCGCCGAGAGTCTCGATCCGATAACACGTCTAACGGATCGGAAACGATTGCCTCCGACCCGCTGTCGTTCGGGGTTCTCCAAACTTCATCGAGGACAATCGGAGTATGAGATCCCATCAGTCCCCGCAATTCTCCGCCGCTGAGACACGGTACCTGTTCGGCACTGATTCCGCACCCCGACCCTCATCGCAGGTCGGAGCGCAGAACGCCGGCCTGCGCAGCGTGCTCGACGGTGACCACGGGCTGTCGCGGTTCGTTCCCGTCTTCGTGCTCCTCGCGATCATGTGGGTCGTCGAGATCGTCGACACACTCCTGCCCGTCGACTTCGATCTCTTCGGACTCGAGTCGTGGAACCCGCTGTCCCTCTACGGTCTCGTCACCTCGCCGCTGCTCCACTCGGGTTTCAACCATCTCACGGCCAATACGTTCCCGTTCCTCGTCCTCGGAATCTTCATCGCGATGGAGGGGTCGCGCAGATTCTGGACCGTCTCCGCGATCACCGCGCTCGTGTCCGGACTCGGCGCCTGGCTGACGACCCTGCCCGGCCACCACATCGTCGGCGCCTCGGGCATCGTCTTCGGCTTCTTCGGCTACCTCGCCATGCGCACGTGGTACGTCGACGATCTGCTCCGGAAGATCATCTACTTCGCGATCGGACTCTTCGTCTTCGTCACCTACGGAGCCGCGATGGTGTTCGGCATGCTCCCGCAGGCCAACGGCGTCTCATGGCAGGGCCACCTGTTCGGGTTCATCGGCGGCCTCGTCGCCGCACGCCTCGTCCACCGTCGAGCGCGCCAGTCCTGAACTGCCGCCAGTCCTGAACCGCAGCCAGTCCTGAACCGCCGCTGAACCGCCGGGTCCCGGACCCGGCGGTTCAGCGCGAGTGGTACCTCTGCTGGACGGTGAGCAGGCCCTCGGCGATGCACAGCTCCACCGCGTCGGCCAAGTCGGAGACGAAGATGGGCAGGACCGTGCGCTCGTCCTTGGAGAAGGGCCGGAGGACGTAGTCGGCCGTCTCCTGTCGTCCGGGCGGCCGTCCGACGCCCGCGCGGATGCGCACGTAGTCGCGGGTGCCCAGCACCGAGGAGATGGAGCGCAGGCCGTTGTGCCCGCCCTCTCCCCCGCCGAGCTTCGCCCTGATCGTGTCGAACGGCAGGTCGACGTCGTCGTGGACGACGATGGTCCTCTCGACCGGGATCGAGTGGAAGTCCATGAGTCGGCGCAGGGGACCGCCGGAGTCGTTCATGTACCCGGTCGAGACGGCGAGCACGACTCGCGGTCCGGGCAGGCCGGGAACCGCGCCGGAGCCGAGGCGACCGGTGCCCACGCGGGCGCGCTGCCTGCTTCGGCCCAGTCCCGCGCCGATCCGTCCTGCGAGCTCGGCGACGACCATCTGCCCGATGTTGTGCCGGGTGGATTCGTACTCACGCCCCGGGTTGCCGAGACCGTAGACCAGCCATGCGTCGTTCGCCATCGCTCCTCACTCGCTTCCGCTCACGAACGGCGGGCCATGTTCGCACATGGCCCGCCGTCACGGTTCTCACCGCGCCGAGGCGACTCGGCGCCGGTGGATCACTCGGATTCGGACTCTTCGCCCTCGGTCTCCGCGCCCTCTTCGGGCTCTTCGCGGGTCGGCTCGGCGACGTTGACGACGAGGAGCTCCGGGTCGGAGACGAGCTCGACGCCCGAGGGCAGCTCGATCTCCTTGGCGAGGACGTGCTCGCCGACGGTGCGCCCGGCGACCGAGGCCTCAATGACCTCGGGCAGCTTGGTGGCGTCGGCCTTGATGACGATGGTCGACTCCTCCTGCGAGATCATGGTGCCCGGAGCAGGTTCGCCGACGACGTGGATCGGGACGTCGACCTCGATGAGCTCGCCGCGCTTGACGACGATGAGGTCGAGGTGCTCGATCTCCCGGCGCACGGGCTCGATCTGGACGTCGCGGGCGATCGCGAGGACGTTCTTCGACCCGTCGGTGCTCTTGATCTCGAGCAGCGCGTTGGCGTGCTTGAGGGCCAGCATGGTGGCGTGGCCCTCGAGCGAGATGTGGACGGGTTCGCCGCCGTGGCCGTAGACGACCGCGGGGATGCGACCGGCGCGGCGGATCTTGCGGGCCGCGCCCTTGCCGAATTCGTTCCGGGGTTCGGCGGTGAGTGTGAAGTCAGCCATTTTCTCTCCTTGGTGTGCTCATTGGACGCACCACGGCGAAACAGCCGCAATCCTCACTCCGCATGCGCACAGGGGGGCATTCGCGAAGGTGGATCCGGACCGCGTCGATAACGGAGACGACAGTCTCCCTCGCCGAGGCAACCACACCAGTCTAATCGACCCCGCCCCACAGTCCAATTCCGTGCGCCTCGAGTGGCGCCGCCTCACTCCGCGGGCGGGAGGGTCCCGAGAACCGCCTCGGCGCACGCGTCGATGCCGACCGGGCTGAGCAGGATGTCGTAGTGGTTGGTTCCCGGAACCTCGACGATGTCCATCCGCGGCCAGGTCCTCCGGTAGGTCTCGAGGAGGCTCGGCGGGTAGATCCCCGGTTCGGAGGCGAGGAGGTCCCGTTCGGCGACGAGGAACGTCACGTCCTCCTGCCGCTCGGCCATCACCCGCTCAAGTGCGTCCCGGTAGTCGGCACCGGTGTACATGTCCGCCGAGTCGGCCTGCATCGCCTCGACGGGCGTCGAGGGCTGGAACCGGTGGTCGTCCTTCGCGGCGAGATCGTAGACGAAGCTCTCGGCCGCCACGGGATCGAGTCCTTCGACGAAGGCCGGGTGCGCCGCGAAATAGGCGAGATAGTCCTCGACGGTGTCGAACTCCATGCTCAGCCGCTCGGCCGCGGGCCCGAGCACGGCGGCGATGAGGTCGTCGGTGTCGAGGTCGACGTCGTTGAGGTCGTCGAGCGGGTGGATCGACCGGCCGGCGGAGTCCTCGGCGTCGGGAATCGGCAGCGGCAGGCCCCCGTCGATGAGCACGGGGCCGCGGAACCGGTCGCCGGCATCGTCGGCGGCGGCCAGCGTCATCGCGACGAACCCGCCCATCGAATGGCCGACGAGCGTCACCGGTCCGGGGTCGGCGAACTCCTCGACCGCCCGGCGCACGTCCTCGGCGTGGACCCGCATCCCGTAGGGGCCGGCGAGGTGGTGGGAGTCGGCGCGTCCGCGCAGGTCGGGACCGATCACCCGGATGCCCGGCAGGGCGGCGACCAGCCCCGCGAAGAACAGGTGGTTGGAGGTGATGCCGTGGATGACGCAGACGGTGGGAACCCGCCCCGGCTCGGTGGGACCCGGCTCCCAGACACCGACGCTGAGGTCGCCTCCGGGCACGGCCAGCTTGTAGCGGTTGTAATCGTGGGACGACATCCTGTTCCCTTCGCTCGCGTGCCTCCAGTGTAGGTCCAACCCCTGACACGACAACGGACCCCGAGCCGCTGCTCGGGGTCCGTGCGGAGGGCGGGTGTCGCTCAGACGTCGAAGAGGCTGGTCACCGAGCCGTCCTCGAAGACCTCGTGGACGGCGCGCGCGATGAGCGGGGCGATCGACAGCACGGTGAGCTTGTCGAAGGTCTTGTCGTCGGGCAGCGGCAGCGTGTTCGTGACGATGACCTCCTCGGCCACGGAGTTCGACAGCCTCTCGACGGCCGGTCCGGAGAACACGGCGTGCGTCGAGACGATGACGACGTTGTTCGCCCCGGCGGCCATGCAGGCGTCCGCGGCCTGGACGATCGTGCCGCCGGTGTCGATCATGTCGTCGACGAGGATGCACGTACGACCCTCGACCTCGCCGACGACGCGGTTGGCCTTGGTCTCGTTGGCGCGCGTGATGTCGCGGGTCTTGTGGATGAATGCCAGCGGCACCCCGCCCAGCGACGCCGACCAGTTCTCGGCCACCTTGATGCGCCCGGCGTCCGGGGACACGACGGCGAGGTCGCCGGGGTACTTGTCCTTGACGTAGCCGGCGAGGATCGGCATGGCGATGAGGTGATCGACGGGGCCGTCGAAGTAGCCCTGGATCTGCGCGGTGTGCAGGTCGACGGTGATGATCCGGTCCGCGCCGGCGGTCTTGTACATGTCAGCGACGAGGCGGGCGGAGATGGGCTCGCGTCCGCGGTGCTTCTTGTCCTGCCGCGCGTACGGGAAGAACGGGGCGATGACGGTGATCCGCTTGGCCGAGGCGCGCTTGAGGGCGTCGACCATGATCAGCTGCTCCATCAGCCACTCGTTGATCGGCGAGCAGTGGGACTGGAGGACGAAGACGTCGCAGCCGCGCACTGATTCGGAGAACCGGACGTAGATCTCGCCGTTGGCGAAGTTGTAGATGTCGGTGGGGAGCAGTTCGGTCCCCAGATTCTCCGCGACCTGCTCGGCGAGCTCGGGATTCGCGCGCCCGCTGACCAGGACGAGCTTCTTCTCGCCCGCCGTCGTTATCTCATTCACTTGCCGGTTCCCCTTCGGATGCGGCCGCGGCCGCCTGCGCTGCAGGCGTGCCGGGGCGATTGGCTTCGACCCACCCCTCCAGGTTGCGCTGCGGGGCCACGGTGATGGCGAGCGCTCCTGCAGGGACATCCTTGCGCACCACGGTGCCCGCACCCGAGTAGGCGCCGTCGCCCACCGTCACCGGGGCGACGTACATGTTGTCCGACCCCAGGCGTGCGTGTCTGCCGATGACGGTGCGGTGCTTGCTCACGCCGTCGTAGTTGACGAACACCGAGGCGGCTCCGATGTTCGTGCCCTCCCCGATCTCGGCATCGCCGACGTAGGACAGGTGGGGGACCTTGGCTCCGGTGCCGATGTCCGCGTTCTTCGTCTCGACGAACGTGCCGATCTTCCCGTCCTCGCCGAGGCGGGTGCCGGGACGCAGGTACGCGAACGGCCCGACCGAGGCTCCGGGACCGACGACGGCGAGCTCCGCGTGGGTGCGCACGACCTGGGCGCCTGCGCCCACCTCGGTGTCCTTGAGCGTCGAGTCGGGGCCGATGACGGCGTGGGCATGGACGTCGGTGGCGCCGAGGAGCTGGACGCCGGGCAGGATCGTCACGTCCTCGGACAGGGAGACGTCGACGTCGATCCAGGTGGTCTCCGGGTCGATGACGCTGACGCCGGCGCGCATCCACTTCTCGACGATGCGGCGGTTGAGCTCCTTGCCCAGCTTCGCCAGCTGGACCCGGTCGTTGGCGCCCTCGACCTGCCACAGGTCGTCCGTGGCGGTGGCGGCGACGGCCAGCCCTTCCTGCCGGGAGAAGCCGATGACGTCGGTGAGGTACTTCTCCCCCTGGACGTTGTCGGTCGTCAGCGAGGCCAGCCCCTGCCTCAGCGCGGCGGCGTCGAAGGCGTAGATGCCGGAGTTGATCTCCCGGATCGCCCGTTCCTCGTCGGTGGCGTCTTTGTGCTCGACGATGCGCAGCAGGGAGCCCGCGGCGTCGCGGACGATGCGCCCGTAGCCGGTCGGGTCGTCCACCTCGGCGGAGAGGACGGTGACGGCGTTGTGGGAGCTCTCGTGGATCTCGACGAGGCCGGCGATCGTCTCGGCGGTGAGCAGGGGGACGTCGCCGTAGGTGACGACGACGGTGCCGGAGAGGTCCTCGGGCAGCTGGCTGAGCGCGCACTCCGTCGCCCGACCGGTGCCGGGGACCTCGTCCTGGTCGGCGATGAGCACGGTCTGCGTGGAGGTCTCCGGCAGGGACTGCAGGTGCGCGACGAGCTGGTCGCGTTCGTGCCGGACGACGACGACGAGGTGCTCGGGCCGGGTGCCGGAGGCGGCGGCGATGGCGTGGTGGAGGAGGGACCGGCCGCCGATGGGGTGCATGACCTTCGGCAGAGTCGATCTCATCCGCGTGCCCTGGCCCGCGGCCAGGACGATCACGGCACTGGGTCGGGTCTGTGACATTCTTGTTCCCCCGCAAGTCGGATTGGGCAAGCTCCGCCCATAGGATTCGAACCTATACTGCACGGCTCCAAAGGCCGGCGTGCTGCCATTACACCAGGGCGGAACAGCGTGCACCATGAAGGGCCCGCGCTCACGAGAATCCATCATGCCACTACGATGAACGGTATGGAAATTCTGCGCGAGATACTACTGTCCCTCCACCTGATCGGCATGGCGATCATCGTGGGCGGCTATTTCACGGTCATCCGCTCCCCTCGGGTCCTGCCGGGAATGCTCCACGCATCGTACCTGCAGCTGGTCACCGGACTGCTCCTCGTGGGCATCGCCGAGATGGGCGATGACGAGGTCAACCACATGAAGGTCGGCATCAAGCTCGTCGTCGCGATCCTCGTCACCGTCTTCGCCTTCATCGGCAACCGGAGGCAGAAGGCCGTCGCGTCTCCCGACGCAGCCGCCGGTGCGGCTCTCGGGTCGGCGGGCGCAGCCGGTGCGACGACCGCGGTCGTCGCCAACCCCTCGGCGACGATGGCGCACCTCACCTTCGCGTTCGCGATCGTCAACGTCCTCGTGGCCGTGTTCGTCTGAGCGGCTCCTCCCTTCCGGCACCACGGCGGCCCCGTCTCCCTCGCGAGGGAGACGGGGCCGCCGTCATGGTGCCACGGGAGTGCGTGAGCTGCCTCGGGTGGACTCGGCGGGTGCGCTCGTGTCCGACCCGGACGGTATCGTTGTTCCGGACATGATCTATGCAGCTGATAACTCCTCAGACACCGGTGCCGGAGCGGATTCGGTCCTCACCGAGCTCCTGTCCGGACTCAATCCGCGCCAGCGGGAGGCGGTGACCCACACGGGCTCGGCCCTCCTCATCGTCGCGGGCGCCGGTTCGGGCAAGACGACCGTGCTCACCCGCCGCATCGCCTACGCCCTGGCGACCGGTCGCGCCCATCCCGGCGAGGTCCTCGCGATCACGTTCACGAACAAGGCGGCCAAGGAGATGGCCGAGCGCATCGGCTCGCTCATCGGGCCGGCGTCGAGGGCGATGTGGGTCTCGACGTTCCACTCCTCGTGCGTGCGGATCCTGCGCCGCGAGGCCAAGGTGCTGGAGAGGAACTCGAACTTCACGATCTACGACGCCCAGGACGCGCAGCGGCTGGTCGCGCAGATCCTCAAGGAGCTCGGTCTCGACTCGAAGAAGTACGCTCCGCGCGCCATCCTCCACCGGATCTCCAATCTCAAGAACGAGCTGCAGACGCCGGACGACTTCACCCCGCGGGCGAACAATCCCGCCGACGAGGTCCTCGCCGACGTGTTCCGCCGCTACACCTCCCGGCTCCGCCTGGCCAACGCCTTCGACTTCGACGACCTCATCTCCGAGACGGTCCATCTGTTCGGGGCCTTCCCGGAGATCGCCGACTCCTACCGTCGCCGCTTCCGCCACATCCTCGTCGACGAGTACCAGGACACCAACCCCGCGCAGTACGCGCTCATCCGCGCGCTGGCCGGGGACGGCTCCGGTGGGCCGGACGGCGCCGAGCTCACCGTCGTCGGCGACGCCGACCAGTCGATCTACGCGTTCCGCGGGGCGACGGTGCGCAACATCGTCGAGTTCGAGAAGGACTTCCCCACCGCCGAGGTGGTCCTGCTCGAGCAGAACTACCGCTCGACCCAGAACATCCTCGACGCCGCGAACGCCGTCATCGCCAACAACCAGGACCGCAAGGAGAAGCGCCTGTGGACGTCCGCGGGCACCGGTGAGCCGATCGTCGGCTGGGTGGCCGAGAACGAGCAGGCCGAGGCCCGGTTCATCGTCGACCGCATCGACAAGCTCATCGACGACGAGCACTACACGTACGGGGACTTCGCGGTGTTCTACCGCACGAACGCGCAGTCGCGGGCGATCGAGGACGCGCTCGTGCGCTCCGGCATCCCCTACAAGGTCGTCGGCGGGACCCGCTTCTACGAGCGCAAGGAGATCAAGGACGCCCTGGCCTACCTGCGGGTGGTGGCGAACCCGGACGATGACGTCAATCTGAGGCGCATCCTCAACGTGCCCAAGCGCTCGATCGGCGACCGCACCGAGGGCATCATCGCCGACTTCGCCGATCGTGAGGGCATCAGCTTCTCCGCAGCGCTCGCTCGTCTCGACGAGATCGACCTGCTCAGCCCGCGGGCGAAGACCTCGGTGCGCAGGTTTCACGAACTGCTGCGCGATCTCGCCGCGACCGCCGAGGCGGCGCCGGTCTCCCGGGTCATCGAGGCGATCCTCGAACAGAGCGGGTACCTCGAGTCCCTGCAGAAGAGCACGGACCCGCAGGACGAGTCGCGGGTCGACAACCTCGCCGAACTCGTCGCCGTGGCCGAGGACTTCGACGCGACGCGGGCCTCCGCGGCCGACGCCGAGTCGACGGACGTCCGTGACGGCGAGTCCGCCCCGGGAGCAGAACCCGAGGAGGCCGGGATGCCCGCCCCATCCGATCAGCCGGGCACCGGCGCCGAGGCGACCGCCGCCGAGGAGTCCGGAACCGAGGACGCGGCCCCCGGGGCCATCGATCGGTTCCTCGAGCAGGTGGCCCTGGCCTCGGACACCGATCAGATCCCCGACGCGGACCTCGGCCAGGTGACGCTGATGACCCTGCACACCGCGAAGGGACTGGAGTTCCCCGTGGTCTTCCTCACCGGGCTCGAGGACGGCAGCTTCCCGCACGCCCGCGCATTCGAGTCCCCCAGCGAGCTGTCCGAGGAACGAAGGCTCGCCTACGTCGGCCTCACCCGGGCGAGACAGCGACTGCTCGTCTCCCGGGCGGAGACCCGCAGCATGTGGGGGCAGCCCCAGTACAATCCGCCGAGCCGGTTCCTCTCCGAGATCCCCGAGGCCCTCATCACCTGGGAGAACACGGGATCCTTCGCCGGCGGATTCGGCGCCTCCGGCTCCTCCTTCGGCGCAGGGGGCTATGGTTCGGGCGGAGGTGCGGGCTTCGGCTCCGGTGGCTTCGGCGCAGGGGCCGGCCGCTCTCGCTCCGCAGGCTCCTCGCGCTCGTCGGGACGGTCGGGTGCGAGCTCCTCGTCGCCGGGGGCCGGATTCCCCAACCGCATCCGCCCCAACCGGGAGGCCATCTCCGTCGAGGTGGGAGAGAAGGTCTCCCACGAGTCCTTCGGCCTGGGCACCGTCACCGAGGTCAACGGGGTCGGGGACAAGGCGGTCGCCGTCGTCGACTTCGGTTCGCTGGGCACGAAGCGGCTGCTGCTGCGCTACGCCCCGGTCGAGAAGCTGGGCTGACCCCGGACGACGGGTGAATCGCGAAGCGCCGGGGTGAATGGTGATTCACCCCGGCGCTCCTCCATGCCGGACGCGGCATGGATGAGAGATCACTCGGTGCCGACGTGACCGTCGGCCGCCTCTCGACCCTGGTCGATCTGGTCGCCGAACCTGCCTCCGGAGAGGTCGTTGCCGAAGTCAGCAGCCCGATCGAGTCCCTGATCGCTGATCTGCTCTGCCTGATCGCTGCTCAAGGCGTCCTTGGCCTGATTGATCAGATCGTCGAATCCCATGCTGTCTCCCTTCGTCGGACAAGGGTTCTCGGCGAACCCGCTGACAGACTCCACCCTGCCACGGCCCCGAGCCTCGCGTCACCCGTCCCGGGCATCTCTCAGAGATCACACAGGGTCCCCGTCGCTCTCAGCCGAGCAGGTCGTCGACCTCTCGGAGCACAGCGTCGACGGTCACGGCGAGCAGCGCCGGATCAGGGGTCTGGGCGAAGGTGTCCCCGCGGCGGGCCCGGGCGTCGGTGAGCACCCGATGCGGGCCCGGCGGCGGTCCCCAGTGCTCCGGGGCGGCCGGCCCGAACAGGACCACGGACGGCCGGGCGAAGGCGCTGGCCAGGTGCGCGGCCCCGGTGTCCGCGGACACCACGAGATCGGCGCCGGCGATGACGGCGAGGAACTCCGGCAGGGACATCTCGCCCGCCACCACTCGGACGGCTCGGGCGCGGAGGTGCTCGGCAGGAAGGAGCGACGCGACCCTCTCGGCGCGCCCGCGCTCTCCCGCACTGCCGGTGAGCAGCACCCTGAGCCCGCGAGCGACGAGGCTGCGGACCACCTCGGCGAATCTCTCCACCGGCCAGTGACGACTCGGGTGGAACGCGCCGACGTGGACGACGGCGGAACCGGGGCCGGCGCCGAACACCGAGACGTCGAGCGCCGGCGGGTCGAGGCGGTAGTCGGAGACCTCCGCGGGCAGTCCGTGGGCGGTGACCATGCGCACCCAGCGCCGCCGTTCATGGATGTCGTCACACCACTCGGGTCCGTCCCATCCGGGTGCGGCGTGCCCGAGGCGCAGCGGTGCACCCAGTTCCTCGAGCCTGCCCCTGCTGTCCGGGCCGTTGCTGTGGAGGTTGACGACGACGTCGATGCTGCCGGCGGGCACGTCGAGGGGGTCGTCGAGGCCCGTCGGTGTGGGCACGAGGGAGTCGATCCCCCCGATGAGCTCGGCGACGGGTCGCAGCCATGGGGCGCAGGCGAGGAGGAGCCGATGCTCCGGGAAGCCGCGTGCCACGCCCCTGAGCGCCGGCACGGCGACGAGCAGGTCGCCGAGCTTGAGCGCGCGCAGCGCGAGCACGGTCGGGGGCGACGTCATGGACCGACGACGAGGGAGCGCACATCGTCCCAGACGGCGTCCGGGCCGATGTCGGCGATGAACGAGGGGTCGTGGGCGCACCGGTCCGCGGTCCAGCCGACCTGGGTGACGTCGACTCCACATTCGGGGCAGCGAGTGACCCAGGACAGGTGGCTCCGGTGCCGGCTGCGTCCGAAGGGTCCGGCATTGATGTGGTTGCCCACCCAGAACAGGCCCACCGTGGCGGTGCCGACGGCGGACGCCAGATGCCTGGGTCCACTGTCGTTGCCGAGCACGACGTCGCTGACGGCGAGCACCCCGAGGAGCTCGGAGAGGCTGAGGCGACCGGCCAGCGACGAGATCGCCGCCGGCCCGGTCCCCGGCGCGCGCCCCTCGGCCTGTTCGACGATCCCGACGGCGGCCGCGGCGTCCTCGTCGTCGCCGACGACGAGGACCTGCCAGCCCTCGGCCACCGCCCGGGCGGCCACGTCGGCGAACCGGCCGACGGGCCACCGGCGACGCGGGTCGGTCGCGCCCGGGTGGATCGTCAGTAGCGCCGGTGCCTGCCCGTCCCTGAGGCCGAGAGCCGTGGCGCGCTCCTCGGCGGTGACCGCCAGCTGCGGATCGAGGCGACGGGCCCCGGCCCCGGCGAGGCCGACGACCTCCAGCGCCCGGAGCATCTCGTGCTGATAGTAGCGGTAGGTGAGGTTCCGCTCGAGCGCCGCGGCGTCCTCCGTGCGGGTGCCCACAGTGTGGCGTGCGCCGAGGCCGAGCAGGAAGGGGTTGGAGAACCGTCCTCCCCCGTGCACCTGCACACCGAGGTCGAACCGGCGCGCGCGCATCGTGGTGCGGAACTCCTCGAGCGCCTCGGGGTCCTCAGGTCCCGGCCGGACGCCCTCGGAGCAGGGCAGGACGACGACGTCGTCGACGGGACCCGGCCGGTCGGCGAGGAGCGCACGGTGCGAGGGGCTGCCGAGGAGGGTGATCGCGGCCCCCGGGTACGCGGCGGCGAGCGCGTCGATGGCCGGCATCGCGAACATCAGGTCGCCGAGTCCGCCTCCGCGCAGGACCGCGATGCGCTCGATCGAGGAGAACTTCTCACCGGCTGTTCCAATGAACACTGCTGTCCCCTCCCCTGGATCCCGCGACCGTCCGGGACTCCCGGTGTGTCGGCCGCCACCTCTCGGTGCTCACTGTATCCGCAAGGCCGACTGCCGCCCAAGTGCGCTCCCACCCGGCCCGGGCGCGGCGGGGCCACCGCTGCGGGTCCGACCGTCGCCTCGCCCTGGTCCGACCGCCGCCTCGCCCTGGTGCGACCGTCCGCTCGCGGCTGCACTCCATCGACAAGCCGCGCGCACCTGGGTACCGTGAAGCATAGGACCAGGCGGGCATCCAGCCCTCCGTCTTCAGCTGAGGAGCACCCATGCGCGTTGCCGTCGTCGGAGCCACCGGGAACACGGGCACCGCGGTGCTCACGGCCCTCCTCGATCGTCGCGAGGTCACCGAGGTCCTCGGGATCGCCCGGCGCATGCCGGACGTCACCGTGGCCCCCTACTCCGACTGCGAGTGGACGTCGGTGGACATCGCGGCGGCCAGCTCCGAGGAGCAGGCGCTCGAGGAGCTGCGCGAGGCCTTCCGCGACGTCGACGCCGTCGTCCACCTCGCCTGGCTCATCCAGCCGAACACGCACCGTGAGCTGCTGCGCCGGGTCAACGTCGACGGGACGATGCGGGTGGCTCGGGCTGCGGCGGACGCCGGGGTCTCCCACCTCGTCGTCGCCTCCTCGTGGGCCGCGTACTCACCGGATTCGAGCGAGGACCGCCGGGACGAATCGTGGCCGGTGGGAGGAATCGCCTCCTCGCACTACAGCGTCGACAAGGCCGCCCAGGAACAGGTCCTCGACGAGTTCGCCGCCGCCCATCCCGAGGTCCTCGTCACCCGGCTGCGCCCGGCCCTCGTGTTCCAGGCCGATGCCGCCCATCAGATCCAGCGGTACTTCCTCGGCCGCTGGATCCCGATGCAGACCCTCGGTGCCCTCGCACCCCCGGTCCTGCCCGTGCCCAAGGGGCTGCGCGGGGTCCAGGCGGTGACCGCCGAGGACCTCGCCGCCGCGTATGCCTCGGCTGTCGTCAACCGGGTCCCCGGGGCGTTCAACATCTGCGCCGACGACATCCTCGGCCCCCGGGAGCTCGCCGACATCGTCGACCATGGCCGCTTCGTCGAGCTGCCACCGCGCCTGGTCCGCGCCTTCGTCTTCGGGGCGCACAAGGCCAGACTGCTCGCGGCGGACGAGGGCTGGCTCGACATGGCACTGTCGGTTCCCCGGATGGACAATGCCGCCGCGAAGCGGGAGCTCGGCTGGACTCCCCGCACCTCGGCCGCCGACGCCCTGCGGATCCTCCTCTCGGGGATGATCGCCGGATCGGGCACGGCCTCGGTCCCGCTGCGCCCCCGCGACCCCGACACCGGGCATCTGTCCACCGTCGAGGAGCCGGTGGCCGTGGGCGCCGCCGCACGCCGGGGCGGTCCGAACGTCTCCGACACCGTCAGCGTCGACCTCCTCAACCTCTATCTGTCCGACCACCTCACCGGGGCCACCGCCGGGGTGGAGCGGATCGAGCGGATGGCGGCCGAGTACGTGGACACGCCCGTCTTCGCCACCCTCTCCCAGATCGCCGAGGAGATCCGTCTCGAGCGCTCGTTCCTCCGGAATCTCATCCACGATCTCGGCATGAAGCAGATGCCCTACCGGCAGGCGCTGTCCTGGGTCGGCGAGCGGCTCGGCCGGCTGAAGAGCAACGGCAGGGTCGTCGAGCGCTCCCCGATGTCCCTCGTGCTCGAGGCCGAGCTCATGCGCAGCGCCGTGATGGGCAAGCGCGGAGGCTGGCTGACCCTCGAGACGAACGCCGAGCTCCTGGGCCTCGACCCCCAGGTCTTCGGCGATCTGGCCGAGCGGGCACTGGCGCAGGCCGACGCCCTCGAGGACGTCCACGCCTATGCCCGCGCCCGCGCCTTCCGCAACGATCGTGAGACCTTCACCCCACAGACCCCCGATCACGCCCGTGATCAGGCTGCAGAAGAGCACAGTGAGGAGTCCGCCATGACAGAGAACCCCGAGGGCACCGGTCCCGACGCCGACGACGTCGAGACCGTTCCGGAGACGGCGCCGGAGCGGGAGGCCGAGCGCCCGGGCACCACGGCCGATCGCAAGGCCCACGACGACGCGCTCGCCGACGAATGGGGCGACGAGTCCTTCCCGAGCAGCGACCCGCCCGGCCACTACTGAGGCCCGCCCGGCCCGCATCCGTTTGTCAAGCCCCCTTGTGCAGCGTCCGGGCGCTGTGAAGGATGGGAGCAGCACCGACACCTGCAGGAGGCCAAGACATGCGAGCTCTGACCTGGCAAGGCAAACGCGACGTCAGCGTGGAGACGGTGATGGATCCGGTCCTCCGTGAGCCCACGGACGTCATCATCGAAGTCACCTCGACGGCGATCTGCGGCTCCGACCTCCACCTCTACGAGGTGCTCGGACCGTTCATGGACAAGGGCGACATCCTCGGTCACGAGCCGATGGGCGTCGTCGTCGAGGCAGGCGCCGAATCGGGACGCGCGGTCGGAGACCGGGTCGTCGTCCCCTTCGGGATCGCATGCGGGCGCTGCTGGATGTGCACGCGGGGACTGACCTCGCAGTGCGAGACCACCCAGGTGCGCGAACACGGAAGCGGAGCAGCGCTGTTCGGCTACTCCCGCCTCTACGGCTCCGTGCCCGGCGGACAGGCCGAGCTGCTGCGCGTCCCGCACGCGGACTTCGGCGCGGTCGAGGTCGGCACCGAGCTGCCCGATCACCGCTACCTCTTCCTCAGCGACGTCATCCCCACCGCATGGCAGGCCGTCGACTACGCCGGCGTCGGCCTCGGCGACACCGTGGCCGTGTACGGACTCGGCCCCATCGGGCAGATGGCCGCCCGCATCGCCGCCCACCTCGGCGCGAGGGTCTACGGGATCGATCCGGTGCCCGAGCGCCGGGAGATGGCGGCGCGCCACCACGCCCGCGTCTTCGACACCGACGACGACACGCACGAGGCGATCCGCGAGGACACGGCCGGGCGCGGCCCCGACGCCGTCATCGACGCCGTCGGGATGGAAGCCCACGGCTCCCCGCTCGCCCAGGCCGCCCACCAGGCGGTGAGCCTCCTGCCCGATGCGATCGGCCGGAAGATGATGGAGGCCGGCGGCGTCGACCGGCTCTCCGCCCTGCACTCGGCGATCGACCTCGTCCGCCGCGGCGGGACCGTGTCCGTCACCGGGGTCTACGGCGGGGAGGCGAGCCCGCTGCCGATGCTCACCCTCTTCGACAAGCAGATCCAGCTGCGCATGGGCCAATGCAACGTCCACCGGTGGATCGACGAGCTGCTGCCCCTCGTCGAGGATCCGACCGACCCGCTCGGCACGGACGATCTCGTCACCCACCGGCTGCCGCTCAGCGCCGCCCCCGATGCCTACGAGTCGTTCCAGAAGAAGACCGACGGCTGCATCAAGGTCGTCCTGGACCCCGCCTCATGAGCGCCCCGGTCTGGTCCGAGGGGACGGGGCCACGGCCCGAGACGGCCGCTCGGCTCCCCGTCGGCGACCATGTCGACGTCGTCGTCGTGGGGGCCGGCCTGACGGGCCTCTTCACTGCGCGCACCCTCGCCGAGGCGGGTCGGACGGTGGTCGTCGTCGAAGCCCGCTCCGTCGGCTCCTGCGCCAGCGGGGCGTCCACGGGCAAGGCGAGCCTGCTCCAGGCCGCCCGGCACTCCCTCATCGCGGACTCGCTGAGCCTCGGCGTCGCCCGTGAGCATCTGCGCGCGCATGCCCACGGGCTCGAGGAGATCCTCTCCCTGTCGGCATCCCGGCGCTTCGGGCTCGAGCGGGCCAGCGCCTTCACCGTCGCCGGCACCTCGGCGGGAGTCGAGCAGGTGCGCCGCGAGCACGAGGTCTGCCGGGAGCTCGGCCTGCCGGTGACCCTCCACGAGTCCCTCGACGCCCCCTACCCGGTGCACGCGGCCCTCGAGCTTCCCGATCAGGTCCAGCTCGATCCCCTCGCCCTCCTCGGCGAGCTCGTCGCAGCCGTCGCCGAGGCCGGTGGGCGGATCGTCGAAGGGTGCCGGGTGACGGGGCTCGACGACGACGGCGACCTCGTCTCCGTGGAGACGAGCATGGGGGATCTGAGCGCCGACCACGTCGTTCTCGCCACCGCCAGTCCGATCCTCGACCATGTCCCGACGACGACGACGCTCGTCCCCCACCGCTCGTACCTGTGCGCCTTCGACGTGCCGGATCAGCCGCTGACCGGCATGCACATCTCGGTCGACTCCCCGAGCCGATCCCTGCGCACCGCCGTGGTCGACGGACGGAGGCGCCTGCTCGTCGGCGGCAGCGGACACCGCACGGGCGAGGCCCGCAGCACCCGCCGCCTCGTCGACGACCTCGAGGCCTGGACCACGGAGCACTTCCCCGGCGCCCGCCTCACCCATGCCTGGTCGGCCCAGGACCACCATCCGGTCGGACTGGTCCCCCTGGTCACCACGTTCGGCGGCGAATCCGGTCGGGTCCACTTCGCCGGCGGCTACAGCAAATGGGGAGTCACCGGCGCCCCGGCCGCCGCGCGGCACCTGACCGATCGTCTCCTCGGCCGTCCCGAGACCGTGTCCTTCGGCACCCCCTCGACGTGGGGCCGGGCGAAGAACGCGCTGAGGTCGCAGGCGAAGGCCCCCGCGATGATGGCGGGCAGCCTCGTCCGCGACGGGCTCACAGGCGAGGCGAGGGTCGACGGTGAGGACGTCAGGGTCAGCCTCGTCTGCCCCCACGCCGGCGGGATCTGCACCTGGAACGATGCCGAGAGCACGTGGGACTGCCCGCTCCACGGGTCCCGCTTCGGTCCCGCCGGCACCATCCTCGAGGGCCCCGCCACCACCGACCTCGACCGGCTCCGCTGAGCGCGGAGCCGTCATCGACGAACAGGAGGAGAGATGACAGACACCGACAGGCAGACCGCCGATCTCATCGTCGACCGACTCCGCGACTGGGACGTCGAACGCGTCTACGGATACGCGGGAGACGGGAACAACCCCCTCCTCGGGGCGCTGCGGCGCTCCGCGGCCGCTCCCCGATTCATCAGCGCCCGGCATGAGGAGGGCGCGGCGTTCATGGCCGTCGGCGAGGCGAAGTACACCGGACGCGTCGGCGTCGTCACCTCGACGCAGGGCCCCGGCGCCGTGCATCTCCTCAACCCCCTCTACGACGCGAAGCTCGACAGCGCCCCCGTCGTCGCCCTCGTCGCCCAGCAGCACACGAGCGTCCTCGGCTCCGACTACCAGCAGGAGATCGACCTCCAGACCCTCTTCCACGACGTCGCCTCCCCGTTCGTCCAGCTCGTCTCCTCCCCCGAGCAGCTGCCGATGGTCCTCGACCGGGCGTTCCGCTCGGCCCTGGCCACCGCCCAGCCCGCGGTGCTCATCCTCCCCCACGACGTCCAGCAGGCCCCGGCGCCCGAGCACGGCCAGGCCCATGGCGAGGTCGTCACCTCCCCGCGCTGGTCCACCGGACGGGTCCTTCCCCGCGACGAGGACCTCGCCGAGGCGGCGGCGACGATCGAGGCGGGAGAGAAGGTCGCCCTCCTCGTCGGCCGCGGCGCCAAGCACGCCGGCGCCGAGGTCCTCGCCCTGGCCGAGCACCTCGGCGCCGGGATCACCACGAGTCTGCTCGGCAAGCCGTTCGTCGACGAAGGCCACGCGCTGGCCGCCGGGACGATGGGGCACCTGGGCACGAGCGCCTCGGCGCAGATCCTCCAGGGCTGCGACACGCTCGTCATCATCGGATCCAACGATCCGTGGACCGAGTTCTACCCCGCCCCTGGGTCGGCGCGGGTGGTCCAGATCGACATCGACCCGGCGATGCTCGGCAATCGCCATCCCGTCGACGTCGGCGTCGTCGGTGAGGCCGGCCCGACGATCGAGGCCCTGCTCGAGCGGCTGTCCCCGCGTCCCGACTCCCCCTGGCGGACCGAGGTCGAGCACCGGGTCCGCGCCTGGCACGAGATCGCCGCGGAGCGGGCGTACATCCCCGCCGAGCCGCTCAACCCGGAACTCGTCGTCCGGCGCTTCGCCGAGCGGGTCGGGGCGGACTGGCAGGTCGCGATCGACGTCGGCAGCGCCGTCTACCACTATGTGCGGCAGATGCGGCTGCCCACCACCGTCCCCGCCCACCTGTCGAGCACTCTGGCGAGCATGGGCTGTGCGATCCCCTTCGGGGTCGCGGCCAAGGAGAGTTCGCCCCGGCGTCCGGTCGCCGTGCTCGCCGGCGACGGTGCGATGGAGATGCTCGGCAACACCGAGCTGGTCACCGTCGCCGAGCGCTGGCCGCAGTGGGACGACCCCCGCTTCGTCATCCTCGTCCTCTGCAACCGGGACCTGTCCGAGGTGACGTGGGAGCAGCGGGAGATGGAGGCGCAGCCGCGCTTCGCGCCGTCCCAGGACGTCCCCGGGTTCGACTTCGCCGGCTACGCGCGGCTCCTCGGGCTCCACGGGGTCAGCGTCGCGGATCCGGATTCCGTCGAGGCGGCGCTCGACGAGGCGTTCGCGGCCGACAGGCCGGTCCTCATCGAGGCGGTCACCGACCCCGACGTGCCGCTGCTGCCGCCGTTCCCCCACGGCCGGCAGAAGCTCGAAGCGATGCGCACCGGAATCGAGGCCGAGGGCGAACCGGGCGCCCATGCCCTCGAGCTCCTGGCGGCCTATGCCCGGATCGAGGAGGAGCGGCAGTGATCAGCGGGTCTCCGGGACGACGAGGGACACGACGACGAGGAGGCCCGCGAAGATGAGCATCGTCGCGACGTCGACCCCGCGGGAGCGGTTGACCCAGTAGTCGCGCCAGGGCGCGGGCATCGCGCGGATGACGGCGAGGACGGCGGGCACGAGCGCGAGCACGAGGGCGCCGAGGCGGAACTCGATGAAGGTGCACACCGCGGCGATGACGACGCCGAGGAGGCAGAAGAGCAGGACCCAGTCCTTGGGCAGCGGGTTCGAGTAGCGCCGCTTCCAGTAGATCCAGCGCTTGGCCAGTGGACCTCGCCCGCGCCGGGCATGGCGCGGGGAGGTCGGCTGCCGCTCAGTGGAAGAAATGGCGGCTCCCCGTCAGGTACAGGGTCACTCCCGCCGCCTCGGCGGCGGCGATGACCTCGTCGTCGCGGATCGAGCCGCCCGGCTGGACGACAGCCGTGACGCCTGCGTCGATGAGGATCTGCAGTCCGTCGGCGAAGGGGAAGAACGCGTCGGAGGCGGCCACCGCGCCCGCCGTCCGCTCGGTCCCGGCACGTTCGACCGCGAGCCGGGCCGAATCGACGCGGTTGACCTGCCCCATGCCCACGCCCACCGAGGCGCTGTCCCGGGCGATGAGGATCGCGTTGGACTTCACCGCGCGGCAGGCCCGCCAGGCGAAGTCGAGATCGGCGAGCACCTCGGGCGCGGCCGGTCGGCCCGCGGCCAGGGTCCAGTTCTCCGGCGAGTCCCCGGCGGCCTGCAGGCGATCGCGATCCTGGACGAGGAATCCGCCGGTGATCGGGGTGAGGTCCCGGGCGGGGACGTCGATCTCTCCGAGCTCGAGCAGGCGCAGGTTCTTCTTCGCCGAGAGGATCTCCAGGGCCTCGGCGGAGAAGGCGGGCGCGGCGAGACACTCGGTGAAGATCGGGGCGATCGACTCCGCGAGCTCGGCGTCGACCTCGCGGTTGGTCGCGATGACCCCGCCGTAGGCCGAGAGCGGATCGCACTCGTGGGCGGCTCGGTGGGCCGCCGCTGCGGTGTCCGCGACGGCGATCCCGCAGGGGTTGGCGTGCTTGATGATCGCCACGGCCGGGCGGTCGAAGTCGTAGGCGGCGCGGATCGCCGCATCCGTGTCCGTGTAGTTGTTGTACGACATCGCCTTGCCGCCGAGCAGTCGCGCCCCGGCGATTCCCCGGGTGCCGTCGGCGTACACCGCCGCGGCCTGGTGCGGATTCTCCCCGTAGCGGAGGTCGGCGATCTTCTCCCCGGTCAGTCCCGCGAAGTCGGGGCCGCGGAGGGCCTCCGCGGCGGGCTGACCGGCCTCGGTCGGCGCGTCGACCGCGAGCTCGGCGGCGAACCAGGAGGCCACGGCCGTGTCGTAGGCGGCGGTGTGGGCGAATGCCCGGGCGGCGAACCGGCGCCGTGCCTCGAGGTCGAAGCCCTCTCCGGTGGCGGCGGCGAGGACCGCGTCGTAGTCGGCCGGATCGGTGATCACGGTGACGCTGGGGTGGTTCTTCGCCGCCGCGCGCACCATGGAGGGCCCGCCGATGTCGATCTGCTCGACGCAGTCGTCGAAGCCGGCACCGGAGGCCACGGTCTCGGAGAACGGGTAGAGGTTGACGACGACGAGGTCGAAGGGCGCGATCTCGAGCTCGTCGAGCTGGTCGAGGTGCGCGGGTTTGCGCGTGTCGGCGAGGATTCCGGCGTGGACGCGCGGGTGCAGGGTCTTCACCCGCCCCTCGAGGCACTCGGGGAAGCCGGTGAGCTCCTCGACCTTCGTCACCTGGGCGCCGGCCTCGGCGATCACCGCCGCCGTCGACCCGGTCGACACGATCTCGACTCCCGCCGCATGCAGGCCGCGGGCAAGCTCGGCCAATCCGGTCTTGTCGTAGACGCTGACGAGCGCTCTCTTGATCGCGCGGGTTCCGGACACGGGTCCTCCTTGGGGGTTCGGCTGGGGTTGCGGGTTCGGCTGGGGCTGCGGGAGGCTCACCGGTCACCCGCCGAGGTGACATAGCCCCTGACCTGTCGACCGTCGATCTCGAGGTCGTGATCGGCGAGGTGGGTGAGCAGGGCGACGAGTTCCGCGCGTTCGCGGGTCTTGATCCGCTCGTGCACCGACTCCTCCGTGTCGTCGTCGGCGACGGGGACGGCGAACTGGGTGATGATCGGTCCCGTGTCGACTCCGGTGTCGACGAGGTGGATCGTGCCCCCGGTGATCCTCACTCCGTGGGCGAGCGCGTCGCGGACGCCGTGCGCGCCCGGGAAGGCGGGCAGGAGCGCGGGGTGGGTGTTGATGATCCGGTCCGGGAAGGCGGCGATGAACTCGGGACCGAGGATGCGCATGAATCCTGCCGAGACCACCCAGTCGGGAGCGTACGAGGCGACGGTCTCGCGCAGGCGGCGGTTCCACTCCTCACGATCGGCGCAGTCGCGGGGGCTGACGACGAAGTCGGGGATCCCGGCCGCCCGGGCCCTTTCGAGCACGCCCGCGCCGGGGCCGTCGGATCCGATCGCGGCGATCTCGACTCCGGCGGCGTTCCCGCCTCGGCGGGAGTCGACCTCACCGGAACCGGCGAAGGCATCGATCACTGCCTGGGTCAGGGTACCGGAGCCGGAGGCGAGGAGAACGATGCGCACGCGCCCCATTCTACAAGGGCCGCGCGCGTGCCCGGCGGGCGGCGGGAGCCTTCGCAGGCCGTCTGTGAGAAACTGGCTGGGTGACGACACCGAACAGCACTGACGACAAGTCCGCACCGACGCCCGACGAGGAGATCCAGGCCGCGCCCGCCCGGCACGGGCTCATCCTCGTCCTGCTCGTCCTCGCCTCAGTCCTGACGTTCACGTATCCGCTGCCCTTCAAGCTCGCCGCGATCGGCTTCGCCATCGCGGCGGTGGTGTGGTCCGTCCGCTACATCAGGGCGGTGGTCAGGGCGAGGCAGCGGCGCAACATGTCCCTGGGCATCCTCGGCGGGCTCCTCAGCGTCTACCTCATCTTCTCTGCGCTGTCGTCGGTCGTGCTGTGGCCGGTGCAGTCCGCCTACGAGGAGTGCCTGCGCGATGCGATCACCCAGCAGGCCCAGCTGTCCTGCTCGAGCGAGTACCAGTCCGGCCTGAGCAGCTGGTTCAAGCAGGTCACGGGTCAGGACCTCGAACTCCCCGGAGCGAGCTGAGGCGCAGCCGTGCCCGCCCCGCTCACTCCTCGGTTCCCTCCTGGAGCTGGGAGAGCCTGGTCAGCAGCAGTCCGGCGGCGATCCCCGCCGCCGTCCACGCGGTGACGACGAGCGCCGAGGTGAGCGCCGGAGGCCCGAACTCGGAGAGTCCCAGCGGCCCCAGTGCGCCGCGGGAGAACAGGGCGCTCAGCTGCAGGACCGCGAACACGAGGAGCGCCGCGAGTCCCGCTCCGGTCCATGAGGCCTCGAGCACGGCGCGTGCGTGGGTCCGACCGAGGATGAC
This sequence comes from Brevibacterium sanguinis, assembly GCF_003315415.1. Classification (GTDB taxonomy): domain Bacteria; phylum Actinomycetota; class Actinomycetes; order Actinomycetales; family Brevibacteriaceae; genus Brevibacterium; species Brevibacterium celere_A. The sequence continues at coordinate 125,331 of NZ_QNSB01000009.1, forward strand.
CGACAGCAGACCGACGAGGACGAGCAGCACCGGGGCGAATCTCGTCCAGTCCGGATAGTCACCGGTGAGGAGCTGGAGGACCGGGACGTCGGGAACCGGTGCGATCGCCGTCGAGAAGACGGAGCTCAGCCCGCCCGCACCCAGGCTGACGCCGGTGCCGACACTGAACGACAGGGCGCCGAGGAGGATGCCGGGGGCGAACAGGATCTGCACCGCGAGAAGGCCGATGCCCGCCGACAGCGGCGAGCTGTAGGCGTCCATCGATTCGGCCATGTCATCCCACCGCAGTGCCGCCGCGAGGCCGACGACGATCACGGATGCGCCGAGCAGCCCCCACAGGAGCCTCTTCGCGAGGTCGAGCGCGCTCGTCAGCGTCTCGGGAGCGAGATCGCCGAGCACCGGGATCCCCTCCGCGCCCCGGGCGAGCAGCCACCCGGCCAGCGCCGCGGAGACGAGGAGCATCACGAGCCGGAGGACCCCGAACGGGGTGGCCGCCGCTTCTCCCGCGAGCAGCGCCGCGACGAGGAGCGGGCCCGAGTAGGCGACGACGAACGTCGCGACGGCGAGGAGGGCGCTCCTCGTCCCCTCCTGCTCCGCCAGGTCGTCCTCGGCGTCGTCCTCGCCGCAGGTCTCGACCAGCCGCCGCGACCCGAGGGCCACCAGGATCCACACTCCCGCGGTGACGAGGCCGGGGGCGAGCGAGAAGTCGAATCCGAGTGCCGACACGCTCAGTCCGTGGATGGCCGACCACAGGGCGAGAGCCCATTCGGGGATGATCGCATAGGGCAGCTGGGAACCGAGGCCGATGATCCAGAACACGGTGGAGACGACGAAGGCGGCGGGAACGACGATGAGGTCGAGCCGCAGGGCCTCCAGCAGTCCGAGGAGGACCGGATGGCGGCGGGTGCGAGGAAGCGGAGAGGTGTGCATCCGTTCCATTTTCGCCGACCACGGGCATCGATCCCGGTATTGACCACGCGGTTGGCACGTCCGGGACGTACAATTGCGCCAGGACACGCTTGTACACACGAAGGATGAATCCAGCGATGAGCAACGGGAACGATCGACCCCCCTTCCCGCCGTCTTCCGGCGACAAGCCGGAGGACGACAACTCCGAGATCGACGCCGAGACCACGGCGGACGAGACCGGCAGGGATTCGGTGGAGACAGGCAGCGCCGACGAGCTCACACCCCCCGAGCAGGAGAGTGGGGAGGCGAGCGGGTCGGGTGGTCGAGACGCGTCCGGTCCGGATCCTCAGGCGGAGAGCGAGCCGGATCAGCGCGATGCTTCCGAGCCCGGGCGTGTCGGACCCTCGGACGAGCAGCAGGACACCGTGTCGATGAGCCTCGCGGATCGTGAGGAGAGCACCGGCGGTGACCCCGAGGATCTGCGTCTGGCCGATCGGCAGGACGAGCCCGAGGTCCAGTCCCCGACCGTCGAGGCGCCCGCGGCCCCCTCCCATCCCCCCACCGCTCCGTCTCCCGCGGTCGGCTCGCACAATGCGGACCAGGCGCCTCCCCTCGGCCAGTCCGGAGCTCAGGGGACCGGCGGACCGGACTTCGGTCCTCCCGGTCAGGGGGGCTACGGTGCCCCGGGCCAGAATGGTCCAGGTCAGAACGGCCCGGGTCAGGACGCTCCCGGTCAGGGCCCCTCCGGGCCGCAGTACGGCGGGCCCGGTCCCGCATTCGGCCCCGGTCCGACCGGTCCCTCCGATCACCGCTACGGCGAAGCCCCGTACGGAGCGAGCGCCGCACCCGGCGGTCCCGGTCCCGGTCAGCCTCCGCACCAGCAGTACGGCGGCCCCCAGTACCCGGGACCACGGCAGAGCCCGGTTCCGCAGCAGACCGGCTCGCCCGGCCATTCCCAGTCGATCCCCCAGCCGGCGCCAGCTCCGGGGTTCGCCGGCGCCTCGGCCGGGGCCACCCGTGCCGACGCCCGGCCCCGGGGCAGGAAGAAGGGCCGGCTTCCCCTCTTCATCGCCCTCGGGTCGGTGGTCCTCGTCCTCGTCCTCGTGGCCGTCGGCTTCCTCGTCATCAACTCGGTCAACAAGAACAACTACGGTCCCGACAAGGTCGCCCAGGACTACGTCACGGCCCTGAGCAAGGGCGACTTCGCAGCAGCGGAGAAGATCGCCCCCTCCCCCCGACCCGAGGGGACCAACCTCGACCTGCTGTCGAAGAACTTCACCGACGGTTCGGCGGCCAAGGTCTCCAACGCGAAGGTCGAGTCGTCGACGGTCGACGGTGACTCCGGCAAGGTCGTCGTCTCCTACGAGCTCGCCGGCAGCACCTACAACGTCGAGCTGCCCGCGAAGAAGGAGGGCAAGCAGGACCTCTTCTTCGACAAGTGGACCCTGACCGGGCCCGCACTCCACGTCATCTCCCTCGACATCCCGGCCGCCGACGGCATGACGGTCAACGGCACGAAATACCAGGCGCAGTCGGGCACGACGTCGTTCGCGGTGTATCCGGGCACCTACGAGTTCACGATCCCCGCGAGCAAGTGGGTCGGTGAGGCGTCGGACACCGCGGAGGTCAACTTCCCCCAGGCCTTCGCCCCGGGAGAGAAGCCGAACACCGAGCAGGTCGCCCCACTGACCCTCAACCTCTCCCTCTCCCCGACCCCCGACTTCGAGAAGGAGGTCCAGAAGCGGGTCGAGGACGAGCTGAAGAAGTGCTTCGACAACAAGGACATCAAGCCCAAGTGCGAGTTCATCAACTTCGACCCCACGGAGATCCCCGTGGGCGGCACCGATGACAAGCTCTCGGACCTGGCGAAGAAGAACACCGCGAAGTGGACGATCAAGGACATGCCGCAGGTCAAGGCATCGTTCGGGGTCGGCGACACCACCACCGGGTCCTTCTACACGGACAAGCAGGGCAGCTTCGACTTCTCGGTCGAGGGCAAGCAGCGAGGATCGTCCTACTTCTCCAACGGCAATCCGCTGTCGGTGTCGGGCAGTGTGAAGATCGACGGGGACAAGCTCTCGGTCGAGTTCTTCGACTTCTGACGTCCCGGTCCGATTCCGCCTGCTGGACACGACGAGAGCCGGGGTTCCCACCCCGGCTCTCGTCGTGTCCAGCCGCTCGCGTCGTGCTCAGTCACTCGCGTTCTGCCCAGCGACGTCGCGTCGTGCTCAGCCGCCCACGGCCAGCTGTGCGGCCGGGAGGCCGCTCGAGTCCTCGAACCAGGTGCCGGCGGCCATGACGAGTTCGTCGGCGAACCGCCTCCCCGCGATCTGCACGCCGATGGTGCGCCCGTCGCGGGTGTGACCGGCAGGCACGGCGGCTGCCGGCTGCTCGGACATGTTGTATGGCATCGTGAAGCCGATGTGGCCCATCGGACGGTCGAGTTCCGGGTAGGGCATGGGCTGCTCCGCGGGGAAGGCGGCGTCGGGTGCCACCGGTGACAGGACGAGGTCGAACCGGACCGTCGCCGCGACGGTCCGCCGCCTGATCTCCTGGATGCTGTGATAGCAATCCATCAGCCTCACACCGGTGATGTCGGCACCACCCTGAGCCCACTGCCGGATGTAGGGCAGGATGAGCGTCTGCTCGTCGACGGGCAGCGCCCGCAGGTCGGCCCATGACCGCACCCGCCAGAACAGGTCCATGTCGGTGAGCAGCGATTCGTCGATGAACGGCTCGAGGGGCTCGACGACGGCGCCCGCGGCGGCGAACCGGTCGGCCGCCGCGACGACGGCGGCCGTGGTCTCCGGGTGCACGGGCCGCCCGCAGCCGGCGTCGAGATGGAGTCCGATGCGCAGTCCGCGCGGGTCGAACGGCACCGATCGCTCGGGGCGGGTCCCGGCGTCCGCCTCGTCGCGGGCGATGCGCGGCAGCCGCGTGAAGTCGCGTTCGTCGGGCGCGGAGATGACGTCCATCGCCACCCTGACATCGGCCATGGACCGGGCCATCGGCCCCGCGCACCGGCCCATGTAGGGCGCGTCGAGGGGAACCCGGCCGAAGCTCGGCTTGAGTCCGGCCAGCCCCAGCCATGTGCAGGGCAGGCGGATCGATCCGCCGATGTCCGAGCCGATGTGGATGGGACCGTACCCGGCGGCCGCAGCCGCTCCCGCCCCGGAGCTCGATCCGCCCGTCGTCAGGCTCGGGTCGAGCGGCGAGCGGGTGATTCCGTGCAGGGACGAGACCCCGGAGGAGAGCATCCCCCAGTCGGGCATCGTCGTCGACCCGACGATCACGGCACCGGCCTCCTCGAGGCGTTGAGTGATCGGGGCGTCATGAGCGGCGATCGGCACCTCGATCCAGTCGTGTCCGGCGGGCATCGGCACGCCGGCACGGGCGATGTTCTCCTTGATCGTCACCGGCACTCCGTCGAGAGGACCCCGGGACCTCCCGGCCCGCCAGCGCGCCGCGCTGGCCTCGGCCGCGGCGCGCGACCGCTCGTCGTCACGGTGGCAGAGCGCGTTGATGACGGGTTCGCACTCGTCCATCCTCGCGACCACTGCGGCCACGACGTCGAGGGGATCGAAGTCCCCGCCGGCGAACCCCGCGTTCAGCCCTGCCGCGGTGAGATCGGCGAGGGAGGCGCGATGGGCGGGACCGGCGGTGGGTTCGGCGTGGGTGTCGTGGCTCATGGCGTCTCCTGGCTCGATCGGGCGGTCATCGTCGGGCGGTCATCGTCGGCTGTCGAGGGCGGCGGCCAGGCTCGGCGTCGCGGCGATGAGGTCGCGGGTGTACTCGGAGCGCGGTGCGGCGTAGACATCGTCGATGTCGCCGGCCTCGACGATGTGCCCGTCCTTCATGACGATCACCTCGGAGCACAGGTGCCGCACGACTCCGAGATCGTGGGAGACGAAGAGCAGGGTGAGCGCGTACTCGTCGACGAGGTCGGCGAGGAGGTTGAGCACCTGTGCCCGCACGGAGACGTCGAGGGCGGAGACGGGTTCGTCGGCGACGAGGATCTGCGGCCGGGTGACGAGCGCCCGGGCGATCGAGATCCGCTGCCGCTGCCCCCCGGAGAACTGATGCGGATAGCGGCGCATCGCCGCGGTGTCGATGTCGACCGCGGTGAGCATGGCCGCGACCGTCTCCCGTCGCTCCTCCCGGCCCATCCCCTGGGCGACGAGCGGTTCGGCGACGATGTCCTCGACCCGCATGCGGGGGTCGAGGGAGGAGAACGGGTCCTGGAACACGATCTGCAGGTCCTCCCGCAGGGTCCGCAGCGCCCCCGAGCCCGCGGTGTCGACGCGGATGTCGCCGACCCGGACACTGCCGCTGCTGGGGCGGTCGAGTCCCGACAGGATGGTCAGCAGGGTCGACTTCCCCGACCCGGACTCGCCGACGATCCCGAGCCTGCTGCCGGCGCTCACGCTGAAGCTGATGTCCTCGAGCGCCTGGACCGGGGCCTTGCGCCGCAGCAGCAGACCGCCGGGGCGGTAGAGCTTCGAGACGCCGTCCACCTCGACGAGCGGCCTGGGCCCTTCCGGCACCGCGCCCGGGGACACGGGCGGCGCCGTGCCCGGGGAACGGTCCCCCGCCGTGCACCGGGAACGCTCCCCCGCCGAGGCGGACGATCGGGCCTGCGCGGGGCCGGCGTACTCTCGCGCGGTGCGCAGGGTGAAGAGCCTGCCGTCGGCGTCGGTCGACTCGAGGTCGGAGGAGGCGAGCAGGCCCCGGGTGTACTCGTGCTGCGGATCCGTGAAGATCTCCTGCACACTGCCCGTCTCGACGATGCGTCCGTCGTGCATGACGACGACCCGATCGCACACCGAGGCGACGACGGCGAGGTCATGGGTGATGAACAGCAGTCCCGCGTCCACGGCCGCCACCCGTTCGCCGATGAGGTCGAGCATGTGCCTCTGCACCGTGACGTCGAGGGCGGTGGTCGGCTCGTCGCAGATGAGCAGTCGCGGTGAGTTCGCCAGGGCGATCGCGAGCATGACGCGCTGCCGCTGCCCTCCCGACAGCTGGTGGGGGTAGGCGAGGCGGATGCCGGCGGGGTCGGGCAGGCGGACGTCGGCGAGCAGCTCGCGGACCCGGGCGGGGATGGTCCCGCGAGCGGTCCGGCCGTGGATCCGCAGCGCCTCGGCGACCTGGTCGCCCACCCGCATGAGGGGGTTGAGTGCGCTCATCGGCTCCTGGAACACCATCGAGACGAGTCGCGAGCGCACCCGGGCCAGGGTCGTCTCCCCCGCGGCGAGCACATCGCCGTCGAACCCCTCGAGCCGGATCGAACCGCTCGCGCGGAGCTCCTCGGGCAGCAGCCCCATGACGGACTGCGCGGTCAGGGACTTCCCCGATCCGGATTCTCCGATGAGTCCGACCCGCTCCCCGGGGGCCATGGTCAGTGAGACACCGTCGAGCACCGGGGCGGCGGCTCCGGCCGGGGTGATCGTGAGGTCACGGACCTCGAGCAGGTTCTCAGCCATCGCCTCGGGCCTCCATCTTCGGGTCGAAGCGGTCGCGCAGACCATCGCCGAGCAGGTTGAACCCGAGGACCGCCAGGGCGATGAACAGCCCCGGCCACAGGGCCAGCTCGGGATGGGTGGACAGGAACTGCTGGGATTCCTGGAGCATCCGCCCCCAGGAGGGAACGGGTGCCTGCGTGCCCAGGCCCAGGAACGACAGGCCCGCCTCGGCGAGGACCGAGATCGCGAACGCCACGGACGCCTGGACGATGACCATGCCGGCGATGTTGGGCAGGACGTGGACGACGGCGATCGCCGCCGTGCTCCGGTTCGCGGCGCGGGCCGCGCGCACGTACTCGGAGCTGAGCACCTGCATCGTGCCGGAGCGGGCGACCCGGGCGAAGCCGGGGATCGCGGCGATCCCGACCGCGGCCATCGCCGGCCCGGTCCCCGGCTGGTAGACCGCGGCGAAGATGATCGCGAGCAGGAGGGCGGGGAATGCGAGGAGGATGTCGTTGGCGCGCATGATCACCGCCGAGATCCACATCCCCCACCGGTGCTGGGCGAACAGGGCCGCGATGATCCCGACCGGGGTGCCGACGAACAGGGCGATGCCCACGGCGACGAGGCCGACGAGCAGGGTGATCCGCGCGCCGTACATGATCCAGGTCAGGGTGTCGCGACCGAACCGGTCCGTGCCCAGCGGATGCTCCAGGCTGCCCGACTGGAGTCGGGCGGCCGGGTCGACGGCCGCGGGATCGAAGGGAGTCCACACGAAGGACACGAGCGCCAGCGCCGCGATGAGGGCGACGAGGACGACGCCGATGACCATCGAGGCGTTCATCCGCCCGCGCCGCCGCGACGGCGCTGCGGAGTCGGCTCCCACGGGCAGTGTCGGGTCGAAGGCGGACTGGCCGGTCATGACGCGTTCCTGATGCGCGGGTCGACGATGGGATAGAGGATGTCGACGACGAAGTTGATGACGAGCACGAGCAGGACGAGGACCATGACGATCCCCTGCACCGCGACGAGGTCCCGATTGGCCACGGCGCGCACGAGCTCGGAGCCGATTCCGGGGATGACGAAGACCTGCTCGATGACCACCGCCCCGACGAGCAGCGTCGCCAGCTGCACGCCGGCGACGGTGATGACGGGGATCGCGGCGTTGCGCAGCCCGTGGGCGAACAGCGCCCGGGTCCGGGTCAGCCCCTTCGCCCGGGCGGTGCGGATGTAATCCTCGCGCATGACGTCGAGCACGGCCGAGCGGACGTAGCGGGTGAGGATCGCCGCCTGGACGAGCGCCAGGGAGACGACGGGCAGGACCAGGCGCGCGAGGAATCCGCCCAGCCCCTCGATCGGCGCCATCCACCCCTGCGAGGGGAACCAGCCGAGTCCCAGCGAGAAGATCATGACGAGGATGATCGCGGCGAGGAAGTTCGGGACGGCGATGCCGATCTGGCTCAGCCCCGAGATCGTCACCCCGATCCAGCTGCGCTGCTCGAGGGCGGCGAAGGTGCCCAGCGGCACGGCGATGAGGACGGCGAGGGCGATCGAGCACACGACGAGGATTCCGGTGACCTGGACGCTGTCGGCGATGACCGGGGTGATCGGCGCCCCGGTGACGTAGGACGTGCCGAAGTCGCCGGCGAGCATTCCGCCCACCCAGTCGAGGTAGCGGATGAGCGGAGGCTCATCGAGGCCGTACTGGGCCTCGAGCTCGGCGACCGCCTCGGGGGTGGCGTTCGTTCCGAGGGCGACCTGCGCGGCGTTGCCGGGCAGGATGCTCATCAGCGCGAAGACCGCCACCGAGGCGACGAACAGGGCCACGACGAACTGACCCGCACGGCTGAGCAGGTGGACGACCATGACCGTACCGCGCTCAGTTCCAGCTGAGGTCGGCGATGCGGAAGGAGTCCGAGACCCTGTTGACAGGGATTCCCTCGACACCGGATTTGGCGACGACGAGGTTGGGGAACAGGAACAGGAAGTTCGCGGCGGCGTCCTCGGTGATCGTCCGGGCGATCGTCTTCATGCCCGCGATGTACTCCTCCTCGGTCCCGCGGTCCGCCTCTTCGGCGATCGGCGTGATCGTCGAGTCGTCGTAGCCGGTGTAGTAGTCCTTCGAGAACACCGTGAGGATGTCGCGGGGCTCGGCGTGGTTGATCACGGACATGTCGTAGTCGTGCTGGGTGAACGTCTTGTCCAGCCACACGGCGGGGAACTCCTGGGTCTCGATCTTCGCTTTCAGACCGACCTCCTCGAGTTGCGCGGAGACGATCTCGGAGATCGCCTTGGCGTATGGGAGGTTGGGCACGGTGAAGGCGAACTCCTCACCGTCGATCCCGGCTTCCCGGACCTTCTCCTTCGCCTTCTCGGGGTCGTAGGGCCACGCCCCGGTGAGATCCTCGTAGTAGGGGTCGGTCGGCGGGACCATCGAGCCGATGAGCTCGCCGTAGCCGGCCCAGGCGGTGTCGAGGACGGCCTTCCGGTCGATCGCGTGCATGACGGCTTCACGGGCCCGCTTGTCCGCGAAGATCCCCTCCGCGTTGTTCATCGAGAGCACGACCTCGCCGTTCGTCGTGCCGGAGATGATCCGGTAGTCGTCGCTCTGGAACTCACCGGCCAGTTCGGGGGCCTGGAGGTTCGAGATGACGTCGATCTCGCCCGACTGCAGTGCGTTCGAGGCCGACACGGCGTCCTTGAAGTACTTGAACTGGACGTTCTTCACGGCCGGCGTCTCGCCCCAGTAGTCCTCGCGGGCGACGAAGTCGATCGACTGGCCCCGGGTGAAGTCGTCGATCCTGAAGGGTCCGGTCCCGATCGCCTCGTTGGCGAGGTCCTTCGTGCCCTCGGTGTCGAAGACGGCGCCGACGAGGGTGGTGAGGTTGTAGAGCCAGGTGTTCGAGGGCTCCTTGAGGGTGATCCGCACGGTGTGCTCGTCGACGGCCTCGATGGAGTCGACGACGTCCATCTTCGCCTTGAGGGGGTTCTTCCAGTCCTTCTGCACCCGTTCGTAGGAGAACTTCACATCGTCCGCGGTGAACTCGGCGCCGTTGGAGAAGGTCACGCCCTCCTGCAACCCGAACGTGTAGGTCTTCCGGTCCTCGGAGACCTCCCACTCCGTCGCGAGGGCCGGCTGGATGGCTCCGTCACCGTCGACGCGCACGAGGGATTCGTAGACGTTGTCCATGAGGGCCTCGGGAATGGCCACTCCCCCTGTGCTCGTGAAGTCGAGGTTGACCGGTTCGGCGGTGAACGCGATCGTCATCGAATCCTGACGTGTCGTCTCGCCCGGGTCCGAGGCTCCCGCTGAGCATGCGGAGAGGACCAGTGCTGCGGCGGTCGCGACGGCGACCCAGATCGTGGTGCGCGGAGTCTTCATTGCTCTCCCAGTTGTCAGTACCCTTGTCGGCAACGTCAGTTTAGCCGAGCCCACCGCCGTGGTCGGCCAGCAGGCGGGCGAGCGCGTCGAAGGCGAGGCGTCGGTGGGACCGGGCGTTCTTCTCCTCCGGGGTCAGTTGGGCCGCGCTGCGCGTCGAGCCCTCCGGGACGAAGATGGGGTCGTAGCCGAATCCGTGCTCTCCGACGGGCGTCCGGGCCAGTCGTCCGGGCATGACGCCCTCGGCCGTCAGCTCCCGGCCGTCGACTGTCACCGCCGCCGCCGCGCACCGGAACTGGGCGCCTCGGTGCTCGTCGGCGATGTCGCTCAGCTGCGCGAGCAGCAGCTCGAGGTTGGCCCGATCGTCTCCGTGGCGTCCGGCCCAGCGGGCCGAGAAGATCCCCGGCGCGCCGCCGAGGACGTCGACGCAGATCCCGGAGTCGTCGGCGATCGCCGGCAGTCCCGTCGCCGCCGCGGCGGCGCGGGCCTTGATCAGCGCGTTCTCGGCGAACGTCGTCCCGGTCTCGGCGACGTCCCCGAGTCCCAGTTCGCCTGCGCTTCTCACCTCGGTGTCCGCGCCGAGGTGGGGCTGGAGGACCGCGAGGAGCTCGGTTCTCTTCTTCTCGTTGTGGGTGGCCAGGACGAAGGTGGTCATCGGGACAGGACCTCGGCCTGGATCCGGGTGAGGTCGGCGCAGCCCTTGGTCGCGAGGTCGAGGAGGACGTCGAGCTCGTCCCGGTCGAAGGGCGCACCCTCGGCGGTGCCCTGCACCTCGACGAACTTCCCGCTGCCGGTCATGACGACGTTCATGTCCGTCTCGGCCGTCGAGTCCTCGACGTAGGGCAGGTCGAGGACGGGCACTCCGTCGACGATGCCGACGCTGACGGCGGCCAGGGAGTCGAGGATCGGGTTGTGCGCGGCGGGGATGAGGCCGGTCGACCGGCCCTTGTCGATCGCGTCGACGAGGGCGACGTAGGCGCCGGTGATCGCCGCGGTGCGGGTGCCGCCGTCGGCCTGGAGGACATCGCAGTCGAGCACGAGCGTGTTCTCGCCGAGCTTCTCGAGGTCGATGACCGCGCGCAGGCTGCGTCCGATGAGGCGGGAGATCTCATGGGTCCGACCGCCGATCCTGCCCTTGACCGACTCTCGGGTGCTGCGGGTGTCGGTGGCCCGCGGCAGCATCGCGTACTCGGCCGTCACCCAGCCGCGTCCCTGGCCCTTGAGCCACCGGGGCACGCCCTCGGTCAGTGAGGCGGCGCAGAGCACGCGGGTGTCGCCGAACTCGATGAGCGCCGAGCCCTCGGCGGTGGTCAGCCAGTTGCGGGTGATCGTGACGGGGCGGAGCTGGTCCGCGGCTCGGGAGTCTGCACGCACGGTGTGCCTCTTTCGGTTCTCGATGGTCGGGCTCACACGGCCCAGCTGGATTCGGGTCTGGCCAGTTCGATCGGTCCGCGGAACTCGCCGGCCGCCTCCCCGCGGACGATGCAGCAGTCGGTCCAGGACGGGATGTGGGTGAGCACGAGGGACCCGACATCGGCGTTCGCGGCGACTCGGCCTGCGCGCTTCCCGGTCAGGTGGATTCCTCGGGAGGTGTCCCTGTCCTCCTGGAAGGCGGCCTCGCAGAGGAAGATGTCGGCTCCGCGAGCCGCCTCGACGAGGTTGTCGCACTCGTCGCTGTCCCCGGAGTAGGTGATGACCTTGCCCCTGGAGTCGGTGATCCGCAGCGCGTAGGCCTCGACCGGATGGTCGACGAGGAAGCTCTCGACGGTCAGGGAGCCGATCTGCCAGCTCGAGCGGTGGTTGAGGTCGAAGAACTCGAACGCGTGGGTGAGGTCGCTCGGTTCGCTGCTGCCGGCGACCGGCGACTTGCCGGGGTCGGTGTGATAGGCCCGGGTCAGCCTCTCCTCGGCACCGGCCGGGGCGAAGACCGGGGTGCGGGTGCGGATGGAGCCGGTGTCGGAGACGTTGCCGTTGAAGAACCTGGGGTCGTAGCAGTGGCGGACGTAGAGCCCGGTCATGTCCATGCAGTGGTCGGGGTGGAGGTGGCTGAGGACGACGGCGGTCAGGGCATCGGGGTCGACGACCCGCTGGAGAGGGCTCAGCGCCCCCGAGCCGAGGTCGAGGACGATCCGCGTCGGCTTCTCCTCGTCGGTCTCGATGAGGTAGCAGCTGGCCGCGGAGTCGGGCCCGGGATAGGAGCCGGCGGTGCCGATGGCGGTGAGCTTCATTCCTCGTCATCCCCCTGCAGGCCCTCGAGCAGGGACATCGTCAGTCGATCCTGGATCCAGGTGAGGAAGTCGTAGAGGGTGAGGGTGAGGTCCTCGGACTCGTCGAGCTCGTCGCGCCGGGCGTATTTCTCCTCCTGCGTCTCCTCGGTGTCGATGCCCAGCCGCACGGCGAGCACGAGGCGCAGGTCGTTGAGGCCCTTGGTCCAGGCGAGGACCTCCTCCTCGCCGAGGCTGATCCGCGCACCCTGGGCCAGTCCGTTGAGCACGATCCGCACATTGTGCGCCTTGGCCTGCTGGAGATCGAATTCGGTCAGGCGCCGGAACTCCTGGGAGCGCTTGTCGTCGAGCGGGTCGACGTCCGGGAACAGTCGCAGCAGCGCCGGGTCCTCGGGCCGCGGGCGCTCGACGAGTCCGAGGCGGGCCTCCCAGTTCTCCGAGGCGGGGCGAGCGTCGTCATCCGACTCCCCGAGGAGGGCCGCCAGGTCGGAGAACACCGTGAGCATGAGGGATCGTTCGTTGTCCTCGAGCTGGAGGACGACGTCGTCCCCGCGAGAGTCGATGGCCGCCATGGCTCAGTCGGATCCCGTCATCGGCTGGCAGGCGGCCCAGAGGCCGAATTCGTGCATGGCTTGAGTGTCCCTTTCCATGGCCTCGCGTGAACCCGTGGCGACGACGGAGCGTCCGTTCTCGTGGACCTCGAGCATCAGCTTGTGGGCCTTCTCGGCGGAGTATCCGAAGTAGCTCTGGAACACGTAGCTGACGTAGCTCATGAGGTTGACCGGGTCGTTGAACACGACGGTCTTCCACGGTCGGGCCAGATCCTCGGCAGGTCGTTGCGCGACCTCCGGTTCCAGGACTGGTGTCGTTGGGTTGCTCACGTTTCCACCATACGGCAGAACGGTGAGGCTGTCGTGAACTAAGATCGCGCCTATGAGTGATCTCACACGCACCGGTTCGACTGCGTTCTTCACGGACCAGTACGAGTTGACGATGGTGCAGGCGGCGCTGGAATCCGGGGCCGCGCACCGCAGGAGCCTGTTCGAGGTGTTCGGGCGCAGACTGCCTCCGGGACGCCGGTACGGGGTCGTCGCCGGGACCGGTCGGATCCTCGAGATGCTCCGGGACTTCCGCTTCGACGACGCTCAGCTGTCCTTCCTCAGCCGTGAGGGGATCGTCGACTCCGCGACGATCGACTGGCTCGCCGACTACCGCTTCACCGGGACCATCCGCGGCTATGCCGAGGGCGAGATCTACTTCCCCGGCTCCCCCCTTCTCACGATCGAGGCGACCTTCGCCGAGGGCGTCATCCTCGAGACCCTCACCCTCTCGGCGATGAACTACGACTGTGCCGTCGCCTCGGCGGCCTCCCGGATGGCCCAGGCCGCCGGGGACCGGCCGTGCGCGGAGATGGGCAGCAGGCGGACCAACGAGCGGGCGGCCGTCGCCGCGGCCCGTGCCGCCGTCATCGGCGGGTTCTCCTCGACCTCGAACCTCGCGGCGGGCCTGAGCTACGGGCTGCCGACGATCGGCACCTCCGCGCATTCGTTCACCCTCCTCCACGACTCCGAGCGTGAGGCCTTCGCCGCGCAGCTGCGCTCGCTCGGGACGGACACGACCCTCCTGCTCGACACCTATGACGTCGAGCAGGCGCTGGCCACGGCCATCGACCTCGCCGGCGGCTCGCTCGGCGGAGTCAGGATCGACTCGGGCGACCTCGTCGAGCAGGCCAGCGAGGTCCGGGCCGGCCTCGACCGCCTCGGCGCGCACGACACGAAGATCACGGTCACGAGCGACCTCGACGAGTACGCGATCGCGGCTCTCGCGGCCTCCCCCGTCGACGGCTACGGCGTCGGCACCCGGGTCGTCACCGGTTCGGGCGCTCCGGCGGCGGGACTCGTGTACAAGCTCGTCGCCCGCGCCGACGAGTCGGGCACGTGGACCTCGGTCGCGAAATCCTCCCAGGGCAAGCCCTCGCGCGGGGGCCACAAGTCGGCGATGCGCCTCGTCGACGGGGCGATCGCGGTCGAGGAGGCCGTCGGCGTCCCGCGGCTTCCCAGCGACGTCGGCGACGGCCGTCCGCTGACCGTCGACCTCGTCGTCGACGGTGAGATCGACGAGTCCTTCACCGGGGCGGCCGGCGTGAAGAGGGCCTGCGCCCGGCACGACGAGTCCCTGGCCGAGCTGCCGCGCTCGGCGCGCCGGCTCCAGGACGGGGAGCCGGCGATCCCCACGGTCTTCTACACCGACTGAGGCGGTCTCCTGCATCGGCTGGGGATCGCGGCGGCCTCAGCTCTGGCCGACGAACCAACCCTGGAGCTTCTTGATCCGCGCCTGGATCTGCTGGCGCGTCGCCTGGGCCACAGCCGGACCCCCGCACGCCTTGCGCAGCTGGACATGGATGGTCTTGTGCGGCAGCCCGGTCCGCCGTGACCACGCGCCGACGAGGCTCTGGAGCTGGTTGCGCTCCTCCTTCATCGCCCTGTGCTCGAGCTCGCCGTGCTCGACTTCGGGAGCCGGGGCGGCCGAGGTCTTCCGCTTCGCCTGCTTCGCCTGCTGGGTCCGCAGGAGCTCGTGGACCTGGTCGGGTTCGAGCAGGCCGGGGATCCCGATGAAGTCGAGCTCGTCCTCGGATCCGATCGCTCCCCCGGTGCCGAACTCGCCGCCGTCGAAGAGCACCCTGTCGAAGAGCGCCTCGGCGCCGAGCGCCTCGAACGATCCGAGCTGGTCGGAGGCTCCCTCGTTCCGATTCGCCTGCTCGAGCGCCTGATCGTCGAAGACGACGACATCGTTCTCGTCGGCGTCCTTGGGCCGGTCGAGGGCGTGGTCGCGTTCGACCTCCATCGAGTTCGCCAGCGCCAGCAGCACCGGGACCGAGGGCAGGAACACCGAGGCGGTCTCCCCGCGCTTGCGGGCGCGGACGAATCGGCCGATCGCCTGGGCGAAGAACAGCGGAGTCGACGAGGAGGTGGCATAGACCCCGACGCACAGACGCGGGACGTCGACGCCCTCGGACACCATCCGCACCGCGACCATCCACCGGTCGGTCGAGTTCTGGAACTCCTCGATGCGCGCCGAGGCGCCCGCTTCGTCGGAGAGCACCACCGTGGGCTTCTCCCCGGTGATCTCCCTCAGCTGCTTGGCATACGCGCGGGCGGTGGTCTGATCGGTGGCGATGACGAGTCCCCCGGCATCGGGGACGGTGCGCCGGACCTCGGTCAGGCGCATGTCCGCGGCCTTGAGCACGGCGGGGATCCAATCGCCCTTCGGGTCGAGCGCGGTGCGCCAGGCCTGAGCGTAGATGTCCTTCGTCGTCTCCTCGCCGAGGACGTGGGACATCTCCTCCCCCGCCTTGGTCCGCCAGGACATGGCGCCGGCGTAGGCGAGGAACAGGACGGGACGGACGACTGAGTCCTTGAGGGCCCGCCCGTAGCCGTACGAGTAGTCGGCCACCGAGGTGCGGATGCCGTTCTCGTCGGGGGCGTATGTGACGAACGGGATCGGCGAGGTGTCGGAGCGGAACGGCGTACCGGTCAGCGAGAGTCGGCGCACGGCCGGGCTGAACGCCTCGCGCACCGCGTCGCCCCAGGACAGGGCGTCGCCGGCATGGTGGACCTCGTCGAGGATGACGAGGGTGCGACCGGCGGCGGTGCGATTGTGGTGGAGGACCGGCTTCGCCGCGACCTGCGCGTAGGTCAGTGCCACCCCGTGGAAGCCGGGGGCGTGCTTGCCCTGGGCGTTCTTGAAGTGGGGGTCGAGCTTGATGCCGACGCGGGCAGCGGAATCGGCCCACTGCACCTTGAGATGCTCGGTGGGCGCGACGACCGTGACGCGGTTGACGACGCGCTGGGCGAGCAGCTCAGCGGCCAGGCGCAGCGCGAAGGTCGTCTTGCCGGCCCCGGGGGTGGCGACTGCGAGGAAGTCCTTGGGCTGATCCCGAAAGTACTGTTCCAGGGCTTCGGCCTGCCACGCACGCAGCTTTCCGGCCGTTCCCCAAGCCGCACGCTCGGGAAACGCCGGGGGGAGCTGTTCGGCGGCGGAAGTCCCGGGGAGACGTTCCGCGGCCATCTACTCCTTGGGTCCTTCAGGCATCGTGTCGTAGATCTCTTTGCACTTCGGGCAGATGGGGAACTTCTCCGGGTCCCGGCTCGGGATCCACACCTTCCCGCACAGGGCGATCACCGGAGTGCCGGTGACCATCGCCTCCATGATCTTGTCCTTGGGCGCGTAGTGGCTGTACCGCTCGTGGTCGCCGGGTTCGACGAGCTGCTCGGTCCGCTCGCGCTCGATTGTGGATGAACCACCTGAAGCTGGCAAAGTCATGCTGTTCATTGTAGTTCCCTAGAATGAGTGCCATGGACCCCAGTCACGACGATTCCCTCACAGAGCGCTATCGCGAGCTCAGTGACGACATCGCCGCGGCCGTGGCCGTGGTCGCCGCGAACCGCGGCAGGTCACCGCACGCGATCACGGTCGATTCGTTCCTCGACGTCTCCTACGACCCGCCGACGATGGCGGTGAGCATCTACTCGGGTTCCCGGATGATGGAGACCCTCGAGGACAGCGAGCACTTCGCGATCTCCGTGCTCGCCTCGTCCCAGCGGGACGTCTCCGAGCGCCTCGGCGAGCCCGGCCAACCGCTCTACGGCGCGCTGAGCGGGATCGAGACGTTCCCGTCTCCCCACTCGGGGCAGCCGGTCCTCGCCGAGGCGATCGCCTGGTTCGAGCTGCGGAGGACCGAGATCCTCGAGGTCGCCACCCACAGCCTCGTCGTCGGCGAAGTCGTCGCCCTCGGCACCGGCCTGGCGTCCGCCCGGACGCAGAGGCCCCTGCTGCGCTGGCGCAAGGCGTACGGGACGGTCGGTCCCCGCTGAGGGACCGACCGTCTTCGAAGTCGCACGCCGTTCGGCAGCCGGATCAGGCCTCACCGCGCCGAATGCCGGGCGCGGCCTTGAGGCCTCACGTCTTTCGGAGGGATCAGACCACGCCCTGGGCGAGCATCGCCTCCGAGACGCGGATGAATCCGGCGATGTTGGCCCCGGCGACGTAGTCCCCGGGTGACCCGTACTCGTCGGCGGCGGCCGCACAGCTGTCGTGGACATCGCCCATGATCTCGGCGAGCCGGGCTTCGGTGAAGTCGAAGTGCCAGGCATCGCGGCTGGCGTTCTGCTGCATCTCGAGGGCGCTCGTCGCGACCCCACCGGCGTTGGCCGCCTTACCCGGGGCGAAGAGGACACCGGCCTCGGAGAAGACCTTGACCGCACCGGGGGTGCAGGGCATGTTCGCCCCTTCGGCCACGGCGATGACGCCCCCGGCCACGAGCGATTTCGCGTCGTCCTCGTCGAGTTCGTTCTGCGTCGCGCAGGGCAGGGCGACGTCGGCTTCGAGGCGCCAGACGTTCCCGCCCTCATGATAGGTCGCCCGTCCACCGCGGCGGGTGACGTACTCGGAGATCCGGCCGCGGTCGACGAACTTGATCTGCTTGACGATCTCGAGATCGATGCCGTCGGGGTCGTGGATGAATCCGCCGGAGTCGGAGAGCGCGATGACCCGGCCGCCGAAGGCCTCGACCTTCTCGGCGGCGTACACGGCGACGTTGCCGGAACCCGAGATGACGACCGAGCGACCGTCGAGGGTCTTCTTCGCGGCGCCGAGCATGTCCTTGAGGAAGTAGACGAGCCCGTACCCCGTGGCTTCGGTGCGCACCATGGATCCGCCGTAGGACAGGCCCTTTCCGGTGAGCACACCGGCTTCGTACTGATTGGTGATGCGCTTGTACTGTCCGAACATGTAGCCGATCTCGCGACCGCCCACCCCGATGTCACCCGCGGGGACGTCGCGGTACTCGCCGATGTGGCGGTAGAGCTCGAGCATGAAGGACTGGCAGAAGCGCATGATCTCGAGGTCGGTGCGTCCCTTCGGGTCGAAATCGGACCCGCCCTTGCCGCCCCCGATGGGCAGACCGGTGATCGAGTTCTTGAAGATCTGCTCGAACCCGAGGAACTTGACGATGCCGAGGTTGACCGAGGGGTGGAACCGCAGTCCGCCCTTGTAGGGGCCCAGCGAGGAGTTGAACTCGACCCGGAAGGCACGGTTGATGTGGACGACGCCCTGTTCGTCGATCCACGGCACCCGGAAGATGATCTGCCGCTCCGGTTCGCACAGGCGCTCGAACATCGACAGCTCGAGGTACTCGGGGTGCTTGTCAACGACCGGGCCGAGAGAGTGGAGCACTTCCTGCACGGCCTGGTGGAACTCCGATTCCCCGGGGTTCCGGTGGAGCACGGTGTCGAAGATGGGCTGCAGTGATGGATGTAGGCTCATGTGGTCCAACTTACAACGACCGACGTCACCGGCCATCTGATGATCGAATGTTGGACATCAAACAAATGAATCAGCAGGGACGCATGGCCTCTCGAGCGGACAGCCTTGGGCAGCCGGCGGGCGACAGCAGCGAGAAGGACGCCCGAATGCAGAAGTGCCCTCCAGCCGATGGCTGAAGGGCACACCCCACCCGGGACACGCGAAACACGCCCGCACAGACGGGCACACACAACACGGGTGGGCACACAACACGGGTGGGCACACAAAAAGGGTGTGGGGTGCAACCCGAACGGTCACACCCCACACCAGAAAAGAATTTTTTGCGGCGGTCACTTACTCTCCCACAACCACCAAGTTGCAGTACCATCAGCGCGAATGGGCTTAGCTACCGGGATCGGAACGGTTAACCGGGC
>NZ_QNSB01000010.1 GCF_003315415.1 Brevibacterium sanguinis
CACGACAACCAGGACGGTATCTGATTCCAGGAGTGAACCCACAAAAAAGTCCCAAGTCGCGACATCGTCTGTCAACGATGTCGCGACTCAGGACACCGAGCCGCCTGCGGGAATCGAACCCGCGACCTATTCATTACGAGTGAATCGCTCTGCCGACTGAGCTAAGGCGGCAACCGCACCAACTGTAGCCAACCGTGGTGCTCGGGGTCAAAACGGCCGTCCCGGTCACAGGAGCGATGCGCCCGACGACGGGGGCGACCCCCGACCCGGTAGTCTGGAACGAGCAGGGAATCGCAGACAGAGAGGGTGACCCAGGTGGCCGAGTTCGACTCCAAGGAGTTCATGAGTGACTTCCAGGTGCTCATCGAATGCGAGTCGTTCACCGGGGACCCGGACGCCCTGGCCCGCAGCGCCCGTCTCATCTCCCGCATCGGCACCGGGCTGCTCGGGGCCGCGCCGACGATCATCGAGACCGACTCCCGCCCCCATCTGCTGTGGCGCTTCGGCTCCGGTCCGCGCAGAGCGGTCCTCATCGGCCACCACGACACGGTGTGGCCGACCGGCACCCTCGAGACGTTCCCGTTCTCCGTCGCCGACGGGGTCGTCCGCGGCCCCGGCGCCGATGACATGAAGGGCGGCCTGCTCATCGCCCTCCATGCCTTGTCCCGACTGCGGCATCAGCGCGGGAGCCTCGACGGGGTCAGCGTGCTCATCACCGCCGATGAGG
This sequence comes from Brevibacterium sanguinis, assembly GCF_003315415.1. Classification (GTDB taxonomy): domain Bacteria; phylum Actinomycetota; class Actinomycetes; order Actinomycetales; family Brevibacteriaceae; genus Brevibacterium; species Brevibacterium celere_A. The sequence continues at coordinate 728 of NZ_QNSB01000010.1, forward strand.
AGCTCGGCTCCCCCGGCTCCCGATCGATCATCGAGGCCGAGGCCCGCGGCGCGAAGGCCGCTCTCGTGTTCGAGAGCGGAGCCGCCGATGGGTCCGTGAAGATCGCGCGCAAGGGAGTGGCGATCTACTCCCTCGAAGTCACCGGCCGGGCCGCCCATGCCGGAGTCGAACCGGAGAAGGGCGTCAACTCGACGCTCGAGGTGGCCAACCAGGTGGTGCGGATCGCCGCGCTCCACGACCCCTCGGTCGGCACCTCGGTGGTCCCGACGGTGATGAGGAGCGGATCGACGACGAACACCGTCCCCGCCGAGGCGAGCGTCGGGATCGACTCCCGCGCCGCGACCGTGGCGGAGCAGATCCGCATCGATGAGATCCTCACCTCCCTGTCCCCGACCGTCGCCGGAGCGACGATCGAGGTCAGGGGCGGGATCAACCGGGCCCCACTCGAGCAGAAGATGGCGATGGGCCTCTACGCGCGCGCCCAGCGCCTGGCAGCCGAGCTCGGGCATCCGCCGCTGCGGTCGGTGGCCGTCGGCGGGGGCTCGGACGGCAACTTCACGGCCGGAGTGGGAACCCCGACCCTCGACGGGCTGGGCACGGTGGGTGGAGGCTCCCATGCCCGCAACGAGCATGCCCTGCAGGTGTGGATTCCGCGCCGCGTCGAACTCACTCAGGCCCTGGTCGCCGAGCTCCTCGCCGAGGACTGAGAACTCCTCGGGTCGCTCTCGGCTCTCAGGCGTCGAGCAGCCATGGGTTCGACAGCAGCACGAACGCCGATTCGACGATGAGGACCGGGGACATGTTCGTCTGCAGTCGCCTGCGCGCCTCGGTGATGGCGTCGATGCGCAGCAGGGTCGTGTCGGGACCGTCCCGGTTCGCATGCTTGGCGATGAGGTCGCCCTCGCCGGCGTTGATCCATCCCTCGCGGATCCCCAGCTGGTACATGAGGATGTCGCGGTAGAGGCTCATGAGTTCGAGGAAGATGCGGTCGAGTTCGTCGTTGCGCGCCCTCACCGAGCGCCGCTTCTGCTCCTCCTCGAGTCTCCTCAGCTGGGCTCGGGCCGAGGGCGGGATGCTCTTCTCGGTCTCGATGCCGAGGCTCGTCAGGAGGTCGCGGCGTTCGGCGCGGTTGCGGTCCTCGACCCTGGCCTTCGCGGTCTCCGCGGCATCGTCGACGATACGTCCGGCCAGTCGGATCGTCGCCCCCACCGAGGTGAGCTTGTCGGGGATCTCGAGGATCTTCCTCCGCTCCTCCCCCGCCGATTCGCTGCGCGCCAGGTACTTGGCGCGGCCGATGTGGTTCTGCGCCACCGCGGCGGCCCAATGGGCCCTCTCCTCATCGACGTGGTCGCGTTCGATGAGGAGGGTGGCCACGGCCTCGCGTGAGGGGATCCGCAGCCGCACCGGCCGGCAGCGGGAGCGGATGGTCGTGAGGACATCGATCGGGCTCGGGGCGCAGAGCAGCCAGACGGTGGCGGGCGGCGGTTCCTCGATCGCCTTGAGCAGGACGTTCGCCGTCCGTTCGGTCATCCTGTCGGCGTCTTCGATGATGACGACCCGCCAGGCCGAGTTCACCGGTGCCGACTGCGCCTTCGACACGAGTTCGCGAACCTCGTCGATCGCGATGACCGACTTCTGGGTCGACATGATCGTCAGGGATTCGTGCTGCCCCTTGAGCACCCGCGCAGTGACCTCGGAGGTCGCGGTGCCGCCGGAGATCAGCGCGGCGGCGAAGGCTCGCGCCGCGTTCGACCGGCCCGATCCCGGCGGCCCGGTGAACAGCCAGGCATGTGTCATGGCACCGGGGCTGTGCAGGGCGCCGTCGAGCTGCCTGACCACCTCGTCCTGCCCGACAAGTTCGTCGAAGACGCTCACTCAGCGCCCCTCGGGGTCGTTGAAGCGATTCTGGGTGCGCTCCCTCTGCCTGCGCAGCCGCTCCCTGGCCTGACGCTCGATCTCGGCCTGCGCCTGGAGCCGTTCCCGGCTCGACTGGCGGGGAGCATGGGCGGGAAGGACCGTGGTGTCGGCCTCCTCGGCCGGCGTCGCCTCCTGCCGCTTCCGCTCCTCGATGACGGTCGTCGGCACGTCGTCCTCGTCGTCCTCCCCGTCGGGCAAAGGAGCGCTCGGCCGAAAGCCGTGAGCGGGGAGCACGGTGGTGGCGGCTTCCTCGTCTGCGGCACGGTCGCCCGTGGCATGGTCACCTGCGACTGGCTCGTCGTCGGTCGCCTCTCCGGCCGGGGCGTCGACGCTCTCGCAGCTCGGGTCCTCCGACCCTTCGGCGGCCGGGGCGGGGTCGGGTGCCACGGCATCGAACCGCGCGGTCCGGGTGGAGTCGGCCGATGTCGATGACAGGTCCTCGGCGCTCACCGGGCCCGCCCCTGTGCCCGCACCTGCAACGGTGCCCGAACCATCTGCGGCACCCGTTCCCGCAGTGCTGCCCGCGGCGTCGCCGGCACCCGCCGCGGCCGGCGCATCGGCATCGACACCGGTAGCCGCGGGGCCGCGGCCGATCTCCCGCGGCAGACGGGCGTGGATCGCGGAGAGGATCTGCCCGGTCAGCTCGTCCTCGCTCACCGAGGCGTCGAGCACGACATAGCGGGCCGGATCCTCGTTGGCCCGGGACAGGTAGGTCTGGCGGACGCGCTGGTGGAACTGCTGGTTCTCCTCATCGAGGTAGTTGTTGTCCTCGCGCTCGCCCATGCGGGCGGCCGCGACCTCGGGTTCGATGTCGAGGACGATCGTCAGATGAGGGATGAGCCCCTGAGTCGCCCACTTGCTCAGGGCGAGGATCGTCTCGGGGTCGAACTGGCGGCCCGCCGCCTGGTAGGCGACCGTCGAGTCGATGTAGCGGTCCGTGATGACGATGCTGCCGGCGTCGAGGCTCGGATCGACCAGGGAGGCGACGTGATGGGCGCGGTCGGCGGCGAAGAGGAGCGCCTCGGCGCGCGGGGCCGGGGTCTCGGCGTCGAAGAGCACAGACCTGATCTGCCGGCCCAGCTCCGTGCCGCCCGGTTCCCGCGTCGCCTCGACCTCGTAGCCCTCGTCGGCGAGGATGCGTGAGATCCGCTTGATCTGGGTGCTCTTGCCGGAGCCGTCACCGCCTTCGATGGCGATGAAGAACCCTGGCCCGAGGCGGTCGGCGGGCAGCCGGATCCCGTCCCCGGGCGCGTCGCCGACCCCGTTCGGCGCGCGGAACCCGTGGACGATGTCGACGGCCAGCCCCTGCAGCCGGTGCGGGTCGAAGATGAGAAGGCCGATGATGCCGGCGATGAGTGCGGCCAGGCCCATGACCCCGTAGGCGACCTCGCTCGGAGCGATCTCCCATTCGGTCGTCGCTCCCAGGGGCACGACAGCCGAGATGTCGAGGGCGTTGAGGGCCAAGGCGACGACCGCTCCGCCCACGGCGCCGACGCGCCGGGAGAAGCGATAGGGCTGAGACCGCACCCCGATCCCGACGAGGAAGGCGATGACGGCCGACAGGACGACCTTTCCGGACAGTTCGGCGATCGCGCCCGTCGCGATGAGGAGGATGCCCGAGACCGTGAGGGCGAACGCGGAGACCCGGGGGCGGGACATCCCCGGGGCGAAGGTCGGCCCCATCTCGAAGCCGATGGCCCAGCCCAGCAGCGAGCACACGAGGATGAGCGCGAAGCCTGCCTGTCCGAAGCTGTTCTCGACCGCCGTGGGCTGGGACAGGATGACCGTCGTTCCCAGCACGGCGAAGAGGGCGACGCAGACCCAGGGGTTGGCGATCTTCGCCGGCGGGCGGGAGAGGCGTGCCTTCACCTCGGGGAACGCTCCGGTCATCGACGCCTCGGCGTGCAGCGCTCGTTCCGGAGTGAGATAGATGATCACGGCCCCGACGATCATGGCGACGCCGACGACGAGGCTCATCCACTTGAGCGCGGCGGTGCCGGCCACCGCGCCGCCCAGGATCTGGAACGAGCAGGAGAGGAAGACGAGGAAGGCCGCGGGAACCCCGACCCTGCGCCACGGCTTCGCGTTGGCGAAGGGGTTGAGGCTGAGGAGCAGACCGACGAGCGCGCCGAGGACGAGCCCGCCGATCCACGTCAGCCACGCGCTCGGAGCGAAGCCGAGGACGATGAGCAGGGCGGCCAGGACCACGGCCGCGGCACTCAGCGCGATCCGGCGCGGTCCCGGTCCCTTCGCCTGGAACAGCCGGGCCGGGAGGAAGAGGCCCGCCCCGGCGAGGACGAAGACGATGAGCAGGGAGAGACTGCCGAGGCGGTTGTCGAAGTCGCCCGCCCCGAGTGCCTCGGCGATCACCGAGTAGGGCCGGTCCTGCAGGGTGACGGTCATCCCGCTCGTGCCGGCCACGACATAGCTGACCGCCGCGAGGACGATGAGTGCGCCCCATGCGGCGGTCTCGGTGACCAGCCGGCCGGGGGCGCCGGGAAGCCGATGTCCTGAAGTCGTCAACATGCTCACAGGACAACCATATCCGCCCCGACTGACATAACTCTTGGAACCGTCCGAGGGGAGTACCCTGGTTCCCGTGCATGCGACTTCGGCGCCCGAGCGGGCGAGACTGACAGCGGTCGAGACCTCGGGACTCGATGCCGTCGAGGAGCTGGCGTTCGCCCGGGTCCTCCTCGATTCCGTCAGGCAGGGACGTCGAGGTGCCGCGCTGCGTCTCTACCGTCCGGCGCCGACCGTCGCGTTCGGCGCCCGCGACCGGTTCCTCCCCGGCTTCCCGGCCGCGATCGCCGCGGCCAGGGACCACGGCTTCACCCCGGCGCTGCGCAGCCTCGGCGGGCGCGCGGCCGCCTACCACCCGGGTTCGCTCGTCATCGACCACATCGAACCCAGTGACTCCTTCCTCAGGGACACGAATGCGCGGTTCGCGGACTTCGGCCGGGAGTACGTCGAGGTGCTGCGCGGCATCGGCGTCGACGCCCGCCTCGGCGAGATCCCCGGCGAGTACTGTCCCGGTGAGCACAGCGTCAACGTGGGCGGACGGATCAAGGCCATCGGCACCGCCCAGCGCGTGGTCTCGGGGGCGTGGCTGTTCTCCTCCTCGGTCGTCGTCGAGGATCCGGACCCGATCCGCGCGGTCCTCACCGACGTCGAGGCCGCCCTCGGGGTCGAGTGGGACCCGGCCACGGGCGGAGCGATCTCCGAGCTCCATCCCACGGTCACGGTCGATGCCGTCGCCGCGGCGTTCGCCGCGCACTTCGCCGAGTCCCACGGTCTCGACCCGGGGGCGCCGACCGCCGAGGAGCTCGCCGCTCTGCCCGCGCAGGTGGGCAGGCACGCCCTCTAGATGCGGACGCGCCGGGCAGTCGGGTCGGGGAGCTGGGTACACTGCCTCCCATGACCGAGACCACGATGAGCACGAACGTCCGCGAGGCCACGCCCGAGGACCTGCCCGACATCCTCCGCCTGGTCCATGCGCTCGCCGAGTACGAGAAGGAGCCCGATGCCGTCGAGGCCACCGAGGAGGACTTCGCCGCGGTGATGTTCCCCGCCGACGGACGGCCGAACACCTACGGCTTCGTCGCCGAGGCGGAGGGGAGGATCGTCGGGATCGCGATCTGGTTCTACTCGTTCTCCACGTGGACCGGGAAGAACGGGATCTGGCTCGAGGACCTCTTCGTCGACCCGGACCACCGCGGCACGGGGCTCGGCCGGGAGCTGCTGAGGAGACTCGCCCGGCACTGCCGGGACAATGGGCTGACGCGCCTCGAGTGGTGCGTGCTCAAGTGGAACGAACCGTCGATCGGCTTCTACCGGTCCCTGGGCGCCACGGCCCAGGAGGAGTGGGAGACCTACCGCCTCGCCGGCGAGGCCCTCGCCTCGTTCGCCGACACCAGGGCGTGAACCGGTCTCCCTGAACCCGATCGAGCTCAGGGAGACCGGCCGGGCTCAGGGCGTCTTCGGCTTGGCCGCCGTCGACTTCTTCGCGGCCGTGGTCTTGGCCGTCGTCTTCTTCGCCGTCGTCGAGGTCGACTTCTTCGCCGCCGTGGTCTTGGCCGCCGTCGTCTTCTTCGCCGGAGCCTTGCGCGTCGTCGTCTTCTTCTTCGCCGGTCCCTTGGCCCGCTTCTCGGCGAGCAGGGTCGCGGCGCGCTCGAGGGTGATCGTCTCGACGTCGTCGTCCTTGCGCAGGGTCGCGTTCGTCTCCCCGTCGGTGACGTAGGGGCCGAAGCGACCGTCCTTGACGACGACCGGCTTCTTCGACTCCGGGTCCTCGCCCAGCTCCTTGAGCGGTGCGGTCGCGCGCCGACCCCCGCGCTGCTTGGGCTCGGAGTAGATCTTCAGCGCCTCGTCGAGCGTGATGGAGAAGATCTGCTCCTCATCCGTCAGCGACCGCGAGTCCGTGCCCTTCTTGAGGTAGGGGCCGTAGCGGCCGTTCTGCGCGGTGATCTCGTTGCCCTCCTCGTCCGCGCCGACGACCCGCGGCAGGCTGAGCAGCTTCAGTGCGGTGTCGAGGTCGATGGTCGCGAGGTCCATCGACTTGAACAGGGAGGCCGTGCGCGGCTTCGGCTTCTTCGCACCCCGCTTCGGCTTCTCCTCGGACTCGGGCAGCACCTCGGTGACGTAGGGGCCGAACCGACCCGTCTTCGCCACGATCGTGTGCCCGGTCTCGGGATCGACGCCGAGCTCGAGGTCGCCGTCGCCCTGGGATTCGATGAGTTCGGCGGCCTTGGCCGCGGTGAGCTCGTCGGGAGCGAGATCGTCGGGCACGGACACCCGCTTCGGCTCCTCGCCCTCGGCACCCCCGCTGACCTCGAGGTAGGGGCCGTAGCGGCCCACGCGCAGCGCCACACCGTCGCTGATGCGCACCGTGTTGACCTCGCGGGCGTCGATGTCGCCGAGGTCGTCGACGACCTCCTTGAGACCTTCCCGGTCGTGGTCCTTGTCGCCGAAGTAGAACCGCGCGAGCCAGGCCCTGCGATCCTCCTCGCCGGCGGCGATGCGGTCGAGCTCAGTCTCGAGGTCGGCGGTGAATTCGTAGTCGACGAGCCCGGTGAAGTGCTCCTCGAGCAGCCGCACGACGGAGAACGCCAGCCAGCTGGGGACCAGCGCGTTGCCGCGGCTCGTGACGTACCCGCGGTCCTGGATGACGGAGATGATCGAGGCGTACGTCGAGGGGCGGCCGATGCCGAGCTCCTCGAGCGCCTTGACCAGGCTCGCCTCCGTGTAGCGCGGCGGCGGTGCGGTCGTGTGCCCGTCGGCCTCGACCTGGACCACGGTCAGTGCCTGGCCCTCCTCGACCTGAGGCAGGCGCGATTCGCCCGACTTCGTGTCGTAGCGGCCGGCGTCCTGGCCCTCCTCGTAGGCGGCAAGGAAGCCGCGGAAGGTGATGACGGTGCCGCTGGCGGTGAAACCGGCCTCGTGTCCGTCGCCGAGATCGGCGCGGACCCGGATGGTCGCGGTCTTGCCCTTGGCGTCGGCCATCTGACTGGCCACGGTGCGCTTCCAGATCAGGTCGTAGAGCCGGAACTCGTCGCCGCTCAGCGACTTCGCGACCTGGGCGGGAGTCCGGAACGAGTCGCCGGCGGGGCGGATCGCCTCGTGGGCCTCCTGCGCCGACTTCTGCTTGCCCTTGTACACCCGTGGCGACTGGGGCACGTACTCGGGACCGTAGAGCTCGGTCACCTGCCTGCGCGCCGCGGCGATCGCCTGCCCCGACAGGGCCGGGGAGTCGGTGCGCATGTAGGTGATGTAGCCGTGCTCGTAGAGCGACTGCGCGGTGCGCATCGCCTGGCGGGCGCTCATCCGCAGCTTGCGGCCGGCCTCCTGCTGCAGCGTCGAGGTGGTGAAGGGAGCGGCGGGCTTGCGCGAGTAGGGCTTCGACTCGACCGCGGTGACGGTCAGCGAGTCCTTCCGCGATCCGCCCAGCAGTTCGGCGAGCTCCTCGGCCTTCGCCCGGTCGACGACGGTGGCCGCGGCGTTCTTCAGCCGGCCGGCGTCGTCGAAGTCCCGCCCCGAGGCGACACGCGCCCCGTCGAGGGTCGCGAGGTTCGCGGCGAACGGACTGGCGCCGCCGGGCAGGCCCAGGTCGATGTCGAGATCCCAGTAGTCGGCGGGGACGAACGCCATGCGCTCGCGTTCGCGTTCGACGACGAGCCGGGTGGCCACCGACTGGACGCGTCCGGCGGACAGCCCGGCGCGGATCTTGCGCCACAGCACGGGCGAGATCTCGTAGCCGTAGAGGCGGTCGAGGATCCGGCGGGTCTCCTGGGCGTCGACGAGCGCCTCGTCGATCTCCCGGGTGTTCTCCAGGGCGCGGTTGATCGCCTCGGGGGTGATCTCATGGAAGACCATGCGCTTGACCGGGATCTTCGGCTTGAGCACTTCGAGGAGGTGCCAGGCGATGGCCTCCCCCTCACGGTCCTCATCGGTGGCGAGGTAGAGTTCGTCGGCGTCCTTGAGGAGCCGCTTGAGCTCGGTGACCTTCTTCTTCTTGCCGGGATCGATCCGGTAGTAGGGGTCGAAGCCGTTGTCGACGTCGACGGCGAACTTGCCGTACGGCCCCTTCTTCATGTCGGCAGGGAGTTCGGACGGTGTCGGAAGGTCACGAATGTGGCCCACGGAGGCCTCGACGTCATAACCCTCGCCGAGGTACCCGACGATCGTGCGCGCCTTCGTCGGGGACTCGACGATGACGAGACGGCGGGGTGTCTTCTCGGTTGTCGTCACTCTTGCACATTCCTCTCATGCCAGATGCACGGCATCCGCGCTGGGCGGTTCTCACTGACTTCTGGCCGATCAACTGCTCCGGCCGCTGCTCGTCCACGGCCGATCCGGCCCAATGTAACACTCATGGACGGTCTCGATCTGCATCGGGGGATGGCGTGGAGGCCGACACCGACGGTTCCCGATCCTACAGTCACCGAGGCGGCGCCGGGGACCGCATCGATCAGCGCGAACCGGTTTCCGGGTCTCCCGTCGGCAGCAGGGCGCCCGCGGCCACCAGCTGCCTCACCTGCATGATGAGCTGCTCCTCGAGCGCCGCCGCATCCACCTCGAGGAGATGCGCGAGGGCGACCGCCGTCTGTCTCAGGGTCAGCGTCCCATCCGCCACGGACACGAAGCCGGCCAGCGCCGTGTCGAGGTCGAACACCTGCCCGAAGCCGAGGCCCTGCTCGAGTGTGATCGAGGCCGGATCGGACTCGCCGGGGGTGAGATGGCGGTGCTCGACGAGGTCCGGGGACCGGGTGAATGCGGTGGTCGCCATCTCCTCGGCGTCGACCCCGCTCAGCCAGGAGCGCAGCTCGAAGACCGTCTGCACGAACGCCCCGATCCCGGGCCCTGCGTTCGTCGGCGCCGAGGTGATCCTGACCCGCTCCTTGAACCCCGGGGAGACCGCGCCGGGGGCCTCGAATGTTCGGAAATCGTTATCGTTTCTCTCCATGACGACGTAGCCGAAGACGATCTCGGCGACCTCTCGGGAGTCGAGATCGTCGATCCACGCCGCCGTCGCCCGGTTCCACTGCTCACTCGCCCGAGGGATCCCGCCGTCGCGGATCCAGGTCTCGGCGTAGGCGATCGGGTCGAGGGCTTCACGCTCGATGACGAGCACCGAGATGGCCGGGTCGGTGATCCACGCGTGCGGACCGGACTCCTCCGCCGCGGTGTGAGCACCGATCTCCCAGTTGCCCAGGCACACGCTGCGCCCGCCGGGACGCAGCGCCGCGGGGATCGAGGTGACGAGGGTGCGCACGAGCCGATCGCCGGTCATCCCGCCGTCGCGGTACTCGAAGTCGGGCAGGAGGCCGGAGTCCCGGGCCCCGTCGGCGCGGTCGGTCGGCCCAGAGCTGCTGCTCTCGCGCGTCGTGTCGAGGCTCTCGTGCGTCGCGGTGCGTGGGGTGATGACGAACGGCGGGTTGGACACGAGCAGATCGACCTGTTCGGTCAGCGGCTCGAGCAGGGAACCGGACCGGAACTCGATGGAGTCGACTCCATTGAGCCGAGCGCCGAGCTCGGCCAGCCTCAGGGCGCGCGCGGAGACGTCGGTGGCGATGACGCGGTCGCAGTGCCGGGCCAGCAGCAGGGCCTGGATCCCGCATCCGGTGCCGATGTCGGCGGCCAGCGCGCAATGCTCGCGAGGAGTCAGGGAGACCAGGGTGCGTCCCGCGCCGCCGAGCCCGAGGACGAAATCGCCGTCGAGGACATCGGGATTCACGAGCGTTCCGTGATCGCTGACGAGGTAGAGGTTCTCATCGCCCGGTGCGAAGCCGCGCGGGACCCCAACCGGCAGGTCGTAGGGGGTGATGGCGAAGGGTGCGCTCGCCTCCGGCTCGATGCCGTGCTCGGATTCGATGCCTCCCTCGCACGTACCCGCACCGGGGCGCTCCCCCGACTCGCCGATCTCGACGAGCCCGGCCGAGACCGCGGCTGCCACGGCCTCGTCTCCGAGGGCGCGGCGGAGCAGGGCGACAGGCACCGTCCGCTGGAATCGGAAGAGCAGCGCGAGCACGGCCAGGTCCTCATCGACGGTGCCGGCGCCGTCGCTGCGGTCTCGCCGGCGGCCGAGCAGCCGCTCGCAGCGGTGGATCGCCGGGGCGGCGTTGTTGCGCACGAGTGCGTCCGTCACGGCGCCTCCCCACATCTGCCGCAGTCGGGGTTCGGTGTAGCCGGCTCGGTAGAGCCGCTTCCCCAAGGTGGTGTGGAGGTCGGAGTGCGTCGCGCCGTGGTCAGTCACACGCCGATCCTATCGACTCCCGCCTCCGGCGAGACGTGCGGTGCCTGCGACATAATTGTCCCCATGACCTCTTCGGCACTTCTCGACATCGTCACCGGGTTCGGTGCCAGAGAGGACCGGATCGTCCACGTGCGCGATATTCCACAGCGGTTCGAGCACGAGTCGGCATGGCCCGACTGGGTCGACGAGGAGCTCCGGCACGCCTGCCACGCGATCGGCGTCGACCTGCCGTGGCGCCATCAGGTCGAGGCCGCCGAGACCGCCCGGTCCGGGGCCGACGTCGTCATCGCCACCCCCACCGCCTCGGGCAAGTCCCTGGGCTTCTGGCTGCCCATCCTCGAGTCGATCCAGGCCTCGCGGGACACCCTGCGCACCGCCTCGGCGATCTACATCTCCCCGACCAAGGCGCTGGCCGCCGATCAGCTGGCCAAGCTGGAGAGGCTCGTCGTCCGGGGCGTGAGGCCCGCGGCCTACGACGGGGACAGCTCGCAGGCGGCGAAGGACTGGGCCCGACGGCACGCGAACATCGTCTTCACCAACCCCGACATGCTCCATCGCGGGATCCTCCCGCAGCATCAGCGCTTCACCCGACTGTTCAAGACCCTGCGCTACATCGTCATCGACGAGGCCCACCGCTACCGAGGAGTCTTCGGCTCCCACGTGTCGCTCATCCTGCGCCGGCTGCTGCGCATCGCCGCGCACTACGGAGCGCACCCGGTCGTCATCGGCGCCTCGGCGACGATGGCCCGCCCCGAGCTCGCGTTCTCCACGCTCACCGGGCGAAAGGCGCATGCGGTCAGCGAGGACTCCTCCCCGCGCGCCGCCGGCGCCTTCGCGCTGTGGGAGCCGCCCGTGTCCCCCGGCGGGGACCGGCGCAGCGGACTGAACGAGGCAGCCGATCTCCTCACCGACGCGATGTGCGCAGGCTTCCGGTCGATCGCATTCATCGCCTCCCGTCGCGGTGCCGAGGCCCTCGCATCGACCGTGCGCGACCAGGTCGGCCAGGTCGACGAGTCCCTGCAGGGCAAGGTCGCCGCCTACCGCGGCGGGTACCTCGCGGAGGAGCGCAGGCTCCTCGAATCGGCGCTGCGCTCGGGTCGGCTGCTGGCGGTGGCGTCGACGAACGCGCTCGAGCTCGGGATCGACATCTCGGGGCTCGATCTCGTCATCATCTCCGGCTGGCCCGGGACCCTGGCCTCCCTGTGGCAGCAGGCCGGACGCGCCGGCAGGGCCGGGCAGCGGTGGATGGCGGTGTTCATCGCCCGGGACGACCCGCTCGACACCTACGTCGTCCATCACCCGGAGGTCATCTTCGATGCCCCCGTCGATGCCGGGGTCATCCACCCGGGCAACCCGCATGTGCTGTCCGGGCACCTGTGCGCGGCCGCCGCCGAGGTGCCCCTGACCGCGGCTGAGCTCGTCCACTTCCCCGACAACTCCGCCGAGGTGATCGCCGACCTCGTCGAGCGCCGGATGCTGCGGGCCCGCCCCACCGGCTGGTTCTGGGCCAAGGACTCACCGGCGACGGACCTCTCCGACATCCGCGGCTCCGGCGGCGGGCAGTTCCGCCTCGTGGAGGCGAGCACGGGAGCCCTGCTCGGAACCGTCGACGAATCGGGGGCCCACACCGGAGCGCACCCGGGCGCCGTGTACACGCATCAGGGTGCGGATTTCACGGTGATCGACCTCGACCTCGATGACCATGTCGTGTTCGTCGAACGCACCGAGGTCGACTACACGACGCAGGCGAGGTCGCTGACGGAGATCGCGATCGTCGACACCGACCACCAGCGGGTCCTGCCGTCGGGAGTGTCCGTGTGCAGCGGCACGGTCGACGTCAAGGACCACGTCGTGTCCTACCGCATGAGGGCGAAGCGCGGCGGCGCGATCCTCGCCGAGCATGACCTCGACCTGCCCGAGAGGACCCTGCGGACGGCGGCCGTGTGGTGGACGATCCCCCAGTCGCTGCTCGATGAGGCCGAGGTGATCAGGGCGGACCTGCCGGGAGCGGTCCATGCCGCCGAGCACGCCTCGATCGGGCTGCTGCCCCTGTTCGCCGGCTGCGACCGGTGGGACATCGGCGGCGTGTCGACGGCGCTCCACGCCGACACCGGCATGGCGACGGTGTTCGTCTATGACGGTCTGGCCGGAGGAGCCGGATTCGCCGCACGCGGCAGCGAGGTCATCGAGGAGTGGCTGGCGGCGACCAGGGACACGATCGCCGCCTGCGAATGCGTCGACGGCTGCCCGTCCTGCGTGCAGTCGCCCAAATGCGGCAACGGCAATGAGCCGCTCGACAAGTCCGCGGCCCTGCGGCTCCTCCGGACCGTCCTCGGATAGCCGCCGAGCGGGCCCGGTCGCCGGGCCGGCCGTCCTCGGACCATCGCCGCTGGCTACCGTCCGGCGACGGCCTTCTCCCGCACTCCCGGCAGGGGGCCGGGGATCTCGACCTCCACCTCGACGAACGCGCTCTGCTCGCTCGTCGAGGCCAGGCAGTCCCTCATCGTCGCGCCGTTGCGCTGCGCGACCTCCCTGGCCGCCTCGCACGCGTCGCCCGGGGCCAGGCCGCGAACGACGTCGGCGGCGGCGAGCGCGGCCAGGTCGGCCGCGCTCTGCGCGCTGCTGTGCGCGACGAAGGCCTGCGTCAGCCCGCCGAGAGCCGTGACGACGACGAGGATGAGCGCGCAGACTCCGGTGACGATCGTCGTCATGGCGGGTCCCCCTGGCGGCGTCCGCCTTCGGTGCGGGCGACCGCGGCCGCCTCGACCTCGTCGAGGACGACGATGACCGAGGGCAGCCGGATGGTCACTCGCACCGTCGAGTAGCCGCCTTCGCCGCTGATCACGACATCGGAGGACTCCCCGGCGTGCTTCTTCGCCTCGGCGACCACCGCTGCCGGAGGTTCGCCGCGGGCGATCTCACGTGCGGCCGAGCGGGCGGCGTCGAAGGCCCGCAGCTGGGTGAGGCCGATCGCGGCCGCCCCCGTGAGCACGATGAGGAGGAACACGACGGCGGGCATCACCATGGCGAATTCGGCGGTCGCGGTTCCTTCGTCGCGGTGACGCCAGCGCCCGCGCCCTCCGGGCTCACAGGGGCTCACGTCAGCCGCCGAGGCCGAGCGCCGTTTGGATGACTCCGGTGACGAGCTCCCTGATCGGCTCGGATTTGAGGACGACGACGAGCAGTGCGGCGAACCCGCAGGCCGCGAGCGTGGTGATCGCGTACTCGGCGGTCGTGGCTCCGGTGTCGGGACCCCAGTTCGGCTGATCGTCCTCGAGAGCGTCCGGGGCCTCCTCCGAGGCTCCGTCCGCAGCGGTGTCGTCGGCGGGATCGTCGCGGACCATGGGCGGCCAGGGTGCGGAGAAGTCGGCGTCGTCGGGCGCCGATGGCTCGATGGTCGGATCGAAGATGTCTGTGCTCATGCCTGTTCCTCCTGAGACTTCCGTCCGCGCTGTGCGAACGGACTCCCAGAGTGGAGTCGGCGCCGTGATGGGGTCGAGTCCTGATTCGTCGGCTGTGGATGCCGATCGGTCGTCCACAGGGCGGATGAGCACAAGTGGGGACGCTGTCCCCAGGCGAATGAGGCGAAGTGGCTAGCGGTTGCCCGCCCAGTCGTCCTTGAGGATGGCCATGATGACCTCGTCATGACGGCGGCCGTTGAAGAACACGGCTTCCCTGCGGCGGCCCTCCTCGACGAAACCGGCCTTCTTGTAGGACGCGATGCCCCGGGCGTTGAACGCCCAGGTCTGCAGCTCGATCCGGTTGAGGCCCAGCTGGAGGAACCCGTAGCGAACAGCGAGCCGGACGGCGTCGGAACCATAGCCGCGACCGTGGAACTCGGGTCCGACGATGATCGCCAGTGTCGCGGACTGGTTGATGGGATTGCGGCCGAACAGGGTGACGTGCCCGACGAACTCCTCGGTCTCGGTCAGCTCGATGCTGAAGCCCACCGAACTGGTGTCCCTGTTCGCGCTCCACTGCTGGAACTGCTCCGAGACCCCTCCTTCGGGCCAGGGCAGGACGGTGGTGTTCTGGAGGACCACGATCGACGGATCGAACCACCATTGTTCGAGGTAGGGCAGGTCCTCCTCACGCAGAGCGCGAAGGCGCACATAGCGGCCGGTGAACAGGTTCTCGGCGTAGTCCACGGCCTGTTCGACGTCGGAGAGCTGGTTGAAGGGAGGGATGGGTGCCATTCTCCGACCCTACCAACGCCCACTTGCGAACCCCCTGAGACGCCGACCCCCACCTCGCCGTCCTCAGAAGAACACGGAGGTGAGGTCGCCGAGGAGGGAGATGACGACCGGGACGACCGACAGCAGGAGGAAGGCCGGGAGGATGCACAGGCCCAGGGGCACGACGAGCCTGACGCCGAGTGCCGCCGCCGCTTCCTGCCGTCGTCGGCGTGAGGAGTCGCGCAGCTCCTGGGCCACCGACTCGATGAGCGGGGCCGGGCCCACTCCCGTGCGCTCGGAGAACTCGACGACCTCGAGCAGGGGAAGGAGCCGGTCGTCGTGGGCTCGCTCCGGCTCCCCGATCGAGCGGGCGCGCGCCATCCGCTCGAGCCCCGACCGGTCTCCCGTCGCCTCGGCGGCCAGGGTCAGCGCGACAGGGATGGGCAGCCCCGATGTGAGGCAGATCGAGACGAGATCGAGGTCGAAGGCCAGCTGCTCATCGGTGACCTCGGATCCCTTCGGCATCCGGGGCACGGCCGTCCGGGCTGTTGCCGTCCGGGACGTCGCCGGACCCTGGCCGAGCTCGGTGGTCGACTGCCGCAGCAGTCCCGCCAGGCGCCCCGCGCTCGAGTCGGACCACAGCAGGATCGCTGCCGCGACGAAGGCACCGACGATGAGCGGAAGCATCAGGCTCGCCCCCTCCGGGTCCTCGAACCGGTCGCGGGCTGCGATCGCCTGCCCGTCACCGCTGCGCCCGATCGATCATCCGGCTCATCCAGACGCGTCCGACGACGTAGAGACCGAGCCCCGCGATGATGCTCAGTCGTCCCGGCACACCGGCGACGAGGTCCTCGGGCCGGACGCCGATGAGCAGGCCGAGCCCGATCCCGATGAGAGGCAGCCAGCTGAGCACTCGAACGGTCGCCTTCGGACCGGCCATGGCGATCCGTCGTTCCCTCTCCGCGTCAAGGGCATCCCGCTGTGCCCTCGCATAGCGCAGGAGCATGTCGGCCGCCGGTGCCCCGGACCGCTCCGAGACGGTCCACACGGCTGCCATCCCGGCGAACAACTCGGCGGCGGCAGCGGGCAGGGAGTCGCTGCGCGTCGCGATCGCCTGCCCCGGATCCTCACCCAGGGTGATCGCTCGCGAGATGGGCTGCAGTCGGGAGTTCTGCCTGCTCACTGTCGTCATCACCGCCTGCGGGGTCATCCCGACCCGCAGCAGGTGCGCGCAGTTCTCCACCGTGGAGATCGCCCACAGCCTCTCCTGCTCGGGATTCTCGCCTCCGACCGCGCGTCGCCGCCTCCCGTTGTCCGCACCGCGGCGTCGGAGCAGCTGCCGCAGGCGGGCGCCCGGGTCCGGGGAGGCGCCGAGCAGCACGGCGAGAGCGGTGAGGACGGCGACGACCAGGGCCATCATGCCGCCTTCTGGTCGAGCACGGTCTCGAACCGCGCGAGGGCCCGACGGTTGAATGTCCCCTCGGCCTGCGGCGAGGACCTGCCCCACACCGGTTCCGTGACGACCGTGTCGGACCCGGCACCGGTGACGATCGCGAGCTCGGTGATCCCGCGGGCCGCTCCCGTCCGACGCAGATGGATGACGAGGTCGATCGCCGTCGACATCTGCGAGTGCACTGCCTGCGGACTCATGCCCGCCAGTGCGCCGAGGGCGGCCAGACGGCTGGGCACGGCGTCGGCGGTGTTCGCGTGGATTGTCGCGCACCCGCCCTCGTGCCCGGTGTTGAGCGCGGTGAGCATGTCACGGACCTCGGCGCCTCGGCACTCCCCGACGACGAGCCGGTCCGGCCGCATCCGCAGCGCATTGCGGACCAGGTCGGTGAGTGTCACCTCGCCGCCGCCCTCGACGTTGGCCTGCCGGGCCGCCAGCTGCACGACATGCGGGTGGCCGACGATGAGCTCACGCGAGTCCTCGACGATGACGATGCGCTGCATCGCATCGACCATCCCCAGCAGCGCGCCGAGGAGGACGGTCTTCCCGGTGCCGGTGCCCCCGGAGATGAGGATGTTCGCCCGCGACCGCACCGCCTCCCTGAGCAGGCCCTCGGCCGCGCCGGGGATGAAGCCGTCGGCGAGGAGATCGTCGACCGTGAACCCCGACCGCCGGGGCACACGGAAGGAGATGGTCGTGTGCTCGCCGGCGATGGGTGGGATGATCGCGTTCATCCGCACCCCGTCGGGCAGGCGGACGTCGACGAAGGGACTGGAGTCGTCGAGGCGCCGACCGCCGAGCGCGGCCAGGCGCACGGCCAGGGATCGCACGTCGTCCTCGGAGCCGAGGGAGAGGTCGAGGAGTCCGGGCCCGCTGCCGGTGTCGGCGAAGATCTCCCTGGGGCCGTTGACGAACACGTCGGTGGTGCCGGGCACCTCGAGCACCGACTGCAGCGGTCCGGCCCCGGACAGCTGCGCGGACAGGCGGGTGACGAGCTCGAGCAGCGCCCCGGAGCCGAGCACGCGCCCGGTCCGCTGCACCGCCTCGGCGACGGCGGCCGTCGTCACGGGGCCGGGATTGTCGAGCAGGGTCTTGCGGACCTCGGCGACGAGGGAGGCGTCGAGCCATTCGCTCATGATGCCCACTCCCCGAGCAGCCGGTCGACGAGCCGGCCCAGCCGGGCCCCGGCCGGGATCCCCTCACCGCGGTCGACCGCGGCCGAGAGACCGCGGTCGTCGCGGATGCTGCCGGCCAGGCCGAGGCCGATCGAGTCGGCCAGCAGTTGGGCGTCGAGACCGCCCGGGCCGGTCTCCCGCACGACGAGGCGGACGTCGGGATGCGATTGGGACAGTCGCTTGGCGACCTGGGACGCGGCGACGGCGGACCGGACTCGGGCCGGGGCGACGAGGAGGACATGGTGGCAGCGGCGTGTCCACTGCGGCGGGGCGTGGCGTGGGAGATCGACGATGACGAGATCGAACGCCTGCCCGGCGGCGGCGAGGAAGTCGTCGAAGACGTCCGGGTCGAGGTCGAGGGTGTCGCCGCGGCCCCAGGACAGGATCGCCAGGCCGTCGTGGCGGGGCAGCGCCTCCCGCAGCGTCGACGGTCGCAGCTGCCCCCGGGAGGCGCTGAGGTCCGACCACCTCGGGCCGGGCACCTGTTCGGCGCCGAGGACGAGGTCGAGTCCGCCGCCGAGCGGGTCGGCGTCGACGAGGACCGTGTCGGGACCGGCCCGGCGGGCGAGCGCGCACGAGAGCACCGAGGCTCCCGCTCCCCCGCAGCCGGCCACGACGCCCACCGTGGTCCCGGGGACGCCCGGCGGCTCGACCGCGGCGATCATCCGCTGGCTCAGCCACTCGGCCGCCGACGGGAGGACCGCGAGCTGTTCGACGCCGAGGTGGGCGGCCCTCTTCCATGCCGATGCCGGCTCATCCCCGTCGAGGACGACGAGGATCCTGTCCGCGCGGTCCGTCGCCGGCGCCTCCTTGACGTCCTCACCGAGGAGGATCAGCGTCGAGGCCTGCCATCCGCCCGAGTCCGGGGGCAGGACGGTCAGCGCGATGCCGATGCTCTCGGCGACGCGCGCGCATTCCTCGGTGATCGCGCCGAGGTCGGTGATGAGGGAGACCTGCATGCCCCCAGAGTGAACCGGAGCAGACGATCCGCGCCACCACCGGTGATCGGCCTGTGGACAGCCGCGGATGACGACGGCTCCTGTGCACTCGAGTCACAGGAGCCGTCCGCTGTCGCGATGGCTGATCATCGCACCTGGTCACGCCGAGCGGGGAAGCCTTCCGGCCTGGACGGCCCGGCAGATCGCCTGCCCTTCACCGGCGCCTTTCTCCACAGCCTGCGCGCACGAGACGATGAATCCCGGGACGTCACGGCCGGCGGCGTAGGCGTTGCCGGCCTGGCCGTAGCCCGTCGCATCGTCGAGGAACGCGGCCTCCGGCACCGCGACGCCGGTGGGGTCGACGCCGGAGGTGACGAGGTGGATCCGGAAGAGGGCCCGGGCGATGAGACCGTTGCCCACGGCGAACGGCCTCAGGGCCAGGATCTCCCCATGCAGCAGCGCTGCGACGACGAGCCCGGGCAGGGCCTCCTCGGCGAGGATGTCCTCGAGGGCGCGCAGCCTGTCGACGACCTCGGCCGGAGGCGGCGGGGCGGGCAGCCCTCCCAGGTCCCCCGGCATCTCGTCGCCGAGGCGGGGCCGCCCCAGGCGGTCGTCGTCGACGAGTCCGGCACCAGCGGCCACCGACATCGTGGAGAGCACGCGCAGGAGGCCGCCGCGCAGCGGATGGGCCTGTGCGCTGAGTTCGGCGGCGTAGGCGGCGACGCGCACGGCCGCGGCGAGCTGGGTTCCCGACAGGTCGTCGGGGACCTCGCGACCGGCGATGACCTCGCGGACGAAGTTCGTCGGATAGCGAGCACCCTCGAGCGCCGCCGAGGACCGTGCGGCCCGCACGGTCGCCTCGGCGGCCGCCTCCGGAATGCGCTTGCGCAGGGCGTTGTGCCAGCGCAGCTCGGTGCAGGCGCTCCGGGCCCGGGTCACGGCTGCCGCGACCTCATCGATGCGGGACAGGGCGAGGACGGCCTCACCCGGGCCGCCGCTGCCCGCGCTGGTGGCGCTCACCCTCGCTGGACTCCTTCGGTGTTGCGCAGGAGGCCCTCGCGACCGTCGGAGTCGCGGACCTTGAACCAGGAGCCGTGGTCCTCGAGTCCGAGGAACCAGTCGCCGGGGTAGATCGTGAACACCGGCATGCCGGTCCTCGCGTCGACGGCCTCCCGCGGTTCGGGAACGGCGAACCAGAACGCCTGGACGATCTGCTGACCGCCGTTCTGCACGGCCGGCTGCTTCGCGGTCTCCTGCACGGCGGGCTGCTTCGCCGTCTCCTGCACGGGCGGCTGCTTGACGGTCTCCTGTTCGTCCGGCTGGACACGAGTGGGGCGACGGTCCGCATCGGCGGGCTGTGCCGCCGAGGAGGTGGCGGAGTCCGCTGCCCGGCTGTCCGCCCCGTCGTCCGAATCCGTGCGGTAGTTCCTCATCGGGACGTACTGCGTCGGCTCATCCGACTCCGGAGGAGTCGTGCGCTCCGAGGACGAGGGCTCCGAGTCCGCAGCTTCCGAGGACCGGGCTTCCGAGGACCGGGCTTCCGAAGACGGGGCCTCCGAGGACGGGGCCTCCGAAGACCAGGTCGAGGAGCTGGTCGCCGCGGAGGTCGAACGCTCGGACGCGGTGGTCTCCGCGCCTCCTGCCGGGGAGTCGTCTGCGACCGAGGCCGCCGATGCCCTCGCTCCGGCTCTGGAGGAATCGTCCGGCTCCACCGTGCTCGCGGGGTCGGTCTCCGCCGCCGGAGCGGCGTGACGGCCGCGTCGACGCTCCGATGCCCGATCGGCATCCGACGTTCCGCTTGCATCCGACGGACTGCGGCCCGATTCTGAGTCGGCATCCGAGGTTCCAGTGGACTCCGGGCTCCCGGTCGCATCCGATGTGCCGGGCGACGTCGCGCTGTCGACCGCTGGTTCGTCGTCGCGACGCGCACCGAAACCGAGGGTCTGCGTCGGTTCGCTCTGCGAATGCCGGGGGTCCTGCGGATGCCGCGCACCGAGGTACGTCTGCCCCGTGCCGGTGCTCTGCACGCTCTGGGCCGACTGCCCGCTTCCGGCGTGCTCGCTGTCGGCTCGGGTTCCGGCCGGGCTGGCTGCGGTCGAATCATCCTGCGGGGGTGCGAACGGCTGCGGCTGCGGTGCGAACGAGCGCTGCGCGTCGCCGAATCCGCCGTCGGCCGCGCTCTGTCCGCCGGGGTGGCCCTGATCGCCCGACCACGCGCCGCCGGTCGGCTGACTTCCGAACTGGCTCGGCTGGCTGCCGTGCTGCATCGGGGCATTCGGCTGACTGCCGAACTGGCCCGGCCGGCTCCCGAACTGGCCGGGCTGGCTGCCGTGCTGGAGCGGCGCGTTCGAACCGCCGAACCCGGCGGGCGCCCCATAGGCACCCGGCAGCGGAGCCTGCGGTGCGGGCGACGGCGAGCGCCGGGGGACGGGACGCGCCTTCGGGTGTGCGGGAACCTCGTCGCGGACCGTGAACTCCTTCGCGAAGAAAGGCAGCATCGTGAAGACACCGGCGAAGAGCGCGATGAGCGCGGCGAAGAACGCGAGGTAGGCGCCGACATGCCAGTACGGCACCGAGGTGATGAGCTGGAGGAAGGCGAAGGCGAAGGCCGCACCGGCGAGGACCGACACCGTCTGATCGAGACTGAGCGAGCCGACTCTCACCGACCCGCTCCCGAGCTTGTTGACGAGCACGGCGGCGACGATCAGCCAGATGGCCAGGACGTTGAAGACCAATGTCCCCATCGTGTCGACGTTCCACGACCACAGGGAGAACGATCCGAACCCGAAGGTCTTGAACGGCACGAAGAGCACGATCAGCGACAGCAGCCCGGCGAACAGGAGCAGCAGATCGCGCAGCGTCAGCGGGCCGAGCAGCCCCGGTCCGCTGCGCTGACGCGACGCCGGCGCAGCGAATCCCTGCGGACCCGAACCATGGTCGCCCGACGGATGGGGAGCCCCAGGAGCCGAACCGTAGGGTGCCGCCCCGTGAGGAGCCGAACCCGCCGCACCCCAGGCGGTCGCCCCGTGCGGTGCCGAACCGTACTGTCCGCTCGGCTGCGGTGCCGAACCGTACTGTCCGCTCGGCTGGGGTGCCGATCCGTAGGGGCCGGGGGCCGAACCGTACCGGCCCGGTCCCCCGGGCCCCGAGGCCGCTGGAGCCTGTCCCTGACCGTACTGACCCTGCCCGGACTGATTGTGGCCGAACCCGCCCTGTTCGCCCTGGCCCTGGAGGTACGGACCCTGGCCGAACCCGTCCTGCGGGTACTGTCCGGGCACCGACCCCGATGCCGGTGCGGATCCGAACCGCGGGGCCGCGTCCGGTCCGGCCTGATCGTTCGGTCCCGGATTCGGTGCGTGCGGATCATGCCACGGCTGTGCACCTGATCCCGTCGGATGCTGCGGCGAACTCATCGCTAACTCCAGTCATGTCGGCTGCAAGGTCTTCGGACTCATCAGTCTGTGCTTCCATCCTGACAGATTCCTCCCCCATCCTTGCAGAACTGCACACCCAGACCCAGCACGCCCGATCGCGGTGACCCGGCGCCCCCGATCGCGGACGGAGGCAGTGACCTCCTCGGACTCCCTGCCCCGAAGAGTGTGGCCTGTACCACGTCGAGCTCCCGAACGCTACCCCCGTTTCCCCCTCCGGACTCACCGTTCGGCGGTGATCTGTGCCCGCAGGCGGGTATACAGTGCAACTAGAATTTTCGATCCATCAACGAAGCCGGAGGGAAAAATGACCGACAGCACGTCCGGACCCGCAGAGACCTTTGCCCCGCCCCAGGAGTTCGCCGCTGCCGCCAACGTCAAGGCCGACGAGTATGAGCGCGCAGATGCCGACTACCTCAGCTTCTGGGCGGAGCAGGCTCGCGAACTCGTCGACTGGAACGAGGATTTCGGCGAGGTCCTCGACTGGAGCAACCCGCCGTTCGCGAATTGGTTCGTCGGCGGCAAGCTCAACGTCGCCTACAACTGCCTCGACCGCCATGTCAGGGCCGGCAACGGCGATCGTGTCGCGATCAACTTCGAGGGTGAGCCCGGGGACTCGCGCACATACACCTACGCCGAACTCCTCGCCGAGGTGTCGAAGGCCGCCAACACACTCACCGACCTCGGCGTCAGGTCCGGGGATCGGGTGGCGATCTACCTGCCCATGATCCCCGAGGCGATCATCTCGATGCTCGCCTGCGCCCGCCTCGGCGCCCCCCATTCCGTCGTGTTCGGAGGCTTCTCCGCCGACGCCCTGCGCTCACGCATCATCGACGCCGAGGCGCGCGTGGTCATCACCGCCGACGGCAGCTACCGGCGCGGCAAGCCCACGAGCCTCAAGCCCGCCGTCGACGAGGCGCTCTCCCATGGCGACACCCCGGTCGAGACCGTCCTCGTGGTCCGGCGGACCGGTCAGGACGTCGAGATGACCGATGGCCGGGACCAGTGGTGGCACGACACGGTCGACGCGGCGAGCCCCGAGCACGAGTGCGAGTTCTTCGACTCCGAGCATCCTCTCTACATCCTCTACACCTCGGGGACCACGGGGAAGCCCAAGGGGATCCTGCACACGTCCGGCGGGTACCTCACCCAGGTGCTCTACTCGATGAAGTCCGTCTTCGACATCAAGCCGGAGACCGACGTCTTCTGGTGCACCGCAGACGTCGGATGGGTCACCGGTCACTCCTATGTGGCCTACGGCCCGCTGGGGATCGGCGCGACCGAGATCGTCTACGAGGGCACTCCCGACACCCCGCACCAGGGCAGGTGGTGGGAGATCGTCGAGAAGTACAAGGCGACCATCCTCTACGCCGCGCCCACCGCGATCCGCACATTCATGAAGTGGGGCGAGGAGATCCCCGCGAAGCACGACCTCTCCAGCCTGCGCCTGCTCGGCAGCGTCGGCGAGCCGATCAACCCGGAGGCCTGGCGCTGGTATCACCGGGTCATCGGCGGAGAGCGCTGCCCCGTCGTCGACACCTGGTGGCAGACGGAGACCGGCGCCCATATGATCGCCCCGCTGCCGGGAGTCATGTCGACGAAGCCCGGCTCGTCCCAGCGCCCGATCCCGGGCATCTCCGTCGACGTCGTCGACGAGACCGGGGAGAATCCGGCCGGCCCCGAAGGCGGTCTCCTCGTCATCCGGCAGCCCTGGCCGTCGATGCTCCGCGGCATCTGGAAGGATCCGGAGCGCTTCAAGGAGACCTACTGGTCGCGCTTCGAAAGCACGTACTTCGCCGGTGACGGCGCGAAGAGGGATGAGGACGGCGACATCTGGTTCCTCGGCCGTGTCGACGACGTGATGAACGTCTCCGGCCACCGCCTGTCGACGGCGGAGATCGAGTCCGCCCTCGTGGCCCACCCCTCCGTCGCCGAGGCGGCTGTCGTCGGAGCCGCCGATGACACCTCGGGTCAGGCCGTCATCGCGTTCGTCATCGTCGGCAACGGCGTGGAGAACACCCCGGAGACGGCCGAGGAGCTCCGGCAGCACGTCGGCAAGGAGATCGGACCGATCGCGAAGCCGAAGAAGGTCCACATCGTCTCCGAGCTGCCGAAGACGCGATCGGGCAAGATCATGCGCCGCCTCCTCAAGGACGTCGCCGAGCACCGTGCCGTCGGCGATGCGACGACGCTGGCCGACTCCTCGGTCATGCAGCTCATCGAGGAGACCGTGGCGAAATCATAGGGCCGGCCGCCCCCCATCTCTGAGGAGGGCCCGTCGGAGCGAGCAACCGCGCCTGTGAGCACGTGGACTCGGATCCGGCGGGCCTTTCTCGGCCGCCGACGGCGAATACCTTTGGCCACCAGGCACGTTCGGACTACTCTTAGGAATGATTGTCCGCGTTTACTGTCGATAGGAGCACTCATGGCCGAGAGGTCGATCAGCGAACTGATCAAAGACATCGGCGACGATTCCAAGGCGATCGCCGAGGAAGAAGTTGCGCTTGCGAAAGCCGAGGCGACTGCCGGCGCGAAGAACCTGGGAATCGGCTCGGCCTTGGCCATCGTCGCTCTGTTCTTCCTGTTCCTGTCCTCGTTCATGGTCATCTTCGCGGGCGCTTCCGCGTTCCACGAGGGCCTCGGCTGGCCGTGGTGGGGAAGCTTCCTCATGGTGTTCGGAATCCTCGCGGTGATCGCGATCGTCCTGCTCCTGGTGGCTCTGCCCCTGTTCAAGAAGGGCAACCCGGTCCCGGTCACGGCGATCGGCCTCGGCAAGTCGATCGTCGCGGCGGTCAAGCGCGCCCTGAGCAACCCCTCGGGCCCCCGCTACTGACGACACCCGACCGCGGCGCCTGACGCGCCCGACCTCGACGGCGCTGGATGCCATCCAGCGCCGTCGTCGCATTCACTCCGGGTCCGGGAATCGACGCGGAGACGATCTCAGCGGCTCTTCGCCACTCGCGCCTTCGCCTCCCTCAGGACCTGCCGCTCCCGCTTGCGCGCCTCGGCGAGCACCTTCTGCGCCTGGCGCACCGCCTTCTGCGCCTCCCGGTACTTCCTGTCGGCCATGACGTCGGGATCGTCGTCGGTCGGCAGCTCGGGACCAGGCCCCCCGGGCCCGCCGTCCGCAGCCGGTCCCTCCGGCCCGGCATCGGCCGCCCGGGGCCCATTCCCCGCGCCCGATCCGGGACCGTCCGGCTCCGCTGCCCGTTCGGCCTCGACCTTCGCGATGTACTCGACGAGCCCGTCGAGGCCGAGTTCGAGGCCGAACGCGAACGGGTCCGCCTCCGAGGTGAAGACTCCGGCGTCGATCGCCCTGCGCAGGGAGGGGAAGTTGTCGACGGTGACGACGGCGTCGTAGAGCCGCGACTCCTGCCGGGCGAGTTCGGCGCCGCTGAGTCCCGTGCTGCGCTCCTTCTCCTGATACCCGGCGATGACCATGCCCTTCCACCGAGCCATCCCGGTGACGAAGAGCGCCACGGCGATCCGTTCGTCCTGGGTCAGCGGGGTGTCCGCGAGGGCCTCGAGGCCCGCGTCGAGCCACGCCGAGCTGTTGGGGGTGATCGGGCTGCCCGAGATCGGCAGGGACAGCAGCCACGGCTGGTTGCTGTAGATCCTCGTCTGCGCCTCATACAGCTCACCGAGTCGCGCGCGCCAGTCGCCGCTCCCGTCCGTTCGCTCGGGAGGCAGGCCGACCGCCTCCTCCTCCATGAGCAGGAGCAGGTCGTCCTTCGCGCTGACATAGCGGTACAGCGACATCGGGGTGTACCCGAGGCGCTTGGCCACCGCCGACATCGACACCGCCTGGATGCCCTCCTGGTCGGCGATCTCGATCGCTGCGTCGACGATCTTCTCGACGCTCATCTCCCGCTTGGGCCCGCGCTGCGGTGTGGCCGCGACTCCCCAGGCCAGGGCGATGCCACGGGGAAGCTGCTCGATCGGGTCGTCTGCGCTCATGGGGAGATCATACGTTGTGTAGGGCATATATTGCGTGTTACTGTCATATACAGTTTCTCCCATACACAGTTGTTCGACGGAGAGACCACGCCTCTCGACAGCAGAAGGGACCCGTCAGATGCACCACACACCGACCACCGACACGCACCGCCCGGAGGCAACGCCCCCGCACCCGGCCATCGCGCTCGCGAACGTCTCCGTCCGCCTCGGCGGGAAGACGGTTCTCCGGGACCTCGATCTCACCGTCGAGACGGGCGAGGTCTTCGCCCTCCTCGGCGCGAACGGAGCCGGGAAGACCACGACGATCGGCATCCTCACCACGCTGCTGCGCCCGGATTCCGGGCGCGTGAGCCTCTGCGGGGTCGACGTCCTCGACCGACCCGACGAGGCCAGGCGCTGCTTCGCCGTGACCGGACAGTCGGCCGCGGTCGACCACTATCTGACGACGGCGGAGAACCTCATGCTCCTCGGGCGCCTCTCCGGTCTGTCCGCACGGGAGGCGAAGGCGCGCACCGCCGAGCTCGCCGAGCGGCTGAGCCTGCGCGGCTTCATCGACTCCCGGGTGGGCACTCTCTCGGGAGGGATGCGGCGCCGGCTCGACCTCGCCCTCAGCCTCGTCGTCCCCGTCGACGTGCTCGTCCTCGACGAGCCCACGACCGGACTGGACACCCGCTCTCGGCGTGAGCTGTGGGACGAGGTCGCGCGACTCTCGGACGAAGGAACCACCGTGTTCCTCACGACGCAGTACCTCGAGGAGGCCGATGCCCTCGCCGACCGGATCGGACTCCTCCACGAGGGTCGCCTCGCCGGACTCGGCACTCCGGACGAACTCAAGGCCCGCGTCGGCGAGGACACCGTGGCGATCCTCGACGGGAACGGGGCGGCCCTCACCGAGGCGCCCACGGACGGCACGGTGCGCGGGATCTCCGCCGTCCTCGACTCCCTCGACGAGGACCTCGCCGAGGCGACAGTGTCCCTGCGTCGCCCGAGCCTCGACGACGTGTTCCTGTCCTTCACCTCGGGAGACCGCTCATGAGCCTCAGCCCCGCCCTCCACCGACGTTCCCGCCCGGGCGGCCTGCGCGCCGAGGCGATCTTCATCGGCCGCAGCCTCCGGCACGCAATGCGCGACGTCGAATCGCTGCTCATGGCGATCGCCCTGCCGGTGATCCTCATGCTCATGTTCACCTTCGTCTTCGGCGGCGCCCTCGACCCCAGCGGCGACTACGTCGACTACGTGGTGCCCGGGATCATCCTCACCTGCGCGGGATTCGGCGCCTCCTCGACCGCCCTGTCGGTGGCCGGCGACATGACGACCGGCTTCATCGACCGACTGCGGACGATGCCGGTGAGAGCCGGGGCGGTGATCACGGGCCATGTGGTCGCGAGCCTGGCGAAGAACCTCTTCGCCACGGGCATCGTCTTCGCGGTCGCCGTGCTCATCGGGTTCCGGCCGACGGCGACCTGGGCGGAATGGTGCGGCGTCATCGCTCTCATCGCCCTGTACATCCTCGCGATCACCTATCTGTTCGCGGCGATCGGCCTGGCCGCCAAGTCGGCGGAGTCGGCCAGCGGATACGGATTCATCCTCCTGTTCCTGCCCTACGTCTCGAGCGCGTTCGTGCCGGTCGACACGATGCCGGACTGGCTGACGTGGTTCGCCGACAACCAGCCGGTGACTCCGATCATCGACGCACTGCGCAGCGCGCTGATCGGCACCCCGATGGGCGATTCGGCGCTGCTCGGCGTCGGATGGTGCGTATTGATCCTGGCCGTCGCCCTGCTCTGGGCGAACCGGATGTTCGCCGCCCGCGCCGACCGCCGCTGAGGCGGGCCGGCTCAGGCCGGCGGTCCGTGCCCGAGATGGGCGAGCCCGACCGGGGCCGCGGCTCAGAAGTCGATGTCGATCGAGGAGTCGCGGTCCCAGTCGCGCGCCCAGCCGAGGTGCTCGAGGGCGAAGTCGAGGATGCCGGCGGTGAATCCCCACACCTTGAAGACGCCGACGTCGAACGCCGGTGTCGTCAGTCCCAGATCGGGTCGGGAGAAGGTGCCGCGGTTGCCTGGGGCGACGAGGTCGGCGATCGAGATCCGATGGACGGCGTACGACTCGTTGTGGTCCATCACCTGCACGGTCCCCGGCTGCGACCAGTAGCCGACCACGGGGGTGACGAGGAAGCTGCTGACGGGAATGTAGAGCGGCTCCATCTCGCCGAACACCTCGACGCCGGCCGGGGCGATGCCCGCCTCCTCCTCGGCCTCCCGCAGGGCGGCGGCGGTCATCGAGTCGTCCTCGGGGTCACGGCTGCCGCCGGGGAACGCGACCTGGCCGGGGTGGTGGCGCAGGACGCTGGCGCGCTGGAGCAGCACGATGTCGAGGTCGTCGATGCCGAGTCCCGCCAGCCGCGGCAGCTCGTCCTGGCCCGCCGGGGTCCGCGGCGGTTCGCCGCGGCTGAAGAGCATGAGCACCGCCGCGGCCCGGACCTCGGCCCCCGAGGGCGCCTTCGCCCTCCGCAGCCATTGGGGCGATCCGCTCGAGCGGGCCAGCTGTTCGAGCTGACTGCGCAGGCTCCGATGGCAGTCGGCCCCGCTCATGCCAGTGGAGCCATCTCGTACTTGAACATCGCCCGGGCCTTGTCGGGGTCGAGTTCTCCGATCCCGAACGACGGGCACAGGGTCATGAGCGGGCAGGCCCCGCAGGCGGGCTTGCGCGAGTGGCAGATCCGGCGTCCGTGGAAGATCACCCGATGTGAGAGCAGGGTGAGCTCCTTGGTGGGGAACAGGCTCGCGATGTCCTCCTCCGCCTTGACCGGGTCCGTCTCCTGGGTCCACCAGAATCGGCGGGCGAGTCGTCCCATGTGGGTGTCGACAGTGATGCCCGGCTTGTCGAAGGCGTTGCCGAGCACGACGTTGGCGGTCTTGCGGCCGACTCCGGCGAGTTCGACCAGGGCGTCCATCGAGTCGGGGACCTCCCCGTCGTAGCGGTCGACGAGGTCGTTCGCGAGCTTGACGATGTTGCGGGCCTTCGCCCGGTAGAAGCCGGTGGAGTGGATGAGCTCCTCGACCTCGCCGAGGTTGGCGACGGCGAGGCTGTGTGCGTCGGGGAAGGCCGCGAAGAGACCCGGCGTCACCGCGTTGACCCGGATGTCCGTGGTCTGCGCGGACAGGACGGTGGCGATGAGCAGCTGGAAGGGGGTCTGGAAGTCGAGTTCGCACTTGGCGTTGGGATACACCTCGGCGAGGATGCGATTGATCCTGCGCGCCCGCCGGGTCCTGCCCAGGGGCGTCTCGCGGGCGAACTTCCGCGCACTCTTCTCAGCCACCGTCAACACGACTCACCATCCTAATCCGTGCCGCCGCTCACCGCAGTCATGTCCGTCACAGGGCCGCCGTGGGCACGACGGGACCGTCGGCGAATGCTCCTCGTTTCCGACGAATGCCGCGAACTCCCGGGCATCCGGTGGTGTCACCCTCGCTGACCAGGTAGATTTGATGGTGAATCTCACGACTAGGAGGACATAGTGGATATTGAAGTTGTGCGGGGCGCCACGCTCTTCGCCGGACTCGATGACGAATCGACCAGTGCACTGATGAAGTTCATGAACCCGCGGAGCCTCCGCCGGGGAACAGTGCTCTTCCACGAAGGCGACGCCGGCGACGAGCTCTACATCGTGTCCACCGGAAAGCTCAAGATCGGCCGCGAGTCCTCCGACGGTCGTGAGAACCTGCTCTCCGTCGTCGGACCGGGTGAGATCATCGGTGAGCTCAGCCTCTTCGATCCGGGCCCCCGTTCGACCACCGTCACCGCGGTGTCCCAGTCCGAGCTGCTCAGCCTCAAGCACGAGGACCTCACGACATGGCTCAAGGACCGTCCGCAGGCGGGGATGAACCTGCTCAAGGCTCTCGCCCAGCGCCTGCGGCGCACGAACGAGACCGTCGGCGACCTCGTGTTCTCCGATGTCCCCGGTCGTGTCGCCAAGGCCCTGCTCGATCTGGCCGCCCGCTTCTCGAAGCCGGCTCCGGACGGGGTGCTCGTCGCCCATGACCTCACCCAGGAGGAGCTAGCTCAGCTCGTCGGCGCCTCCCGTGAGACCGTGAACAAGGCGCTGGCCGACTTCGCCGCCCGCGGCTTCATCCGCCTCGAGGCCCGGTCGGTCGTCATCCTCGACATGGAGCGGATGCGCAACCGCGCCCGCTGAGCGGCAGATCGCCTTTCCCTCCGAGGCGATCCTGCACAGACACGAGTGAAGCCCGGGTCCGCGGACCCGGGCTTCACTCGTCTCCTCCCCCGTCCGTTCGCGCGACCGGCGACGGGGCCGCCCGCCGCGTCAGGCGACCGGCGACGAGGCGGCCTGCTGCGTCAGACGGTCGGCGTCGGCACCTCCCGCCGCATCAGGACGGCCGGTGTCCCGGCGGCTCAGGCGTGATCGTCGGGGCGCAGCGCCCCGAGGTAGCTCAGCTGGGCGCGCACGATCTGCTCGGCCGCGCCCCGCACGCTCGGATCGATGTCGTGGTAGACGATGTCGCACACCTCGGCGGCGGTCCGCGCTCCCTGGTCGAGGGCGGCACGGACCTGGGCGATGCGCTCGCGGCGGTGGCGCCGGTAGTGGTCGAGCACCTCGGCGGGGTGGTCGATCGTCGGTCCATGGGCGGGTTCGATGCGCGAGTACTCGCCGGCCTCGAGCAGGGCGGTCAGTCGATCGAGCGAATCCAGGTAGTGCTCGAGCGACCCCTGCGGATGCGTGACGATCGTCGTCCCCTCCCCCAGCACCGTGTCCCCGCTGTAGAGGACGCCGTCGTGGAGCACGCTGATGCTGTCCATCGTGTGCCCCGGGGTCGCCACGATCCGCACGACGTCGGCCTCGTCGCCTCCGAAGGCGATCGTGTCGCCGTCGCGCACGGGTCGCGCGTGGCGGGAGAACTCCGGCAGGACCGCGTGCACGGGCACGTCGGGCGCCCATTGATCGACGCTGCCGAGCATCTCCGAATGGTCGGCGTGCTGGTGGGTGAGGACGATGGCGGCCAGCCGGCGCTCACCCACCTCGGCGAGGATCGCGTCCCGGTGCGCGGCGAGCTCGGGGCCGGGGTCGATGAGCAGCGCGGAGCGGTCGTCGCGCGCGACGAGCACATAGGTGTTCGTCCCGGTCAGGGTCATCGGTGAGGGGTTGTTCGCGCGGATCCTCATGACTCGTCGGTCTCCTCGTCAGCGGTGGCGGGCTCCGAATCGTCGCCCAGGGACACGAAGCCCGGCCTCTCGTCGTCCTCGTCGTCGCCGACGGCCACCGCGTGGTCGCGCATCGTGCCCTTGCGGTGCAGGTCGCGGCCGGGTTGGATGACGAGCCCCCATTCGCCGTCCTCCTCGACGATGCCCGGGCGCAGCGGGTGGACGTCGCGGACCTGGGCCATGGCGGCACCGACGGTCGGCACCGTGAGCAGGCTCTCGAGGACGAGTCGTGTGCTCGCCCCGATCCGGTTGGGGTCGCCCGCCGCGTCCTCGAGGGTCTCCTGGGGCCTCATCCACCCGCCCGAGGTCTCGTTCGGGGAGAGGAAGTCGACCTCTTGGCCGTAGGGCACGGTGGCGGCGAAGTAGATCGTGTCGAAGCGGTGCAGCTGCATCGTCGTGTTGATCCAGCGCATCCACGGTTTGCACAGGTCCGGCCGCAGCTTGAGATCGCGTTCGCGCAGGATCTGCGACCAGGAGACCTCGCTCGAGAACAGCCGTGCGCGGATCGCCCGGGAGTCCGACTGGGGGCGGTCGACGATGTCGCGGTCGACGTTCTCCGCGAGCAGGATCCCGGTCGCCGCGAACGCGATCCGCGCCGCCGCGGAGAAGTGGTGCAGGGCGCGGGACTTGTTCTCGATCTGCAGGGCGCGGGCGCAGCGGGCGGAGTTCCAGCCGGCGAGCGGCAGCCTGCGCAGGTCGCCCGAGCGCAGGCTGCTGACCGGGAAGGCCCAGCGATTGCGGTCCTCGACGCCGCGGGCATCGAGCTGGCGGGTCACGAAGGTCTCGAGACCCGCCAGGGAGTCCCTGATGAGCACGATCGCCGAGGACGGTCGGGGCGCCTCGGCGACGGGAGCCCGGCCTTCGGCCTTCCAGTGGTCGAGAAGCCACTGGAGCTCCGTCGAGACGGGCAGGACGCGTCCGCTATGCGGCATCGTCCTCGACTTCGACCACGACCTCGATCTCGACCGGGGTGCCCAGAGGAAGCGTGTTGACGCCGACGGCGCTGCGGGCGTGCTGTCCCCGGTCACCGAAGATCTCGCCGTAGAGCTCGGACACGCCGTTGATGACCGCCGGCTGCTGCGTGAAGTCGGAGGTCGAGTTGACGAATCCGGTGACCTTGACGACGCGCACGATCCGGTCGAGGTCGTCGATGACGCTCGCGATCGCCGCCAAGGCGTTGAGGCCGGCGGTCCGCGCGAGCCGGTAGCCGGTCTCGACATCGACGTCCTCGCCGAGGTGACCGGTCACCTCCAGCTTCCCGTCGACGACCGGCAGCTGCCCCGACGTGTACACGTAGTTGCCCGAGCGGAGGGCGGGGACGTAGACACCGGCCGGGGCGGCGACCGACGGCAGCGTCAGTCCGAGTTCGGCGATGCGGTCAAGAGTGGTCGACATGCGTTCTCCTTCGACGAGGTGGTGCGAGGTGGTGGGCTGCGAGAGTGCGGAGGCTCAGGCCTTGGGGCGCTTGAGGTAGGCGACGAGACCGTTGCCGTCGGGTCCGGGCACGACCTGGACGAGTTCGTATCCGTCCTCGCCCCACTGGTCGAGGATCTGCTTGGTCGCGTGAACGATCAGCGGAACGGTGACGTATTCCCACTTGGTCATGGCTCTCCTTCAGTGTCCGGGTTTCCGCACCCGACCGGTGCCGACGCGGGCTCGAGGCTCCGCGTCGATGCCCGGTCAGGGGCGATCAAGTCCCAAGACTAGCCGAATCGCACAGGGCGAGCCATCGCATCCACTGTGCGGGCGGCGGATGCGCGACAGGGCGGGACGACCGCATCGGTCGTCCCGCCCTGCTCACCTCGGTGCGGCGGCTCAGTTGCCGCCGAGGCCCGGCGAACCTCCGCCGTTGCCACCTCCGCCGCCGTTGCCGTTGTTGCCACCGCCACCGCCGCCGTTGCCTCCGCCGCCGTTGCCTCCACCTCGGTTCGACGAACCGCTGCCGCCGCCGTCACCGCCGCCCTGGAAGTACTGCGAGCTGGGGCGGGGGAACCCGGTGTTGCCCTTGGTCTCCTTGACCGCTCGGCTCATGTAGGCCTGCCACGTCTTGCCGGAGATCGTCGCTCCGTAGATCCGACCGGTGACCTTGCCCTTGCCGTTGCGGCGCCAGTCGCGGGTTCCGCTCGGGTCACCGGTCCAGACCGCGGTCGACAGCGTCTTCGTGAATCCGAGCAGCCAGGAGTGGCCGACCTCGAAGTTCGTCGTACCGGTCTTGGCACCGGCGGGAACGCCGATGCCCAGACTCGACGTCGTGCCGCCGTTGAAGGTCTGGGTCAGCGCGTAGGCGACTCCCCTGGCGACGTTCTTGTCGAGGACCTTCTTGCACTCTCCCCCGGGGAAGTCGACCTTCTCGCCCTTGCGATCCTTGATCTCGAGGATCGGCTTGGGCCCGCAGAACTCCCCGTCGTTGGCGAACGTCGCGAATGCCGCCGCCATGGCGATCGGCGTGGTCTCCGTGGTGCCGAGGATGGACGACGGGGACAGCGCCTGGACGAAGCCCTGCTTGTCGGCGTAGTCAAGCGTCTCACCGCTGCCGTAGCGGATGCCCAGGTCCATGGCCGTCTCCATGATGTCGCACATGTTGAGCTGGTTGCCCATCGCGGCGTAGGCGGTGTTGACCGACCCCTTGGTCGCGGCCAATGCCGTCATCGATCCCTTGCCCTGGCCGTCCCCGGCGTTCCGCGGGTTCCAGTCACCGCCCATGTTCGGGCAGCCGCTGTACTTCCACGAGCTGGCCGGGAAGTTGCGGGGAGTCGCATTCACCGTCGAGTTGAGGCTCCGTCCCGACTTCAGCCAGGCCGCGAGCACGAACGGCTTCCACGTCGATCCGACCTGGAACCCGCCGCCGCCGTTGTGCTTCTTGTCGACGTTGTAGTTGATGCTCGTCTTCTTGTTCTTGTCCTTCTTCTCGATCTCCTCGACCGTGTATTCACGGTTCTGGGCCATCGCGATGACCTCGCCCGTTCCGGGCTCGACAGTGACGAGGGCATGACCGGCGCCGGAGGGATCGCCCACCGGGACGCGCTTCTTGATCTGCTCGTCGGCGATCTTCTGGATGTCCGGATTGAGGCTCGTCTTGATCGTCAGGCCGCCGCGCTGCAGGAACGCGAGCCGGTCGTCGACGGTCTTGCCGAAGGACTCCTCGTTCTTGATGACGTTGACGACGTAGTCGCAGAAGAACTCCGCCTGGTGGTTGGCCGCCGAGCAGCCGTTGGGGTTCTCATGGATGTCGAGGTCGAGGCCCGTCTTCACGGCCTCGTCGTGCTCTTTCTGGGTGATGTGACCGTACTTGAGCATCTGTCCGAGCACGACGTTGCGGCGCTTGAGCACCTCGTCGGGGAACCGCTGGGGATTGAGCGCATAGGGATTCTGCACGATCCCGGCGAGCATCGCCGCCTGCGGGATGTTGAGCTCCTTGGCCGAGATCCCCCAGTAGCGGTACGCGGCTGCCTCGACGCCGTAGACGTTCGGCGACCCCGAGTAGTTGTTGATGTTCATGTAGCGGTTGAGGATCTCCTTCTTGTCGTACTTGTTCTCAACCGCGACCGCGAGCTTGGCCTCGCGGAGCTTGCGTGCGTAGCCGGCCGTCCCCTCGGACTCCTTCGCCTCGGCGACGCCTGCCTTGTCGCCCTCGGCGTGGGCGTTCTCGGCGAGCACGTTCTTCACGTACTGCTGGGTCAGCGTCGACCCGCCCTGAGTCGTCGAGGACACCATGTTGTGGACCGCGGCACGGGCGATGCCCTCGATGTCGACGCCGCCGTGCTCGAAGTACCGGTAGTCCTCGATCGCGATCGTCGCGTCCTGCATCGGCTCCGAGATCTCCTCGAGGGGCACCTCGACGCGGTTCTGCCAGTAGAACTCGGCGATCTCCGAGCCGTCGGCGGCGAGCATCGTCGACTTCTCACCGAGTTCCCGCTCCTCGAGCGTCGCGGGCAGGGCGTTGAAGATGTCCACCGCACTGTTCGCACTCGCCGTCGCCACGCCGACGCCGGGGATGGCAAGACCGGCTGCGACGATTCCGGCCACCGCGCTCACGGCCACGAACTGGAGGAACGCGGCCTTCTTGGTGGGATTCGGATTTGACTCAGGAGACACCATGACGACAAGTCTAACCAATCATGGTGACACACCTTCTCATCGAACGTTGAATGTCCGGCCGGGAGCCGGGGCCGCGCGCGGCAGGGTTTCCTGAGGCGGAGCGACGACCTGCGGCTTCACCGTCCATGCGGCACCAGGGTGAGCAGGCCGACCTCCGGGCGACACGCGAAGCGCACCGGCGAGTAGCGGGAGAAGCCCAGCCCCGCCGAGACCGCGACGAGGGACTGCCGGTAGGGGAAGACTCCTCTGGCCCGGGTCCGGTCGAGGTCGCAGTTCGTCACGGGCGCTCCCCAGAACGGCACCCTGATCTGCCCGCCGTGGGTGTGCCCGGCCATGATGAGATCCGCTCCCGCCGAGGCGAACGCCTCGAGGGTGCGCGAATAGGGAGCGTGGGTGACGCCGATCCTGAGGTCGGCGTCCCCGTCGAACCGCGGGTACTCGAGTTCGTCGGTCACGCGGATGCGGTCGCGGTCGATGTGCGCGTCGCCGAGGCCGCAGAAGTCGATGCGGGTGCCGCGGATCGTCAGGCTCGCCTCGGCGTTGTCGAGGAGATGCCATCCCCCATCCTCGAATCCGCGGACGAGTGCGTCGACGTCGAGGTCGGGCTCGGTCCGATGGCCTGCCGCCGACGGCGAGGTGAGGTAGGCGGCCGGGTTCTTCGGCTTGGGTGAGAAGAAGTCGTTCGATCCCAGCACGAAGACGCCGGGAACGTCGAGGAGCCCTGTGAACACGTCGAGGACCTCGGGCACGATGTCCGCGGTGAGGTTGTCACCGGTGTTGACGACGACGTCGGGCTCCAGCCGTGTCAGCGCGCTCACCCACCGGGCACGATGCCGCTGCCACGGCGCCAGGTGCAGGTCGGAGACATGGAGTACGCGGATGCTCTCATGCCCTGCGGGGAGGACCGGCAGGGTGTGGCGGCGGATCGCGAAGAGGTGCGGTTCGACCACCGCCGACCAGAGTCCGGCGGAGGCCGGGAGGGCGAGGGCTGCGGCGGCGAGAGCACGTTTCTTCATGCGCTCAACTCTAATCGCCGACGACGACCGCTCAACGCGCGACGATGCGGCTGTCGTGGAGTGCGGTCTCCCGGACGACGCGGTGCCGGTGCAGCGATTTCAGCCGCCTCTGCCCGACGAGCCGGCAGACGAGGTAGATGAGGAACGAGATCGTCGTGACGAAGGGGCTGATCGGCACGACCGGCGAGCCGAGGGCGATGAGGATGCCTCCCACCGAGGCGGTGACGGCGAAGATGACGCTGAGCACCGGCACCCACACCGGCGAGGCCGAGATCTGCGTGGCCGCGGCGGCCGGGGTGATGAGGAGGGCGAGGACGAGGAGGACGCCGACGACCTGCACGCTCAGCGCCACGGCGAGTCCGAGCACGAGCATGAACACGATCGTCAGCAGCCCCACGGGCACGCCCTTGGCCCGGGCCACCTCGGGGTCGAGGCTGGCGAACATGAGCGGGCGCCAGACGATCGCGAGGACGATGAGCACGATGACCGAGCACACGACGAGAGTCGTGATCTGGCTCGGGGTGATGGCGACGATCTGCCCGGTGAGGAGCCCGAACTTGCTGGCCGCGCGTCCGTCGTAGAGGGCGAGGAAGAGGATGGCCAGGCCGAGCCCGAAGGGCATGAGCACACCGATGATCGCGTTCTTCTCCGAGGCCCGGGCCCCGCCGACGCCGATGAGCAGGGCCGCGATGATCGAGCCGACGATCGATCCGTTGACGACGTCGAAGCCGACGAGGAGCGCGAAGGCGGCTCCGGCGAACGACAGCTCGGAGACCCCGTGGACCGCGAACGGGATGTCGCGGGCCATGACGAAGACGCTGATGAGTCCGCCGACGACGCCGAGGAGCGCGGCCGCGACGAGCGAGTTGGCGAGCAGGGCGACGAGTTCGCCGTAGTCCTCGAAGGTGAACAGGGTGCCCCAGATCTCCTGCACGCTCATCAGATCGCCCCCCGCTGGGGGATCAGCTCGTCCTCGTGGACGTGGTGTTCGACGCATTCGGCCTCACCGCCGACGACGACGAGGCGCCCGCCCACGCGCACCACCTCGACGGGCGAGCCGTAGAGCCGGCTGAGCGATTCGGTCGTCATCACCTCCGCGGGGGTGCCGACGAGGAAGTGGCCGCCGACGATGTAGAGGACCCGGTCGACGTAGGGCAGGATCGGGTTGATCTCGTGCGTGACGAAGACGACGGCGGTGCCGCGCTCGATCCTCTTCTCGTTGAGGAGGGCGGCGACGATCTTCTGATGGTGGATGTCGAGGGAGAGCAGCGGCTCGTCGCAGAGCAGGACGGAGGGATCGTTGGCCAGTGCCTGAGCGACGCGCAGCCGCTGCAGCTCGCCCCCGGAGAGCGTTCCGGCGGGAGCATCGGCGTAGCTGCCGGCCCCGACGGCCTCGAGCAGCTCGTCGACCTTCCTCCGGCGTCGCGACGAGAGCCAGCCGGTCCCCCACCGATGCCCATCGATGCCCATGCGCACCAGATCGCGACCGCGCATCGGCGTGTGCTGGTCGATCCCCCGCTGCTGCGGGATGTATCCGATCGCGGGGTTGCCCATGTGGACGGGTCTGCCGTTGATCGCGGCGGTCCCCTGATAGAGGGCGTGCTGGCCGAGGAGGACCTTGAGCAGCGAGGTCTTGCCGGTGCCGTTGGGCCCGAGGACGGCGACGAACTCGCCGGGGTCGATGTCGAGATCGAGCCCGTGCCAGAGAACGCGCTCCCCGAATCGCAGCTGGGCGTCGCGCAGGCTGAGCACGGGTGTCGCTCTCGGGTCGTTCGTCATCGTCAGTGGTCGTGTCCTTCGAGTGCGTCCGTGATGTCGGTGATGTAGGCGCCCATCCACTGGGCGTAGTGGGTGTCGGCGGGCATGGTCTCGGCGAGATCGACGACGGGGACGTTCGACTTCTCCGCCGTCGCCTTGAGCGCTTCGGCCTGCGGACCTGCCGCTTGGGTATTGTATCCGAGCAGCACGACCTCGCCGGAGGAGATCTGGTCCTCGGCCTCTCTGAGCACCAGGGGCGGCACGTCGTTGCCCTCCTCGACAGCGGAGAGGAATTCGCTCGAGACGACGTTCTCGAGTCCCATGTCCTCGAACAGCCACAGCGGCACGGGTTCGGTCGCCGCCACCTTCTCCCCCCCGTGGGACTTCTTCGCGGAGTCGATCTGCGACTGCAGCTCACCCAGGGTCTCCTTGTACTTCGCGGCATTGGCCGTGAAGTCGTCCTTGTGCTCGGGCAGCGCCTCGCCGAGGTGGAGCGCGACCTCGTCGACGAGCGTCGTCATCGTGGGCACCGAGTACCAGAGGTGCTCGTTGAAGGGACCGTGGTCGTGGCCCTCGGTCTCGTGGGTGTGACCCTCGGTCTCGTGCGAGTGACCCTCAGATTCGTGGGAGTGACCCTCGGCCTCGTGCGAGTGACCCTCGGCCTCGTGGACATGGCCGCCGGCACTCGGTTCGGACGACTCACCCTCCTCGCCGTGCGAGTGCGGTTCGTTGGCGACGCCCTCGGAACCGGGCAGCCCCGAGATCGCGACGGTGTCGATGACCTCGGCCTGCGCGTCGGAGGCTTCGAGCATCGTCGTCATGAAGGAGTCGTAGCCGCCGCCGTTCTGGACCACGAGGTCGGCCTTCGACAGCTTGAGACGGTCCTGGGACGTCGCCTCGTAGGAATGCGGGTCCTGGTTCGGGTCGTCGATGATCGGTTCGACCTCGGCGTGCTCACCGGCCACCTGAGCGACGATGTCGGCGTAGACGTTCGTCGAGGTGACCACCGACAGATCCGTCGCAGCGGACTCCGTTTCCTGACCGCCGCACCCGCTCAATGCCAGCGCGGACACGACTGCGATCGCTCCGGTCGTGCGACCGATGCGGGAAGAGAACATGGTGGGCCTTTCGGGCAGAGGCTGTGTGAGGTTGATCTGTCGACCTCGACCACAGTACTCACCCGTTGGGCCCACCACTAATATAAATATTTATATATAGCAACTTGTTTATGCTTCGCGCTCGCCGACCTCGCGCCTGTCACCGCGGGGTCGGTCGGCTCAGGCCGCCTGCGACTCGAGCTTCGCGGCCAGCAGTGCGGCGATCTGCACGGTGTTGAGCGCGGCGCCCTTGCGCAGGTTGTCGTTCGAGACGAAGAGGACGAGTCCCTTCCCCTCGGGCGCCGACTGGTCGGCACGGATCCGGCCGACGTAGCTCGCGTCCCGGCCGGCCGCCTTGAGCGGGGTGGGGACCTCATCGAGGACGACCCCGGGTGCCTCGGTCAGCACCTCGGCGGCCCTGGCGGGGGTGATCTGGGAGTCGAACTCTGCGTGGATGCTCAGGGAGTGACCGGTGAACACGGGCACGCGTACGCAGGTGCCGGCGACGAGGAGGTCGGGCAGGCCGAGGATCTTCCGGCTCTCGTTGCGCAGCTTCTTCTCCTCGTCGGTCTCGAGCTCACCGTCGTCGACGATGCTTCCGGCCAGCGGGAGGACGTTGAACGCGATGGGCTCGACGTACTTCTGGGGCTCGGGCAGGTCGACGGCGCTGCCATCACGAGTGAGCTTCCGTGCCTCGGGGATGCCGGCCTCGAGCTGACCGGCGAGCTCCTCGACACCGCCGAGCCCGGAACCGGACACCGCCTGGTAGGTGCTGACGATGAGGCGCTTGAGTCCCGCCTCGTCGTGGAGCGCCTTGAGTACGGGCATCGCGGCCATCGTCGTGCAGTTGGGGTTCGCGATGATGCCCTTGGGCAGGGAGTCGAGTGCGCCGGGGTTGACCTCGCTGACGACGAGCGGGACCTCGGGGTCCGAGCGCCAGGCCGAGGAGTTGTCGACGACGACGACCCCGGCTGCGGCGAAGCGCTCCGCCTGCGCCTTGGAGGTGGCTCCGCCGGCGGAGAACAGGGCGATGTCGAGTCCGGTGGGGTCCGCCTCGGCGGCGTCCTCGACGACGATCTCCTCGCCCTTGAACTCGATGGTCTTCCCTGCCGACCGCGCCGAGGCGAAGAGGCGCAGGGTGCCGATCTCGAATCCGGGGTCAGCGGCGAGCAGGTCGAGCATGACCCCGCCCACCTGGCCGGTGGCTCCGACCACTCCGATATTCACGCTCATCGTCCGGTTCCTCCATAAACCACGGCTTCGTCCTGATCACTGTCGAGCCCGTACGCCGCATGAGCGGCACGGACGGCGTCGTCGAGCAGATCGACTCGGGTGACGACGCTGATGCGGATCTCCGAGGTGGAGATCATGTCGATGTTGACCTGAGCGTTGCTCAGTGCCTCGAACAGGGTGGCGGTGACGCCCGGATGGGACCGCATGCCGGCACCGACGACCGAGAGCTTTCCGATCTGATCATCGTAGCGGACCTGGTCGAACCCGATCGCGTCCTTCGCCGCGTCGAGCGCCTCGAGGGCTTTCGCGCCGTCGGTCATCGGCAGGGTGAAGGAGATGTCGGTCTTGCCCGGCTCACGGGTGGAGATGTTCTGGACGATCATGTCGATGTCGATCTCCTGCGCGGCCACGGTCTTGAAGATCTCCGCGGCCTTGCCGGGCACGTCGGGCACCCCGACGATCGTGACCTTGGCCTCCGAGCGATCGTGGGCGACGCCGGAGATGATTGCCTGTTCCATGGTGGACTCCGTTTCTGATTCCGCTGCCAGGGCAGTCGAGCCCTGTGCCGGTCGGAAGGCTTCGGGGATGGGCGAATCGGTCACCCAGGTGCCTTGCTTGCGTGAGAATGAGGACCGCACGTGCACGGGCACGTTGTAGCGACGGGCGTACTCGACGCAGCGGAGCATGAGGACCTTCGCTCCGGAGGCCGCCATCTCCATCATCTCCTCGTAGCCGATCTCATCGATCTTGCGCGCGCTGGGCACGATGC
This sequence comes from Brevibacterium sanguinis, assembly GCF_003315415.1. Taxonomy (GTDB): domain Bacteria; phylum Actinomycetota; class Actinomycetes; order Actinomycetales; family Brevibacteriaceae; genus Brevibacterium; species Brevibacterium celere_A. Next base: position 41,714 of record NZ_QNSB01000010.1, read on the forward strand.
GGGGGTCGGCGGTGAAGACACCGTCGACATCGGTGTAGATCTCGCAGACATCGGCTTCGAGCGCCGCGGCCAGTGCCACGGCCGTCGTGTCGGAGCCGCCGCGGCCGAGAGTCGTGATGTTCTTCGCGGTCTGGCTGACTCCCTGGAAGCCGGCGACGATCGCGATGTTGCCGTCGTCGAGGGCCGAGCGGATACGGCCGGGCGTGACGTCGATGATGCGGGCCTTGCCGAACTGCTCGTCGGTGATCACTCCGGCCTGCGATCCGGTGAAGGACTGCGCCTCGAAGCCGAGGTTGGCGATCGCCATCGCGAGGACGGCCATGGAGATGCGCTCACCGGCGGTGAGCAGCATGTCGAGTTCGCGAGCCGGGGGAAGCGGTGAGACCTGCTGGGCGAGATCGATGAGTTCGTCGGTGCTGTCGCCCATCGCCGACACGACGACGACGACCTCATGACCGGCCTGCCGATATTCGACGATCCGCTGGGCGACGCGCTTGATGGATTCCGCATCGGCCACCGAGGATCCGCCGAACTTCTGGACGACTATGCTCACTGCAGTCTCTTCCCTTTCGCTTATGCGTTCCGTGCCGGACCGCAGCTGCACCCATCACGGCTGCTGCCGCGACCGGGCACCCCCACCATTGTAGGAGGTGGACATCACGTGGACGCCAGGTGCCCGTCATTCAGACAGGTGCGGGTGCGATCTCACTCCATTTCACGGCGGCCCGAGAACGCCCGGCCGAGCGTGACCTCGTCGGCATACTCGAGGTCGCCGCCGACGGGCAGGCCGGAGGCCAGGCGGGTGACCGTCACACCCAAGGAGTGGAGCAGGCGCACGAGGTAGGTCGCGGTCGCCTCTCCCTCGAGGTTCGGGTCGGTCGCGATGACGCATTCCTTGACCTCACTGTCCTGCAGCCTGGGCAGCAGCTCCTTGATCCGGAGGTTGTCGGGCCCGACACCGGCCATCGGGTCGATCGCTCCGCCGAGCACGTGGTAGAGACCGCGGTACTCCCGCGTGCGCTCGATGGCCACGACGTCCTTCGGCTCCTCGACGACGCAGATCATCGAGCGATCGCGGCGCGGATCCTGGCAGACGGTGCACTCGGACTCCTCCGAGACGTTCCCGCAGATGTCGCAGAAGCGCACCCGCTTCTTGACGTTGGTCAGCGCCTGCGCCAGGGCAGTGACCTCGCTCGACTCCGACTGGAGGATATGGAACGCCAGCCGCTGGGCCGACTTCGGCCCGATCCCCGGGAGCTTGCCGAACTCCTCGACCAGATCCTGCAGGGCACCTTCATAGACCGCGCTCATACTTCTCTTTCATCGATGATCTCGCCGCCGAGGACTCGGGCGATGACGGCGACGCCGATCTGCGGCGCCTCTGACACGTCGAGATCCGTCTCCGGATCGTACTCGTCCTCGTCGCTGCCGGTCGACTGCGGCTGCCCGCCGCCCGCGGTCGCCAGCGCCGTGGGCGATGACGGGCCGCCCCCGAACGACTGGACCGGAGACACGGGGGCATCGGCTCCGTACCGTTGGGCGATCGCCGCGAACCGTGATGTGAATGGCTTGCCGGTCCCCGAGGACTGCGGACCGGCCGCCGACGATCCACTCTGGGCACGGCCGACGGCCTCACCCGGTCCCGTCGGTCCTCCGGCCTCGGTGCCGAAGTCGGCGCTCGGATCCCCATAGGCGCCGAGGTAGTCGAGGTCGTCGTCCTCGGGCGGTGGAACGACGAGCGCATCCACCTCAACGGCTCCGGTCCCGGCGCTCGTCGGGTCGCTCGCGGCAGGCGGCGGACCGTCGTGCCACACGGGCTCCTCCCACCGAGGCTGGGCGTATTCCATCGGAGGCTCCGGTTCGGCGGCAGTCGCCGGCGCCGAGGTGGACTCGGGTGGCGTGGACGCGTCGTTCTCGGGAGCGCTGGTTGAGACAACGGTGTTCGCGGACGCACCGATCCCCGGAGCACCGTCTGCAGGCGCGGCAGTCGCCGCGGCCCCGGACGGCATCGCGAAATCGTCGTCCGAGAGGTCGGGCACCACGATGTCCGGCTCCTCGCCGGGCTCGTCCGCACGCGTCTGCTGGTCAGTCGCCGGTGCGGTGGGGACGGGTTCCCTCGATGGTTCGCCCTCCTCGTCGTCGGTCGACCAGGGGCCCTGCGCGGAGTCGTTCGTCTCCCAGAACCTCTCATGATCGACCTGCGGTTTGTCCACTTCGCGCGGACCGACGACCGCTGCGACCTCCTGCGGACTCGGGCGACGGTGACTGTTCCCGGGACCGCGGTTGCCGGTGAAGTCGTCGGGAGCCTGACCCGGGGCGCCGCCTCCCGGGGACACCGGGTGATCGCCGCCCGCATCGCCGAGTCCAGTGCCGCCCGGAAGCTTCCCGACGTCACCGATGTCGATCCTCGCCTGGATCCCGAGCACATCGTTGATCGCCATCGACAGCTTCGCGGCGTGATCACGCTGCTGGAATCCCTGGACCGATCCCGAGTTGTTGAAGCCGAGGAAGAGCACGCCGTGTGCGAAGGACTGTGGGATCGCATTCGCGGCGATGATCGCACGCGTGAGTCGGCTGCGCTTCTCGACCGCTGCGAGAATGCTCGGCCAGGCGCGGCGGATCGCTTCGATCTCGCCGCCGATGCCGTCACCGGGACCTGCCGGAGCGGACTCTCCAGCCGGCTCCGGTCGGCTCGCAGGCTGCGGAGATCCCGGCTGGCCGGTGCCCTGTCCGGCATCCCCGGTCCGGGCCGCCGGCTGCGGCGCCTCCTGCCGCTGGCGCGGAGGCTCCTGCGACTGACGGACAGGCTCCGACCGCTGAGGTGGAACGTCCCCGGGGCCCTGGTCCTGCCACTGCCGGGATGGCTCCGACTGCGGACGCGGCTGAGACGACTGAGTAGGGGTGTCTTCGGGCCGCTGGTCCTGCGCGGGCCGCTGGACCTGCACGGGCCGCTGATCCTGCCGTGGTTGCTGGGACTGCCCGCCCTGCGCGGGCCGCTCTCCTTGCGGAGGTCGCTGACCCTGCGCGGGCTGCTGGGGTTCCTGCAGCATCGATTCCGCTGCCGCGGCCATCGCGGTCAGCTCGTCGATGTCATCGGTGCTCGGTCCGCCCAGCCTCGACGAAGTCGATCGCGGGGGCGAGTCCTGCGCGGTCGCCTGTCCTGCGGGCGGCTGCGCGGGATCCTGCCTGGTTCCGCTGCCCCCGGCATCGGAATCCTGAGGCCCCCTCGGTGCAGCTCCCCCGGCGGCACCACTCGCCCCGGGCGCCCGTCGGGAGTCGCCGCTCACCTCGGCCGGGCCCGGTGCGGCAGGTGGCACAGTAGCCGCGACCCCCGTCGCCGACATTCCGATCCGGCGCTCCATCCGCTCGACCCTGCTGAGCACGGCGTCGCGGCTGCGACCCGAGGCCGGCAGCAGGATCCGGGCGCAGATGAGCTCGAGCTGCAGCCTCGGCGAGGTCGCTCCCGACATCTCCGTCAGTCCCTGGTTGAGCAGATCGGCGGCCCGCGAGAGCTCGGCCTGACCGAAGCCGCGCGCCTGCAGCGTCAGCCGCTCGAGACGGTCCGGCGGCACCTCGGGCAGGAAGGCATGGGCGGCTTCGGGAGCGGCGTGGATGACGATGAGGTCGCGCATCCGCTCGAGCAGATCCTCGACGAAGCGGCGCGGATCCTGACCGGACTCGATGACCCGGTCGACGGCACGGTAGACACCGGCGCCGTCGCCGGCGGAGAACGCGTCGACGATGTCGCTGAGCAGGGAGTCCGGCGTGTAGCCGAGCAGCGCGATCGCGGTCGCATAGTCGACGCCGTTGGGCCCGGAGCCGGCGATGAGCTGGTCGAGGACGGAGAGGGTGTCGCGCACGGAACCACCGCCGGCGCGCACGACGAGCGGCAGCACACCCTTGGCCACCTGCACGTTCTCCCGCCGGCAGAGTTCATCGAGGTAGTTGCCCAGGGCCTCCGGCGGCACCAGCCGGAAGGGATAGTGGTGCGTCCGCGATCGGATCGTGCCGATGACCTTCTCGGGCTCGGTCGTGGCGAAGACGAACTTGATGTGCGGCGGCGGCTCCTCGACGATCTTGAGCAGGGCGTTGAACCCCTGTGAGGTGACCATGTGCGCCTCGTCGAGGATGAACACCTTGAACCGGTCCCGGGCAGGAGCGTAGACCGCCCGCTCACGCAGGTCACGGGCGTCGTCGACACCGTTGTGGCTGGCCGCGTCGATCTCCACGACATCGAGCGATCCGGGGCCGCCGTTGGCCAGATCGCGACAGCTGGGGCATTCGCCGCACGGAACCGGGGTGGGGCCCTTCTCGCAGTTGAGACAGCGTGCCAGGATCCTCGCCGAGGTGGTCTTTCCGCACCCGCGAGGTCCCGAGAAGAGGTAGGCGTGGTTGATGCGGCCGCGCTCGATGGCGGCCTTGAGCGGATCGGTCACATGCTCTTGGCCGATGACCTCGTCGAAGGTCTCTGGACGGTATCTTCTGTACAGTGCGGTGGACACGGGACCAGCCTACTGCCAAGCCCTGACACGGCGCATCGGCCGTGGTCCGCGCTCCCCCGGCGCACTCCGCGACGGTCCACCGCTCCCGCTTCGGCCCTCCGATTCCGGCCGGACCGTCCCGCCATTGTGAGCGGTGGCGACGATCAGGCACGATAGGTTCATGAGCGCATCCATCCCCGACCCTGCGGCCAACGATCCGGCCAGGACCTTCCGGATCGGCCATCGGGAGCGCGACGAGGCGATCGAGGTCCTCCGGCAGGCGGCCGGTGACGGACGGATCACCGTCGAGGAGCTCGACGAGCGGATGGAGAAGGTGCAGGCCGCCAAGTACCCCGTGGATCTCGACGAGGTGCTCGCCGACCTCACCCCCGACCTGCCCTCCCACCGCTTCCGGCGTGCTCTGCCCGGCGGCCGGGCGGGCACGGGTTCGGCGCTCTCCCCTGCCCGCCCGCCGGTCGAGGAGGAGGGGTGGGATCGGCGTGACCCGCTGGTCCTCCGCGCCACCTGGGAGAACGTCACCCGCCGGGGCCGATGGCGCGTGCCTCCCTTCATCCGCTGCGAACCCGCGGCGTCGAACATCGAGCTCAACTTCCTCGAGGTCGCCACGGACCTGCCCGAGATCACCGTCGAGGTCAGCCCCGGGGTGGGCAATGTCATCGTCGTGGTCCCCGACGGCTGGGGCGTCGACGTCGACCGCCTCGGACATTCGTGGGGCTCGGTGAAGACGGTCGTCAACGCCCTCCCCGACGGCACCCACCCGCTCATCCGGCTCGAAGGGTCCATCGGGATGGGCACCTTCAAGGCCCGCTTCGCCAACTACTTCGACCGCCGACGACTGGAGAGGTGATGGAGCCCGGACTCGGTGCCGTCATCTTCCTCACCCTCTGCATCATCGGCATTGTCAGCCTCGGCTTCTTCCTCGTCCATCGGGTGATGACGAAACCCGGTTCCCACATCGGCGCCCGCCTCCCCCGCGACGACTCGGGCGACTCCGGCGGCTCCGATGCCGACCGCCCCGACGCCATCGGTCCCGGACCGACGCCCGATCGGACACCGGCCGAGACACCACCACCCGACGATGACGACGGAGACGACGAGCCCGGACCGCGCCCCTGAACCCACCTCGGCGCCCCAATGGGCGTCACAGAACGGTCGCAATGTCCGGGTTCGAGCATCTGAACTGCAGAAATCCGGCGATCGAGCGGTTAAGGTGAGGGTGGCATCCGCCGACAGCCGAAGCGAAGAAGGCAGACGTGTTCGACAACATCCTCATCCTGATCGCGGTGTTCGCGATCGTCGTCCTCGTGACCGTGCTCATCATGCGCATGCGGGCCAAGAAGAAGCAGGACGCCGCCGAGTCCCAGGCGCCGCGCCGTCCGGCCGACCCGTTCGCCGCGGATCAGAACACCGGCGGCGACCCGATGAAGATCAAGGCCGGCGACCTCCTCGAGTTCGGCAACGAGAAGTACTTCGTCCGCGGCACGCTGCGCATCTCGGAGGGGGGCTACGAGTGGGCCGAGCACTTCTACCAGGCCGACCAGTCCGCCGAACGGCAGTGGCTCACCGTCGAGAAGGACCCCGACGTCCAGGTCTCGAGGTGGCGTGACCGACCCGAGCTCGACATCGAGCCGACCGCCAAGACGATCACGGTCGACGGCGTCGAGTACAGGCTCGTCGAGCACGGCACCGCCTCCTACCGCTCCGAGGGCACCACCGGCCTCAACGAGCACGGCGGGGTCGACTACGTCGACTACGAATCCGATGACCACCGGCTGCTCGCGTTCGAACGCTTCGACCACGGCCGCTGGGAAGTGAGCACGGGAGAGACCATCCCCGTCGGCTCCTTCACCATCTACTCCGGCAGCTGATGCACGCATCCCCGCTCACTCCCCCGCTCCTCGAGGTGCCGGCCCTGGACATCGGCTTCACCGACACCTCGGCGGATCAGCTGCGCTTCTCGCTGCACCATCCCCGTCTCACCCCGCTGGCCAGCGAGCTCATCGACCTCCCCACTGAGGATGCGGACTCCGTCGCGCTCCGCCTCGAACTCCACGTCATCGGCAGCTCCCACCAGGTGGTCCTCGGCAGGGACGGGACCGACGCCTTCGTCGAGACCTTCGCCTGCCTCGGCGCGGGTGCCGAGGGAACGGTCCACCACCCCGCGTGGGACCGGACCTCGGTCACGCACGGGAACTGGGCGGGGTTCACGCGGCACGAGTTCCGCTGCACCCGCCGGCTGGTGCCCGGGGGCTTCGGGTCCGCCGTCGCCGAGGTGCTCCGCCGTGCCCGCGACGCCGAGAGCCACGTCGCGGTCGGGTTCCCCGGGGACCCGCACGCGATCACGGCGTTGGCGACGAGGCCGGGACGTCCCGGGGAGCTCTCCTGGCAGACCTGGCACTGCTACCCCCAGCACCGGCAGATCGTGCACAGCACCAGTCGGCTGTGCACGGGCGGGCGCGCCGACTCCGACGACACCGAGATGAATGGCGGGCGATCATGAGCCACGGACCGAACGTCTCCATGGGTGGAGGCTCTTTCGACTTCGACAAGGAGAACCGCCCCGGCTCGGGCGCCGGACCAGGTGGACCGGGGCCGAACGGCCCTGGATCGAACGGGCCGGGCAGTTCCGGCGGCTTCGGACCAGGCGGACCCGGATCGAACGGGCCGGGCGGCTCCGGCGGCTTCGGACCGGGCGGACCGGGCAGCTCCGGTGGATTCGGATCCGGCGCGAGCGGCTCGGGCAGGCGCAAGCGGAAGTTCGGATGCGGCACGCTCGTGGGGATCGTCGTCCTCCTCGTCGTCCTCGCCTTCGTCTTCCAGAGCTGCTCGAATCGCTCGTCGGCCGCGGCGAACTGCGGGGACTACGACCTCGTCGACGGCAAGTACGTCTCCGCCCCTGACCGGGGCGACTACGAACGCGCAGGTGACGGCTACGAGTATGTCGGCTGCAACACCTCCCGCTCGGGCGGGGGCGGATTCTTCTTCTTCCCGTTCTTCTTCGGCGGCGGCTCGAGCGGTTCGGGTTCGAACTACGGAGACGGCTCCGGCTTCCGCGGCGGTGGCCCGGGCAGCGGGAAGTGACCGCAGAAGACCACGATCGCGCAACCACCACATCGGCACCGTGAAAGGCAGTCATGTTGATCTCACTCCTCCTCGAATCGGGGATCGTCCTCTCCTACGCACTCAGCGGCCTGGTGCTCATGCTCATCGGGTACTTCGTCGTCGATCTCCTCACCCCCGGCAAGCTCCACGTCCTCCTCTGGGAGCAGCGATCGAAGAACGCGGCGGTCCTCGTCGCCTCGGACCTCCTCGCCGTGGCGATCATCGTCATCGCCGCGATCAGAGCCAGCGCCGATGACCTCGCCCTGGGCATCATCTCGACCCTCGTCTTCGGCCTCATCGGCATCGTCCTCATGGGGCTGAGCTTCCTCCTCATCAATGCCCTGACCCCCGGCACGAGCGGTGACCTCGTCCACTCCGACCGCCTCCACCCCGAGGTGTGGGTCAACGCCTCGGCTCACATCGGCATCGCCGGGATCATGGCCGCCGCCCTCCTTTGAGCTCCGATCCGACACCTCCCGATGTGAGCACCATCCCCGGGGCGCGGACCGAGCCCACCGCCGCACCCGCGTCGTCCCTGCCGCTGGCGCCGGGACCCGCCCGGTTCTTCGTCATGCTGGCCGTGTTCATCTGCGCCAGCTGCGGAATGGTCTATGAGCTGGCGCTCGTCGCGCTCGGCTCCTACCTCCTCGGCGATACCATCGTCCAGGCCTCCATCGTCCTGGCCGTCATGGTGTTCGCGATGGGCATCGGCTCGCTCGCGACGAAGCGGCTGACCGGGTTCGCGGCCTTCGCCTTCGCCCTCATCGAGGCGGCGCTGGGCATCATCGGCGGGCTCTCGGTCATCCTGCTCTACCTCGCGTTCGCGTTCGCCGACGTCTACACCGTCGCCATGGTCGCCCTCGCGTTCGTCATCGGCGCCCTCATCGGCGCCGAGATCCCCCTGCTCATGGAGCTCGTGCAGAGGATCCGCGCGCAGAAGGCATCGAGCGCGGTCGCCGACCTCTTCGCCGCCGACTACGTCGGAGGGCTCGTCGGCGGACTGGCCTTCCCGTTCGTCCTGCTGCCGGTCCTCGGACTGCCGCGCGGGGCCCTGGCCGTGGGCATCACCAACACCGTCGTCGGCGTCCTCATCGTCCTCTGGCTCTTCCGGGCTCAGCTGCGCTTCCGCATCCAGGCGCTTCTCGCGGCCCTCCTCGTGCTCATCGTCGGCTTCCTCACCGTCGTCTGGGTCTTCACCGACGACATCGAGATGACGACCCGGCAGCGCCTCTACCGGGACCCGATCGTGCTCAGTGAGCGCACCGACTATCAGGAGATCGTGCTCACCCGGCATCCCACGACCCACGACACCCGGCTCTACCTCAACGGCGACCTGCAGTTCGCCTCGGCGGACGAGTACCGCTACCACGAATCGCTCGTGCACCCGCTGATGAGTGGGGATCGGGGCAACGTCCTCGTCCTCGGCGGTGGGGATGGCCTGGCCGTGCGCGAGGTCCTCAAGTACCCCGACGTCGAGTCGGTGACCGTCGTCGACCTCGATCCCCGAGTCGTCGACCTGGCGACCACGTCCGCTCTCTTCACCGACTTCAATGACGGGTCGTTCGCCGATCCGCGGGTGACGACGATCGCCGCGGACGCGTTCACGTGGCTGCGGGAGACCGAGCACGTCGCCTACGACGCGATCATCGCCGACCTGCCCGACCCCGACGACGTCGCGACCTCGAAGCTCTACAGCATCGAGTTCTACGGACTCATCAGGCAGGTGATGGCGCCGGACGCCCGACTCGTCGTCCAGGCCGGGTCCCCGTACTTCGCCCCTGAGGCCTACTGGGGCATCGGGGAGGCCGTCGCCGAGGCGGGGCTGGCGACGACCCCCTATCATGTCGATGTCCCGAGTTTCGGCGACTGGGGGTACTTCCTCGCGACACCCGGGGCCGGAGGGGTCCGAGGTGCCGGACGCGGGTCGGATGCCGGGGATGGTCCCCCGGTCACCCTGCCCGCGGATGCCCCGGAGGACCTGAGGTTCGCCACCGCCGAGGTGCTCGCCGCCTCGGTGACGTTTCCGCCCGATAGGGCTCGGGAGTCCGTCGACCGGGTCGAGGCCTCGACCCTGCTCCACCCCCGAGTCCTCGACCAGGAGCGCGGAGCCTGGGTCGGGTACTGAGCTCAGGCGGAGAGCAGGCCGAACAGGCCGGCGAAGGCACCGATCGAGATCCCGAGCAGAGCGCCGAGCGCGGCGAGGGAGACGAAGACGATGCCGAGGATGAATCCCCACTTGCCCATCTCGTTGTCGGCGAAGCCCGCCTGACGAGAGCTGTTGCGCGCCATCCAGCCGGTGATGATGCCGACGATGGGACCGAGGACGGAGAATCCGAGGAAGGTCGAGAGTGTGGCGACGAGCGAGACGATCCCGAGAACGCGGCCGGGGTCATCGGCGGCTCGGCCCGGGGCCGCGGGATGGGAGCGGGGCGGGAGCGGTTCGCTGTGGATCTGCTGGTCGTACCGGAACTGCTGGTCGTCTCCGAACTGCCGGCTGTCACCGGCGAGCCGCGCGTCGTGGGAATAGGGGGCCTGCTGGTCATGGCGCTGGTTCATCGTGGTTCCTTTCGAGGGGTGCGCTCGCACCCATGCGCGAGCTGTTGACACCAGCCTAGGAACCGCGCAGCGGCGCGAGAATGCCCTTAACCCTCCATCCGGTTGGGGTTTTCCCCACGGAACCGCGGAGTCAGCCGTCCTGCCTGACGTCGACGAGGGCGTGCGAGCGCCGGCCCATGAGGTAGAGGAGGATCTCCACCGGTTCGCCGGTGACGACCGTGGCCGCGGGTCCGCGGCCATCGCCTCGGCGACCTCCCCCGGCGCTGAGCGTGCCGAACCCGGGGCTGACGATCTCGATCCGGGTCGGGGACTTCGCGGCGAAGGGAACGAGCGCCAGCCGGCACTGGGACCACACGTCCCGGTTCTCCGCGACGGAGAGACGCCTGGGGAACCACTCGTCCTCGGCCCGCCGGATGTCCTCGTGGTGGACGAGGAACTCGGTCGTGTTCATGAGCTTCTGCACCCCGGGCCAGGCGCCGGGATTCCACCGCGGCGGTGAAGCGACGAGGCCGAGGAGCGTCGAGTACGGCATCGACGCATAGGCCTGCTCCTGGTCCTCCCTCTTCTCGGAGAAGGCGTCGGAGAAGATCCCGAGGGCGGCGACGGGATGGCGTTCGCGGATGACGAGGTGAGTCGCCAGATCACGGGTGGTCCAGCCGGCGCAGAGTGTGGGGGCGTCCTCACCGGCTCGGCGAGCCGCGGAGACCAGGCGCAATCGTTCTGTTCGTGCCAAGCTGCTCATATGCGGATCTTCTCATTGTCGTCTTGGATTCGTCTGAGTGCGCCGGCGGATCCGACCCGGTCCGCCCAGAGCTCGACGACGTCCGCGACGCGGGAGACGGACCGGTAGTCGGCGAGGTCATCGCCCCGCGTCGGACCGTCGGTGACGATGACGACCGGCTTGCCCTCCTTGACCGCCGTACGGACGAACCGCAGCCCGGAGAGCACCGCGAGCGAACTGCCGAGGACCACGAGACCGCAAGCCGCCTCGGCGATCCGGTTGGCCTCCGCCACCCTGGCCGCGGGCACCGAGTCGCCGAAGTACACGACATCGGGTTTGAGGATGCCGCCGCAGCGCGGGCAGTCGACGACCCTGAAGTGGGCCGTCTCCTCGAGCTCGACGTCGCCGTCCGGCGCAGTCTCGGGGTCGATCGTGTCGAGGCCGGCGGTCTCGACGAAGCCGGGGTTGGCCGCGGTCAGCCGCTCCTGCACCCAGTCGCGGTCGTAGAGGGTGCGGCAGTCGAGGCAGATGACGCGGTCGAGGCTTCCGTGGAGGTCGACGACGGGCGAGGCACCCGTCACCGCCGCGGCGGCGGACTGGTGCAGGCCGTCGACGTTCTGGGTGATGATCCCGGTGACGGGCAGGCGGGCGAGCGCGAGGTGGCCGGCGTTCGGGCGGGAGCGGAGCATCCGCGGCCAGCCGACCCACGATCGCGCCCAGTAGCGGGCGCGCTGCGCGGGGTGGGAGAGGAACGTCTGGATCGTCATCGGCCTGCGCGGCTGGGCGTCGGGCCCGCGGTAGTCGGGGATCCCGGAATCCGTGCTCATCCCGGCTCCGGTGAGCACCGCCCACCCGGAGACGGGCACCGCGCGGTGCATCGGGGGCCCGGAACCGGCGGTGCTCGTGGCCGGCGCCAGCCCTGTGAGGACGTCGACGATCTCGGCATCCGAGTGGCTGGGACCGGGTCGCTGCCGGCCCCGGAGCGGATCGACGATGACTGCCATGGACTCCCCCTTCGCTGTCGCCTCCTGCCGTCACTCCACTCTAATCGGGAGTCGAGGACGCCGGCCCTTTCCACTTTGGAAAGTATTTGCTAGATTGAGCGGTACTTCCACCGATGAAGGAGTCGCCATGACCACGCCCACTCCGCAGGAAGCCGCGGATCTCCTCTCCCACATCGACTCGGCCCGGTCCCGAGCCCGAGTCCATGACTCGTGGCCACTGGTCACGATGCTCTTCGTCCTCAGCGCCGGTCTCTCGGTGGGGCTCATCGGGATCGGCGTCGTCGAGGACTCGACCTCGGGCCTCCTCATCCTCGGCGCCGGACTCGCGTGGCTGGTCCCGGCGCTGGTCGTCTACCTCGTCACGGCTCTGAGCTGGAGCTCCCGGTCGACGTTCCTGCTCGCCACCTGGTTGCCGATCGTGGTCCTCGCGTTCCTCGTCGGGGCGCTCGGGGATTCCTTCGCTCCGGGATCCTGGCTGCCGTTCGGCGCAGCGGCGCTCATCTGGGTCGCCGCTCCGGTCCTCGCCCTCGTGGGCCTGCGCCGGTGAGCGCGATCGACCCCGAGGCGGCCGGGGGCACCCAGACCGGCGCACGCGAGGAGCAGACGCTGCCCCACCTCGGCGATTCCCTCGCACGCCTCGAGACCGAGCTGGGCAATCCCACTCGGCTCGGGCTGGTGGCGAGCCTGAGGAACCGGGACCGGGCGGAGTTCAAGCTCCTGCGGGACTCGCTCGGGGTCTCCGACTCCGTGCTCTCGAGGCACATCTCCACCCTCGAGTCCGCCGGCCTCGTCGCCGTGCGGAAGGGATATGTGGGCAAGCGTCCCCGCACCTGGGTCTCGATCACCGCGGAGGGACGTCGGCGTCTCGAGAGCCATGTGCGGGCGCTGCGGGAGCTGGCGGGCGATTAGCCCCGCTCACTGCTGTTCGTTGCGGCGAACGATCTCCGTGATCCAGATCGGGGCGAACGGAGACGTGCAGCCGGGTGGAGTCGGATAGTCCTTGAGCACCCCGAGCCGCTCCCCGATCGCCAGCGCCCGCTCACGCAGGTCCGGGTTCTCGATGCCGATGTAGGCCAGCGTCTCGTTCATCGCCCACTGCAGCCGCTCGGGCGCGTCCTTCAACTGGGCGTCGATGACATCGAGCAGGCCGGGCAGATCGAGGCCCTCGGGCTTCCTGTTCACGCGCTCGCTCGTGAGCACCCACCCGGCTGAGGCGACGACGGGATCGGGGTCGTCCATCCACCTCTCCCTGAGCGCCTCGGCGTGAGGCGACTTCTTGACGATGTAGTTGACGAGCCACGCCTGGGCCTTCGGGCCCCGGGCCTCCCTGAGCATGGCATCGAGGCGGTCCGCGTCGTGGGCGCGCGGGCGCATGATGAGCGCGGCGACGAGCTGGGCGGCGGTGTCCCCGGTGGCCCACAGCTCGACGGCGAGGTCGTCGTTCTTCTTCAGCTCCTTGGCGAGCGCGCGCAGCTTGGTGAGGTTCACCCCGTGTTCGTCGCCGTGCCGCTCGTTGATCGCCCGGGCCTTCGGGTCCTCGAGTGCGGCGAGCGCGGCCATCACTCCGGCGACGGTGGCGTTCTTCGGGTCATTCGCGGTGGTCGTTGCCATGAGTCGAGCTTCCTGTCAGTGATCCGGCGGTGTGTCGATCCTACTGCGGCAGCTGTTGAGGCGGGCGGCCTGGCGCATGAGATGATGGCGCTCGGCTGAGTTCGTCGCCTTGTCGGCGGCCCGGACGTAGAGCCGCGCGGCGGCCTCGACGTCGCCCGCCCTCTCCCGCAGGTGCGCCTCGGCGGCGCAGTACCGCGGCAGGTTCCCATCGAGGTCCGCGAGCTCGGCGAGCCCGGTCAGAGGGCCGTCGGCCTCCCCGACGGCGACGGCTCGATTGAGTCTGACCACCGGGGAGTCGGTGAGGGCCAGGAGCTCGTCGTACCATTCGACGATCTGCGTCCAGTCCGTCTCCTCGACGCAGGGGGCGTCGGCGTGCAGGGCCGCGATCGCCGCCTGGGCCTGGAACTCGCCGAGGTCGTCCCGGGCGAGCGCGGACTGCAGGATCGCCACCCCCTCGGCGATCTTCACGGTGTCCCACAGGGAGCGGTCCTGCTCGGCCAGTGGGATCAGTCGTCCGTCGACGGCGAACCGGGCGGGCCGGCGCGCGTGATGGATGAGCATGAGGGCGAGCAGTCCCGCCACCTCGGCGTGGTTCGCCATCTGCCGCAGCTGCCGGGTCAGGCGGATCGCCTCGGCGGCAAGGTCGATATCGCCCGAATACCCCTCGTTGAACACGAGGTAGAGCACCCGGAGGACGGAGCCGAGATCGCCGCCCCGGTTGAGGCGCCTGCCCGACAGGGTGCGCTTGGCCCTGCTGATGCGCTGGGCCATCGTCGCCTCGGGGACGAGATAGGCCTCGGCGATCTGCCGGGTGGTCAGCCCGCCCACCGCGCGCAGGGTCAGGGCGATCGCCGAGGAGGGGCTCAGTGCCGGGTGCGCGCAGAGGAAGTAGAGCTGGAGGGTGTCGTCCTCCGCGGCCGGCGCGGGTCCCGCCTCGGCGAGGAGTCCGCTGCGCTCCTCCCGTTTCGCACGGGCCGTCTCCGACCGGACGAGGTCGAGGAACTTCCGCCAGGCGACGGTGACCAGCCAGCCCTTGGGGTCACGGGGTAGGTCGTGCGTCCAGGCGGTGAGCGATTCGACGAGCGCCTCCTGGACAGCATCCTCCGCCGTCGAGAAGTCGGCGCCTCGGCGGCAGAGGATGCTGATGACTGCGGGAACGAGGTCGCGCAGCTGCTCGTCGTCGATCATTCGATGCTCACTGGTCGAAGTGCACTGGCCGGCGTGCGCCGGTCGGGGCGCTCCGGTCGTCGTCGGCTGGTGGACGTCCACAACGGTGCCGGTCAGTTCGCGCGATTCGGTCAGTTCGTGACGTTGGGCGGGGCCTCGAGGAACGGCCGCAGTTCGAGCCATTCGTGGATCGGCTTCCCGTCCTTTCCGGGGGCGGCGGAGAGCTCCGCGGCGAGCTCGAGCGCACGCTCGTAGGTGTCGACGTCGATCGCCATCCATCCCGCGATGAGATCCTTCGTCTCCGGGAACGGGCCGTCGGTGACCGGCGGCTTGCCCTCTCCGTCGAAGCGGACGAAGGTGCCCTCGGGGGCGAGCGCCTGCGCGTCGACGAATTCCCCGCTCTCCTTGAGCCTGTCGGCGAAGTCGTTCATGTACTGCACGTGCGCGGTGACCTCCTCGGGGCTCCACTGATCCATCGGGACGAAGCCCTCGGGCATGGGGGCGCCGCGGTAGTGCTTGAGCATGAGGTACTTGGTCATGATCGTCTCCTATTCGTGAGGGCCGGCCCGCTCGGGCTCGGCCGGTGTCTGTCGCTGACACCCCTGGGACGGAGCCGCGACGAGAGTTTCGACATCCTCGGCGGAACTTTTCCTCAGAATATTCCTCGGCCCCGCCTCGGCGGCGGACGACGTGCGCTTCCACGGCGAACACTCAGCAGTCGGGGCCGTGACGATGGCGCGCCCCGGGTGCGACCGACAACCTCGGTGACGTTCGTGCGGTCTCAGCGTCCGAGGACCGAACGAAGTCCACACAGTTCGTCGCGGCTGCCGGCATTCGTCGCAGCTGCCGGGGCGGACCGGATGGGCGGTCGTGGAGACCGGGGAGAAGCGCGGGAGTAAGCGGCATGTGGCCGAACGGACACAGGCGTCGCAATATGCGCACGCGTTTCGCCGTTCGCGGTCCTGAGCCGCTGAGATGCTGGAATCACAGTCAGTACGGAATCAGAAGGAGAGCCCATGCTCGTCGGAAGCAGGACCACAGCCATCGTCGCGATCGCGGCCGCACTCACGCTCGGCGGGTGCGGAACGTCGTGGGGTCAGGCCGGCGGCGAGGACGCCTCGAACGCCCGCGAGACCCGGTCGCCCGCTCCCACGCCGGGGGATGCCGGCGCGGAATCCGACGCCGGCTCGTCGCCCCACGATCCCCATGCCGAGTCGGGGGCGGGCTCGACCCCGGAGGAGCAGGGCGCGGACGCCGATGGGGCCTCACCCGATTCAGGAGGCGACCCCGACGATCTGTGGGCGGACAAGGCGAAGACCCGCTCTTGGGCCAGCGATGCGTCGATCGACGTCGACGCCGACGGCAACGGCAGCATCCCTGCGGCGGCTCTCGAGGCAGACCTCGTCGACCTGTTCGCGAACAAGTTCGGCCTCAAGGTCAAGGAGGCCAAGTGCGACCAGGACATGGAGGTGAGGAACTGGGAGGGGTTCGAGTCATGCGATGTCGTCGCCGAGGACATGACGTACTTCGGCACCGTCGAACTCGTCGATCACAAGGACGCCATGATCGAATACGAGGTGATGTTCCCCGGCATCGACGAGAAGGACCTCGACCTCGGCGGCTGACGCCGCTCAGCCCGCGCGGGCTCACCGCTGAGCCGGTGCGAAGTCGCCTCGAATCGAGCAGGAATCGAGAAGTTCTCGTCGCCCCTCCAGACATAACCTGGTCATGACCACTTCACGACGAGAGTCGTGACACTGTCCCGACCGTCGAGGTCCGGTTCCGATTGAGCCCGGACCCGGTTCCCCCGGCAGTCGAGACTGTTGAGATGATCGAGGAATTCGAGGAGAAGCGCCATGTCAGACACCACCACCGGATTCAGCGCCGAGGAACGCGCTGCGATGAGACAGCGGGCCGAGGAGCTGCGCTCGACGAAGGGCCTCAAGGGCGCGGCCAAGCTCGCCCGGGAGCTCGAGGCCTGCGTCAAGGCGATCGACTCCCTCAGCGGCACGGACCAGGCCGTCGCCATCGAACTGCACAAGATCGTCACCGAAGAGGCCCCGGACCTCAACCCGAAGACGATGTACGGCTTCCCCGCCTACGCCCGGGACGGCAAGGTGGTGGTCTTCTATCAGCCCGCGGAGAAGTTCGACACCCGCTACGGCGCCGTCTCGTTCGAGGACCTCGCGCACCTCGACGACGGTGACATGTGGCCGGTGTCGTTCGCGGTCGTCGACATGACGGATGCCGTCAGCGCGCGCCTCCGCGAACTCGTCCGCAAGGCAGTGGGCTGAGCCGGACGGACTCGTCCGGGCCGGCCTTGGGCTGAGCCGGACGGACTCGTCCGGGCCGGCCTTGGGCTGCGCGGGTCGGACTCGTCCGGGCCGGCCTTGGGCTGAGCCGGACGGACTCGTCCGGTCGGCGACGAGCCGGGCGGCGGCGTCGGTGATGCAACGGGTGCCGTGGTCCGTCGGAATTTTGCCGGGGGCTCCCGTGCTGTGCTGGACGACAGCTGCACCCACTGAGAAGGAGGAAGCATGGCAGTCTCCGACAAGAAGGTCGCCCTCGTGCTCACCAAGGGAGTCGAACAGGTCGAGCTGACCAAGCCGCGCGAAGCACTGGAGAAGGCCGGCGCCTCGACGACCCTGATCTCACCGTCGGAAGGCACGCTCCAGGCGATGAACGGCGATTGGCAGCACGCCGATGTCTTCGATGTCGACCTCCCGGTCTCCCAGGCGAAGGCCGGCGACTACGATGCCCTCGTCCTGCCCGGCGGAACCCTCAATGCGGACTCCCTGCGTCTCGACGAGAACGCCGTGGCGCTGGTCAAGGACTTCTTCGCCGCGAACAAGACCGTCGCCGCTATCTGCCACGGGCCGTGGATCCTCGCCGAGGCGGACGTCGTCAGGGGACGGACGATGACCTCGTACAAGTCCCTGCAGACCGACCTCCGCAACGCCGGTGCCGACTGGGTCGATTCCGAGGTCGTCGTCGACGGCAACCTCATCACGTCCCGCAATCCCGGTGACCTGGATGCCTTCACCAAGGCACTGCTCGACGCACTGAGCTGAGTTCTCGGTTAGCACGGCAGAGAACGTTCACGCACCGGCGGTCGAAGGGCTCTCAGGCGAGTTCCGACGCAGCCAGGGCACGACGGCGCTCCTTCCGAACGCCAGACGGCCTTCAAAAGGAGCGTTGTCTTCACCTGCCGGGCCGTGAGCTCCACTTGCAGCGGAGAAGCGCCGAGGAGTTCTATCCAGGGGCCCCGATGAGTGGGCTGAGGAGGCCTGTGAGGTAGTTGAAATCGCGCGATACCCCGCCCCGGGATCGAAAAGGGCACGAGATTCGATCCCAATCTGGGGTATCGCGCACTTTCAACTGCTTCGTCCTGGGTCATGACCGGTCGCTGCGCTGAAGCGCTCGATGAATCGAGGCACCGGCCCTGATGTCCCCCGCGCGTGGGTCCCCCGCACCATGTCCGCTAACCCTGGGAGCGGGTCTCCCGCACCATGTCCGCAGCCCCGTGAGTGGGAGTTCCACGCCAGGTACCGAAGGAGCCCCTCACCCGAATCGCTCGAGGTGAGGGGCTCCTTCATGTGGCGGAGGATAGGGGATTCGAACCCCTGAGGGCGTTAACCCAACCCGCGTTCCAGGCGAGCGCCATAGGCCACTAGGCGAATCCTCCGCAGATCAGCCTACCTGTCCTGCGACCGCAATGTGAAATCCGGACGTCGGAGTGTGAACCACTCCACACTTCTGAGCGCAACCCCTGTCCGCCAAGGCGTCTGCTCCAGCCCGCCTCGCTCTGCTGCGTCGAGATTCCTCTGCCCCGAGACGCCCTCGGCGCCGTTGCTCCGAAGCGGCACGGCTCCGCGACACTGCCGCGCCGAGATGCCGAAACTGATCCTCGTCGAAACTTTTCCGAGTTTTCCTCTCCGATGTGTCGATCCGGAATAGTCTTGTTCGATGTAGTGCATGAGAGGGTCTCGACCGAGGCCTTCGCCCACCGATACGACACAGGAGTCATCATGAAATACATGCTCATCATGCGCGCAGTCGACCAGGCCGCAGTGGATTCGTACGAACAGCTCGACTTCGACGAGGTCATCGCCGCCATGGGCAAATACAACGAGTCGATGGTCAACGCCGGAGTCCTCGCCGACGGTGCGGGGCTCTCCGACGCCTCCGAAGGCGCCGTCGTCGACTTCAGCGAGGACGATCCGGTCGTCACCGACGGCCCCTACGGTGAGCTCCGTGAGCTCTTCAACGGATTCTGGATCGTCGACGTGTCCTCCAAGGAGGAGGCGATCGAATGGGCCAAGCGGGCACCGCTGGGACCCGGATCCCAGATCGAGGTCCGCAGGGTCACCGGCCCCGAGGACTTCCCCCAGGACAACGAGTGGATCCAGAAGGAACAGGAATGGATCGCCGAAGGGAAGCTCGCGGGCAATTGACCCCTCCCTCTCAAGGTGAGCCCGGCAGCCAGGATCCGGCTGTCGGGCTCTCGGCCGACGCCGAGGCGGTTCCACCGCACCCTGCACCAGCTCCGGACACCTCACCCCAGCGCCCCGACGCCGAGGCGGTGCGCCGGACCGTCGAGGCGACGTGGCGGATCGAGGCCGCGAAGATCATCGCCGCACTGAGCCGCTATGTCGGCGACTTCGGCCTCGCCGAGGACCTGGCGCAGGAGGCCGTCACCGACGCGCTCTGCCAATGGCCGGAATCCGGGGTCCCGTCGAATCCGGCGGCATGGCTGACCACAGTCGCCAAACGACGAGCGATCGACTCGTGGCGGCGCCGGGAGCGCCTCGACGAACGGGTGGCGATGATCACCTCGGAACTCGAGATCTCCCAGAAGTCCACCGCCGACGAACTGCCGTGGGATCCGGACGTCATCGACGACGACGTCCTGCGCCTCGTCTTCATCTCCTGCCATCCGGTCCTCAATCGGGAAGCGCAGCTGGCCCTCACCCTCCGGGTCGTCGGCGGCCTCACGAGCGAGCAGATCGCCCGGGCGTTCCTCGTCCCTGTGTCAACCGTGCAGCAGCGGATCGTCCGGGCGAAGAAGAAGCTCGCTGCCGCCGGCGTCCCCTTCGAGCTCCCACCCGCGAACGAGCGCTCCCAACGGCTGGCCGGGGTCCTCGGGGTCCTCTATCTCCTGTTCTCCGAAGGCCATGTCGCGACCTCGGGTCCCGACTGGATGCGGCCCGAACTGGCCATGGACGCGCTGCGGCTGACCCGCGTGACCGCCGCTCTCATGCCCAGGGAGCCCGAGGTCCATGGGCTCGTCGCACTGATGGCCCTCACCGCTTCCCGCTTTCCCTCTCGGGTCCGCGCGGACGGCCGACCGATCCTCCTCGGCGACCAGGACAGGTCCCGGTGGGACCGGTCGATCATCCGCCTCGGCGAGCGGTCGCTGCGCACTGCACTGACGCTGCGGGAGGCACGCGGCGCCTACACGATCCAGGCGCAGATCGCGGCCGTCCACGCGGCGGCGACGAGCGTCGACTCGACGGACTGGACGAGGATCGCCGCCCTCTACGCCGATCTCGGCCGGGCCGCCCCCTCTCCGATCACGGACCTCAACCGCGCGATCGCCGTCGCCGAGGCCGACAGTCCCGATGCGGGTCTGCGCCTCGTCGACGAGCTCGCCGCCTCGGGCGTCCTCGCGAAGCTCCACCTCATCCCCAGCGTGCGCGGTGAGCTCCTCTCCCGCCTGGGGCGCCTCGAGGAGGCCCGGGCCGAATTCGATCGAGCCGCGCGGCTCGCGACGAACGAACGCGAACGCGATGTGCTCCTGGAGAAGGCGCGGCGGCCGGCGACCTGAGCGGAAGCAGGCGGCCCTCGGAGGACGCGGCGTCCGACGACCTGGGCGGAAGTCGGCGGCGGACCACGGAGGACGCGGGGTCTGAACGGGACGCAACCGACCCCGGAGCAGTTCGGCGGGCCGGTGCCTGCCGCCTCAGGCCCGGATGGCGTCGATGATCCTCACCCGGGTCGCGACGATCGCCGGGACCAGACCGGCCAGCGCCCCGACCCCGATCGAGACGAGCAGGCCGACGATCACCGCGATGAACGGAACCTGGGGCGGTGTGCTCATCCCCTCGAACACCACCGACAAGACGAACGGGGCCTTGAGGACGAGGACGGCGATGAGCACCCCGACGGCACCGGCGACGGTGGTCGCGACGACGCTCTCCATCATCACCGAGAAGAAGATCCGCGCACTCGTCGCCCCGAACGACCGGCGGATGCCGATCTCCCGGATCCGCTGCTGGATCGTCACGAGCGAGATGTTGAGCAGCCCGAGCATGCCCATGAAGAGGATGAGGACGCTGATGACGAGCAGGACGTTCTGCACCGGTCCCAGGCTCTCCCCCATGTCGGCGGCGAAGTCGGATCGGAAGGACTCGACGTCCGCGTCGGGCAGCTGCCGTTCGAGGTCGTTCGTCACCTGCGCGCCGAGCTCGGAGGCCGACTCCGGGGGCAGCCACATCTCGAAGTCGGTGGGACTCGTGATCCCCGAGCCGAACCGGGACGCGTGCTCGCTGAGCACGTAGATGCTGCCGAATTCGGCGTAGGCCGGCGATTCGACGGCACCGATGACGGTGCCCTTGAGGCTGCCGGGGCCCGGCAGCTCGATCGTCGCGGGAAGCTGTGCCGGGTCGATTCCGTATTCGTCGAGGACGATCGTCTCCGCGACTACCGGCGGTGACAGGTTCTCCCGGTCGGCTTCCGTGAACCAGCGCCCGTGATCCGGTTCGAGCCTGCGCATGACGTCGAAGCTGGGATCGACGACGAGCATCGAGGCATCGATCGTGCCCGTCGGCCCCGGCAGGGACGCCTCGTTCTGCCCATACGCGGAGTAGTAGGAGATGCCGAATCGTTCGGTGGTGGTCTCGAGGGCGGATCGGATCCTCACCGCGTCGGACTCGGTGACGGTTCCGTCCTGGCTGAGGATGGAGAAGGTGTACGTGGTGTCGCGACCGCCCTGCTTCTCGAACTCATCGGTCAGGCCCTTCTTCATCATGTCCCCGAACCCGACGACCAGGGTCAGTGCGCAGACGGCGACACCGACTCCGATGAGCGACATGAGGACGCGCACCTTGTGCACGCGCAGCTCCTGCCAGGCCTCGACGATGGAGGCGAGGAACCCGGTGATCATGAGCGATCTCCCGCAGCCGCCTCGGCGGGAGGGGCGATGGCCGCGAGCACCTCGGGGGTGACCCCTGCGGTGATCGGGTGCAGCTCACCCCGGTGGAGGGAGAACCGGCGCGAGGCCATGTTGGCGATGCTGAGGTCGTGGGTGATGGTGATGAGCGCGCTCCCGGACTCGCGGGTGATCCCGTCGAGGATGCCCATCACCTGCTGGCCCGTCTCGACGTCGAGGGCTCCGGTGGGCTCGTCGGCGAGCACCAGTCGCGGGATGCGCACGA
This sequence comes from Brevibacterium sanguinis, assembly GCF_003315415.1. GTDB lineage: Bacteria > Actinomycetota > Actinomycetes > Actinomycetales > Brevibacteriaceae > Brevibacterium > Brevibacterium celere_A. The sequence continues at coordinate 63,813 of NZ_QNSB01000010.1, forward strand.
GCGCCCGCGCGATCGCCACGCGCTGCTGCTCACCGCCGGAGAGCCGGTTGGGCTTCATGTCCAGACGGTCACCGAGGCCCAGTCGATCGAGCATCTCGGTCGCCAGCTGCCTCCGATCGCGGAACTCCCGGCCCGATCCGTACATGAGGGGCGCCTCGACGTTCTCGAGCGCCGTGCGTCCCGGCAGGAGGTTGAACTGCTGGAACACGAAGCCGATCTGGCGTCCGCGGATCCGCGCGGCCGTGCTCCGCGGGATCTGCTGCACGGGGGTGCCGTCGAAGTCCATCTCACCGGTCGTCGGCGCATCGAGGAGGCCGAGGATGTTGAGCAGGGTCGATTTCCCGGTGCCGGAGCGCCCGACGATGCCGATGTGCTCACCGGCACCGACCTCGAGGTTGATGTCGGCGAGGATCGTGAGGATGCGCCCTTCGCCGATCGGCACGGACCGGGAGACGTGACGCAGGGACAGGAGCGTCTCCATGCTCAGAACCCGCCGCCTTCGACGTACCCGACGCCCATGTCGCCCTCGGCGTCCATCTCCGCGTCCTCGGGCTCGGTGCCGGGGACGAACTCCTCGATCTCCTCGCCCTCCTCCAGGCCCTTCTTCACCTCGACCATCGAACCGTCGTTGAGTCCGACCTCGATCTCGCGCTCGCTCGATGCCCCCGTCTCGTCGATGACCCACACCGTGCCCGACCCGGTGAGACCGCGCACCGCGGTGACGGGAACGACGATGGCGTCCTCGACGGATCCCGCATCGACCTCCATGGTCAGCGCGAGGTTGTTGTAGACCGTCACCTCCGAGGGGATCGTGCAGGTCAGCTGCGGCCCATCGGCCGAGTCCCCACCGCCCTCGGCGGGTGCGGGCGGTTCCTCACCCTCGGCGGGAGCGTCGGCGGGGGTGTCGGAGACGGAACCGTGGCCCTGGTCGAGGCGCAGCTTCTCGCAGTCGAAGGGCTTGGGCCCGTCGGTGATCGTGATCCGGGCGGTCTTCGGCAGTTCGGGGATCCGGTAGAGGTCGGCGGGCTCGATGGCGGCCTGCGCCGTGAACGAGCGCTTGAGCAGCTCGGTCACCTCGGTGTCGGCGGACACGACGTCTCCGAGTTCGACCCGGAGGTCGCCGACCGTGCCGTCGGCCGGTGCCACGACCGTGTGGTAGCGGGGCCGTGGGGCGGCTCCGGGGTCCACGCCGCCGGATTCCGCGTCCGCGTCCGCCTCGTCGGCACCGGCAGGCGCCTCGGCGGCGGAGTCGGAGACGACCTGGAAGAGCTTCGCGCCTTCGAGCACCTCGTCGCCGGGTTCGGCGAAGAAGTGGTTGACCGTGCCATCGTGCTTGGCCTTGACCGCGGTCGGAGCGTCGACGGCGATCGTGCCGGTGAGCTCGAGGGTGTTCGCGATGCTGCCGCGCTCGGCCATGATCACCGCGGCACCGGGGGTCCCGGTGGCGTCGAGATCGTCGAAGGAGTCGCTGTCCGCGGGCTTGAAGGCGATCCAGGCGAGGAGCGCGGCGATGACGACGAGCACGACGAGGAAGGCGATGGGCAGGATGACGCGGCGGAAGACGTTCATGGTTCCTCGTGGGGAGCGGGGATGAGTGGTCCCACCCTATACAGCTGTCGTGTCGAATGGAGAGGGGACACAGTCACGAGGGCATAACGGTGTGACGCCGAGGTGCTTCGACGTCGCCGAGGTGAGGGGCCGTGGGCGCGGCCGGGAGCCCGGACGTCGCGACGTGAGGGACTGGGGCCGGGGCCTCGCCGAGGTGAGGGACCGCGGGCGCGCCCGCGGCGGTGTGCGGTGCTTCCGTTTTGTGTCCGACCGGCCTTCTCGACTAGACTCGTCGACGGCTCCCCGTGCGGCGTCATCTTGTGAACTCCCCCAGGGCCGGAAGGCAGCAAGGGTAAGCGAGCTCTGGCGGGTGCACGGGGAGTCCTTCATTCTCAGGTCACAATTCAACAACATCGCCGCGATGGTCTCTCCCCAGGTCACAGCGGACGTGAGCGGTGAATTCGGGGTCACCGGACAGTTTCCTCCGACCATTCCTGACTACCCGCGTCATGAGCGTTCATTACGATGGAATGAAGTTCTCCTTTCTCTGTTCGAACGAGGATCCCGGTATTGTCATCCATGAGATTCCGCGGGGCGGCTGCTGCCCTGTCCGCAGTGGCGCTTCTGGCCGCGTGCACCCCCTCCGACTCCAGCCCTGACTCGACCCGCAAGGACGCGGCGACCGAGCAGGCCTCTCCCGCACCGGTCTTCCGCATCGACGATGTCGCGGAGCCCGAGTCGAAGGAAGCCGACGACCAGGAGTCGACCGAAGACGCGGAGTCGACAGCGACTCCGACGAGCACCGCCTCGGCCGCCGGGTCCGGAGACGTGGTCGAATCGGGCGCCGAGGTCGATCTCAAGTCCGGAAAGCGGGTCAGCCTGAGCGTCGACGGGGCGACGCTCACCGACATCAGCCTCACCGATCCCGACCATCCCCGGATGGGCATCGATCCCGGGGTGTTCTTCGACGGGTCCGGCACCGAGCTCGACGCCGAGGACGGCGAGGCCACCGCAGGAGGCACCGCCACCCCGAAGTCCGAGAGCAAGGACACCGAGGCGACGGCTCCCGCCGCGGAGGACGCCGCGGCCGAGGACGCCGAGGCGGCTGTCGTCACCGCTCCCGCCGAATCGACGAGCTGGGTCTCCGAGTACGACCTCGTCGCCGACAGCACCTATGAACTCACGGCCACGGCCACGACGCCTGACGGGAAGGAGCACGACTTCACCTCGACGGTCAAGGTCAAGGGCACCGACGCCTCGGCGATGGCGGTGCGCACCGTCCTCTCCGACGACCAGACGGTCGGTGTCGCCGCCCCCATCATCCTCACCTTCGGATCGACGGTGGCGAAGAAGTACCGCGACGACGTCGAGCGACGCCTCTCCGTCGAGGTCACCGATGAGGACGGCAACGAGCGCGAGGTCGAGGGCTCGTGGGCCTGGCTGCCCGACGACCCGCAGTCGCGCCTGCACTTCCGGCCCAAGGAGTACTGGCCGGCCCATTCCAAGGTCTCCGTCGACGCGCCGCTCAAGGACGTGCCGACCGCGAGGAACCGGGTCGGCGAGAACGACCTGACGATCGACTTCGAGATCGGCCGCGAGCAGATCGTCGAGGCCAGCGCCAAGACGCACCGCATGATCGTCACCCGCGAGGGCAAGGAGATCATGAACTTCCCGACATCGCTCGGCTCCCCGCAGGCGCCGTCGTACAACGGCATCCACGTCGTCATGTCCAAGCACGCGAACTACACGATGACCTCGGAGCGCTGGGACTACGAGACTCCGACCCAATGGGCGGTGCGCATCCACAACAACGGCGAGTTCGTCCACGCCGCGCCCTGGTCGACGGGAGCGCAGGGGTCGCGGAACGTCTCCCACGGCTGCATCAACCTCAGCACCGCGCGTGCCAAGGAGTACTACGACACCGCCATCTACGGCGACCCGGTCGTCATCAAGGGCTCCTCGGTCGACCTGTCCACCGAGGCCAGCGACATCTCCGACTGGGTCTACGAGTGGGACGAGTGGAAGGAGCTGAGCGCGCTCGACTGAGCGCACCCAGCCCCCACCTCGGCGATGCCCGCCGATGCTTCTTCGCTACTGCTTCTTCGCCTTCTCGACCGCCTCGTCGATCATCGGGACGTAGCGTTCGAGTGCCCATGGCACGGTGAGCGGATTGATGATCGACGACCCGGTGACGAATGACTGGTCCTCGGGGATGACCGTCGCGCCCGCCTTGATCGCCGGGATGTTCGAGTACACGCTCTGGGACTCGATCTCCTTCCGGCTCGCGGCGTCCGAGTAGAAGGTGAAGATGAGGTCCGAATCCCCCAGTTTGTCGGCGTTCTCCAGACCGATGAGCGCGGAGTCGGTGCCCGGCTCGTCGTAGTCCTTCTTCAGCGTCTCGATGACCGGGTCCGGTGTCAGGCCGAGCGCGGAGACCATCGCGACGCGCTGCTCGTCGGGGTAGAAGACGCCGAGAGTGCCCGGCCCGTTGTTGTAGATGTAGGAGAAGGTCAGGCCCTCGTATTCGGGCCGCTTCGCCTCGGCGAACTGCTTCTCGATGTCCTCGACGAGATCCTGGGATTCCGCCTCGTGGCCGAGCGCCTTCCCGATCGTCGTGATCTGCTCATCCCATTCGATCGTCCACGGCTGCTCGGGGTAGGCGACGGTCGGTGCGATCGCGTCGAGCTGCTTGTACTGCTCGGCGGTGATGCCCGACCACGGGGCGAGGATGACGTCGGGATCGAGCTCGGCGATCTTCTCGACGTCGAGCTCGGTGGCGCCCTGGAACTGCACGGGCAGTTCGTCGCCGGCCTTCGTCACGGCCTCGTGGACCCACGGCAGGTAGCCGGTGTCATCGCTGCCCCACGGGTAGGACTCCATCCCGACCGGGGTCTTGCCCAGGGCGATGGCGGTCTCGGTCGACCCCTGCCCCAGGGTGACGACGCGCTCGGGTTCCTCTTCGATGACGGCTTCGCCCAGGGCGTGCTCGATCGTCACCGGTTCGAAGTTCGGGTCGCCGGACGCCTCAGGGGCGGACGTGTCCTGACTGCAGGCGCCCATGGAGAGGGCGAGCGCGAGGACGGTGCCTGCTGCGGCGGTGCGGCGCACGAGTGGAAGTGTCATTGGTGCCTTTCGTAGGGGGAAGCACGTTCGCTTCCCTGTGCATAGGACAGGCTAACCTATGTTCGTGTGCTCGATGAACCATCGCGTCATCGTTCTCGCCGTCTCCTCGCCGAGGCGGTGCTCGGGTTCGTCTGCTCTGAGCAGAAACTCTCGCCCCAGCGACTCCTGTCTCCTATGCTCGCTGCATGGACATCGACCAGCCGCCCCTGCTGCGCGAAGCTCTCGGTCGAGTGCTGCGCCTGCGCAGGACGGAGCTGGGGCTGACCCTGGCGCAGGTCTCCGAGCGATCCGGGGTCTCCACCCAGTACCTGTCCGAGGTCGAACGCGGCCTCAAGGACCCCTCGTCCGAGGTCATCGAAGCGATCTCCGTCGTACTCGGACTCGTCCTCCCGCAGGTGCTCATGCTCGCCGCTGTGGGCATGCAGCGCGGATCCCTGCAGCTGGAGCTCTCCGCCCTGGCGACGACGATCGCCCCGCCGCCCGCACCGCTGTCCGCCACTGGTCAGGCACAGCTCTCGCTCGTCGCGTGAATCGCCCGGGTGAGCGCTGCTCACCCGGGCGACCGGTCGACCTCACTCACCTCCGCGCGATCATCGTCGCGAATCGGGACGAGCCGCGCGCAGGACCTCGAGCCGCGCCCGGTAGTCCTGCTCGTCGATGTCCCCGCGGGCGAACCTCTCGGCCAGTGTCGCCTCGGCGCTGTGCGTCGAGCCTCCGGCCGGGCCGGACTCACGCCAGCGACGGCGGTTGAGGATGAGGATGAGTGTGACGATCAGGCCGATGACGAGGACCCAGAAGATCGGGACGAGTACGAAGAACGGCCAGGCGAATCCGGGACCGTGTTCCATGATGCCTCCTTGAGTGATGTCCACCGGGTGGGTGGATGTGGCATCAATCCTTCTCCGTCACGGGCCCGTGCGAATCCGCCTGCGGGAGGCACTTGGAGTACTGCCCCGGGAGGCAGGGCCCGCCGGTCGGCTCAGGGCTCGAGCCACCCCGGTGACACGAGCCCGCTCTCGTAGGCCATGACGACGAGATGGACGCGGTCGCGGGCGCCGACCTTCGTCATGATCCGCGAGACATGCGTCTTGGCGGTCAGCGGGGACAGGACGAGGTCGGCGGCGATCTCGTCGTTCGACTTCCCGAGCCCCACCAGTCGCAGCACCTCGCGCTCCCTGTCGGTGAGGACGTCGAGCTGACGGGTCGGCTCGGCCCGCAGTCCCAGCGACATCCGGCTGAGCAGGTACCGGGTGATCTCGGGCGAGAGCAGCGCGTCGCCTGCCGCGACGACCCGAACGGCGCGGATGAGATCGACCGGTTCCGTGTCCTTGAGGAGGAATCCGCTGGCACCGGCCCGCACCGCCCGCACGACGTACTCGTCGAGGCCGAACGTCGTCACCAGCACCACCCTCACCTCGGCGAGGGCAGGGTCGGCGCTGATCTCCTCGGTCGCCCACAGGCCGTCCCCGCCGGGCATCCTGATGTCCATGAGCACGACGTCAACGGGTTCGGCTCGCAGCTTGGCGAGCAGCTCCTCTCCGCCCGAGGCCTGGATGCGGACGGCGATGTCGTCCTCGGCGTCGAGCAGCGCCGCGAACCCGGCCCGGACGAGCTGATGGTCGTCGGCGATCGCCACGGTGATGGTCATGCTCGACTCGCTCCCGGGGTGTCGGGACTCCCGCTGCCCGAGCGCGGCAGTCTCACCGTCACCGTCGTCCCCCCGTGGGAACCGCCGGTCATCGAGAACGTCCCGCCGAGAATTTCGGCTCTCTCCCGCATCCCGGGGATGCCGCTGCCTTCGTCGGTCGCCGCCTCTCCCCTGCCCCTTTCGGTCGCTGCCATTCCCCTGCCGTCGTCGGCGACGGTGATCTCGACGAACGGCCCCGCCGTGGCGATCTCGACCGTGACGGTCTCCGCCTCCGCATGGCGCACGACGTTGGTCAGCGCCTCCTGCACGATTCGGTAGCCGGCAGCGTCGACCGCCCGCGACAGCGGAGCACCGGTGCCTCCGTTGTCGTCAGGACCCGCACCGATGCCGTTGGCGCCGGCGTCCGAGTCTCGACGCCGGTCGATCAGGCGGATCCGCGGCCCTCCTCCCATCGTCGCGATGAGCTCCGGCAGGTCGTCGAGTCCGCGAACCGGGGTCAGCGGGGCCGAGCGCATCGTCCGCAGCACTGCGCGGACCTCGTCGAGTCCGCTGCTGCTCAGCTCCTTGATGGCCGCGAGCGCCCGCCGGGCCTGCTCGGGGTCGCGGTCGATGAGGTGCTCGCCGACGCCTGCCTGGACATTGATCTGGGACAGCGAGTGCCCGAGGACGTCGTGGAGCTCACGGGCGATGCGGATCCGCTCGGCCTGAGCCGCCTCGGCGTGGCGTCGCTCGGCCCGTTCCGCAGCGGCTGCACGCGTCTGCTCCCGGTGGCGCAGGAGGGCGCCGATCCCGACGGTCACCGCGAGACCGAGCGTGGCCGTGACGACCCGTCCCACCGACCACTCGACCGCCACGAGCGGAGCGATGATCAGCGCGCCCAGCCACAGCCCACCGGCCGAGGCGACCGCCCAGGCCCAGCGTCCGCGCACGATCGCCGCGACGAGTGCGAAGCAGAATGCCGCGTGGAAGGGTGCCGTCTCGGGCCCACCGAAGCTCTCGTCCCAGCCCCACGGTCCGCCTCCGGGGCCTCGCCACGGTCCCACCCCATCCGGACCTGAATCGAATCCGGGGTCAACGGCCGAGCCAAGCCCATGTCGCCCCTCGGGCTCACCGCCCGGTGCCAGGCCGGCCCAGACCAGCACATCGAGGAGGGTCAGGACCGCGAGGATCGCGACCCGTGGACCCGGCCACCGCTGGGTGAGGGCGAACACGAGCGGGGAGGCGGCTGCGACGCCGATCCGGATGATGCGGGCGAGTGGGTCGATGTCCGCGGCGAGGGAGAGCGCGATTGCGAAGGGCAGCTGCAGGAGCAGAGCGAGGATCGACAGCAGGATCAGGCGCAGCCGAACCGGGCGCCGTGGTGCCTCGCCACGCGCGTCGTCGTCCGCTGTCCGGCTCATCCTCCGATCGTAGCCATGTTCGGCCACCCGGGAGTCGCTCCCCGGGAGTAATCGCTCGGACTCCCGCGGGAGTACGGCGAGTTGCTCTCTTAGAGCACGACGAGCCCGGTTCGACCGGGTTCAGAGAAGCCGGTCGACGAGCCCGAACTCCTTGGCCGCCTCCGCGGTGAGAACGAGGTCGCGATCGAGGTCGGCGTGGATCTGCTCCGCGGTCCGGCCCGTGCAGGCGGCGAGCATCTCCTCGACCTCGCGTCGTTGGCGCACGATCTCGTCGGCGGCGACGATGAGATCGGGGATGGTGCCGCGTGCGGGTTCGGCGTGGGGTTGACGCAGCACCGCCCGCGCGTGGGCGAGCATCGACCGCTGCCCGGGTTCGCCCGCGGCCAGCAGCACCGCGGCATCGGCGGCCGCCTGCCCGACGCACGTCGTCGCCACCGGGGCCCGCACATGCCGCATCGCATCGTAGACGGCGGTCATGGCCGTCAGCGACCCGCCCGGGGAGTTGATGTAGAGGTGGATCGGCAGTTCCTGGCTCTGTGCCTCGAGGTGGAGCAGCTGGGCGATGACGGTGTTCGAGACGCCGTCGTCGATCGGGACGCCGAGGTAGATGATCCGGTTGCCGAGCAGGTGGGAGTAGACGTCGACGATCTTCTCGCTGTTGCCCGACCGGTCGACGACGTGTGGGATCGTGTACTGGCTCATGACTGTGCTCCTGAGGTCGGGGTGGTCTGCGCAGAAGCGGCCGGGCCCGGGCGGATGCCGCGTCCGATCGCACCGAGCAGTTCGGCAGGAGAGTCGACGATGCGGTCGATGAGGCCGTAGTCGAGGGCCTCGCTCGCGGAGAACCACCTGTCCCGCAGGGAGTCGGCGAAGATGCGGTCATAGGTCTGCCCCGTCGCCTCCGCGATCCGGTGGAGGACGGAGTCCCGGACGTCGCGGAGGTCATCGCCCTGCAGCTCGATGTCGGCTGCGGCACCCCCGATCCCCGACGATCCCTGGTGGAGGAGGATGCGTGCGTGCGGCAGCGCCAGGCGTTTGCCCGGCGTTCCCATCGTGAGGACGAACTGCCCCGCCGAGGCGGCCCACCCGAAGGCGATCGTGATGACGTCGTTGGGGATGGTCCCGATGACATCGGCGATCGCGTGCATCATCGGCACCGATCCGCCGGGCGAGTTGATCCACAGGTGGATGTCGGCGTGGGGGTCCTCGGCGCTGAGCAGGATGAGGCGGGAGACGATCTCCATCCCGTTCTCGTCGCGCAGCTCCCCGTTGAAGACGACGGAGCGATAGGCGTAGAGCATCCGCTGGGACTCGGGGATCGGCGTCACCCCGGACGCCTCGTCGGTCTCGTTCCACGTGTGCGTGTTGGTCGGAGACGACAGTGGGTTGTGTGCGGTCTGCGTGTTCATGACCTCACTGTGGCAGGCGAACGAACCCCGGTGAACGGGTTTCCGCCGCCAGCGGTCAGGCTCTGCTGTCAGCGGCAGAGCCGACCGTGGTGGCAGGATCCCGCCGGACGACCGCCGAGAACCTCACCACGGCCGCCAGCACCAGGCGCCTTGCACCTGGCCTGCTCTGCCTCATCGCGATCCGAGCCGCGTGATAGCATCGTCGGACGAAGTGATCGGAAGGCCGCCCCCATGCTGACGTACCTGTGGTTGACACTGCAGTGCATCGTCGTGCTGCTGAGCGCCGATGTCGACGCCCTTGTTCCACAGTCGCCTGCGCATCTTCTCATCCTGGCGCTCCTCGGTGCGGCACTTCTCTCGCCGATCGCTCCATGGGCGGCTCGCTCCCTGATCAGGGTCCTTGCGCGAAAGCTGCACGGCCCTGAACAGCGCAGCGCCTGCTCGACCATTCCCGATTTCCGCCTGCCGGAAGCGCCAGGCACGCCGGGCACAGCATTGGTCAGGGCTCCGTCGAACGTCGTTCGCCTCCGCGCCTGAACGACGACTCCTCCATTCGCGCACCCAGCGCTTTCTCCGGATCCCACGAACCGCTACGCGTTCTCTCGATCTGCCGCGGAGTCACACGGGCGATGAGGCACTCTCGTCAACCGACTCCCGTTCGTCTGAGAAGGACGCCCCATGAACATCTATGAATTCCCACCCATCGCCCTCCTCGTCAATGCCGCTTATTGGCTCGTCACCGGACTCAGTGATCTCCTCGAGCCTCTGGCCGGACAAGGCTCGGCCGTCCTGGCCATCGTGCTCCTCACCGTCATCGTGCGCAGCCTGCTCATCCCGGTCGGTTTGTCCCAGGTCCGGGCGGGGATCACGCGCCGACGCATCGCGCCTCGGCTCCAGGAGCTGCAGACCAAGCACAGGAAGAATCCCGAACTGCTCCAGCAGAAGATCATGGAGCTCTACCGAGAGGAGAAGGCCTCCCCGTTCGCCGGGTGCCTGCCGGTTCTCGCTCAGATGCCCGTGCTGATGGCCGTCTACGGCATCTTCATCCAGTCCACCATCTCCGGTCACACCAACACACTGCTCGACCATTCCCTCTTCGGCGTCCCTCTGAGCTCGAGCCTGGTCTCCCTGATCGGCTCCGGCGACATCACTCTCGCTTCCGGGCTCGTATACGCCGTCCTCATCGGGGGGATCGCCGTGGTCGCTCAGCTCTCCCGCCGGCTGCTGGCGGAGTCGATGCCGCCACCGACACCAACTGACCAACCCGCGCAGGACCTGTCAGGACTGACTCGTGCGCTCGGCCTGATGCCGTTCCTGACTGCGGTGTTCGCTGCCTTCGTGCCGCTCGCCGCCACCGTGTACCTGATGACGACCACGACCTGGACGCTGTGCGAACGCCTGACTTTGAACCGGCTGCTCGGCGCGACCCGTGAACCCGCACCAGCCTCCGAGACACCTCGCTGATGCGCCACCGAGCTACCCCTGCGAGGGCCAGGCGTTCGGGCGGCAGCCGTCGAGGCCCTTCGTCTGCTGCTGCATGAGCGGAGCGAGCTCCCCCTTGCCCGGGCAGGACTCGTGGCCATGGCCGAGAGCGTGCCCGACCTCATGGTTGATGAGGTATCGGCGGTACTGCGTGAGGTCGTCGAATTCGTCCGTGGCGCTGACCCAGCGCTTGGCGTTGAGGATGACATCGGGACCGTTCCGGCAGGACAGTCTGCCCAGGGTGCGCAGCGGCAGGCACATCGAGTCGACGGTGTCGGGACTGGCGATGCTGATCATCGCGTCCTGCCCCTCGTCGACGAGTTCGATCGAGACGTCGTCGATGTCCTGCCAGCCGCGCTCGTCCTGGAGCGTGTCCATGATGAACGTCGCCGCCTCGTCGACGTCGATGGGGAGGTTGTCCTCGACCCGCACGGCGACAGTGAACCTCGTCCCCTCATCCCGGTTCGGTCCGATCTCCCGGGCCGGTCGCTCCCACTTCCCGCTGCCCGTCGTGGGGACATCGTCCTCGGACACCGCAGGACCGGCCGGGTCCTCCCCCGCCGAGGCGCTCGGCTCGGTCGTCGGATCCGCGACCGCGGGGGCGGGGATCGTCTCGACCGCCACCGGGGTCGGTGCCCGACGCGCTTCCTGTCCGGAGGTCGGCGAACACGCGCTCAGCGTGAGGAGCGCGGCCGCGGCGACCAGCGCTGCGGCGATCGGGACCGGCGAGGAGGGAGATGACACGGCCCACAGTCTACCGACCATCGGCCGCGGCCTCCGTCTCAGAACTCGAGCTCGCCTCCGGGACCGCGCAGCCTCGCGTGCAGTCGGTGCGCGGAGCCGGCGACCACCTCGGCGTCACCTGCCCCCAGGGCCTGAAGGGCCCTGCGTGTCGCGTCGACATCGGGGGTCTCGATCGTGAACTCGAGCAGGTCGAGGCTCGGCAGATCCGCCTCCGCGGGGTGGACGGAGTCAAGCCAGTCGATGAGGAACGGCTGAGTGCCGTTGTCCGGCAGCGGGGTGCGGCTGGTCAGGCGCCATTCGAGCAGCGTGCCGTCGGTCGTCTCCCGGGACATGTCCCGCACCTCACCGATGTCGACGCCCTCGGTGTTGGCGCCGGCCACCTTCGCGGCGAATGCCGGCGGGTGGATCGCCCAGGTCTGCAGGGTCAGGCCCTCGGCCAGGTGGGCGTCCAGGGGCAGCGTCCCGTCCGCGGGGCGCTCCTGCCCGGGATCGGGCCCGAGGATCTCGAGGTACGTGCGCGCACCCGGCCCCCATCCCGCAGGAGCGAGCCCGATGAGGAAGTTCGCGGTGCCGCGGCCGGGATGACGCCCGCCGGGGACCGCACTGACCCCGGTGAGCCGCTCGACCTCGGCCACCGCCTCCCCGAGGTCGGGCACCGTGACGATGAGGTGATCGAGGTGCGCGGGGATGGCCGTGTCCTCCGACCGCTGCGCATCTCTCGTGCCGTTCAGATCGTCCATGATCCACCTGGTCCTTTCAGTGTCGCGTGCAGCGACTCCACGTCGCCTGCCTCGACGTCGATCGTAGCGTCGAGACGGTCGAGGGTGCGCAGGGTCTCAGCGACGCGAGGTGTCCGCGCCCGGAAGTCGGTGAGGCCGACCCGCGGCATCGCGCGAGACGACGGATGGGGCGTGTCCTTCCAGTCGATGAGGAACGGCTGGATCCCGCCGAGCGCCAACGGCATCCTCCGGGTCAGCCGCCACTCGAGGACCTCACCGTCGGGCGTGCGGCGGGTCATGTCGGCCACCGCGCCGAGGTCGACGCGCGGACCCGGGGCCGTCGCCGCAGCCGTGACGACGGCGTCGAAGTCCACGGGTCGGATCGCCCACCTCTGCACTGTCGGTTCCGTGATCCCGGCCAGCCGATCCGCGGCCAGCGCCGGATCCTGTTCGGGATCGGGCCCGATGAACTCGAGATAGACGGGACGGGGACCATCACCACCCCGGGCACTGTCACCGTCGCCGTCTCCGTCCACGTCGAGGCCGAGCAGGGCATTGGCGGTCCCCAGCCCGGGATGGCTTCCGCCCGGGACCGGCCGCACGCCGAGGATCCGCTCGCATTGCTCAACATTCTCGGCGAGATCAGGGACGGCGATGACGAGGTGATCGAAGCACTCGGGTATCTGCATGTCTCAATATTAAGCTCGCAGTTGACCGGGCAGGCCGCGGTGCGCTTAACTCGAAGCATGCAGAAGCACACGGACGCCCGAATGTGTTGGCGTCGCCTTCACGTCGACTTGAAGCTGGTCTCCAGCTCGCATTGTTGAGCTAAATTCCTCCGAGTCCGTCCGTGCCGCGTGCGCGTTCGTCCGCACTCACCGCTTCCACCATCCGTACCGGGGAATCCATCGATTCCCTCTGCCCGAAGGACCACCATCCATGACGGACCTCCGTCCCCCCGCCTCGGCGACCACGATCGACCGCCGGAGCATCCTCAGCCTCGGCCTGGGGCTGGGCACCCTCCTCACCCTCAGCGCCTGCACCCCGGTCGACGATGCGCCGCTGACCGAGGGCGAACCCGTGACCGGCGGGGTGCTCACGTACTTCGAACCGCAGACCTGGACCCTGCTCTACCCGCCGTCGGTCGGCTTCTACCCCAATGGCGGGATCATGAACAACATCTCCGCCCGGCTGCTGTGGCAGGACCCGCAGACCCTCGACCTCCACCCGTGGCTGGCCACCGAGCTGCCGCAGGTCAACGCCGACGCCACCGAGTACACATTCACGATCCGCCGGGGCGTGACCTACTCCGACGGGACGCCGCTGACCGCGGCGAACGTCGCGAAGAACTTCGACCTCTTCGGACGCGGCGACGAGGCGCGCACCCTGCCCGTGTCGGAGCAGATCTCGAACTACGAGCGCAGCGAGGTCCTCGACGACTCCCGGGTCCGCTTCCACTTCAGCGCCCCCTCCCCCGGCTTCGCCCAGGCGACGTCGACGATGAATGCGGGGCTGCTCTCCGACTCGACCCTCGATCTCGACGCCGAGGGCTTCGGGCCCGGCGGGGCCCTGAGCATCCACACGTGCGGGCCGTTCCACATCACCGCCGAGACGATCGGGACGAAGCTGTCCGTCCGCGCCCGCGAGGACTACGACTGGGCCCCGCCGCACCTTGAGCACCAGGGCCGGGCCTACCTCGACGGCATCGACTTCCTCGTCAACAACGAGTACTCGGTGCGCATCGGAGCCGTCCTCTCGGGTCAGGCCGACGGGGTCCGCGACGTCCAGGCACCCGACGAGGCCCGGGTCGAGGAGCAGGGCCTGCGGCTCTACGCGAAGCCCACGAACGGGATCAACAACGGCATCAACTTCCGGTTCCGCCACCCCCTGCTCTCCGACATCCGCGTTCGCCGCGCGCTCATCGCCGCGATCGACCGGGCGGAGATCGTCGACAAGCTCTTCACCCCCAACTTCCCCCTGGCCACGGGCGTCGTGGCCAAGGGGGCGATGGGCTACAAGGACCAGTCGGGATCATGGACCCACGACCCCCGCGAGGCGAACCGCCTCCTCGACGAGGCGGGCTGGGCCGAGCGCGATGCCGAGGGCTACCGCGTCAAGGACGGGCAGGTCCTCGCGCTGACCGTCAACACCGCGCTCCCGCAGCCGCGCTCGAACGAGGTCCAGACGCTCATCCAGCAGCAGCTGCGCCACGTCGGGGTGCGCCTGTCCATCAACCCCGGCGACCAGAGCAAGCAGACGCTCGACTCGCTCAGCCTCGACACGGTGCAGATCTACCACTCGATGGTCGCCCGCGCCGACTTCGACAACCTCCGCAGCAACTACGCCTCCGTCAACCGCGACGTGTTCCTCAACGGCACCGGCCGCGACGACGCCGCTGACGAGACCGTCGACCCGCAGATCGACCGCCTCCTCGAGGAGCTCGCCACCCAGCCCCTGGCCGCGAAGCGGCAGGAGGCCGCCGAGCGGTTCCAGGACTACCTCGTCGAGCAGGCCTACGTGCTGCCGTTCTTCGAGGAGCCGCAGGTGTTCTCCTTCCGCCGTCGCGTCCATGGCTTCGAGACCGAACCGGTGGGCCGTCCGTCCTTCTACAGCACATGGTTGGCAGGTCAGTGATGATTCTCGACGTCAGATATCTCCTCCTGCGCCTGGGGCAGGCGGTCCTCGTCCTCCTCCTCGCGTTCACCGCGGCCTTCGTGCTGCTTAGCCTCATCCCCGGAGACGGCGTGACCGCCCGCTTCGCCGATCCCACGCTCGGGCTCTCGGCCGAGCAGATCGCCGAGATCCGCGAGCAGACCGGTGCCGACGCACCCGTCCTCGAACGCTATCTGCTCACCCTCGCCGGGTTCCTCACCGGCAACTTCGGGTACTCGGTGCAGACCGGGGCGGCCGTGTCGACGATCGTGACCGCCGCCCTGCCGTCGACGGCGGTGCTCGCGCTCTCCGGCTTCGTCACCGCCCTCGTCCTCGCCGTCGTCATCGCGGTGCTCGCCACCTACGGCCCCACCTCGGGGCCCTTCGGCTGGGTGCGCCGGGTCCTCGACTCGACCCCGAGCCTGTTCATCTCCATCCCCGTGTTCTGGCTGGGCATCCTCCTCATCCAGGTGTTCTCCTTCCAGCTCGGGCTCGTCTCGGTCGTCGACCCCGGCCCCGCCGAGGCGCTCGTCCTGCCCACGCTGACCGTGGCGGTCCCGCTGTCGGCCCCCATCGCGCAGGTCCTCATCCGCTCGATCACCGAGGTCAAGTCCTCGCCCTTCGTCAAGGTCACCCAGGCCAAGGGCGCCTCGGAGACGTGGATCCTCGTCCACGCCGTCGCCCGCAATGCGATCCTGCCGGGGCTGACGATCATCGGGCTCATCTTCGGCGAGCTGGTCGCCGGAGCCGTCGTCACCGAGACCGTGTTCGGACGCAACGGCATCGGCCAGATCACCGCCCAGGCGGTGACGCACCGGGACAATCCGATCCTCCTGGCCGTCGTCGTCATCGCGACCTTCGGCTACGTCCTCATCAACCTCGCCGTCGACCTGCTCTACCCCGTCATCGACGTCCGCCTGCGCGGCACCCGCACCGCTCCCGTGCAGGCCGGCACCGCAGAGACCCTCGGCGCCGCCGACCCCGTCGAGGGCGGCTTCTCCGGCGTCGCGGTCGCGCCAGGCGGTCCCGCGGGAGGCTCCACGACCCCAGGAGGGAAGGAATCATGAGCATCTCGACCACCCGCTCGCCCCGGACCAGGCCACAGCTCGGGCACGCCGCTCGCGAGTGGCTGAGCCCCGCCACCGTGGTCTCGGCCCTCGTCCTCCTCGTCGCCGTTCTCTGGGCCCTGTTCGCCACCCTCTTCACGCATCATGATCCCAACGACGGCGGGGACACGGCCGCCCTTCTCGCCCCGAGCCTCGAGCACTGGTTCGGCACCGACCAGACGGGCCGCGACGTGTTCACCCGCGTCGTCCACGGGGCATCCCAGTCCCTGCTCGCCGCCCTCGTCGCGGTCGCGGTCGGCCTCGTCGTCGGCTCCGCGATCGGACTCATCGCCGGCACCCGACGCGGGTGGATCGACGACGTGCTCATGCGCTTCATCGACGTGCTGCTCTCGATCCCCGCGATCCTGCTCAGCCTCTCGATCGTCATCGTCCTCGGATTCGGCACGATCAATGCGGCCATCGCCGTCGGCGTCACCGCGATCGCGCAGTTCGCCCGGCTCTCCCGCTCCGAGGCGGTGCGGATCAACACGAGCGACTTCGTGGCCGCCGCGTACGGCTCGGGCGGATCGTTCTTCTCCGTCCTGTTCCGGCACGTGCTCCCGAACTCGATCTCCCCCGTGCTCTCCCTGGCCGTGCTCCAGATCGGGTCCGCGATCCTCCAGATCTCCACCCTCGGGTTCCTCGGCTACGGCACCCCGCCGCCGACCCCCGAATGGGGCCTCATCATCGCCGAGGGCCGGAACTTCGTCGCCACCGCCTGGTGGCTGACCGTCCTGCCCGGACTCGTCGTCATGGCCATCGTCCTGGCCACCCACCAGATCGGCAACACCCTGCGAAAGGCGACGTCATGACCACTCTCACGACGACCGGAACCGCTCCGCTGCTCTCCGTGCGCGGACTGCAGGTCGACTACTCGCGCGGCACGACCGGTCCCGCCGTCGACGGCGTCGACCTCGACGTCCGTCCCGGGTCGATGACCGCCGTCGTCGGGGAGTCGGGGTCGGGCAAGTCGACGACCGCCAACGCGGTCATCGGACTCCTCCCGGAGTCCGCGCGGATCACGGCCGGATCGATCCACCTCGGCGAGGAGTCGCTGACGGATCTCTCCGCCTCCGCCTGGCGCGGGATCCGGGGCAGTCGGATCGGCTACGTCCCGCAGGACCCCGGCAACTCGCTCAATCCCCTGCGCACGATCGGGAAGTCCGTCGCCGAGGCGCTGCGCATCCATCGGCGTGCCGACGCGAAGTCCGCCCGGGCCCAGGTCATCGAGCTGCTCGAGAAGGTCGGGATCGACCGGCCGGAGCTGCGCGTCGACCAGTACCCGCACGAGCTCTCCGGAGGAATGCGTCAGCGCGTGCTCATCGCCTCGGCGATCGCCCTGCGTCCGAGCCTGCTCATCGCCGACGAACCCACCTCGGCGCTCGACGTCACGGTGCAGAAGCAGGTCCTCGACCTCCTCGACGAGCTGCGCGCGGAGACCGGGATGGGGATCCTCTTCATCACCCATGATCTCGCGGTGGCCGGTGAGCGCGCCGACGAGGTCGTCGTCATGCAGTCCGGACGCGTCGTCGAGGCGGGCCCCGCGGGCCGGGTCTTCAGCGCCCCGGCGACGGAGTACGCCTCGCGCCTGCTCGCCGACGCCCCGGCGCTGATGACGAAGACCCGACGCCCGGCCCCTACCGCGGCGGACGCCGGCGCGGAGAGACCCTTCGTCTCCGTCGAGGGCCTCACCCAGGTCTACGCCCGTAGCCAGGGCCAGGTCATCGGCGTCGAGGACGTGTCGTTCACCGTCGAGCGCGGGACGACGCTCGGCATCGTCGGCGAGTCGGGGTCGGGGAAGACGACGACCGGCAAGGCCATCGCCGGCTTCCTCTCCCCGCAGTCGGGCCGTCTGCGGGTCGGGGATTTCGACGCCGCCGACCTCGGTCGCGGGTGGGCGGGGAGACGTCGTCGCCTCGACTTCCGCCGCACCGTCCAACTCGTCCACCAGAACCCGTACTCGGCGCTCGACCCGACTTTCTCGATCCGGCAGACGCTGCTCGAGCCCCTGCGCAACTTCCGCATCGGGACCCGGGCGAGCCGGCAGGAGACGATCGAGACGATCCTCGACCGGGTGGCCCTGCCCGCCTCCTTCCTCGACCGGCGTCCGCGCGAGCTCTCCGGCGGTCAGCTGCAGCGCGTCGCGATCGCCCGGGCGCTCATCGCGGGACCCGAGCTCGTCGTCTTCGACGAGGCGGTGTCCGCCCTCGACGTCACCGTGCAGGCCCAGATCCTCGCACTCCTCGACGAGCTCCAGGCCGAGTTCGGGCTCACCTACGTGTTCATCTCCCACGACCTCGCCGTGGTCCGGCAGATCGCCGACACGGTCGCCGTGATGTCCCACGGTCGCCTCGTCGAGACGGGACCGACGGAGGATCTCTTCGCCCGGCCCCGCACCGAGTACACCCGCACACTGCTCGACGCGATCCCCCGGCCCGTCTCCCTCGGCCCCGCCGAGGGCAGGGATCCGGCCGGGCTCGGGAACCCGGCCGGTGTTGGGACCGCTGCCGAGCATCCCGGCTCCGGGCGTCCCACCGGCGAGGCCCGGCCGCTGCTCGCGGCCAACGGCTGAAGCGCCCCCTCTCGCAGATCCACCCCTCGACATCCCAGGAACAGGTGCACGCAATGACAGACATCATCAACGCCCTCGCCGGAATCGCGGCCGAGGACCCCCTCGACCTGCTCCGCGACCACCGCGCCCAGGCCAAGGAGAACGCGCAGCTGAGTTTCGAGGCGCTCCTCGAACCCGTCGACCCCGGCTCGATCTCATACCGCGACCGCTATGCCGTGGCGGCCTTCACCGCGGGGCTGCTCGGCTCGGAACCCGCCGAGGAGTTCTACCGCGATCTGCTTCGCGACGAGGACGAATCCGCCTCCCTGGGCGTCGCCCAGCTCCTCGATGAGGCCGGGTTCGCCTCCGGGCCCTACGGCATCCACGAATCCGCTGCGTTGGCTGGCGAGAACGTTTCCGGTCCGTGGTTCCGCGTCGACGAGAAGACGGCCGGGGTGCTCAGTGAGCGCGCCGCCGCCGGACTCGAGTTCGCCCACCTGCTCGTCCTCCACCCCCGCGACGCCCGGCCGGTCCACCTCGCCAGGCTGCTCGCCGCCGGCTGGGACGAGGACGGGATCGTGACCCTCGCACAGCTCGTGTCCTTCCTCAACTTCCAGATCCGCATCAGCAGTGGACTCGCCGCCCTCGTCGAGGTGCCGGTGGCGGTCAGCGCCGCCGAGGGCTCGGCGGCCCCGACGGAGGCAGGTACCGGGGTGAGCACGCGGTCGGGAGCCGCGTCCGCAGGCAGAGACGACCTGACCGGTGGGGCCGAGGATGCGCGTGACGTCGCGGCGGATGCGCGCGCTCTCGCCGAGGCCGGGGACCGGATCTCCTCCTACCCGGATCTGCACCGTCCCCCGCTCTACCAGCAGGCCGGTCTGGGATGGGTGCCCTGGATCGCCCCCGTCGCCGAGGCCGACCTCACCGATGTCCACCGAGAGGCGCTCGTCGAAGCCGGCCGGGCGAAGAACGCGTACTTCCGGCTCCTCGTCCGCGATCCGGATGCGCTGCGGGCGCGCACCCTCACCGACTTCGACATCTTCTTCAACACCACCGACGGACTCGGGCGGGCCGAGCGCGAGATCGCCGCCACCGCCGCCTCCCGGCTCAACGGGTGCCTGTTCTGCGCCTCGGTGCACTCGGATCGCGCCGCGGTGGAATCCGGTCGGCGCGACACCGTCCAGCGGCTCCTCGACGACGGTGTCGACGCCGACCTCGGCGACCCCGTGTGGAATGCCGTCGTCGCCGCCTCCGTCGCCCTGACCCGGACTCCGCAGACCTTCGGACCGGAGCACGTCTCACAGCTGCGCGACGTCGGTCTCGACGACGGCGACATCATCGACGTCCTCAACTGCGCCACATTCTTCAATTGGGCGAACCGGCTCATGCTCACCCTCGGCGAACCCGAGGTCATCGCTCCCGGACGCTGAGGACCCGAGCTGCCGAGGCCGGGAGCCGATGTCGGGAGTCGGCGCCGACGTCCATGGACGTGCATCCCGGAGGCCGGAACGGGAAACGGCGCCCGGCCCCGTCCAGGGCCGGGCGCCGTTCGTCACTGCCGGGCAGCGTCATGACCCGCTGTCGCCCAACAGCGTCGAGCGGATGATGAAGCGGTTCCCCGTCGGCGATTCGACGCTGAAGCCGCTGCCGCGCCCCGGCACCACATCGATGGTGAGATGAGTGTGCTTCCAGTACTCGAACTGCTCGACCGACATCCAGAAATCGAGACCGGATACGGTCGAACCGCCCCCGCCCTCATCGGGCAGGGGCAGTTCGAAGTGGCCGAGAAGGATGTCGGCCTCGGAGGTGAGGAAGTCCCCCTCCGGGAAGCACATCGGCGAGGACCCGTCGCAGCAGCCACCCGACTGATGGAACATCAGCTGTCCGTGCTTGCGGACGAGGTCGACGAGCAGGTCGAGGGCGGCCTGTGTCATCGCCACCCGGGGCTTCGTCTCCCCGGCGATCGTCGGGGCCGCCTCGAGTGCCGGCTGCGCCTCGGCGTGCCCTCCGCGCTCGCTCCCCGCGACCGCGGACTCCCCTCTCGGCTCACTCATCAGAAGAATCCCAGGGCATCGTCCGAGTAGCTGACCAGGAGGTTCTTCGTCTGCTGGTAGTGATCGAGCATCATCTTGTGGTTCTCCCGCCCGATGCCCGAGGACTTGTACCCGCCGAAGGCCGCGTGCGCCGGGTAGGCGTGGTAGTTGTTCACCCACACCCGCCCCGCCTGGATGTCGCGTCCGGCGCGGTAGGCCATGCTGCCGCTGCGGCTCCAGACGCCCGCACCCAGACCGTAGAGCGTGTCATTGGCGATCGACAGCGCATCGTCGTAGTCCGTGAACGAGGTGAGGGCGACGACCGGGCCGAAGATCTCCTCCTGGAAGATCCGCATCGAGTTCGACCCCTTGAAGATCGTCGGCTGGATGTAGAAGCCGCCGGCGAGGTCGCCGGCGAGCTCGGTCCGCTCGCCGCCGATGAGCACCTCGGCGCCCTCGTCCCTGCCGATCTTGAGATAGGAGAGGATCTTCTCGAACTGGTCGTTCGAGGCCTGGGCCCCGATCTGGGTCTCGGTGTCGAGGGGGTTGCCCTGCTTGATCGACCGCACCCTCTCGATCCCTGCCGCGACGAAATCGTCGAAGATCGACTCCTGGACCAGGGCACGCGACGGGCAGGTGCAGACCTCGCCCTGGTTGAGCGCGAACATCGCGAATCCCTCGAGCGCCTTGTCGAAGTAGCTGTCCTGTTTGTCGGCGACGTCCTCGAAGAAGATGTTCGGGCTCTTGCCGCCGAGCTCGAGGGTCACCGGGATGATGTTCTGGGAGGCGTACTGCATGATCAGACGGCCGGTCGTCGTCTCACCCGTGAAGGCGATCTTCGAGATCCGCTTGTTCGCGGCCAAGGGCTTCCCGGCGTCGACGCCGAACCCGTTGACGACATTGACGACGCCGGGCGGGAGCAGATCGCCGATGAGCTCCATGAGCACGAGGATCGACGCCGGGGTCTGCTCCGCGGGCTTGAGCACGACGGCATTGCCCGCCGCGAGGGCCGGGGCCAGCTTCCACGTCGCCATGAGCAGCGGGAAGTTCCAGGGGATGATCTGACCGACCACGCCGAGGGGCTCGTGGAAGTGGTAGGCCACCGTGTCCTCGTCGAGCTGGGAGATGCCGCCCTCCTGCGACCGGATCGCCGAGGCGAAGTACCGGAAGTGATCGACGGCGAGCGGAAGGTCGGCGGCCAGGGGCTCACGGATGCCCTTGCCGTTGTCCCAGGTCTCGGCGACGGCGAGCATCTCGAGGTTCTCCTCGATCCGATCGGCGATCTTGAGCAGGATGTTCGCCCGCTCCGTCGTCGAGGTCCTCCCCCACGCGGGTGCCGCCGCGTGCGCGGCGTCGAGGGCGACCTCGATGTCCTCGGCGGTGGAGGCCGGGATCTCCGTGAACGCCTGACCCGTGACCGGCGTGATGTTCTCGAAGTAGTTGCCGCCCTTCGGTGGAACCCAGTCGCCTCCGATGTAGTTCTCGTACCGCGACTTGAATGTGACGAGGGAACCATCGGTGCCCGGTGCTGAATAGACTGCCATGCCACTCCTTCGTGTGAGTCGTTCCGCTCCCTCACCTGCGACGGCTGCACTGCGACGACGGAGAGAACGGTCGGGTCCTCTCACCCTATGCGGCGAGACCCGTCACGACAATAGCTGTGATGATGAGAAGGAAACCTGTCTCGATTGCCGTCCGCGCCCGCCGGCGCTCACTCGCCGGGGACTGCGTCTGCCACTCGCATCGAGGCGATTCCCAGCATTTCAGTATGTACTTATATAAGTCTCTGACGATATTATGGTCCCGTGCATGCCTTCGACGTCCTCGGCGACCCCGTCCGCCGCCGCATCCTCGAGCTGCTCGCCGCCGACGAGCTCTCCGCCGGCGAGGTCACCGCGGTCATCGCCGCGGAGTTCTCAATCAGCCAGCCGGCGGTGTCCCAGCACCTCAGGGTGCTCCGGGAGAGCGGGTTCGCGATGGTGCGCAGCGAAGGCGCTCGTCGCATCTACGCGGTGCGGCCCGAACAGCTGAAGACCGTCGACGAATGGCTCGAGCAGTTCCGTCGCTCCTGGGGTCCGCGCCTGGACGCCCTGGGCACGGAGATCGCCCGCGGCAGGCGAGAGCGACGCACGCGAAACCGCACGAACGAGGAGGACACACCATGAGCACCGCAGACGAGACATCGGCGGCCGCGATCGACCGGGCGGTCACCGCCGGCGAGCGCGAGGGCAGAGAGACCCGCGTCGCCGAGGTCAGCCGCACGTACCCGACGACGCCGGAGGACCTCTGGGACGCCGTGACCCGCGCCGAGCGGATCGGCCGCTGGTTCAGCCCGGTCACGGGAGACCTCTCACTCGGCGGCGAGTACCAGATCGAGGGCAACGCCTCGGGGACGATCACCGACTGCGATCCCCCACGCTCCTTCAGCGCCACGTGGGAGTTCGGCGGCGGAGTCTCCTGGATCACGGTCACCGTCGCCCCCGACGGCGACGGCGCCCGACTCGGACTCGAACACGTCGCCGAGGTGCCCGAGGGCCCCGATGACTTCTGGGACACCTACGGACCGGGAGCCGTCGGCGTCGGCTGGGACCTCGGCCTGCACGGGCTGTCGCTCCATCTGGCCCACCCGGAGGCCGAGCGGGTCATCGAGGACGAGGAGTCATGGGTGCGATCGGACGAGGGGAGGGCGTTCGTCACCGCCTCGAGCGCGGCCTGGGCCGAGGCATCCGTCCGCTTCGGCACCGACCGGGAGTCCGCCCTCGCCGCGGGCGCGCGGACCACCGGGTTCTACCTCGGCGAGTGAGAGCTCATGGCCGCGGTCGCTGTCCTCTCACCCGACGATCACCGCTTCGCCTGCGCGGGCACGACGACCTTGCGGATGACGATGAGCGCCGAGGCGGCCACGGGCACCGCGACCACGGCACCGAGCACACCGCCCAGGGTGCCGCCGGCGATGGCCGCGATGATGACGAGGGCCCCGGGGACGTCGACGGCGGCGTGCATGATGCGCGGGCTGAGCAGGTACGCCTCGATCTGCATGTAGACGAGGTAGTAGACGCCCGCGGCGATCCCCAGTCCCGGCGAGACCATCAGGCAGGAGGCGGTGATGATGATCGCGCCGGTGACGGGACCCACGAGCGGGATGAGTGAGGCGAGGAAAGCGATGAAGGCGAGCAGCGCCGGCAGCGGGGCCCCGATGATCGTCAGGTAGATGGCGGAGAAGAAGCCGTTGATGATCCCCAGGGACACCTGACCGAGGACGTAGCGCCCGATCGATCGGGTCACCTCCTCGGTGACGGCGACGACGGTGGGCCGGACCGTGGCGGCGACCAGGGAGAACATTCCTGCCTTGATCGTCGGCATCGTCACGGCGAAGTAGATGGTGAGGATGACGACGACGAGGACGCCGGTGATGAAGCTGATGATGCCCGCTCCGATGGACACGACGCCGCCGCCGAGCGAGAGGACGTTCTCCGGGTCCGAGACCCAGTCGGAGGCGGACCGGAAGAGCCCGTCGACGTCGACGGCGCCGGTGAACCGCGCCTCGAGGTCGGTCACCCACCCGGTCCTCGCCAGCTCCCCGATGATCTCGGGCAGGTCCTCGACGAACTGCTGGATCTGCCGGATGACGGCCGGGGCGACGAGCAGGACGGTGCCGGCGACGATGCCGAGGAAGGCGAGGACGACGGCGACGACCGACAGGGACCTCGATATCCCCCGATCGACGAGCCACAGCACGATCGGCTCCAGGCCGAGGGCGAGGAAGAGGGCGAGGCCGATGTAGATGAGCACCGTCGACACGGATTGCAGGGCGGTCATCAGCCCGTAGGCGAGACCGACGCCCAGGGTTCCGGTGAAGCCGATGCGGAACGCGCTCGTCAGTCTCGGGGACACCGCTCCTGTGCTCATTCCCCCAGTCTAGCCAGCGCCCGGGTCTCGTCACGGGGGCTCTCCGGTCTCGTCACCGGGGTGTTCCGCTCGCGGCGGTGCAGTCCCTCGAGCGCGATGGCTCACGCCGGGGCAGGGAGCCGTCACCGGGCAAGACGGTACGATCGAGGACGAGACCCCCGCCGTGAACCGTGAAGAAAGTGGTACGTCGACGATGAGTTCCGAACCGAGAGACCTCGATGTCTGGGAAGCCTTCCTCGATCCGCAGGGCGAGTTCTCCCTTCCCGACTTCTCCGCAGTCACCGGCCCGGCTCTCCTCGACGCGGCCGCTGCGGCCTGCGACTTCGCCCGCGCGGAGGTCGAGGCGATCATCGCCGACGAGCACGATCCGACATTCGTCACGACGACCGTGCGCCTCGAATCGGCCACCGTGCCCATGGCCCGGCTCTCCGCCCTCATCCGCACCGTCGAGTCCAACCACCTCCGCCCCGAGCTCGCCGACGCCATCGCCGAGGTGTGGGCCCGGCTCTCGGCGACGGAGACCGAGATCCGGCTCGACGTCGACCTCTTCCACCGGATCGAGCAGGTCTCCGTCACCGATCTCAACCCGGAGGACAAACGCCACCAGGAGCTCACGGTCGACGCCTTCGTCCGGGCGGGAGCCCGCCTCGGCGAGGAGGACCGGGCGCAGATGGCGACGATCGTCGCCGAGCTCACGACGCTCGGCACCGCCTTCTCCCATGCCCTGCAGAAGGACACGCGGGACCTCGCCGTCCACCTCTCCACGGAGGAGCAGCTGGCGGGTCTGAGCGAGGAGCAGATCGCGGCCGCCGCGTCCCGGGCCGCCGAGCGCGGGGCACCGGGCTATCTCCTGCCGCTCAACAACTTCACCCAGCAGCTCGTCCTCGCCTCCGTCGAGGACCCTGAGACCCGGCGCAAGGTCCTCCACAACTCGATGGTTCGCGGCTCCCGCGGCGGCGAGGGGGACACCCGGACCCAGGTCGCCGACATCACCGCCCTGCGCGCTCTGCAGGCCAGGCTGCTCGGGTACTCGTCGTATTCGGCGTACGCGATCGACAACCAGACCGCGGGCGGCCCCGACGCGGCCGCCGACATCGTCACCTCGCTCATCGCCCCGGCGAATGCGCAGCTGAGCGCCGAGCTCGACGCCGTCCGGTCCCGCTACGGTCTCGACGAGATCGCCCGTGAGGACGTCATGCACTGGATCGCCCGGTACCGGCACGACGAGTTCGGCGTCGACGCCGAGGAGGTCGCCCGCTACTTCGAGTTCGACACCGTGCTCGACGACGGGGTCTTCCGGGCGGCGACCGGACTCTACGGCATCACCTTCGCACCCCGTGAGGGGATCGTCGGCTGGCACGAGGACGTGCGTGCCTTCGAGGTCACCGACACGAACGACCGGACGCTGGGGCTCATCCTCCTCGACCCCTACTCACGCGACACCAAGCAGGGGGGCGCCTGGATGGACCAGCTGGTGACGAGTTCACGACTGACAGGACTCCTCCCGGTCGTCACGCTCTCGCTCAACCTCGCGAAACCGGGGCCTGACCGGCCCACGCTCCTGTCCCCGACCGAGCTGACGACGCTCTTCCACGAGTTCGGCCATGTCCTCCATGGGCTGTTCGCGAACTCCACCTATCCGTCGACGGCGGGAACGGCAGTGCCCCGGGACTATGTCGAGTTCCCCTCCCAGCTCAACGAGATGTGGCGCTTCCACCCGCAGGTGCTCCCCCACTACGCTCGCCACGTCACCACCGGTGAGCCGATGCCCGCGGAGATGGTCGAGGCCCTCATCGCCTCGGAGTCCTTCGGCCAGGGCTTCGCGACGATCGAGTACCTGGCGGCGGCGATGCTCGACCTGTCCTGGCACTCCCTCGAGGCCGGGGAGCACATCGCCGACGTCCTGTCCTTCGAGTCCGAGGTGCTCGCCGCGGCCGGCTTCTCCCCCGTCGTGCCTCCCCGCTACCGCAGCACCTACTTCGGCCACATCTTCGCCTCCGGCTACGCCGCCGGATACTACTCCTACCTGTACTCGGAGGTCATCGCGGCCTGGGTGAGCGAATGGTTCGAGGACCAGGGCGGGCTCAACCGGGAGGCCGGAGAGGCGTTCCGCGAGGCGATCCTCGCCCCGGGCCATTCGGTCGATCCGATGAGCGCGATCGAGAAGTTCTTCGGCACCCGGCCCGATGTCGCACCGCTGCTGCGCCGGCGGGGGCTCGCCGAGCCGGTCGCGGCGGACGACGGCGAAGAGTCGGCGGATCCAGCGGGGCCGGCGGATCCAGCGGGGTCCGCTGGGTCGGCGGGGTCGGCGGTCGGTGCGGATCACGCTGGGTCTGCGGGTCCGGCGGTCGACCCGGCTGCCGGGGCTCCCGAGAGCACTGCGGACAGCGCGGGCACCTCGTCGGTTCGGGGCCCCCGGGCTCATCCCAATCACGACGCCGTGTCCCAGGTGCTGCGCGCGCACGGCATCGAACCGCGGATCACGCTGTTCCACGAGCCGGCCACGACGGCGGTCGCAGCTGCCGAGAAGCTCGGCATCGACGTCGGTGCCATCGCCAACAGCCTGATCTTCCAGGTCGCGGGCGAACCGGTGCTCATCATGACGTCGGGAGCCCATCGCGTCGACACCGCCCACGTCGCCGGCCTCCTCGGCGTCGACTCCCTCGACCGGGCGGACAAGGATCTGGTGAAGTCCGCGACGGGGCAGGTCATCGGCGGCGTGGCCCCGTGCGGGCACCCGCAGTCGATCCCCACTTATGTCGATGTGGCCCTGCGGGACTACCCTGTTCTCTGGGCTGCCGCCGGCACGCCCAATTCGATGATGCCGCTGAGCTATGACGAGCTGCTGCGGATCACCGCCGGAAAGGAGATCACCGTTGTCAGAGAGAACACCGAACGCGAACAGTGAGAGCACGGGAGCATCTGGGAGGCCGGATCGTGAGCACGTGCCTGGGCAGCCGGGTCGCGACGACGATCCGGCGGTAAACACCCAGCTCCCCGCCGACCACCTCGGCGACTCCCATCCCGACTCCGACGCTCTGTCCGAGAGCGACAGCCCCCGCGCCCTCCCCGAGACCGACAGCTTCGGCGCTTCCGCCCATCTTCCCGAGACCGAGACCGCGGGGCACCGCCTCGCCGCCTTCGCCTCCTCGCGTGGCCGCTACTACGCGATCATCCTCGCCGTGTTCGCCGCGGTGCTCATCATCTCCAACATCTCCGCCACCAAGGTCATCGGCTTCGGACCGATCGTCACCGACGGCGGCGCCTTCCTCTTCCCGATCGCCTACATCCTCGGCGACGTCATCAGCGAGGTCTACGGCTTCAAGGCCGCGCGCAAGGCCGTCATCACCGGTTTCGCCCTGCAGATCCTCGCGACACTTGTGTTCTGGCTCGTCCTCATCTCACCTCCGGGTCCGGGGTACGAGAACCAGGAGGCCTTCGCCGCCGTGCTCGGCTTCTACCCGCGCATCGTCGCGGCCTCGCTGGTCGGGTACGTCGTCGGCCAGCTGCTCAACTCCTACGTCCTCGTCGCGGTGAAGAAGCGCATGGGCGAGCAGAAGCTCTGGGTCCGCTTGCTCACCTCGACGGGCGTCGGTGAGTTCGCCGACACGCTCATCTTCTGCACGATCGCGTTCGCCGGGGTCATCCCGGGAATGAGCTTCGTCAACTACGTCATCGTCGGATTCGTCTACAAGGTCGCCGTCGAGATCATCCTGCTGCCGGTCACGTACCGCGTCATCACCGTGGTCAAGCGGCACGAACCGAGCTACGAGCCACAGCCCTCGGCCTAGCCGAAAGGGCCCATCGCTTCTGATGCTGTACATCTGTTCCGGAACAGATGTACAGCATCAGAAGTGATGTGACTCGCTCGTGGCCCAATCTCGCCGAAAGCCGGCCGCACTCGTCAGAGGCAGGCCGCACCGGGAATCACGGTCGGCGCCGGTTCTGCTTCACCCCTGATGCAGGGCGCCCACCGTTCGATTCACATCTGAGGCCGGCCGCGGATGTCCGTTTCACAATCGGTGCAGTCGTTCAGGTTTGAATCCGAACGACTGCATCGAATGTGAAGCGACGTTCAGATCCTCTTCGCGTAGTAGCGCCCGAGGACCTCCGCCTCGAACTCCGCGAATCGTCCGTCCTCGATCGACTGCCGGATCTCGTCGACGAGTCCGACGATGAACGCCTCGTTGTGGATCGTGCACAGCGTCGAGAACAGCATCTCCTTCGCCTTGTAGAGGTGCCGCAGATACGCCCTGGAGTAGTTCGAGCAGGTGTAGCAGCGGCACTCGGGGTCAAGGGGCCCGAAGTCGCGACGGTATTTTGCTCCGGTGAGATTGAAGCGGCCGTCGCGGGTATAGATCGCCGCGTTGCGCGCGACCCGCGAGGGCGAGACGCAGTCGAAGGTGTCGGCACCCGTTCTGATCGCCTCGAACAGGTCGTCGGGCTCGGAGATGCCGAGCAGATGGCGCGGCTTGTCCTCCGGCAGCTCCTCGCACACCCACGTGATGATCGTGCCGAGGTTCTCCTTCTCCAGCGCCCCGCCGATCCCGAACCCGTCGAAATCCATCGCACCGAGGTCGCGGGCCGCCTTGCGCCGCAGATCCTCGTACTGCGCGCCCTGGAGCACGCCGAAGAGCGCCTGATAGGGCCGGTGCGTGCGCTCGGCGGTCAGGCGCTGGTGCTCCTCGATGCAGCGGATCGCCCACAGCCGGGTCCGCTCGAGCGACGTCTCCTGATAGCCGCGGGTGTTGACGAGGGTGGTGAGCTCATCGAAGGCGAACATGATGTCCGCGCCGAGCTCATGCTGCACCCGCATCGACACCTCCGGAGTGAACCGGTGCATCGTGCCGTCGAGATGCGATTTGAACGTCACCCCGTCGTCATCGACGCGGGACAGCCGGTCCTTGCCCGCGGCGACGAGGTCGTCGTTCTGCTCCCCCGTCGACTCCATCGAGATGACCTTCTTGAACCCCGCGCCGAGGCTCATCACCTGGAACCCGCCGGAATCCGTGAACGTCGGGCCCGGCCAGTTCATGAAGGCGCCGAGCCCGCCGGCCTCGTCGATGAGGTCCGAACCCGGCTGCAGGTAGAGGTGGTAGGCGTTGGCGAGCACGGCCTGCCCGCCGAGTTCGGCCACCTCGTCGGGACGCACCGCCTTGACGGTGGCCTTGGTGCCGACCGGGATGAACGCAGGCGTGCGGATGTCCCCGTGCGGGGTGTGGATGACGCCGGTGCGCCCGCCCGACTCGAGCCGGGTGCCGATCTCGAATCCGAACCGCGCGCGATCGTTGACGGGCAGCGCGGACGGGGCCGGGGACGCAGCCTCCGCGGAGGAGGCGTCGTGAGGTGCAGGCGCGGAGCTCGACGATGTGGGCGTCATCGCCGGCGTAGTCATCGACGCCGCCGGCGCGGAGCTCGCCGACGTCGGCGCGCTCGTCTCAGATGGTGCAGAGGATTCGATTCGGGTCACCGGACAAGCTTAACTGGGACCGGAATCGCCGCTGAATCACGCGCAGCGCCCCGACGGGTGCAGGACCCAGATGGGTGCAGGACCCCGGGCGCAGGATCCCCGCGGGCGCAGGCTCCCGCGAGGGCAGGACCCCGTGCAGGACCCCGTGCAGGACCCAGACGGGTGCAGGACCCGATGAGGGCGCGATTCCGCCGATCGACCGACCACCGCTGCGGAGGACACCGATGTCTGAAACCCTCACCCACCTGCTCGACCGCTCCCTGAGCTCGGGCGACCCCATCGTCATCGACGGAGCACTCGGCACGGCACTCGAGTCACGTGGCATCGACCTCGATCACGAGCTGTGGTCGGCCGGACTGCTCCGCGACGACCCCGAGGCCATCGCCGAGGTGCACCGCGACTACATCAGAGCCGGCGCGCGGATCATCACCACGGCCAGCTATCAGGCGACGCCGCTCGGCTTCGCGTCCCTGGGTCTGTCCCCGGACGAGGGCCGGACGCTCATCGCCCGCAGCGTCGAGGTGGCCCGCGCGGCACGGGCCGACACGGACTCCGCGACGCACTCCCGCACCCGCGCCGCCGCCGACGCGGGTGCGAACCCCGGTGCCGCCGAGGTCCTCGTCGCGGGATCGGTCGGCCCGTATGGAGCGGCCCTCGGCGACGGTGCCGAGTACACCGGCGACTACTCGCTCACGCCCGCTGAGTTCGCCGAGTTCCACCGGCCCCGGATCGCGGCCCTCGTCGACGCGGGCGCGGATCTGCTCGCGATCGAGACCCAGCCGCACCTCACCGAGATCGAGGCCCTCTGCACCCTCGCCGACGAGCACTCCGCCCCCGCGTGGCTGAGCGTGACGCTGGCCGACGGCGAGCACCTTGCCGACGGCTCTCCCCTGACCGCCCTCGCCGAGGTGGTGTCCGCGCACGAGTCGATCCGCGCGGTCGGGGTCAACTGCGTCTCGCCCTCCCTCGTCGCCCCGGCCCTGCGAGCGCTGGCCGGCGCGACCGCCCTCCCGCTCATCGCCTACCCGAACTCGGGCGAGGTCTACGATGCGCGGACCATGGAGTGGCGAACCCCGGAGGATTCCGGGCGCAGCCCGGTCCACCTCGGTGAGGAGGCTCCGGACGATCCCGGCACGGGTGCCGGGGGCGGTGCCGGCGGCGACGTCGCGGAGAGCGCCGACGGCGCCGCCGCCGATCCCGGCGGAGGGACCACGACGTTCCCGATCGAGGACTGGGCTCGGCTGGGAGCGCTGCTCATCGGCGGCTGCTGCCGGACCGGTCCGGCGGACATCGCCGGCATCGCTCGCCGGCTGACCGCGTGACCGTGCCGACGCGGCGGCTCAGGTGAACACCTTCCCGGGGTTGAGGATCCCCAGCGGGTCGAGGGCCTCCCGGATGCGCCGATGCAGGAGCGCCGCCCCGGCGTCGAGCTCACGGTCGAGCCAGTCGCGTTTGAGGTACCCGACACCGTGCTCGCCCGTGATCGTCCCGCCGAGGTCGAGGCCCAGCTGCATGATCTCGGCGAACGCGGCCTGCGCCGCGGCGGTGCTCTCCTCGTCGCGGGCGTCGAAGATCACCGTTGGATGCATGTTCCCGTCCCCGGCATGCCCCGCGGTGAAGATCTCGACACCTCGGGCGGCCTCGATCGCCTCGAGTCGGGAGAAGAACTCGCCGAGTCGGGAGCGCGGGATGCAGATGTCGTCGATGAGCTCGCCCCCGCCGACGAGGTGCGCCTGCCGCTCGAGCGCCGGGGACACGGCGCGGCGGGCCGCGACGAGCAGTTCGCTGTCGGCCGGGTCATCGGAGAAGTGGACCTCGAGTCCGCCGTTGCGTTCGGCGATCTCCTGGAAGGCCTCGAGCTCGGCCACCGCCGACTGCCCCGGGGCGTTCGACTGGACGAGGAGGAGCGCTCCCGCGGCAGCGGGCAGCCCGAAGTTGCCGTAGGCGTTGATCGCGCGGATGGTGCGGCCGTCGAGGAGCTCGAGCATCGAGGGTCCGGCGCCCGAGGCCATGTACTCGGCCACCGCGGTTCCCGCCGATGCGGTGTCGGGGAAGAGGCCGACGGCGGTCAGGGCCGGGGGCATCGCCGCCCGCAGAGCCAGGGTGATCTCGACGATGACGCCCAGGGTCCCCTCCGAACCGACGAAGAGCGCGGCCAGGTCGAGTCCGGCCACGCCCTTCGCCGTCGAGCGTCCCAGTGTCGTGACCGTGCCGTCGGCGAGCACGACGGTCATCCCGCGCACGTAGTCCTTGGTCACGCCGTACTTCACGCAGCACATGCCGCCGGCGTTGGTGGCGACGTTCCCGCCGATGGTCGAGATCGCGACCGACCCCGGATCGGGCGGGTAGGCCAGCCCGTGCTCGGCGAGGGCGTTCTTGAGGTCCTGGTTGATCACTCCCGGCTGCACCCGGCAGGTCTGCTCGAGAGGGTCGATCGCGAGGATCTCGTCCATCCTCGCGACGTCGAGGAGCAGGCAGCCGTCGACGGCGTTCGCCGCTCCCGACAGCCCGGTCCGCGCCCCCTGGGTGACCACGGGGAGGCGGTGCGCCGAGGCGAAGCGCATCGTCGCGACGACATCGTCGACCGTACGGGCCCGGACCAGACCCCGAGCAGTGCCGACGGGACAGAACAGCGCCTTGTCGAAGGAGTGGGAGGCGACGACCTCCGGATCGGTGACGAGCGCCCCGGCGCTCAGCCGTGCCGCGAGCTCACCGAGGTCGGGCGTGTCCGAGTCGGTGCGGACGGCAGCGTGGGCCCTGGAACAGCCCGGGTGCGGGCCGTCGGCGCCAGTGGCGGTGTCCGGGCCCATCAGTCGGCGTCTGCGGGCTCGGCCGCCGCGGGACGACCCGAGTCACCGGGCTCGGCCGCCGCGGCACGGCCCGAGTCATCGGCCGTCTCGCCGGACCCGAGCAGCTCGGCGGCCACCGCCGTGACGCGGTCGAGCGCCTCATCGGGGCCGATGCTGACCCGCACCCCGCCCTGGAGCCGCCGGATCGCGACGGCCCGGGAGGCGCATGCGTCCTCGAACGCGACCGCGTCGGCGTCGTCGAGCGCGATCCACACGTAGTTGCCCTGGGCGTCGGGGACGTGGCAGCCGAGGCGCCGCAGATCCTCGGCGAACCGGTCGCGGACCGCGGCGATCTCCTTGGCCCGCACGAGCACCTCGTCGACCCGGGCCAGTGACTCCCGGGCCGCCGCCTGCGCTCCGGCGGTGACACCGAAGGGCGCGACGACCTGGCGCAGGGCCGCGGCGACCTCGGGATCGGCGATCCCGTAGCCCACCCGCAGTCCGGCCAGTCCGTGCGCCTTGGAGAACGTGCGGACGACGACGAGGTTCGGGTGCGTGCGGTAGGCCTCGACCCCGGCGACCGCCTCGGCGTCGGTGGAGAACTCCCAGTACGCCTCGTCGAGGCCGACGAGGACGTTCGGGGGGACCTCGGCCATGAAGCCCTCGAACTCCTCCCGCCGGATCGACGGTCCGGTCGGGTTGTTCGGGGAGCAGAGGAGGACCAGCCGCGTGGTGTCGTCGATCTGCGCGGCCATCCCCGGGAAGTCGTGGCGGCCGTCGGCCAGCAGCGGAACGGCGCGCTTCTCGGCGCCCCGTGCCGAGGCGAGGATCGGGTACATCTCGAACGAGGGCCAGGGGTAGACGACCGAGGTGCCCGCCTCGAGAGTGATGTTCGTCAGCGCCGAGAGCACCTCGGAGGCACCAGCGCCGGGCACCACCTCGGCGGTGTCGACCTCCGCGTAGGCGGCGATGTCGCCGACGAGACCGGTGGCCTTCGGATCGGGATAGCTGGCCGGGACCTCTCCGGCCGCGGCGATGACGTCGAGGATCCCGGGCAGCGGCGGCAGGTGGTGCTCGTTCGAGGAGAGCTTGAACGGGGTCAGCCCCGGCGCGCCCGCGGGCGGCTTGCCGGGGACATAGGCGGGGAAATCGCCCAGGGCGGAACGGAGCGAGAATCGAGTTGACATGGGACCATCGTGACACAGGCCTCAGTGCCGGTGCACGACCTGTCCGGCGACCATCGTCATCCGCACGGTGCCCTCCCGCAGCGAATCGAGCCCGAGGACGAAGGGATCGGCGTCGAGGACCGTGAGGTCGGCGGCGAAGCCGGGGCGCAGAGCCCCTCGACGTTCTCCCTCTCCCGAGGCGATCGCCGCGTCCCGGGTCGCATGGAGGATCGCGGCGGTGAGGCCGACGGCGAGCTCGGGTTCGTTCGCCGCGAGGCTCGGGTCCAGTGCGGACTTCCGGGTGGTGGCGATGTAGAGGTTGGGCAGGGCCTCGTGCGGGGCGGTCGGGGTGTCGGTGGAGAACGCGAGGAGGGCGCCGGCGTCCTCGTACTCGGGCCAGGCGAAGCCGCGCCGGGCGCGCTCGGGACCGACCAGCTCGGTCCAGTTGTCGCGGATCGCGGCATCCGTGTGCACCGGCTGCATCGATGCGGTGATCCCCAGGGCGGCGAGGCGCTCGGCGGTTCCCGGTGCCGCGTACTCGAGGTGCTCGATGCGGTGTCGCCGGGGCTTCTCCCCGTTGACGCGCACCGCCGACTCGAGGGCGCGGATGGCGATGTCGATCGCCTCGTCGCCGATCGCGTGGAGGGCGATCTGGAGGTCCGCGGCATCGGCGGCGACGACGACGGGCTCGAGGTCGGCCAGGGGCCAGATCGGGTCCGCGTTGCGTCCGTTCGTAAACGGCTCGCTCATCGTCGCGGTGCATGCGTCGATCGTCCCGTCGATGATGCACTTGATGCCCGCGACCCGCAGCCCCGACGGCATCCCGGCCCGGGCCAGGTCGATCGCCCGGTCGACCTGCGCGAGGTTGCGGCTGCGATCGCCGGTGTTGTTGACCCGCCAGTGAGCGATGACGTTCATCGGCAGCTCACCGCCGTGGCGCTCACGGGCGCGAGCGAAGGCGGCGAGGTCGACCTCGCCGAGGCCCATGTCGACGGCGGTGGTCACTCCGGCCTCGAGGTAGGCGGTGAAGACCCGCTCCAGGGCGTCGTCCTCGGAGGCCTCGTCGCTGACCTCGTCGAGGTGGTTCCAGGCGAACTCGCCGGCCGCGGTCTCGTAGAGCATGCCGGTGGCATCGCCGTTCGCATCGCGTTCGATCTCACCGCCGACCGGGTCGGGGGTCTCGCGGTCGATGCCCATCTCCGCCAGCGCGGCCGAGTTGACCCAGCAGGAGTGGTAGTCGTTGGCGTCGAGGTAGACCGGGATGTCGGGGATGACCTCGTCGATCATCGCCGCGGTCGGCGCATTGCCCGGCACGGCGTCGAAGAGCCAGCCGCGGCCGAGGATGCGCGGCGCCTGCGGGTCGGCCTCGCGAGCGGCGACGAGGCGGGACCGGATCTCGTCGAGGTCGCCGGCGTCGGTGAGCGGGACCCGGGCCAGCGCCTCGCCGGTGCCGAGGATGTGAGCGTGGCCGTCGACGAACCCGGGCAGCACGAGCCGGCCCTCCAGGTCGACCTCGGTGACGGCGGTTCCCGTCTCGGCGGCTCTCTCCTCGGCGGCGGTGCTGGCCTCGGTCGCGGTGCCGACGAAGAGGATCGTGCCGGCATCGACGACGAGCGCCTCGGCGAAGGCCGGTTCACGGTCGGGGCGGGCATGACCGGGGCGGGAGCGGTCGGGGCGGGAGCGGTCCGCCTCGCCCTCCTGCTCACCGAGGAAGACCTGACCATTGTGAAAGAGGGTGATTGCCACGCCGTTCTCCTGTCGACACCTGCTATTGGCTGTTTGACCAATACTAGCCATTGTGGCGGCGAACTCCCACCGTGAGCCACTCCACTCCGCGCACGCGCCCCGACTCGGCTCTCCTGTGATAATGGTCTCCGGGGATGCGGAGGAGGCCGCCCGGGTTCGGGTTCGCTGTTGCCGAAGAGTAATGTTTGAGACAGAACTTCAAGTCAGTGACGAGGAATGAGAGTCGAAATGCCCTCAGCGCAGGAAAAGGTCGACGTTGTCTTGATCGGCAGCGGCATCATGAGCTCCACTTTGGGGGCCATGCTGACCGAACTTCAGCCGGATTGGGAGATCCGGGTCTACGAGAAGCTCGACTACGTGGCGAAGGAGAGCTCCGACCCCTGGAACAACGCGGGCACCGGCCACGCTGCCCTGTGCGAGCTCAACTACACCCCTGAGGACGAGAACGGCCACATCGATCTCAAGAAGGCCTCCGAGATCAACGAGCAGTTCCACCACTCCCGCCAGTATTGGTCGCATCTCATCGACAACGGCGTCCTCACCGACCCGAAGAGCTTCATCAACCCCGTCCCCCACATCAGCTACGGCCGGGGCCAGAAGGGTCGCGACTACATCAGGAACCGTCGCGAGCAGATGGTCCGCAATCCCCTCTTCGCCGAGATGGAGTTCACCGACGATCCCGCCACCCAGGCCGAGTGGCTGCCCCTGATGTTCGAGGGCCGCGGCCCCGGTCAGGTCAACGGCATCTCCCGCACGCAGATCGGCACCGACGTCGACTTCGGCTCACTCTCGCGCCAGCTGCTCAGCTACGTCGCCGACAAGGGCGCCGCCATCCGCACCGGCCATCAGGTCACCGACCTCGAACGGTCGTCCGACGGCTGGCTGGTCACCGTCAAGGACCTGCTCTCGCGGGAGACGCATAAGGTCAACGCCAAGTTCGTCTTCGTCGGCGCCGGCGGCGGCGCTCTGCCCCTGCTCCAGAAGTCCGGCATCCCCGAAGGGCGCGGCTACGGAGGCTTCCCCGTCTCCGGCATGTTCCTGCGGACCTCGAACCCGGAGCTCGTCGAGGCGCACCACGCCAAGGTCTACGGACAGGCCTCGTTCGGGGCCCCCGCGATGTCGGTGCCGCACCTCGACACCCGCGTCGTCGACGGGAAGAAGTACCTCCTGTTCGGCCCCTACGCCGGCTTCTCCCCGAAGTTCCTCAAGCGCGGACGCTTTACGGACCTCCCGTTCTCGGTCCGCGGCAACAATCTGCCGACGATGCTCAACGTCGCCAAGGACAACGTCGACCTCGTCACGTACCTGCTCGGCGAGCTGACGGCGACGAAGTCCGCCCGGTTCGCCGCCATGAACGAGTTCATCCCGAACGTCGAGCCGCGCGACTGGGAGCTCATCCACGCCGGCCAGCGCGTCCAGGTGATGAAGAAGGACCCGAAGAAGGGCGGAGTCCTCGGCTTCGGCACCGAGCTCGTGTCCTCGGCCGACGGATCGATCGCGGCTCTGCTCGGCGCCTCCCCGGGCGCCTCGACGGCGGTGTCGATCATGCTCAACCTGCTCAAGTCCTGCTTCCCGCGCCAGTACGAGACCTGGACGCCGGCGCTCAAGGACATGATCCCCTCGCACGGCCACAGCCTCGCCGAGGACGAGACCCTGCTCAAGGAGCTCTCCGAGTACACGGCCCGCACCCTGCAGCTCATCTGAGCCGGACCGGCCCGACACTGCGGGCCGGCCGGGAGGGTTCCGCCGACGAGAAGTGCCCAGGCGCTGGATGAACCAGCACCTGGGCACTTCTCCGTCCGCCGATCGGCTCGGATCCGGACCGAACCCGAGCGGGTTCGGCCCGAGCCGGCCGGGTTCAGCGACCGTCGCCGGCCCGAACCCATCGAGTGACCGGCGCCGGCCCGAACCCATCCAGGTTCAGCGGTCGGCGCTCAGACCGCGACCGAGTTCACCGGGGGAGACTCAGAGCTCGACCTGGCGATTGACGTCCTTGTAGAGCAGGTAGCGGAAGCGTCCGGGTCCCCCGGCGTAGCAGGCCTGCGGGCAGAAGGCGCGCATCGAGATGAAGTCACCCTCCTGCACCTCGACCCAGTCGCCGTTGAGACGGTAGACGGCCTTGCCCTCGAGCACGTAGAGGCCGTGCTCCATCTCATGGGTCTCCGCGAACGGGATCACGGCGCCGGCCTCGAAGGTGACGATGTTGACGTGCATGTCATAGGCGACGTTCGCCGGATCGAGCGGCCGCGTCGTGCGCCAGCGACCATCGGTGCCGGGCATCGGCGAGGGCTCGACATCGGCCTCGTTGCCGAAGGCGGCCTCGGGCACCAGGCCCTCGACGGGCTGGTAGCGCTTGCGCACCCAATGGAAGCGGGCCGCCTCGTCGCCGGTCGACTTGAGGCTCCACTCGGAGCCGGCGGGGAGGAACGCGAACCCGCCGGGGGTGAGGTGGTGGGTCTGACCCTCATGCGTGATGTCGACCTCGCCGGCCATGAGGAAGATGAATCCCTCGACCTCGGGCTGCGGTTCGGGCTTCTCGGCACCGCCGCCGGGGGCGACTTCGAGGATCGTCTGCGAGAACGTCACCGCTCCCCCGGCGACCGGCTTGCTGAGCACCCAGGAGCGGGTGTCCGTCCACTCGGGCAGCACCGAGGTGACGATGTCGCGCAGCACACCGCGCGGGATCACGGTGTAGGCCTCGGTGACGATCGCGCGGTCCGTGAGCAGGTCCGACTGCGGCGGGTGCCCGCCGGTGGGAGCCCAGTAGGTGTAGGGATCGGTCGTCAGTGTCATGTGATCATCTTCTCCTTCGAATCGACTTCGTGCTTCGTCTCTCTGTGGTCTTCCCTCGCCGAGGCGGGACCTCGGCGAGGTACGGCCCGTGCGGTCAGCGGGCCGTACGGTCAGCGGGCCGCGTGGTGAGCGGGCCGTGTGGTGAGCGCGGTCGGCGGGGCGAGCGGCCCCGCCGGTGTCACTCGGGCTTGCCGGTGCGGGCGAGGTTCATGAGGACCTCGACCGGGACGTTCGTGCGTTCGCACACCTCGTCCTCGGCGTGGGCGCCGCAGGACAGTCCGCGGGTCAGGTACCGGGCGAGGGCCTTGGCGGTGGCCGGCTCGTCGAGGACAGAGGAGTCCTCCTTGTGCACGTAATTGCGCAGGCGCTTCGCCGCGGCCTCGAGACCTTCCCGGTAGAAGCGGAAGGTGGCGAGGAACCGGGTCGGCAGCTGGTGGGGATGCAGATCCCAGCCCTGGTAGATGCCCTGCTTGAGGTGCCGGCGGACGAGACCGGCATGGAGGCTCCAGGCGCGCTGGATGTCCTCGGGCTCCCCGAGCGGGAGGATGTTCGTCGACCCGTCCGAGAGGTGGACCCCGGTGCCTGCGACGGCCAGCATCATCTGGTTCTTCGCGAAGTCGGCGACCGGGTGGTCCATCGCCTGGTAGGCGGCGGCCACTCCGAGCGAGGCCGAGTAGTCGTAGGTGCCGTAGTGCAGGGAGGTGATCCGCCCGTCCCCGGCATGGAGCGCGGAGGCGACCGGCACGGTCCCGTCGGCGCCGAGGATGAGCTGCGGGGTCTCGACCTGGACCTCGAAGGTGATCGATCCGGCGGGCAGGCCGTGCTCGGATTCGAGGGCGCGGCAGGCGATGACCATGGCGGTGACCTGGTCGACCGTGCTCACCTTCGGCAGCGTGAGCACGAGCTGTGCCGGCAGGGAGCCGTGGGCCTCGATGACCGAGGAGAGGAACAGGTCGAGGGTGCGCAGCCCGCGCGCCCGGGTGTCCGCCTCGAGGCACTTGAATCGGATGCCGATGAAGGCGGGAGCGGTGGGTTCGGCGAGTGCGGCGACGGCGATCCGTCCGGCCTCGGGGGCCCAGGTGTCCTCGGCCTCGTCGCCCTGATGCCCGAACCCGTCCTCGAAATCCAGGCGCAGGTCCTCGATCGGCTCGGTCCGCAGCTTCTCGGTGACGGCGTTGGCCAGCAGCTCCGCCTCCCGGGCGACCTGGTGGAGGCTCATCAGCGCCTGGTTCGCCGGAGCACCGGACTCCTTGCGGGCCGCGACGATGACCCTCTCGGCCAGCTGCACCATTCCGCCGTTGTCGTCGACGAAGGTCAGCGCCTGCTCGCCCCACTCGCGCGGCAGGGTCGGGCTCGAGAGGTGCGCCGGGACGTACACGGTGTGCACGGGCTGGCGGACGTCTCGGTCGCCTGGGTATCGGGTGCTCAACAGCTCATCCGTGTCTGCGAGGAGAGCATCGATTTCGTTGAGCGCTGACTGATTCACTTTCACATTCTCTTTCGTTGCACGGACTGGACGGCTCGCCATTGATTCGCGGTCGGTTCGACCCATTGTCTCCCATTCCCCGCCGCGGCGTGACGCGGTCCCCCGCACGGCGGGAGACCGCGGTCACGGGAGCACAGGGGCGGCCGTGGCTCGGCGACGGCCGGCTCGAGTCGCCGGGCTCGGCGGCGCGGGAACCCGGGCGCCGCCTCGGCGAGGATCCTGAGCTTGGGCCGGGGACTGCCGTTCGCCTCGGCGAGGGGACCTGAGCTCCCGTCAGGACTGCCGATCGCCTCGGCGAGGACCCTGAGCCCCCGTCGGAACTCCCGTTCGCCGCGGCGAGTCGGGGACGGAAAAGACGGCCGGCCTCCCGCAGGAGGCCGGCCGGTCGCTCAGGAGGTGGAGACGGCTTTGACTGCCGCTGCGACCTTCGTGGCGACTTCGGGGTCGAAGACGGACGGGACGACATACCCGGGATGGAGCTCCTCCTCCGGGATGCAGGAGGCGATCGCGTCCGCGGCGGCGACCATGATGTCGTCGTTGATGTCCGTGGCCTCGGCGTCGAGGAGACCGCGGAAGATGCCCGGGAACGCGAGGACGTTGTTGATCTGGTTCGGATAGTCGCTGCGTCCGGTGGCGACGACGGCGGCGTACTTGAGCGCCTCGGCGGGGTCGACCTCGGGATCGGGGTTGGCCATCGCGAAGACGAGGGCGTCCTTGTTCATCGCCTTGATGTCGTCACCGTCGAGGACGTTGGGAGCGGAGACTCCGACGAACACGTCGGCACCGACCATGGCCTCCTTGAGGGAGCCCTCGAAGCCTTCGGGGTTGGTGTTGTCCTGCAGCCACTTCTTCTGCTCGGTGTTGACCGTCGAGTTCGGTCCGATGGCTCCATCGCGACCGCAGGCGATGATGTTCTTCGCACCGGCGACCTGGAGGAGCTGGATGATGGCGTTGCCCGCGGCGCCGACGCCGGAGACGACGATCCGCACGTCCTCGATCTTCTTGCCGACGACCTTGAGCGCGTTCTTCAGGGCGGCGAGGGTGACGATGCCGGTGCCGTGCTGATCGTCGTGGAAGACGGGGATGTCGAGCTCGTCGCGCAGGCGGCGCTCGATCTCGAAGCAGCGGGGAGCGGAGATGTCCTCGAGGTTGATGCCGCCGTAGGCCGGGGCGATCGCCTTGCAGATGGCGATGATCTCCTCGGTGTCCTTGGTGTCGAGCGCGACGGGCCAGGCATCGACTCCGGCGAACTGCTTGAACAGGACGGCCTTGCCCTCCATCACGGGCATGGCAGCCTCGGGCCCGATGTCGCCGAGGCCGAGAACCGCGGTGCCGTCGGTGACGACCGCGACGGTGTTGCGCTTGATGGTCAGACGACGGGCATCGGCCTTGTTCTCCGCGATCGCCTTGCACACGCGGGCGACACCGGGGGTGTAGGCACGGGAGAGGTCGTCGCGATTGCGCAGCGGAACCTTGGGGGTGGATTCGAGCTTGCCGCCGATGTGGAGGAGGAACGTGCGGTCGGAGACCTTCTGGACGTCGACGCCGTCGAGCTTGGCCAGCTCCGAGGAGACCTCTTCGGCATGGGCGACATCGCGGGTGTCGGCACTGACGTCGATGACGACGGTCTTGGGAGTCGATTCAACGACGTCGAGTGCGGTGACCACGGCACCGGTGGCGGCGACGGTGGCGACGAGGTCGGACGACGACGCCTGACCGACCGCGGTGTCCACCCGAAGAGTGATTGAGTAGCCGGGACTTGGAGCAGCCATGGAAGATATCCTCTCTGATGAATCTTTTCCGTATGATGGATATTACCTTCTGTATAGTGGAAAATCCAAGCGAGAAGGCGCTCAGTGGAAACTTTCTTCCATTATTGCGAGTAGACTTGCCGGTACGCTCCGCTCGCCGGACCGCTGCCGTCAGAGGACCAGCAGACCGCGCCGAGCGCGACCCAGGCTTTCCCAGCCGACTCAGCGCTGAGCGGCTCCAGATCTCACTGACAGAGGAAGAGGAACTCGGATGACCACCAGACCAACGGTAGCCCCGGCGATCCGCCAGACCAAGGGCGGCGTCCAGTCCGTGGAACGCGCCTTCGGACTCCTCGACTGCATCGCCAACTCCTCGGGCAGCGCGACGCTCAGCCATATCGCCGCCGAGGTCAACCTCCCCCTCCCCACGATCCACCGCCTCCTCAACACGCTCGTCAACCTCGGCGTGGTCCGGCAGCTGCCCAACCGCGGGTACGCCCTGGGGCCGGGCCTCGTCCGGCTGGGCAATCTCGCCGGCCAGCAGCTCGGCGCGATCGCCCGCCCCTACCTGCGCAACCTCGTGCAGGAGCTCGGTGAGAGCGCGAATGTCGCGACCCTCGACGGTGACATGGTCGTCTATGTCGATCAGGTCGCCTCGCAGCGGCAGATGCGGATGTTCACCGAGGTCGGGCGCCGCACCCACATGCATGACACGGGAGTCGGCAAGGCGATCCTCGCCGAGCTCGAGCCCGAGCAGGTGCGCAGCATCGTCGCGACGGCCGGGATGCCGACGCCGACCGAGCACAGCATCGGCACGATCGAGGACCTCGAGGCCGAGCTCGAGCGGATCCGCGAGCGCGGGTACTCGATCGACGAACAGGAGCAGGAGCTGGGCGTGCGCTGCTTCGCGATGTCGATTCCCGATGCCCCCGCTCCGCTGGCGATCTCGGTCTCGGGACCGATCAGCCGGGTCGACCAGGCCTTCGCCGACCGCGCGATCCCGCTGCTGCGCTCGGCGGCCGAGCAGATCTCGCGCGAGATGAACGGCGGCGCCGCGTAGGATCTGCGGGCACGCCTGGGCCGGGCGGTCAGCCCGCGCCGCCGCTGCCGCTGCCAAGAAGTGCGATTGCGACGGAGAAGTGCCGCGCGTCTCCACTTCTCGGCAGCGGTTCCGCACGACCGCAGCATCAAACCCGCGTGTCTCCACTTCCCGGCAGCGGTTCCGCACGACCCCGGCTCCCGCGCCCGGTGACGACAGAGGCCGGCTCCCCACGAGGATGTCGTGGTGAGCCGGCCTCTGTCATGTCAGCCGGCAGCTGAGCGCCGTGCCAGCCGGCCGCTCAGCGTCTCAGGAATCGCCTCCGGCGGCACCCGAGGTGCCGGCGTTGACGTCGTTGAGACGGTAGCGCTTGGCCGCCTCGACGGGCACCCAGCGCTCGATCTCCCCACGGTCGGCGAGCAGCTGCAGGGTGCGGACCACCATGGAGTGCGCGTCGATCTTGAAGTGACGACGAGCGGCGGCACGGGTGTCGGAGAATCCGAATCCGTCGGCACCGAGGGTCGCGAAGTCCTGCTTGAGGAACGGCCGGAGCAGGTCGGGCTGCGTCGACTCGAAGTCCGAGGTCGCGACGATCGGCCCGGGTTCGGCGCCCAGTCGCTGGGTGACGTAGGGCACCCGCGGCTCGGCCTCGAAGTTCGTCAGCTTCTCCTCTTCGCAGGCCAGCGCGTCACGGCGCAGTTCGGCCCACGAGGTCACCGACCACACGGCGGCGTCGATTCCCCACTCCTGCGCGAGCAGCGCCCGGGCCTCGAGAGCCCACGGCACGGCGACTCCGGACGCGAGCAGCTGCGCCTTCGGCCCGCTGCCCAGAGTCGCCTCGGCGACCCGGTGGATGCCGCGGAGGATGCCGTCGACGTCGACGTTCTCCGGCTCGGGCGGCTGGAGCATCGGCTCGTTGTACACGGTGATGTAGTACATGACGTTGCGGGCATCGTCGCCGAGGTCGTGCTCGCCGTACATGCGGTGCAGACCGTCGCGCATGATGTG
This sequence comes from Brevibacterium sanguinis, assembly GCF_003315415.1. GTDB lineage: Bacteria > Actinomycetota > Actinomycetes > Actinomycetales > Brevibacteriaceae > Brevibacterium > Brevibacterium celere_A. The sequence continues at coordinate 107,385 of NZ_QNSB01000010.1, forward strand.
GCCGATCTCGTAGCCGAAGGCCGGGTCGTAGATGCGCATGGCCGGGTTGGTCGCGGCGAGCACCGGCGAATGCCCGTCGGCATGCTGGAGACCCTCGCCGGTCAGGGTGGTGCGTCCGGCGGTGGCGCCGATGATGAACCCGCGCGTCATCTGATCGGCCGCGGCCCAGAAGGCGTCGCCCGTGCGCTGGAACCCGAACATCGAGTAGAAGACGTAGATCGGGATCATCGGCTCGCCGTGCGTCGAGTACGACGTCCCCGCGGCGGTGAATCCGGCGGCGGCTCCGGCCTCGTTGATGCCCACGTGGAGCAGCTGACCGGTGGCGGCCTCCTTGTAGGAGAGGAACAGCTCCCTGTCGACGGCGAGGTAGTTCTGGCCGTTGGGGTTGTAGATCTTCGCGGTCGGGAAGAACGCGTCGATGCCGAAGGTGCGCGCCTCGTCGGGGATGATCGGCACGATCCGCTGACCGACGCCCTTCTCCCGCATCAGGTCCTTGAGCAGACGGACGAAGGCCATCGTCGTGGCGGCCTGCTGCTGGCCCGAGCCCTTCTTCGTCTGCGCGAACGCCTTGTCGCTGACCGCGGGCAGGGTGGCCGATGACCGCTCGGGCTTGCGGTTGGGCAGGAATCCGCCCAGCTGCCTGCGCTTCTCGAGCATGTACTGGATCTCTTCGGACTCGAATCCCGGGTGGTAGTAGGGAACCGCGTAGGGATCGGAGTCGATGACCTTGTCGGAGATCGGGATGTCCATCCGGTCGCGGAAGACCTTGATGTCCGCGGCGGTGAACTTCTTCATCTGGTGCGTCGCGTTGCGCGACTCGAAGGACGTGCCGAGCCCGTAGCCCTTGACGGTCTGGACGAGGACGACGGTCGGCTTGCCCTGGGTGTTCACCGCGTGCTGGTAGGCGGCATAGACCTTGTGGTAGTCGTGCCCGCCGCGCTTGAGATTCCAGATGTCGTCGTCGGACAGGTTCTCGACGAGGCTCTTCGTCACCGGGGAGCGGCCGAAGAAGTTGTCGCGGATGAACCCGCCGGACTCCGCCTTGAAGGTCTGGTAGTCACCGTCGAGGGTCTCGTTCATGATCCGCACGAGCTCACCCGTGCGGTCGGCGGCGAGCAGCGAATCCCATTCGCGTCCCCACAGCACCTTGATGACGTTCCACCCGGCGCCGGTGAACACGGCTTCGAGCTCCTGGACGATCTTGCCGTTGCCCCGCACCGGTCCGTCGAGGCGCTGGAGGTTGCAGTTGACGACGAAGGTGAGGTTGTCGAGTCCCTCGTTGGCGGCCAGCTGGAGCGCACCGCGCGACTCCGGCTCGTCCATCTCGCCGTCGCCGAGGAAGGCCCACACGCGCTGATCCGCGGTGTCCTTGATCCCCCGGTTGTGGAGGTAGCGGTTCATCTGCGCCTGGTAGATCGCGTTGATCGGGCCCAGGCCCATCGACACGGTCGGGAACTGCCAGAACTCGGGCATCAGCCTCGGGTGCGGGTAGGAGCTCAGCCCGTTCGGGGCCTTCGAGGCCTCCTGCCGGAATCCGTCGAGCTGCTCGGCGGTCAGCCGGCCCTCGAGGAAGGCGCGCGAGTACATGCCCGGTGAGGCATGGCCCTGGAAGAACACCTGGTCGCCGCCGCCGGGGTGGTCCTGGCCGCGGAAGAAGTTGTTGAAGCCGATCTCGTAGAGGGTCGCCGCACCCGCATAGGTCGAGATGTGGCCGCCGACGGAGATCTCCGGGCGCTGTGCACGGTGGACGAGCATCGCCGCGTTCCACCGCAGCCACTTGCGGTACTTGCGCTCGATGCGCTCGTCGCCGGGGTACTCGGGTTCCTGATCGGCCGGGATCGTGTTGACGTAGTCGGTGGTCGTGACCTTCGGCTGCGACACCGAGTGGGTCGAGGCCCGGCGCCGCAGCGCCTCCATGATCTCGCTCGCGCGCAGGGTGCCGCGCTCGTTGACGAGCCCCTCCCAGGACTCGAGCCATTCGTCGACCTCTTCGTCGACGACGTCCCTCGGGATCGCCGAGGTGGTTCCTGCGCCAGTCTGGGCTCCTGGCTGGGATGACAGTGCTGTCATGGTGTTCCCTCTCATGCAAGTCGGGTCCACGGGAGGTGTTCCCGTGGACCCGTGGACAGTTCAGATCAGCAGAAACCGGCGACCGAAGCCCAGGCTTCCTTTGATTCCTCGACACCGTCGCGGGTGAAGGTTGCTTCGATCAAACCATACGGGCGATCGGCGACGATGAACACTTCGTTGGGGTTCTCCAGCCCGAAGCGCTCGATGTCGTAGAGGAAGTGGTGCTTGTTGGGGCAGGAGAAGCGGATCTCGTCGATCTCGTCGACCTGGTCGATGACCTTCTCCCCCATCTGGTACAGCGTGTGCTGCAGGGCGTGGGAGTAGTGGTCGGTGAACGAGTCGAGGATGATCTCCTTGACCTTGCGGTACACGCCCTCGAAGTCGAGGTCGGTGGTGTTGTAGAGCCAGCGGGTGGCGATGTCGGTCGCGAGGATGCGGTCCTCGGTCTCGGGCAGGGTCGTGTACTTGTCCTTCGGGTACCCGACGAAGCCGGACTCGGTGGTCTTGAGGACCGTGAGGTCCTTGAACCCGGAGATGAGGACGTCCTTGTCGCCGTCACGGGTGAGCACCGCGGTGCGGACCTCGGGCGCGGACCTGTAGAACGAGTGAGCGTGGTCGTTGATGCGGTCCCATCCGAACTCCTCGGCCGCCCACCGGCCGCCGGTGACCCAGTCGAAGTTCGAGGTGTAGTGGTCGGCCAGCGTGAGCAGGAACTGCTCGGGGGAGGTCACGCCGACTTCCTTCGCCTTGGCGAAGATCGTGTTCTTCTGGGTGTCGGTGGGCACGACGTGCTCGTTGTTGCCCTCGGTGTGCGCGGTCTCGAAATCGCCCCACAGCTGCGAGGTGACGTTGAGGTCGCGGATCTCGTGACGGTCCGAGTCCCGGTAGACCCGCATGAGACGGTTCTCCGCCTTGCCGTACTGGTTGGTCGTCAGTTTCACCTTGCTCATCTTCTTGCTCCTGTTCTCTTGGCGCAGGATGCCGTCTTCGTCGACGGACAGTCGTCCTGCACCGACCATTTGATCTGCGAGGTTGTCGCAAGCCTCACGGCTTTCGGCGAACATCGGCGGTTTGTTGAGGATGTGACTCCTGCAAGGGGGCCTGCTTCCCCTCGAATGACTGCGAGACGGGCCGGCGCACGTGCCGGCCCGGCCGTCGGCGGCTCAGTTGCCCCGGTAGGTGCTGTACGCGAACGGGCTGAGCAGCAGCGGGATGTGGTAGTGGGCCTCGCCCGCCTTGACCGTGAAGTCGATCGTCACCTGGGGATGGAAGTGGTCCTGGCCGCGGGACTCGAAGTACTCGCCGGTGGCGAAGACGATCCGGTAGTCGCCGGGCTCGAGGTGGTCGGGGCCGAACTCGACGACGCGGCCGTTCTCATCGGTGCGGGCGCTGACGATCTCCTCGGAGCCCGAGTAGAGCGTGACGGCGAGATCGCGGGCGGGAGTTCCGGCGGTCGAGTCGAGGGCGTGGGCGGTGATGTAGCTCATGCGAAGATTCCTGTCAGTCGGGTCTCGGCGATCTGGTGGAGCTGCTCGCCGACCTCGGCGAGCTCGGCCTCCTCGGAGTTGTCCATGCGGCGTTCGAGCTCGGCGAGGATCTCCTCCGGGTCGCGACCGGCGGCGCGGATGAGGAAGACCCGGTCGAAGCGCTCCTCGTAGGCGGCGTTGCCGCGGGCGAGCCGCTCGGCGACGCTTCCGTCGATGGCACCGAGGCCCGCCTGCTCACGGGAGGACAGGGCCGCCTCGGCGGAGTCGCCCTTGGCCTTCTCGCCGATGCGGGGGTGGTGGGACAGCGCGCGGGCGATCTCGTCCTCGTGGAGCGGATTGGCGCTGCGCCGGGACGATTCGAGGATAGACTCGACATCGTCGTACGGCCGTGCGGCGACGACGCCGTCGATCCACCGATCGACGTCCAGGCATGGGCGCAGCACCTCGTGCGCCTCGTCGGCCGGGAGCCGGTTGAAGTCGTTCAGGTCCACTCTGACCTCCTCGTGGGGATCTGCCCGTCTTCCGCTCGGTGAGTGGCCGGCAGTCGCTGCGCGGCAGCGACAGGACTTTCACATCCCGGAAGAAGTTTTCCATTCTCTTGCTACGAGTGTGATCGCGGCCTCCGGAGAAGTCAAATCGGCCGGCGCCCGCTCACACCCCGACCCCCGAGTCGAGCGGGCGCGAAGCAGAGCCTGTAAAGTCACTCGAAATTTGGAAATGCTCTTCCGCATCATGGATACTCATGGTGGATGAACACTTCTCAGGAGTTTTTTCGTTAGGAAAGGACAAACAGCTCATGAGCATCGAAATCAACCAGCCCTACGAGGTGGCTGGCTCTCAGACCATCCTCACCGCCGAGGCGCTGGCCTTCGTCGAAGAGCTCCACCGGAAGTTCGCGCCCACGCGCAACGATCTGCTCGCAGCGCGCAAGGACGCGCAGAAGGCTGCGTCGGAGTCGGGCACCCTCGACTTCCTCCCCGAGACCGCGGAGATCCGCTCCGGTGACTGGAAGGTCGCCGAGGCGCCTGCCGCCCTGACCGACCGCCGAGTCGAGATCACCGGCCCCCCGTCGCCGGCGAAGATGGCCATCAACGCGCTCAACTCCGGGGCGAAGGTGTGGCTGGCATGCCTCGAGGACGCACTCTCGCCGACGTGGCGCAACCTCGTCGACGGGCAGAAGAACCTCTACGACGCGCTGCGCGGACAGCTCGAGTTCACCTCCCCCGAGGGCAAGGAGTACTCGGTCAGCGACTACTCGACCGCCCCGGTCGTCGTCGTCCGCCCCCGCGGATGGCACCTGCCCGAGAAGCACATCCTCATCGACGGTGAGCCCGCCGTCGGCGCGCTCGTCGACTTCGGCCTCCACTTCTTCCACAATGCGGCCCTCGGCCATGAGAAGGGCCTGGGGCCGTTCTACTACCTGCCCAAGCTCGAGTCCCACCTCGAGGCACGCCTGTGGAACGACATCTTCACCTTCGCCGAGGAGAAGCTCGGACTGCCGCACGGCATCGTGCGCGCGACCGTCCTCATTGAGACCATCCCCGCCGCGTTCCAGATGGACGAGATCCTCTACGAGCTGCGCGACCACGCCTCGGGACTCAACGCCGGCCGCTGGGACTACCTGTTCTCCATCATCAAGTATTTCCGCAGCTCGGGAACGCAGTTCGTGCTCCCCGACCGCGCCGATGTGTCGATGAACCAGCCGTTCATGCGCGCCTACACCGAGCTGCTCGTGTCGACCTGCCACAAGCGCGGCGCCTTCGCGATGGGCGGAATGGCCGCCTTCATCCCCAACCGCCGTGAACCCGAGATCACCGAGCGCGCCTTCGCCAAGGTCCACGAGGACAAGGCCAGGGAGGCCGGCGACGGGTTCGACGGCTCGTGGGTCGCCCACCCCGACCTCGTCGACATCTGCCGCGAGGAGTTCGACAAGGTGCTCGGTGACAAGCCCAACCAGGTCGACCGACTCCGCGACGACGTCTCGGTCTCCGCGTCCGACCTCATCGACCTGTCCTCCGTCAGCGGGGACGTCACCGAGGAGGGTGTGCGCACCAATCTCTACGTGGCGATCTACTACACGGCGATCTGGCTCTCGGGCAACGGCGCCGTGGCGATCCACAACCTCATGGAGGACGCGGCGACCGCCGAGATCTCCCGGTCGCAGATCTGGCAGCAGATCCACAACGGCGTCGTCACCGCCGACACCGGGGCGCAGATCACCGAGGACTACGTCTCCGGCCTCCTCGACGATGAGCTCGAGAAGCTGCGCGGCGACATCGGCGACGCGGAGCAGTTCGAGAAGTTCTTCGTCCCCGCCGCCGAGCTCGTGCGCAACATGACGCTGCGCGGCGACAGCTACGAGGACTTCCTCACGCTCTCGGCCTACGAGCAGCTGGCCTGAGCCGCGGGCCTCGCGCGGCGGGCCCCGAGGTCCGGGCCCGCCGCGCGTGATCCGCTCCCCCGCCCATCACGACAATGATGTTGGATGCAACCATGAGCCCAGACGCCCCGTCCCCCGCCCCGCGCATCGTCTGCGCGCCGGACTCCTTCAAGGGGTCCGCCACCGCCGCCGAGGCCGCCGCCGCGCTCGCCCGCGGTGCCCGGCAGGTCTTCCCCGATGCCCACATCACCGATCTTCCCTTCGCCGACGGCGGCGAGGGCACCCTCGATGCGCTGCTTGCCGTGTGGGCCACCCCGGCGCGGTCCGTCGAGGTCGTCGACGCCCTCGGCCGGCCCACCACCGCCGCCTACGGGGTCTCCGCGGACGGGAGGACCGCCGTCATCGAGGCCGCCCAGGCCAACGGGCTGCCCCAGGTCTCCGACGTCACCCTCGAGCCCGAGCGCGCCGACACCTACGGAGTGGGCCTCATCGCCCGCCACATCCTCGACGAGGGCGTCGAGGAGATCCTCCTGTGCATCGGCGGTTCGGCGACGACCGATGGCGGAGCCGGCCTCGTCCGCGCGCTCGGCGCCGCTCTCCTCGACGACACCGGAGCCCCGATCCCGCCGGGCGGCGGCGGGCTGGCCCACCTCGCCTCCGTGGACACGAGCGGTCTCGACCCCCGCGCACTCGGCGTCCGCTGGCGCATCGCCGTCGACGTCGACAACCCGCTCACGGGTGAGCGCGGAGCCGCCGCGGTCTTCGGTCCGCAGAAGGGCGCGGACCCGGCCACAATCGCCCGCCTCGACGCCGGACTCGCCCACTTCGCCGAGGTGCTCGCCGAGACCCCGGACGCGGCCCGCGCCCTGGCCGGGACCTCTGGTTTCGGCGCGGCCGGCGGGATCCCACTGGCCCTGACGCAGCTCCTCGGCGCCGAGGTGGTCCCCGGCTCCCGGATGGTCGCCGAGACCGTGGGGCTGGGCGAGGCACTCGCCGACGCCGACATCGTCCTCACCGGCGAAGGCTCGTTCGACTCGCAGTCCCTCGGGGGCAAGGTCGTCGCGGCCGTGCGGGATCATGCCCCCGCCTCGGCGACGGTCGTCGTCGTGGCGGGCCGTGTCGCCCTGACCCCCGCCGAGTGCCGGGAGGCCGGGGTCACCGCCGCGCTGTCGATCGCTCCGGGGCCCGCGGAGCTCGCCGAGCTCTCGGCGCGGGCCGAGGAGCTCATCGAGGCGACCGCCGCGCAGGCGTGCGCCCTGCTGGCCGCGCGCTGAGACGATGCGCCGCGGCGCTCGGACCGTCGACCGAGCAGACTGACGGCCGCCCACCTCGGCGAGAAGCACCACCCCGATCAGCCATCCGTCCGCACGAACCGCGAGCACCGCACCCGGCGGCCTCGCACACTCGAAAGGAATCTCATGACACGTCATCTCGAAGCCGGCCAGACCGCCCCGGACTTCACCCTCTCCGACGCCGACGGCACCACCTACTCGAAGTCGGGCCTGGCCGGTCGGAAGGTCATCCTCTACTTCTACCCGAAGGCCGCGACCCCCGGCTGCACGACCGAGGCCTGCGACTTCCGCGACAACCTCGCCTCGCTGACGGCTCTGGGCTACCAGGTTCTCGGGGTCTCCCCCGACGACGCCGAGGCGCTGCGCTCCTTCGCCGCTTCCGAGCACCTGACCTTCCCGCTGCTCTCCGACGCCGACGCCGCCGTCGCCAAGGCCTATGGCGCCTTCGGTGAGAAGACGGTGAATGGGAACACCTTCGACGGAGTGCTGCGCTCGACGTTCGTCATCGACGAATCGGGGACGCTCTCGAGCGTCGAGTACGACGTCTCCGCCGAGGGCCACGTCCGCCGCCTGCGCGAGGAGCTCGAGGCCGCCTGACCCCTCCTGTGATGTGAAGGGACAAATTCGACGTGGCGCCACGTCGATTTTGTCCCTTCACATCATTCACGGGCGGAGGCGTGGCCCGGCGTGGGCAGCCTGCATCCTCTCGGCCACGATGCGCTTGATCTCCTCGAACGCACGCGCCGAGTAGAGGTCGCGCCACACGAGGTGGATCACCCGATAGCCGCGTGCCGCCAGCCAGGCGTCGCGGACCTTCTCGTCCTCGATGGCGACGCGCGTTCTGGCCAGGTCCATGAGGTACTTCTCCAATCCGTCGAACTCGACGATCGTCTTCGACGCCTCATGGCAGAAGTCGACGCGGACACGGACCTCGCCGAACCTGTCGCGGAACTCCACCTGCGGGACGAATCCATTGATCCCGTGCTCGAAGAATCGCACCGCGACCACCGATTCACCCGGGGATTCCCGTCTCGCGTCCATCAGGTCCAGAGCAGTTCGGACCCGCGCCTGGCCGCGCGCTTCCCGACGATCCTCGACCATGGAATCGAGCTCGCCTACGGTTGTCAGTCCGTGGTGCAGAGCATGATCGAGCATCGCCACCGCCGAGGTGGTGGCATGGGTCAACGCGACATCGATCAGGGTGCGCTCGATCGTCGTCACCCGGTAGATTCCCACCACGGTCACATGCCGGCCAGGCAGCTTCGCATGCCGAACCTGGAGATGGCGATGCTTCTGCGGGACGGTGGCCCGATAGACCTCGACTCTCTCGGACGGCCGGTCCACCACCGGCAGGCCGTGGATCACCGCTGCTGAGAGGTGCGAGAAGGTCTCGTGACGCTCATCGAGTTCAGACGCCATGATCGCCTGCGCGATCTTCTCCGCGCGCGCTCGAATGAGGACCTTGATCCGTTCCTCTCGGTCACGACTGTTCCCGAACTCCGGCAGCGCCTCGGCGTACTTCTCCTGCACGGCCTGCCAGATGACCAGGTGCGCCTCATCGGAGCACACTCCCATGCTGACGTGCCGACCTCGTGCGACCCGACGAAGGCAGCATTTCACCGCACGGGCGATCTCCCGCTTGGACACACCGGAGCGAAGGAGCTCCGCCGTCGTGATGACCCGGTACATGATCCAATGATGACACAAAAAGCCATCAAACAACAGCAAACTAAATCAAAGCATCAAGTCGGTGTTAGCACCGCACCGGCACTCCCACGCGCCTACGCCCACAGAAGTGATGCGAAGGGACTGATTCGACGTGGCGCCACGTCGAATCAGTCCCTTCGCATCACATGAGGGTGGGGAGGCCCGGTCAGCGGACGGTCAGCAGCCGGCCCTGGGGCTCGTCGAAGCTGACCGGAGCCCCGCGCAGGATCGTGCTCTTCACCGCTCCGCGCACCGTCCGGGTGTCGTAGGCGGTGATCTGGTTCCGGTGGTAGAGCTCCGTCGCGGAGACGGTCCACTTCTCGTCGGGGGCGAAGATCGCGAAGTCCGCGTCGTTGCCGACCACGATCGACCCCTTGTTCTCCACCCGGGCCACGGCGGCAGGCGCCGACGACATCCAGCGGACCACCTCGGCGAGGTCGATGCCGCGCTCGGCGGCCTCCGTCCAGACCAGCGACAGTCCGAGCTGCAGGGACGAGATGCCGCCCCAGGCGGAGCCGAAATCACCGGATTCGAGGAGCTTGAGCTCTGCGGTCGAGGGCGAGTGATCGGAGACGATGCAGTCGATCGTGCCGTCGATGAGCCCCTGCCACAGAGCCTCGCGGTTGGCCTCCTCGCGGATCGGCGGGCAGCACTTGTGGGTGGTGGCGCCGTCCGGGATCTCCTCCGCGCTGAAGACGAGGTAGTGAGGGCAGGTCTCGACGGTGAGCTTGACGCCCTCGGCCTTGGCCGCGGCGATCTGCGGCAGGGCATCGGCCGAGGACAGGTGGAGGATGTGCGCGCGGGCACCGGTCTCGCGGGCCGCCTCGATGACCCGGGCGATCGCGACGTTCTCGGCCTCCTTCGGCCTGGTGGCGAGGAAGTCGCTGAACTTGGGCCCGCCAGGCCCCTTCGGCACCGACGCCATCACCTCATGGTCCTCCGCGTGGACGATGAGCAGACCGTCGAAGCGGGCCAGCTCGGCCATGTCCGCACGCATCTCCTCTGGCTCGAGCGGCGGGAACTCCTCGACGCCGGAGTCCTCGAGGAAGCACTTGAAGCCGTAGACGCCCGCTTCGTGGAGAGGAGCGAGGTCGGCGGTGTTGCCTGGGATCGCCCCGCCCCAGAATCCGACGTCGACGAAGGCCTTGGGCCCGGCGACCTCGCGCTTGACGTCGAGGGCCTCGACGTTGACGGTCGGGGGCAGTGAGTTGAGCGGCATGTCGATGATCGTGGTCACGCCCCCGGCGGCGGCGGCACGGGTGGCGCTGTCGAAGCCCTCCCACTCGCTGCGGCCCGGATCGTTGACGTGGACATGGGTGTCGACGAGGCCGGGCAGCAGGATCTGCGTCTCGTCGACCTCGACGATGTCGGCGTCCGCGGCGACTGCGCCGGTGAGGCTCGAGCCGGCGGCGATCTCGGCGATCCTGCCGTCCTTCACGCCGATCTCGGCGCGACTCACGCCCTCGGGCAGAAGCGCCCGCTCGGCCCTGATGACCAGGTCGAATCCCTGGCCGGAGGTCTGGTCGATGACAGCAGCGCCTGCTGCAGTCGAACCGGCATCTTCGACGATCATTCGTCACTCCTTCGTCTGCCGGCCGGAATCCCGGCCGATGTCTGACAACCTGTACAAGTCTAGTCGCGCCCGGGCGCCCGCGACGGTCGTCTGGGACTGTCGCAGGCGCCCGGGCGCGCGGTGCGGCGGTGCTGCGGCCCGCCGCCGGCCGGTCACTTCGCGGCGACGAGCTCGCTCAGCGGGGTCAGCGCGGTCGGGGCGTCGGCAGGGGTCTGCGCGAGCACATCGAACTCGTTGATCTTGTCGAGCGAGGCGCCCATGGAGATGTTGGTGACGCGCTCGAGGATGACCTCGACGACGACCGGCACCTGGTGCTCGTCCATGAGGTCCTTGGCCACGCGCAGTCCTTCGCCGATGAGCTCGGGATCCTCGACGCGCAGCGCCTTGCAGCCCAGGCCCTGGGCGACGGCCACGTGGTCGACGCCGTAGCCGGCGGACTCACCGGTCGCGTTGATGTTGTCGAAGGCCAGCGACACCTCGTAGTCCATCTCGAACGGACGCTGCGACTGACGGATCAGACCCAGGTACGAGTTGTTGACGACGACGTGGACGTAGGGGATCTTGTGCTGGGCGCCGACGGCCAGTTCCTCGATCATGAACTGGAAGTCGTAGTCACCGGAGAGCGCGACGACGGTCTCGCCCGGCTTGCCCTTGGCCACACCGAGCGCTGCCGGACCGGTCCAGCCCAGCGGGCCGGCCTGTCCCGCGTTGATCCAGTGGCGCGGACGGTGGACGTGGAGCATCTGCGCACCGGCGATCTGGCTCAGACCGATCGTCGACACGTAGGTGACGTCCTCGCCGAAGGCGGAGTTCATCTCCTGGTAGACGCGCTGGGGCTTGATCGGCTTCTCGGTGTAGTTGGTCTTGCGGTGCTCGGTGCTCTTGCGCTTGGTGCACTCCTCGGCCCACTGCGTGAAGTCGGGCAGGGTCGCGGCGTTCTTGCGTCCGCGGGCGGCCTCGAGGAGGGCGTCGAGGGCGAATCCGGCGTCGGAGACGACGCTGTAGTCGGGTGAGAACACGCGACCGATCTGCGTCGGCTCGATGTCGATGTGGACGAACTTGCGACCCTTGCGGTAGGTCTCGAGGTCACCGGTGTGGCGGTTGGCCCAGCGGTTGCCGATGCCGATGACGAGGTCGGACTCGAGGAACGAGGCGTTGCCGTACCGGCGGTGGGTCTGGATGCCGATCATGCCCGACTGCAGCGGGTGGCTGTCGGGGATCGCGCCCCAGCCCATCAGGGTCGGTCCGACGGGGATCGAGGTGAGCTCGGCGAACTCGACGAGCTTGTCGGCGGCGTCGGCGTTGATGATTCCGCCGCCGGCGATGATGATCGGGTGCTTCGCCTCGGCGATGAGGTCGAGGACCTTCTCCGCCTGCGCCGAGGTGGCTGCCGGCTTCGACGGCTGCAGCGGCTCGTAGGTCTCGATGTCGAAGTCGATCTCGGTCTGCTGGACGTCGATCGGCAGGTCGATGAGCACGGGTCCGGGGCGGGCCGAGCGCATGAGCTGGAACGCCGTCTGGAAGACGCCGGGCACCTGACCGGCCTCGAGGACGGTCTTGGCCATCTTCGTCACGGGCTTCGCGATCGAGGCGATGTCGACGGCCTGGAAGTCCTCCTTGTCTAGGACGGCGACGGGTGCCTGTCCGGTGATGCACAGGATCGGCTGCGAATCAGCGGCCGCGGCGTAGAGGCCGGTGATCATGTCGGTGCCCGCGGGGCCCGAGGTGCCCAGGCACACGCCGATGTTGCCGGGGGCGGCACGGGTGTAGCCGTCGGCCATGTGCGAGGCACCCTCGACGTGGCGGGCCAGGGTGTGGCGGATGCCGCCGTGGGCCTTCATCGCCGAGTACAGGGGGTTGATGGCCGCTCCGGGCAGGCCGAAGGTCTCGGTGGCGCCTTCCTTCTCCAGGATGAGCACCACAGCGTCGACTGCGCGCATACGTGTCATTGTCTTGATCCTTTGTCTGGCGGAAGAGCGCCGACTTCCGTGTCGGTCGAGCTTCCTGCGGGGGCCAGCGGGTCGCCGGCGATGGTGTGGGTGGGGCGGGGCCGTCCCCGTCGGGACGGTCCCGCCTGCGGTTCTCACGGGCACCGCGGCACCGGTCGCGTGGTGACCGGCGGCAACGGCGCCGAGGCGCGGGCCTCAGACTGAAGCGCGGGCCTCAGGCCGAGGCGGTGTCGTTCTGGCCGTTCTTGCCCGAGAGCTGCTCGACGACGGTGAACAGACCCGAGTGGTCGAGTCCGCCGTTGCCCTGCTGCACGGTCGAGGCGACGAGCTGCGCGACGGTCGAGCCGAGCGGGATCGCGACACCGGCTTCGCGGGCGGCCGAGGTGACGATGCCCATGTCCTTGTGGTGCAGCGCGAGGCGGAAGCCGGGGCCGAATTCGCGGTCGAGCATCTTCTGGCCCTTCTGCTCGAGGACCTTGGATCCGGCGAGACCGCCGCCGAGGACCTGCAGGGCGGAGCTGGTCTCGACGCCGTAGGCCTCGAGGAAGACGACGGCCTCGGCGAGGAGGCCGATGTTGCCCGCGACGATGAGCTGGTTGGCGGCCTTGACCGTCTGACCGGAACCGGAGGGCCCGACGAGGACGATGGTCTTGCCGACCGCGTCGAAGACGTCGGAGACGGCGTCGAAGTCGGCCTGCTCGCCGCCGACCATGACCGAGAGCACGCCGTCGATCGCGCCGGGCTCGCCGCCGGAGACGGGAGCGTCGAGGGGCTTGAGGCCCTTCTCCTTGGCCTGCGCGGCGAGGCTCTGGGCGACGTCGGGACGGATGGTCGAGAAGTCGATCCAGTAGGCGCCGGACTTGGCGTTGGCCAGCACGCCGTCCTCACCGGTGAGCACTGCCTCGACGTCGGGCGAGTCGGGCACCATCGTGATGATGACGTCGGCGCCGTCGACCGCCTCGGCGACGGTGGAGGCGGCCTGGCCACCCGCGGCGGCGAGCTCCTGGGCCTTCTGCGGGGAGCGGTTGTAGCCGCGGACGGTGAAGCCGGCCTTGACGAGGTTCTTGGCCATCGGCAGGCCCATGATGCCGAGTCCGATGAAAGCGATTGTCTTGCTCATGTGCGTGTCCTTCTTCGTTGGAGGTTCGATTCCGAATGCGGGTCTCCCCGCCGAGGTGGTGGCGGGTTCCCCCGCCGAGGTGAGTCGATCAGGCAGGCTGCTCGACCGCGGCGGTCAGCCAGTCGAAGGCGGTTGCGCGGTCCTGCTTGTACTCGAGGGCGATCGAGCCGGTGTAGCCGAGCTCGTAGGAGCGGTTGATCCAGTCCTCGAGCGGGAGCTCACCCGTGCCGGGAGCCCCGCGACCGGGAGCGTCGGCGATCTGGATGTGGCCGAAGTTCGCGGCCTCGGACTCGATGACCGCGGCGACATCGTCGCCGTTGACCGACATGTGGAAGAAGTCGGCGAGGACGGCGATGTTGGCGACGTCGTGGGCACGGACCTTGGCGACCACCTCGGCGGCGTCGGTGTACTTCTTCAGCGGGTAGGCGTCGGCGCCGGAGACGGGTTCGACGAGCACGGTGCCGCCGATCTCGGCGACGGCGTCCGCGGCGAGCCTGAGGTTGGCGATCGCCACCTCGTCCTGCTCCTGCGGAGTCTTCCCCTCGGTGCGCAGACCGTAGAGGGCGTTGAAGGCCCGGCAGCCGGTGCGCTCGCCGATGTGCTTGACGATCTCGACGTTCGCGGCGAAGTTCTCTTCGGCGCCCTTGATCGAGACCATGCCGCGGTCGCCTCCGGCCATGTTGCCGGCCCAGAAGTTGAGGCCCTTGAGCTGGACCCCGGCGGCCTCGAGGGAGGCGATGAACTCGTCGACGTCGTCGCGCGACGGGGTGGGCTCACCGTCGAAGGGCCACCAGAACTCGACCTGGCTGAAGCCGGCGTCCTTGGCGGCCTGAGCGCGCTCGAGGACCGGCAGTTCGGTGAGCAGGGTCGAGCAGTTGAGGATGTAGCTGTCTGCGTGGGTGAAGTCGAAAGTCATGGGGACCCTCCTCCATAGAACGTGAGCGTCGGTTACTTTTCCGAATCGCGGAAATGTGTTTCCGTTGGATGAAATCGAGCATAGGCCCGTTCGTCACCCCGAGTCAACCTGCCCGGCTGGGAATCTCCCGACCGCCCCGAGGCGTCTCGATTTGACTTGCCACCGAAATAGGCGGATTGTGGTCGGGATCATAATTTTTCGGAAACTGTGATCCACGATACGAAAAAGTAATGTGGCTCAGCCTGCCGCCCCGACGCTGGTGCGGACGAGCCCACGACCAGAGAACACTCATCTGGAAGGTTCTGTCGACGATGAAGAACACGAAACGAGGCGGCGCCGAGGCGTCCGCAGCATCCCCCACCCGCATCTCCTCCCTCCCGCCCGGATCCACCCGCCCCGAGGACGCGTGGCTCCCAGTCCCCCAGCTCTTCGCCTACGGGCTCCAGCACGTGCTCACGATGTACGGCGGGATCATCGCCGTCCCGATGATCATCGGCACCGCCGCCGGCGTCGACAGCGCTCAGCTCGTCGCCCTCGTCACCGCGAGCCTCTTCGTCGGCGGCATCGCCACCCTGGTCCAGAGCATCGGGATCGGCTTCATCGGCTCGAAGCTCCCCCTCATCCAGGGCGTGTCGTTCGCCGGGGTCGCGACGATGCTCTCGATCCTCACCGGCGGCGGGGACCTGAGCAGCATCTTCGGCGCCGTCATCGTCGCGAGCGTCATCGGCTTCGTCATCGCCCCGTTCTTCGCTCGGATCATCCGCTTCTTCCCACCCGTCGTCACCGGCGTGGTCATCACCTCGATCGGGCTCACCCTGATCCCGACGGCGGGCAACTGGGCGATGGGCGGCGACGAGACGGCCGCCGACTACGGCTCGGTCCAGAACATCGCGCTGGCGTTCATCACGTTCGCCTCCATCCTGCTGCTGAGCAAGGTCGGGTCCGCGACGATCTCACGCCTGTCGATCCTGCTCGGCCTCGTCATCGGCACAGGCGTGGGTGCGGCGATGGGCATGGCCGACTTCTCCGAGGTGGGCACCGGTGCCCCCATCGCGATCCCGGCCCTGCTGCCCTTCGGCGCACCGACGTTCGACGTCGCCGCGATCATCTCGATGCTCATCGTCATCCTCGTCATCAAGACCGAGACCGCCGCCGACGTCATCGCCGTCGGGGAGATCATCAACACCCCCGTCGATTCGAAGCGGGTGGCCGCGGGCCTGCGCGCGGACATGGCCTCCTCGGCGCTCGCGCCCCTCTTCGGCTCGTTCACGCAGTCGGCGTTCGCGCAGAACGTCGGGCTCGTCGCCCTGACCGGGGTCCGCTCGCGGTTCGTCGTCTCCGCCGGCGGCGTCATCCTCATCCTCCTCGGCCTCACCCCGGTGCTCGGGCAGGTCATCGCCGCCGTCCCGATGCCCGTCCTCGGCGGCGCCGGCTTCATCCTCTTCGGCACCGTCACCGGTTCGGGCATCCGCAACCTCAAGGCCGTCGACTATGAGGGCAACATGAACCTCATCATCGTCTCGGCCTCTCTGGCCTTCGCGATGATCCCCGTCGTCAAGGGCGACTTCTACGATCAGTTCCCGTCCTGGGTGCAGACGATCTTCCACTCCGGGATCTCGTCGGCGGCGATCATGGCCGTCATCCTCAACCTCCTCTTCAATGAGCTCAAGGCGGGCAACTCGACAAACCCCTCCGTCTTCGCCGCCAACCCCGTCCGCTACCTCACCCCGTCCAATCTCAAGGACCTGCGCGAGGGCGACATGTTCATCGACGGCCGGTTCGTCGACTGCGACGGCGAGGAGATCCCGGTGGTTCCCGACGAGAAGGCCGAGGAGATCCGGAAGAAGATCGACTGCGGAGACATCGTCGACACCGCCCAGCTCAAGCAGGTCATCGCGGATGAGTCGAAGAGCTCCTCGGGAGGCGGACACTCCGACTGACCGTCGCCCGGCTGGGCCCCTCAGCTCGGGCGGTCCCCCAGCCGGGTCGGGACCCCTCAGCCGGGTTGGTCCCCCAGCCGGGTTGGTCCCCCAGCCGGGTTGGTCCCCCAGCCGGGTTGGTCCCCCAGCCGGGTTGGTCCCCCAGCCGGGTTGGGACCCGCTCAGCAGTCCGATTTCCCGGTAGGTGAAGGGCGAAATCCCCCGCGGATTTCGCCCTTCACCTACCTGAATTTCATCGTCCCCCGGCCTTTGACGACCTCCCTGACGTCCGTCGGCCGCGGCCTCAGCCCTTGACGGTCTCCCCGTCGACCCACACCCGGGCGATGTCGCCGGGAGTCCCCATCGCGAAGATCTTCGCGAGCGCGTCCTCGTCGCTGTGCGCATGCCGGATCCCTACCGCCAGCGGCTCCCCCGGCGTCGGCTCGACGAGCACGGCGTCGAAGCGCTTGCCCACGGACAGGTCGCCCACCTCGGCGTCGAGCTCGAGCGCCTCCGCTCCGGCGGCGGTGGCGAGGTACAGGAGGTGGGCCGAGGTCAGGGGCACTCCCCCGGCGGGGTCGAGCTGCTGCATGAAGTAGGCCTGCACCCCTTCCTTGAGCAGCGAGAATCCGGTGCCCGCGCCGACGTCGGAGCCCAGGGCCACGCGCACCCCGCGCTCGAGGTGGCGGCGCAGGGGGAAGAACCCGCTCGCCAGGGCCGAGTTCGAGGTCGGGCAGTGCGCCGCGGACGCCCCGACCTCGGCCATCCGGCCCAGTTCCCGATCGCTCGGGTGGACGTTGTGGGCGAGGATCGTGCGCCGTCCGAGCAGCCCCGCGCGGTCATAGGTGTCGAGGTAGTCGAGCGCCTCGGGGAAGATCGCGGCGACGCCGGCGATCTCGTCGCGGTTCTCGTTGAGGTGGGACGTCACCCAGATCCCGGGGTTGGCCGCGAGCAGCTCTCCGCCCGCGGCGAGCAGCTCGGGCCCGGCGGAGTAGGAGAATCGCGGGGTCACGGCGAACCGCAGCCGCCCCGAGCCATGCCAGCGGTCGATGAGGTCCTGACTCTCGCTCACCGAGCGCTCAACGCTCGTCAGCAGCGCCTCCGGGAGGTTCCGGTCGCTCGTGACCAGGCCGGAGGTGATCCGCAGACCCACCTCGGCGGCCGCGGCGAACAGGGCGTCGACCGCGGTCGCGAAGTGCGATCCGAAGACCATCGCCGAGGTGGTCCCCGCCGAGGTCAGTCCGCGGAGGAACTCGGACGCCAGGGCCCGGGCGTAGGTCTCGTCGCCGAGCCTCGCCTCCTCCGGCAGGGCGCAGCTGTCGAGCCACTCGAGCAGCGGCATGCCGAGGTGGCCGATGGCGCGCACCTGCGGGTAGTGGACGTGCGTGTCGACGAACCCGGGCAGGAGCACTCCCTCGCGCAGGTCGACCACCTCGGCGTCGGGATGGGCAGAACGGGCTACGGAGAAGTCGGTGCGGGCGACGATGAGTCCGCCGTCGACGACGAGGGAGGCGTCCGCCTCGGCGCGCAGGCTCCCACCGGCGAACGGGCTGGTGGGGGTGTCGAAGATCCGGGCACGGTAGATGATCATGGGTGCTTCCTCAGGGTCGTGATCCGACGCGCGGGCGTCAGGGGATGGCAGCTCAGCCGATGCGGGACACGAGGTCGGCGGCGACGCTGAGCGCGATCGTCGCCGGCTGCTTCCCGGGCAGGTCGGGCAGTCCGATGGGGCATTGGATGGTGTCGACGATCTCGGGCGCGTGGCCCTCGGCGACGAGGGTCTTGCGGAAGCGCTGCCACTTCGCGCTCGACCCGATGAGGCCGATGGAGCCGAGCCCTCCGTGACGCAGCGCGGCATCGCAGAGGTGGAGGTCCTCGGCGTGGTCGTGGGTCATGATGAGCACGTGCGTGCCCGCGGGCAGGGAGGACACGACCTCCTCGCCGACGACGGCGAACTCGCGGTGGACCGCGGCGATCGGCGCCTCGAGGTGATCGAGCTCGGCGAGGTGCTCGGGCCGGGAGTCGCTGAGGAACAGGTCGATGTCGTGGCGGGAGAGGATGCGGGCGAGTTCCAGTCCGATGTTGCCGATCCCGAAGATCGCGATCGCCGGTGGAACGGGCAGCGGTTCGAGCATGACCGTCACTTCCCCTCCGCAGCACTGTCGGCCGTACTTGGCGGGTGCCTTGTCGTTGAGTCTCAGGGTGAGCATCTCGGGTCCCCTCGCCGAGGCGGTCTCCGGAGCAGGAGCTCCAGGCCCGTCCGCCGCGGTGCCCTCAATCGCGTCCGCCGAGGCGGTCGCTCCCTCCGGAGCATCCGCCGCGGCGTCCGCTCCCGCCGGGGCGTCCGCCGGGGTTCCGGCGAGGATCTCCCGGGCGCGGGTGACGACGGTCATCTCGAGATTGCCCCCGCCGATGGTCCCGTAGAGGTCAGCGGCGGAGACGATCATCTTCGCCCCGGCCTCGCGCGGGGCGTGCCCGCGCACGGAGGCGACAGTGACGAGGACTGCCGGCACCCGAGCCGCGCGGAGCTCGACTGCTGTGTCCATCCAGGTCATGACGGAACAGTGACGCCCTTCTGGGCTCCCGAATCCGGATCGGCGGACTCGGCGGCGCCGACGGTCTCGCCCTCGGTGGCACTCGACCCGGACACGCCGGGGGTCTCACCGCGCCCGCCGGCCTCCTCGGCGTCGGCGGCGCGATCCATCGGGTCGATCCGCTCGCCGCCGGCGGGGCTGCGCACCGACTCCACGGCCCAGTACACCGCCTCAGGGGTCGAGGGTGCTGCGAGCTCCACCGGGGTTCCCGGCTCACCGAATGCCGCCACGGCCTCGCGCAGGGCCTCGCGCACGGAGAACGCGAGCATGAGCGGGGGCTCGCCGACGGCCTTCGAGCCGTACACCGCGCCCTCTTCGTGGGCCATGTCGAGCAGCGAGACGTTGAAGACGTCGGGGACCTCGGAGAAGCTCGGGATCTTGTACGTGCTCGCCGCCTGGGTCGCCAGGCGGCCGCGGGTGGGCCGGTCGCTGTCGTCCCAGCGCAGGTCCTCGAGCGTCATCCACCCGGCACCCTGGACGAATCCGCCCTCGATCTGGCCGATGTCGATGAGCGGGGACAGGGAGTCGCCGACGTCGTGGACGATGTCGACCCGGCGCAGCGTGTAGGAGCCGTCGAAGCGGTTGACCTCGACCTCGCTGGCGGCGGCGCCGTAGGCGAAGTACTTGAAGGGCTCGCCGCGCATCGTCGAGAGGTCCCAGTGCAGCCCCTCGGTCCGGTAGAAGCCGGAGGCCGAGAGCTGGATCCGCTGGAAGTACGCGGCATTGACGAGCTCCTCCCAGGTCACCGTCTTCTTCGAGCTCAGAGCGCTGACGACTCCGCGCTTGATCCGGACCTCGTGAGCCGGAGCCCCCAGCAGTCCGGCGGCGACGTGGACGAGTCGGCCGATGATCTGCTCGCAGGCGTCCTTGACGGCCCCTCCGTTGAGGTCGGATCCGGAGCTCGCCGCCGTCGCAGAGGTGTTGGGCACCTTGTCCGTGCGTGTGGGCGCCAGTCGCACCGTCGACAGCGGAACGCCGAGGGTCGTCGCGGCGACCTGCATCATCTTCATGTGCAGGCCCTGACCCATCTCGGTGCCGCCGTGGGTGATGAGGACGGACCCGTCCTTGTAGACGAGGACGAGCGCCCCACCCTGGTTGAAGGCGGTGAGGTTGAAGGAGATGCCGAACTTCACCGGGGTGATCGCGATCCCCCGTTTGACGTGGTCGTGGCGGGAGTTGAAATCGGCGATCTCGGCCTCCCGGCGCTCGAGCTCGGCGGAGTCGATGACCTGCTGCCAGGTCGCGCCCATCCGCTCGGGGTGGCGGACGGGCTGGTAGTAGGGGGTGTCCTGACCCGCCTCGTAGAAGTTCCGGCGGCGCAGCTCACGTGCGCTCAGCCCGAGCTGGGGGGCGACGCGACCGAGGATGTCCTCCATGACGAGCATCCCCTGTGGACCGCCGAAGCCGCGGAACGCCGTCTGCGAGGTCTTGTTGCACTTCGCGATGCGGCCGTGGACGCGGATGTTGGGCACCCAGTAGGCGTTGTCGATGTGGCACATCGCGCGGGTGAGCACCGGCTCGGACAGGTCGAGGCTCCACCCGCCGTCGGCGGTCAGGGTCGCGTCGAGAGCGAGGATCTTCCCGTCCTCTGTGAACCCGATCCGCCATGAGGAGTGGAAGCCGTGGCGTTTGCCGGTCATCGTGATGTCGAGCGTGCGGTCGAGGCGCACCCGCACGGGCCGGTTCGTCAGCTTCGCGCCGAGGGCGGCGAGCGCCGCGTAGCCGTGGGGCTGCATCTCCTTGCCGCCGAAGCCGCCGCCCATGCGCAGGCACTGGACGGTCACCTCGTGGGCGGGCACGCCGAGCACGTGGGAGACGATGTCCTGGGTCTCGGTGGGATGCTGGGTCGAGCACTGGATGAAGATCTGCCCGTTCTCGTCGATCTGCGCCAGCGACACCTGGGTCTCGAGGTAGAAGTGCTCCTGGCCGGAGAACTCGAACTCTCCCTCGAACACGTGGGCGGCGTCGGAGAAGGCGCCGTCGACGTCGCCCTTGTCGATGACGGGCTGGATGCCGTGGAAGCTCTCCGCCTCGATCGCATCGGCGATCGTCACGAGTGAGGGCAGGGGTTCGGCGTCGACGACGACCGCTGCGGCTCCGGCCTTCGCCGCCTCCAGGTCCTCGCCGAGCACCCATGCGATCGGCTGGCCGTAGAACATGATCTCGTCGGTGGGCAGCATCGGCTCGTCGTGCTTGACGCCCTGATCATTGACCCCGGGGATGTCGGCGGCGGTGACGACCCGCACGACTCCCGGCACCTCGTAGGCCGGCGCGGTGTCGACGGCGCCCAGCCTCGCATGCGCATGGGTGGACTGGACGGGGTAGGCGTGGAGGACACCGGTCAGCCGGCCGACGAGGTCGTCGGTGTACAGGGCCGTGCCGGTGACGTGGCCGAAGGCGCTCTCGTGATGGTGGCTCTCGCCGACGATCGCATCGGCGGGGCGCTGGGACAAGTGGCTCATCGTGCCACCTCCTCCTTGTCGTTGCGGCCCCCGGTTGCGCCCACCTGCTCGGCGTAGAAGCGCTCCAGGGAGGACCGCAGCATCGCGGTCCGGTACTTCGCACTGGCTCTGTGGTCGTCCATGGGCGTGCCCTCGCCGGCGAGGGTCTCGGCGGCGGCGTGGACGGTCTCGAGCGACCAGGGCCGGCCCTCGAGTTCGGCCTCGGTGGCCTTCGCCCGCAACGGTGTCGCCGCGACGCCGCCCAGGCCCAGTCGCGCCTTGGCGATGATCCCGTCCTCGACGGAGACCGCGTAGCCGATCGCGACCGAGGAGATGTCGTCGAAGCGGCGCTTCGCGATCTTCTGGAACGAGGTCAGGGGCGCCAGCGGCAGCGGGATGCGGATGGCGGTGATGAGCTCGTCGGCGGCCCTGACGGTCTGCCGGTAGCCGGTGAAGTAGTCGGCCAGAGGCACGATGCGAGATCCCCCGGCCGAGGTGAGCACGAGTGCGGCCTCGAGCGCCAGGAGCGCGGGCGGGGTGTCGCCGATCGGTGAGCCGGTGCCGAGGTTGCCCCCGATCGTCGCGCCGTTGCGGATGAGACGGGACGCGAACTGCGGGAACAGCTTGCCCAGCAGCGGAATCCTTCCGCCGAGTTCGCGATCGAGTTCGCTCAGGGTGTGCGCGGCGCCGAGCTCGACGTGGTCGTCGGCCCAGCGGATGCCGCGCAGCTCGTGCAGGCGGTCGATCGCGATGATCGACTTCGCGCGAGCGCCCTTGATGTTGACCTCGACGCCCCAGTCGGTGGCGCCGGCGACGACGAGTGATTCGGGTTCGTCGCGGAGGATCTCCAGCGCCTCGGCGAGGGTGGCGGGCCTGCGGTAGCGGCCGACGTCTCCGGTCGGGGTGTCGATCGTCCTCAGGTCGGTGGTGCGCGGAGCCGGGGCCGGACGCTGACGACGTGCGGCGAGCGCGTCCTCGGAGTCGGGCCGGCCGAGGGCGTACGCGGCGTCGCGGATCGGCCGGTAGCCGGTGCAGCGGCAGAGGTTGCCCGAGAGGGAGTGGAGGTCGAAGCCGTTGGGTCCGCAGTGGTGGTCGCCCTCGCTCGCCGAGCCGGTGGCGGGTGCGTTGGACGCGGCCGCATCCGCGGCGCGTTCGGGGCGGTAGTACTCGGCGGTCATCGAGCAGATGAATCCGGGGGTGCAGAATCCGCACTGGGATCCCCCGCGCACGGCCATCTCCTCCTGGACGGGGTGGAGGCGGTCGCCGTCGGCGAGGCCCTCGGCGGTGACGACCTCCTGGCCGTCGAGTGCGGCGGCCGGCAGCAGGCATGAGTTCACCGAGGTCCAGCGGGTGCCGTCGTCGCCGTCGGGGCGGGCGACGAGTATCGCGCAGGCCCCGCATTCGCCTTCCGCGCAGCCTTCCTTGGCCGCGATGAGCCCCTGGCCGCGGAGGAAGTCCAGGGCATTGGTGTGAGTCGGTCCGTCGAACTCGTGGTCATCGCCATTGACCGAGATCCGACAGCTGGAGCGTTGCGTCGTGGGCGCAGACATCTCTGTTACCTCCTGCGCCTCGTCACTGAGGCGCGCAGTGCATGGTTGGAACAATTGCTTCGCATCCCGGGACCTCTGGTTATCCATGCGAACAGAGGCGAGACGCGCAGATCGGGCGTCGGCGTCGGCCGACGGACGGCCGCGGCTTCAGCCGGCCTCGACCGACGGGCGTCGGCCGGTGTCAGCAGCCGTGGGCGATCTGTCCCTTCGGCCAGGCAATTGATCCGGTCATGGAGATCATGCTCCCAAGATAGCCGATATCGGTCCGCGAACGAAGTAGAGGACGAATCCCGCCGAGACGACCCACAGCAGCCAGTGGACGTCGCGCCCGCGCTTGCTCATCACATGGATGAGCGACCAGGAGATGAATCCGACGCCGATGCCGTTGGCGATCGAGTAGGTCAGGGGCATCGTGACCATCGTGAGGAACACCGGCAGCGAGGTGCGGAAGTCGCTCATGTCGATCTCCCGGATCTGGGTGACCATCATGGCGCCGACGACGACGAGCGCCGCGGCTCCGGCCTCCATCGGGATGACGCCGATGAGCGGGGCGAAGAACATGGAGACGAGGAACAGCGCGCCGGTGACGCAGGCGGCCAGCCCGGTGCGTGCCCCTTCCGCGATGCCCGCGGCCGCGTCGACGAAGACGGTGTTCGACGAGGCGGAGGCCCCGCCGCCGGCGACCGCTCCGAGTCCCTCGACGATGAATGCGCCGCGGATGCGGGGGAACATGCCGTCGGGGGTCTGCAGTCCCGCGCTGCGGGCCAGTCCGGTCATCGTGCCCATGGCGTCGAAGAAGTTCGTGAACACCAGCGTGAAGACGAGCATCGTCGCGGCCAGCACGCCGATGCGCTCGAAGGCGCCGAAGAGATCGAAGGCGCCGATGAGCGAGAAGTCGGGCAGCGCGACGATCCGGTCCGGGATCTCGGGGGCGCTGAGGTTCCAGCCCAGGGGGTCCGGGTTGACGGGATCTCCGACTGTCCCGAGCTTCGCGAACGCCTGGATGATGATCGCGCCGATCGTCGCGACGACCATGCCGATGAGGATCCCGCCGGGGATCTTCCGGGCCACGAGGATCCCGATGAGGATGAGCGCCAGCACGAACACGAGCGTCGGCAGCGAGGCGATCGATCCGTTCTGTCCCAGCTGGACGGGAGGCCCGGCCGGGGTGCGGGTGACGAACCCGGAGTTGACAAAGCCGATGAACGCGATGAACAGGCCGATGCCGACCGTGATCGCGATCTTCAGCGCGTGGGGCACGGCGTTGAAGATCGCGGTCCGGATGCCGGTGGCTCCGAGGACGACGATGATGACGCCGTTGATGATGACCAGTCCCATGGCTTCGGCCCACGTGACCTCCTGGACGACGGAGACGGCGAGGAAGCTGTTCATTCCGAGGCCCGCTGCCAGGGCGAAGGGCAGCTTCGCCACGACTCCGAAGAGGATCGTGATGAGGCCGGCGACGAGTCCGGTGACCGCGGTGAGCTGGGCGAAGTCGAGGGTTCCGTCGGTGACGTCGGCGGACCCGCCGAGGATGAGCGGGTTGAGGACCACGATGTAGGCCATCGCGACGAAGGCGACGATGCCTCCGCGGATCTCCTGCTTGACGCTCGATCCTCGGGAGGTGATCTCGAAGAACCTGTCCAGTGGTCCGGGTCTGTCGCCGGCGGTCTGCTCCGCCGTTCGCTGGTCGTTGTCTGCGTTGCTCATCGGGCACCTCTGTCTCTGGGTAGTTCGAATGGGTTCGTCGTCGAACAGCGGCCCTGACCTGCGCCTGCGCCGGCCACCGAAGGCTGCGTGAGTTCATGTGCGGCGCAGCGGATCTGCGCCTTCGAGTATCGCGCGAGAACCGTGCGCGACGAAATTTCGCATCGTGGAAACTTATTTCTGTTTCACCAGGACAGTGTCGTCCGTTCCGGACGATGTGTCAATCGTCACACCACTCGTGCCGTGGGCCCGCGCCCCATCCGCGGGCGCCATCCGGTCGCGGGCACGACGAAGCCCCTGTCGAATCGACAGGGGCTTCATGTGGCGGTGGCGGTGGTGTCCAGAGTCAGTACATCGTTGACAGCCCCGACAAGGACTTTTCTCCGTGATCATTGACCGATGAGTCGCGACATCATTGACAGACCCGGCA
>NZ_QNSB01000011.1 GCF_003315415.1 Brevibacterium sanguinis
CGATGCTCAGCTCGAAGTCACGCTCGGCCTTCGTCAGCAGATCCGCCGCGTAGATACCGGCAGGACCCGCACCGACGATCGCGACGCGGAAGGGACGAGTCATTCTCACACCTTTCTAGTCAGTGGCTTCCGATTCTATCGCCTATGTAGGTCATCCTTACCCATTCGTGACCAACCTCGCACTTAAGCTTCAACTGTGAGCCTGAATATCTCCCCCGATGAGAGCGCGCGTCGGCGCTCGGGCCTGGGCTACGGAATCTCGGCCTATCTGATGTGGGGCTTCCTCCCCCTCCTCTTCGTCGTCGCCGCCCCCACCGGCGCGTTCGAACTCGTCGCCCACCGTGTCATCTGGTCGCTCGTCTTCTGCGCGATCCTCCTGACGTTCACCGGCGGCTTCGTCCGCACCTGGGAGGTCATCGCCTCCGGCCGCACCTTCTGGCTGCTGGCGCTGGCCGCGGTCCTCATCGCGATCAACTGGACGACCTTCATCTACGGAGTCGAGACCCAGCACCTCGTCGAGGTGTCGCTCGGGTATTACCTCAATCCCCTCATCTCGATCGCCCTCGGCGTCCTCTTCCTCGGCGAGAGGCTGCGTCCGCTCCAGTGGGCGGCAGTGTCGTTCGGGGCCTTGGCCGTCATCATCGTCGGCATGGGCATCGGACGCGTGCCCTTCATCGCGTTCGGGGTCGCGATCTCGTTCGGCATCTACGGGCTGGTCAAGAATCGGGTCGGAGGCAAGGTCGGCGCTCTGGAGTCGATGACCGTCGAGACCGCGGTGCTCACCCCGCCGAGCCTCGCCCTGCTCATCTGGCTGGCCGTCTCCGGACTCGACACGTTCACCGGATTCGGCACCGGTCACGTCCTCATCATCCTTCTCACCGGCCCGGTCACCGCGATCCCGCTCATCCTGTTCGGGGCGGCGGCCCGCCGGATCCCCCTGTCATGGGTGGGGATGCTCCAGTACATCGCCCCGACGATGCAGTTCATCATCGGAGTCGCGGTGCTCGGCGAGGCGATGTCGGTGTCTCAGTGGATCGGCTTCCTCGTCATCTGGATCGCCGTCATCCTCTTCAGCATCGACCTCATGGGCGCCAATCGCCGCCGCAGGCTCTGAGCCTCAGCTCGTGCGCGAGACCACGGAGTCGGCGAAGGCGCACAGCGAATCCCTGACGATGCCCTCGGGCAGGGGTTCAAGTGCGGCCTTCGCGTCCTCGGCCCAGCGCACCGCCTCGGCGCGGGCCCGATCCGTCACCGGATGTGCGGCCAGGGCCGCGCGCGCGGCTTCGAGGGCCTCGTCCGAGTCGAGGTCGGCATCGAGGAGACCGACCACCTCGGTGGCGGAGGCGTCACCGGCCGCGGCGGCGGCCCGGGCGTAGAGCACGGGCAGGGTCGGGACCCGCTCGCGCAGGTCCGTGCCGGGGGTCTTGCCCGAGGACTGCGAGGTGGAGGTGAGGTCGATGATGTCGTCGGCGAGCTGGAAGGCGATGCCGACGCGTTCGCCGAAGAGCCGCACGGGCTCGGCGAGTGCCTGGTCCGCACCCGAGAACATCACCCCGAACCGCGCCGAGGTGGCGATGAGGGAGCCGGTCTTGTCCGCGAGCACATGGAGGTAGTGGTCGATCGGGTCCGCGCCCTCCGGGGGGCCGGCGAACTCGTTGAGCTGTCCGAGAACGAGCCTCTCGAAGGTCTCCGACTCGATGCGCACCGCCTCGGGTCCGAGGCCGGCGGTGACGAGCGAGGCCTTCGAGAACAGGAGGTCGCCGGTGAGGATCGCCACGGAGTTGCCCCACACCTCATGGGCCGCGGGAGCGCCTCGGCGCACGGGCGCGTCGTCCATGACGTCGTCGTGGTAGAGGGAGGCGAGGTGGATGAGCTCGACCGCGACGGCCGCCTCGACGATCTCGCTGCGGTCGGCGTCGCCGAGGCGCGCGGTGAGCAGGAGGAGGTGGGGGCGGGCGCGCTTCCCCCCGGCGGCGAGCAGATGCTTGGAGGCGGTGTCCGGCAGCCTGCGGGTCTGCTCGGTGACCTCATAGAGCCGGCGCTCCACGGACTCCAGCTGAGTCGAGATGTCCGCCGCGAGCTGGGCATCGGCGCCGGTGAAGGCCGCCGGAGAGGCTAGGTGGCTCATGTCCTCGTCATTCATGTTCGTCATGGTCGGGTGGTGCTCAGGCATTGCTGGTGGCCGGCACGATCCGGGTGAGGGTGGAGATCACCCGATCGATGAGATCGGCCTCGGACGCCGAGGAGTCGCGGTAGAGGTTCGCCAGCAGCTTGACGACGAATTCCATCACAACGTCAACACCCATACCGTACTTGATTCCGAAGTGCATGAGGGCCGGGTGGCCGATAATGGCGGAGAAGACGCGACCCAGGGTGAAGTAGCTGCCGAGCGAATCGCCGATGAGCGCCGGGTACTCGGTGAGTCTCTCCCGCATGATCCGCTTCGGGTAGCGGGCATAGGTGGAGATCACCTCGGCGGCCAGGCGGGCGGATTCGAGGGCGTAGTCGATGCCTTCGCCGTTGAACGGGTTGACCATCCCACCGGCGTCGCCGAGGAGCAGCAGCCCCCGGTGGAAGTGCGGGGTCCGGTTGAAGGCCATCGGCAGGGCCGCCGACTTGATCGGCCCCAGCGCCGTCGACTCGTCGATCCCCCACTCATGGCCCATGTCCGCGATCCACTGCCTCATCACGGCCCGCAGGTCGACGGACCCGAACTGCGGCGAGGAGTCGAGGAGGCCGGTGCCGATGTTGATCGTGCCGTCGCCCATCGGGAAGAGCCAGCCGTACCCGGGCAGGACCTCGGTCTGACCGGCCGGGTTCGTCGAGCGCATCTCGACCCAACTCTCGATGTAGTCGTCGTCGTGCCGCGGCGAGGTGTGATAGCTGCGCACCGCCACCCCCATGGGACGGTCGTCGCGCTTGGCCAGGCCCATCGCCACGCCGAGGCGGGAGGACACGCCGTCCGCGGCGACGACGATCGGGGCCCGGAAGTACGCATCGGGTCCGACGCGCCGGCCCCGGTGGTCCGTGCCCGAGGCATGCACCCCGCGGATCCAGCCGTCGTCGCCGAGGTCCGGGGACATCGCCTTGACCTGCTCGAACAGACGGGCTCCCGAGCGTCGGGCATGGCGGGCGAAGGCCTCGTCCATGCCCATGCGAGGCCTGGTCAACCCGTAGTTCGGGGTGCCGTCGATGTCGGGCCAGTCGATCTCGAGCCGGTGCCCGCCGCCGATGAGGCGCAGCCCGCGGTTGCGATGCCAGCCCTCCGATTCGGGGGTCTCGAGGCCGAGGTGCCCGATCTCCCTGACCGCGCGCGGGGTCAGGGCGTCGCCGCAGATCTTGTCCCGTGGGAACCCCGACTTCTCGAGGATGATGACATCGTGGCCGGCTCCGGCCAGGTAGGCGCCGATGGCCGAGCCCGCGGGCCCGGCGCCGACGACGATGACGTCGGCGGTGAAGTCGTTCATGCCCGGCCGGCGGTCGATCCCGCCGGTTTGAGGGCATGGTGGATCGCGACGATGCCGCCGGAGAGGTTGCGGTACTTGACCTGGTCGAACCCGGCGTCAAGGATCTGGTGGGCGAACTCGTCCTGGTCGGGCCAGGCGCGGATCGACTCGGCGAGGTAGCGGTAGGCCTCCGGGTTCGAGGACACGACCTTCGTCATCGCGGGGATGGCGCGCATGAGGTACTCCTTGTACGCGACGCTGAAGGGCGGGAACGTCGGAGTGGAGAACTCGCAGACGACGAGACGGCCGCCGGGCTTGAGCACGCGCAGCATCTCCGCGAGCGCCACGTCGACGTCGTGGATGTTGCGGATGCCGAAGGAGATCGTCACGACGTCGAAGCGGTCGTCGGTGAACGGGAGGTCCATCGCGTCGGCGTAGATGAAGTCGATCTCGGGGTGCCGCCTGCGGCCCTCGGACAGCATGCCCTCGGAGATGTCGCCGGCGACCACCTCGGCGCCGTGGCGGGTGAAGGTCGCCGAGGACGTGCCGGTCCCGGCCGCGAGATCGAGGACGCGCTCCCCGGGACGAGCGGCCACGGCGCGGGCCACGGTGCGCCGCCACGCTCGGGCGAGGCCGAAGGTCATCACATCGTTGGTGAGGTCATAGCGGGAGGCGACGTCGTCAAACATTGAGGCGACATCAGCGGGCTGCTTGTCCAGCTGAGCACGATTCATGGCCCCATTGTCTCAACACCTGCTCGTGTGGAGCGAATCCGCGGGCGCCGGATCCCGGCCCCGACCGCTGTGGAACTCGCCACAGTCGCCCGGGCCGGGTTCTCCGCGCCCCTCCGCGGGGTCGGCACCTCGTCTAGAGTGGGCGTGAAATGACTGCCACATATCGTTCCGCGGACATCGCGGCCACCACCCCGCACCTGCAGGTGCGCTCGCGCTTCGTCGACGACGTCGATCCGGGCCCCGGATTCCCCTTCGAATCCGGCCTGCCCACGACCGTGGAGCAGACGCTCACTCTCCTGCCCACCTCGGCGTTCTCCTGCTGGGTCCGTGACACCTCGGGTCTCATCGGCTTCGGCCGGACCCTGCGGATCCGGGCGCGCGGGCAGGACCGGTTCGCGGAGCTCTCAGCCGCGTGGAAGGCGATCACGGCCGCCGCCGACGTCGAGGACGAGGTCGGCCTCCTCGGCTCCGGCCTTATGTGCTTCGCGACGGTCGCGTTCTCCGGGGAGTCCGCGGTCGACTCCCTCCTCCACGTCCCCGAGTTCGTCCTCGGCCGCCGTGGCGGGCGGGTGTGGATGACGACGATCGCCGAGGCGGGCACCACCCCGGTCCCGCCGGTGCTGCGCCCGGAGCCGCTGCGCCCGGTCACCTCGGCGACGGCGGCCCCCGGACGGCTCGATGCCGATGCGTGGGCGCGGCTCGTCGAGACGGTCTCGGGCATGCTCACCCCGGTCGGGGACTCCGCCGAGGTCGACGCCTTCTCCGACGATCCGACGCTGCGCAAGATCGTCCTCGCCCGCGACGAGGTGGTCACCACCGACGAGGACATCGACGTCCGCTCCGTGCTCGGGGCGCTCAACCGCAGCTACCCCAGCTGCTGGACCTTCGACGTCGCCGGGCTCATCGGATCGACCCCGGAGCTGCTCATCGGGGTGGAGAACTCCCGCGTGGTCTCGCGCGTGCTCGCCGGCACGTACCGGGTGGAGGAGGATCCGACCCAGGAGCTGCCCGCGGCGCGGAAGCTGCTCAGCGCCCACAAGGACAGCACCGAGCACGCGTTCGCGATCGCCTCCCTGCAGCGCAGCCTCAGCCGCGTCGCCGAGGACGTCAGCGTCGACGCCCGCCCGCACCTGCTGCCCCTGGCCAATGTCATCCACTCGGCCTCCGACGCCACCGCCCACCTCGGTGCGGACACGGATCTCAACGCCCTCGACGTCGCGGCGGCGGTCCACCCGACCGCGGCCGTCGGCGGGTACCCGCAGGCGAGCGCGGTCGAGCACATCGACAGCCTCGAGCCGCTCGACCGGGGCCGGTACTCCGGGCCCGTGGGGTGGATGGACGGACGGGGCAACGGTCAGTTCGGGATCGCCCTGCGGTGCGGTCAGCTCGAGGACCGCAACCGGATCCGGCTCTTCGCAGGGGCCGGGATCATGCCCGATTCCGACCCGCTCACCGAGGTGGCCGAGACCGAGGCGAAGTTCGCGCCGATGCGCCGGGCGCTGGGCCTGCGGGGTTGAGTCCCGAGCCCGGAGGCGCGCTCGGACATCGAGGTCGCCGCCGACCTTGACACGGTGTCAAGCCGGAAGATCGCGCGTCAGTGGCTGAGTGGATGCTGGTCGCATGGACGCAGATCCGACGTGGCCGGCACCGGAGCCGGCCGTCCCGAGCGCGGCAGGTTCCGCGGGCTCTCCGAGCGCGGGCTATTCCGCTGACTCGGCGGCGCCGGCCGACTCGGGAGCATTGGCCGACGCCGCTGCGCTCAAGGGCCTACTTCGGGACCTGCCACCGGCGCGCACGGAGAAGGATGCCCTTGCTCGCATCACCGCCTTCGAAGAGCTCAAGGCCGCCCTCGCGGCGGCGCAGAGCCGGGAGGCCGTTGCCTTCGAGCGGCTGCGCATCGACCGCGACGCGATGAACGGCGTGCCCGCCGCCAAGCGCGGCATCCGCGCCGGCGACGAGATCGGCCTGGCGAGGAGGACCAGTCCCGGCAGCGGCCGGACGTTCCTCTCCACCGCGCGCACCCTCGTCGGTCTCCCCCTGACCTTCGACGCTCTGCGGGCCGGGGTCATCAGTGAGGCCAAGGCGAAGGTCATCGTCGACGAGGTGGCGGACCTCGCCCCCGCCGAACGCCGGAAGCTCGACGTCCGGATGCGCAACAGCCTCCCCGACGCCGGAGTCAGGAGCCTGCGGCACGAGGCCCGGGCGCTGGCCGCCGAGCTGTCCTCCGAGGACGCAGCGGAAAGGGCGGCCAGAGCCGCTGCCGAGCGCCGGGTGACGGTGACCGCCCTCCCCCACGGGATGGGACGGATCTGCGCGACCATTCCCATGGTCCGGGCCGTCGCCGTCGCCGAGGCGCTGAGATCCGGTGCCGATTCGGCACTTGCGCGGGGAGTGGCCGAAGGACGCAGGCATGCGCAGATCATGGCCGATCTCCTCGTCGAGCGGGTCACCGGCCAGGAGCGCGCCGAGGACGTCCCCCTCGAAGTCAACGTCGTCATCGAGACCTCGTCGCTCATCGACGACGGGGACGTGCCGGCGTGGCTTCCCGGGTACGGGCCGTGGCCGGCGAAGGAGGCACGGAACTTCATCGCCGGCAATCGGGCGAAGGTGTTCTACCGCCGTCTCTTCACGACTCCCCGAGAGGGGCAGCTGGTGGGGATGGAGTCGAAGCGGAGGGTCTTCTCCGGACTGCTGCGGCGCATGATCGTGTTCCGGGATGACGTCTGCCGCACCCCGTGGTGCGATGCTCCGATCAAGCACGCCGACCACATCGACCCGGCGGCGGCAGGAGGATCGACCTCCTGGGAGAACTCGTCCGGGCTGTGCGCCAGCTGCAATTTTGCCAAGGAGCATCCCGGCTGGCGCCACGAGGTCACCGAGGACGGACTCGTCGTCCACACTCCTGCCGGTCGCCGCTATACCGCGGTCAAGCGTCCCCTGGTGACGAAGATGGTTGTGCCGCGTCGGTCTTCCGGCAGCCCGCCGGGCCGGCTCGATTGGCGGCAGAGGCTCATCGGATTCATGTCTCCCCGCGCCGAGCCGCCGCCCGGGTCCAGAGACTCACCGCGCGTGTCGAGAGTCTCGGCGGTATCCAGCGTCCCCGAGAACCGCAGCTCCGAACCGGATCCACCTCATGTGGGCCGCGGCGACGACCGGAGTCGGGCTCGGCGACGGGTGCGGGCAGAGCAGTCGGACCTGGTCGACAGCCCGACCGAGGTGCTGCCGAAGGCCGACGAGGGGCTCGCGAAGGTCGAGGAATACGGCGGGATCGAGACGGCGTTCCGCAGCGCGGTCCTCGCCGGCGCCGGCTGAGCCGGCGGGCCCGCTGAGTCGGTGGGCCCACTGCGCCGGTCTGTCGGCTGTGAGGAGCCTGGGGCTGGTCAGCGCCCGCCCGGCTCGGCCACCGGGTGCAGCGCGACCTCGATGATCCTTCGGCGGCCGGCCGCGGGACCGTGCGCGCCGTCGAGTTCGGCGTCGAACGCGGAGACGAACTCCGCGTGATTCGCGACGAGGGAGTGCTCCCAGCCGTAGGCGGTGGCGAGGGCCGAGAAGTCCCTGCCGTGCGGCACGGTGAAGTACCTCTCCAGGTACCCGGCGACGTGCTGCTGGGAATGCTCGAGGCCCGAGAAGATCGCTCCGCCATCGTCGTTGAGAACGACGATGACGACGTCTCCCGCCTCCTCGGCGGTCGGGGTGAGGAGACCGCCGATGTCGTGGAGCAGCGCGATGTCCCCGATGACGAGCACGACGGTGTCCTCGAGCGCGAGCGACACTCCGACGGCTGTCGACACGAGACCATCGATCCCCGCGAGCCCACGAGAGGCGTGGACATCCGCGACCAGCGTCGGGGCCTCGCTGAGGTAGCGGATGGAGTTCGAACTGGCCGCGAAGAGCGTGATCTCCGAGGCCGCGAGGTGCCGGACGATCTCGGCGGCGGGAGACGTTGGCGAGTTCGGGGCCAGCTCCTCTCCCGCGGCAGCCCAGGCCTCGAGCCAGTCGCGTTCGACGGCAGCGTCCGATTCGTCGGCTTTGTCCGGTTCGTCGGCCGCGTCCGGTTCGCCGACGGCGCCAGAGGCGTCGACGACGAGCTCGATCCGGTCGAGGTCTTCGGGCAGTCGAAGCACTTCGAGGGTCTCGTCGGTGAGCAGGGCGGCGACCGGTCGGGTCAGTGTCGGCTTGCCGTGGACGATCACGGTGCGAATCGCCGCGCGCAGCTCGGGCCGTTCGGCGAGCACGCGCTCATGGCAGGTGATGGCGGTCTCCGCCGAGGTGAGCGGGCTCGAGGGCTCGGCGAGCACCGGGATTCGCTGCTCCCGAGCGACGTCGATGAGCGGCTCGGCCGTGCGCCCGCCGGCATCCCCGCCGACGATGACGGTTCCCCCGTCCAGCGGCAGAGCGATCGCCTCCCGCGCGGGCTCCCGATCCGACCGATCCTCGGTCGAGTCCGACCGGTCGTCGACGCTCATCTCCTCGATGCCGGCCAGCCACTCGTCCAACTCGTCCTCTGTCGGGACGAGCGGGACATCGAACTGCACATTCAGCTGGACCGGCCCGGGTCGCCCCCGCACCCGGCCGGGACCCGACAGCTCTCCGCGCGAGCGGGCGATCGCCTCGGCGAGCAGCTCGTCGATGCCGCGGACCCTGTCGTGGACGACGCGATCGACCGCGGTGCCGCGCCCGACCTCGGACCCGCAGCCGACTTCGGAACCGCCTTCGACCGTGATGTCGAAGGCCGCCCGGACATCGCTGAGCACCTGCGACTGATCGTCAAGCGTCTGATTGGCTCCGGTCCCCCGCAGTCGCGACGGCCGGTCCGCCGTGATCGCGAGGAGCGGCAGGTGACCGTAGGAGGCCTCGAGCACGGCCGGATGGAGGTTCGCGACCGCGGAGCCCGAGGTGGTGACGACGGCCACCGGAGCCTCCTCGTGCCCCTCGCCGTCACGGAGATTCTCGCGTTCACCGCGCCGCACGTCCCTGACCCGGCGCCCCCTGGCCAGGCCGAGCGCGAGGAACCCGGCGTCGCGCTCATCGATGCGGACATGGGTGCGGATCAGTCCCGCCTCGGCGAGGGGGGCCAGCGCATAGACCAGGGGCGCCGACCGCGATCCCGGGGCGAGGACGACCTCCCGCACACCGGCTGCGACAAGTCCTCGGGCAATCTGCTGCGCCATCGCGCTCGAATTCGACATCACCGGCTATTCAACCACTTACCCCTCTGCGGTTCACCTCGGATGACTACGCTCACCACATGCGCCGACAGATTCTCCTCACCGCAGGCGCGCGGGCCCTGCGAGCGCTCACCCTCGCACGATCGCGGGCAGGCAGGTACCCCGCCCGCGACCAGAACAGCGACTTCCTCGGCCCCGAGCCCCGGGGCAGGGACGCGAGGACATGGCACATCCGGGACAAGCGGAAGCTCTCGACGAGGCTGCGCGAGTTCTTCCTCTACTCGCCGTCCCTGGGTCGCACCGTCGGCGTCCGCGTCCTCCTGCCGGGGGTGCCGCAGGAGGTCAGCCCCGTCATCCACCTCTACCACGGCGGAGGCGACGACTTCCGGTCCTGGACCGACTTCGGCGCGGCCGAGGAGCTCACTCGCACCGCCCCGTACCTCATCGTCATGCCCGACGCCGGTGCCGGCACCTACTCCCGGGTCGCGGTCGGCAGCCGGGTCCACGACTGGCCGGCCTTCCACACCGTCGAGATCCCCGACTTCCTCCAGAAGACCTACTCGGTGAGCCCCGAACGCGAGGACCGGCTGCTCGCCGGGCTGTCGATGGGCGGCTACGGTGCGATGAAGTACGCCGCCTGGCACCCCGACCGGTTCGGGTCGGCGGCCGCCTTCTCCTCTCCCTTGGACCCGCTGTCGGCGATCCCGGCCTTCGACATCATCGCGCTGCGCGAAGGCGCCCGGACCCTGTTCGGCGACCCCACCGCCGAGCGCAGCGAGTGGATCGCCAACTCCCCCTACGGACTCGCGGAGAACCTCGCCGATGTCGACGTGTGGCTGAGCGCGGGCTCGGGACGGATGGAGCCGAAGGACCGCGACCTCCTCGAGATCATGGTCAGCCGGCAGGGCGAGCGCTTCTCCGCGCGGCTCAGCGAACTCGGCATCCGCCATTCCTGGTTCCCGCGGACCAGCGGCCTGCACGACTGGGCGGCGTGGCAGCGCGAGCTCGCGGCCTGGCTGGGCGCCCTGCAGCGTCGCCGTGACTACGGTGGAACGACCCGACGCCGAGGTGCGCGCAGAGTCCCCGACGGTGGGGAGTTCACCTACCTCACCGGCCACCCGCTGTTCGAGATCCACGGCTGGCGGGTCGAGATCTCACGGCGTCGGGCCCAGATCGTGAGGTTCGACCGGGTCAGCGCGGCCGGCTTCTCCCTCACCGGGACGGGCAGCTTCCGGGTCCGCACCCCCGCGCTGTTCCGGCCCGGTCTGCTCCACACCGTCACCGTGACCGGCCCCTCGGGCACCGACGAGCACTCGCAGCGGGCCGACAAGTCGGGTCGGCTGACGTTCACGGGGCGACTGGCCCCGGCGATGCACGATCCGATCATCCCCGGAAAGCGCACCCGCCACTTCCCGACCATCGGGCAGGCCGAGGTGACCTCGGTGACGATCGCCGCCGCCGAGGACGAGGAGGCGGCCTCCACGGACACCTCGGCGGCCGGTGTGCCGAAATCGGCACACGTCGGTGACGGTTCGCGGCGCGACTCCGAATATAGTGAACTCGGCGCTGAAGCCGAATCGAAGAACAGCGGGGGCTCCGGCTCGATGGACCGTCGCTGACGAACACCCGAGAGGTCAATCATGAAACGCACACTCCCCGTCCTCGCCCTCGTCGTGGGGCTGAGCCTGGCCGGCTGCTCCGGAACCGACTCCGCGGAGACCGGCGGCGGTGCCGCCACCGAGTCCGCAAGCGGTGGCACATCCGAGTCGGGCACCGCGGCCGAGGCGCCGGCGGCGACCCAGCTCGACAAGGACCAGCTGACGACGATCCTCGAATCCACCGAGGTCGACGGCAAGAAGTTCTCGTCCGTGGACGTCGGTGCCGGCGGCGGCGCCAACGCGGCGGTCAAGACGCTGGAGGACGCGGAGTTCTCCCCCGCCGAGTGCAAGGACCTGTCCCTGGCCGCACTCAACATCTCCCAGCAGGCCAACGGCACGACGGTGGCCGGCATCTCCAACGACAACACGCTGAGCGTGGGCCTGGTCAGCTTGGCCGACGTCGACGCCGCCACGAAGCAGCTCTCCACCTCGAGCACGATCACCGACAAGTGCGGCGAGGTCACCGTCAAGGCCAGCGGCATGGAGATGACGATGAAGTCCGAGACCTTCGAGGCGACCGTCGAGGGCGCCGACGAGGCGGTGGGCGTGCGCGCATCGATGGAGGCCGGCGGTGCGCCGTCGTTCACGACCGAGACCGTGACCAGCCGCACCGGCAACAACCTCGTCTCGGCCGTCAACATGGCCCCCGACGGGGACGAGAAGGCGGCCGTGACCGCGGCTCAGGCCTTCGTCGAAGCGATCAAGTCCGCCGGCTGAGCAGGAGGTCCCAGCACTCCTGCAGCCGCGTCGACCACCACTCGCGTCGCCCCGGAGCCACGGCCAACGCCTTGAGGCGGTCGGGGTCCGGGGCGATGCGCGTGGTGGGGATCCTCCCCCGGACCGGGGTCAGTCCGGGGCTGACGACGTCCTCGGCGAAGAGTCGCGCGGTCCCCAGACCGCATGCCGGGGACGGGCCGAGGAGCTCGCGGCTGCGCGCGGTCACCGGCAGCGTCGCCGCCAGCTGCGCGCCGGCGGGCAGTCCGACCGAGGACTCGAGCGCCGAGGACACGACGGCGGGCAGCCCGCACTCCGCGACGACCGCGCGCGCGGCGGCGATCCCGCCGAGCGGCTGGACCTTGACGATGATGACCTCGGCGGCGCCGAGGCGGGCCACGCGCAGGGGGTCCTCGGCCTTCCGGATCGACTCATCGGCGGCCAGCACGACGGGCAGGTCGCGCTCGGCCAGGGCCGAGCGCAGCCGCGCCATGTCCTCGACCGCCGCCACCGGCTGCTCGACGTACTGGAGGTCGAACCGGGCCAGCGCCGTACAGGCCCGAACCGCCTCGGGCAGGCTGTAGCCGGCGTTCGCGTCGAGGCGCAGCACCGTCGAGGGGAACAGCCGCCGGAACTCGCCGAGGCGCTCGAGATCCTCCGGCAGCGACTCGAGACCGCGTTCGGCGATCTTGGCCTTGACCGTGCCGACCGGCCCGAAGCGCGCGAGGATCGGCTCGACGTCCTCGACGCGGCAGGCCGGCAGGGTGGCGTTGACCTCGACATGGGACGGCAGCGGGTCCGGCGTCTCGGCGATGGTCCGGTCGGCGCCGGACCGGTCGGCGCCGGACCGGTCGGCGCCGGACCGGTCGGCGCCGGTCTGCGCCATGTCGGCCACGTCGGCACCGGCGCGGACGGGACAGCCGGCGAACTCGAGGGCCGCGCGCAGCCACCGGGCCGCCTCGGGGACGTCGTACTCGACGAACGGCGAGAACTCCGCCCACCCGGCGGGACCCTCGAACAGGAGCACCTCGCGCTCGGTGATGCCGCGGAAGCGGGTGACCATCGGCAGCCGCACGACATGGAACTCGGGCAGCAGATCGACGATGCGCGCGGGCGGGGATTCGGCCATGGCACCACCCTATAGCCCGGACCACCAGGCGATAGGCTGGGGCAATGACGGTTTCAGACATCTTCGACCCGACCCTCTGGCGTGAGGTCTCCGGCTTCGACTTCACCGACATCACCTACCACCGGGCGATCAACCCCGACGGCTCCGACCTCGGCTGCGTGCGCATCGCCTTCGACCGCCCCGAGGTCCGCAACGCCTTCCGCCCTCACACCGTCGACGAGCTCTACCGGGCCCTCGACCACGCCCGGCAGACCTCCGACGTCGGCGCCGTCCTGCTCACCGGCAACGGTCCCAGCCCCCGCGACGACGGGTGGGCGTTCTGCTCCGGCGGGGACCAGCGCATCCGCGGCCGGTCCGGCTACCAGTACGCGACCGGGGAGACCGCCGAATCCGTCGACCCCGCCCGCGCCGGCCGCCTCCACATCCTCGAGGTCCAGCGCCTCATCCGCACGATGCCCAAGATCGTCATCGCCGTCGTCCCGGGCTGGGCCGCCGGCGGCGGGCACAGCCTCCACGTCGTCTGCGACCTCACCATCGCCTCGAGGCAGCACGCGAAGTTCAAGCAGACCGACGCCGACGTCGGCTCCTACGACGCCGGCTACGGATCGGCGTATCTCGCGAAGCTCGTCGGCCAGAAGCGGGCTCGCGAGATCTTCTTCCTCGGCCGCACCTACTCGGCGCAGGAGATGGCGGACATGGGCGCCGTCAACGAGGTCGTCGACCACGAGCAGCTCGAGACCGCGGCCCTGACGATGGCCCGGGAGATCCTCGGCAAGTCCCCCAACGCCCAGCGCATGCTCAAGTTCGCGTTCAACCTCGTCGACGACGGCCTCATGGGCCAGCAGGTCTTCGCCGGGGAGGCCACCCGCCTGGGCTACATGACCGACGAGGCGGTCGAGGGCCGAGACGCCTTCCTCGAGAAGCGCGCCCCCGACTGGTCCCCCTTCCCCTGGCACTACTGATCATGGGACCCGTCGGTGAGACACAGGGTCGCCGCGTGGACTCACTCCCCGCCGCCATCGACCGGGCCCTGAGGGGCCGGTCGATCCTCGTCCTCCCCCGCACCCGGGAGGGCTCGATCACCGAGGTGGACGCCCGTGCATTCGCCGGTGACCGACCGCCCGCGCTCATCCTCCACACCTCCGGCTCGACCGGCACGCCCAAGGCGGTGGCCCTGTCCGCTCGGGCCCTGACCGCCTCGGCGGAGGCGACGCAGCGGTTCCTCGGCGGTCCGGCGGACTGGCACCTCACCCTTCCGGTCAACCACATCGCGGGCTTCCAGGTCGAGCTCCGCTCCCACCTCGGCGGCGGGGAGCCGGTGCGCAGCGCCTCCGGCCGGTTCACCGCCGCCTCCTTCGCCGCCGAGGCCGATGAGCTCCTCGCCCGCTCCCGACGCTCGGGTCGGTCGACGTGCACCTCGCTCGTGCCCACCCAGCTCCACCGGATCCTCGAGGATCCGGCCGCGACGCGTGCGGCCGCCGGGATCGATGCGATCCTCCTCGGCGGTGCGGCGGTGCCGCCCGTCCTCCTCGAGCGCGCGGACACGGCTGGGCTGCGGATCGTGCGCACCTATGGGATGAGCGAGACCGCCGGCGGGTGCGTCTACGACGGCGTCCCCTTCGCCGGCGTCGAGATCTCCCTCGCCGAGGCGGGGACGATCGACGTGCGCGGCGACGTCGTCGCCGACTCCTACGTCGAGTTCGCCCCCGACGGCGGGATCCGGCCGGTGCCGTCGGCGGCGCTGCGCGTCGAGGACGGGGTGCGGACGATGCACACGAGCGATCTCGGTCGCCTCGACGACGGAGTGCTCAGCGTGCTCGGCCGCGCCGACGACATCATCGTCTCCGGCGGCACCAACGTCTCCCCGCACGCCCTGGAGACCGGTCTGCTGGCCGCGTGGTCGGACGCCGGCGTCGCCGAGGTGCTCGTCACCTCGGTGCCCGACGACGAGTGGGGCCAGCGCCTCGTCGCCCTCATCAGGCGGGCCGACGGGGTCGAGGGGAACGGTGGCCCGCGCGAGCTCGCCGAACGGCTCAACTCCCGGGTCACCGCGCCCAGGGACACCCTCCTGCCGCATCTCGTGTTCGCCGTGCCCGAGATCCCGATGAGGTCGATCGGCAAGCCCGATCGGCGGGCCGCGGCCGAGCTCGCCCGGGAACTCGCCGCCGGGCTCCCCGAATACCCTCCTCGGTGATCACTCTGTACGATGAGACGGTTCCGATCGTCAAGGGAAGGCCCTGCATCCATGGCCACTGCCGCGCAATGGCTCTCCGGAGCCCGTCTTCGCACCCTGCCGCTGGCCGTCGCGCCGGTTCTCATCGGCACCGGAGCGGCCATCGGATCCGTGGGCGGTCTCTCGGCGTTCATCATCGGCGACTTCACGAAGAACGGTCATGAGCACTCGCTGCGGCTCATCCTCCTCAAGGCCCTGCTCGCGCTCCTCGTCTCACTGAGCCTGCAGATCGGATCGAACTTCGCCAACGACTACTCCGACGGCATCCGCGGCACCGACGACGAACGGGTCGGCCCCCTCCGCCTGACCGCCTCGGGTCTGGCCGCTCCTGCGCAGGTCAGACGGGCCGCGTTCATCTTCTTCGGCATCGCCGCGGTGGCGGGACTGGCGCTCGTCATCGCCTCACAGGCCTGGTGGTTCCTCGCCGTCGGCGCGGCCGCGGTCGCCGCGGCATGGTTCTACACGGGAGGGAAGCGCCCCTACGGGTACATGGGCCTCGGAGAGGTCTTCGTCTTCGTCTTCTTCGGCCTCGTCGCCACGCTCGGCACGATGTGGATGCAGGTGGGCAACCTCAGCCTGAGCGGGTGGGCCGGTGCGGTGGCGATCGGGTCGCTCGCCTCGGCGGTGCTCATGGTCAACAACCTTCGGGACATCCCCACCGACGTCGAGGCGGGCAAGATCACCCTGGCCGTGCGCCTCGGCGACGATGCCGCCCGCACCGCCTACGCGAGCCTCGTGCTCGCCCCCTTCGCCCTGCTGGCGCTCGCGATCATCGACGGACATCCGGCTGCGGCGCTGGCGATCCTCGCCCTCGTCCTCGCCCTCGGCCCCCTGGGGACAGTGCTGCGCGGGACGACCGGACCCGGGCTGATCCCGCCGATCAAGTCGACGGGGCTGACCGCGCTGTGCTTCTCGGCGCTGCTGGGGCTCGGCCTCGCGCTCTGAGCCTCAGCCCGCGCCCGAGCCCTCAGCGCCCGATCCCTCGGCGCTCGTCGGCCTCAGCGCTCGTCGTCGACGATCCGGTCCTCGGCGGCCTCGTCGCTGGCCGTGGCCATCTTCGCCTTCTTCCGCTCGCTCAGGCGGTGCTCGATGTCGGCGGCGACCTGGGCGCGCATGCCGCCGAGGAACAGGTAGCTGAGCAGCGCGCCGATGATGACGGCGGCCACCGCCATGACGAGGGTCAGGCCGAGGAACGGGTAGAGGACGAGGCCGACGGCGACGACGATGCCGAGCCGGGCGAGGGTGTAGATCCAGAAGCTGCGCATTGACGACATTCTAGTCGCTGGGCACAAGGCGTTTTCCCACCGGATCCCTGAGTTCCTGTCCAGGTTCGTCGCTTATCCTGGGGGCATGGCTCGACTACTCATTGCCGGGATCGTCTTGGCAGCGGCGATCACCCTCTACGGTCTCTTCGACTGTCTGCTGCGAGACCGTGGGCTGATTCGAGTCCTGCCGAAGCCCGTCTGGGCGCTCATCATCCTCCTCATCCCGATCCTGGGATTCGGGCTCTGGTACGCCTTCGGCCGCGGCACCGAGGCCAAGCCGTCGGCCGCGCCGCGGTCGGGTCCGCTCGCCCCCGACGACGATCCCGACTACCTGCGACAGGTCGCGCGCGAGGTGCAGCTGGGCAAGCACCGCCCCCGCACCCCCGATGCCGAGGACGAGAAGGACACCGCGGACTCGGACGACGCCGAGAAGCCGGTGGACGACGATGACGAGGACAAGCCCGGCGAGCACGGTTCCGGCGGCCCCAAGGGCGAGGGCCGCGGCGGCCAGGCCGGCTGAGCCCTGCTCCTGATCCACGCCCGCTGCACTCCTACTCCAGTCCGGAGTAGGAGTGCAGTCCGTTGAAGTAGACGTTGACGACGGTGAAGTTGAAGATCACCGAGGCGATGCCGATGAGGTTGAGCACCGCGACCTTCGTCGGGCCCCATCCCCTGGTGGCCCGGGCGTGCAGGTACGCGGCGTAGACGACCCAGACGACGAACGTCCAGATCTCCTTCGAGTCCCAGCCCCAGTAGCGGCTCCACGCGACCTCCGCCCAGATGGCCCCGGCGATGAGCGTGAACGTCCAGGTGATGAACCCGACCGCGGCGATCGTGTAGGAGACCCGTTCGATGTCGTCGCTGGCGGGCAGACGGCGGGTGAAGCGCAGCCACTTCGGCGCCCTGTCCTCAAAGCGGGCCTTGAGGATCTGGAACACCGCGAGGATCGCGGAGATGTAGAGCAGCGCGGTCGAGAGGATCGCGATGGGCACGTGGATGGCGATCCAGTACGACTGCAGGGCCGGGATGAGCTGCGCGGCAGGAGTGTAGAACACCGTGATCGACAGGCCCAGGCACAGCAGCACTCCCCCGGCGACGAAGGTGCCCAGGTAGCGCACGTCCTTGCGGGTGAGCACGACGAGGTAGACGACGACGGTGATCGCGGTGGCGGTGAGGATGTACTCCATCATGTTGCCCCACGGCACGCGCATGACCGACAGGGCCCGGGTGAGCACGGCCGCGACGTGGAGGAGCGAGGCGAGGACGAGCAGCGAGGTGCCGATCCGCGCCGCGCGGCGGACCCGCCGCTCGCCGTCTCTCCGGCCCGACCCCGTGCCGGACCCGGCCGCTGCGTCCGCCGCGGCGACAGGGGCGTCGAGGACCGCGGTCGCCGTCCTCCGGTTCGTGCGCCGCACGCTCAGCGGCTTCGCCTCGCCCCCCGCGGTCTCGCTCGCCTTGAGCTCCTGACCGCCGAAGAGGTCGAAGGCGTAGGCGATCATCGCGATCGCGTAGACGATCATCGCCGAGACGATCAGCTGATTCGACCACATCGCGAGGTCAGTGTTGACGTCCATTCATCCTCCGCATCATCGGCGTTCGATCGCTCTCGGTCGGCTCAGTCGCGCCCGGGCGCAATTCTACTCCCGGTAGTAGAGGTCACCGAATCCCTGCCCGCCGAGCCGTTGTCGGCCGCCCCGGCGTCGGCCGAGCCGGCACCGAGGTCCGCGGCGAGATCCCTCGCCGCGCGCTCGACCATCGGGTCCTCGCCGCGGGCCAGGGCCGCGACCTCGACCCGGTCGCCCGCGACCCGCACCCACATCCGGCGCCGCGGGATGAAGAGCGAGAGCCCGAGCCCCAGGAGCACGAAGATCGCACTGACGAGCATGAGCCCCTGGGTCGGGTCCTGCGAGATGTCGACGGCGATGTAGCGCTTGACCCCGTCGAACGTCACCGATCCCCCGCCGGGCAGCTCCTGCGTCTGGCCCACGCCCATCTCGAGGAGCAGGGGCTCCCCGGACTCGTCGGTCATCTGGGTCATGTTCTCGGCCTCGAGGGAGTACACGGACTGCGGGACCCCCGAGTCGAGGCCGAGGTCGCCCGTGTAGCCGCTCATGACGAGGTAGGGGTTGCGCAGCTCGGCGAAGCTCGAGATCAGCTCGCCCTCGGCGTTCTGCGTCGCCGTGGGCAGGAACACCCCGACGAAGCCCATCTGCGTGCCGGCGGCGTCGGGGACCTTGATGACGCCCTCCGAAGTGTACCCGGCATCCCCGCCCGGCACGAACACCTGCGGCCCGGAGTGGACGACCTTGCCCGTCGCGTCCCTGACGGTGATCTCGGGGGCGTAGCCGTTTCCGGTCAGGTAGATGCCGGTGCCGCCCACCCGCACGGGTTCGTTGACCTTGAGGGTGTGGGCCTGGCTGCGGCCGTCGACGGTGGTCGTCACCGCGGCTTCGAAGG
The DNA here is from genome assembly GCF_003315415.1 of Brevibacterium sanguinis. Lineage (GTDB taxonomy): Bacteria > Actinomycetota > Actinomycetes > Actinomycetales > Brevibacteriaceae > Brevibacterium > Brevibacterium celere_A. The sequence continues at coordinate 18,805 of NZ_QNSB01000011.1, forward strand.
TGCGCGGCTGGCCGAACTGGCTGCCGGGGGACGTGTCGTCGAAGGAGGAGGTGAAGCGGTCGAGGGTGAGGCGGAAGTCGGGCAGGTTGTCGGGGTCGTAGTACGAGCCGGGCTCGAACGAGTCATAGGCGACGAGCGAGTTGGTGAAGGTGTCGCCCTCGATGAGGATCCGCTGGCCCTGGTAGCCGAACAGTGAGCCGATCGCCATCGCCAGGGTCGCCACGAGCAGGGAGATGTGGAAGACGAGGTTGCCGGTCTCCCGCAGGTAGCCGCGTTCGGCCGCGACGTGGTCGTCGTGGCGCGAGGTGCGGTAGCCGAGCTTGCGCAGGCGCTCCTGTGCGGTGTCGAGGATCTCCTGCGGCTCTCCCGCCGAGGCGAACTCGACGTATCCCGGCATCCGACCCAGCCGCCTCGGCGCCTTGGGCGGAGCCGAGCGCATCGCCTTCCAGTGCTGGGCCGAGCGCGGCACCACACAGCCGACGAGGGAGACCATGAGGAGGAGGTAGATCGAGGAGAACCAGATCGAGGAGTAGACGTCGAACATCTGGATCGCATCGAGGAACTCCCCCCAGGCGCCGTTGTCCTCGAGGAAGCGGGTGACCCGGCCCGGGTCCTGGATCCGCTGCGGCAGGAGCGAGCCGGGGATCGCGGCGAGCGCGAGGATGAGGAGGAGGATGAGCGCGACGCGCATCGTCGTCAGCTGCCGCCACGCCCATCGGCACATGCCGAGGAACCCCAGCTGAGGCTGGGTCGCCGTCGATTTCTCCACTAGATCACCACATCGAATCCGTTGATCGCACCCTGAAGGGTGCCCAGCCACAGTGTCCACAGTCCCGAGGCCATGATCAGGCCCAGGAGGATGAGCAGGGCTCCTCCGACCCGCACGATCGCGGTCTGGTGGGCCCGCACCCACGCCAGCCGGCCCGCTCCCTTGTGCAGGGCCACGGCGAGGAGGATGAAGGGGATGCCCAGCCCCAGGCAGTAGACGAAGGCGAGCAGCGCTCCGCGCCACACGGTGCCCTCGGTCCCGAAGCTCACCGAGAGGCTGAGCACTGCCGACAGGGTCGGTCCGACGCACGGCGCCCAGCCGAGGGCGAACGTCGCCCCGAGGACGGGAGCGCCCCACAGTCCGGCGCGCGGCCGCGAGTGGATGCGGCGCTCGGACTGGAGCAGGCCGATGCCGCCCATGAAGACGAAGCCGGCGATGATGACGACGACGCCGAGGACCCGGATGACAGTGTCCTGCCATTGCGCGAACAGTCCGCCGAGCGCCGAGAACGCGGTGCCCAGGGCGACGAAGACGATCGTGAAGCCGAGGACGAACAGTCCGATGCCGACGACGACCCGCCACGTCTCCTTGTCCTTGAGGGAGGAACCGCTCAGGCCGGTGACATAGCCGACGTAGCCCGGGACCAGGGGCAGCACGCAGGGAGAGAGGAAGGACACGAGTCCCGCCAGCGCCGCCGCGCCCGCCGCCAGCAGCAGCGGGCCGGAGTAGACGGCGGTCGCGAATTCAGCCCCGATCCCGTTCACTCAGGCCTGCACATCCTCGATGAGCCCGCGCAGCGTCGACTCGTCGACCTCGCCGACGACCCGGGCCGCGGCGCGGCCCTCGGCGTCGAGGACGACGGTCGAGGGGGTCGCCTGCGGGGGCAGGACGCCCGAGAGCAGCGCGACCATGTCGCCGTTGGAGTCGAGCATGTTGGGGTAGGGGATCCGGTAGTTGGAGATGAACGCGTTCGCCGCGGCCTCCTGGTCCCGGACGTTGACGCCGATGAACTGCACGGAGTCGCCGAACTCCTCGGCGAGTGACCGCAGCGCCGGCGCCTCCTTCCGGCAGGGTGGGCAGGCCGCGTACCAGAGGTTGATGACGACGGGTCTGGGGCGCAGCTCGGCCAGGGACACCGTCTGGCCGTCGAGGGTCTCGAACTCGAGGTCGAGCGGCTCACCGCGCTCCGCGGGCGGCACCTGGGACACGACTCCCGAACCGGAGACGTAGCCCTGGTCCGATCCCGCCTGGTCGGCCAGTTCGTCGTTCTCGCTGCAGCCGGCCACGAGCAGCGTGGTCCCGGCGAGCAGCCCCGTGAGCAGGGTGCGCCGATTCATGCCCCTGCCACCGCTTGGTCTGGCTGCAGGTCCGGGCAGATGCTCTCGTAGCTCACGGACACCAGTGTGGAGGCCTCGAATGTGAAAGTCGTGACAGAGGCGAGGTCGCACTCCCGCCGGCGCGGATCGTGGAAGAGGGAGCGCCCTTCGGCGGCCAGGCGGACCATCCAGATCGGCAGCTGGTGGGTGACGATGACGCCGTGGGCGTCCGACCCGTGCGCCTCGAGCTTGGCCCGCAGGCTCGCCATCGCCGCGGACATGCGCAGGACGATCTGCTTGTACGGCTCACCCCATGACGGGGTGAACGGGTTGTAGAGGCGCAGCAGGTTGCGCGGGGCGGCCAGCCTGCGGCTGTTGACCTGCTGACCCTGGAAGGAGTTCGCCGCCTCGATGACCCGGTCGTCGGTGAATACCGGCAGGTCGAGCAGCTGCCGCAGGGGGTCGATCGTCTGCTGCGCGCGCTCGAGCGGGGAGCACACGAGTTCGACGGGCACGCTCGGTCCGCCTGTGAAGTGCTCGCCGACCCGCCGGGCCATCTCGTGGCCGCGGTCGGTGAGCCCGAAGTTCGGCAGCCGGCCGTAGAGGACCTTGTCGGGATTGTCGACCTCTCCGTGCCTGACCAGATGGATCGTCGTCATGACGGATCTCCGGCGCTCGCTGCGGCGGCCGCCGCTGCCGGCAGTGCCGCGATGATCCGCTCGAGGATCTCATCGGTGTGCGCCAGCGAGAGGAACCAGGCCTCGAAGGCGCTCGGGGGCATGTGGATGCCCTGGTCGAGCATCGAGTTGAAGAACGCCGAGTACTGGGCGACGTTCTGTCCGCGCGCATCCTCGTAGTTCCGGACCTCCCGATCGGTGAAGAAGACGGAGAACATCGAGTTCGCGGACTGGATGACGTGGGCGACGCCCTCCGCCTCCAGGGCTCGGGCCACGGCGGGACGGAGGATGTCGGCGGCCCGTTCGATGTGGGAGTACACGTCGAGCTCGGTCGTCAGCCGCAGCGTCGTCAGTCCGGCGGCCGTGGCCACCGGGTTCCCCGACAGGGTGCCGGCCTGGTACACCGGACCGGCCGGCGCCAGGTGCGCCATCACCTCGGCGCGCCCGCCGAACGCCGCGGCCGGGAAGCCTCCGCCCATCACCTTGCCGAAGGTGAACAGGTCGGCGGGCCCTTCGGGGTAGCCCAGCGTCCGGGCCTCGTGCCCGTACCAGCCGGCGGCGGAGACGCGGAAGCCGGTCATCACCTCGTCGCTGATCATCAGGGCACCGTGCGCCTTGGTCAGGCGGCGGATCGTCGAGGTGAAGCCGTCGCGGGGAGGCACGACGCCCATGTTGCCGGGACTCGCCTCGGTGATGACGCAGGCGATCTCCTCGCCGTGCTCGGCGAACACGGCCTCGAGCGCGGCGGCGTCGTTGTAGTCGACGACGATCGTGTCCTGCGCCTGGGCCCCGGTCACGCCGGGGGTGTCGGGCAGGGAGAAGGTGGCCAGTCCGGAGCCGGCCTGCGCGAGCAGGGAGTCGACGTGGCCGTGGTAGCAGCCGGCGAACTTGACGATCTTCGCGCGCCCGGTGAAGCCGCGGGCCAGCCGGATCGCGCTCATCGTCGCCTCGGTGCCCGAGGACACGAGGCGCACCTGGTCGACGGGGTCGATGCGGGACACGATCTCCTCGGCGAGCTCGACCTCTCCCGTCGAGGGGGTGCCGAAGGAGAACCCGCGCGCGGCGGCGTCCTGGACGGCGGCGAGCACCTCGGGACGGGAGTGGCCGAGGATCATCGGCCCCCAGGAGCCGATGAGGTCGATGTACTCGTTGCCGTCGACGTCGCGCAGCCACGCGCCCTCGGCCGAGGCGATGAACCGGGGGGTGCCGCCGACGGCCTTGAACGCGCGCACGGGCGAGTTCACTCCCCCGGGGATGACGTGCTCGGCGCGGGCGAAGAGCTCCGCCGATCTCGCGGTGTGGGTCATGGTCTCTCCTCGGTTCGCTGCTGGGTCGTGGATCGCAGATGGGTCGTGACCTTGTCGAATATGCGACCCAGTGTCGTCATCTCGTCGGCGTCGAGCAAATCGACGAGGTGGGTGCGCACTCCCGCGACATGGTCGGGGGCGGCGGAGGTGAGCAGGTCCCAGCCCGCCTCGGTCATCACGCAGTTGACCCCGCGGCCGTCCTCGGCGATGGGGACCCGCTCGAGCAGTCCCCGCGCCTCCATCCGGGCGACGCAGTGGGTGAGCCGGGAGCGTGACATCGTCGTGTCGGCGGCGAGCACCGCCATGCGCAGCGTGCGGTCGACGTGCTCGGACAGGCGCACGAGGATCTCGTACTCGGGCAGCCCGATCCCGTGCCGCTCCCGCAGCTCCCGGTCGAGGGCCACCGACAGCAGCTGGCTGCCGGTGAGGAAGCTGCGCCAGGACAGCTGCTCGTCGCGGCTGAGCCATTCGGTCATGGACGGCCCTCGGTCAGGCGCTGGGCGACCTCGGTCGCCCAGTAGGTGAGGATCGCGTCGGCGCCGGCGCGCTTGAACGCGATGAGGGACTCGGCGATCGCGCGCTCCCGGTCGATCGCCCCGGCGGCCGCGGCGAACTCGATCATCGCGTACTCGCCGGAGACCTGGTAGGTCCACACGGGCACGGGAGACGCGGCGGCCACCTCGGCGAGGACGTCGAGGTAGGGCAGTCCGGGCTTGACCATGACGACGTCGGCGCCCTCGGCGAGGTCGAGGGCGAGCTCGCGCAGCGCCTCGCGGCCGTTCGCCGGATCCTGCTGGTAGGTCAGCCGGTCGCCGGTGAGCTCGGAGTCGACGGCCTCGCGGAAGGGCCCGTAGAACGCCGAGGCGTACTTCGCGGTGTAGCCCATGATGACGACGTCGGGGAAGCCGGCGGCGTCGAGGGCCTCGCGGCAGGCGCCGACCTGGGAGTCCATCATCCCCGACAGGCCCACGACGTGGGCGCCGGCGCGGGCCTGGGCCACGGCCATCGAGGCGTAGCGGGTGAGGGTGGCGTCGTTGTCGACGCCCCCGTGCGCGTCGAGCACCCCGCAGTGGCCGTGGGAGGTGAATTCGTCGAGGCAGAGGTCGGCCATGACGACCGTCCTCTCGCCGAGGTGCTCGGCCAGGAGGGCGATCGCGCGGTTGAGGATCCCCTCGGGAGCGTCGGCCTGGGAGCCGATCTCGTCCTTGTGCGCGGGGATGCCGAAGAGCATGATCCCGCCGACTCCGGCGGCCACGGCCTCCTCGGCGGCGGTGAGCAGCGAGTCGAGGGTGTGCTGGACGACGCCGGGCATCCCGGTCAGGGGCGCGGGTTCGGCGAGTGTCTCCTTGACGAACATCGGCAGGATGAGGTCGGCCGGGTGCAGCCGGACCTCGGACACGAGCCGGCGCAGCGCAGGGGTGGTGCGCAGCCGGCGGGGACGGATGGTGCCGGGGAGGGAAGTCATGTCAGGCCTTCTTTCTGCGCCGCTTCTGACTCGGGCGCACGGGGGTGATCCCGGCGGCGAGGTCGTCCGCGCGGGACTGCTGGGCGAATTCGACGAGACCGTCGATGAGGGAGGTGAGGTTGGCCTCCTCGGCCAGCACGTCGACCCGCAGCCCGTGTTCGGCCGCGGTGTTCGCCGTCGCCGGTCCGATGCAGCAGATCACCGAGGTGGGGGCGGGCTTGCCCGCGATCCCGACGAGGTTGCGCACCGTCGACGACGAGGTGAAGAGGAACGCGTCGAAGTCGCCGGCCTTGATCGCCTCGCGGATCGGGGCCGGCGGCGGGGAGGCGCGCACGGTCCGGTAGGCGGTGACGTCGTCGACGTCCCAGCCCTTCTCGAGCAGTCCCGCGACGAGCACCTCGGTGGCGATGTCGGCGCGGGGCAGCAGGACCCGGTTCATCGGGTCGATGTCGGCGACGTACTCGGGCCATTCGGCGGCGAGCCCGCGCGCCGAATGCTCACCGGTGGGGACGAGGTCCGGGGTGATGCCCCAGTCGGAGAGGGAGGCGGCGGTGGCCCCGCCGACGGCCGCGATCTTCACGCCCGACAGGGACCTCGAGTCGAGGCCGAAGTCCTCGAACCACATCCGCACCGCGCGGACCGCGTTCACCGAGGTGAAGCCGACCCATTCGTAGTCGCCGTCGACGAGCCCGCGCACGGCCTTCTCCATCTGGGTCGGGGTGCGCGGGGGCTGGACGGCGATCGTCGGGACCACGGTCCCGACCGCTCCCAGCTCCCCCAGCGCCTCGGCGGTCGAGGTGCCCTGCTCCTTGGTCCGTGGGATGAGGACCTGCCAGCCGAAGAGCGGCTTCGTCTCGAACCAGGACAGGTCCTGCCTGGTCTCGACGCCCTGTCCCATGATCATCACCATCCGATTTCCCGTGGCGTCGGTGAGCGCCGGGGACAGCGCCTGCCCCAGGCTCGTGTCGATCGTCGTCTGCTCGGTCGTGGAGATCCCCCACGCGAGCAGCACCTTCGTGTCCTCGTCCCAGCCGTCGTCGAGGAGCGCCCGGATCGCCTGGGCGATCTGTCCGCCGGCGCCCGTGAGCACATGCGTGGTGTTGCGGTGGCGCGAGACGTCGACGTGGGACTGCGGTCCGGCCTCGATGAAGCGCACGGAGCGCACCCGGTTCGTCGTCAGCGCGGTGCCCGTGTACGCGGCGGTCGCCGCCGACAGCCCCACCCCGGGGACGATCTCGACGTCGACGTCGGCCTTGCGGCACACGGCCGCCTCGGCGGTGGTCGTCGTGAACATCAGACCGTCGTCGGAGCTCAGCCGCACGACGGTGCGGTCGGGGCGGGCGAGCTCGACGAGCCGGCGTCCCCGCGTCGAGGCGGAGGCGCCGAGGCTCGTCGCCTCGACCACCTCGGCGGCCTGATTGACGTAGGCGGTGACGATCTCGTCGTGGACGTCGGAGTCGCAGACGACGATCTCGGCGGCCGACAGCAGATCGGCTCCGCGCATCGTCATCAGCCCGGCCTCCCCCGGTCCGCTGCCGATGAACACGACACGGGGCGAGGCGGGCAGCAGCCGCCGCGGCTGGACCTGTCCGGCAGGCGCGGACATCATTGGCCCTGCGCCTTCACGGGGGTCAGGTGCCCCGCGGTCGCGGCCGGGTCGATGCCGAGCCGGGTGAGCAGGTCCTCGGCGGCGCGGGTGCCGAGCTCATCGGCGACCCGGGCGAGCTCCTTCCCGGCGATCGGCAGCCGATGGTCCGCGCTCGTGCTCAGGTCGACCCCGGGCACGACCGGGAGGGCGATGGACTGCCGGGTCCGTGCGAGGTTCCCGTCCTCGTCGGCCATCATCGCGTCGACGACGAGGTCGCTGCCCTCGATCGTCGCGAGCGCGCCGATCGGGGCCGAGCAGCCGGCCTCGGCGCGGGAGAGGATCGCCCTCTCGCAGGTCACGGCGAGGTCGGTGGCCTCGTCGTGGAGCCGGTGCAGGGCGGCCCGGATCTCGACGTCGGAGTCGAGCACCGTCTCGCTCTGGGCGTAGGGGCTGGCCGCGGACCGGGTCTCGACGGCCAGCGCCCCCTGCCCGGGGGCGGGCAGCATCGTGGCGAAGTCGAGGGAGTCGGTCGCCTCGGCCAGCCGGCCGATCCGGCGCACGCCCGCGGCGGCGAGCACGACCGCGTCGAGGCGGCCCTCACGCACATGGGCGATGCGGGTGTCGACGTTGCCGCGGACCCCGCGGACCTCGATGTCGGGGCGGGCGGCGCGCAGCTGGACGGCGCGCCTGGGCGAACCGGTTCCCACGACGCTGCCGGCGGGCAGGTCGAACAGGCCCAGACCGTCGCGGCCGATGAGCACGTCGGCGGGATCGACCCGGGGTGGGACGGCGGCGAGCTGGATGCCCGCCTCGGGGGTCGTGGGCAGGTCCTTGAGGGAGTGCACGGCGATGTCGATCGTGCCCTGGTGGAGGGCCTGGCGCACGGCGGAGACGAAGACGCCGGTGCCGCCGAAGCCGGCCAGGGGCGACATGTTGACGTCGCCCTCGGTGACGACCTCGACGATCTCGACGCGCCACCCGGTCAGGGCGGCGAGCTGATGGGCGATCGCGGTGGACTGGGACCGGGCCAGCTGGGAGCGTCGGGTGCCGAGGCGGACCGTGCGGCCCGACCAGTGCTCGGGCTCGACGACGTCGAGGGTGTGATCGGCGACGGGGTGGAGTCCGTCGGCCTCGATGTGCTCCGGGCTCGACGCCCTGGCGACCTTCGTCTCCGGTTTGGCGATCGAGTGGGCGGCCTTGTTCGTCGGCAGGTCGAAGAGCTGCATCAGTGCCTGAGCATAGTCGACGTCGGTCTCGGACACCGCCAGTTCCTTGACTTTGACGGTCGGGGTGTGGATGAGCTTCTCCGCGACCCGGTGCAGGGACTTGCGGATCTCGGCGAACACGCGGTCGTCGACCTGCTCGCCGATCTTCTTCTCCAGCCGCCCGGTCTCCGAGGCCAGCACGTCCTTGGCGTGGGTGCGCAGCGCGGTGACCATCGGGGCGACGGCGCGTTCCTTCGCGCCGGTCCGCAGCCGGCTCAGCTCCTCCTCGATGATCGCGCGCACGGCCGAGACCGCGTCGACGACGGCGGCGTCCCGCGCCTGGTGGGTGGTGGTGAGCAGGGTGCGGATCTCCCCGAGGCCGAGGAGGACGACGTGCTCGAACTCGCGGACGGTGGGGTCGATGTCGTGCGGGAGGGCGAGGTCGACGAAGGCCTTGTCCGCGCACCCCTTGGGGTCCTGGGAGAGGCCCGCGACGATGTCGTCGCGGGTGACGACGACGCCGCGGGCGCCGGTGCAGGAGACGATGACGTCGGCGGCGGCGATCTCCTCGGCGAGCGACCGCGGGGTCAGCTCCCGGGCCCGGCCGCCCACCTCGGCGACGAGGCGCTCCGCCTTCTCGAGCGTGCGGTTGAGCACGGTGATGTGGTTGACGCCCTCCCGGTGGAGGCCGGAGACGACGAGACCGGACATCGCGCCCGCGCCGATGACGAGGGCGTTCGCGGCCCGCAGGGACCCGACGTGGGATTCGGCGGCCTCGAGGGCGGCGCTGAACAGGGACCGGGCGACGTCGTCGAGACCGGTCTCCGAGTGGGCCCTCTTGCCCACCCGCAGGGACTGCTGGAGGGCGTGGGAGAGCTCGGAGGTCAGCGCCTCGGCGGCCATCGAGTCGGTGAAGGTCGAGCGGAGCTGGCCGAGGATCTGGGCCTCCCCGAGCGCCATGGAGTCGAGGCCGCAGGCGACCTTGAGCAGGTGCTCGAGCGCCTGGACGTCGTAGTGGGCGTAGAAGTGGCCGGCGATGTCCTGCCACTGCCGGTCGATGGCCTCGACGAGGGCGTTGCCGAGATCGGCCAGGCCGCCGTGGAAGGTCGTGACGTCGGCGATGAGCTCGAGTCGGTTGCACGTCGAGAGCACGGCGAGGCCCTCGACGTTGCTGCCGGCCAATGCGCTGCTGCGCAGGTCGGAGACCTCATCGGCGCCGAATGCGAGCGCATCCAGCATGTCGATCGGGGCCGAATGGTGGGAAATCCCCAGAACCAAGAGAGTCAATTCCTGTGCTCCTCAACTGGATCGAGCTCAACCGAATCGAGCGCTGAATAGTACGCGAGTGCTTGCAGCTCACTGGCCAGATCGACCTGATGCACACGGACGGAGTCCGGGACGTCGAGCACGGTGGGTGCGAAGTTCAGGATTCCCCGCACCCCGGCGTCCACCGCGCGGGCGGTGGCCGACTGGGCGGCGGAGACGGGGGTGGCCATGACGACGAGGTCGATGCCCTGCGGCCAGGCTTCGAGCTCGCCGAGGTCCGAGACCGGCAGTGATCCGATCGTCGTGCCGATCTTGGCCTCGTCGACGTCGAAGATCGCGACGAGCTCGAGCCCGCGGCGACGGAACCCGGCGTAGTCGGCCAGAGCCGATCCCAGCCGCCCCGCGCCGATGATCGCCACGGTCCGCGACCGGTCGAGGCCGAGGAAGGACCTCAGGGTCAGGGCGAGGTCCGCGCAGGAGTAGCCGACACCTCGGCGACCGGGGCCGCCGAGGTGGGAGAGGTCCTTGCGCAGGATCGACGGAGACACACCGCTGCGGGCCGCCAGCGCCTCCGAGGAGACGATGGACCGGCCCGCCGTGGTGAAGGTCTCGACGGATTCCAGATAGATCGGGAGTCGCGAGATGACGCTGTCCGGCACGTCCTTGCGGACGACACCGTCAATACCGTTGGCGGACAGAATCTCGCCCACTGATATGTGTCACTCCTTCATTCGGTCTCGGGTGCCCGGCGCCTCATGCGCCGAGCGCGTCCAGGGCGCTCGCCAGCCTGCCGGGCTCGACCCGGTGGAAGCTGTGCTGCCGACCGTCGAGCAGCACCACCGGGATGTCCCAGCCGTACCGGGCCTCGAGCTCCTCGTCGGAGTCGATGTCGATCTCGGTCACGGTGACCCGGCGCCCGGCGACCGCCTCGGCGATCCGGGCCCTCGCGACCTCGCACAGATGGCAGTCGGCGCGGGTCAGGAACGTCAGCTCGACCACTGCGCACTCCTCCTCAGGTGACAACAAACCCCGCCGAAATGAGATTCGAGCGGGGAGGTAGGACCGTTGCCGGTCTTACTTCTTGTTGCGACGCTGGTGACGAGTCTTGCGAAGCAGCTTGCGATGCTTCTTCTTCGACATCCGCTTGCGTCGCTTCTTGATAACTGAGCCCACGCGGGTACCCCTTGCAATTGTCGGTGGAGGTGAACATCGCATGCCCACCCATTGAACTAACCGTGCAATTCTATCGCCTGGTCCCTTGCTTTCCCAAAACTGTGTCCGAATCCACTGTGCGCGGGCCGGGTCCGCCCGTCGCAGCAGGGGTCGAGCCGATGCGCGGGCCGGGCCCGTCAGTCGAAGTAGGGGTCGAGCCGATGCGCGGGCCGGGTCCGCCCGTCGCAGCAGGGGTCGAGCCGATGCGCGGGCCGGGCCCGTCAGTCGAAGTAGGGGTCGAGTCCGTAGAAGGGGAACAGGTTCTTGCGCGTCGCCATCACCGCGCGGTCGAGCTCGGACTCCGGGTCGAAGCCGCCCGACCAGGCCGCGAAGTACCCGTCGAAGCCGTCGGTCATCGACAGCGGCGCCTCACGCCCCGTCGTCGTCTGCGCGTAGTGGGCCCACCGGCCCGGGATTCGGGAGGCCGGGTCAATGTCGGCGTCCGCGGCGATGGCGATGAGGTTCGTCCACACCCGGGGCACGACGTCGAGGATCGCGTACCCGCCTCCCCCGACGGCCAGCCATCTGCCCCCGCAGTGCTCGGCGGCCAGGTCCCTCACCCAGCTCGTCGCGATGCGCATGCCGTCGACGCTCAGGCGCATGTGCGTGAGCGGGTCCATCCGATGACCGTCGCAGCCGTGCTGGGAGACGATGACCTGGGGGGCGAACTCCCGGACGAGCGCGGGAATCGTGGCGTCGAAGGCCCGCAGCCAGTCGGCGTCGACGATCCGCGGCGGCAGGGCGATGTTCGCCGCCGAGGCGGCTGCCCGCAGTCCGCCGATGTCGGCGGGGAACCCCGAACCGGGGAACAGGTACTTGCCCGATTCGTGCATCGAGATCGTCAGCACCCGGGGATCGTCCCAGTAGATCTTCTCCGGCCCGTCGCCGTGGTGGGCGTCGAGGTCGATGTAGGCGATGCGCTCGCAGCCTGCCTCGAGGAACTCGTCGATCGCCCCGGCGATGTCGTTGTAGACGCAGAATCCGCTGGCACTGCCGGGCATCGCATGGTGCATCCCGCCGCTGAAGTTCACCGCATGCGCGTAGTCGCCGCCGATGATGGCGCGGGCGGCGTCGACGGACCCCTGGAAGAGCATCGCCGAGGCGGTGTGCATGTTCGCGAAGCCCGGCACGTCCTCGGTGCCGATCCCGTACCTCTCGGCGTCCTCACGGCTCAGCCCCTCGGCCGTGCCGGCCTGCCGCACGGCAGCGATGTAGTCGGGCTCGTGGACGCGGGCGAGCGCCTCCTCGTCGATCTCGCCGACGGGGTGGACGTGGACCCGGTCGAGGTCGAATAGCCCGAAGTCCATGGCGAGTCGGGCGCTGAGTTCGAGTCGCAGGGGATGCATGGGGTGGGCGGGACCGAAGTCGTAGCCGGTCACCGCGTCGTCCCAGACGACATACACTTCGCTCTCCGCCATGCGCCCCATGCTATACGTCGAACGACGTCCGGTGTGCCGGGTCACGTTCTCGGCCCGGGACCCGGCCGCGGATGCGCTCTGCGCCCGGATCGGGATGCGGCTCACGGCCATCTGCCGACCGCCGATCTACCATGGTCCATGTGTCCAAGAAATCCGAACAGGCCTGGGACCGGATCCTGCGCCCCGGCCGCTGGGTGCGTGACTTCGTCGACGACCTGGCCGTGGCCTCCCCCGCCCGCCTGGCGATCGGGTCGTTCGTGGCCGTGGTCGCGCTCTTCGCGATCCTGCTGATCCTGCCGGCGAGCATGCGCGACCCCGAATCCGTCACCACCTCGAAGCACATCGCCAACGCCGTCTTCGTCGCGGTCTCCGCGGTGTGCGTGACGGGACTGACCCCGGTCGTCACGGAGGAGTACTGGTCGGACTTCGGGATCTCCGTGATCACCGCGGGCATCCAGGTCGGCGGTCTCGGGATCCTCACCCTCGCCTCGGTGCTGGGCATGGCCGTCTCCCGCCGCCTCGGCGTCAGGCAGCGCCTCATCGCCCAGCAGGCCACCTCGGCGCTCAACCTCGGGCAGGTCGGAACCCTGCTCAAGACGGTCGTCATCACGATCCTCACCGCCGAGGCGATCATCGCGGTCCTGCTCTTCCCCCGGTTCCTCTTCCGGGGCGAAGCCGTCGGGGACGCCCTGTGGTACTCCGTCTTCTACGCGATCTCGGCGTTCAACAACGCGGGCTTCACGATCCACCCGGGAGGCGCCGCGTACTTCGCCGACGATCCCTGGATCCTCTGCCTGCTCATGCTCGGCGTGTTCGTCGGAGCCCTCGGCTTCCCCGTCGTGCTCATGATCGCGACGTACTGGAACCGGCCGAGCCGCTGGGACCTCCACACCAAGCTGACCCTGTCGACGACGACCGTGGTGCTCGTCGTCGGCCTGGCGCTGCTCGCCCTCTTCGAATCCTCGAACCCCGCCACCCTCGGTGACAAGAACGCCGGCCACACCTTCGTCGAGGTGCTGTTCATGGCGGTGATGCCCCGCTCAGGCGGGTTCGCGACGATGGACATCGCGGACATGAACCAGTCCTCCCACCTGCTCATGGACCTCATGATGTTCATCGGCGGGGGCTCGTCGTCGACGGCAGGCGGGATCAAGGTCACGACCGTGGCAGTGCTCGTCCTCGCCGCCTACACCGAGGCCCGGGGCCTGCAGGACGTGCACGTGTTCGGTCGGCGGCTGACCGAGTCGACGATCAAGCTCTCGATCTCGATCCTCCTCACCGGGGCCACGATCGTCTTCGTCGGCACCCTGATCATGCTCCAGATCAGCGAGGAGTCGCTCGACATGGTGCTGTTCGAGGTGATCTCCGCGTTCGGCACGGTCGGGCTGAGCTCCGGGGTGTCCGCCTCGGCGCCCGAATCGGGACTCTACTGCCTGTCCGTGATCATGCTCATCGGGCGGCTCGGAACCATTACACTGGCGGCAGCCCTGTCGATGCAGGACTCCCTGCGCCTGTACCGCTACCCCGAAGAGAGGCCCGTCGTTGGCTAGCGAAAACTCCTCCATCCTCGTCATCGGACTCGGCCGGTTCGGATCCGCGACCGCGGCGACCCTGACCCGGCTGGGCCGCGAGGTGATGGCGATCGAGCACAGCGGCGAACTCGTCAAGGAGTGGAGCGGCAAGCTCACCCACGTCGTCGAGGCCGATGCGACGAACATCGAGGCGCTGCGGCAGGTCGGGGCCGGGGACTTCTCCACCGCCGTGGTCGGGATCGGTACCTCGATCGAGGACAGCGTGCTCACCACCGCGAACCTCGTCGACCTCGGGGTGTCCCAGGTGTGGGCGAAGGCGATCTCCCCCTCCCACGGCAAGATCCTCCACCGCATCGGCGCCCACCACGTCCTCTACCCGGAGTCGGACGCGGGGACGCGTGTCGCGCACCTCGTCAGCTCGCGGATGATGGAGTACATCGAGTTCGACGAGGGGCACTTCGCGGTCGTGAAGATGCGGCCCCCGCGCGAGATCCAGGGCTTCACCCTCGGCGAATCGAAGGTCCGCGACAAGTACGGCGTGACGATCGTCGGCATCAAGAGCCCCGGCCGCGACTTCACCTACGCCGAGCCGACGACCCGCGTCGGCAAACAGGACCTGCTCATCGTCGCCGGCCACGTCGAGCTGCTCGGCCGCTTCGCCGGCCGCCCGTAGGGGTGCCGCGGGCGCGGGCGGGGCCGGAGCGGAACACGAACCCGCGACCCAGAAGTGCAGACGTGCGCCACTTCTGCCGAGCCTCACCACTTCCTCGTCGCGGGGCCGGAGCGGAACGCGAGCCCGCGACCCAGAAATGCAGGCGTGCGCCACTTCTGCCGCGCCTCACCACTTCCTCGTCGCGGGGCCGGAGCGGGCGGGGCCTGAGCAGGCGGGGCGCGCCCCATTGGACAGGGGCGCCGCATCGCCGCGACCGGTCACGGTCGCTGCCACTGCCGCAGATGAGGCGCCTGCATGAAGAGCTTCGTGGCGAAGGCTTCGAGATCGATGACGTCGTCGAAACTGAACCGGACAATCCTGTATCCGAGCGCGAGCAGCCGGTTGTGCTGGTCGGACTCCCGCCTCATCAGCGGAAATCCGTTGAGCACGTATTTGCCTGCACCGTCGACCATCAGGATCGTCTTCGACCCGCGATGCAGGAAGTCCACCCTCGCCAACCGCTGTCGCCCGTCGTATATTTCGACCTGCTGTTCGAATTCGCGCAGACCGAGCATCAGCAGGTCATAGGAGCATCGGCTCTCCGCGTAGCTCTCGGACAAGGGACCGGCGTGTTCGAGCAGCCGCAGTGCGCGTCGGCGCCTCGTGGGCAGCCGCTCAAGGCACGGACGGAACAGACGTTCACGCTTCTCGGCGGCCCACTCCGAGGTATCGGGCGGGTATCCGCAACGACCGATCTCGGGATCGGCACCGAACACCGCCCGCCGCAGAGTGTGCTCCAGTGCGGCGAACGCCTCCGCCTCGCCGAGGATGGCGATGAGGTCGAACGAGGTGCGCACCGGCGAGGTGAGAACCATCTTTCCCACGTGCACGATGTCCTCCTGCGGAATCTCCCGTGTCGTTCGTGAGATCACCTCGCTCTTCCGACGTGCCGATGGATGGGCGATGGTGATCGGACCACGAGGGAGCCGGCGCATCGGGAGCTCGTGGATGACAGCGGCGGAGGTCCCGCAGATGACGTCGCCATCCCGATAGTGAGGGTACGAGGCGATGCGCAGCTTCTCGACGGTGCCGAGGTAGTCGAAGTCGACGCCTCCGCCCTCCCGGGCACGGTGCTCGATACTGCGTGTGATCCACTCGTCGTCGGTGATCAGCGCTGCGATCCTCGAATGCCGGAAGTCCTGGCAGCGTGAGACGATGGTGAACACCCCGTAGGAGAGCCGGAGGAGGCAGCAGCTCAACGCCGAGCGGATCACCCGGCTGTCGATGCCGCAGGCACTGAGTTCCGCGGTGCGAACGATGTTGTACATCTGCCCACCCTCGGAGCAGCACGATACGTCGCACAACCCCGCCGAGGGCGGCTGTGGAGGCGGACCGAGCATCCACAGTCGAACTGCACCCGAGTGGAGTTCCTTTGCACAGCAGACGACCCACGAGTGGGATCCGCGGGAGCGCCGTGCGGGCCCGGTCGCTGACCGGTTCCGGGCCACTGCGGGAACCGGCCGGACCGCGAACGAACGGCCCGTCGTCCACAACCGCGACGCAGAAGTGCGTGCGCACGCCAGTTGTGGCGTACGCACGCACTTTCAGGTAGCGGCAGCCGCATGAACGGCCGAACGATGCCGCCGCCACTCCCTCGCCGCGGCGTCGCGGCTCGGCACCCCTAGTGCTCCACGGCCTTCTCGGCGCCGAAGCCGGTGTGGGCGCGGACGTCCATCTCGGCGGCGAGCTCCGGGCTCTCGACGGTGCGGTCGGTGATCGAGCCGAGCCATCCGAGGAGGAACCCGAGCGGGATCGAGATGATGCCGGGGTTCTTCAGCGGGAAGAGCGCGAAGTCGGCACCGGGGATCATCGCGTCGGGATTGCCGGAGACGACGGGCGAGAACGCGATGAGCAGGACCGCCATGCCCAGACCGCCGTAGATCGACCACACGGCCCCGCGGGTGGTGAACCTCTTCCAGAACAGCGAGTAGATGATCGTCGGCAGGTTCGCGCTCGCCGCGACGGCGAAGGCGAGTGCGACGAGGAACGCGATGTTCTGACCCTGCACCCCGATGCCGCCGATGATGGCGACGGCGCCGATGACGATGACGGTCCGGCGGGCGATCTTCACCTCGGCGTTGGGGTCCTCGACCTTGCCCTTCTTGATGTAGTTCGCGTAGATGTCGTGGGCGAACGACGCCGCCGCGGTGATCGCCAGGCCCGCCACGACGGCAAGGATCGTCGCGAAGGCGACCGCGGAGATGAAGCCCATGAGGATCGGCCCGCCGAGGTGGAGCGCCAGCAGCGGAGCCGCGGAGTTCACTCCCCCGGGTGCGTTCTTGATCGCCTCGGCGCCGACGAGCGCCGCGGCCCCGTAGCCGAGCACGAGGGTGAAGAGGTAGAACGCGCCGATGAGCCAGATCGCCCAGACCACGGAGCGCCGGGCCTCCTTCGCGGTCGGCACGGTGTAGAAGCGCATGAGCACATGCGGCAGGCCGGCGGTGCCGAGCACCAGAGCCAGCGCCAGGGAGATGAAGTCGAGCGGATTCTCGCCGTACTGCAGCCCCGGGTTGAGAACGCCTTCGCCCACCCCCGCGGCCGCGTTCTCGACGGCCGCCCCGAGCAGCGTCGAGAGGTTGAACCCGTTGAGGGCGAGCACCCACACCGTCATCGCCGCGGCGCCGAGGATGAGCAGGATCGCCTTGACGATCTGCACCCACGTGGTCCCCTTCATCCCGCCGACGAGGACGTAGATGATCATCAGCGCGCCGACGACGGCGATGACGACGGACTGCCCGAGCTTGCCGTCGATGCCCATGAGCAGCGAGACGAGTCCACCGGCACCCGCCATCTGCGCGAGCAGGTAGAAGAAGCACACCGCCAGGGTCGAGATCGCCGCGGCCATGCGCACAGGACGCTGCCTGAGCCGGAACGAGAGCACATCGGCCATCGTGAACTTGCCGGTGTTGCGCATCAGCTCGGCGACGAGCAGGAGTGCGACCAGCCAGGCGACGAGGAAGCCGATCGAGTAGAGGAATCCGTCGTAGCCGTTGACGGCGATCGCCCCGCAGATGCCGAGGAACGACGCGGCCGAGAGGTAGTCTCCGGCGATCGCGAAGCCGTTCTGCGGGCCGGTGAACGACCGGCCGCCGGCGTAGTAGTCCGAGGCGGTCTTGTTGTTCCGGCTCGCGCGCAGGACGATGAACATCGTCACCGCGACGAAGGCCGCGAAGATCGAGATGTTGAGGATCGGGTTGTTCTCGACCTCGGTCGTCGCCTGGGCGAGGAAGCCCGTTGCGGTCGTCGTCATGACTGGACCCCCTTGGTCTCGTTCTCGAGGCGCTCGCGGATCTCGGCGGCGGGCGGATCGAGCCTGTTGTTGGCGAACGACACGTAGAACATCGTGATGGCGAAGGTCGTGACGAACTGCAGCAGTCCGAGGATCAGACCGACGTTGATGAGTCCCACGACCTTCGTCGACATGAAGTCATGGGCGTAGGTGCTGAGGATGACGTACAGGAAGTACCAGGCGAGGAACGCGATCGACAGCGGGACGACGATCGAGAACCGCTTGCGTTTGAGCGCTTTGAACTCGGGCTTCTCCTCCTCGGCGAGGAAGTCGATGGGAGCGCGGGCGTTGTCGGACATCATTGCTTCTCCATTCGCGGATGCGCTGAGCATGGGTGATTCACATCACGTGCAGTCTAGCTAACCGTCAAGTAGCCTCGCCCAGTACCTCCGAAAGTTGGTAATCTGGTCCACATGCCTGTCATGACCAAAGAGGATCAGGCGCGCAGGGCCGCATCCCATCGACTCTTCGCCGAGGCGATCGAGTCCCTCCACCGCGCGGGCACCGGGGACGTCGTCTTCGGCGGCATGGTCGTCGAGGGCGCGGTGTCCGTCGACGCCGTCGCCGGCGGCAGCGAGGACCGCCTCGGCCGCCTCCTCGTCGGCAGCGGCAAGGGCCTGGGCGGTCGCGCGATGACCGAGGGCACACCACAGTTGACGAGGAACTACGGCGTCGATCCCTTCATCACCCATCACTACGACGAGGAGATCCTCGGTGAGGGCATCGAGGTGCTCCTCGCGGTGCCCACCCTCTACGGGGGCGAGGTCACCGGCATGGTCTACTGCGGTCACCGCAACGGCTTCGAGGCCGCGGCCCCGCACACCGGCAACCTCGTGCGCCGGGTCCGGCAGCTGTCCGAGGACCTCGGGCGGCTCGGTCCTCCGAGCACGATCGCCGAGGCGAGCCCCGCCTCGGCGGTGAGCCCCGACCTCGACGCGTCGAGCCGGGAGGCGCTGCGTCACACGTTCGCGGAGCTGCGGGCGATCCGCTCGGGCATCGTCGACGATCAGACCCGGGACCGGCTGGCCGCCGTCGAGAGCCGGCTGGCCGACATCCTCTCGGCGGGGACCGGAGCGGAACCGGCCGCCCGGCGATCGGTGCGGCTCTCCCCGCGTGAGGTCGACATCCTCTCCCACGTCGCACTCGGCTGGCCCAATGGGCGCATCGCCGAGGCCCTCGGGCTGCGGGAGTCGACCGTGAAGTCCTATCTCAACACGGCGATGGTCAAGCTCAGCGCGCGCACCCGGCACGAGGCCGTGTCACACGCGCGGGCCGCCGGCGCCCTGCCCTGAGACCGACGCGGCCGGGCAGGCAGAACCGACGCGGCCGACGCTCAGTCGGCGACGGTCGCGGCGTTCTCCGCCTCCATCTCCAGGGAGCGGTCGGCCGCGGCCCTGACGGCCGCCTCGGCGATGGTGAAGAGGCCCGAGTCGATGAAGGTGTCGAGGGCCGCCAGGGTGGTCCCGCCCTTGCTGCTCACGGACTGCCTCAGGGCCGCCGGGTCGGGGTCGTGGGTCATCAGCCGTCCGGCTCCGTCGGCGGTCGCGACGACCATGGCCCTGGCGGTCTCCTCGCTCAGCCCCAGCTTCACCCCGGCGGCGATCATCGCCTCGGCGAGGAGGAAGAAGTAGGCGACCCCGGATCCGGAGATCCCGGTCATGGCGGGCAGGTCGGATTCGGGCATCGGGACGACGAGCCCGGCGCCGGAGAGCAGGCGCTCGAGGGTCTCGGCGCCGGCCGCGGAGACGGCGTCGTCGGGAGCCAGCGCGATGACTCCGTGGCCGATCGCGCTCGGGGTGTTGGGCATGATCCGCACGATCGGGCTGCCCGGTGCCAGCGTCTGCAGGTCGACGGTGGCGACTCCGGCGGCCATCGACACGAGCACGGTCTCGGGCTCCAGCGCCCCGGCGAGCCCGCGCAGGGTCTCGGCCATCATCCACGGCTTGACGCCGAGGAAGACGAAGTCTGCTCCGGCGACGGCCTTCCGATTCGCCTCCGGGTCCTCCTCGACCGAGGTGACCGCGGCGCTCGGGAGCTCCGTGCGCAGGCCCTCCGCCGAGGCGGTCGAGTGCGTCGTCGCGCGGACGTCGAGTCCGGCGTCGCTGTCGAGGATCCCCTTGAGGAGGGCCCTGCCCATGTTTCCCGTGCCGATGGAGGCGATGATGGTCAAATCAGTGTCCTTTCGGATCCGGCCTGGATGCCGGGCTCGACTTGCGCGTGCTCACGTGGCTTCCGTGCTCCGAGGGTGGGCCGTTGAGGCCCAGGTGGCGCTTGGCGAAGGCCAGGGAGTCCGCGAGCATCTGCTCCCGGGTCGCCTTCTTGGCGACGAACCGGGTATTGACCTCGACGACGATATCACCGGCCCAGTTGTGCTTGGCGAGGTACTGCAGGGTCTCGGCGACCGGCATGTTCCCGGTGCCGGGGACCAGGTGCTCGTCCTTGAGCGATCCCGAGCCATCGGTGAGGTGGACGTGACGGAGCCGGTCGAAGATCTCCCTGACCGTGTCGACGGCATTCATCCCCGCCGTCGAGGCGTGGGAGAAGTCGAAGGTCATCGCGTCGTAGTCCTCGTCGAGCGGGTTCCAGTCGGGGTAGTAGACGAGGATCTCGCGCAGTCCCGCCCGCCAGGGGTACATGTTCTCCACGGCGAGGACGACCCCGGTCTCCTCCGACACCTGGCGCACCCCGTCGACGAAGCCCTTCGCGTACTCGCCCTGCCAGCGGAACGGCGGATGGAGCACGACGGTCGTGGCCCCGACGTCCTTGGCGAGGTTCGCGGTGATCCGCAGCTTCTCCCAATGGTCCTTGTGGAGGACCCGGGGCAGGAAGAGCAGTGTCGGCGCATGGAGGGACATGACGTCGAGTCCGGTGTCGGCTGCCAGTCCGGTGATGAGGTCGACGTCGCGGGTCTCGGCGTTGTGCGTGACCATGATCTCGACCCCGTCGTAGCCCAGCGCCGCCGCCTGGGTGAAGGTCTCCTCGACGGTCATCGGGGAGACCGAGGATGAGGACAGGCCGATCCTGATCGGATGGTCGGAGACGTGGTGGACGTCGTGCTCGTAGACCGAGCGGCTGGCGAAATACTCGCGGTGGCGGCGGGAATTCGACCGTGCTGAGTTCTTGGCGGTCAGCACCTTGCGCTTCGACTTCGACCGTTTCGCGTTCACGTCGCCCATTTTAATCCCCAGTCGCAGGCTCCGGCGACGATCGCCCGCCGACGGTCGCCCGGCTCCGGCGACGATCGCCCGCCGACGGTCGCCCGCCCCGGCGCGCGCGCCCGTCAGCCCTGGAGCTCCTCGACGTCCTCGTCGACCCAGCGCTTGGACTTCTCGACGGCCTTCGCCCACAGCCGGCACATCCGAGCCACCCGCTCGGGCTCCATCTGCGGCAGCCACCGCCGTCCCTCCTGCCAGTTCGCCCTGACGTCGTCCTCGCCGTCCCAGTACCGCACCGCGATCCCGGCGGCGTATGCCGCGCCCAGGGCCGTGGTCTCGACGACCTGCGGGCGGATGACGGGCACGCCGAGGAGGTCGGCCTGGAACTGCATGAGCGCCTCGTTGCCGACCATTCCCCCGTCGACCTTGAGCTCCGTGAGTGCGACCGCGGCGTCGCGGTTCATCGCCTCGAGGACCTCCTTGGACTGGAAGGCCACCGATTCGAGCGCCGCCCGGGCGATGTGGCACTTGTCGACGTAGCGGGTCAGGCCGACGACGACGCCGCGGGCGTCGGATTCCCAATGCGGGGCGAAGAGTCCCGAGAACGCCGGCACGATGTAGCAGCCCCCATTGTCCTCGACCCGGGCGGCGAGCTCCTCGACCTCGGCGGATTCGGAGATGAGCCCGAGGTTGTCGCGCAGCCACTGGACGAGGGAGCCGGTGACCGCGACGGACCCCTCGAGGGCGTAGACCGCCGCGGCGTCCCCGAGCTTGTACGCCACCGTCGTGAGCAGCCCGTTCTCGCTGGCCACCGGCGTCGTCCCGGTGTTGATGAGCATGAAGTTGCCCGTGCCGTAGGTGTTCTTCGCCTGCCCCGTCTCGAAGCAGGCCTGTCCGAAGGTCGCCGCCTGCTGGTCGCCGAGGATCCCGCAGATGGGGGTGTCGATGAGCAGACCGTTCTTCGCCCCGTAGCCGTAGACCTCCGAGCACGAGCGGATCTCGGGCAGCATCGTCATCGGGATGCCCATGTCGGCGGCGATGTCCGGGTTCCAGTCGAGGGTGTCGATGTTCATGAGCATCGTCCGCGAGGCGTTGGTGACGTCGGTGACGTGCAGCCCGCCGTCGGTGCCTCCCGTGAGGTTCCAGATCAGCCACGAGTCCATGGTCCCGAACAGCAGGTCGCCGGCCTCGGCGGCGGTCCTGGCCCCGTCGACGTTGTCGAGGATCCACTTGGCCTTGGGGCCGGCGAAGTAGGTCGCCAGCGGCAGGCCGACCCGGTCCTTGTACCTCTCGGGACCCACGTCGCCGGCCAGCTCCTCGCAGATCCGCTGGGTGCGGGTGTCCTGCCAGACGATCGCGTTGTACACGGGTTCACCGGTGCGGCGGTTCCACACCACGGTCGTCTCGCGCTGATTGGTGATCCCCACGCCCTCGAGCTGGTGCCGGTTGATCTTCGCCCGGGTCAGCGCCTGACCGATCGCCTCGTTCGTGTTGTCGATGATCTCGACCGGGTCGTGCTCGACCCAGCCGGCGCGGGGGAAGATCTGCCGGTGCTCGAGCTGCCCGAGTGAGACGATCCGCCCATCATGGTCGAAGACGATCGCCCGCGACGAGGTCGTCCCCTGGTCGATGGCGAGGATGTACTTCTCCTGGATCACTGCCATTCTTCCCTCCCCTGGTCTCGTGCCGCCCCGGCGACGATCGCCGCGGCCGTCCCGTCGTCCCGTGTCGCCTCGGCGGCCAGCTGGGCGCGCATGTGCGCCTCGAACGCGGCGACCTCGCGGGCCACACCGTCCTCGTCCCAGCCGAGGACGGGGGCGACGATCCGGGCGACCGCCTCGGCGGCGGCGGTCCCCCGGTCCCTGACCTCGTAGCCCAGCCGCATCCTCCGCTCGAGGACGTCGCCGAGGCGGACGGCGCCCTCGGCGGCGGCCGCGTAGCGGGCCTCGGCTCCCAGGTACCTCTCGGCCCCGGGCAGCGGGAGTCCGAGCTCGGGGTCCTCGTCGATGAGGTCGAGGACCGAGTCGAGGAGGGTCCCGTAGCGGCGGATCAGCCGGGCGACCCTGGCCTCGTCGAAGCCGTAGCGGGCAGCGATCTCCTCCTGCCGCCGGCGCAGGGAGGCGACCCCCTGCGCGCCGAGGAGGGGCACCGACTCCGTGAGCGTGCGGCGCTCTCCGGCCTCGTCACCGAGGACGAAGTCGACGACGTCCTCGGCCATCACCCGGTAGGTGGTGAACTTCCCGCCGGCGATCGCGGCGAGTCCCGGCTCGACCTCCATGACCGTGTGCTCGCGGGAGACCTTCGTCGAGGCGACGCCCTCCCTGAGCACCGGCTGCAGCAGCGGCCGCAGCCCCGCGTAGACGCCGATGACGTCCTCGGGGCCGAGCTTCTCCCGGAGGACGGCGTTCGCGTGGTCGAGGAGGTAGTCGATGTCGTCCGCGGTGGCCACGGGCACGTCGACGTCCTGCTCCCAGGGGGTGTCGGTCGTGCCGATCACCCAGTAGCCGTCCCAGGGGATGATGAAGAGGACGGACTTCTCCGTCTTCGAGATGATCCCGGTGCCCGGCGCCGCGCTGATCCGGTCCTCGGCGACGGTGATGTGGACGCCCTTCGAGGCGAGCACCGTCAGTCCCGCCTCGGCGCTGGCGAGGTCCTGCTGCTCCTCGGTCCAGACTCCCCCGGCGAGGATCGTGCGCCGGGCGTGGACGTCGAACTCCTCACCGGTGAGCATGTCGCGGGCACGGACTCCGCTCACCCGCTGTCCCGTGTGGAGGTAGTCGATGACGCGGACGTGGTTGGCGGCATGGGCCCCGAAGGTCGCGGCCGAGCGGACGAGGGTCATGACGAACCGGGCGTCGTCGACCTTCGCGTCGTAGTACTCGAGCGCGCCGACCGCGGCGTCCTCGGCGAGACCGGGGACATGGGCGGCCAGGGCCCTCCGGCCGAGGTGGCGGTGGAGGGGAAGGGCGCGCTTGCGGCCGGGGCGTGTCGCCATCGTGTCGTAGAGGAGGACCCCGGAGCCGATGAAGGCGCGGTCGATGAACCGGTTCTCGAAGGGGAACACGAACGCGACGGGTTCGACGAGGTGGGGCGCGGTGTGGGTGAGGAGCAGGTCGCGCTCCCGCAGCGCCTCGGCGACGAGCCTGAAGTCGAGCATCTCGAGGTAGCGCAGTCCTCCGTGCATGAGCTTCGAGGAGCGCGAGGAGGTGCCCGAGGCCCAGTCCGCGGTGTCGACGACGCCGACGCGCAGTCCCCGGGTCGCGGCGTCGAAGGCCGCGCCCGCCCCCGTCACCCCGCCGCCGACGACGAACACGTCGAGCGGATCCGCCGCCGTGGTCGAGGCCAGGGCCGCCAGCGCCGCGGTGCGGGAGTCCGGGGAGAGCTCGCCGTTCCTCACGGGCTCATGACCCGCTCGATGCGCATCGCCGAGGTGGTCTCCGCCGAATCGAGCAGGTCGAGCTTGCGCATGATGATGCCCTCGCGCAGCGCCCAGGGCGAGATGTTCATGACGGCGATGTCGAAGATCGTGAAGGCCGCCTCGGCGACGATGGCCCCGGCGAGCACCTGCCCGGCCCGCGCCTCGGAGACCCCGGGCAGCAGCGCCCGCTCCTCCGGGGTGCGAGAGGCCAGCGTGTCGATGATCCCGGCGAGGTCGCGGCGGAAGAGCTTGCGGGGGGCGTAGATCCCGTCGCCGCTGGGCGCGGCCCCCGCGATGCGGGCCAGGGAGCGGAACGTCTTCGAGGAGCCGACGACCTGGTCGGGCCGGCCGACCCGGTTGATGTCCCCGGCGATCCGTCCGATCTGGGAGCGGGCGTGCTTGCGCAGGAGCTGGATGTCATCGGCGCTCGGCAGCGGGTCGGGGAGGAAGTCGGCGTAGGTGCGTCCGGCGCCGAGCGGCACGGACACGGCGGCCTGCGGGTACTCGTCCTGCCCGGCGGCGATCTCGAGGGAGCCGCCGCCGATGTCGAGCAGGAGGATCTTGCCCGCCGACCAGCCGAACCAGCGGCGGGCGGCGAGGAACGTCACCCGCGCCTCGTCCCTGCCCGACATGACGTTGAGCGTGACCCCGAGCTGCCGGTTGATCGCCTCGATGAGCTCAAGTCCGTTGGGGGCGTCCCTGATCGCCGAGGTGGCGAATGCGAGGATCTGCTCCGACCCCTGGTCCTCGGCGATCTCGACGGCCTCGGCGATGAAGCTGTGGAGACGCTCCTGACCGTATTCGTCGATCGACCCGTCCTCGTCGAGGTACTCGGCCAGCCGGAGGATCTCCTTGTGTGACGTCGCGGGCAGCGGAGGGGCTCCGACATGGGCGTCGACGACGAGGAGGTGGACGCTGTTGGATCCGATATCGAGGACAGCTAGGCGCATGGGCTCAGTGTAGCCGCGATCACTCCTGCGGCGAGGATTCGCGGCGGAGCCCGCTGACGGACTCGGCGATCGTGGCGAAAGCTGCGTGGACAAGCGTGTCCGAGTCGTGGTCGACCGGCAGTGCCTGGGAGGCGAAACGGACCGCCACGACGTCGCGCGCCCGGTCGATGTAGAGCAGCTGACCGTGGATGCCGACTCCGCAGATGAGGTCTCGGTCGGCGTTCGCCGACCAGAACTGGCGTCGATACTTGCCTCCGGGGAACTCCGAACCGTAGGGGCCTGCGGCGAAGGCCGCCTCGGAGTCGGGTCCTCCGGTGAACAGGTCCTCGACCCATTCGGGCGAGACGATCCGCGATCCTGACAGCGACCTCCCCTGCCGCAGGAGCACATGGCCGAAACGGGCGAGATCGAGCAGGGTCGAACTGGTGCCGCCGTCGAACATGCCGAGTCCGGCCGGGTCGACGGTCAGGAAGGCGTCGTGCTCGGCGCCGAGGACCGACCACAGCCTCTCGGTCGCGACTTCGGCATACCTGCGCCCGGTCGCCGACTCGATGAGCCACCCGAGGACATCGGTATCGGCGCTGCGGTAGACGAAGGGGCCGCCATGCTCCGTCTCCTTGTCGAGGGTGGGCAGGAACTCGGCGAGGGTGGACGGGTGTCCGGGCTGCAGCGGCGCCCAGCCGACGGCCTCGTCGAGTCTGCGCACCTCCGATTCCGGGTCGAGGTACTCCTCGGAGAACCGGATCCCGGTGCGCATGTCGAAGACGTCGGTGACGCGCGCATCGCCGTATCCGCTCGAGGCCAGTGCGGGGATGAGCTCGCCGATCGTGTCCTCGAGGCCGATGGTCCCATCCTCGATGAGGGTCGCGAGGACGAGGGACAGGACGGATTTGCTCACCGACATGAGCAGATGCGGGGTGTCCGCGCTCATGTGCGGGCCATACTCCTCGGCGACGACAGTCCCCCGGTGGACGACGGCCCACGCGTCGGTGTTCGCCGCGGCCAAGATCTCGGAGACTGTCGAGTCACCGCCCCCGATGTCGACCGTCAGCGATCCGAGGTCGAGGATCTCCCGGTCGAACCCTGCGACGGGTCCGGTGCCACGGCCCAGCCGGTCGGTGGGGAAGAGCTCGCCCATGTGGGTGAACGACCAGGGCAGGTGGGCGGGGTCGAGCCAGTTCTCGACCGTGACAGCAGAGGTGCTCATCCGATGCTCCTTCGCGCGGATTGGATCGTGCCGCCGGCTCCGATCCGACAGCTCGGGGCCACTCTATTGGCCCTGAGACCAAAGTTGGAAATCGCTCAGCGATGCTGCGGACCGGGTCGGTTCGGGCGACCGCAGGGTTCCGGGAGGCAGGTCGAGCGCCCATTCGGCGACATCGGAGACGAAGTGGGCGTAGGCGTCATGGTCGAAGGGGAGGGCGTTGTTGGCGTAGGCTCCGCGCGCGTCGAGTGCCATGAGGATCCGCACGGAGGCCCCGACGGGGTCGACGTCGGAGAGCTCCCCGGTCGCCTTGCCCCGCTCGATGAGGTCGATGAGCTCCTGCCGATCGGCCTCCTCCATCTCCTCGAGTGCCATGGCGATCGCGGCGCTGCGCCGACTGAGGTGACGGGCGCTGAGCCACAGGGCGGAAAGCCGGGTGTCGGCGCACTGGTCGGCGATGATCGCGCGCAGCTGGTCCACCGCACATGTCGACGCGGTCGGCTCGAACCGGCGCAGTCCCTGGACCGCGACGCGAAATGCCGTGGCCACAAGGTCCTCGGCGGCTCGGAAGTAGTGGCTGATCAACCCGGGCCGGACCCCGACGGAGGACGCGACGGACCGGAGGGTGACCGTCTCCAGACCGGACTCGACGGCGATGGCCGCGGCGGCGTCGACGATCTCGGCGCGCCTCGCCGCCGGTGACTTCCTCGCGCGCGTGAACTCAGGATTTGACATCATGCCCTCCACCCTATTGTATTGGTGACCAACATGACATTGGTCGGTCGACCAATTGCAATCCGCGCGCCTGGCAATGACGCAAACGGCCCCTGGAGAGGACATCCCATGACCACCTCAACCGACCCTGAGCTCCTCGATTCACCGACTCACGCCGAGCGAAGGGGAATCGAGCTCGTCACCGATGCCGAGCGGCATGGGCACGCCCGTGATCTCTTCGCGGTCTGGGCAGCTCCGAACGTCAGCGTCCTCAATTTCACGATCGGCGCCACGCTGACGCTGCTCGGCCTCGAGATCTGGCAGTCGGCGCTGGTCATCCTCGCCTCGAACCTGCTCTGGATCTTCCCCGGCATCGTCGCGGCGAGCGGACCCGCGGCCGGCACTTCGGGCTCCGTCGTCCAACGCGCGATCTACGGCATCCGGGGCAACAAGGTCGTCATCGCCTTCTACGGCTGGTTCATCTCGGGCGTGTTCCTCGCGCTCAACTGGGTCGCCTCTTCGTTCATGGGCGCCGAGCTGCTCACCCGCTGGGGCTGGGGGGACAAGACGCTCGCCCTCGTCCTCGTCACCGTAGTCGTGTCGCTCATCACGGTGCTCGTCGCGGTGTTCGGGCACGGTCTGATCCTGCGCGCCTACACCGCGGTGACCCTGCTCCTCCTCGTGATCTTCCTCGCCGTCACCGGCTTCGTCCTTCCCCAGATCGACTGGTCGTTCACTCAGCCGGAACCGTTGCAGGGGATCGCCCTGTGGTCGTCGCTGACGATCGGGTTCGCGATCATGGCGTCCACTCCACTGTCCTACTCCAACAGCGCCGATCTGGCCCGCTATCTGCCCCGCGACACCTCGCCCGTGCGGATCGCCGCCGCCACCGCGTTCGGCGGTGCCATCCCCTGCTTCTTCTTCACCATGGTCGGTGCGCTGCTGGCCACGGCGGTCCCCGCTGAGTCGATCGACCTCGGCATCGAGTACGCTCTGCTCGACATGCTTCCCGTCTGGCTCGGTCCGATTTTCGTCATCGGCGTCATCCTCAACACGATCGCGCTCAACGGGATGACGACCTACACGGCGAGCATGGCCTTCCAGTCGATCGGCATCCCGATCCGCCGCATCCCCTCCGCCGTGGTCATCGGCGTCCTCGGCACCCTGTTCACGATCTACCTCGTGATGTCGACGAGCCTCCTCGACGCCGTCAACATCATGCTCCAGCTGCTCATCCTCATCTCCGCCCCGACGATCGCGATCTACGTCACTGACATCCTCTTGCGTCGCAACCGCTACGACGGCGTCGCCCTCTTCCAGGAATCTCCGGAAGGGCCCTTCTGGTACCACGGCGGATGGTCGCTGTCCGGACTGTCCTCGGTGGTCCTCGGCGCCTGCGCAGGATCGCTGTTCATGACCACCGACGTATTCAGCGGGCCGTTCGCGGTGGCGATGGGATACCTCGACCTCTCCGTTCCCGTGTGCCTGCTGGTGAGCAGCGGACTCTACGTCCTCTTCGCCCATCGGCAGGTCCACCGGCAGGCGAGTCTCGCAGCGGTCTGAGCACCGTCGTCAGCACATCGCCACGGCCCCGGTTCCCTCTGCAGGACCGGGGCCGTCGTCACGGCCAGTCGGTCGCGGCGAATCGGAACTCGGGGCGGCGCTTGGCGAAGAACGCCTCCTGGCCGCGCGCGATCTCCTCGCGGTAGGCGGCGTCGAGCCACTCCGGCGGGGTGAAGGCTGGAGCCTGCCCGGCCGCGGAACGGTTCGCGTCCACCGCCTCGACGAGGCCGGTCTCCCTCAGCTCGCCCGCGAGCACGGCCCGGGTCCCGAGCTGGCTGAGTCGGGAGAGCCCTGTGATCCGCTCCCCCAGCTCCCGCGCCGCCTCCAGCGGGGTCTCGGAGACCGCGTGGAAGAATCCGAGTCGGTCCATCTGCTCGAACGGCACGATCGAGGCGGTGACCAGCAGGTATCTCGCCCACGACTCCCCGATGACGGCGGCCAGCCGCCGCGTCGGCCCGGGCGGGTAGACGAGGCCGAGCTTCGCGGCGGTGACCCCGAAGACCGAGCCGGGAGCGGCGACACGGAGGTCGCAGGCGACGGCGATCTCGGTGCCGCCGCCCACGCAGCTGCCCTCGATCGCGGCGATCGTCGTGGTCCGGGCGTTCGCCACGGCCGCCTCGGCGGTGGAGTTGAGCTCCCAGAATTCGGCGAGCGGCACGTCGAGGTCGGCGATGTCCGACCCGGCGGAGAAGTGCCCGTGCGCGCCGGTGATGATCAGGGCCCCGATCGCGTCGTCGGCGTCGACCTCGGCGATGATCTCGGGCAGCGCCCTCCACATCGCCCGGGACAGGGCGTTGCGCTTCTCGGGCCGATCGATGACGAGGGTTCCGACCCCACCGGTGACGGTGAGCTCGAAACCCTCGTGGTCGATCCGACGGTGGGAACCGTCAGCGGTCATGGTCCTTGAACCTCTCAGCCCCGCTCGGCGGGGACCTCGCGCTGGTCCTCACCGTCGTAGGCGCTCAGCGGGCGGATCAGCGCGTTGGACGCCTGTTGCTCCATGATGTGGGCGGTCCACCCGGTGATGCGGGCCATGACGAAGATCGGCGTGAACTGCTCGGTGTCGAAGCCCATCAGGTGGTAGGCCGGCCCCGAGGGGTAGTCGAGGTTGGGGTAGATGCCCTTGCGGGAGACGAAGTCCTCCTCGAACGTGTTGTAGAGGTCGAGCAGGTCCGTCGCCCCCTTGACCGCGACCATGTCCTCGAACGCCTTGCGCATCGTCGGGACGCGGGAGTCGCCGTTCTTGTACACGCGGTGTCCGAAGCCCATGATCTTCTTCTTCTCGGCCAGAGCGGCATCGAGCCATTCCGAGGCCCGCTCGGCGGTGCCGATCTCCTCGAGCATCGCCATCACCGCTTCGTTGGCCCCGCCGTGGAGGGGTCCCTTGAGCGCGCCGACCCCGCCGGCCACGGCCGAGTAGAGGTCGGAGGTCGTCGAGGTGATGACCCGGGTGGTGAACGTCGAGGCGTTGAACGAGTGCTCGGCGTAGAGGATCATCGAGATGTCGAAGCAGCGCACGACCTCCTCCGCGGGAACCTCGCCGAAGACCATCTGGAAGAAGTTCTCCGCGTAGTCGAGGTCCTCACTCGGCGCGATGGGATCGAGGCCGTGGCGCCGGCGGTGGTCGATCGCGACGATCGTCGGCAGCTGCGCGTAGAGGCGCTCGGCCTTCGCCCGGTTCGCCTCCTCGCCCTCGGTGTCGGCCTCGGGGTCGACGGCGCCGAGGTAGGCGACCGCCGTCTGCACGACGTGCATCGGGTGGCAGTCGGTCGGCAGGTCGAGGATGAGCTTGACGAGGCGCTCGTCGATGGCCCGCTGGGAGCGTTCCCGCGCCTTGAACTCCTCGAGCTGAGCCGCGGTGGGCAGCTCGCCGTTCCAGATCAGGTACGCGACGTCCTCGAAGCCGCGGCGGGCGGCGAGTTCCTGGACGGGGTACCCGCGGTAGGTCAGGGAGTTGGTCTCCTGGACGACTTTGGAGATGGCCGTGGTGTCGACGACGACGCCCGCGAGGCCCTTCTTGATTTCTTCGGTCACTGGTGACCCTCCTGTGAGAAGTTGAAAACGGCTGCATCGAACTCGTTGTAGGACGCGTAGTCGATGGTGTCGTAGAGGTCGGCGCGGGTCTGCATCCCGTCGAGCAGGTCCGCCTGGGTGCCGGAGTCCCGGATCGTCTGCAGTCCGGACTTGATGGCGCCCATGGCCAGGCGCAGGGTGGTCACCGGGTAGATGACGAGCCTGACTCCGACGTTCGCGAGCTGCTCGGTGGTGAAGAGCTCGCTCTTGCCGAACTCGGTCATGTTCGCCAGGATCGGCACGTCGACGGCGGCGGCGAATCTCTCGAACTCGCCCAGGTCCCGCATGGCCTCGGGGAAGATCATGTCCGCTCCGGCGTCGGCGTAGGCCTTCGCGCGGTCGATCGCGGAATCGAGCCCCTCGCCGGCGCGGGAGTCGGTGCGGGCGCAGATGACGAAGTTCTCGTCCCGGCGTCCCCTGACCGCGGCCGCGATGCGCTTGGTCATCTCGGCGACGGTGACGACCTCCTTGCCGTCGAGGTGGCCGCAGCGCTTCGGATTCACCTGATCCTCGAGGTGCATCCCGGAGATCCCGGCGTCCTCGAACTCCTGGACGGTGCGGGCGACGTTCATCGCCTCACCCCAGCCGGTGTCGGCGTCGATGAAGGTCGGCAGGTTCGTCACTCGCGCGATGCTGCGGCCGTGGTCGGCCACCTCGGACAGGGTGGTCAGTCCGATGTCGGGCAGACCCTGGGCCGCGGAGAAGGCCCCGCCGGAGATGTAGACGCCCTCGAAGCCGATCTGCTCGATGATCTGCGCGTTGATGGGGTTGATGGCGCCGGGGAACTGGAGGATCCCGTCGCCGGCCAGCAGCTCGCGGAACCGTGCCCGCCGCTCGGCGGCGGTCGTCGTCGCGCCCAGCATCAGAAGATGCCCTTCGATCCGGTGTGCTCGAGTCCGTCGACGGTGAAGCTGAGCTCGGCCACACCGCGGGCGTCGAGGTCCGCGAGGTTCTCGGCGAGGTCGAGGAACCGGTTCGCCTCCGCCTCGGACAGGATCCCCTCGGACAGGGTGCGGAACTTCTCGATGTAGTTCGCGCGGACGAAGGGGCGGGCGCCGAAGGGGTGGGCGTCGGCGACGGCGATCTCGTCGACGAGCGTGGAGCCGTCCTCGAACTCGATCTCCACGCGTCCGCCGAAGGCCTTCTCGTTGGGATCGGTCGAGTGGTAGCGGCGGGTCCACTCCTTGTCCTCGGTGGTCTCGATCTTGTGCCACAGCGCGACGGTCTCCGGGCGGGAGGCGCGCTCGGGGGCGTAGGAGCGCTCGTGGTGCCAGCCCCGGTCCTCCATGGCGACCGCGAAGATGTACATGATCGAGTGGTCGAGGGTTTCCCGGCTGGCGTTCGGGTCCATCTTCTGCGGATCGTTCGCGCCGGTGCCGATGACGTTGTGGGTGTGGTGGGAGGTGTGGATGACGATCCGCTTGATCGTCGACAGGTCCTCGATCTCCCCGCCGAGCTTGCGCGCGAGGTCGATGAGCGCCTGGGCCTGGTACTCGGCCGAGTGCTCCTTCGTGTACGTGTCGAGGATGGCGCGCTTGGATTCGCCCCTGCCCGGCAGCGGGATCGTGTAGCGGGCCTCGGGGCCGGAGAGGATCCAGGCGATGAAGCCGTCCTCGCCCTCGTAGATGGGGTTCGGAGCGCCTTCGCCGCGCATCGCCCGGTCGACGGCCTCGACGGCCATCTTGCCGGCGAACGCCGGAGCGTAGGCCTTCCACGAGGAGATCTCGCCCTTGCGCGACTGCCGGGTCGCTGTCGTCACGTGCAGTGCCTGTTGGATCGCCTGGAAGGTGACCTCCGTGGGCAGGTGGAGCAGGGCGCCGATGCCGGCGGCGGCCGAGGGGCCGAGGTGGGCGACGTGGTCGATCTTGTGCTCGTGCAGGCACATTCCCTTGACGAGGTCGACCTGGATCTCATAGCCGGTGGCGATGCCGTTGATGAGGTCCTTGCCCGCGATCCCCTTGTGCTGGGCGACGGCGAGGACCGGGGGGATGTTGTCGCCGGGGTGCGAGTACTCGGCGGCGAGGAAGGTGTCGTGGAAGTCGAGTTCGCGCACGGCCACGCCGTTGGCCCAGGCGGCCCATTCCGGGGAGAACCGCTCACCCAGGGGCAGGCCGAAGACGGTCGAGCCGGGGCTGAAGGGGTGGGCCTGCGCCTGCTCGCGGGCGTGCAGGGGGGCAGAGCGGCGCACCGAGGCGGCGGCGACGGAGGCGTTGTCGATGATCCGGTTGATCACCATCTCGGTGACGTCTGCGTCGACGGGCACGGGGTCCGCGGCGACTTCGGCGATCTTCCAGGCCAGCTGGTCCTCGCGCGCCAGTTCCTCCGAGCTCCGGTACGTGCGAACTTCGTGATCAATCATGGGTGACCCCTTCAATCGTCCTGACGGCTGCCACGTCTGCGTCGTCCGTGACGGCCTGAGAGTGGTTGACACAACTGTAGGCCACGTCACGGAACGACACCGGTCGGCCCACCGTTTTATCTTGACATCGAGATACATTACCCGAGGCGGGGCCCACCCGACCAGAGTGTCCCGGCGGCATGCGGCTCCGGTCGCCCGCGCCTCGGCGCTCTTCTGAACGGGCGCAGTCTGTGGAATCATTGGCCCATGACCCGGACTGCGCTGGACTACGACGAGAACTGGTTCGAGGACGCCGAGCTGGCGCGGCTGCGACGGCAGCTTCCGATCCCCTATGTCAATGCGATTCCGGTCCGCGTCGGGGAGGCCGGCAATGTCGAGCGGATCGGCCTGCTGCTGCGCACCCTCGACGACGGGACCCTGGGCCGGGAGATCATCGGCGGGCGGATCCGGTTCCACGAGAGCATCCGCGCCGCGCTGCTCCGGCATGCCGAGAACGACCTCGGGCCGATGGCGCTGCCGGTCATCCCCCCGGCGATCGCCCCGTTCCACATCGCCGAGTACTTCCCCACCGAGGGGGCCTCGCTGCTCCACGACCCCCGCCAGCATGCGATCGCGATGTGCTTCATCATGGAGGTCCGCGGTGAGTGCACGCCCCGGGCCGATGCCCTCTGCCTGGACTGGCTGACTCCCGAGGAGACGCTGCGCGCCGACATCGTCGGGGAGCTCGGCCACGGCCAGGTCCACATCCTCAAGGCCGCGCTCACGCACCTGGGCTTCTCGATCTGAGGGTCCGCGCACCCTCCTGCCCTGTTGTACAGTGGGTCCTACGACAGGGGAGCGCCACCAAGGGCGCTGAGAGTGCAGAAACTGCTGCAGACCCTCGAACCTGATGCGGCTAGCACCGCCGAAGGAAGTCGAGACTCTTGACACCCCTCCTGACATCCAGGAGGCATCATGCCGAACAATGCCGCGCAGACGCCAGCGCACCACTCCGCTCCATCACAGACACCTGCAGCCGCGTCCGCCGTCCCGGCGACGACGAGGTGGCGGGTCGTCGACTACGTCGTCACCGCCGTGCTCGGCATCGGCGTCGGGCTCGTCTTCTGGGTCCTGGCGCTGAGCTGGAAGTTCCTCGAGGTCGCCTTCCAGGCCTTCCCACCCGCCATCGGCCTGATCGCGGGCCTGTGGGTCCTCGCGGGGCCGCTGGCCGCCGTCGTCATCCGCAAACCGGGGGCTGCTCTGCTGTGCGAGGTGATCGCCGCCGTCGTCGAGGCGGTCCTCGGCTCGCACTTCGGTGCGACGGTGCTGCTCTCGGGCTTCCTCCAGGGCCTCGGCGCCGAACTCGTCTTCGCCGCTTGCCGCTACCGCCGGTTCACCCTGGGGGTGACGAGCCTGTCGGGACTCGTCGCGGCCGCATTCATGGCCGTGAGCGAGAACATCATGTACAACGCCGCCTGGCAGCCGAGCTTCCAGCTCGTCTACGCCGGGTGCGCTCTCCTCTCCGGTCTCGTCATCTCCGGGATCGGCGCCTGGTTCGCCTACCGGGCGATCGCCCGCACCGGGGCGCTGAGCTCCTTCGCCTCGGGTCGACGCGCCCCGATCCCCGGTCGGCGCTGATGCCGCTGCCGGTCACCGCGCGCGGGTTCTCGTGGCGGCACGCCGACCGCGTCGCCCCCGCCGTCGGTCCCCTCGATCTCGACATCGCCGCGGGTGAGAGAGTGCTCCTGCTCGGTCCCTCCGGCTCGGGCAAGTCGACTCTGCTCCATGCGATCGCCGGAGTCCTGCCGGCCGAATCCGGTGAGGCCAGGGGTGAGATCCTCCTCGGCGACGCTCCCCCGGACCCCGGCCGCGGCGAGGTCGGCGTCGTGTTCCAGGATCCCGATGCCCAGGTCGTCTTCTCCCGGGTCGGCGACGACGTCGCCTTCGGGATGGAGAACCTCGGGATGCCGGCGGCCGAGATCGAGCCCCGCATCGCCTCGGCGCTGCCCGCGATGGGCCTCGACCTCGACCACGACCACCCCACCGCCGCGCTCTCCGGCGGGCAGAAGCAGCGCCTGGCCCTGGCCGGGATCCTCGCGATGGCCCCGCAGATCCTCGTCCTCGACGAGCCGACCGCCAACATCGACCCGGAGTCGACCGCCGGCATCCGTGACGCCGTCCTGAGGATGCAGGCGGAGACCGGGGCGACGATGATCGTCGTCGAGCACCGCGTCGACCTGTGGATCGACCACGTCGACACGGTGATCGTCCTCGGTCCCGACGGGGTGCTCGTCGAGGGCCCGCCGAGGCGGATCCTCGGCGACCCGGAACTGAGCGACGTGCTCGAGCGATGCGGGATCCGGGTGCCGGGGGCCGTGCGCGCCCTGGGGCAGTCCCGTCGTGCCCACTCCCCCGCCGAGGCGGTGCTCGGCGCCCGCTCCCTCGCCGTCGCTCGTCCCGGCGCGTGCGTCCCCGCCGCCCGGGACCTCGATCTCACGGTCCATGCGGGTGAGGCCGTGGGCATCGTCGGGCCCAACGGCGCCGGGAAGTCGACGACCGCGCTCACCCTGGCCGGTCTCATCCCCGAGTTCGCCGGCGAGGTGGCCGTCCAGGGCAGGCTGGCGCGCGGGGCGAAGCACTCCCGGCCGTTCCGCTGGTCGTCGAGGTTCCTCGCTCCGCGCATCGGGTCGGTGTTCCAGGAACCCGATCACCAGTTCCTCCGGGCGACGGTCGCCGAGGAGCTCGCCCTCGGGCCGCGATTGGCCGGATGGACGGCCGCTGAGGTCGAGGCGCGGGTGAGCGCTCTCCTGCTCACCCTCGGTCTTGCCGACCGCGCCGAGGCGCACCCGCAGGGGCTCTCAGGTGGTGAGAAGCGCAGGCTGTCGGTGGCGGCGATGCTGGCCCCGCGACCGGCGGTGCTCGTCGTCGACGAGCCGACCTTCGGTCAGGACGCGCTGACCTGGGCGGGGCTCGTCGACCTGTTCCTCGAGGTGCTCGACCACGGTTGCGCCGTCATCGCGGTCAGCCATGACCTCGAGTTCCTCGATGCGATCGGCGCCCGGCGCGTCGGTCTCGGGGCGGGGGCACCAAGGAGGGCAGCCGATCCGGTTCACGCGCTGCGAGGTGAGACCGTTGAGTGAGCGCACGCCGGTCGCCGATCCCGGTCAGCTCATCCCCGTGGTGCGGACGACCGCGGTCGCCAGGTGCAATCCCCTGACGAAGATCACCGTCGCGCTGGTTCTCATGGTCGCGGCCCTGCTGAGCATCGACCTCGTGTCCGCGGGGATCGTCCTCGCGTTCTCCCTCGTCCTCCTGCCCGCCTCCGGGCTCGATCCCGTCCAGGCGCTCAAGCGGCTGTGGTTCCTGCCCGCCGGTGCCCTGCTCGCGGCCTGGGGGACGGCGATCCTGGCGGAGAAGACCGGAGCCGTGCTCGTCGAGCTCGGTCCCCTGCTCATCACCACGGGGTCGGCGTCGGTGGCCGCCGCGATCTTCGTCCGGGCCCTGGCCCTGGCGATCCCCCTCGTGGTGCTCGCCTCGACGATCGATCCCAGGGATCTCGCGGACGCGCTGATCCAACATCTCAGGCTGCCCGAGACCCTCGTCGTGTCCGTCCTCGCCGCCGGCCGGCTGCTCGGGCTGCTCGTCGTCGACTGGCAGACGCTGTCGATGGCCCGGCGGGCGCGCGGAGTCGCGGATGGTTCGCCCCTGCAGCGCGCGTCGAGCCTCGTCGCCGGCATCTTCGCCCTGCTCGTCCAGGCGATCCGCCGGGGCACGCGGATGGCGATGGCGATGGAGGGACGGGCATTCGGTCGGCCGGGCCGGACGTGGCGCCGGCGCTCGGCCTTCCATCCGCGGGACCTGGTGCTGCTGGGCTCCGCGGTCCTCGTCGGCGTCGCGGCGATCGCCTCGGCGCTGGTGCTGGGGACGTGGAACCCGATCCTCGGCGGCTGAGCTCCAGGCTCTCAGATCTGCCTGAGGAACTCCCGGAAGTAGGTCCGCCACTCCTCGAGCGCCTCCGGGCTCGGGAGTCTGGCGACCGTGACGGTGAGCAGCGACCTGCCCTCGGCCTTCGGTTCGGCGGCCGCCTCGATCCGCGCGCCGCCGGCCATGTCGGCCCTCCAGTAGGTGCGCTTGGGCGTCTCCGACATCCTCGGGTCGCCGCTGAGGGGGACCCCGTCGCGGGCCGGATCCTCGATGAGCGCGCCGAACCGCTTGATGGCCTCGTCACGGCCGAGGGGCACGGTGCGCGAGACCGCGACCTCGAAGGTGCCGTCGGCTCTCTGCCCGGGCACTCGACGGCCGATCTCCTGCTCGTAGGCGACGACGGCACCCTGCACCCACCAGCCGTGGTTGTTCACCCTGCCCTCGTACTGCGGGTAGAGGGCGTCGGCGAGTTCCTTGTGACTCGCCGACGCCCCTCCCGCGGCCTCGAGGCGGGCCCGGACATCGGCCCAGGGTTCGCCGAGCGCGTTCGCGATCGCCTCGGCGTTCATCTCTTTCGCAGCCATACCGGAAGTCTAGGCGCTCGACCGCAGGTGGGGCAGCGGCGGCGAAGGCAGGTGTCAGCGACGATCAGTCGATCTGGAGCTCGCCCATCCGGTCCCAGCCCTCGCCGTCGATCTTGCGCGAGATGATCTGCGGGGTCGAGTTCAGGTGGGGGCGCATGGCCTCGAGCCCGGCCTGGAAATGATCGCTGGTCACATGCGGTTCGGCGCCCTCGTCGGTGAATGCCTCGACGAGGACGTACTCATTGGGGTTCTCCAGGCTCTTCGACCATTCGAACCACAGGTTGCCCGGTTCCGCGCGAGTCGCCTCGGTGAACTCCCGCACGGCCTCGGGGAAGTTGTCCACGCTCTCGGGCTTGACGTCGTACTTGACCACGATGAAGATCATTGACTTCCCTCACTTGAGAATCGGTTCGGTGTGCCCACCGATTCTCTCAGATCCTCTCGGCGATGAGCACGAGGAAGTCGCTGTCGGGTTCGAAGGGGTGGAGCTCCCAGGATGAGAGCTGGAGGTCGACGAGCATTCCCGTCGACCTCACGTCGGCTGAGAAGTCGGCGAAGTCGTATCCGCGCCCGGCTCCGAACCCGGCGACGAACCGTCCGCCCGACTTCAGGGTCGACTTGATGTTCGCCAGCGTCTGGCGTCGGGAGGACGGGTCGAGGAAGGCGAGGACGTTCCCGGCGCAGACGGCGACGTCGATGTCGGTGATCCCGGCGGCGGCGAAGTCGAAGTCGGCGAGGTCGCCGGTGTGCCATTGGCCGCTCGGGAAGTCCTCCTCGGCGACGGAGATGAGGAACTCGTCGAGGTCGACCCCGTACACGGTGTGCCCGGCCTCGATGAGCAGACCGCCCACCCTGCCGGTCCCGCAGCCGGCGTCGAGGATCCGCGCCCGGCGCGGGGCCATCGCGTTGACGAAGCGGGCCTCGCCTCCGATGTCGTGCCCGGCGTCGACGAGCTTGCGCCACCGCTGGGCGTAGTTCGCCGAGTGCTCGGGGTTGGACTCTCGCAGGCGGTTCCACT
The DNA here is from genome assembly GCF_003315415.1 of Brevibacterium sanguinis. Classification (GTDB taxonomy): domain Bacteria; phylum Actinomycetota; class Actinomycetes; order Actinomycetales; family Brevibacteriaceae; genus Brevibacterium; species Brevibacterium celere_A. The sequence goes on from NZ_QNSB01000011.1 coordinate 57,502, forward strand.
TGTGGTCGAAGCTCATGGGCACATTCTAGGCAGAGAATCTCCCGCAAAGACCTCGGCCACCACCTCGGCGACGGCCGCGACCGATTCCTCAGGGTCCGGGGCGGTGAGCACGATGATCTCCCGGCCGCCCACCTCGGCGAGGGGATGGAGCTCGACCCCGGGACCGGCCAGGGACATCATGATGGGCGTGGCGAGGGTCAGCCCGAGGCCGGTGCCGGCGAGCGCGAGCGCGACGGCCGTGTCGGTGACGATGTGCGTCTCCTTCGCCGCAATCCCGATCGCGGCGGTGGCCAACCGCAGCGCCCGGCCGAAGAGCTCGTCGGCCGGGGGCAGGATCCAGTCCGCATCGGCGAGCTCCGCGGGATCGGGACGGGCGCGGCCTGCGGGGGTGACGACACCGAAGTCCTCGACCGCCGCCGTCGTCCACCGCACTCCTCGCATCGGCGGCAGCCGGACGCTCGGGTAGTCGACGCCGATCCCCAGGTCGATCGCCCCGTCGACGACGGCCGCGGCCATCGTCTCGACGTCGATCTCCCGGGCGCGGACGTCGATGTGCGGATGCCGCTCGGCGAGCGCCGCGACGATGCGCGGGAGCGCGACGATCGACGCGGAGCCGAACACGCCGAGGGTGACGATCGCCTCGCTGCGGAAGTCGCGGCCGAGCATCGCCTGCTCGGCCTGCCTCTCGGCGGCGAGGATGCTGCGCACGCGCGGAAGCAGGGTGCGGCCCGCCTCGGAGAGCACCATGCCCCGGCCCCGGCGGACGAACAGGTCCGCTCCGACGACGTGGCGCAGGGCGGAGATGTGCTGGGACACCGCCCCGACGCTGTAGCCGAGCTGCTCGGCCGCGCGCGTCATCGACCCGCGGTCGGCGACCGCGGCGAAGGTGCGCAGCTGCGCAAGCGTCCATGCCATGGGGCGAGACTACCTGTTTTCAGTTTTCCTGAACACAACTTTCACGGACTGGCCCTTGCCCTAAAACGTGGCCGCGCCCACAATGGCTGTGAGCGCGACGCTGCGCGCGAGCGCTGCCGACAGTGAGGTGAGACGTGCAGAATCCGATTCCGGCCCGCGCCGAGGTGGTCATCATCGGCGCCGGCGTCATGGGCGCGGCCATCGCGTACCATCTGGCCCGGCGGGGAACGCGGGATGTCGTTCTCGTCGAACGCGACATCCCCGGGGCCGGGTCGACGTCGAAGGCCGCCGGCGGGGTCCGCTGCCAGTTCTCCGATGAGGTCAACATCTCCCTCGCCGTGCGCAGCCTCGAGGTGCTGCGGACCTTCGAGCGGGACTTCGGCACCGACATCGACCTCGTGACCAACGGCTACCTGTTCCTCCTCGACAGCGACGAGTCCGCCGACGCCTTCGCCGCCAACGTCGCCCTCCAGCAGCGGATGGGCCTCGATTCGCGGATGCTCACCACAGCCGAGGCGAAGGCGCTGTCACCCCACATCAGCACCGACGGCCTCGTCGCCGCCGCGTTCAACCCCGGGGACGGGCACTGCACTCCCGAGGCGGTGGTCTCCGGCTACATCCGCGCCGCTCGCGAGCTCGGGGTGAGGGTGCTCAAGTCCTGCGAGGTCACCGGCATCGCGACGAGCGGCCCGCCCGGAGCCCGCGCGATCGACTCGGTCGTCACCACCCGCGGCACCATCGCCTGCTCCCAGGTCGTGTGCGCGGCGGGGGCCTGGTCCGGGCTCATCGGTGACATGGCGGGCGTCGAACTGCCGGTGCGACCACTGCGCCGGGAGATCATGGTCAGCGAACCGGTCGACTTCGACACCACCGGGATGCCGTTCACGATCGACTTCTCGACCAGCTTCTACGTCCATCCCGAGGGTCCCGGCCTGCTCTTCGGCTGCCCGGACGAGACCGACTCCTGGACCTTCTCCGAGCGCCGCGACCCGGACTGGCTGGGATACCTCTCCGAGCTCATCGACCGCCGCGCGCCCGCGCTGGCCGACGTCCAGGTCAAGCACGGCTGGGCCGGGCTGTATGAGATGACGCCGGACCACAACGCGCTCATCGGCGCCGCCGAGGAGCTCGAGGGCTTCGTCTACGCCTGCGGGTTCTCCGGCCACGGCTTCCTCATGGGACCGGCCGTCGGCGAGGTCGTCGCCGACATCGTCGCCGGGCGCGAGCCCTTCGTCGACGTCTCCGGCCTGGACAAGCAGCGCTTCGCCACCTCGGGACTGCGCACGGAGCTCAACATCGTCTGACCCCAGCGACCCGGCCGCACTCGCCGGGACCGCATCGTCCGGGCCGCACCGCCCACCGAACTCCCCCACCGAAGAAAGGACAGCAATGACTGCCACCACCCACACCGCCCTGCCCACCGATGAGTCGATCTCCTCCCTGCTCACCGAGGGGCTGTCCGCCTGCGGTGTCGACACCGCGGTGCTCGGCGCCGAGCCCGCCGGTTCCCTGACCGCCCGCTCCCCCATCACCGGACAGGTGCTCGGCCGGATCGCGGCCGACACTCCCGAGACCGCGGCGGAGAAGATCGGCCGGGCCCGGCAGGCCTTCGACTCCTGGCGCGATGTGCCGGCACCGGTGCGCGGTCAGCTCGTCAGCCGGTGGGGACAGTTGCTCACCGAGCACAAGGAGGACCTCGCGAAGATCGTCACCGTCGAGGCCGGCAAGACCCCCTCGGAGGCCGCCGGCGAGGTGCAGGAGATGATCGACATCTGCGAGTTCGCCCTCGGTCAGTCGCGGCAGCTGTGGGGCAAGACGATGCCGAGCGAGCGGCCCGGGCATCGGCTCATGGAGACCTGGCATCCCCTCGGCGTCGTCGGCGTCATCTCCGCGTTCAACTTCCCCGTCGCCGTGTACTCGTGGAACACCGCACTCGCCCTCGTCGCCGGCGACTCCGTCGTGTGGAAGCCCTCCGAGAACGCCGTCCTCGCCGCCCTCGGGGCACAGTCCCTGCTCGCCCGGGCCGCCGCCGAGGTGGGTGCGCCGGAGGATCTCGTCCCCGTCCTCGTCGGCGGCAGGGACATCGGCGATGCGCTGGTCCGCGACCGTCGGGTGGCGCTGGTCTCGGCGACCGGCTCGGTGCGGATGGGCCGCGAGGTGGGACCGATCGTGGCCGAGAGGTTCGGGCGGGTGCTCCTCGAGCTCGGCGGCAACAACGCCGCGATCGTCGCCCCGAGCGCCGACATCGACCTCGCCCTGCGCGGCGTCGTCTTCGCCGCCGCCGGAACCGCCGGTCAGCGCTGCACGACGCTGCGCCGCCTCATCGTCCACGAATCCATCGCCGACGATCTCGTCGACCGGATCGTCTCCGCCTACTCCACCCTGAGCATCGGCTCGCCGACCACCGACGGCGTCCTCGTCGGCCCGCTCATCAACGAGGGCTCCTACCGGGCGATGCAGGACGCGCTGGAACAGGCGCAGGCCGAGGGAGGCGAGGTGCTCTGCGGCGGCGGGCGGGTGCTCGCCGACGAGCGTCCTGACGCCTACTACGTCGAACCGGCGGTGGTGCGGATGCCCTCCCAGACGGCGGTGATGGAATCGGAGACCTTCGCCCCGATCCTCTACGTCGTCACCTACTCCGACCTCGACGAGGCGCTCGAGATCCACAACGGGGTGCCTCAGGGACTGTCCTCGGCGATCTTCACCTCCGACCTCGCCGAGTCCGAGCGGTTCCTCTCCCGCTCCGACTGCGGCATCGCCAACGTCAACATCGGCACCTCGGGGGCCGAGATCGGCGGCGCCTTCGGCGGGGAGAAGGAGACCGGGGGCGGACGCGAATCGGGATCGGACTCCTGGAAGGCCTACATGCGACAGGCGACGAACACCATCAACTACTCGGGCGAGCTGCCGCTGGCCCAGGGGGTGGAGTTCCTCTAGGGGCTGGGTCGCGCCGACCCGGCGGGATGGGAGCGACTAGAGTTGCAGGTGGTTCGACCCGCCGACTGAAGGAGCCCACCGAAGTGATTGAGCTGAAGACCCCCGCCGAGATCGACAAGATGGCGGTGACCGGACGGTTCGTCGCGAAGACGCTCGCCGAGCTGTGCGCGACGGCCGAGCCCGGGATGAATCTGCTCCACCTGGAGAACCGGGCCCGGAAGCTCATCGAGGACGCGGGCGCGGTCTCCTGCTACTGGGACTACGCCCCGTCCTTCGGCTCGGGCCCCTTCCGCAACGTCATCTGCCTGTCCGTCAACGACGGGGTCCTCCACGGCAAGCCCCACGACTACGTGATGAGGAACGGCGACCTGCTCACCCTCGACTTCGCGGTCTCGATCGACGGCTGGGTCGCCGACGCGGCGAGGTCGGTGGTCGTCGGCGAGGGCAGCGAGGAGGACCAGCGCCTCATCGACTCCACCTGGACCGGTCTCGAGGCCGGGATCAGCGCGGCACAGCCGGGCAACCGCCTCGGCGACATCTCCCAGGCGATCGGGGACGTCGCGGACTCCCTGCGCATCCCGGTCAACCTCGATTTCGGCGGGCACGGCCTCGGGCACACGATGCACGAGGATCCGCATGTCCCCAATCGCGGCAAGGGCGGACGCGGCATGGTGCTCAAGCCCGGCCTGACCCTGGCGATCGAGCCCTGGTGGTCGCTGACCTCGAAGAAGCTCAAGGTCGACAAGGACGGCTGGACTCTGCGCCTGGCCGACGGCTCGAACGGTGCGCATTCGGAGAACACGATCGCCGTCACCGAGGACGGTCCCCGCGTCCTCACCGTCGAGGACTGACCACCGGCGCACGGCTCGTGTCCGCGGCACGGCTCGTGCCCGTGGTCCGGCTCGTGCCCGTGGTCCGGCTCGTGCCCGTGGTCCGGCTCGTGCCCGTGGTCCGGCTCGTGTCCGTGGTCCGTGCAAGGATGAGGCCATGTCTTTCACCTGCACCGAATGCGGATACACATGCGTCAAGTGGCTGGGCCGCTGTCCGGAGTGCCAGGCCTGGGGCACCCTCGAGGAGAAGGGTGCGGGATCCGCTCGGATCAAGACGAAGGTCAAGAAGTCGAACGGAGCGAAGCCGATCACCGCGGTCGACGCCACTCTCGCCCAGGCGAAGCCGACCTATGTCTCCGAGTTCGACCGGGTCCTCGGCGGCGGGATCGTGCCCGGCGCCGTCGTGCTGCTCTCCGGGGAGCCCGGGGTCGGGAAGTCGACGCTGCTCCTCGACGTGGCCTCCCGGATCGCGCGCTTCAACGCGAAGGTCCTCTACGTCACCGGGGAGGAGTCCGCGGGACAGGTGCGGCTGCGCGCCGAGCGGATCAACGCCATCGAGGACACCCTGCTGCTCGCGGCGGAGACCGACCTCGGGGCGACACTGGGCATGATCGAGGCCGAGGAGCCCGCCCTGCTCGTCGTCGACTCGATCCAGACCCTGGCCTCCTCCGAGGTCGACGGGGTGCCCGGGGGCGTCACCCAGGTCAGGGAGGTCGCCGCAGCCCTCATCAGGGAGGCGAAGGCGAGGAACCTGCCCACTGTCCTGGTCGGCCACATCACGAAGGACGGGTCGATCGCCGGACCCCGGCTGCTCGAGCACCTCGTCGATGTCGTCTGCACGTTCGAAGGGGAACGGCACTCGCGGCTGCGCATGCTCCGCTCCGTGAAGAACCGCTTCGGACCCACCGATGAGGTCGGCTGCTTCGACATGACCGAGAACGGGATCCAGAGCCTCGAGGACCCCTCCGGCCTGTTCCTCTCCCGCAGCAGCGGCAATCCGCCCGGCACGTGCCTGACGGTGACCCAGGAGGGCAAGCGTCCGCTGCTCGTCGAGGTCCAGTCACTCATCACGCCGTCCGCGGCCGGTCAGTCGCGGCGCTCGGTCTCCGGCGTCGACTCCTCGCGGGTCGCGATGATGCTCGCGGTGCTCAGTCAGCACATCAAGGCGATCGACCTGTCCAAGTGCGATGTCTTCACCGCCACCGTGGGCGGGGCGAAACTCGCCGAACCGGCGAGCGATCTGGCGATCTGCCTCTCGCTCGCCTCGGCGGCCATGACGAAGGCGCTGACGGACCGGTTCGTGGCGATCGGGGAGATCAGCCTCTCCGGGGAGATCCGCAACGTGCCCAACCTGGGTCAGCGGCTCAACGAGGCGGCCCGGCTGGGCATTCGGAGGGCCGTCGTCGCCAAGGGCGCCCTGCGCAACGTCTCCACCCCGGGCGACATGGAGGTCAAGGAATGCGAGCTGGTCGCCGAGGCCGTCAGCTGGCTGCTCGAATGACCGCTGCCGGCCGGATGATCGTCTGCAGACGGTTGCCGGAATCTCGTGCAGGGCGCATTCTTGAGGCATGACCACGACAGTCTTCCCAGCGTTTCGCACGACGGACGCCGAGGCCACCGCCGCCCTGCTGGTCACTCTCGGTTTCACCGAGCGGCTGACGGTCAGGGACGAGGACGAACCGCGCACCGTCGTCCATGCCGAGTACGCGCTCGGTGAGACCGGGGGCATCATGTTCGGTTCGGTCCGGCACGACGGTTCGGCTCTCGACAGCGTCGGGGGCAGCTCCGTCTACGTCGTGGTCGACTCCGAGCGGGAGGTCGATCGGCTCTACCGGGAGATCCGCGACATGGGCCATGCGATCGTCAATCCGGTGGCCACCCAGCCGCATGGGGGTCGCGCCTTCGATTTCCGCGACCACGACGGCAACTCCTGGGGCGTCGGCTCCTACCGCGGGGCCTGACGGGTCCTGACGAGTCAGGGCGGGTGCCGCGAGCCTCCTCAGTTCTCGGCGGGGCTCTCCGTCTCCTCCGCCTTCTCCGTCTCCTCGGCTTCCTTCTTCTCCTCGGCCTCTTTCTTCTCCTTGGCCTTGGTCGCCTCGTCCTTCTCGAGTTCGAAGGGCACCGGTTCGCTCTCCTTCTCGCCGAGCTTGACGATGAGCTCGTACGCGCCGGCCTCGAACTCCTTGTTCGTCCGATTGCAGTTCTTGTCGACGGCGATCCGATTCCACTTGAACTGGGCGGTCTTCTCCGTCTGCGGGGCGAACTCCGTGGACATCTCGGCGTTCTCGTCATCGTCGACCGCGCAGTACGTCGACGACCAGACGACCTCGCCGTCCTTCTCGACGACGAACTCCTGGTTCTTCGTCCCGACCTCGATGAGGCATGTGACGTCGTGCTGGTTGGCGATGACGAGCTCGAACTTCGGCTCCGCACCCTCCGCGTAGCTCTTCTTGTCCGTCTTCGCGCTCACCGCGACGGCCTTGTCGGGGCAGCGCCCGCTCGCCGCAGTCTCGTCGGGAACCGGAGCGGTGGGGGTGGGCGTCTGCGTGGCGACCGGCTCGGTCGCCGGCCCTTCCCGCCCGCCCGTGATCGCGTTGACGATCCCGACCACGCCGAGCACCAGCAGCCCGAGAACGACGAGGCTGAGCACGGCCAGCGTGATCCGTCGGCGACGGTACACGTGCGCGGGCAGCTTCCCGCTAGACTGGGGCCGCCCCGGCTGGGAACCACGATTGGAAGGAGTCATCGCTTTGAGCCTATGGCGAAGCGATTGCGCATCCAAATGACACACCGCACGACCCCCGAAAACCCGGGACCGGGCGCGCTCCCCCGAGTGGCCGAGGCCGCGGTCGACCGCGTGCGCTCGACGATCATCGACTGGTTCGCCGCAGCCGCCCGCCCCCTGCCGTGGCGCGAGCCGGACACTAGCGCCTGGGCGATCCTCGTCAGCGAGATCATGTCCCAGCAGACCCCGGTCGCCCGCGTCGAACCGCGCTGGCGCGAGTGGATGGCGCGCTGGCCCACCCCCGCCGACCTCGCCCAGGCTCCCACCGCCGAGGTGCTGCGCCGTTGGGATCGCCTCGGCTACCCCCGGCGGGCGCTGCGCCTGCAGGAGGCGGCCCGCGTCATCGTCGCCGAGCACGGCGGCCGGGTGCCGATGACGGCGACCGAGCTCGAAACGCTGCCGGGCATCGGCGCCTACACGGCGGCCGCTGTCGCATCCTTCGCCCATGGCGAACGCACCACCGTCCTCGACACGAACGTGCGCCGTGTCCTCATCCGGCTCTTCGCCGGACGGGACCGTCCGACGCCCGCCCCGAGCCGCCGGGAGACCCAATGGGCCCAGGGGTTCGTCCCCCTCGAGCGGCATCGGGAGTGGAACGCGGGAGTGATGGAGTTCGGGGCCCTCGTGTGCACCGCCCGCGGTCCCCGCTGCGCCGACTGCCCGCTCAGTGATCTCTGCGCGTGGAACCGGGCCGGTCGACCCGCCTCGGCGACGAAGCCCACGGCGCAGAAGTGGGCGGGCACGGACCGGCAGCTGCGCGGCGCCATCATGGACGTGCTCAGAGCCGCCCACACGGACGACGCATCGCCCACCTCGGTGCCGGTGGACCTGTTCCTCGCCCCCACCGCCGAGGTGGACCTCCGACTGCTCGACGAACTGGGACCGGTGACGGCGGCGTCGCTGCGCAGGATGCGTGATCTCTCCGCCGACGCGCACAGGGTGTCGCGGCTGGTCTCCGACCTCATCGCCGACGGTCTCGCCGAGCGCCACGAGGACAGGCTCAGCCTCCCGCGGTGACGGTCCCGGCCGGCGCATCGTCGCCCGCGTCCCCCGCAGTCCGGGCCGCGTGCCTGGCCGCCTTGGCCCTGTTGCCGCAGCGGTCCATCGAGCACCACCGCCGACTGCCCGCACGTGAGGAGTCGTAGAACACGAGGCCGCAGCGATCATGGGCGCAGGTCCTGATCCGCTGCGGTCGGCCCCGTTCGAGGACGTCCAGGGCATTGAGCGCGATGAGGGACAGCGCCGAGTCCACGGTGACGACCGGCCTCACGACCACGGGCGCTCCCTGTGGTCCTCGCTCCAGCCGAGGCGCGGTCACGCCGGCCCCGATCACCCCGTTGATGAGGTCGAGGTCGTCGTCTGTGGTCTCGTCCGCAGCTTCGAGAAGACGGGAGATCGCCGCTCTCAGCCGAAGCGCAGAGTCGAGTTCGCGCTGACCGGGCACCTCAGTGGTTCCGAGCCCAGCGGCGTCGATCCATCGCGACAGGTCGACCGGCTCCACGAGCGTCTCGCGAGCCGGCCCGTACCTGTCGCGCAGGGTGTTGACGAAATCGAGGCAGACCTCTCCCCCGTACCAGAGCCAATCGTTCACATCCCCACGATAGCCCTCCCCCTCATTTCCGTCTAACCGGTTCATGTGGTTAGCTGAACACATGAGATCAGCATTCGTCACCGTCGACACCCTGTCCTTCCACTGCCGGCTCAACGAGGCACCCGACCACGTCCCAGCCGTGATCCTCCTGCATGGCTGGCCGCAGAACTCGTCGTGCTGGCGCACCGTCGCCGCCGGCCTCGGAACCGAGCTGCGGGTCGTCGCCCCTGATCTGCGCGGGTACGGGCTCAGTGACAAGCCGGTAGGCGGCTACGACAAGCGCACCATGGCCCGTGACGTCGTCGGGATCATGGACGCGCTGGGGATCACCTCGGCGCATATCGTCGGCCATGATCGCGGAGCCCGGGTCGCCCACCGGCTCGCGCTCGACTCTCCCGAGCGGGTGGACACTCTCACCGTTCTCGATGTGGCACCGACGCACGCGATGTTCACGAACGGGAGGATGCGCACCGCCGAGGGCTTCTTCCACTGGCTCCTCCATATGCAGAAGGACCTGCCGGAGCAGCTGACCGCGGGGAACGTCGAGCCGTACCTGCGCTACTTCTTCGAGCGCTGGACGCTCCGCCGAGATCTCGTCGAACCCCACATCGGGTCCTATGTGCGCGCGTTCGAACAGCCTGGCGCGATGCGCGCCGGATTCGACGACTACCGGGCGACCCACGAGGACGTCGCCGATGACGACGTCGACCACCGGGCCGGATCCACGATCGATGCTCCGGTCCTCGCCCTGTGGGGAGCAGACGGGTTGGCCGCGAACACCGACATCGCGGGGGTCTGGGAGAAGTACGCCAACGACGTCCGGGGCCGTGCGATCGCCGACTGCGGCCACTTCATCCCGGAGGAGGCGCCGCAGGTTCTCCTCGCCGAACTGCACGACTTCTGGTCCGTAACCGGGTCGGCTCAGGTCACAGGTACTTGATCATCCGGGTGTTGCCCAAGGTGTTGGGCTTGACGCGGGCGAGGTCGAGGAACTCGGCCACGCCTTCGTCGGCGGAGTGGAGGAGTTCGACGTAGACCTCCGGAGACACGGGGATGCCCTTGATCTCCTCGAACCCCAGGGACCGGAAGAACCCGGTCTCGAACGTCAGGCAGAACACGCGGTCGACGCCGATCGCCTGTGCGTCGGCGAGGAGCTGCCTGATCAGCGCCTTCCCCACCCCTCTCCCCCGGTAGTCCGGGGAGGTCGCGACGGTGCGCGCCTCGGCGAGGTCGGCCCAGATGACGTGCAGGGCCGCGCAGCCGGCGAGCACCTCGGTGCCGTCGGGCTGCGGGTCGACGACCAGCCAGAACTCCTGCAGCGACTCGTAGTAGGTGACGGTGTCCTTGGCCAGGAGGATCCGCTGCTCGGCCAGGGGCGCGACCAGCGCCTCGATCGACTTGACGTCGCTGGTGCGCGCGCGTCGCAGGCGCAGTCCGCTGGGCAGACCGTGGCTGTGATGGTGGTGCTGCGAGAGGTCGTCGTGGTCGAAGTGCGCGGGAGTCGTCATGGCCTCATTCAATCATCGCACCGGTCCCCGCCGCGCATCCGGCGAGCCCCCACGGCGACAGCTCGGTCTCCGGGCAGACGACAACGGCGGCCACAGAGCCGAAGGTGTCCGGGCGGGGATGCCCAGTGCCCTCCGGTCTGTGACCACCGTTCATGTCGTCGCCGACGGGTGCCACTCGTTCACGCCGCGGCCGGCGGGTCGCCGGCCGCGGCGTCGGTCAGGAGGCCGAGGCCCCCGGACCGGTGCCGCCGGACGGGCCCGAGCCCGCCCCGGCGAGCTCACCGCCGGATTCGGACGAATCCTCGATCGCCCGCTCCTCGGTCTCGACGCCCTCGAAGGTGAACTTCGCGTCACGTCCTTCGCCCTCGACGTCGACCTTGATGGTCTGACCGCGGCCGATCTCCTTGAACAGGATCTTCTCCGACAGCTGGTCCTCGATCTCGAGCTGGATTGTCCGGCGCAGCGGTCGGGCGCCGAGGACCGGGTCGTAGCCGCGATCGGCGAGCAGGTTCTTGGCCGCATCGGTGAGCGCGATGTGCATGCCCTGATCCGCGAGCCTCTGGTCGAGGCGGGCGAGGAACAGATCGACGATCTCGACGATCTCCTCCTTGTTCAGCTGCGGGAACACGATCGTGTCGTCGACGCGGTTGAGGAACTCGGGACGGAAGTGCTGCTTGAGCTCTTCGTTGACCCGCTGCTTCATCCGGTCGTAGGACGTCTTCGTGTCGCCCTCGACCTGGAAGCCCAGCTGCAGCCCGCTCGAGATGTCGCGCGTGCCGAGGTTCGTGGTCATGATGATGATGGTGTTCTTGAAGTCCACCTCACGACCCTGCGAGTCCGTCAGGCGACCGTCCTCGAGGATCTGCAGCAGCGAGTTGAAGATGTCCGAGTGCGCCTTCTCCACCTCGTCGAAGAGGACCACCGAGAACGGCTTCCGGCGGACCTTCTCGGTCAGCTGGCCGCCCTCTTCGTAGCCGACATAGCCGGGGGGCGAGCCGAACAGCCGCGAGACGGTGTGCTTCTCCGAGTACTCCGACATGTCGAGGCTGATGAGCGAATCCTCGTCGCCGAAGAGGAACTCCGCGAGCGCCTTGGCGAGCTCGGTCTTTCCCACGCCGGTGGGACCGGCGAAGATGAACGAGCCCGAAGGACGCTTGGGGTCCTTGAGTCCGGCACGGGTGCGTCGGATCGCGCGGGAGATCGACTTGACCGCGTCGTTCTGCCCGATGATGCGCTTGTGCAGCTCGTCCTCCATCCGCAGCAGGCGCGAGGACTCCTCCTCCGTGAGCTTGAAGATCGGGATCCCCGTCGCGGAGGCGAGCACCTCGGCGATGAGGTCGGCGTCGACGACCGATGAGGTCTCCTTGCCGCCCTTCCGCCAGGCCTCGGTCTTCTCCTCCTTGTCCTTGACGAGCTTCATCTCCGCGTCGCGCTCGGAGGCGGCGAGCTCGAAGTCCTGCGCGTCGATGGCGGCTTCCTTGCGGTGGCGCGCCTTGAGGATCTCCTCCTCGAGGTCACGGATCTCCTGCGGCACCGACAGACGCGAGATGCGCAGCTTCGCACCCGCCTCGTCGATGAGGTCGATCGCCTTGTCCGGCAGGTAGCGGTCGTTGACGTAGCGGTCGGACATGTTGACCGCGGCCGAGAGCGCACCCTCGGTGATCGTCACCTTGTGGTGGGCCTCGTACTTGTCGCGCAGGCCCTTGAGGATCTCGATCGAGTGCGCGAGCGAGGGCTCGGGCACCTGGATCGGCTGGAAGCGACGCTCGAGAGCCGCATCCTTCTCGATGTGCTTGCGGTACTCCTCGAGAGTCGTCGCACCGATGGTCTGCAGCTCACCGCGGGCGAGCATCGGCTTGAGGATCGAGGCCGCGTCGATCGCGCCCTCGGCGGCTCCGGCTCCGACGAGGGTGTGGATCTCGTCGATGAACAGGATGATGTCGCCGCGGGTGCGGATCTCCTTGAGCACCTTCTTCAGGCGTTCCTCGAAGTCACCGCGGTACCGGGAGCCGGCGACGAGCGAACCGAGGTCGAGGGTGTAGAGCTGCTTGTCCTTGAGGATCTCCGGCACCTCGCCGTTGACGATGGACTGCGCGAGCCCCTCGACGACGGCGGTCTTGCCGACGCCGGGTTCGCCGATGAGGACCGGGTTGTTCTTCGTCCGGCGCGACAGGATCTGCATGACCCGCTGCATCTGCTCGTGGCGACCGATGACCGGGTCGAGCTTGCCCTCGCGCGCCGCAGCGGTGAGGTTGCGACCGAACTGGTCGAGGACCAGCGAACCGGACGGAGTGCCCTCTTCGCGCCCGCCGGCGGCGACGGGCTCCTTGCCCTGGTAGCCCGACAGCAGCTTGATGACCTCTTGGCGGACCCGACCGAGATCGGCTCCGAGCTTGACGAGGACCTGGGCGGCCACACCCTCACCCTCGCGGATGAGCCCGAGCAGGATGTGCTCGGTGCCGATGTAGCTGTGCCCGAGCTGCAGGGCCTCGCGGAGGCTGAGCTCGAGGACCTTCTTGGCGCGCGGAGTGAACGGGATGTGGCCGCTCGGGGCCTGCTGTCCCTGTCCGATGATCTCCTGCACCTGATCGCGGACCTGCTCCAGGGAGATGTCCATGCCCTCGAGTGCCTTGGCTGCCAGGCCCTCACCCTCATGGATCAGGCCGAGCAGGATGTGCTCGGTTCCGATGTAGTTATGCTTGAGTAGCTTGGCTTCTTCCTGCGCCAGCACCACCACTCGGCGTGCTCGGTCGGTGAACCGCTCGAACATATTCATCCTCCTCGGTCTTGTATTCTCTAGAGCGTAACGAGAGAACCCCCGGATGTATTGCGCGTTTCGCCCTCAGCCGAAACCGTTTGGCTGTGGGCGAAATCAGGTTGCAGACAGGTCACGCGGCTTCCCTCGGGCCGAGAAAAGAGCCCTCGGGGTGCGACCGCCCGCTGCTTTCGGTCACAGAAGTCGACTTGTCCGGCGAATGCGGTCTTCGGGAATCGTCGACCGGGGATGATCGTCGAATGGGACCACGGCGATATCCCGACCCGGGATCGCCGGATCGCGCAATTCGCCGCCGGATTGCCCGGCGGTCGAATACGGCAGGGCAGCCGAATACGACAGCGCGGTCGAAAACGACGTGGCGGATTGTGCGCCGGCGATCGCGAATGATCCGAAATGGGCCGGGACCGCATCGCGTCGACCCCTTTCGCCGAATCGTCGACCGGTCATTCTCGACCGTTTCGTCGAGCGGGCATTCTCGACCGCATCGTCGAACGGCCATTCATCGGAGCGGAAGCAATCCGGAATCACCGCTGGGAATGAGCGGTCGACATGCGCGAAACCCCGGCGGCAATTGCCGCGGCGATCATTTCGCCGCACCATTCCACCATCGCACCATTCCACCGTCGCGCCGAATCATGCACCGGGCCGCGGCTCGGGCGACGACGGAAATGGTCCGTGCATGCTCGAGGGGCCGGTGACTGAGTCACCGGCCCCTCGAGGGCTTCTCGGACGAGGTCAGCTGTTGGCTGCCTCGTACGCCTGCACGATCTCCTGCGGAATGCGTCCGCGATCTCCGAGCTGGTATCCGTTCTCCTGTGCCCATTCGCGGATCTTGGCGGTGTCCCGCTTCGGTCCGGAACCGCCGGAGCCCGATCCCGAACGGCGGCTGCGGCCACCGGGGTTGGCGACACGGCGGGCTTTTGCAATATAGGGGGCGAATGTCTCCCGCAGCTTCTCTGCGTTCTCGCTCGACAGTTCGAGCTCATATGTGCCCTGATCGATGCTGAAGCGAACTGTTTCCGATGCTTCAGAACCGTCGAGATCATCCGTGAGGACGAGTCGCATCTCCCGTGCCATGACCACTCTTTCCATAATCAGAATTATCTGCCGCAGTCATCCTAACATTTGCCTCGTCATTATCGGGTGTTTCCCGCACTTCATGTTCCGAATAGAACTTCTCGATCTGCTCGCGCTCGGTGCGATCCGCCCGGAGAATGTTCCGCATGACGTACCAGAAGAGCAATGCGACGCAGATCGAGGGCAGAAGAGCCTTGATGAGATCCATAATGAGCTCATCCCTCCTGAGGTATTTCCGCCTTCGCGGAAGCGATCGGTTTCGTGAATGGGAAGAGAATGGTTTCGCGAATGCCCAATCCGGTCAGGGCCATGAGCAGACGATCGAGTCCCATTCCCATGCCTCCCGTCGGCGGCATTCCGTGCTCCATCGCGGTGAGGAATTCCTCGTCGAGGCCCATCGCCTCGTCGTCGCCGCGGGCCGCGTCGGCGGCCTGGGCCTCGAACCGCTGCCTCTGGATCACGGGATCGACGAGCTCCGAGTACCCCGTGGCCAGTTCGAAACCGCGCACGTAGAGATCCCATTTCTCGACGACGCCCTTCTTGCTCCGATGCTCACGCACGAGCGGTGAGGTGTCGACCGGGAAGTCGGTGACGAAGGTCGGTGCCCACAGCCTGTCGGAGTAGAAGTGCTCCCACAGCTCTTCGACGTACTTGCCGTGCGACCGGAAGACCCCGGTGAGATCGACGCCGTTGTCGGCGGCGATCCGATCGAGGACGTCGAGCCCGGTCTCCGGCGTGACCTCGACGCCGGACTCCTCGCTCAGCGTCTCGTACATGCTCACGACTGCCCAGTCCCCGCCGAAGTCGTACTCGGTCCCGTCGTCGAGGGTGACGACGAGGGAGCCGGTCGCGTCCTGGGCGGCGTTCTGCACGAGCGTCTTCGTCAGATCCGCGATGGAATGGTAGTCGCCGTAGGACTGGTAGGCCTCGAGCATCGCGAACTCGGGAGAGTGCGTCGAGTCCGCCCCCTCGTTGCGGAAGTTGCGGTTGATCTCGAAGACGTTCTCGATGCCGCCGACGATCGCCCGCTTGAGGAACAGCTCGGGGGCGATGCGCAGGTACATGTCGATGTCGTAGGCGTTCATGTGCGTCTTGAACGGACGCGCCGAGGCCCCGCCGTGCATGACCTGCAGCATGGGAGTCTCGATCTCGATGAAGTCCTGGTCAGCGAAGGTCCGGCGCAGGGAGCTGACGACGGCGGCCCGGGTCCGCATCGTCCGCCGCGCCTCCTCGCGGGTGATGAGGTCGAGGTAGCGCTGACGCACACGGGTGTCCTCGGCCAGCTCCGTGTGCAGTCCCGGCAGTGGGCGCAGCGCCTTGCTCGCCATGGACCACGAGTCGGCGAGCACGGACAGCTCACCGCGCTTGGATTTGATCACCCGGCCGTGGACGAAGATGAAGTCGCCGAGGTCGACGTCGGTCTTGAAGTCGCTCAGGCGCTCCTGCCCGACCTCCCGCAGGGACAGCATGCCCTGCAGGCGGGTGCCGTCGCCGGACTGGAGGGTGACGAAGCAGAGCTTGCCGGTGGTGCGCACGAACACGACGCGACCGACGACGCCGACGACGCCGTCGGTCTCGTCCCCGGCCTCGAGATCGTCATGAGCGGCGTGGACCTCGGCGAGGGTGTGAGTGCGATCGACGCCGACGGGATAGGCCTCGGCACCGGAGTCGAGCAGCCTCTGCCGCTTCTCCTTGCGGATGCGGATCTGCTCCGGATCGTTGTGGTCCGTCGATGGTTCCTCGGGCGCGTTCGACTCAGTTTCTGCCATGGGTTCTAGGCTACCGTGGTCGCCGCCCGCAGGAGGAATCCGCCCCTGCCGCGCTCAGTCGAGGCGGCTGAGGATCTCCTGGGCCTGCGCCTCGGTGATGCGGCCCAGGCCCAGCGCCTTCGCGGCGGTCGATCGCGCCAGTGCCCGATAGCTGTCCCGGGCGGCGGGATTCGAGACGCTGAGGCTGTACTCGCCGAGTGCGGCCAGGTGCGCCTCGACGGTGCCGACGTCTCCACGGCTGACCGGGCCGGTGAGCGCCTTCGATCCGTTCTGCAGGGTGTTCGACACGCTCGCGTCGACGAGTGCCGACAGCACCCGAGACGGATCCTCGATCCCCGCCTCGGCGAGCATGTCCATGGCTTCGCTGATGATCGTGATCGTGTGGTTCGAGGCGTGGGTGATCGCGGCGTGGTAGAGCGGACGGTCCGCCTCGGCGACCTCGATCGGCTCCGCGCCCATCTCCACGACGAGCGCCTCCCCCACCGGCCGGATCGGGGCCGGGGACGTGACCGCGACCGTCGACCGGCGCAGCCGGGGCAGGTCGACGGCGGTGCCCGTGAAGGACAGGGAGGGATGGAGGGCGATGGGCAGGGCGCCGAGGCGGGTGCCCGCCTCGAGGACGTCCGTGCCGTACCGTCCGGCGCAGTGGATGAGGATCTGCCCGGTGTGGATCCGGCCGAGAGCGGCGAGACCCGAGACGAGGGACCCGATCTCGTCGTCCGGGACCGCGAGCAGGAGCAGCTCGGCGCGTTCGGCGATGTCGTCGGGGGCCAGCACCGGCACCCCCGGCAACATGTCCTCGGCGCGGTCGCGGCTCACCGCGGAGGTGGCGCTGACGCCGATGATCGCGTGCCCGGCCTGCCTCCAGGCGGCTCCGATGACGGCTCCCACCTTTCCGCAGCCGATGATCCCGATCCCCAGTCGAGGGGCGTCCGTCGTCATCGTCGGTCCTCCGTGCCCACTCGGGCCTCGGCGTCGAAGCGCTGGCGGGCCAGCCGGGTGCGCTGGGCGTGCTCGTGGAAGAAGCGCAGGGCGTGCTCCTCGCTCTGGTGGGTGACCTGGGGGCGGATCGGGCCCGCCGTCGAGTGCACCGCCACGGAGCCCAGGCCGAGGGCGCGCATCAGCGGCCCCTGCCGGTACTGCATCGACTGGACCCGCTCGTGCGGGACGAAGTCGACGCGCCGTTCGAGGGCTCCCAGGCGGAGGATGAGCAGGGCCGGGGTCAGTGTGTACGCGCGGCGCCGGTACACGAGGGGATCGATGAGACGGCTGGAGCGCGGCTGGCGGGAGAATCTCGCCTCGGCCGCCTCGGCGTCGGGTTCGGTGGACCGGCGGTCGTACATGGCGGAGAGGATGAGGCTGCGGGCGTCGATGCCGTCGGCGACCTGCGGGTCGGGCAGGGCGAGCCCGATCATCAGCAGCGCCTGGTCGATGTCGCCGACGGGCAGCAGCAGGTTCGTGTCCGCGGAGTCCGAGCCGCTGGCGATGTTGTACTCGGCCCTCCACCAGCCGGTGAACCGCCACAGGAAGGGCTGGTGGAGGCAGACGGCCTGGACCCGGTCGAGCGGGATGACCTTGCGGGAGACGGAGAACAGTCCGTGGCTGACGGCGAGACCGCTGTCGGTCATCCGCACGGCGAAGTTGGCGTTGGCGAAGTCCTTCCGCACGGTCGCGGCCGCCGCGAAGAGCCCGGGGATCACGCCGAAGAGCAGCGGGATCGCGACCTCGGTGAGGCCGAGGACGAGGAGGACCCCGACGGCGACGAACATCCCGAGGAAGATGAGGACGGTGATGAGAGTCTCGGTCTTGAGCAGGGAGGCGAGGACGACGCGGTGGACGGGCACGCGGATGATCTCGCCCTCATCGCCGAGCCGGGTCGAGACCTGGTAGGGCGCGAGCATCTCGTTGAGGCTGTCCTCGACCTCGCCGACCGCTCCCCCGGCGATCGCGCTGAGCCTCTTCGTCACGCGCACCCCGACGCTGTCGCCGCGGCGCTCCGGCACCGAGGTGTCGACGCCCGGGGTCTCGACCGCGGTGTCGGGACCGTCGTCCGGCCCATCGGTGACCGATCCGGCGCCCGGACCGACGGCCGTCGAGGAGCCGGCCGGGGCGGTGCTCCGGTCCTCCTTGACGGCCCGGACCGCGGCGAGCAGCTCGTCGCGCAGCACTTCGGCCCTGCGCCGGCTCAGGTACTTGAGCGAGACATTGGAGTCGCTGCCTCCGGCGACGTCGAAGACGAGCTCGGCGAGGCCGAACACCCGCGGCAGCAGCTTCTGCCGCAGATCGATCGACTGGACCCGGTCGAGGCGCGCCTTGCGCTGCTTCTTGACGAAGAGGCCCGAGCGGGCGTAGAGCGCGTCGGCCTCGAGCCGGTAGCCCATCACCTTCCAGGCCAGCCAGCTGATCAGTCCGCCGACGAGGAGGACGAGGACGATCCCGCCGACGCCGGCGAGGACGACGAGGGGATGGCTCCGCAGCCACCCGGCGAAGGACAGGTCGACGCCCTCCCCCGTGGCCAGTCCCTCGAGGGCGTTCTGGACGAGGTTCTGCGCCGCATAGGCGGCGCCGATGACGATGGCCACGAGCACGCCGAGGCTGTCGAGGATCGGGGTGAGCGGATGCACCCGATGCCAGACCTCGGGTGCGGCGGGATCCGCCGGGCGCTGGTTCTCGTCCGACATCTCAGAGCCCCGCCAGGTTCGCCCGGCCCAATCCCGCCAGGGAGTCGCGCAGCCGCTCGGCCTCGGCCCGCGGCAGTCCGGGGATGGTGGCGTCGGTGCTCGCCGAGGCGGTGTGCAGCTTGACCGTGGCCAGGCCGAAGAGCCGGTCGACGGGTCCGGAGTCGACGTCGACGAACTGCAGACGGCCGTAGGGGACGACGGTGGTGCGGTGGAACATGATCCCGCGCCGCACGAGCAGGTCGTCCTCGCGTTCGGCGTAGCCGATGGCCCTGGCCTGGCGCAGGGTGATGATGCCGGTGACGAGGGCGAGGACGGCGATGCCGATCCAGATCAGGTGTAGCCAGGGCAGCTGGTCGAAGATGAGCGCGCAGACGAGGGCCGCGACGATCCCGGGAACGGCGAGGATCAGCATCCCGACGATCTCCTTGAGACCGTACTTCGGGCTGACCCGGACGAATGCGAGGGGATGCTCCGGGGTGGTGCTCATGCGGGTTCGGCTCCTGGGGGATCGTGGGGAGGCAGGGCGCAGAAGCTCTCGACGATCAGGCCCACGATCATCAGGGTGGCCGCCGCGACCATTGCCAACAGCATACCTGCCGCCAGATCGTTGCGGATCCCGGGCGCGGAGAGGAAGTAGTAGGCGGCGTTGCCGAGGTACCAGCCGCTCAGTCCCGCTCCGGTCATCGCGCTGGCCTTGGCCATCACGGCCACCCGGGCGGCCTGCAGCGGGTCGATCTCCTTCGTCCGGTCCCCGTCGTTCCACCGCTTGATCGGGTATCCGAGCACGAGCAGGACCGCGGACAGGACGAGCATCCCGAGGATCGCGAACCACGGCAGACCCGGCAGGCTCAGCCCCTGGCTCTCGAGCACCACATCGATGACGGGGGCGAGGACGACGCCGACTCCCGCCCAGAGGAGAAGAGTGCTCGTCGAAGTGCGCTGCATGTCCCCCAGTCTGTCAGAAGTCGTCGGCTCACGCCGGTGCGACGCGGGAGGTCTTCTGCTCGGCGAGGGTCTCCAGCAGCGTGCTGATCGGGGTGCGCCCGGCCGGGGTGAGCACCTGGGCGTCGGGGTCGAGCTCGGCCCAGGGCGCGAGGACGAAGGCCCGCTCGTGCGCCCGCGGATGCGGCAGGGTCAGCGTCGCGGAGTCGCTGACGAGCTCCTCGCCGCCGGTGGAGAAGCGGATGAGGTCGATGTCGAGGGTGCGCGGTCCCCACCGCAGCTCGCGGGTCCGCCCGCAGGCGACCTCGATGCCCTGACCCACGGCGAGGAGCTCCTTCGCCTCGAGGCTGGTCTCGACGATGACGGCGAGGTTGTGGAAGTCGTTCTGCTCGA
Source organism: Brevibacterium sanguinis (assembly GCF_003315415.1). Classification (GTDB taxonomy): domain Bacteria; phylum Actinomycetota; class Actinomycetes; order Actinomycetales; family Brevibacteriaceae; genus Brevibacterium; species Brevibacterium celere_A. The sequence goes on from NZ_QNSB01000011.1 coordinate 77,706, forward strand.
CCCCGCCCCATGGTGCCGTGAGGTAGAGCGAGGACCGGCGCAGCACGGTGATCCGCGGGTGCCGGTCGAGGGCCGCGACGGCCTCGTCGAGGGTGGCACGGGGGTCGCCCAGGTTGGCCCCGAGGCTGAGCACCGCCTCGGCGCTCCCGGAGGACGCCTCCCCTCCGGTGCTCCTGTGCGGGGCCGCCGCGGAGCGGCTGCGCGCGACGGTGACGCTGACGTCGTCGAAGGCGCGCTGGATCGGCGCGCTGGGTTTGTGGACGACGACCTCGACGCTCTCGCACAGGCTCAGGCAGTGCTCGGCGATCCGCTCGGCGAGGGTCTCGATGAGGTCGAAGGTGTTGTCCTCGACGATCGCCGCGACGTCCTCGGCGAGGTGCCCGTAGTGGATCGTGTCCGCGACGTCGTCGCTGGCGGCGGCCCGTGCCACCGAGGTGTTCAGGACGACGTCGATGACGAAGTCCTGGCCCTCGCGCTTCTCGAACTCGAAGACCCCGTGGTTGCCGCGCACGGTCAGTCCCCGCAGTGCGATGCGGTCCGGTTCGCCGGGACGCCCGGGTGTGCTCATGGTCTTCCCTCCGGTGCCGGGGTATGGGCCTCCCCGCGGCGGGCGTGGGCGGCGATGGCGGCGACGACCCGGCAGGCGATCGCCGAGGACCGCGGTTCGTGGACGCGCACGGCCCACGCGCCGGCACGAGCGGCGAGGGCGGAGATGACAGCCGTGGCCTGGTCCTTCTCGGTTTCGAGCGCGAGCGTCGGATCCTCGGGCGAGAGCAGGCTGGAGATGAAGCGCTTCCGGCTGGCGGCGACGAGGAGCCGGTGGCCCAGCGGGGCGAACTCGTCGAGGGCGGACAGGATCTGCCAGTTGTGCTCGGCGTTCTTCGAGAATCCCAGTCCCGGGTCGACGATGATGTTCTCCGGCCGGACCCCGGCCCGGCCGGCGTCGCGGATGCGCTCACGCAGCTCGGCGAGCACCTCGGCGACGACATCGTCGTAGTGGAACGTCGCATCGGCGCGCTCGAGGTGGCCGCGCCAGTGCATGAGGACGATCGGGACGTCGGCGGCGGCCGCGACCCCGAGCATGGACGGATCGGACAGTCCGGCCGAGACGTCGTTGATGATGTGCGCGCCGGCGGCCAGCGATGCCTCCGCGACGCGGGCGCGCATCGTGTCGACGCTGATCACGGCGCCGGTGGCGGACAGCTCCCGGACCACCGGGACGACCCGGCGCAGCTCCTCGTCCTCGTCGACCCTGACCGCGCCCGGCCGGGTGGACTCGCCGCCGACGTCGAGGATGTCCGCGCCGGCCTCGAGCATCTCGAGACCGTGCGCGAGAGCCTTCGCGGGGTCGAAGAAGCGGCCGCCGTCGGAGAAGGAATCGGGGGTGACGTTGAGGACGCCCATGATCTGCGTCGGTGCGGTCGTCTCGGACATCGCGATCGGCCTCAGCGCAGGATGAGGCTCATGGCTTCGGCCCGGGACGCCGGTTCGCGCAGCTGTCCGCGCACCGCCGAGGTGATCGTCGAGGCCCCGGGCTTGCGGACTCCGCGCATCGTCATGCACAGGTGTTCGGCCTCGACGACGACGATGACTCCCTGCGGTTCGAGGTGCTCGACGAGGGCATCGGCGATCTGCGCGGTCAGGCGCTCCTGCACCTGCGGCCGGCGGGCGAAGATCTCGACGAGCCGGGCGAGCTTCGACAGTCCTGTGACCCTGCCCTGCTTGTTCGGGATGTAGCCGATGTGGGCGACCCCGTGGAACGGCACCAGGTGGTGCTCGCACGTCGAGTAGAGGTCGATGTCGCGGACGAGCACCATCTCCTCGTGGGCGATGTCGAAGGTCACCCCGAGGACCTCGGAGGGGTCGCGGTGGAGGCCCGCGAAGATCTCCGCATAGGCCCTGGCGACCCGGGCCGGGGTCTCGACCAGCCCGTCCCGGTCGGGGTCCTCGCCGACGGCGATGAGGATCTCGCGCACCGCGGCTGCGATCCTCTCCTGGTCGACTGCGGCTCCGGGCAGTCCGGCGCTGTCCAGAGCGGCGGACAGGTCGTCGAGTTCGGGCATCAGTGCGCGTTCCCCTTGTCGTCTGGGTCCGGAGTGCCGGACGGTCCCTGGTCGTCGGTGCTGCCTGCCGGTGGTCCCGCGGTGTCCGCGGGTCGCAGCGTGTCGTCTCCCGGCGCCACCGAGATCCCGGCCTCGGATCCATTCTCGGCATTCAGCCGCACCGGCGGGTCGATGGGTCCGCGCTCCGAGACGGGCCGCTCGTCGTTGGCCAGCCACACGTCGCGCTGCGGGCGCTTGACGACCGGGGCGAAGATCTCGGCGAGCTGCGCCTGGTCGAGCGTCTCGCGTTCGAGGAGCTGGTAGGCGAGGTCGTCGAGGACGTCGCGGTTGTGCGTGAGCGCCCAGTAGGCGTCGGCGTGGGCGGCGTCGATGATCTCCCGGACCTCCCGGTCGATCGCCGAGAGCGTCGAGTCCCCGTGGTCGTCGCCTCCGCCCATGCCGCGACCGGCGAACGGCTCGGAGTTGTCGTCGCCGATCTTCACCATGCCGAGCTTCTCGCTCATCCCGTACTGGGTGACCATCTTGCGGGCGATTTTCGTCGCCTTCTCGATGTCGTTGCTCGCCCCGGTGGTGGGATCGTGGAAGACGACCTCCTCGGCGACCCGGCCGCCCATGGCGTAGGCCAACTGGTCGAGGAGCTCGTTGCGGGTCGTCGAGTACTTGTCCTCATCGGGCATGACCATGGTGTAGCCCAGCGCCCGTCCGCGCGGCAGGATCGTCACCTTGGTCACCGGGTCGGTCTGATTCATCGCGGCCGCCACGAGGGCGTGCCCGCCCTCGTGATAGGCGGTGACGAGGCGCTCCTTGTCGTTCATCAGGCGAGTGCGCTTCTGCGGGCCGGCGATGACCCGGTCGATCGCCTCGTCGAGGATCCGGTTGTCGATGACCTTGGCGCCCTCGCGCGCCGTGAGCAGGGCCGCCTCGTTGAGGACGTTGGCGAGGTCGGCCCCGGAGAAGCCGGGCGTCCGCTTCGCGACCTGCCCGAGGTCGACCTCGTCGGCCAGGGGCTTGCCCTTCGCGTGGACCTCGAGGATGTGCTTGCGACCCTTCATGTCGGGGGCCTCGACGGGGATCTGCCGGTCGAACCGGCCGGGCCGCAGGAGCGCGGGGTCGAGGACGTCGGGACGGTTGGTCGCGGCGATGAGGATGACGTTCGTCTTGACGTCGAAACCGTCCATCTCGACGAGCAGCTGGTTGAGAGTCTGCTCGCGCTCGTCGTGCCCGCCGCCCATCCCGGCGCCGCGCTGCCTGCCCACGGCGTCGATCTCGTCGATGAAGATGATGCAGGGGGCGTTCGACTTCGCCTGCTCGAAGAGGTCGCGGACGCGGGAGGCGCCGACGCCGACGTACATCTCGACGAAGTCCGATCCGGAGATCGAGTAGAAGGGGACGCCGGCCTCACCGGCGACGGCCTTGGCGAGCAGGGTCTTGCCGGTGCCGGGCTGCCCGTAGAGGAGGACGCCCTTGGGGATCTTGGCGCCGACGGCCTTGAACTTCTCGGGTTCGGCGAGGAACTCCTTGATCTCCTCGAGCTCCTCGAGCGCCTCGTCGACGCCGGCGACGTCGGCGAACGTGACGTCGGGGTTCTCCTTGTTGACGAGCTTGGCCTTCGACTTGCCGAAGTTCATCATCTTCCCGCCGCTCATCTGCGAGATGAGGAACCAGAACACGACGAAGATGATGATGAACGGGATGAGGGTGCCCAGCAGCGACATCAGCCAGCTCTGCTGCGGCACCTCGTCGGTGAATCCCTTGCTCGGCTCGGCGTCGGCGACGGCTTCGATCACCTGATCGCCGCGCTGCTCGACGTAGAAGAACTGGACCTTCTTGCCGAAGTCGGTGCCCTCGATCTCGAGGTCGTCCTTGAGCGTGAGGTCGACGCGCTGATCGCGGTCGACGATCTTCGCCTGTTCGACCTTGTTGTCCTCGAGCAGCCGCAGACCCTGCTCGGTGTCGATCTGGCTGAATCCGACCCGGCTGAAGAGCAGGGCTCCGACGGACACCACGAGGAGTGCCATGACGATCCAGATCAAGGGGCCCTTCGTCGCCTTGGTCAGAAATGGGCGACGCTTGTTCGACTCGGCCATAGGTCCTCTCTGGAAGTGATGTGGGCTGACTGCTCAGGCTGCCGCGGCTGCCCGAGAGCATCCCCCACAGCCTAGTCCCTGCCGCTGGGAACGGCAGAATGCGCTGACAGGCGACCCTCAGGTGTAGACGTGCTGGGCCAGCGTCGCGACGAACGGCACGTTGCGGTACCTCTCCGCGTAGTCGAGGCCGTAGCCGATGACGAACTCGTTGGGCACGTCGAAGCCGACGTACTTGACGTCGATGTCGACCTTGACCGCTTCGGGCTTGCGCAGCATCGTGCAGATCTCGACCGTCGCCGCCCCGCGGCTGCGGAGGTTCTGCACGAGCCACGACAGGGTCAGCCCGGAGTCGATGATGTCCTCGACGATGAGCACGTGCTTGTCGGAGAGGTCGGTGTCGAGGTCCTTGAGGATGCGCACGACGCCCGACGACTTCGTCCCCGAGCCGTAGGAGGACACGGCCATCCAGTCCATCTTCACCGGGGAGTGCAGGGCGCGGGCGAGGTCGGCCATGACCATGACGGCGCCCTTGAGGACGCCGACGAGCAGGATGTCCTTGTCCCGGTAGTCCTCGTCGATGGCGGCGGCCAGCTCGACGAGCCGTGCGGCGATCTGCTCTTCGGAGACAAGTACCTTCTCGATGTCGTTGCCGAGGTCGTTGATGTCCACGTCTGCTCGATTCTCCTTGCTGGGGCGAGTGCCGGAAGCGGCGCTCCTACATTATCTCAGAGCTCGTCGTCGACGCTGCCGGGTGCCGCGGCGATGACCCCGGTGATGCCCATGAGGACGCAGACGCCGATCATGAACAGCAGCGGCACCGTCCATCCGCCGCTGAGTCCGAGGAGGCCGCCGACGACGAGCGGGCAGACTGCGGCGAGGACGTAGCCGATCGGCTGGACGAACGCCGAGGTGCGGGCGGTCACGGACACCGCCCGGGTGCGGGCGGTGATGAGCGCCAGGGCGGCGGGGAAGGCGAATCCGGCGTAGGATAGCAGGGCCGCCCACAGGGCCGGAAGGGTCGCGGGCATCGCGAGCAGGCCGAGGTAGCCGAGGACCCCGGCGACGGCGAAGCTCGCGACGATCGTCCTGGGCAGGATGCCGCGGGCGATGATCTGCGGGGCGATGAAGCCGCCGGGGATGCCGCCGAAGGTGACGATCGTCATCATCACTCCCGCGAGCACCGGGTCGAGGCCGGCGTCGCGGTAGATCTGCGGCAGCCACCCGAACTGGACGTAGGCGTTGACCGACTGCAGCCCGAAGAACATCGCCATGAAGCGTGCCTTGGAGGAGGTGAAGATGTGCCGGCGGGGGGCCTGCGACTCCGGCGCCGAGGTGGCCGAGGCGCCGACGACGGGGACCGAGTGCGCCGCGCGCAGGACGATCCAGACGACGAGTCCCGCCACCGGGATGAGCGCCCAGGCGCCGAGGCCGACGCGCCACGTGGAGAAGTCCTGCGCCAGCGGCGCGGTGAACAGGGACGGGAACATCGCCCCGAGCCCCAGGGACACCGTGAAGACCGTCGACCCCAGCTGCCCGCGCTCGGGGAAGCGCGCCTTGACGTAGACGGGCAGGACGACGTTGCCCACCGCCATCCCGATGAGCGCGAGCACCGTGAGCAGCGCGAACCCGGTCCAGTCGCCGACGAGGGCGCGCACGAGGATCCCGGCCCCGATGAGGACGCAGGACAGGGCGAGGGTCGTGAAGAGGCCGAGCCGGCGCAGCAGGGGGATGGCGACGAGCCCGAAGGCCGCGAAGCAGACTCCGGGCAGCGCGGTGAGCAGCCCGACCTGCCATTCGTGGAGGGCGAACTCCGACTGCACCTCGGCGAGCACGGGGCCGAGCGAGGTCGCCGCGGGCCGCAGGGAGGCGGCGATGAGGACGAGGCACAGGAGGGCGAGTGCGTCGAGTCCACGCCCGGTCTTCAGTTCATGAGGGGGCTGCGACATCATGACCCTCATCCTGTCAGATCCGGCCGGGCCCGCCGCCACCGGCCCTGTCCCGCCGAGGCGCTACCCTGGGAGGATGCCGATGCTCACCGATGTGCGACTGTTCTCCCGCCACCACGACGACCCCTGCGTCGACGTCGAGATCGCCGACGGGCGGATCGCCGCGATCACCCCGAGCGCCGACCGCGGTCCGAGCACCGACCGGGACGCCGAGCGCGCGGCTGACGACACGCGGATCGACGGTCGCGGGCGCCTGCTGCTGCCGGGGCTCGGCGATGTGCACGCGCATCTCGACTCGAACCGGATGGGCCAGACGTTCCGCCCGCACACCGCGGACGGCACCCTCCACGGATACATCATGAATGACCGCGTGAACTGGCGGCACGGCGAGCGCAGCGTGCGCGACCAGGCCTCCTTCGCGATCGCCGCCATCGTCGCCTCGGGAGGGGTGCGGATCCGCTCGCACACCCAGATCGACGGCGACTGCCGCCTCGAGCGGTTCGAGGGCGTGCGGGAGGCGCTCGCCGCCCATGCCGACGTCCTCGACTCCCAGATCGTCGCCTTCCCGCAGGCGGGGATCGTCCGGGAGAGCGGGGTCCGCGAGCTTCTCGACACCGCTCTGAGCGAGGGGGCCGACCTCATCGGCGGGCTCGATCCGCTGCAGTACGACCGCGACCCGGTCAGGCACCTCGACATCGTGTTCTCCCTGGCCGAGAAGCATGGAAAGGGCGCCGACATCCACCTCCACGAGGGCGGGAGCGCCGGGGCGTGGTCGATCGAGGAGATCGCCCACCGGACCCGGACGCTGGGACTGGCCGGCCGGGTGACGATCTCGCATGCCTTCGCCCTGCACACGAACCCCGAGCCCGAGGTCCGCCGCCTCGTCGAGCTCATCGCCGAGGCGGGCATCTCGTGCACGACCGTCGCCCCGTCCAAGGGGTGCCTGCCGCAGCGCCTCCTCGCCGAGCACCGGGTGGCCGTGGGCCTCGGCGAGGACGGCCAGCGCGACTACTGGAGCCCCTACGGCGACGGGGACCTGCTCCGGCGGACGTGGCAGCTGGCGTTCACGAACGGCTTCCGCCGTGACGAGGACATCGAGGCCTGCCTCGACATCGCCTCGCGCGGGGGTGCGCAGGTGATGGCCGGGGCCCGGCCCGACGGGACCCCGCTGACCGCCGACTCGGAGTTCGGTCTCGGGACCGGCGCGCGAGCGGACTTCCTCCTCGTCGACTCCGACACGGTCACCTCGGCGATCATGGACGCTCCCGCCGACCGCGACGTCTACCGCGGCGGGGTGCTCGTCGCCTCGGGCGGTGAGCTCCTCGGCGGAATCCGCTGAGGCGGGAGTGCACTGACCCGGCGTCAGGGCACGTCGACCGTGCGGAACCTCAGGCGGTCGCGGCCGACGACGACCTCGGTGTCTCCGGGCAGGGAGAGCCGCGTCGGCCCCCGTCCCACTCGGGTCCGGACCAGTCGGCACAGATCGGCGATCCTCTCGGCGCCGAGGTTCTGGGCCGGGACTCCGAGGGACAGGAGCCAGGACCGCAGCACCCTGCTGAGGATGGCGTCGTCGAGGACGCCCAGTCCGGCGAGACCCATCTCGTCCGGACGCGTCTCGGCGCGGCCCGTCAGCTGCTCGAGCACTGATTCGGCCCACTCGTCGAGGCAGTCGGCGTCGGCCCGGCACAGGTCCGCGGTGCGGGCGAGGTTCGCGGTGATCGGCTGACCGAGCTCGGCCTCGAGGCGGGCGAGCAGGGTCCGGGCCCGCACGCGTGCGAATGCGGCGTCGGCGTTCATCGGGTCGTCCCACACCGCGATGCCCTGGGCCCGGCACGAGGCCTCCGTGAGGGCGCGGTCGAGCCCGAGCAGCGGGCGCAGGATGCGGCCCGTGGTCGGGGCCATGCCCGCCAGCGACCGCGTCCCGGATCCGCGCAGGAGCCCGAGGAGGACGGTCTCGGCCTGGTCGTTCCTCGTGTGGGCGGTGAGCACCCAGCTCGCCCCGCTGCGGCGCCGCGCGTCCTCGAGCACGCGGTAGCGCGCGGTCCGGGCGGCGGCCTCGAGCCCCTCGAGACCGCCGGTCACCTCGACCGCCACGACTTCGGTGTCCACGCCCCACTCGGAGGCGGTGGCGCGGACGCGCTCGGCCACCTCGGCGGACCCGGGTTGGAGTCCGTGGTCGACGCACACGGCACGGGCCCTCAGCTCGCCCCGGCGGTGGAGGAAGGCGCAGGCCGACAGCAGCGCCATCGAGTCCGCTCCCCCGGAGACCGCGACGATCACCTGCGGCGCAGATCGGCTCGCCGCCCGCGCCGCCCGCGACGCCCGGCACGCCGCCCCGTCCGGGTGCGCGGTCAGCGCCTCGCGCACCGCCGTGCGGATCGCCGCGCTGGCGGGGTCGAGGGTCGGTCGGCGAGCGCCCTCACCCGTGGACACGGTCCAGCCACAGCCGCGGGGTCTGGATCTCCGCGCTCGTCGGCAGGTGCGCGGGAGCTGCGTAGATGGCGGAGAAGCCGGTCTGCCCGACCTCTCGGCGGACTGCGCGGACGAACCTCGCGCCGTCGCGGTACTGGGCGAGTTTGAGCTTCATGCCGAGGAGGTTCGAGAGGAAGCCCTGTCCCGCGTCGCGGCGGGCCTCGAAGCGCCGGCGCAGAGTGCCGACGCTGCCGATGGCGTCGCGGCCGACCTCGTCCATGACGACGTCGGCGTGCCCCTCGAGCAGGCTGAGCACCGCGGAGGCCTCAGCGAGGGCCGAGCGCATGTCCTCGTCGGTGACGAAGTCGAGCATGCTCGCCTCGCCCCTGACGATCCGCGCCGCGGTCGCGAACACCTCGGCCAGGGAGGAGAAGCTCGGCGAGCGCAGCGGCGCGGACACGAGCCGGGAGAGGAGTTCGCGCATGTGGTCGCGCAGCCAGGGCGCGGCGGCGAACTGCACCTGATGGGTGGCTTCGTGGAGTGCGACCCACATCCGGAAGTCGCGGCGGTCGACGTCCATCGCCTCCTCGGCGGCGAGCACGGCGGGGGCGATGAACATCAGCCGCCCGGTCTCCTCGGCGAAGGGGTCGAACTGGCCGAGGACCCGGGTCGAGAGCAGGGACATGACGGACGCGAGCTCGAGCGCGGCGGCCGCCCTCGTCGCGGGCCCCGGCGGTGAGGGCAGGGCCGTGACGTCGACGAGTCCGTTGAGCGACTGCGCGTTGGCCCTGATCCACCCGAGCTGGTCGAGGACGAGCACGGAGCCGGCGGCCAGCCGGCCCCGCACGTCGTCGGCGTGCCCGGGCTCGAGGAGGAACGAGTCGACGACGAGGTCCTGGGCGGTGAGCGCATTGTCCTTGAGCCCGGTGACGAGCTCCCTGAGCTCGTCGCGGTCGGGGACGCGCGCGGCGGGGACGAGCTCCTTCGCGGCGCGCGCCGCGATCCTCTCGTCGATGATCATCGGCAGCCGCAGTTCGCGAGCGCCGTGACGATGTCGTCGATGGTCTTCCGTGCGTCCAATGTCTCGCCCTTCTTCACTTCGTCGACCTGGAGGGTGAATACCAGGTACCGGCCGTCGCGGTCGAGGACCCCGCCGGCCAGGGAGGTCACCGTGGACAGCGTCCCGGTCTTCGCGTGCACGAGTCCGGCGGCGAACTCGTCGTCGGTGAACCGGGTCGACAGGGTCCCGGTCAGCCCGCCCACCGGCATGTGGCCGAGGAGCCCTGACAGGGAGTCCTCGGCGACGACGGAGGCCTGCAGGACGCCGGTGAGGTCGTGCGGGGAGATCCGGTTCGCGTACGTCAGCCCCGATGTGTCCTCGAGGTGGGTCTGCCCGAGGTCCGCCGACTCCTCGAGGGCCGCGAGCACCGCGGCCGGGGCCGCCTCCGCGGTTCCCGGCTGCCCCGAGGCGATCGCGACCTCCCGCCCGAGCACCTCGGCGACGACGTTGTCGCTGTGGACGAGAGCGTATTCGACGAGCTCCGAGATCGTCGCGGACTCGACTGCGGCAACTGTTCCCTCCAGGGCGGGCGCGGCCGTCGGGCTCGCGATGGTCCCCGCCGTGGCGGCGGGGATGGTCGGGTCGTCGGTGACGGTGATCCCGGCGGCCCCGAGCTCCTTGGAGAACACGGCGAACGCGTCCTCGGCCGGATGCTCGCTGCGCGGACGCCACTCCCCCGTGCCGAGGTACCCGGTGTCGATCATCAGCGGCTGGATGGGGGTGATGATCCCCTTGCCGATGTCCTCGCGCGACCAGCCGGAGTGGAAGTCGGGTCCGCTGTAGCGGGAGGTGTCGAGGCGCAGCGCGACCTCCCCGATGCCCTGCTCCTGCAGGCGCTGCGCGGTCTCGACCGCGAGCGTGCGCAGTCCCGCCCGGCCGTTGACGGCGCTCGGCCGCGACTCGCCCGCGCCGAGGAGGGGGTCACCTCCGGCCCTGAGCGTGAGGGTCGCGGTGGCGGGGTCGAACTCGGTGGAGGTGCTCAGCCGCTCCTCACCGCCGATCTCCAGGAGCGCCGCGGCCCCGGTGAGGACCTTCGTCACCGAGGCGGGGGTGCGTCCCCTGTCCTCTCCCCTGGCGTAGAGCACCTCGTTGCTCAGGGCGTCCCTGATCTCGATGCCGAGGTCACCGGCCTCGGAGGAGGAGAGGATGTCCTCGACCGTGGCGACGAGTGCGGTCGGCCGGGGCGCGGATTCGTCGAGCGCCGAGGCGGGTTCGGGCACCTCGGCGGCCCGGGCCCGGGGTTCGGGCACCGTCTGGACCTCGATGGGCGCCTCGAGGGTGAGGAAGCTGGGGAGGTCGCCGGTCGCGTCGAGGGCGTCCGCGGCGGCGTAGCCGACGAGGCCGAGGCCGAGGGCGCCGGCCACCGCGCCCAGGACGAGCTTCTTCGGCGACCGCTTCTCGTTCACTCTCGGGCTCCCGTTCTGTGGTGGCTCTGCCGGTGGTCGTCGCTGGGACTTGTAGGCTCTATTCTAGTGACGCAATCCGAAAGTCCTCTCACGCACCCCGATTGAAGGAGCAGCATGGAACTCTTGGCCACGATCGAGATCCCGCGCGGCCAGCGCAACAAGTACGAGGTCGACCACGAGACGGGTCGGGTCAAGCTCGACCGGTACCTCTACACCTCGATGCAGTACCCGGCCGACTACGGGTTCATCGAGGACACCCTCGGCAACGACGGCGATCCCCTCGACGTCCTCGTGCTGCTTCCCGAGCCGCTGTTCCCCGGGGTCCTCGTCGATGTCCGGCCGGTCGGGATGTTCCAGATGGAGGACGAGGCCGGCGGCGACGACAAGGTGCTCGCCGTGCCCGCCGGCGACCCCCGGTGGGAGTCGATCCAGGACGTGTCCGACGTCGACAAGTTCACCCTCGACTCCATCGAGCACTTCTTCACCCGCTACAAGGACCTCGAGCCCGGCAAGTACGTCAAGGGCTCCAAGTGGGTCGGCCGCGCGGAGGCCGAGGCCGAGGTCGAGGCGTCCATCGCGCGCTTCAAGGACGCCCACTGAGCCCGATCTCCCCGCACTGCCCGACCGCCCGGATGCCCGCATCCGGGCGGTCGCGCGTCCGGCCCCGGCCGACGACAACACTCGTTGCCACATCCCTTTCCTCGCGAATTAGGTCAGCCTAATAAGAAGTGTGAGCTTGGTTATGCGATTCTCGAGACATGAAACTCGATCATGTGTCCTTCGCCAGTGAACCCGATGGGTACGTCGCGACGGCCGAGAGGATTGCGGACAAGCTGGGCGTCACGCCCTATGACGGCGGCGTCCATCCTCGGTTCGGCACGAGAAACCTGATCTTCCCCCTTGCCCGCGGTCACTACCTCGAGGTCGTCGAGGCCCTCGAGCACCCGGCCGCCCTGTCCACCCCCTTCGGCCAGGCCGTCCGCGCCCGCTCCGAGCTCGGCGGCGGCTGGATGGGCTGGTGCGTGTCCGTCGACGACCTCGGCGAGGTCGAGCAGCGTCTGCAGCGCAAGGCCGTCGACGGGAACCGGACCCCGGAGTCCGGCCGTGAGCTGCGCTGGCTGCAGATCGGCGTCAAGGGCCTCCTCGCCGATCCGCAGCTGCCGTTCTTCATCAAGTGGTCGGCGGACTCGTCCGAGCATCCCTCGGCATACAGGACGAACGCCGGCGTCGCGATCGACACCCTGCAGATCGCGGGCGATCGCGACCGCCTGCGCGACTGGCTGGGCACCCAGGACCCCAAGCCCCTGCCCGAGATCAGCATCGACTGGTCGGCTCCCCACGGCACGCCGGGCATCATGTCCGTGGCGTTCCGGACGGAGAAGAACGGGCTCGTCGTCATCTGAGCGACAGCACCTCGGGAAAGAGGCGAGAGCGGGATCCTCCCGTTCTCGCCTCTTCTCCGTCACGGCGGCGTCAGTCCCTGAGCACCTGGACGACCGTCGGGCGCGGCAGCGCGGCGACGCCCTTCTCTACGTCGGTGGCGTCGACGTAGTCGGGGAAGCGCGAGTTCTGCTCGGTCCAGGTCCCGTCCTCGCCCGGGTGCTGGACGGCGACGAACGCCGAGGAGTCGGCGTCGTGGATGACCGGGCCGCACACCTCGGCGTCGCGCGGGACCGAGAGGAACTGCTCGACGCGGCCCCGTGACCGGCCCTCGAGGGTGACCCTGAACAGCCCGTCGCAGTAGCCGATGCCGTCGGGAGCGCCGTCGGTGGAGATCCACAGGTTGCCGGCCGAGTCGAAGGTGACGTTGTCCGGGCAGGAGATCGGCGAGACCTGATCGGCGGGGAAGCCGGAGAAGTAGGTGGCGTCCCCCTGCCGGGGATCGCCGCACACGAGCAGCAGGTTCCAGTCGAAGGTCGTGCCCGCGTGGTTGTTCCCGCGCTCGCTGATCTCGATGACGTGCCCGTCGCGGTTCTCGGTGCGCGGATTGGCTTCGTCGGCCCCGGCCCTGCCGGACTTCCCGCGGTCGGAATTGTTCGTGCAGGCGACGTAGACCCGGCCGTTGACGGGGTTGGGCTCGACGTCCTCGCACCTGTCCATCTTCGTCGGGCCCAGCTTGTCGGCGGCGAGGCGGGCGTTGACGAGCACCTCGGCGACGGACATCCCCGCGACCCGCGACCTGCCGTTCTTGACCAGCGGCAGCCACTGCCCGCTGCCGTCGAACGCGCCGTCCGCGGGGACCCCTCCGCTGCCGTCGATCTCGGCGGCCGGCGAGTTGCCGGTGAACTTCGCGACGTACAGGTCGCCCTCGGACAGCAGGGTCATGTTGTGGGCGCGATCGCCCTCCCGGTACTTGCCCTTGGACACGAACTTGTAGAGGTAGTCGAACTTCTCGTCGTCGCCCATGTAGGCCACGGCATGGCCGGACGTGGAGATCGTGATGTTCGCGCCCTCGTGCTTGAACCGGCCGAGGCTCGTGTGCTTGAGCGGGGTCGACTCCGGGTCCCAGGGATCGACCTCGACGATCCAGCCGAACCGGTTGGCCTCGTTGCCGAACCCGGGGTTGGTCGTGTCGAAGCGCGGCAGGTCCTCCTCCCAGCCGTAGGCGGAGGGTTCGCTGGTCAGCCCGTAGCGCTTCTCCGCCGCCGAGGTGCCGGCCGCCGTGAAGTAGGAGTTGAAGTTCTCCTCGCCGGAGACCAGCGTCCCCCACGGGGTCAGTCCGCCCGAGCAGTTGCCCAGCGTGCCCTGCGCCCTGTCGCCCTGCGGGTACTCCTTGGTGCGGAGCAGGTCGGATCCGGCGGCGGGACCGGTGAAGGCGTATTCGGTGTCGATGAGGAATCGGCGGTTGCGGCGGCCGTTGACGTCGACCCGCCACGGGCTCGACCTGTCCGCGCGGACGAGCTCGGCGACGGTCAGGCCGTGCGCGTCCCGGCTGATCGCCCGCTTCGTCGCCTCGTCCATGTCCTCGGGGAACATGATGGCGTCATTGGTGTACTCGTGGTTGGCGAACAGGACCGCCCGGTTCTCGTCGCCGGTCTCGTCGAGTTGGATCTGGAGGAAGTCGTTGTTGTACCCGAACTGCCTCCGCTGCGCGTCGACGGTCTGGTTCTCGGGGTCGAACTTCGGGGAGTCGGGGAACAGCGGGTCGCCCCAGCGCACGACCGGGTGCCAGGAGTACCCCGAGGGGACGACGAACTCGTCGACTTCGTAGTGGACCGGGTCGATGGCGGTGAAGTCGAGGGTGCCGGTCGCGGCGGCCGCGGCCCGGGCGGTCGGACTGGGCGCGGTGGTCACGGCGATCGCCAGGGCGCCCGCGGCGGAGGCGCCGAGGAGGGAGCGCCGGCTCAGCTGTGCTCCCACGATGTCGCGGAAGTAGCCGTTGCCGGAGGTGTTGCAGATCGCCTTGGTGCAGGCGTTGTCGCATTTCAGCGCGCAGGTGACAGGGCTTCGCTTGCCGCGCACATGACCGGCCATGGGCAGAAGTTCGCGCAGGGGTGCCATCGGTTCTCTCCTCGTCTCGATTCGCTCATCCCGCCCGCCCGCAGGGATCGTTCGGTCCCCCGGGGCGCCGGGCACACCTGTGCGAGGGTGTCACTGCCAGGTCAACCGCTCCCCACCGGCAGATGAACGCGCGGTGAACCAGGTCAGCCGGGGTCGACGAGGTCGAGGATCCCCGGGGCCAGGAAGCCCACGGCGTCGATGAGGAAGTGCGCCCAGACCAGCGGGGCCAGTCTGCCCCGGCGCAGGAACCACCAGCCGAAGACGATGCCCATCGCGACGTTGCCGAGGAACGGGCCGATGCCCTGGTAGAGGTGGTAGCTGGCGCGGAAGAGCGCGAGGGAGGCGATGATGGCCCACGGCCCCCAGCCGAGGCTGCGCAGTCTCGTGGCCCCGAAGCCGAAGATGAGCACCTCTTCGAGGAGGCCGTTCTTCGCGGCGGCGAGCAGCAGCACCGGGACCGTCCACCAGTGGTCGCCGAGGTTGGCCGGCTGCACCTCGGCGGTGATCCCGAGCGCCCTGCCGCCGGCGTAGACGAGCAGGGTGCCTGCGCCGATGACCCCGAAGAGCACGGCCCCCTGTCCGAGGTCGCGCAGGTGGCGGGCGCCGTCGCCGTCGACGCCGAGGCGGGCGGTCAGTCCGGTCTCGTCGTCATCGCGGCTGAGCAGGTAGAGGGCGAGGACGACCGGGACGAGGGCGAACCCGATCCCGAGCAGCTGGTAGACGAGGTCGAAGGCGGGTCGCGGCGACTGGCTGGTGTTGAGCTTCGCCTCGGCGTCGCCGATCGGGCCCCGGGAGACGATGTCGGCCAGGCGCACGAGGGCGTAGACCGCCGACTGTCCCAGCGACAGGGCTGCGACGAGGCCGAGCTCGAACCACAGCCGGGAGCGCTGGGAGCGGGTGAGAGTCCCGTCGGTCATGGGCTCGCGTCCTCCGCGCGCGCCTCGGCGGCATCGAGGACCTCGCCGCGGGCCATGTCGGCGACCCGACGTCTCTCGGCCCGGCGCTCCTTCGCCGTCTCGAGGAGCAGGTAGAGGACGGGGACGAGGATCAGGGTGAGCAGGGTCGAGCTGACGAGGCCGCCGATGACGACGACGGCCAGCGGCTTCGAGATGAAGACCCCGCCGCCGGTCATCCCCAGGGCCATGGGGACGAGGGCGAAGATCGTCGCGGCCGCGGTCATGAGGATCGGACGGTAGCGCAGCCGGGCCCCGTGGACGACGGCGGCACGCAACGGGGCTCCGCGGGCGCGGAAGTGGTTGATGAGGTCGATGAGCACGATCGCGTTCGTCACCACGATGCCGATGAGCATGAGCAGGCCGATCATCGACGTCAGCCCCAGCGGCGTGTCGGTGAGCAGGAGGGCGGCGAGCGATCCGGTCGCCGCGAACGGGATCGAGACGAGGAGGATGAGCGGCTGCGCCAGGGACTTGAAGGTCGCGACCATGATGACGAAGACGATGAGGATCGCCGCGAGCATCGCCAGTCCGAGCTGGGAGAAGGCGTCCTCCTGCTCGGCGGTGGCGCCGCCGGTGGCGACGGAGACCTCGGCGGGCAGGTCGACCTCGCCCACGGCGGACTCGACGGCGGCGGAGACGGCACCGAGGTCGTCGGAGGCGGGCGTCACCGACACCGTGGTCGAGCGCTGGCTGTTCGTGTGGCGGATGGTCGGCGCGGTCATCACCTCCCTGACCTCGGCGACCTCGGACAGCGCGATGGTCCGCGGCCGGGTGCCCGGCGCCGCCCCGGTGTCGTCGCCGATCGCCGGGGTCCCGTCGACCGCCGCACCGCCGGCTCCCGGCCCGGTCGGGGCGTCCGCGGTCGGGGCGGGGGTCTCGGGCCTGCCGGGGATCCGCAGGTCGCGCAGGCTCTCGGCGGTGTCGGCGCTGCGGTCGAAGAGGAGGACGGAGTGGGAGATGTCGTCGATGACGACCTCGCCGATGTGCTCCCCGTCGATCGCCCGCTGGACGTGCCGGCCGATCGCGGCTTCGGTGAGGTTCTCCTCGGCGGCGGCCTCATGGTCGACGCGGACCTCGATGACGGGCTGGACGGCGGCGACGTCGCTGGTCACCGTCTGGATGGTCTCGACCTGCTCGAGCCGCTCGACGACCTGCGCGGTGGAGTCCTCGAGCAGCTGGGGGTCGGTGGCCGTGAGCGTGACGTCGATGGTCTGCGATCCCGGTGCCGAGCTGCCGCTGACGACCTCGACCTGTCCGGCTCCCTCGAGCTCGTCGAACCTCTCCTGCAGATCTGCGGAGACGGCCTGAGCCTGACTGCCGTCGGCGACGGTGACGATGTGGCTGCCGGTGATGCCGCCGCCGGTGCTGAAGCCGAAGCTCGACTCCCCCACGGACACCTGGTAGGACTCGATCCGCTCGTCGGCGGCGAGGATCTCCTCGACCTTCCCGGCCTGGACGTCGGCCTCGGCGAGGTCGGTTCCCGGGGCGAAGGTCTGCGACACCTGGAGGCTGTCCTGGCCGGTGTCTCCGAACAGCTCGGTCTTCAGCTGCGGGATCATCAGCGAGGTCCCGGCGAGGACGGCGAGCGCGACGAGAACCGTGAGGACCGGGTGCTTCGTCGAGGCGGCGATGACCGGGAGGTAGCTCCTCTGCAGTCGGGTCACCGGGGAGTTGAGCGCGGCGAGCTCGTCGACCTCGGCGGCGGTGCGGGCGGGCTCGGGTGCCGGCCCCGGGGCGTCGTGGCGCGCGGAGTCGAGGATGCTGTGCCGCTTCGCCGCCGCCTTCGCGGCCTTCGCCTCGGCTCGCCACGCCGCGAGCATCCGGGTCCTGGCCCGGCGCACCTCGGCGCGCTCCTCCGTCGTCAGCCGCACCCGCGATTCGCGTCGGCGCAGGAACCAGTGGGCGAGGACGGGGACGATCGTCAGGGCGACGAACAGGCTCGAGAGCAGGGCGATCGTGGCGGTGAGCGCGAAGGGCCGGAACATCTCCCCCGTCTGCCCGGACACGAAGGCCAGGGGCAGGAACACGGCCACCGTGGTCAGGGTCGAGGCGGTGATCGCCCCGGCGACCTCGGCGACGGCGGCGAGGATGTTCCGGGACTTCTCCCCGCCTGCCGCGTGCCGTCTCCTGATCGCCTCGATGACGACGATCGAGTCGTCGACGACTCGGCCGACGGAGATCGTCAGCGCCCCGAGGGTGAGCATGTTGAGCGTCTCCCCGCCCATCCACAGTCCGATGAGCGCGATGAGCAGGGACAGCGGGATCGAGATCGCGGTGATGAGCGTCGCGCGCACGGACAGGAGGAAGACGAGGATGACGAGGACCGCGAAGGCCAGGCCGAGCAGCCCCTCCTCGAGGAGGTCGTGGATCGACTGCTCGATGAACGGGGCCTGGTCGAAGGCGGGGACGAATTCGGTGTTCCCACCCATCACCCGTTCGAGGTCGGGCAGCTCCTCGGCCACCGCATGGGAGACGTCGACGGTGTTGGCGTCGGACTCCTTCATGATCGAGATCGACAGTGAGGGGCGACCGTTCGTGCGTGACATCGACGTGGCGGGTTCGTCGGCGAGGCGGACGTCGGCGACCTCGGCGAGCCGGATCGGGCCGTCGGTGCCGGTGACGACGAGGTCCTCGATCGACTCGACCGAGCGGAGGCGCTCACCGACCTCGACCGGCGCGGCTCCGTCGTCGGTGCGCAGGTCCCCCGCCGAGGCGGGGACGCCGTTGGCCTGGAGGATCCCGGCGATCTCGTCGAGGCTCGCGCCCCGGTCCTCGAGGTCGCCGCGGCGGATGCGGATCTCGACCTGGCTGCCCCGGGTTCCGGCGATCGAGACCTGGGAGACGCCCTCGACCTTCGTCAGTTCCGGCGTGACGATGTCCTCGAGGTCGGAGGCGAGCCGCGCGGGGTCGGCGTCGGAGGTCACTGACAGCGCGAGGACCGGGATGTCGTCCGTCCCGGCGGTGAACACGGAGGGCTCGACGCCCTCGGGCAGGGTGGTCTCGACCTCGGCGATCGCCCTCTGGATGGCGCGGACGACGTCGTCGGAGTTCTCCCCGTACTTCGTGCTCACGGTGATCGAGGAGCTGCCGGCCGAGGACACCGAGGAGATGTCCTCGACCTCGGGCAGGGCGCCGATCGCTCCTTCGAGCGGGATCGTGACCTCGCGTTCGACGGCCTGCGGCGTCGCCCCCTCGTAGTTCGCGCTGATCGTCGCCTCGGGGTTCTCGAGTGAGGGGAACAGCTCCTGCTTGAGCGCGCCTGCGCCGATGACCCCGAAGATCACGGCGACGACGGAGATGAGGGCGATGAGCGCTCGGTTCTGCAGGCTCAGTCGGGTCAGGAAGCTCACATGCCGACTTTATCGCTTCGTCTGCGGTCGGGTCTCGCGGCCGGTGATCCAGTAGGCGGCGGCCATGATGCCGAGGAGTCCGGTGAGCACGAACGCCCACGAGTAGTCGAAGCGGTCGACAATTGCACCGGCGATGATGGGTCCGAGGATGGCGCCGCCGTCGAGGGCCATCTGGTACTTCGCGAGCACGCGCCCGCCCTTCCGGTCCCGGCCGATGACATCGGCGACGGCCGCCTGCTGGGCGGGGTTGGCCAGCCCGGACCCGATGCCGGCGACGACGGAGAGGACGAAGAACAGCCAGATCGAGTCGGTGAAGCCCAGCGCCGCGGTGGTCACGCCGAGGATGAGCAGCCCCCACTGGATGAAGGGCTTGCGGCCGTGGGCGTCGGCGAAGCGGCCGACGACCGCGACGGCCGAGGCGTTGCCGATCGCGAACATCGTCAGCGCCAGCCCCGCGACCGCGGTGTCGGCGCGCAGCGCCTGGATCGCGAACAGGGGGTAGATGGCCACCCGGATGCCCATCGCCGACCACCCCTGGACGAATGCCGAGAGCAGCGCGGCCCGGTAGGCGGAGTCGGACCAGGCCTGCCGGAAGGTCATCACCTCCTGCACGGGAGCGTCCCCGAGGGCGTCGACGCGGGCGCGGCCCGACTTCGTCGCGGATCCCTCTGCGGCGGTGGAGGCGAGGAAGACGCGGACGACGAGGGCGGCGAGGACGAGACCGATCGCGTAGATGACGAACGGCACGCGCATGCCCCAGCCGGCCATGGCCCCGCCGAGGACGGGTCCGGCGATGTTGCCGACGAGGAACGCGGTCGCATAGGTGCTCGAGGCCTTGGCGCGGGCGTCGACGGGAGCGAGCCGGATGATGAGCGCCATCGCCGAGACGCTGAACATCGTCGACCCGATCCCTCCGAGGCCGCGGAAGACGAGCAGCTGCCAGTAGTCCTGGGCGAAGGCGACGGCCGCGGTGGAGGCGGCGACGATGAGCAGGCCCGCGATGTAGATGCGACGTTCGCCGAAGGCGTCGACGAGGCGCCCGGAGGTCGGGGAGAAGACGAAGCGGAAGAAGGCGAACGACGAGACGACGATCGTCGCCGCGGTGACGCCGAAGTCGAAGCTCGCCGCGAACTGCGGCAGCACCGGGGCGATGATCCCGTAGCCGATGGCGACGATGAACGCGGCGGCCACGAGGACATGGATCTCCCGGGGCAGCTTCGTCGTCGCGTCCGCGGGGGTGCTGCGGTCCTCCTCGGAGGGGGTCGGCTCGTCTGCGGTCTCGTCGTGGTTCTTCACTGGGGTGCGGGGATCCTTCAGAGGGTGTCGAGGAACTGCTCGGGGTCGGGCAGCGGCCGGGTGCTGCGGGAGAGTCGGTCCCGGTACGACTCGGGGACGGAGCCGATGTAGAACCAGCCCATGAGCAGCTCGTCCTTGCCGAGGCGATGGAGACGGCGGACCTCGGGGGCGTTGGCCAGGGTGCCCGAGCGCCACATCACGCCCCAGCCGGCCTGCCACAGGGCGAGTTCGAGGAGGTGCCCGGCACCGGCGGCGGTGGCGTGCTGTTCCCACTCGGGGACCTTCGGGTTGGGGCGCGGGGAGGAGACGAGGGCGAGGAGGAGCTCGGCCCGCAGCGGCTTCTCGTTGACCTCGCCGGGCCTGCGCCGCTCCCCGGCCGCCTGGTCGAGGGCCTCGCCGAGGCGCAGCCGATCGTCGCCGCGGATGATGAGGAAGCGCCAGGGCCGCAGTCCCTTGTGGTCGGCGACCGAGGAGATCGCGCGGATGATCTCGCGCAGGTCCGCGTCGTTGGGGGTCTCGGGTCCGACCTTCGAGATCGACCGCCGGGTCGAGAGCGCGTGGAGGACCGGATCGGCGACGATGTCGATCGACGTGGGCGCCGAGTAGTCGGGTCCCGGGCTCACGGCCGGTGCGCGGTCCGCCCCGCGGGGCGCGTGGGCGCTGTCGGATGCCTCGGCGTCATGGGCCTCGGCGAGCTTCTTCGCCCACGGCCCGGTCTCTCCGCCGAGGAAGAGGGCGCGGG
This sequence comes from Brevibacterium sanguinis, assembly GCF_003315415.1. GTDB lineage: Bacteria > Actinomycetota > Actinomycetes > Actinomycetales > Brevibacteriaceae > Brevibacterium > Brevibacterium celere_A. The sequence continues at coordinate 98,525 of NZ_QNSB01000011.1, forward strand.
CGCGCTCGCGCTTCTGCGAATCGTGCTTCGCGCCCTTGTTCTTCGGGTCCTTCTTCGCGCAGGCCTTCTTCTTCCCCATTCAGCTCACCCACTCGGCGAAGTCCCTGCGCGCCCGGGACAGTTTGGGGTCGATGATGACGCGGCAGTAGCCGTTGTCGCGGTAGTTCGTGTAGAAGTCCTGGTGGACGTCCTCGGCGTCGTGGAAGACGCCGAGCGGCTCGAGGGTCGTGACGATCGGCCGGTCGAAATGCCTCTGCGCGTCGTCGATGGCGCGGGCGAACTCCGCCCTCTCCTCCTCATCGGAGTAGAACATCGCCGACCGGTACTGGGTGCCGACGTCGTAGCCCTGGGCGTTGAGGCTCGTGGGATCGTGGCCGGTGAAGAAGAGGCCGAGGATGACCTCGGTGGGCACGATCCCCGGGTCGAAGGTGACCCGGAGCGCCTCGGCGTGGCCGGTCGTCCCCGAGCAGACCTCGCGATACGTGGGGTTCGGCGTGTGCCCGCCGGTGTAGCCGGAGATCACCGAGGTGACTCCCGTCGTCCGCTGGTAGACCGCGTCGAGGCACCAGAAGCAGCCGGCCCCCAGGGTCAGGGTGCGAAGTTCACTCATACCGGGTACAACCACGCCCGGCCCGACTTATTCCCGACGTGTTCCCGCCGACTCGCGGGGTCGGGGCTCCGCGATTTCGCGTGATCCGCGTCATAGTCTGGTGGCGTCCCCAGTCCCGTTCCGACGGTCGTCGGCGCGACGAGCTCGATGAGGAGAACGACCATGAGGAGACGATCGGCAGCACTGGCCGCGTGCGTGGCGCTGACCCTGTCCGCATTCGGCCTCGCGCCCGCCGCGGCGGACGGGCGCCCGGGCGGCAAGCAGGCGACCGCCACCGGCTCCGGCGGCGCGGTGAGCACCGTCGACCCGGACGCCTCGGCGGCGGCGCTATCGGTGCTGCGCAGGGGAGGCAACGCCGTCGACGCCGCGGTCGCGGCGGCCGCCACCCTCGGGGTGACCGAGCCCTTTAGTGCGGGCATCGGCGGCGGCGGGTACTTCGTGTACTACGACGCGAAGTCCGGTGAGGTGAGCACGCTCGACGGCCGGGAGACGGCGCCGCTTGCCCTGACCCAGCAGGACTTCATCGATCCCGCCACCGGCGAGCGCTACCCCTTCTCCCCCGAGCTCGTCACCAGCGGGGTGGCTGTGGGTGTCCCCGGCACGCCCGCGACGTGGCAGCGGGCCCTCGACGAGTGGGGGACGTTGAGCCTGCGGAAGGCGCTGCAGCCGGCGATCACGACCGCCAAGCGCGGCTTCGTCGTCGACGAGACGTTCCGGGAGCAGACCCTGGACAACAAGGAGCGCTTCGCGGCCTTCGACTCCTCCGCCCAGCTCTTCCTGCCCGGCGGCGACGCCCCGCGGGTCGGCGACACCATGAAGAACCACGACCTCGCCGACACCTATCGGACGCTGGCCGAGGACGGTGTCGAGGAGTTCTACTCCGGAGAGCTCGCCGAGGAGATCTCCGAGACCGTCCAGGCGCCACCGGTGTCCGCGGACACCGACCTGCCGGTTCCGCCCGGCGAGATGACGATGGAGGACCTGGCCGCCTACGAGGTCCTCGAGCAGGAGCCGACGAAGGTCAGCTACCGCGGGCTCGACGTCTACGGAATGGCGCCCTCGAGCAGCGGCGGGACCACGGTCGGGGAGGCCCTGAACATCCTCGACGAGTTCACGCTCTCGCGCATGTCGGCCGCCGATGCCCAGCATCACTACCTCGAGGCCAGCGCCCTCGCCTATGCCGATCGCGGCAGGTACGTGGGCGATCCCGCCTTCGTCGACGTGCCCATCGCGGCGCTCACCGATCCGGTGTTCGGGGCCGAGCGGGCCTGCCTGCTCGATCCGGGTGCCGCGGCGAGCAAGCCCCTCGACCCGGGCGAAGTCTCCGACTACGACGGTCGGTGCCCCTCGTCGACGAGTGAATGGGAGGAGAGGGAGGACACCGAGAACGTCTCGACGACGCACCTGACCACGGCGGACAAGTGGGGCAACGTCGTCTCCTACACCCTGACGATCGAGCAGACCGGCGGATCGGGCATCACGGTCCCCGGCCGCGGGTTCCTCCTCAACAACGAGCTCACCGACTTCACGACGGACGCGGACGACCCCGCCGACCCCAATCGGGTCGAACCGGGCAAGCGGCCGCGGTCGTCGATGGCGCCGACGATCGTGCTCAGGGACGGGGAGCCGATGCTGGCCCTGGGCTCGCCGGGCGGATCGACGATCATCACGACGACGCTGCAGACGCTGCTCAACCGGGTCGACCTCGGCATGAGCCTCCCGGAGGCCATCGCCGCTCCCCGCGCGTCCCAACGCAACACGGCGGCCGTCACCGCCGAGCCCGAGTACATCGACGCCTACGCCGACGAGCTCGAGGCGCTGGGGCACACACTGGTCCCCTCGGGTGATTCGTTCACTCCGAACGCCGAGATCGGCGCGGTCGCCGCGATCGAGATCAACCCGGACGGGACGATGACCGCGGCCGCCGAACCGCGGCGCCGAGGTGGGGGCTCGGCGCTGGTGCTCACCCCCGAGCGCTGATCACAGGAGCATCGAGCTCGGCAGGGTGAACCCGAGCTGCGCCGCCGCGGTCCTCGTCGATGGCTGGTTCCAGAACCGGGCGACTGCGGCGTTGGTCGCCAGCGATCGCATCTCGGCGCGGTCGAGGTAGAGGATTCCCGCGAGGTGATCGGTCTCGTGCGCGACGATGCGGGCCGACCATCCGGACACCTCCTCGGCGATGGGGGTTCCGTCGAGGGTGTGCCCGCGCAGGTGGATCCGGCGCGGTCGGGACACGACGGCCTGGTAACCGGGGATCGAGAGGCAGCCTTCGTAGAACGCGACCTCCTCACCCGTCGCGGGCTCGTACGCGGCGTTGAGGACGACGCGAAACGGCAACGGGGTCCGCTCGCGCACCGCGGCGATCTCGGGGTCGAGGCGGGCGGGGTCCTCGGCGACGAACAGCGACAGCCCGATGCCGATCTGGGGTGCGGCCAGTCCCACCCCGGGAGCGGCGGTCATGGTCGCGTGCATCACCTCGGCGAGCTCAGCCACGGTCGAGTCATCGACCTGACCGTCGAAGGGTCGGGTCGCGGTGCGCAGCACGGGATCGCCGGCCTCGACGATGGGCGCGATTCCGTCGTTCTCCGCGGCCGCGGCGAGCACGGTCCGGATCTGCTCGACGATGACGGCGTCGGCTTCGTTCATCGATCTGAGCTCACTGCGCGCGGGCGACGATGAGTTCGGCGTGCTTGAGCAGCGGCGCGTCGATCATGCTGCCCCGGTAGGCGAACGCGCCCTTCTCGGTCCGGGCGGCCTCGAGCACGCCGGTGGCCCAGTCGAGCTGTTCGGGGCTGGGGCGGAAGGCCTCGCGGACGACGGGCACGTGGTAGGGGTGGATCGAGACCTTGCCGCTGAAGCCGGACTCGACGGCGTCCTCGGCCTCTGCCCGCAGTCCGTCGAGGTCGTCGATGTCGGCCCAGATCGAGTCGAGGGCGTGCCGGCCGTGGGCGCGGGCGGCGAGCAGGGTCATGCTGCGCACGTGCCGGACGACGTCGCGCCACGTGCCGTCCGACCTGCGCGAGGATCCCCCACCGAGGTCGGCGATGAGGTCCTCGGAGCCCCACATGAGCGCGAAGGTGTTCGGTGCGGCCGCGATCTCGGCGGCGCCCAACGCCCCGAGCGCGGTCTCGATGAGCGCGATGACCTGCCGGTCGCCGAACACCGTGAGGTCGCCGGCTCGCTCGGCCTTGGGCACCATGACCGCGGTGTAGTCGGTCGCCGCGAGCATCCTCAGGTCCTCGCCGAGGTGGGCGGAGTCGCGGGCGTTGACACGCACGACGGTGCGGGTCGGGTCGAGGGGGAAGTCGACGATCGCCTCCCGGGCGGCGGCCTTGTCGGCGTCGTTGACGGCATCCTCGAGGTCGAGGATGACGATGTCGGAGCGTTCCGCGGCCTTCGTGAAGCGGTCGGGGCGATCGCCGGGGACGAAGAGCCAGGCGGGTCGGAACTCGAGGGTCATCGGGGGTCTCACTTCTTCTCGGAGGCGTGGTCGGACTTGAACATCATCGTCTGCCGCACGGCCCTGGCCACGAGGGTGCCGTGCTGGTTGTAGCCGCGGTGCTCGAAGGTCGCGATGCCCTGTCCGGGACGGGACCTCGATTCGCGCGTGTCGACGATCGTCGTCTCCGCGTACAGGGTGTCGCCGTGGAAGAGCGGGGCGGGAAACGACACCTCGGAGAAGCCGAGGTTGCCGACGATGGTGCCCTGGGTGAGCTGGGAGACGGACAGCCCGATGAGGGTGGCCAGGGTGAACATCGAATTGACGAGGCGCTGGCCGAAGGGCTCGGTCTCCGCGAATGCCGCGTCGAGGTGGAGGGCCTGGGTGTTCATCGTCACCGCCGTGAACCACGTGTTGTCGGCCTCGGTGATCGTCCGGCCGGGGGCGTGACGGTAGACCGCCCCGACCTCCATCTCGTCGAGCCACAGTCCGCGCTGCTCGATGACCTTGTTCTCGCTCATGATCCTCCTCACTGTCGGTGATTCGAGCTTAGCGTCCGGACGACTAGGCTGGGAGCAGGAGCACCCCGATGCGAGGAGGGACATGAACCGCGAATCGATCGACTGCTGGCTCACCGACATGGACGGAGTCCTGGTCAAGGAGAACTTCGCCCTGCCCGGTGCCCAGGAGCTCCTCGAGCAGTGGCGGCGCCGCGACACCCCGTTCCTCGTCCTGACGAACAACTCGATCTACACGGCCAGGGACCTCTCCGCCCGGCTGCGCGCCAGCGGACTCGACGTCCCCGAGAGCCACATCTGGACCTCTGCCATGGCCACCGCCGACTTCCTCCGCCATCAGGTCGAGCACGGGACGGCGTTCGTCGTCGGCGAGGTGGGGCTGACCACCGCCATCCACGAGGCCGGATTCGTCATGACCGAGCACCAGCCGGACTTCGTCGTCGTCGGTGAGACCCACACGTACTCGTTCGAGGCGATCACGAAGGCCATCCGCCTCATCCAGGCGGGCTCCCGCTTCATCGTCACCAACCCCGACGCCACCGGTCCCAGCCCGACGGGCATCCTGCCGGCGACGGGAGCGATCGCGGCCCTCATCACCAAGGCGACCGGCCGCGAGCCCTACGTCGTGGGCAAGCCGAATCCGATGATGTTCCGCTCCGCGCTCAACCGGATCGGGGCGCATTCCTCGTCGACCGCGATGATCGGCGATCGGATGGACACCGACATCATCGCCGGCATGGAGGCGGGCATGCACACGATCCTCGTGCTCACCGGCATCTCCTCGGCCGAGGACGTCGCGGGGTTCCCGTTCCGCCCCGACGAGGTCATCTCCGGGGTCCACGAGCTCCTCGAGGTCCCGCCCGGCGACCGTGAGGAGCTCGGCGCCGACGTCACCGGGTCCGCCTGAGGTCGGCTCACCGCCTCGGCGGGGCGGTCGCGCCGGCACGTCACCGTCACGCGAGCGCCTCGGCGGAAGGGATCACTGGAGCGCCGAGGTGAGCCTCATGACGGACTCCATGTACCGTCTCGGCCACGGCCGCCGCTCCCATTCCTCGAGGCTGAGCTCGTGGCTGACCCGGGCGTACCCGGCGATCACCCCGGTGATCCCGGAGACGAGGTCGCCGCCGGCCGTGAGCAGGCTGATCTCGTAGTTGAGGCCGAAGGAGCGCATGTCCATGTTCGACGACCCCATCACGGCGTACCTGTCGTCGACGACGAAGCACTTCGTGTGGAGAACCTGCGGCTTGGGGAACTGGAAGATCCGCACCCCCGACTCGAGCAGGGTGCGGTAGTAGGACGATTGGGCGCGGTCGACCATGTACTGGTCGGCCTCCTCGCTGACGTAGAGTTCGACGGCCACGCCGCGTCGGGCGGTGGTGGTCACGGCCGCGAGCAGGGATTCGTCGGGGACGAAGTAGGGGCTGACGATCGCCAGGCGCTCCTGCGCGAGGTACATGAGCGAGGTGAACACCTTGAGGTTCGGTTCGGTGGTGAATCCGGGGCCGGACGGGACGAGCTGCATGCCGTTGACCGGCCCGCCGATCTCGGTGCCGATCTCCCCGCCGTCGTAGGGCCGGATGTCGAGGCGCTCTCCGCATTCGGAGTACCAGTCGGTGGCGAAGACGGCCTCGACGGTCGCGACGATCGGTCCGCTGAGCTCGACCATGATGTCGTGCCAGTGCCTGCCGGCCTTGATGTTCTTCCGCTTGAGGTAGGTCGAGTCGATGAGGTTCTGCGAGCCCATCATCGCCTTCCTCCCGTCGACGACGAGGAGCTTGCGGTGGTTGCGCAGGTCGATCCGGCGGGCCTTGCCCCGCCAGGGGATGAAGGGGAGCATGAGCTGCCATTCGATCCCCGCGGCGCTGAGCCGCTTGCCGAGCCGGTGGAAGCCCGGGTACTTGCGGGAACCGATGTGGTCGAACATGACCCGCACCGCGACTCCTCTCCCGCTCGCCCGCTCGAGTGCCCGGAAGAACACATCGGTCGTGTCGTCCCAGGCCATGATGTAGATCTCGACCGAGACATAGTCCTCGGCCTCGTCGACGAGCTCGGCCATGCGCCGGATGCTCGCATCGTAGTCGGAGATCAGGCCATGGTTGATGCCGGCCACCATGGGCAGCGCGGTGAGCTCGCGACCGAGGTGGACGATCGAGGTGAAGTCGCGGGGCACGTCCAGGCCGGGTGGGGCGTCGGGCAGCTCGTCGGCGCCCTCGTGCATGAGCTCGTTGGCCTCGGCCTGGATCCGCTGCCGACGGCCGTTGACATAGGGGCTGCCGAGCATGAGGAACAGCGGGATCCCGACGATCGGCAGGAAGAGGATGAGGAGCAGCCACGCCGACGACGACGAGGGCCGTCTGCCCTCGGGCACGACCCCGATGGCGATGATCTTCAGCGCGTACTCGATGACGAGCCACGTCACCGTGAGATAGGTGGGCAGGCCGCTGAGGTCGATGAGGTTCATACCATCAGGAGTCTAAGGGGTCCGGCAGCCCGCGGACCGAACGGACCGCGGGCCGAACGGTCCGCGGGCCGAACGGCGCGGACGCGGGGCCTAGAGGCCGAGTTCGCGGGCGATGAGCATGAGCTGGACCTCGGTGGTGCCCTCACCGACCTCGAGGATCTTCGAATCGCGGTAGTGGCGGGCGACGAGGTACTCGTTCATGAAGCCGTAGCCGCCGTGGATCTGGGTGGCGTCGCGGGCGTTGTCCATCGCGGCCTCCCCGGCGATCGTCTTCGCGATCGCGGCCTCCTTCTTGAACGGCAGGCCCGCGATCATCCGCGAGGCGGCGAGGTAGTAGGCGGCGCGGGCGGCGACCGTCCGGGCCTCCATGCGGGCGATCTTGAACGAGATCGCCTGGAAGTCCGCGATCGCGTGCCCGAAGGCCCGACGCTCCTTGGCGTACCTCACGGATTCGTCGACGCACCCCTGGGCGGCGCCCACGGACAGCGCGGCCACGGCGATGCGGCCCTCGTCGAGGATGCGGAGGAAGTTCGCGTAGCCGCGGCCGCGTTCGCCGAGGAGGTTGCCCTCGGGCACCTGCACGTTCTCGAAGGTCAGCGGGTGGGTGTCGGAGGAGTTCCAGCCGACCTTGTCGTACGCGGGCTCCACCGTGAAGCCGGGGGTGCCCGCCGGGATCATGATCGTCGAGATCTCGGGGACCTCGCGCCCGCTCTTCGAGGTCCTGGTGCCTGTCACCGCGGTGGCCGTGACGAGGCGGGTGATGTCGGTGCCGGAGTTGGTGATGAAGCACTTGCCGCCGTTGATCGTCCACGTGCCGTCGGCCAGGGTGGCCCGCGTCTTCGTGCCGCCGGCGTCGGATCCGGCTTCTGGCTCGGTCAGCCCGAAGGCCGCCAGTCCGGAGCCGTCGGTGAGTCGGGGCAGCCATTCGCGCTTCTGCTCCTCGGTGCCGAACCGGTGGATCGGCATCGCTCCGAGCGAGACACCGGCCTCGAGGGTGATCGCCAGGGACTGGTTGACCCGCCCGATCTCCTCGATGGCGAGGGTCAGCGCGAAGTAGTCCCCGCCCATCCCGCCGTACTCCTCGTCGAAGGGCAGGCCGAACAGTCCCATCCTCCCCATCTTCGCCACGAGGGCGTAGGGGAACTCGTGCTTGGCGTCGAGTTCGGCGCTGACGGGCGCGACCTCCTCGTCGGCGAACTTCGCGACCGACCGTCGCAGGTCCTCGTACTCGTCGGGCAGCATGCCCGGAACGAAAGCTGTCATGCTCGTGCCTCCATCGTGGTCTCGGTCTCTGTGGCTGCGGGCTGTTCCCCTGTGTCGTCGACGACGGTGGCGAGCACCTCGTCGACGGCGACCTGCGCCCCTTCGGTCACCGCGAGGCCGACGGTGCCGGAGGCCGGGGCCGTGAGCACGTGCTCCATCTTCATCGCCTCGACGATGAGGAGGGGATCGCCCTGCTCGACGTGCGCGCCCGGCGCGGCGAGCACCCGCACCACGGCCCCGGGCATCGGGGCGAGAACCTGGGAGCCGCTCTCGCCGGGGTGCAGAGCGGTGTCGGCGATGGGCCGGGTGAAGACGTGGATGCCGCGCTCCCCGCAGATCCAGATGCTCCGGGCTCCGGCGTCGGAGAACACCCGGGCGGTGTGTCGGATGCCGTCGACGCTCAGGTGCCAGCGCCCGGTCTCGTCGACGCGGACGTCGTCGGCCCTGACCTCGACGTCGGCGCTCTCCGTCCCGGCGGCCAGCGCGACGAGGGGCCGGAAGTCCGGTCGTGAGGTCCGCCACGTATTCGCCCGTGTCCACGCCGAGGCGGTCGGGGCGAGGTCGGTCGTGCGCACGGGCCCGGTGATCTCGGTTCCCGCGCGTCCGCCGGTGGCGATCACGGACGCGGCGGCGAACTGCCGGTCGATCTCGGTCGGGGCATGGGCGAGCAGGTCGGCGTCCATCGCGTCGATGAGCGAGGTGTCGAGGGCCCCGGCGACCACCGCGTCGAGGGAGAGCAGGGTGCGCAGGAAGTCGATGTTCGTCACGATCCCCGGCACCGCGGAGGCGGCGAGCGCCGCGTCGAGGCGGGCGATCGCGGTGGCGCGGTCGTCGGCGCGGACGATGAGCTTGGCGATCATCGGGTCGTAGTCGGAGGCGATCGTCTGCCCGGGGGCGAGTCCGGCGTCGAGGCGGATGCCCTCCCCGTCCGGGAACACGACGTCGAGCGCCCGCCCGCCGGTGGGCAGGAACCCGCGGGAGGGGTCCTCGGCGTAGATGCGCGCCTCGATCGCATGACCGGTCAGCGTGATGTCGTCCTGGGTCAGCGGCAGCTCCTCCCCCGCCCCGATCCGCAGCTGGAGCTCGACGAGGTCGATCCCGGTGACCTCCTCGGTGACGGGGTGCTCGACCTGCAGGCGGGTGTTCATCTCCATGAAGAAGAACTCATCCGGATGCTCGGCGCCGACGATGAACTCGACGGTGCCCGCGCCGCGGTAGCCCACGGACCTCGCGGTCTCGCAGGCGGCTTCGCCGATCCGCGCGCGGGTCGCCTCGTCGAGCAGCGCCGAGGGGGCCTCCTCGATGACCTTCTGATGGCGCCGCTGCAGGGAGCATTCGCGTTCGCCGAGGTGGATGACGTTTCCGTGCGAGTCGGCGACGATCTGCACCTCGATGTGCCGGGGGGTGGCGACGAGGCGTTCGAGGAACAGCGTGTCGTCGCCGAACGAACCGGCGGCCTCGCGTCGGGCGGCCTCGAGGGCGGCGGGCAGCGCGGCCGGATCGTGGACGGCATGCATGCCCTTGCCGCCGCCTCCGGCCGAGGGCTTGATGAGGACGGGGAACCCGATCCCATCGGCGGCCGCGATGAGATCGTCGTTCGTCATCGCCGCGTCGGTGGTGCCCGGCACCAGCGGCACCCCGCGGGCGGACACGGCCTGCTTGGCCGTGATCTTGTCGCCCATGGTCCGGATCGCGTCCGCCCCGGGGCCGAGGAAGACGATGCCGGCGGCCTCGCACGCGGCCGCGAACTCGGCGTTCTCGGACAGGAACCCGTATCCGGGGTGGATGGCCTCGGCGCCGGTGGCGCGGGCGGCGGCGATGACCCGTTCGATGCTCAGGTAGGACTCGGCCGCGGCGGCCGGTCCCAGTCGCACCGCGGTGTCGGCGAGGTTGACGTGGGCGGCACCGGCGTCGGCGTCGGAGTGGACGGCGACGGTCCTGATGCCCAGGCGCCGGCAGGTGCGGATGACCCTCAGCGCGATCTCTCCGCGGTTGGCGATGAGGACTGTGCGGAACATTCTGCTCATGTGTCGACTCACATCCTGAAGACGCCGTAGCCGCCGGCCGCCAACGGGCGTTCCATCGGGGCGAAGCGGGCGAGGTCGAGGGCCAGAGACAGGACCTGGCGGGTGTCGGCGGGTTCGATGATCCCGTCGTCCCACAGCCGGGCTGTCGAGTGGTAGGGGTTTCCCTGGGCTTCGTACTGGTCGCGGATGGGCTGCTTGAACGCATCCTCGTCCTCGGCGCTCCAGGTCTCTCCGCGGCCCTCGATCTGGTCGCGCCTGACCGTCGAGAGCACGCTGGCGGCCTGCTCCCCGCCCATGACGGAGATGCGGGCATTGGGCCACATCCACAGGAACCGAGGGCTGTAGGCGCGACCGCACATCGAGTAGTTGCCGGCCCCGAACGAGCCGCCGATGACGACGGTGAACTTCGGTACGCGGGCGCAGGCGACGGCGTTGACCATCTTCGCGCCGTGCTTGGCGATTCCGCCGGCCTCGTAGTCGCGCCCGACCATGAAGCCGGAGATGTTCTGGAGGAAGATCAGCGGTGTGCTGCGCTGGTCGCAGAGCTCGATGAAGTGGGCTCCCTTGACGGCGGATTCGCCGAACAGGATGCCGTTGTTCGCGACGATCCCCACCGGGTGGCCGTCGAGGTGGGCGAACCCGGTGACCAGCGTCGTCCCGTACTCGGCCTTGAACTCATGGAAGAGCGAGCCGTCGACGAGGCGGGCGATGACCTCGCGGACGTCGTAGGGCGTCCGGGAGTCGACGGGCACCACCGATGTGAGCTCGGAGGTGGCGTGCAGGGGTTCGCGGGGCTCGGCGACGTCCCAGTTCGGTGCCGGCCTGGGGCCGAGGGTGGAGACGATGTCGCGCATGATCTCCAGGGCGTGGGAGTCGCTGGCGGCGAGGTGGTCGGTGACTCCGGAGGTCCGGGAGTGAAGCGCTCCTCCCCCGAGGTCCTCGGCGCTGACCTCCTCGCCGGTGGCGGCCTTGACCAGGGGCGGACCGCCGAGGAAGATCGTGCCCTGCTCGGACACGATGATCGACTCATCGGCCATCGCGGGGACGTAGGCGCCGCCGGCGGTGCAGGATCCGAGCACCGCGGCCAGCTGCGGGATGCCCGCGGCCGAGAGGGTGGCCTGGTTGTAGAAGATGCGCCCGAAGTGCTCACGGTCGGGGAACACCTCGTCCTGATTGGGCAGGTTGGCGCCGCCGGAGTCGACGAGGTAGATGCAGGGCAGGTGGTTGTCCTTCGCGACCTCCTGGGCGCGCAGGTGCTTCTTCACCGTGACCGGGTAGTAGGTGCCGCCCTTGACAGTCGCGTCGTTGGCGACGATGACGCATTCGCGTCCGCTGACCCGGCCGATGCTGGTGATGATCCCGGCGCCCGGGCTGGCGTCGTCGTACATCCCGTTCGCGGCCAGCGGGGACAGCTCGAGGAACGGGGTGCCCGGGTCGAGGAGGCGTTCGACCCGATCGCGCGGCAGGAGCTTGCCGCGGTCGAGGTGCCGTTGTCGCGCCTTCTCGGATCCGCCCCGCGCGGTCGCCTCGATGCGCTCGCGGAGCTCGGCGATGAGTTCGGCGTGCGCGCGGGCGTTCTCCTCACCAGCCGGTCCCGGCGCTGTGCCCACTACCCTCATCGGCGCTTCCTGCCTGCTGTGCCCATTCGGCCCGACCTCCGATAGTTCAGTTAAACGGAATTAACTCAACTGCTATGATACTGCCCGAGAGCGATTGTGACAACGCGCACAGACCGATGCCCTCGGGCACTGATGAAGGCGACGACATGGGAACTGGGACGACTCCCCGGGCCGCGGCCAAGGCAGCCCGGCGTGAGCAGCTGCTGACGGTCGCGAAGACCCTCTTCGCCCGTCACGGCTTCCACGGCGTGCGCCTCGAGGACCTGGCGACGGGGGTGGGGATCTCCACCCCTGCCGTCTACCGGCACTTCGCCTCGAAGGAGGCGGTCCTCGAGGAGCTCCTCGTCGGCATCTCCCGGTACCTCCACGACGGGGGCCGGGCGGTGATCGCCGGGCGCGACGACGCCCCCGCGACCACGGGCCCGGCGAGCACCGCGGCGCCCCCCGCCGAGGTGCTCGCCCGGCTCATCGACTTCCACGTCGACTTCGCGATGAGCGAGCCCGAGCTCATCCGGATCCAGGACCGTGACTTCGCGGCCCTGCCCGAGGCCTCGCGCCGGACGATCCGGCGCCTGCAGCGCGCCTACGTCAGCGACTGGGCAGCGGTCGTCGCGGATCGGCACCCGGACTGGGAGGTCGAGAGCGCGACGATCCGCGTCCACGCGGTCTTCGGGATGATGAACTCGACCCCGTACCTGGCCCGGGGGCTGGCCCGCGAGAACGTCAGCCGAGAGCTGCGCGCTGCGGCGCGCGCAGCTCTCGAGTCGGGTTCACCCACCTCGGCGGGAAACTGAGGCCGCCGAGAGTGCAGTGATCCAGCGAGGGAGCACTCCGTGGATTGCCCTCTCGCCGGATCACTGCACCCCGGGTGAGCCCTAGTCGAAAGTCGCGCCGGTCCTGGCCCGCTCGATGAGCGATTCCGGCGGGGCGAACCGGTCCCCGTAGGCGGCGGCGAGTTCATTCGCACGGCCGACGAAGCCGCTCAGACCGCCCTCGTACTGGTTGACGTACTGGAGGACGCCTCCCGTCCAGGCGGGGAACCCGATCCCGTAGATCGAGCCGATGTTCGCATCCGGCACCGAGGTGAGCACGCCCTCGTCGAGGCACCTGATCGTCTCGAGCGCCTCGGCGAAGAGCATCCGCTCCTGCAGGTCGACGAACTCCTGCCGGGCCATGGGACGGGCGGAGTCCGCACCGTACCTCTCCCGCAGTCCGGGCCACAGGCGTCCGCGCCTGCCGGTCTCGTCGTAGTCGTAGAATCCGGCGCCGTCCCTGCGACCGGTCCTCCCCTGCTCGATCATCCAGTCGATGACGGCCTCCGAGGGGTGCTCGTCCCACGTGCCCCCGGCGGCCTCGGTCGACGTCCTCGTCTCCTTCCGGATCCTCTGGGACAGGGTCAGGGTGAGTTCGTCGAGCAGCTGCAGGGCTCCGGCCGGGTATCCGGCCTGGAGGGCCGCCTGCTCGACGCTCGCCGGCTCCACGCCCTCGCCCACCGCGGCGACCGCCTCGGCGATGAACGTCCCGATGACACGCGAGGTGAAGAATCCGCGGGAGTCGCCCACGACGATCGGGGTCTTCCTGATCTGCCGGACGAAGTCGAAGGTCCGCGCCAGGGTCTCGTCCGAGGTCTCCTCACCACGGATGATCTCGACGAGCGGCATCTTGTCCGCGGGTGAGAAGAAGTGCACGCCGATGAAGTCGGCGGCACGCGCGGTCCCGGTCGCGAGTTCGGTGATCGGCAGCGTCGAGGTGTTCGACCCGAGGATCGCATCGGGGGCGACGATGTCCTCGATCTCGGCGAACACCTGCTGCTTGACGGGCACGGACTCGACGACCGCCTCGACGACGAAGTCGACTCCGGCGAAGTCCGCGGCCTTGTCCGTCGGGGTGATCCTGCCGAGGACGGCCTCGCTCGTCGCCGAGGTGGTCCGGCCCTTGGCGAGCGCCGACTCCTCCCGCTTGCGTGCGTAGTCCCTGCCGCGTTCGGCCGTCGCGAGGTCGACGTCCTTGAGGACGACCTCGATGCCGGCCTTGGCCGCCGTGTAGGCGATCGCCGCGCCCATCATTCCCGCCCCGAGCACCCCGAGCCTCGTCACCTGCCGGGGCTCATGGTCCGCGGGCCGGGAGCCGCCGGAGTCGATGTGCCCGAGGTCGAAGAAGAACGCCTTGATCATGTTCTTCGCCACGGCGGTGTGGGTGAGGTGGACGAAGTAGCGGGTCTCGATGCTCAGCGCGGTGTCGATGTCGACCCCGGCGCCCTCGACGGCGGCGGCCAGGGCCGCCCGCGGGGCGGGCATCGGTGCGCCCTTGAGCTGGCGGCGCAGGAGTGCGGGCAGCGCCGGGAGCATGGAGGCCAGTGCCGGAGACGACGGTGAGCCGCCGGGGATCCGGAATCCGGGGGCGTCCCAGGGCTGCACTGCGTCGGGGTTGTCCCGAATCCAGATCCTGGCCCGGTCCTCGAGTTCGCTCAGGGGTGCGAGCTCGTCGATGAGGCCCAGCTCGCGCGCCTCGGCGGCTCGGAACTTCGTCGCGGGCAGGATCGCCTTCTGCAGGGCGTCCTGAAGGCCGATCATCCGCACGGTCCGGGCGATGCCTCCGCCCCCGGGCAGCAGTCCGAGGGAGACCTCGGGGAAGCCGAAGCGGGCGCCGGCGACGTCCTCGGCGGCGATCCGGTGGTGGGCGGCGAGCGCGACCTCGAGTCCCCCGCCCAGGGCCGTGCCGCCCAGAGCGGCGACGACGGGTCGGCCCAGCGTCTCCAGCCGGCGCAGCAGTCCCTTGATGTGGTCGACCTGCGCGGTCTCGGCCGCGGCGTCGTCCGGGTCGGCAGCGCGGATCCTGGTCAGGTCCCCGCCGGCGAAGAACGTCGGCTTCGCCGAGGTGAGGATGACGCCGCGGATGTCGCCGATGCTCGACTCGAGCCAGCCGACGGTGTCCTCGAGGGCGGCCGAGAAGTGGTCGTTCATCGTGTTCACCGAGGAGTCCGGGTCGTCGATGACGATGGTGACGACGCCCTCGGGATCGATCCTCCGGGCGTAGCTCGCGGCCTGGGCCGGGGTGGTCGGGCGATCGGTGGTCGCGTGATCGGAGTTGTCGTTCGTCATGTCAGGCCCTTTCGATGATCGTCGCAATGCCCATGCCGCCGCCGATGCACAGGGTGGCGAGTCCTCGCCGCAGGTCGCGGCGTTCGAGTTCGTCGAGGAGGGTGCCGAGGATCATCGCCCCGGTCGCACCCAGCGGGTGGCCCATGGCGATGGCTCCCCCGTTGACGTTGACCCTCTCGTGGGGGATGTCGAGGTCCTTCATCCATTTGAGGACGACGGCGGCGAAGGCCTCGTTGAGCTCGAAGAGGTCGATGTCGTCGAGCGTCAGCCCCGCCTTGTCGAGGACCTTGAGGGTGGCCGGGGTGGGCCCGGTGAGCATGATCGTGGGGTCCGAGCCGGTGACGGCGGTGGCGACGATGCGGGCCCGCGGGCTCATGCCCATCGCCGCGCCCGCCTCGGCGCTGCCGATGACGGTCAGGGCTGCGCCGTCGACGATCCCCGAGGAGTTCGCCGCGGTGTGGACGTGGTCGATGGCCTCGACCCAGTGGTACTTCTGCAGGGCCACCTCGTCGAATCCGGTCTGCGCGGCGAGCCTGGCGAAGGCGGGCTTCAGCTGGGCCAGCGATTCCACGGTGGAGCCGGGGCGCATGTGCTCGTCGACCTCGAGCACGGTGACGCCGTTGATGTCCTGGACGGGAACGACCGACCGGGCGAAGCGGCCCTCGCGCCAGGCGTCCTCGGCGCGGTTCTGCGATTCGACGGCGTAGGCGTCGACATCGGCGCGGCTGAAGCCTTCGGTCGTCGCGATGAGGTCGGCGCCGATGCCCTGGGGGACGAAGTAGGTGTCGTAGTTCGTCGTCGGGTCCTGCGCCCAGGCGCCGCCGTCGGAGCCGATGGGCACGCGGGACATCGATTCGACGCCGCCGGCGAGGACGAGCGTTTCGAAGCCGCTGGCGACCTTCGCCGCGGCGAGGTTGACGGCTTCGAGCCCGGAGGCGCAGAACCGGTTGATCTGGACGCCGGCGACCCTCTCGTCGAGTCCGGCGACGAGGGCGGCGGTGCGGGCGATGTCCCCGCCCTGCTCCCCCACGGGTGAGACGACGCCGAGGACGAGGTCGTCGATCGCCGAGTCGTCGAGGCCGGGGTGACGCTGCCGCAGCGCAGCGATGAGCCCGGTGACGAGGTCGAGGGGCTTGACGGAGTGCAGGGCACCGTCGCGGTTCCTCCCGCGCGGGGTGCGCACTGCGTCGAAGATGTACGCGTCGCTCATGGGGTCCTCACAGTCGTGGTCGTTCAGGGCGGTCGGGCGGGTCGGTGGGGTGGGTCGATTGTCGGTGCGGTCCGGTCTTCGGCGGGGTCCTGTCGTCGGCGCGGTCGCGGGCTGTCACAGCCCGAGGGAGCGCCCGACGATCTCCTTCATGATCTCGGTCGTGCCGCCGTAGATCGTCGTCACCCGGGCGTCCTCGTAGTCCCGGGCGATGCGGTACTCGCGCATGTAGCCGTAGCCGCCGTGCAGCTGGAGGCAGCGGCTGACCACGTCGACGTGGTGCTCGGTGGTGAGGAACTTCGCCGCGGCGGCGTCCTCGGCGCTGAGTTCTCCGTCGAGGTGGGCGAGCACGAGGGAGTCGATCCACGCGCGATGCGCCCGGGTCGTCGCGACCATCTCGGCCATGGCGAAGCGCGAGTTCTGGAAGCTGCCGATCGGTTGGCCGAAGGCCTCGCGCTGCCGGATGTGCTCGAGGGTGCGCTCGAGGACTCCCTCCGTCGAGGCGACCGCGGCGACGGCGATGGAGAGGCGCTCCTGTGGGAGATTGCGCATGAGAGCCGCGAACCCGGTGCCCTCCTCACCGAGGCGGTGGGTCGCGGGCACCCGCACCTCGTCGAGGTGCAGCTCGCTCGTGTCCTGGGCGTGCAGCCCGATCTTGTCGAGGTTGCGACCGCGGGAGAACCCGGGGCTCGCGGTGTCGATGACGAGCAGGCTCAGTCCCCGGTGGGGATGGTCGCCGGTGCGCACGACGGTGACGACGAGGTCGGCGTTCTGTCCGTTGGAGATGAAGGTCTTCGCGCCGGAGACGACATAGTCGTCACCGTCCCGCACGGCCCTGGTGCGGATGCCGGCGAGGTCGCTGCCGGCACCGGGTTCGGTCATCGCGATCGCGACGACCGACCGCCCGGCGGCGATGCCGGGCAGCCAGCGCTCCTTCTGCTCGTCGGTCGTCAGCTCGGTGAAGTACGGGATGACGACGTCATTGGCGAGGCTGAGTCCGCCGAGTCCGGAGCAGACGGGGTGGCGGGAGAGCTCCTCGGCCATGACGACGTTGAAGCGGAAGTCGTCGCCGCCCCCGCCGCCGTGGGCCTCGGGGATCGAGAATCCGAGGATCCCCGCCTCGGCGGCGGTGGCGAAGAGGGACTTGGGCATGATGCCCGCGGACTCCCAGTCCTCGGCGTGCGGCGCGACATGGGTGTCGACGAAGCTGCGCACGATCTGCCGGAAGTCCTCGTGCTCGGTCTCGAACAGGCTTCGCGGCCGTCCGAATGCCGGGGTGCCGCTCATCGGTGCTCCATGGCGCCGCGCCGAGGGGAGACAACGCCGCGCCGGTGGGAGTCGGCGCCGGGCGGGCGGAAGGGGCCCGGAAGGTCGCTGATCGATCGTTCAGTAACATTCACAGGCACCATTGAATACCAGTTCGGTGTGAGCGTCAACACAGGGCGGGGCGGCAGGGCCTCTGTGACGCTCTCGAGCGCAAAAGCGTATCGTAAGCGTATATTCGCTGGTTTCGGGCAAAGAAAACGCCCCTCCCGCCGGACTGTCGATCCTGGCGAGAGGGGCGTTGCCGAGCCGCCTGCGGTGTCCAGAGTCAGTACATCGTTGACAGCCCCGACAAGGACTTTTCTCCGTGATCATTGACCGATGAGTCGCGACATCATTGACAGACCCGGCA
>NZ_QNSB01000012.1 GCF_003315415.1 Brevibacterium sanguinis
CATTGTTTTCAAACAAACACGCTATTGGATTCTCAAACCACAAACACACACCCAAACCCACCACAGTGAACCTGCAGCTACCCGGGGGTGTCGGTCATCATTGGTGTTCCCTCCCCGCAACCGGTGGTGACCGGTGTTTACCCTGGTCACACCTGGTGGAAACGATCCGTGACCGGCCCGTTTCCTGCGAGGCGAACGAGATATAACTCTAGACCAGCCCAACCCCACCACGCAACTCCAAACCGACAATTCCACCGTGACCCCCACCACAGGTCGGATTCGACCCTGCTCGAGGGCCCACGACGGCCGCCGGCGAGCCGCCTCCCGTCCCCTCAGGAACTGGTGATGGCCAGTTCGGGAGCCGCCTCGGCGAGGCCCCGTGACTGCACGCAGTCGGGGCAGAGTGGCTGGCGGCCGTTGGCCGTGCACTCCTCACAGCGCAGATACTGCTTTCGGCACTCCGCGTTCTCGCAGTTGACGAAGAGCGGAGTGTTCGCGTCGCAGGAGGCGCAATGGCCGATCGATTCGACGCCGTCCCCGAATTCGACGTGCATGCGCTTGTCGAAGACGTAGAGGGAACCGTCCCAGTACCCGGAGCTGCCGAAGGTCTCTCCGTAGCGGACGATCCCGCCGTCGAGTTGGTAGACCTCTTCGAACCCCCGGTTCTTCATGAGAACGGAGAGGACCTCGCAGCGGATGCCTCCGGTGCAGTAGGTGACGACCGGTTTGTCCTTGAGGTCGTCGTACTTGCCCGATTCGATCTCGGCGATGAAGTCCCTGGTCGTCTCGGTGTCGGGAACGATGGCGTTGCGGAACTTTCCGATCTGGGCCTCCATCGCGTTGCGTCCGTCGAAGAAGACGACGTCGTCGCCGCGTTCGTCGAGGAGCTTGTGGAGGGCGCCGGGCTTGAGATGGGTGCCGCCGCCTTCGACGCCGTTCTCGGTGACCGTGATCTCGTCGGGCGTTCCGAACGTGACGAGTTCGGGGCGGACCTTGACGCTCAGGCGGGGAAAGTCGTCGCCCTCGCCGTTCGACCACTTGATGTCGGCCTTCTTGAACGGCGCGTACGATTTGGTCGCGCGCACGTACTGCTTGACGTCGTCGATGTCTCCGCCGATCGTCGCGTTGATGCCGTCCTTGGAGATGATCACGCGTCCTTTGAGACCAAGACTGTCGGCGAGGGTGTGCTGCCAGAGTCTGATCGCCTCGGGATCGGGCAATGGGGTGAAGACATAGAAGAGAACGATCTTGGGAGTTGCCATGCCCGCATTCTAATCAGCGGGCCTCCACCCCTCCCCCAGGAACCCGGCACCGTCCCCCTCGCCCGCCGACCGAGGCGGATGCACGCACCGCGGCGCAGGTCCGTCGGGTGACCCCGGCTAAGATTGGTTCCGACTGCCATGTCTTGAGAAAGGGCCGCCAGAGGATATGTCGAGCAACTCCGTGCAGGATGCCACCGCGAATTCGAAAAAGGTCAAGGAGACCGTCGAATACGCCGCCGCGAATCCCGATGTGGACCAGCCCTACGCCGAACTCGGACTGAAGGCCGACGAGTACACGCGCATCCGGGAGATCCTCGGGCGCCGCCCCACCTCGGCGGAGTTGGCGATGTACTCGGTCATGTGGTCCGAGCACTGCTCCTACAAGTCCTCGAAGGTCCACCTGCGCAAGTTCGGTGAGAAGGTCACCGAGGACATGAAGAAGCACCTGCTGGTGGGAATCGGCGAGAATGCCGGAGTCGTCGACATCGGCGACGGCTGGGCCGTGACCTTCAAGGTGGAGTCCCACAACCACCCCAGCTACGTCGAGCCCCACCAAGGAGCGGCCACCGGTGTGGGCGGAATCGTGCGCGACATCATCTCCATGGGAGCACGTCCCGTCGCCGTCATGGATCAGCTGCGCTTCGGCGCGGTCGATCATCCGGACACCTCGCGCGTGCTCCACGGCGTCGTCTCCGGCATCAGCCAGTACGGCAACTCGCTCGGCCTGCCCAACATCGGCGGCGAGACCGTCTTCGACTCGGTCTACCAGGGCAATCCGCTGGTCAACGCGCTGGCCGTGGGCGTCCTCCGCCACGAGGACATTCGGCTGGCCAATGCGTCGGGCAAGGGCAACAAGGTCGTGCTCTTCGGCGCCCGGACCGGTGGGGACGGGATCGGCGGAGCGTCGATCCTCGCCTCGGAGTCCTTCGACGACACGAAACCCTCGAAGCGCCCCGCCGTGCAGGTCGGCGACCCATTCGCGGAGAAGGTCCTCATCGAATGCTGCCTCGAGCTCTTCCACGCCGGCGTCGTCGAGGGCATCCAGGACCTCGGCGCGGCCGGCATCAGCTGCGCCACGAGCGAGCTCGCCTCCAACGGTGACGGCGGGATGCACATCGCCCTCGACGACGTGCTCCTGCGCGATGAGACCCTGACCCCTGAGGAGATCCTCATGTCGGAGTCGCAGGAACGGATGATGGCCGTGGTCCGCCCGGATCGCCTCGACGACTTCTTGGCGATCGTCGGCAAGTGGGACGTGGAGACCTCGGTCCTCGGTGAGGTCACCGACACCGGGCGCCTGATCATCGAATGGCACGGCGATGTCATCGTCGACGTGCCGCCGCGGTCGGTCGCCCACGACGGTCCCGTCTACGAGCGTCCGATGGTCGTGCCGTCATGGACCACCGAGGTGGCTGCCAACACCGTCGACCATGCGGGCCTGGTCAAGCCCAAGGACGACCTCGAGCTGCGGGCCACGGTGCTCCAACTCGCGGGATCGGCGAACCTCGCCTCGAAGGAATGGATCACCTCCCAGTACGACAAGTACGTCCAGGGCAACACGGCGATGGGGTTCCCCGACGACGCCGGAGTCGTCCGCGTCGACGAGGAGACCGGGCTCGGAGTCGCCATCGCCACCGACGCCAACGGCCGCTACTGCTACCTCGATCCCGCCCGCGGCGCCCAGCTGGCGCTGGCCGAGGCCTACCGCAACGTCGCCGCCTCGGGCGCGATCCCCCGTGCCGTCACCGACTGCCTCAACTTCGGCTCGCCGGAGGACCCGGAGATCATGTGGCAGTTCGCGCGTGCCGTCGAAGGCCTCGCCGAGGCGTGCCAGGACCTCGGCGTGCCCGTGACCGGCGGCAATGTGTCCCTCTACAACCAGACCGGCGGAGTGGCCATCCACCCGACGCCGGTCGTCGGGGTCCTCGGCGTCTTCGACGACGTCACCCGCGCCACCCCGAGCGGCTGGAAGGAGCCCGGGCAGACGATCTACCTCCTCGGCACCACGGACGACGAGCTCGACGGCTCGGCGTGGGCCGATGTCTCGGCCGGTCACCTCGGCGGGGTTCCTCCCCAGTACAAGCCGGAGGCCGAGAAGGAGCTGGCCGAGATCCTCATCAACGCCTCCCGCGACGGCATGGTCGACGCCGCTCACGACCTGTCCGAAGGCGGACTGTCCCAGGCGCTCGTCGAGTCGTGCCTGCGCTATGGCACCGGTGCACGTGTGTGGCTGAGCGAACTGTGCGAGCGCGATGGCGTCGATGTGTTCACGGCCCTGTTCTCCGAGTCGACGGCACGGGCGATCGTGGCCGTGCCCCGGTCGGAGGAGGTCCGCTTCAAGGACATGTGCACCGCGCGGAACTTCCCGTTCATCCGCATCGGCATGACCGACACCGGCGAGGACGAGGCGAGCCTCGAGATCGTCGACCACTTCCGCCTCCCGCTGAGCGAACTCGCCGAGGTGCATCAGGGCACCCTGCCCAAGCACTTCGGCTGAGCTGCGGTATCGGCTGAGCCCCGGCATCGGCCGAGGCGCGGCACGGCTGAGCTGCGGCATCAGCTGAGTGTCGTTGCAGCCGAGGCGCCGCTTCAGCCGAGCCCCGCCATCGCATGAAAGGGCCGCCTCTTCACTCGAAGGGGCGGCCCTTTCTGCTGCGTGCGGCGTGTCACCCTCTGCCACGCACGGCGCCGGATTCTGCCGCACGCGGCCGCTGCCGCGAAAAGTCTCAGCCCGGCCCGAACCTCGTCGCGGCGGGTGCTCCGGGGTCGGAGGCGGAGACCGCTACGGCGGCACCGGGACGCGAGCCGAGCAGATGGAGCAGGCCGAGCGCGGCGAAGACGAGGAGCAGGGACAGGATCTGCGTGACCGGGACCATGGCCGGATAGAGGACGTGGATCGTGGTGAAGGCGAACTGCGTGAGCACCACGATCCCGGCGGAGACGATCGCCGCGCCGACCGCGATGAGGTGGAGCCACCACTTCCGGTTGCGGGTGACGTTCCAGGCGATGAGCACGCCGGAGACGATGACGATCGAGTTGACGACCTGGACGATCTGCTGCGCCCGCACGGCGAATTCGACGTCGAAGGTGGATCCGTAGAGCAGGCCGGGGATGAGCATCGGAACGACCAGGGCGTAGATGCTGGTCACAGCGAACACTGCCCCTCCGACGATCCGTCGTGTCCATGAGGTGCCCTTGACCAGCAGCAGCCCCGCGATGCCGAGGAGCAGCGCGACGAGTCCCACCGACATGGAGACGGCCCCGACGATCGACGAGCCGGCGGCTCCGAGCGAGGTGTAGAGGAGCGGGACCATGACCAGGCCCGGAATCGCACCGATGACCTGGGAACTCCAGAAGAGCGCCCGCGCGGGCCATCCCGGATGCGGGGACCTCCGCCGAGGCGGGTGGCCGGGATTCCACTCGTGCGGCCGAGGCGGCTGGGAGGGATTCCAGTCCTGCCCCCGAGACGCGTGGGCCGGATGCTGCTCCTGCCTCCGCGGCGGGTGGGGCGGATTCCACTCCTGACCGTACTGCTGCTGGTGGGGCGACCGGTTCTGATCGTCCGGCCGTCCAGGTCCGCGCTGACCCGATGGCTGCTGGTAGCTCATCGGCCCACTCTATCCAGATTCGACCGAGCCGCCCATCCCCACGCACCATGACCCTCGATGACGATCGTGACCCGGGATGACACGCCTCGGACCCGCGGAAGAGCCGATGTGATTGCCTGAAGGTCGGCCCCAGGCCGAATCGGCCCTCCCGGGTCGGCCTTTCCCGGGCCGCACCGACCCACGAACCGAAGGAGTCCTCCTTGGCAACGATCCGCACCTCGCACGCCGGTTCCCTGCCCCGCACGCCCGAGCTCATCGCCGCCAACAAGGCCAAGCAGGCGCAGAACACCGCGAGACTCGCCGGGCAGACCGTCACCGAGGCGGACTCGAAGGAGTACGACGACCTCCTCCGGGCCAGCGTCGTCGACCTCGTCCAGCGGCAGAAGGACCTCGGCATCTCGCTCCCCAACGATGGTGAATACGGCCATGCCATGGCCTCCGACTTCGACTACGGCGCGTGGTGGCACTACTCCTTCGCCCGCACCGGCGGGCTCGAGCTCCACGACGTCAACCTCTGGGAGATCCCCGCCAACCGATCGACGCCCGGCAGCATCGTCCTCACGAGCTTCCCCGATCGGCGTGACCGCAACCTGTTCCCCGGCGTCTACGCCGATCCGCACGCCGGCGCGGACACCGGTCATCAGCCCCAGTTCCCCAAGGCGACCGGCCCCATCAGCTACACCGGCCACGACCAGGTCGCGGCCGACATCGCCAACCTCAAGGCCGGGCTCGCGGCAGCCGGCTACGACGAGCGCGACGGCTACATCAACGCCCTGTCCCCCGGCTCGGCCTCCCGCATCGCCAACGAGCACTACGCCACGGAGGAGGAGTTCATCTGGGCCTGGGCGGACGTCCTCCGCGAGGAGTACCTCGCCATCACCGAGGCGGGTCTGACCGTCCAGGTCGACGACCCATCATTGGCGGAGAACTTCGATCAGATCAATCCCGAACCCTCGTTCGACGACTACCGGGCATTCACGCAGATCCGCATCGACGCCCTCAACCACGCCCTGCGCGGCATCGACCCCGCTCAGGTCCGGATCCACACGTGCTGGGGCTCCTGGCACGGACCGCACGTCACCGACCTGCCGTTCAAGGAGATCGTCGACCAGGTCCTCACGATCAACGCCGCCGGAATCACCTTCGAGGCGGCCAACGTCCGACACGAACACGAATGGCGGATCTGGGAGGACACGACCCTGCCCGAGGGCAAGTACCTCATCCCCGGCATCGTCTCCCATGCGACGAACGTCGTCGAGCATCCGGAGCTCGTCGCGGACAGGATCGAACGGTTCGCGAATCTCGTCGGTCCCGAGAACGTCGTCGCCTCCACCGACTGCGGCCTGGGCGGCCGGGTCCATCCGGAGATCGCCGTGGCGAAGCTGCAGTCACTGATTCAGGGCGCCGAGATCGCCGGCCGCCGACTCTGACGTCGCTCGCTTCCACGCCGCCCACTCCCGCGTCCCAGATCTCCGCGCCTGAGAATCCCGCGTCTCACACGCCTGGTCCGAGAATGCCGCGTCTCACACGCCTGGTCCGAGCTCCTCCTCGAAGCAGTCGGCCAGTGTCGGGTGGGCGAACTGGTATCCGGTCTCCTCGAGCCTCTCGGGGCGCACCGACTGGTCGGCGAGCGCGAGTTCGCGGGTGCCGTCGCGGCCGAGCACCAGATCGGAGACGAACCCGGGGGTCGGGATCCTCGCCGGTCGGTGGAGGTAGTCGGCGAGCGCCTCGGAGAACTCCCTCTGCGTGACCAGGTGGGGAGCGACGACGTTGACCGGTCCGCGGACGTAGTCGGTGAGGACGGCGTGGACGTAGGCCCGGGCCGCATCGTCGAGGGACACCCACGCGAGATTCTGGTCGTCACTGCCCAGGCGTCCTCCCGCCCCCGCCAGGTGCAGGGGCGCCTGTATCCGGAGGAACCCGCCGAGCGTGGTGAGGACGATGCCCGAGCGCATCGACACGCGCCGGACGCCGAACTCCTCCGCTCTCGAGGCGACGGCCTCCCACTCCCGGCAGAGGTCGGCGAGGAACCCGGTTCCCGGCGGAGCGGTCTCGTCGAGGGGCTGTTCCGAGCGTTCGCCGTAGATGCCCACCGTCGAGGCGCACACGAACACCTTCGGCCGCTTCTCCTCGGGCAGCTGGCGCATCGTCTCCACGAGCAGCGTCGTCGAGTCGATGCGTGAGGACCAGATCTCCTCCTTCGCCTTCTTCGTGAACCGTGTGGAGAACGATCGCCCGCCGAGGTGGACGACGGCATCCGCCCACGCGAGGTCGCGCGGGTTGATGATCCCGAGATCCGGCTTCCACGGGGCCTCGTAGTCGTGCTTCTTGCCCGTGCGGACGAGGAGGCGGACGAAGTGCCCCGCGGAGGAGAACAGGGCGGCGACCTGCCGGCCGACCAGTCCGCTCGCTCCCGCGATGAGGATGTGCAGCCCCTTCTTCCGCGTGACCAGCGGGGCGTTCATGCGCTCGAGGAACGCGAAGTCCATGAGCATCCGCTTCTCCCTGGCGTCGAACATCGCCTCGAGGTAGCGGACCATGGTCCGGTCGACCGAGTCGAAGCCCTGCGGGACCATCGAGAACTCGATGCGATCGTCGATCCTCGTGCCTCCGGCCATGGAGGAGAACTCATGCGTGTGCTTCCACTGGCTGACCGGGCCCTTCCGCAGCTCGTCGACGAACGAGAACCGGGTCGGGCCCTCGGAGTGGACCGCGGTGAAGGGCCGGCGGATGAGACCGTAGCTGCCGGGCAGGCTGGCCTTCACCTCGGCGACGGATCCCGGGGAGATCGGCGGGTAGCTCTCCTCGACGACCTCCTGGGCCCAATGCGGGGACAGACGGGTGAGCGCGCCGGGCTGCGAATGCCATTGGAACGTGGTCTCGGCGGAGAGCGGGACCTCCGACGTCCTCTCGAACACTGTCATGATTCAACTGTAGATCCCTTTGTGACCCGTGGCACCCTCGTTTCACCCTCGAGCCCCAGGTCGCCGCGACAATTCATCTTGCCGCCTCGGCGCCCCGGGTCGAGTGAGGCTGGCACCCGCGGATCGCCCGGCGCACGTGCACCGGTCCGCCGCCTCGGCGCCCGTGGTCCGAGTGCTCGGAACAGTCCTCAGTTGAGCAGGGCCCGGTCGCCGAGCGAGGCGCCCTTGAGCTTGGAGAACTCGCCGAGGAGCGTCTTCACCGTGAGATTCTGCTTCTCCTGGGCGGTCGCCTCGTAGATGATCCGTCCCTCGTGCATCATGATGAGCCGGTTGCCCAGGGCGATCGCCTGTTCCATGTTGTGGGTGACCATGAGGGTGGTCAGTCCGCCGGTGGCGACGATCTTCTCCGTGAGCGAGGTGACGAGTGCGGCTCGCTGCGGGTCGAGGGCGGCGGTGTGCTCGTCGAGGAGGAGGATCCGCGGCTGGGTGAAGCCGGCCATGAGCAGGCTCAGCGCCTGGCGCTGCCCGCCCGAGAGCAGACCGACCTTCGTCTTCAGCCGGTTCTCCAGGCCGAGCTCCAGGGTCGCGAGCTCCTCGCGGAAGTGCTCCCTGCGCACCGAGGTGGTCCCCCGGCCCAGCCCGCGCGACTTCCCGCGGCGCAGCGCCAGGGACAGGTTCTGCTCGATCGTCAGGTCCGGCGCGGTCCCGGCCATGGGGTCCTGGAACACCCGGCCGAGGTAGCGGGCGCGCTTGTGCTCGGGCATCCGCGACACCTCGGCGCCGTCGATCGCGATCGATCCGGAGTCGATGCCCAGGCGCCCGGAGATCGTGTTGAGCAGGGTCGACTTGCCTGCCCCGTTCGAGCCGATGACGGTGACGAAGTCGGATTCGTCGAGTTCGAGCGAGAGGTCCTGCAGCGCCTTGCGTTCGTTGACGGTGCCGGGGAAGAAGGTCTTGGAGATGGAGTCGATTCTCAGCATGGCCCTCAGCCCTTCGCCGTCGGAGTCGAGGCCTGCGTCCCCGCGGGGACGCTCGGCACGTGGTCGGGGACGTCCGTCGTGCCGTCGGGCACCTGCGCCGGTGCCCGGTTGCCCCGGCCGCGCAGGGACGGGATCCGTCTGAGGAATCCCCACCGCGGCAGGAGCAGGGCGATGACGACGAGGAGCGCGGTCGTCAGCTTCATGTCATTGGTGTCCAGCCCTGCCCGGAGGGCGAGGAAGATGATGAACCGGTAGATGACGGACCCGAGCAGGGCGCCGAGGCTGGCCATGACGATGTTGCGGTCGCCGAACACCGCCTGCCCGAGGATCACCGAGGCGAGGCCGACGAGGATGAGTCCGATGCCCATGCTGATGTCGGAGAACCCCTGGTACTGGGCGACGAGGGCGCCGCACAGGGCGACGAACCCGTTCGACAGGGCCAGGGTGAGCATCGTCGTGTTGTCCGTGTTGACGCCGAGGCTGCGGATCATCTGCCGGTTGTTGCCCGTCGCCTGGATCGACAGGCCCAGATCGGTGGTGAGGAACCAGTCGATCGCGAACTTCAGCGCCAGGGTGAAGGCGAGGAGGATCGCGATCGACACCCAGGTTCCCAGGAGCATGTTCTCCCGCAGCGGGGTGAACACGGTCTCCTCCCGCAGCAGCGGCAGGTTCGCCTTGCCCATGATCCGCAGGTTGATCGACCACAGGCCGATCATCGTGAGGATCCCGGCGAGCAGTCCGTCGATGCCGCCCTTGGTGTGGAGCAGCCCGGTGATGTACCCGGCGATGAGGCCCGCGCCGATGGCCGCCAGGGTCGCGACGAAGGGATTGGCCCCGGCGATGATGAGGGACGCCGCGGTGGCCCCTCCGGTCGTGAAGCTTCCGTCGACGGTGAGGTCGGGGAAGTTGAGGACCTTGAAGGTCAGGTAGACCCCGAGGGCCATCGCGGCGTAGATGAGACCGAGCTCGAGCGCTCCGAACATGGGTTTCCGATCAGGTGGTGGGTGAGCTGTTCAGTCGAGCCTGCGTCACTCGATGACGGTGTCGGCCTCGTCGAGGATCTCCTGCGGGATCTCGACGCCCTGGCGCTTCGCCGCTTCCGGGTTGACGACGAGCTCGAGCTCGGAGCTCGTCTCGACGGGCATGTCGGCCGGCTTCTCCCCGTCCTGGAGGATGCGCAGGGCCATCTCGGCGGTCTGCTCGCCGAGCTTCGTGTAGTTGATGCCGCGGGTGATCGCCGCACCCTGTTCGACCTGGCCGGCCTCCGAGCCGACGAGCAGTGCCTTGTTCTTCTCCGCCGCCTGCACCATCGTCGACACGGCCGAGACGACGTTGTTGTCGGTGGGCACGTAGTAGGCGTCGACGTCGCCGAGGGAGTTGACCGCCTGACCGAGCTCACCGGAGTTGGCGATCGTCGCCTCCTTGATCTCCACGCCGAGGCCCTTCGCCGCCTCCTTGGCCAGGTCGACCTGGACCTGCGAGTTGACCTCGCCGGAGCTGTAGACGATGCCGACGGTCTTCGCGTCGGGGCGCAGGTCCTTGACCAGCTGCAGCTGATCGGCGACGGGGTTGAGGTCGGAGGTGCCGGTGACGTTGCCGCCGGGCGCGTCGTTGGAGGCGACGAGTCCGGCCTCCTCGGCGTCGGTGACGGCGGTGAAGAGAACCGGGATGTTCGTGATCGCCTGGGCCGCGGCCTGCGCGGCGGGGGTGGCGACGGCGAGGACGAGGTCGAGGTCCTGGTTCGCGAAGTTCTGCGCGATCGAGGTCGCGTTGGCCTGCTCGCCCTGGGCGTTCTGCACGTCCCATTCGACGGTCACGCCCTCGTCCTCGAACTTCTTCTGGAATCCGGCAGCGGCGGCGTCGAGCGCGGGGTGCTGGACGAGCTGGGAGACGCCGATCGCGTAGGAATCGCCTCCCTCGCCACCGCCGCTCCCACCCGAGCCACCCGAGCAGGCCGAGACCGCCACCACCGAGCTGATGGCCACGACTGCCGTGGCCAGATTCTTCAGACGCATGATTCTCCCTTGAAAGGACTCCGGGCCCGACCAGTCCGTTCTGGATTTCGTGACCTGGACGACAACGATCGTTATGCTATCCCACTGTATGCGGCGGCACTCAAAGCTGTGAGCAACCGCACGTTTTGGGGACAGCCGTCCTTTCTGCCCTGATCACGCGGACGAGCGTCCGCTCAGGGTTCGACCTCGACCTCCGACCGTCCGAGGACGTCGAGGATCCAGGCGAAGTCGAACGCCGTCTCCCGCCACGAGTCGTAGCGTCCCGAGACTCCTCCGTGGCCGGCGCTCATCTCGGTCCTCAGCAGCGCCTCGGCGCCGACCTCACGCAGCCTCGCGACCCATTTCGCGGGTTCGACGTAGAGGACCCGGGTGTCGTTGAGCGAGGTCACGGCAAGGATCTTCGGGTGGTCCGCCTCGGCGACGTTCTCGTACGGGGAGTACGAGCACATGTACTCGTACACCTCGGCGTCGTGGAGGGGGTCGCCCCACTCCTCCCATTCGATGACCGTCAGCGGCAGCTCCGGCATGAGGATCGAGGTGAGCGCGTCGACGAAGGGCACGTGGGCGCTGATCCCGGCGAACAGATCCGGGGCCATGTTCGCCACCGCGCCCATGAGCAGTCCGCCGGCCGACCCACCGGTCGCGACGAGCCGGTCGGGCCGGGTCCAGTCCTCGTCGACGAGATGGCGGGCGGCGGCGATGAAATCGGTGAAGGTGTTGCGCTTGGCCAGCGTCTTGCCCTGGTCGTACCAGTGCCGGCCCATCTCCCCTCCCCCGCGCACGTGGGCGATCGCGAAGACGACCCCGCGGTCGAGCAGGGAGAGGCGGGAGACGGAGAAGTGCGGGTCCATGCTCATCTCGTAGGAGCCGTAGCCGTAGAGCACGAGCGGGGCGGGCCGGCCAGGGGTGACGAGGTCGGAGCGGTGGACGAGCGAGATCGGGATCCGCGTCCCGTCCTCGGCGCTCGCCCATTCGAGGGTCTCGGTGTAGCGGCCGAGGTCGACGGATCCGAGCACGGGCTGGCGCTTGAGGACGGTGTCGGTGCCGTCGGCGACGCTGTGCTGATAGATCACCGACGGCGTCGACATCGAGGTGAAGAGGACCCGGATGCCGGTCTGCTCGAACTCCGGGTTCCCGGCCAGGGACAGTGTGCCGGTCTCGCGGTCGAACGGGAGCTCGTGGAGCACGGAGAAGGGTGCGGAGGGGGCCCGGTGGTCGAGTTCGACGACGCCGACCCGGGCGAAGCCGCCGCGGCGGTAGCTCAGGGCGAGGAACCCGGCGAAGGCGTCGATGTCCTCGATCCGCAGTCCCTCGACCTGGGCGAGGACCGAGCGGCCGCCGGGTCCGCTCGGGTTCGCGGCCGGCACGTCGACGAGGTCGAAGTCGGGCCGGGTGCGGTTGTGGACGATGAGGAACCGGTCCTCCCCGGCGATGACGGCGTGCTCGACGGAGTACTCGACGCCGTCGACGCGCGGCCACACCTCCTGCGGTTCGGCCTCGAGGTCGCTCGCGTCGATGTTCCAGAAGCCCGTGGTCGTCTTGGAGCCGGTGACGATGAAGAGGAACCTGTCCGAGCGGGAGAAGCCGGCGCCGACGAAGAACCGTTCGTCGGGCTCGTGGAAGACGCACACGTCCTCGCCGCTGTCGGTGCCGACGACGTGGCGCCACACCTTCTCCGGCCGCCAGGCCTCGTCGATCGTCGTGTAGAAGACGTACCGGCCGCTCGGGTCGAGGCTCGCCCCGGCGAACGTGTTCTCGATCGTGTCGGGGAGGTCCTCGCCCGTGCTCAGGTCCCGCAGCCGCAGCGTGTAGCGTTCGTCGCCGGCGTGGTCGACGCCGTAGAGGAGGTAGCGGCCGTCGGCGGACAGGGAGAACGAGCCGAGTGAGAAGAAGTCGTGGCCGGCCGCGGCGGCATTGGAGTCGAAGACGACCTCCTCGCCGGGCAGCTCCTCCTCGCCGATCTCCGGCGGGGTCCAGTCGTCATCGCCCCGGATCGGCACGCGCACGCTGATGCCGTAGTCGAGTCCCGCCTTCGTCCGGGAGAAGTACCAGTAGTCCCCGCGCCGGTTCGGCACCGACATGTCGGTCTCCTTGATGCGGGTCCTGATCTCGGTGAAGATCGCCGTGCGCAGCTCCTCGAGGTGGGCCGTCCGCGCCTCGGTCCAGGCGTTCTCCGCCTCAAGGTGGGCGATGACCTCCGGGGACTCCTTGTCGCGCATCCACTCGTAGTCGTCGATGAACGTGTGCCCGTGGTGGGTGCGCTCGTGCGGGATCTTCTTCGCCACCGGCGCCGAGGTGGTCGCCTCGGCGGTGTCCGGGGTCGGGGAGTCAGCGGGATTCCGGGGAGCAGTCATGGTCCCAGATTAGTCACGATCCTCCCCGCGGGGCGGGTGGCACCGGTGGGAGGACGGCGGTGACGAGTACTGTGTGGGCATCGGGAGGCAGCCTGTCGAGGAGGGTCGGGTGGGTTCTCGAATGGCCGATGCGCACCCGCCCCAGCGTGCACAGAATGCGCAGAAGTCGCAGAATGGGCAGAACGCACTCAGTGCGCACAATTGCGCGCCGTGACGCGGACCACCATAGAGTTGAACGGATACCACGTTTGTCTTCGATGGCGAAGGAAGGAAGTTTGGTCAATGACGAACCACTCCTCTGATCACACACATGACTCGAGCGGCCAGGATCCGGGAATGTCGCGGCGGCTGTTCGGCAAGGTCGCGTACGGCGTGGTCGCGGTGGCCGCGATCGGCGCCGCGACCGGCTTCTCCATCCGCTCCGCCTCGGCGAAGGGCGACCTGGCGACCAACCTGACGATCATCGCCCCGGCCGGCGCCGGCGGCGGCTGGGACGGGTTCGCCCGCGAGACCCAGCAGGCCATGCGCGTCAACCGCTTCGCCAACAACGCGCAGGTCGTCAACATCCCCGGCGCCGGCGGGACCATCGGCCTGGGCAAGTTCTCGACGATGGGCGGCCAGCCTGACAACATCCTCGCCACCGGCACCGCGATGGTCGGCGGGATCGCGCTCAACAAGTCGCCCGTCGGGTTCTCCGACACGACACTGCTGGCACGGGTGGCCGAGGACTACGACGTCCTCATCGCCGACGCCGACTCCCCGTACGACACGCTCGAGGACGTCATGACGGCGTGGAAGAAGGATCCGGAGGGCTTCGTGTGGACGGGAGGTTCGGCCGGGTCGGTCGATCACCTCGTCATCGCGCAGCTCGCCCAGCAGGCGGGCATCCCGGGATCGTCGATCACCTACATCCCGAAGTCGGGCGGCGGCGAGGCGATCCAGACCCTGCTCTCGGGCACGACGGACTTCGCGTCGACCGGCTACAACGAGGTCTCCGACCAGATCGAGGCGGGACGCGTCAAGGCCATCGGCGTGGCCGCCCCCAACCGCATCGAGGGCACCGACATCCCGACGATGTCCGAGCAGGGCTACGAGGTGACGCTGACGAACTGGCGCGGCTACCTCGGCGTCCCCGGGCTGAGCGAGGAGGACACGGCGACGCTCATCGATCTGCTGAAGAAGACCCGGGACAGCGCGGAGTGGAAGGACGCGCTCTCGCGCAACAACTGGACCGATGTGTGGCTGACCGGGCCGGAGTTCGCCGATTTCGTCGACGAGGACACCGCCCGCATCGAGGCACTGCTGAAGGAGCTGGGACTATGAGCACGCCGGTGAAGGCACACAATCCGAACCGCCCCGATCACCTCGGCGCGGGAACCTGGTGGCAGGGACGGTCCGGTCTGCTGGTGCCGCTGATCATGGCGGCGTTCTCCACCTATCTCCTCGTCGGGCTGCTGACGATGGAGGTCCCCGAGGACGTCGACCGTCCGGGTCCGCAGTTCTTCCCGGCGATCATCATGGTCGCCGGGTACGTGCTCGCGATCCTGCTCGCGATCGCCTATGCCCGCAATCCCGAGCCCGTCCACGTCGACGATCCCATCCCCGCCGAGGTGGAGGAGGACGTCGCGTTCTCCACCCCGGCGACCGCTGTGGTGTCGTCGTCGCGGCTGGCCCCGCACGAGGAGGACGAACCGCCGGCCGATCGGCAGGCGATCGCCGAGGCGCGCGCCGAGGACGTCCACCACAAGACGCACAGCGACTTCGTGTCCCTGGCGTGGGGTGCCGGCGGATTCGCCGCCTTCGCCCTGATCCTCGAGTTCGCCGGCTGGATCATCGCCGCCGCACTCCTGTTCTGGTGCGTGGCCCGGTCGATGGGCTCGACCAAGCCGCTGTTCGACCTCACCCTGGCGCTGACGTTCTCATCGGTCGTCTACCTCGCGTTCGCGGTGCTGCTCGGGCTCAACCTGCCCTCGGGAATCCTGGGAGGTGGATTCTGACATGGATGCTCTCCTGTCCCTCTTCGAGGGCTTCACTCATGCCGTGACGCCGATGAACCTGCTGTGGGTCGTCGTCGGCTGCTTCCTCGGCACCGCGGTCGGCGTGCTGCCGGGCCTCGGATCGTCGATGGCCGTGGCCCTGCTGCTGCCGATGACGTTCGCCCTCGACCCCACGGCGGCGTTCATCATGTTCGCCGGCGTCTACTTCGGCGGTCTCTTCGGTGACTCGACGATGGCGATCCTCATGAACACGCCGGGCCAGGCCTCGGCGATCGCCTCGACGTTCGAGGGCCACAAGATGGCGCGCAACGGGCGGGCCCCGCAAGCCCTGGCCACGGCGGCGATCGGCGCGTTCATCGGCGGGTTCATCTCGTGCTTCCTCGTCGTCTTCGTCGCTCCGGCGCTGGCCGACCTGTCGGCGAACTTCGGCCCGGCCGAGTTCTTCGCCCTGGCGGTCTTCGCGTTCGTCGCGACCTCCTCGGTGGTCGCCGACTCCGTGCTCAAGGGCCTCGTCGCCCTCGTGCTCGGGATCGGGATCTCGGTCATCGGCATCGACTCGGTGTCGGGCACCGAACGGTTCACCTTCGGTGCGCCCGAGCTCTTCGACGGCGTCTCGCTGGTCACCGTGACTGTGGGCCTGCTGGCCCTGGGCGAGGTGTTCTTCATCGCCTCGCGCATCCGCCGTGAGGCTCAGGACAACACGATCAGCGCCTCGGGCCGCCCGTACCTCAGCGGCAGGGAGTTCCGCGAGGCGCTGCCGGCGTGGCTGCGCGGCACCGCGATCGGTCTGCCCTTCGGCGTCATCCCGGTCGGCGGTGCGGACGTCCCGACGTTCATGTCGTACGGTCTCGAGCGCCGGCTCGACGCCAAGCGCAAGGATCCGCAGTTCGGCAAGGGCGCGATCCGCGGTCTGGCCGGCCCCGAGTCCGCGGGCAGCGCGACGACGGGCATCGCGATGGGGGCGCTGCTGGCGCTGGGTCTGCCGATCTCGGCGACCGCGGCGATCATGCTCGCGGCGTTCCGCCAGTACGGTCTGCAGCCGGGACCGCTGCTCTTCGACCGGTCCCCCGAGCTCGTCTGGGGTCTGCTGGCGAGCTTCTTCCTCGCGATGATCGTCCTGCTGGCGATCAACCTGCCGTTCGCTCCCCTGTGGGCGAAGCTGCTGAAGATCCCCGAGCCGTACCTCTACGGCGGCATCGCCGTGTTCTGCGGACTGGGCATCTACGCGACGTCGGCATCCCAGTTCGAGCTGTTCATCCTGCTCGGCATCGGCATCATGAGCTTCGTGCTCAAGCGCTACGGGGTGCCGCTGGCGCCGCTGATGATCGGCATGGTCCTCGGACCCCTGGCCGAGACGAGTCTGCGCGATGCGCTCATCGCCAACGACGGGAACTGGCTGACGCTAGTGTCCTCGCCGATCACGATCGTGCTCTACCTGCTGCTCATCGGCGCCCTGGTCTACACGGGCATCGGCCGTGTGCTGGCCCGGCGTCGGCAGCGCGACGAGTTCGCGACCCGGCCCCGTGAGTCGAGCCTCCCGAAGCCGTGAGCGAGGGTCTGAGGTTCAAGCTGAGGTTCAAAGGTTCTCGGGTTCAGACCGAGGTTCTGAAGTCCAGGCTGAGGTTCTGGCTGAACTTCTGACAGGGCACGACAGCGATCGCCGAGGCGGTCCCGGAGATTCCGGGGTCCGCCTCGGCGATCGTCGTATTCGGCTCGACTTGCTCTGAATGGCTCGAGTAGTACCCGGCGTGGCTCGACCTGCTCTGGACGGCACGGTTTGCAGAACGCATGGCTGGAGTGTCGTCAATTGGCAAACTGTGGAAACTGAGCCAGTTGACGAAGCTCCAGCCACTTCTCCGGGCGCCGACGCCACGACCGGTCTCAGAGGATTGAGCCGGCTGTCGCGGCGTTGCGTGTCCCCGTCAGCGGACTCCGCCGGCGACGTCGAGGATCGTTCCGTTGACGTAGCTCGCCTCGGTGCTCACAAGCCACTCGACGGCGGCCGCGATCTCGTCCGGCTCGGCCGGCCGGCCCATCGGCGAGCGCCGTCCGGCCTCCTCGGCACGATTCGGTCGTCCTGCCCGGGTGTGGATCGTCGTGTTCGTCGTTCCCGGATTGACCGCGTTGACCCGGATGCCCAGCGGCGCAGCCTCCACAGCCAGTCCGGTCGTCAGTGCATTCACTCCGGCCTTGGCCGCCGCGTACCACACGTACTCGCCCGGCGACCCGATCTTCGCGGCCACGGAGGAGACGTTGACGATGCTGCGAGGCAGCCCGTCGGCCTCCTGCCACCGGCACATCGCCTCCCGGCACAGGCGGATCGTCGCGGTGAGGTTGACGTCGATGACCGTGCGGATCGTCTCGTCGCTGGCCTCGCTCAGGGGGCTGATCGCCCCCGTGGTTCCGGCATTGTTGACGAGGGTGGTGGGAGTGCCGAGTCGGGCCGCCGCATCGAAGATCCCGGCCGGGGCATCGTCGGCCGTGATGTCGCACTTCAGCGGTTCGACGGCGACGTCCGCAGTCGCGCACCGCGTAGCAGTCTCCTCGGCGCCGCGGTCGTCCGCACTGTAGACGAGCAAGACGTGGTGGCCGGCCCGCGCAAGCCTGCGGACGATGTCGGCGCCGATCCCCCGGCTGCCGCCCGTGACGATGGCTGTCGATCCCATGGTGCTCCTCTGCTCGGTCACTGCACTCCCCTGTCCATTCACTGCGCTCCTCTGTCCATTCACTGCGCCTCTCCGCACTGCCCACTTCAGCATCGGCCCCATCGTAGGCGTCGGCCATCGTAGGCGCTGGCCCATCGTGGGCGCCGGTCTCCTCGACCGGGCCTCTCGACAGTCGACCACGCCCGAGTCCGACTCGTCGCGATCCACTTCGCGAAAGTGGATCCCCGTTCCGCCCGCGTCGGGTGTCGGCCGAACCTCGAGCCTACGGCCAGCGATCGCGCTCCCGCGACCAGCAACTGTCACAACTGCGACCGGCAATCGTCCTGCGACCGGCAATCGTCCCGCGACCGGCAACCGTCACTTCCGCAACCGGCAATCATCCCTCCCGCGACAAGCGTTCTTCCTTCCCGCTCAGACCACCTCGAGCCCACGCGGTTCCGTGTGGCCGACGGCACCACTTCCGGTCAGCTGTGCCCATGTCGCCGCCAGGGTGCGCACACCCTCGTCGAGGTCGGCGATCGGGGAGGTGAAGGGCAGGCGGATGAACCTCTCGAAGGCTCCGTCGATCGAGAACTTCGGCCCCGCGACCAGCGACAGTCCGTGTGCCTCGCACAGGCTGGTCAGTGCCGAGCTCAGTGGGCGATCGAGCTGAGCCCACAGTGACAGCCCGCCTGTCGGCAAGGGCACCGTCCATTGCGACAGATTCTCGGCAAGCAGCCGACTGAGCGCGGTGCGGTGAGCGAGGAGGAGCTCGCGGCGCTGATCGAGCAGCCGGGGCAGGACGGCGAGGATCTGCTCCGCGAGCAGCTGCTCCATCTGCGGGGTGCCGAGGTCGCCGGCCGGTCGGGCCTGGATGAGCTGCCGGATCACCGAGGTGCTCGCCCGGATCCACCCGAGCCGCAGCCCGCCCCAGATCGATTTGCTCAGCGAGCCGAGAGTGACCACTCCGGCACCGCTCGTCGGCGATCGCCGCAGCGCATGACGGGCGAAGGGTCCGTCGTCCCAACCCCGGTCGATGTCGAGATCGGCGGTGGTCTCATCGATGATCAGGGTCGTGCCGACGCCATGAGCCGCCTCGGCGATGGCTCTCCGCTCCTCTGCGGGCATGGACGAGCCGGTGGGGTTGTGGAAGTCGGGTGCCAGGTAGGCCACGGCAGGGCGCGTCGTCTTCAGGAGATCGAGGAGGTGGTCGACGTCCCACCCGGCGCTGGTCACGGGGGTCGTGACGAGTCTTGCTCCCGCCCGCCGGAGCGCATCGCACGCGTGCGGGTAGGTGGGGGCTTCGATGAGCGCGAGGTCACCGCGCGAGATGAGCGTATGGGCGAGCAGCGCGATGGCATGCTGGCCGCCCATCGTCACCATGATCTGCTCGGGCGTCGTGGGGAGTCCACGTGCGGAGTACCTGGCGGCGAGCGCGCTGCGCAGTGCGAGTCGCCCCTGCAGGTCGAATCCCGGACCGTCGAGGGCCGCGGCGAACGGCACCGAGGCGAAGAGGTCCTTGAGTCCCTCGACCGGCGGCGGCACGGCCCGGGCGAAGTCGATCATCCGGCCGGCTCTCCCACTGCCGGTCGCCTCGGGGAGCGAGGCGATGCTGCCGGAGCCCTGGCGGCTGACGAGGAAGCCTGCTTCGCGCAGACTCTGGTAGGCGGCGACGACGGTCGTCCGGCTCCGCGCCGACTGTGCCGCGAGTTCCCGTTCGGACGGCAGTCGGGTTCCCACGGGAATCCTGCCGTCGAGGATGAGCAGTCGGATGCGCTCGGCGATGACCCGGTAGACGGGCCGATCGGGGTCGAGTTCCCCGATGAGGCCGAGGAGGGTGCGAGCAGAGAGGCGGGAGCTGCCCATGAGTCCAATGTAACCGAAGTGGCCCTGTACCACGCCGCCGTCTTCGCGATTGGATTGCCTCCACCGCACAGCGAACGAGTGAGCGCGGCATGACGAGGAGTGAGAGCAGCATGGGGACGAATCAGAGCCGGATGAGACCGGCGACCGGCACCGTGAGCCCCGGGACCGCGACCCCGACGGTCGGGTTCATCGGCTTGGGGCTCATGGGCTCGGCGATGGCGGCGAACCTTGCGCGGTCCGTTCCGCTCATGGTGTGGAATCGGTCCCCGTCTCCCGCCGAGGCGCTCGCACAGATGGGTGCGCATGTGGCCCCGACTGCGGGCGCTGTCATCGAGTCCTGCCGCGTCGTCTTCCTCATGCTCTCCGACGAGGCCGCCGTCGACGCGGTGCTCCCCCGCGACGGGTCCCTCGACCTGCGCGGCCGCATCATCGTGCTCATGAGCACCGTGTCCCATGAGTACTCGCGGATCCTGGGGGCAGAGGTCGAGCGCCGAGGCGGTTCCTACGTCGAGGCTCCCGTCTCCGGATCCCGGGAACCGGCCGAACGCGGTGACCTCATCGCCATGGCAGCGGGAGACCGCCCAGTCCTCGACGAGGTCGAGCCTCATCTGCGCGCGATGTGTCGTTCCGTGGTCCGCTGCGGGCAGGTCCCGGGAGCGCTGGCGATGAAGCTGGCGGTCAACACGTTCCTCATCACCGTCGTCACCGGTCTGGCCGAAGCCTTCCACTTCGCCGAGGAGAACGGCCTCGACACCGGGCTGCTGCGCGAGATCCTCGACGCCGGTCCGATGTCCTCGGTCGTGTCGAGGGCCAAGAGCGAGAAGCTCGTGCACGGCGATTGGACTGCCCAAGCCGCGATTCCGGACGTGCGCAAGAACTGTCGACTCATCGTCGACCAGGCCCGGCGGTCCGGGCACGCTTCTCCGCTCATGGACGTATGCGAGCGACTGTTCGCGGAGACCGAGGCGTCCGGCCACGGCGGGGACGACATGGCCGCGGTGATCACAGCCATCCGGGCACGCACCCACCACGCTTCCCCGGCCCCTGGTTCCGGCAAGGGAAGCTTGGGACGATGAGCACAGCAGCGGCGAGACGGGCGATGGGGCAGGGATGATGGACGAGCAGTCGACAAAGCATTCAACCGGGGCAGAGGGAACACTCGTCCCAGCGGGAGGTGTGGGGCTCGTCACTGGAGAGGGCCGAGCTGCCCTCCATCACGTCGGCGCGGCAGTCGCCTCGACGCTCGCGCTCACCGCCGACGAGCTCGCACGCATCGCACCGCCCACGGGGCTGCCCATCTGGACGTCGAACCTGAGGGTGGGCGAACTCGCCGTCGACAGCGTCGCCCTCGCGTCCCTGGCGATGACTCTCGTGGCCGAGGACCGAAAAGCCACCGGCGGCCGTGATCACCGCGTCCGCGTCGACGCCTCGCGGGTCCAGGCGTCGTTCGGCAGTCACTTGGTCCTGCGCATCGACGGTGAACCGCCCGCGGTGTGGGCTCCGCTGTCCGGGTTCTGGCAGGCATCGGATGGCTGGGTGCGCACGCACGGGAACTATCCGCACCATGCGCGCCGAATCCTGATCCTGCTCGGGCTTCCCGACGATGCCGAGAAGTTCGCCGTTGCCGACGCCATCCGCGCGTGGCCGGCGCTGGAGCTGGAAGAGCAGGCCGCGCGCTCGGGAGCTCTGGCACTCGCGGTCCGCGACATCGAGGAATGGCACCGACACCCGCAGTTCGCGCACATCGGGTCGGCCCCCGTGCTGGGGTTCGCCACCCACGCGGGTGCCGAACCTCGGTCCTGGAAGAACGAAGGGCCGCGACCATGGAAGAGAGGCAGACCGCAACCGTGGAGGACCACCGGGTCGCTTCCCCTGTCCGGGGTTCGCGTCCTCGATCTCACCCGGGTCATCGCCGGTCCCGTCGCGACGCGGGATCTCGCTCTGGCCGGAGCCGAGGTACTGCGCATCGACAGTCCGGATCTCCCGGAGCCCGAGTGGCAGCACTTCGACACCGGGCAGGGCAAGAGTACGACGTTGCTCGATCTGCGCGACCGCGGTAACAGGGAGGTGTTCGAGCGTCTGCTCGAGGACGCGGATGTCGTCGTCCATGGTTACCGACCCTCTACACTGGCGGCGTTCGGACTCGACCCGGAGGAGCTCCTCGAGAGGCATCCCGGTCTGGTCGTCGCTCAGCTCTCGGCGTGGGGCACCGAGGGCCCGTGGGGCCGACGCCGAGGGTTCGACAGCCTCGTCCAGGCCGCGTGCGGGATCGCCGTGGCCGAGAGCGACGACGGCGGCCAAACCCCGGGTGCGCTGCCCGTCCAGGCTCTCGACCACTCGTCCGGACACTTCCTCGCCGCGGCCATCGCCACGGCGCTGCGCCGACAGCGAGCCCACGGTGGATCGTTCGCCGTGAGCATCAGCCTCGCCCGCATCGGCCACGAGCTCCTGGCGGCCGGATCCGCTGTTGCCTGGTCAGGTCCGGACCACCCGAACGAGCCGGGACAGCCCACCGCTCTCCCGAGCACGGTGGTCCCGGTGGCAACGACCGCCGGGACCACGGTGTCGGTCGAATGTGCCCCTCCGGTCCTCGACTTCCCGGGCGCTCCCACCGACTATCCGACGCCGCTCCACCCCTGGGGTTCCGACCCCGCGGCGTGGAGCGACGACGGTCTGGACTGAGGGCTCAGGAACGGGTGACCTCGGCCTCACGGTCGACCGCCTCGGCGACGGCATCCGTCTTCGACGCACGCCCCGCACCCTTGAGCCCGAACGCGGTGAGGATCGCGGCGAGGAGGACGACTCCGGTCGCGACTCCGGCAGAGACCTGCACGCCGTGCTCGAAGGCGACGGTCGCGGCATCGGCGATCCTCGTCGCCGCCGCGGAGCCCAGTGTCTGCGTGTGCTCGAGGGCGGCGCCGAGGGTCTCGAACTCGCTCTTCTGGGCATCGGACCCGATGAGCGAGGTGAGGTGCCCGCGGTAGGTCATGGTCGCCAGTCCGCCGAGGACGGCGGTGCCGATGACCGAACCCACCTCGTAGGCGGTCTCCGAGATCGCCGAGGCGGCTCCCGCCTTCTCCCGTGGGACCGCGGCGATGATGAGGTCGTTGGTGATCACCTCGGCAGTGCCGATGCCCGCTCCGAGGAGGACGAACGAGACCGCCATCCCGATCACCGAGTGCTCGGGGTTGAAGGCGACGATGCCGAGGCCGATCGCGTTGAGCACGAGGGCGCACGGGACGACCACGCGCGGCCGCAGGCGGGCGACGATCGGGACGGCCAGGTAGCCGGAGACGACGGAGACGACGAGCCCGGGGACCAGGACGAGGGCGGCCTCGACCGGGGACAGACCGAGCACCAGCTGGAGCATCTGGGTGCCGAAGTAGAGGAACCCGGCCATGCCCATGACGCTGAGCAGGTTCGAGGTCACCGCCGAGGTGAAGACCTTGTTCGCGAACAGCCGGACGTCGAGCATCGGGGTCGCCGAGGCGAGCTGGCGCAGCGCGAAGCTTGCTCCCGCGACGACGGCGACGCTGATCGATGCCCAGAAGAGGAGGTCGGCGCCGTCGGCCATCGCGTGCTTGATCGCGAACACGAAGGGGGCCAGGGTCAGCATCGAGAGCACGATGGAGGCGGGGTCGACCGGGCCCGGGTTCGGGTCGCGGGACTCCGGGAGGAGCAGCA
Organism: Brevibacterium sanguinis; assembly: GCF_003315415.1. Classification (GTDB taxonomy): domain Bacteria; phylum Actinomycetota; class Actinomycetes; order Actinomycetales; family Brevibacteriaceae; genus Brevibacterium; species Brevibacterium celere_A. The sequence goes on from NZ_QNSB01000012.1 coordinate 23,336, forward strand.
TGGCCGCGGGGATGAACACGGCGATGAGCGGGAGATTGATGAAGAAGACCGAGCTCCAGTGGAAGTGCTCGAGCAGCAGTCCCCCGACGATGGGGCCCAGCGCCGCGCCGCCGCTGAACATCGCCGCCCAGGTCGCGATCGCGATCTGCCGGTCCTTGGCGTCGTGGAAGATGTTGCGGATGAGCGAGAGCGTCGAGGGCATGAGCGTCGCGCCAAAGATGCCGAGCAGCGCGCGGGCGAGGATGAGCATCTCCGCCGAGGTGGAGAACGCCGCGAGCAGGGACGCGAGCCCGAAGCCGACCGCTCCGATGATGAGGAGCTTGCGGCGTCCGAAGCGGTCGCCGATGCTGCCCATCGCGACGAGGAGACCCGCCAGCATGAGCGCGTAGATGTCGACGATCCAGAGGAGTTGGGTTCCGGTGGGATGCAGCCCGGTGCTGATTGCCGGTATTGCGAATCCCAAGACGGTGTTGTCGATCGAAATCAGCAGAACAGGAATCATCAGCACAGCCAGGCCAGCCCATTCGCGCCGGCCGGCGCGCAGTCGTGGTGTCTGTGTTGTGTGCATGCCGATTACTATACCGTCTAGACGGTACAGTTGGGAAGTCCGGGTGGGCTTCCCGCGTGATTGCCCAGGGAAGTTTCAGCTAGGCTCTGCGATATGGTCCGCAAGTCCACCGACACCAAAGAGAAGCTCCTCGACGCGTTCGAGACCCTGCTCGAACAGCACGGCACCACGGGGGCGACTCTCGACGCGGTGGCGGCGGAGGCGGGAGTGTCCAAAGGTGGACTCCTCTACCATTTCGGCTCGAAGGCCGAACTCGTCAAGGGCAGCCTCGACCGGCTCCGGGTCCTCGTCGATGAGGACATCGAGAAGATGAAGGCCGCCGAGGCGGGCCCGCACATCTTCTACCTCGAGACCTCGGCGGAGATCGGCACTCCCCTCGACCGCAGCCTGGTCGCCGCGAGCCGGCTGTCGCATGAGTACGAGGAGGCGCGCGAGACGCTTCGGGACACGAGAAATGCATGGCTCGAAGTCCTCAACGACCACCTCGACGACATCGACCTGGCTCAGACCATCCAGCTCATCGGCGATGGCCTCTACACCAAGGAGAGCGTGGGCCTGTCCGCCGAGGAGGCCCTGACCCACGCGAAGAAAGTGCTGGCCCGGCTGGGGCTGTAGGGGCGTTCGCCGACAAGGGCTTGACAATCAGTGTGACGTTTGTTTCGATTCTTCGCTCAAAATCGAAACAAACGCCACACGAATTGGTTAACCGTCGTGGGCCGACAGGCTCAACGCCTCAGTACTCGATGACGCTGCTGATGCTTCGGTCCGACGGGACGTCCTAGTGGATGCTGATCACGCACCGACTCGGTCGGAGATGCCGGCCAGGGTGTCCGTATAGGCACCCGGCGCTGTGATCAGGGGGTCGAATCCGCGGTCGATGTACGCCTGGTGCTCGACCCCGAGCTGCGCAGCAGGGATCCAGTCGTGCCAGAGGTGGGCGGACACGTGCAGCAGGTCCGACGGTTTGGCATCGAGCTGGTCGAACAGATACCTGAATGCCGCCTTATGAGGCTTGTATGCCTGCGCCTGCTCGGCGGTGAGGACGCGGTACAGCTCCACGCCCAGCCTATCCGAGTTCTTTCTCACCAGACGATCGCAGTGATTCGTGAGCACCACCAGGGGGTACTTGGCGGCGAGCCTCTGCAGCGGCTCGACGACGTCATCGTGTGGTCCCCACGAGCTCAGCGCGTCGATGAGCCTGTCGACATCGGACTGCCTGAACTCGATGCGCCACTCATTGCAGGACAGCTGCCAGGCGTCGCGGATGATGACGGGGTAGTCCCGGTATCGTCCGATGATCTCGTTCTCGCGGTGGTTCCGGAAGGTCACGACGAATTTCTCGGCGTCCTCGGACGACAGCCGATCAGCGACCAGATTCAGCGCTTCGGCCGTCCATTCCAGTTTGATGAGCGTCCCCATCATGTCGAAGGTGATGAATTTGGGTGTCAGGGTCTCAGTCATGTGCCTGCTCCATTCGTGGGTGGGTGCGGGAGTCAATCGGGGAGAAGATGATCGATTTCGGCGCGCTCAGCTCCTGCATCGCGAACTTCACACCTTCGCGTCCGACTCCGGAGCGACCGAAGCTGCCGAAGGGCATCGAGTCGATGCGGAAGTCCGAGGACTCGTTGATGAGGACCGTCCCGACCCTGAGCCTGTCGGCCAGGGACAGGCAGAGGCCGATGTCGGCGCTGAACACACCGACCTGCATCGGCTGTCCCCCGGAGTGGATGCGATCGGGCAGAGTCCTCCAGTCGTCGAAGGCCCCGATGGTCATGACGGGAGCGAAGCACTCCTCCCGGAACACGGACATGGTCTCGTCGACGGAAGTGAGAATCGTGGGGTCGACGAACCTCCCTCTGGCCACTCCCCCGGTTCGCACCTCTGCCCCCTGCCGTTCCGCCTCGGCGATTCGCTCGAGGAAGGAACGCACCGCGGCGTCACTGACCATCGGTCCCACCTCGGTGCGGGGGTTGAACTTTGTCCCCACCTTCAGCCGTTCGGTCTGGCGCAGCGCCAGCGGGATCACGGCGTCGATGATCGACTCGTGCACGTAGACCCGTTGGACGGAGATGCAGTTCTGTCCCGCCGCGCTGAAGGCGCCGGCGACGCAGGCCCTGACGGCGGCGTCGATGTCCGCATCCGCGGCGACGACCACAGCATTGTTGCCGCCGAGTTCCAGCAGCACCTTCCGCCCGTTCGCCTGGGCTGAGATCGAATTTCCGACTTTCTCCCCGCCGGTGAATGTCAGCACGTCGACTCCGTCGTGCTCGACCAGGGCCCGGCCGGTCGTCGAGTCGCCGGGAAGGACGGCCAACCTACCTTCCGGCACCCCCGATCTGTGCAGGATCATGGCGAGCAGGAGTGCGCTGAAGGGCGTCTGTTCGGCGGGTTTGACGATCACGGAGTTCCCGGCCGCCAGGGCCGGCCCGATCTTGTGGGCGACAAGGTTGAGCGGATCGTTGAAGGGGGTGATGGCGGCGACGACTCCCAGCGGGTAGCGTTCGAAGTACCCGCTGCGTCGGCTGCCTCGTGCCGTCGAGGACAGGTTGAGCGTCTCCCCCGTGTGGGTGTCGATGGCGCGCGCCGACAGTTTCAGTGTGTGCACCGCCCGCTGCACCTCTTGGCGAGCCTCGGTGATCGTCTTGATCCCCTCGGCCGCGAGAATGAGTGCCGCGTCGTCATTGAGTGCCTCGAGCTCCGACGCCGCATCGAGCAGCGCCTCCTGCCTCTGCCAAGGCTCCCACGGGGAGTCGAGGGACTGTCGCGCGCGCTCCACCGCGGAGGCGACCCCGGCAGACGAGACGTTGTCGACCGTGCCGATGAGCTGTCCGGTCTCGACCTCGCGGACGTGGAGCGGGGAGGTGACCTGGGTGATGTCTCCGCCGATGAAGGCCCCGCCCGGGATCAGACTGCTGATGGAGTCCGCAACCGCACGGACGACCTCTGTGCCCGCGTCGAGTTCTGCTGTCAACATCGTCATCCATCCTTATCTGACCGTGTCGATGACCTTGGCGGCGCCACCGATGAACGGCAGGAACCAGGGCCAGCCGAAGTGGCCCGGCACGGCCGGGAACGCGAGATCGTCCCAGAGATTGCGGTCGGTCTCCCCGAGGATCAGGCGGGCCATCTCCCGTCCGTTGTGAGCGGCCATCTGGACCCCGTGGCCGCTGTAGCCGATCGAGTAGTGGATTCCGTCCCGCTTCCCCGAATGGACCATCTGATCCATCATGAGATCAACCAGACCTCCCCAGCAGTAGTCGATCCGGGCCTGGCGGAGGTACGGGAAGACCTCGGAGATCGCCTGCTTGAGGATCTGGGCGCTCTTGACATCCGAGCGAGGATTGGACATCGCGAACCGCGCCCGACCTCCGAACAGCAGCCGGTCGTCCGGGGTGATCCTGAAGTAATAGGTGAGCATCTTCGAATCGGAAGCCTGGCGCCTGTTCGGCAGGATCCGGTTGACCTGGTCCTCGCTGAGGGGTTCGGTCACGACGATGAAGCTGCCGACGGGAATCACCCGGCGCTGAAGCCAGCCGAAGGGCTGCTGCGTGTAGCCGCTGGTGCCGACGAGCACCTCTGTGGCCGAAACCTTTCCCCGTGTCGTCTGGATGATCCTCTGCGGGGAGTTCTTCCCCTCGATGCTGACGACCTCGGCGTCCTCGCACACGACCACCCCGGCTGCCACGGCGGCGTGGAGGAGACCGTTGACGAACTTCTGCGGATGCAGTCCGGCTCCGCGCGGGTCGACCATGCCGCCCTGGTAGGCGGTCGATCCGAGTTCGGTCTGGATCGAGTCCTTGTCGAGGACCGTCAGCTCTGGGTAGCCGGGGATCTCTCTCAGCAGCTCCGCCGTCTTCTCGAGACTCGCCTGGTGGGAGGGACGGTAGGCCAGTGACAGCTTTCCGTGGCGTTCGAAGTCGCAGTCGATCGAGTACTCGTCGACGAGTTCTTCGATCGTGTTGATGGCGCGGTCGTATTCGAGGAACATCTCGAAGGCGCGGTCCTTGCCGTACCTCTGGACCGCCGAGCCCAGGCCGACGGCCAGTCCCGTGGTCGCCATCCCGCCGTTGCGTCCCGATGCTCCCCAGCCGATGGTGTTCTTCTCGAGAAGAGCGACGGACGCCCCCTTCTTCGCCAGTTCCAGCGCGGCCGACAGGCCGGTGAAGCCCCCGCCGACGACAGCGATGTCAACCCTCGGCGGCACTGGCGTACGGCGGAAGTCGTCGACCGCCGTCGCTGTGTCATGCCAGTAGCTGATGAGCTTCATCAGATGCCCAGCATCGAGTTGACCTCGTCCAGCGAGGACACGGTGTGGTAGTTGTAGGCGCGCGCATGCGGGTCGAATCCGCGGTCGAGATAGACCTTGTTGACGAAGCCGAGATCTTCTGCCGGCATCAGGTCGTACCTGGTGTGGGAGGACACGTGGAGGAAGTCCTCCGGTCGGGCGCCGAGGGTGTCGAGCATGTATTCGAAAGCCTGGTACCGCGGCTTGTAAGCCTGTGCCTGCTCCGCGGTCAGCACCGCGTGGAAGTCGGCACCGAGGTGCTGAACAGACTTATCGAGGTGGTAGTCGTCGGCATTGGAGAGGATGACCAGCCGATAGTTCTTGCCCATCGACGTCAGAGGTTCGACGATTCCGTCATTGGCGCCCCAGGAGGCGACTGCCTCACCGAGCTTCTCCCCGGCCCCGGGAGTGGATTCGATCCCGAATCGTCGGCACGCCCGGTCGTAGGAGTTCTGCAGAAGGGTGTTGTACGGAAGGTAGTCCCCGAGGACCGCGTCATACCGGTACTTGCTGAAGTAGTACGTGAACCTGGAGAACTGCTCGTCGTCGAGCTGCCCTGCGGTGAGCTCCCGGGCGGTGTCATTCATCTGCCAGTTGATCAGGGTGCCGTAGTTGTCGAACGAGACGAATTCGGGACGGATCTGGAACTGAGCCACTTCTTCCTCCATGGATGAGCGCCGTCAATGAGTGATCTGGCTCACTGAAAACCAGTGATTGTGGTGAGCGTAGCAGCGGATTCCCAGGATGTCGACCGTCGCCGGTCGCCTGTTGACATGTGGTCTGCGTCACTTTAGGCTGACTCCATCGCCCGTCACGAGGAATGGTGGAACCCACGATGTTCGAAGCCGAGCTCAATCGCGAAACGGTTGGACAACAGGTCGTCCAATCTCTGCGCAATGCGATCATCACCGGAGCCCTGGGTGAAGGGGAGACGCTGACGGAATCGGCGCTGTCGAAGCAGCTGGGAACCTCCCGCTCGCCGATCCGGGAGGCGATGCAGCAGCTGCGCAGGGAGGGACTCATCGTCTCCGGCCCGAACCGCACCATGGTCGTCGTCTCACTCGACGCCGAGGATGTGGAGGAGCTCTACGAGTACCGCCTCGTGCTCGAGCGCTTCGCCATCGGGAAGGTCTGCCGGATGAGTCCGGACGATCGCGGAGAGGTCGTGACCCGGCTGGAGAAGGTCCTCGAGGAGATGCGCTCGGCGATCGCCGCCGGCGACGACTTCGCTATCTCCACGGTGGACCTCGCCTTCCACAACACGTTGATCGAGGCCGGACGAAACCGGCGACTGAGCCAGACCTATCGCGGTCTCAGCGTCGAGTTCAAGATGCTCATCAATCGCCTCGAGACCTACCGACCGTCGGGCGAAGAGCTCATCGATGACCACCGGGCGTTCGTGGACGCGATCAGGGACGGTGACGAAGTCCGTGCCGCAGCTCTCATCGAAGCGCACCTTCGCTCGGCCGCCGACAACCTCAGGCAGTCGAGCGTCGACGCTACCGTCACGAGCTGACTACTCGCAGTCAAGTCAAGGAGGAACACAATGAAGTGCAGGACTCTGCTGATCGGTGCCATCTCGCTCGGATTGGTCGCTGGTCTCACGGCATGCGATCCCGAGGCCGATGCGACCAAGAAGGACAACGGGGACTCCCAGCAGCTCGCCGACGACGCGATGGACGAGTCTGATGTCGAAGTTGATGAGGAAGCGGTAGCCCTGCTCCCCGACGAAGTCAAGGAACGCGGGACGCTGAGATCCGCCCTTGACCTCCACTACCCTCCGACGAGCTTCAAGAATGCGGGAAGCAATGAGGCGCTGGGCTTCAACCCCGACTTCACCCGCCTGCTCGGTGCTCGGCTCGGACTCGACGTGGAGTTCAGCAACGTCACCTTCGACACCATCATCACCGGTATCGAGGCAGGCAGATACGACATCAGTGCGCACAACTTCACCGCGACCCCCGAACGCCTGGAAGCAGTCGACATGGTGAGCTACTGGAATTCCGGGTCCTCGCTGGTGGTGCTAGCCGGCAATCCCGAGAACCTTGACGCCAACGACCTCTCGCTGTGCGGGAAGACGGTGGCCGTGCATAAGGGCAGCACCCAGGCCGACAAGCATCTGCCCGACATCAATGACAAATGCGAAGAGGCCGGTGAACCACCGGTCGACGATGTGCTCCTGCCCGAGGTCCAGAGCTCGCTGACCCAGCTGGTGTCCAAGCGAATCGATGCGGTGTTCGCAGACACGCCCCAGCTCGCCTGGGCGGCCGCTGAGCAGCCCGATGAGTTCGAGCTCCTCAACCCGCAGTACAAGAAGAAGGACGGGAACAACGTCGTCTCCCTCGCGCTGCCCAAGGATTCGGAGCTCACCGAGGCGGTCGAAGTCGCTACCCGCAACCTCGTGGGCACCGAGGACTACACCGAAGCGCTGTCGAGGTGGGGGCTGGAATCAGGAGCGATCGACCCCTCCGAAGTCGCGAAGCAGTGATTCCCGATGCCGACTCAACAGGTGAACTCCATGGCCCAGCATCCCGCTGACCTCGCGGAGTCGATCAACAAACCGAGAATCACGCGCAAGACCAAGACCGAGAAGACCGCGTGGGTCGTCCTCGCCGTCGTCGCGGTCGTGATCGCGCACACCCTGATCTCCAACCCGAACTTCGAATGGGCCACGGTAGGGCGCTACTTCTTCGGCTTCCCCGTCCTCAAAGGCCTTCTCCTCACCATCATCCTGACCATCGTCTCGATGGCACTAGGCACGCTGATCGGTCTGGTGCTCGCGGTGCTCAAGATCATGAACATCACCCCGATCACGATTCTCGTCGACCTTTATCTGACGTTCTTCCGCGGGACCCCGATTCTGGTCCAGCTTATCTTCTGGTTCAACATCGCCGCACTGTTCCCCGACCTGTTCCTGGGGATTCCGTTCACGGGCATCGGCTGGGAGATCAACGTCAATGCGATTATGACTCCCCTGGTCGCCGCGGTGATCGGGTTGTCGCTCAACGAAGGGGCCTACACCGCGGAGAACATCCGCGGTGGCTTCCTCTCGGTGGGCAAGGGTCAGCTCGAGGCGGCCGACTCCCTCGGCTTCAGCGAATGGACCAAGATCACCCGGATCATCATTCCGCAGTCGCTGCCGACCATCATCCCGGCCACGGGCAACCGACTGATCGGGATGTTCAAGGAGACGACCCTGGTCAGCGTGCTCGGTGTGGCGGACCTGCTGCAGAGCGTGCAGCTCATCTATTCGCGCAACTACGAAACCATTCCCCTGCTCATCGTCGCCTGCCTGTGGTACCTCATCATCACACTCGCCCTGAGCTATCCCCAGAAGAAGATCGAGGACCGGTATTCGAAGCACAAGAACTCCGGCGGCAAAGTGACAGCGACCAGCGAAGGGGTGAAGCTCGGATGATCAGCGACACGGCAGTGGAGGGTGACACGGCAGTGGAGACTCAGAGGGGCCTGGTCGAGATCTACTCGACGACCAAGTCCTTCCACGGCAACACCGTGCTCAAGGATGTCTCGATGTACGTGAAGCCCGGTAGCGTCACCGCGCTCATCGGTCCCAGCGGGTCGGGGAAGTCGACGCTGCTGCGATGCATCAATGGACTCGAGCCGATCGACTCCGGAGTTCTCAAGGTCAATGGGGAGCATGTGGGCGTGGTCGAGCGCAGCGATGGCTTCTACTCGCTCAACCGGAAGAAGCGCGCGCTCCAACGGGTCACCGTCGGACTGGTGTTCCAACACTTCAACCTCTTCGATAACTTCACGGCACTGGAGAACGTCGCTATTGCTCCGATACAGGTGCTCAAGCGGTCGAAGTCCGAGGCATACAAGACGGCTCGCAGTTATCTGGATCGCGTCGGCATGCTTGAGCGGGCAGACCACTACCCTTCGCAACTCTCCGGCGGTCAGCAGCAGCGGGTCGCAATCGCCCGGTGCATGACGATGAAGCCCGATGTGCTGCTCTTCGATGAGCCGACCAGCGCTCTCGATCCGGAGCTCGTCGGCGAGGTGCTCGATGTGATCCGCAAGGTCTCGGCTTCGGGGAAGACCATGGTCCTGTCAACCCACGAGATCGGATTCGCCCGACAGATCGCCGATCAGGTGGTGTTCCTCGACGAGGGTCGGGTCTGCGAGGCGGGTCCGGTCGAGCAGGTCCTCGACGATCCACGGGAGCCGCGGACGCAGAAGTTTCTGGAGAGGGTGTTCGGATGAGCGGGGACGCGGACATCGTCGTCATCGGCGGCGGGACGATGGGGGCGATGATCACCTGGCGGCTGAGCGCCCGCGGATTCGATGTGACCTGCCTCGAGGCCCACGGCATCGCCCATTCCCGCAGTGCGGTCGCTGGTGACTCCCGGCTGTTCAGGAGATCGTATCGAGGAACGACGCCGCTGTCTCCGGTCCTCGCCGCCGCCGAGGAGCAATGGACGATGCTCAACGCCGAGGCCGGCGAAGAGGTCTTCGTTCAGAACGGTGGGCTCTATCTCGGTCAAGCGGACGGACTCTACCTGCGGGAGCTGAGGGACTGCTGCGAGCGCGACGGGCTCGACTACGTGATGCTCACGCCGACCGAGATCCGGCGGCGCTACCCACAGCATCGGGTCGGTGACCATGAGGCTGCACTCCTCGAGCCCACCGCCGGGTTCATCCGGACGGAGAGAGCGGTCCATTCGGCAGTCCGGGTGGCTCGCGCGAACGGGGCATCGGTCGTTGTCAACTCAGCGGTGCTCGAGATCGAGGAGACCACATCGGGAGTCAGAGTCATCCTCCAGAATGGTGAGATCCGAGCCGGGAGAGCAGTGATCGCGGCGGGAGTCGGCTCGAGCCCACTGCTGCCCGAGGATCTGCGCGAGTCGCTCCACATCCGCCGCATCTTCCTCAGCTGGTTCCCGGTGGTCGACCCCGAGGCCTACCGGCCGTCGAACTTCCCGATCTTCGTCCACATCGACGGCAACTACACGGCCTATGGGGCACCCTCGCTTGACGGTTCGATGTTCAAGGCGACTCTCGACGACCGCGGAGCACCGGTCGAGGATTTCCCCGATCACCGGTACACGATGACCGCGCAGGAGATTGCGGACTCCGAGGTCACAGCGGCCCGGTTCTTCAACGGAATCCACCCCCAGGTCTCGCGACAGGAATGTCTGGCCGATCTCTACACGGCCGACAGGCAGGCCATCGTCGGACGTGTGCCCGGCGCCTCACGCACCCATGTCGCCACCGGCTTCTCGGGAACCGGATTCAAGATGTCGGCCGGGGTCGGAGAGCTCCTGGCGCGGTCGATCGAGGAGGACGCGGACGATGTCCTTCCGGATTTCTGGAGCCCGGCGCGCTTCGGCCCGGAAGCCGGGCATCAGCTCGCTCCGCAGTAACGGCCTGATCCGCGTGTTCGGAACGCCTCAGTACTCAATGACACTGCGGATACCTCGGCCCTGACGCATCTCCTCGAAGGCCTCGTTGACCTCGTCGACGGCGATCCTATCGGTGATCATCGAGTCGAGGTCGATGAGGCCTTCCATGTAGAGGTCGATGATCTTCGGGAAGTCGATCGACTGGCGGCTCGACCCGTAATTGGAGCCGATGAGGCGCTTCTCCTGGTCGCTCATGACGAAGGGGTCGATCGAGATCTTCACTCCGTCGGCCACCTGCCCCACGACCACCGCCGTGCCGCCACGGCGAACCGCTTCGTAGCAGGCTTCGATCGTGAACGGCAGCCCGATCGCTTCGAACGCGTAGTCGACTCCGCGTCCACCCGTGAGCCAGCGGACCGCGTCGACGAGGTCGTTCTCCTTGCTGTTGATGGTGTGGGTGGCACCGAACTTCTGCCCGAGTTCGAGCTTGTCCTCGCTGATGTCGGCGACGATGATCTGTCTCGCCCCGGCCAGGCGCGCGCCCTGGACGACGTTGAGGCCCACTCCCCCGCATCCGACGACTAGCACGGTGCTGCCCGGTTCCACCTGGGCGGTGTTCACCACTGCGCCGATCCCGGTGGTCACCGCGCAACCGACGAGGGCAGCCTGGGCTAGCGGGGCGTCCTTGCGGATCTTGATCGCGGCCGATGCGGGCACCATCGCATGGTCACCGAACGAGCCGACCGCGAGGAAGCTCTTGACCTCCTCGTCACCGGAACTCAGTCGAGGCTTGCCATCGAAGAACACGTGCTTGTATGCCGTTTCATTCGCCAACTGGCACAGGACGGGGCGGCCGGAGACGCAGAATTCGCATCTCTGGCAGGAGGGAGTCCACGACAGGATGACGTGATCGTCAACTTCGAGGTCACTGACCTCCGAACCGACAGCGGTGATGGTTCCGGCTCCTTCATGCCCGAGTACCAGCGGCGCGGGGGTGTCCCACTCGCCGTCGAGGGCGTGAAGATCACTGTGGCAGACTCCCGATGCAGCGAGCCTGACGAGGACCTCGTTCGGGCCAGGCGCGGCCGGGATGCTCAGGTCCTGGATCTCCAGAGGCTGGTTGGGCCCGGTGAAGACGGCGGCCCTGACGTCGACGGTTCTCATGTATGTGGTCCTTTCGAGGTTTCAGCGGAGGTGAACTCATGGAATGCCCGGACGAGGCTCAGGATGCGGTCGACCTCTCCGGGCGGAAACGCGGTCGCTTTGAAGACGGGCGGGATCAGCACCCAGACGAACGACCCTCCCATCGGCGTGAGGTGGAGGACCCGGCGGCCCGCCTCGGCGACGACTTGGGCGGAGAGCAGATCGATCCCGCGCAGGTGATCCCGAACGATGGAGTTGAGGTCTGCGAGAGCCGTAGGGTCCATCGCCGAGGTGGAGGCACCGGTCGAAGTCGTCACGAAACCAGGTCCATCCTTTCCTCTGTAAGAGACTTCAATCCCTGCGGGGACCGCGCTTCCGGCCGGGAGATTGGTCGTGATCCTCAGGTTGTAGACGCGGGAGAAGATGTAGTTTCCGCTCTCGTATTCGAAGACGAGTTCGGTGTCGTCGGCAGTGGCGACTCTCATCCGGGCCCGGCCTCGGTCTGTGATCTCCCCGAACTGACCGGCGACGAGGGCGAGCGCCTGCCGTGCCCGTTCGACGATCGGCCCGTCGCCATCGAGTGTGTTCCTGCATCTCGAATTCTTCATGACCGGGCCTCTCCACGGTCGCGGGTGGCCGGCGGTGTCGGTGCGGGCGGGTACTCGCCCTCGAGATCTTCGGAGCGTTCGACGATGTTGGATTGAGTCTGGTCGAGATCAGTGGGAGTGAACAGCGGCAGCCGGTTGAGCTTGAGCCACACGATCCCGAACAGGGCGATCGCGGCGATGATCACGGCGGCAGTTCCCCAGACGACGAGGCGTGCTTCGAGCTCGGGGACGATGAAGACGATGAGGTAGACGCAGGAGAGGATGCCGATGACCTGCGGCACCGGGTAGAGGGGCGTTCTGAAGGGCCTCTTCGCGTCAGGGTACCGGCGGCGCAGGACGAGGACATCGACCTGGGCGATGATGTAGCTGAGCAGCCAGGTGGTGCAGGCGATGCTGACGAGCTGAATGATGAGTTCGATGCCGCCCTCGGAGATGGTCGAGTACACCAGGACGGCTGCCATACATCCGGCGGTGACGAGCATTCCCGTCCATGGAACCCGCGACCTCTTGCTCACCTTCGCCAGCCACTTCGGCAGCAGACCTTCGTTGGCCAGACCGTAGAGCATGCGCGGGATCGCCGCGAGATAGGAATTGCCGGTGGAGAACGATGCGAGGATTGTCACGACCGTCATGATGAAGCCTCCGGCGGCGCCGAAGATCGCGGTCGCGCCGACGACATGAGGGATGGAGGACGCGGCCATCTCGCCGAGGTCGGCGTAGTGTGTCGCACCCCAGCCGAAGAGGACATCGACGACGAAGATCGTGGCGACTCCGACGACCATCGCCAGCGGGATGTTCTTCCAAGGGCGGTGCACCTCTTCGGCGAGGGGTGCGACGAACTCCATGCCGATGTAGAGCCAGATGGCCACGGCCCCCATCGATGCGAGGGTTCCCCAGTCGGTGTTGAGGATCGGATTGTCAACGGTCGGCTGGTGCGAGAGACCGAGGAGCCCGGCGATGCCCATGATCGCAAGGATTCCCATCATGCCGAACACGATAGGGATCTGGACTCGAGCGAAGATGTCGACGCCGGAGATGTTGAGGACGAGCAGGATGATGAGCAGCCCGAAGGAGAACGCCGGCGCAGGGAATCCGGTGAGGGATTCGAAGGAATCTCCAGCGACGAGGAGCTGCGTCCCGCCATCCGCGGAGACGAGGACGAGGTAACCGCCGAGGACCGCGATGATCGCCATCAGGCGGCCCAGTGCCGGAAGAGTGTACTCGCCGACCATTCCACCTCCGGGCAGCATGGAGGCGAGCTCGCCATAGGAGATCGCGACCATGGTGATGATGACCAGTCCGACGAAGGCGGGGATCGCGAATGCGAGACCCCCAATGCCGAATCCGTTCCCGAGGGACACCATCGCCGTGCCCGACACGACCAGACCGGTCGAGGCGGCATAGGCGGCTCCGAAGCCGAGGCTTCGCTTCAATTTCGTCATCGTTGTGCTCCTTTGCCCGTGATGCGCAATTGCGCCGAAGTCGAATCTAATCCCGGGAGCCGTACACCGAACAGCGACAGATTGTCCGAATCAGCACTCTCGCCCGACACTTTGTCAAGCCACAGCTGTTGCGACCCTCTCGTTCTGTCGAACCAGAGGGTCGAACATGGACAAAGCGTCGACGTTGCACTCCAGTCAGGCGCCTGCTCAGTGTCGACCCGCGTTCAGAGCCGCGGGTTAGTGCCGTCGCTGCGATCCGACGATTCAGGCCGGTGGTAGCGCAGGGCGAGGACCAGATCGGCGCGGACTTGGAAGTCGTCGAGGTCCGACCCCGTCAGCTGGGCGATCTTCTCAAGCCGTGACATCAGAGTGTGCCGGTGCACCCCGAGCGCCCGAGCCGCAGTCTGGAGGCGGCCGTGGTTCTCCAACCACACTCGCAGGGTGGTGATCAGTTCGCTATTGCCGGTTCGGTCGAAACGCTCCAGCGGCGCGAGGACCCGCCGTGCGACATGAGTGGCGTCGGTGGCGTCGATGAGGTCGGCGACACCGTCCTGCCAGATACCAGAGAAGGGGATGGACCCTGTCCGGCCGGTTCTGATCCCGAACTCCGCTGCCTTCTTCGCCTCCTCGAGTGCGAGTTCGAGCCCGTCCCATCGATCGCATCTCGACCGGCCGATGACCAGATCAAAGGGTTCCAGCTGTGCGATGACGTGTTCGACGCTATCGGCCTGGACGAGGATCGCGAGATCGTTCTGGTACTGGGCGTAGAACACGGGCACCTCGTCGTCGGCGCTCATCGATTCGAGCCTTGGCAGGATCCGCGTCACCTCGTACTGCCGCGAGATTCCGACCATGGCGACCATCGGAGGAACCGGGAGCGGGCCCCACACGCTTTCGAGGATGTGCCGGGTCATGCCGATATTGCCCGAGAGCAGCAGCTGGAGCAGCGCCTGTCGGAGGGTGGTGTGGAGGGAAGCGAGCGCCTGGTTCTGCTCGAGGGACACGCTCACCAACGCGAGCACGCTGGAGAGCACATTGCGGGATACGTCGTCGAAGCCCTCACTCAAGGTGAGGACGAGAACTCCCGTCGGGTCGGTCGATTCGCCGAGCATCTGGACGATCGCCTCGACTTCATCGCTCACCTGTGCGGTGCAGAAGCGGAGCTGCTCGTGTAGGGCCTTCCTCACGACCGGGGCGATGTCGCCTTCTCCCACCCGCGGGCCCCTCGGAGCTTCGACGGTGATCACCGCGTGACCGAGCGAATCGAAGAGCGACACTCCGCATCCGAGTTGCCGGGCCGTCTCGCGCAGGGTCGCGTTGAGCCCGTCACGCCGGGTTGCGGCATGAGCGATCGCCTTCTGGGCGCGCAGGGAGCGCGTCTGCCGCTCGCTCTGGTCACGTTGGACGAGCCGGGCCGCTTCCTGGAGAAGGTCCATGAACGAGATCTCGTAGGGTACGTCGAAGAGGATCAGGCCGTGCTTGCTGCAGGCCTTCACGAGAGGACGGGGCACACCGCGGTGGACGACGTCGCTGCCGAATCCGATCCCGATGACCCCGTGGGCGGCAACGAGTGCCGCGTAGTCGTCATAGATCCTCTCGAGCTTGTCGGCCGGGACGCGCACCTCGGACATGGACGGCTTGACGGGGTCGGTGAGCGGGAACTGCCAACCGAGAGTGAGGATGACTTCGGCCGGGCCGAGGAAGGGCGTCGGGTCGATCAGGTCGGTCGCGTGCAGCCACTCGAATTCGTGATCGAGGGCGGCTTCGGCCGCAGACTCCTCGCCGGGATCGACGACGAGTCGAAGATCGAGCGAGGGGTTCTCGAGAAGTTTCCGGAGGCTGAGGCTCACAGCTCGATGGTACCGCCGTGGTGAGGCCGGCCCCGATCGATGTCATTCCGGTTCACCCCTCCGCAGGAATCACAGTCCCAGCATCGCGTTGACCTCGTCGAGGGACTTAACCGTGAGGTAGTTGTAGGCGCGGGCATGCGGGTCGAAACCGCGGTCGAGGTACACCTTGTTGACGAAACCGAGGTCATCGGCCGGCATGACGTCGTAACGGGTGTGCGAGGAGACGTGGAGGAAATCCTCCGGCCGCGCACCCAGCGTGTCGAGCATGTACTCGAACGCCTGGTAGCGCGGCTTGTACGCCTGCGCCTGCTCGGCCGTGAGGACAGCGTGGAATTCGGCGCCGAGGCGCGGGACCGAACTGTTCAAGTGCCGGTCGTCCCCGTTGGACAAGATGACCAACTTGTAGTTCTTCCCCATCGTCGTCAGCGGCTCGACGATCCCGTCGTGGGCACCCCAGGAGGCGACCGCCTCGCCGAGGATGGCGCCGGCATCCGTCCTCGATTCGATCCCGTGACGCTGACACGCGCGATCGAAGGAGTTCTGCAGGATGTCGTCGTACGGCAGGTAGTCACCCAGAACCGCGTCGTAACGATACTTGCGGAAGGTGGCGGTGAACGCGGCGAACTGCGCGTCGTCGAGCTGTCCACGCGTCAGCTCCCGAGCCGTGTCGTTCATGTGCCAGCTGATGAGAGTCCCGTAGTTGTCGAAGGACACGTACTCCGGTCGGATCTGGAACTGAGCCATCTCTTCTCCTCTGTGAGCTGCTCTTCGCTCGTCGGTGCAGGACTGAGGGTATGAGAATCTCATACTCATCACGCCTCGGCGGCTGCTCCCGCAAGCTGAGACCGCAAGCTCCCCTCGCCAGCTGGCGTCCCGATAGTTCGATCACTCGAACTCCTTTAACGCAGCGTGCCCCACCGGTTCTCCGGTGGGGCACGCTGCGATCGCCGTCCGGTCAGCGACTGTCACTCACTGCAATCCACGATTGATTCTCACTCGCCGTGGGGTACGACGACGGCCCGGCCGGAGAGTTCGCCGGCTTGCAGCTTGCGGTAGGCCTCCAGCCCGTCGTCGAGGCTGTAGCGCTCGATCTCCGGCATGATCTGCCCGGCCTTGTACATGTCGACGACCTCGTGGAGATCCTCGATGGTTCCCCAGTACGTGTTCGTCAGGGTCGATTCGTACGGGGTGGTGAAGAATGACCACTCGTAGCTGCCGCCGGCGATGCCGACGATGGTGCACCGGCCCATCCGCCCCATCGATCCGGCGGCCACTGCAACAGTGGGACCGGCTCCGACGAAGTCGAATGCTGCGTCCACGCCCTTTCCGCCGGTGATCTCACGGATGCGCTCAACCTGGCCGGCCCCTCCCTCGACGGTGATCGCGCCGAGCTCGGCGGCCTTGGCCATCGCCTCGGGCTTCATGTCGGTGGCGATGATCGTCGCACCGGTCAGGGCGCGCAGGATCTGCACGGCGATCTGCCCAAGTCCGCCGAGGCCGATGACCAGTGCATAGCGGCCGCCGCCGTTGAGGTTCGGCAGAGAGTTCTTGATCGCGTGATAGGGCGTCAGCGCGGCATCGGACAATGGTGCGGCCGCGATCGGGTCGGCGTCGCCGAGCGGGACGAGATTGCGCACGGGCACGGTGACGTATTCGGCCATCCCACCGTCGCGGCCCAGCCCGATGCCCAAGTAGGGGTTGGTGGCCGCGTTCTCGCAGTAGGTGTCCTGACCGCGAGAACAGGCGCGGCACTTGCCACAGCCGATCGGACCGTAGACGAGGTAGGCGCCGCCCTTCTCGAATCCGGTGACGCCGGGTCCGACGTCCTCGATCCATCCGGAATTCTCGTGCCCGAGGATGAATGGCGGCGGAATAGCTCCCGGCCCGTCCTTGTCGAACTCGTTGTAGACGGCGACGTCGGAATGGCAGGCCCCCGCGCCGGCGACCTTGAGCAGGACTTCCCCTGGACCCGGAGTCGGTTTCTCGACCTCTTTGAGGGTGGGGAACGTCTTGAAGTCTTCGAACACGATCGCTTTCATGAAGTGATCTCCTCTCGTGGAAATCTGCGGCGGGCAAACCCCGTCGCTCACTTCAGGCTAGTCCTCTGCGATCCATGCGTCACGGCGAATATGACACGTTCCACACCGCCGCGGCCTCATCACCCCGACCGCCGCCGCGGCACCGAACTACTCCGACGGCCCGCCCGTCAGTCCAGCAGGTCGTGGCACACGATCGACTGCTCGCGGTCGGGCCCGACGCCGATGACCGACATCCGGCAGCCGGAGATCTCCTCGAGAGCCTTGACGTACTTCTGCGCGTTCTCCGGCAGGTCCTCGAAGGTCCGGGCGCCGGTGATGTCCTCGTCCCAGCCCTCGAAGTACTCGTAGATCGGCTTGGCGTGGTGGAACCCGGTCTGGCTGACCGGCATCTCATCGTGGCGGGTGCCGTCAACGTCGTAGGCGACGCAGACCGGGATCTCCTTGATGCCGGTGAGCACGTCGAGCTTCGTGAGCACGTAGTCGGTGAAGCCGTTGACACGCGAGGCGTAGCGGGCGATGACCGCGTCGTACCAGCCGCAGCGGCGGGGGCGTCCGGTGTTGACGCCGAACTCGCCGCCGGCCTTCTGCAGGTACTCGCCCATGTCGTCGAAGAGTTCGGTGGGGAACGGACCGGCGCCCACGCGGGTCGTGTAAGCCTTGACGATGCCGATCACGCGGTTGATACGGGTGGGTCCGATGCCCGAGCCCACACAGGCGCCGCCGGCTGTCGGGTTCGACGAGGTGACGAACGGGTAGGTGCCGTGGTCGACGTCGAGCATCGTCGCCTGACCGCCCTCCATGACGACGACCTCTCCACGATCGAGCGCGTCGTTGAGCAGCAGCTCGGTCTCGGCGACATAGGGCCGGAGGCGATCGACGAAGGGCATGAAGTACTCGACAATCTCATCGACGGTCACCGCGCGGCGGTTGTAGACCTTGACGAGCAACTCGTTCTTCTGTCGCAGCGAGCCCTCGATCTTCTGCCGCAGGATGGATTCGTCGAAGACGTCCTGGACGCGGATGCCGAGGCGTCCCACCTTGTCCATGTACGTGGGGCCGATGCCGCGGCCCGTGGTGCCGATGGCCCGCTTGCCGAGGAACCGTTCGGTGACCTTGTCGATCGTCTGATGGTAGGGAGCGACGAGGTGGGCGTTGGCCGAGATCCGCAGCTTCGAGGTGTCGGCGCCGCGCGACTCGAGGGCGTCGATCTCCTCGAACAGCGCTTCGAGGTTGACGACCACTCCGTTGCCGATGACCGGCACGACGTTCGGCGAGAGGATGCCAGCAGGCAGCAGCTTGAGTTCGTACTTCTCCCCAGCGACGACAACCGTGTGGCCCGCGTTGTTTCCCCCGTTCGGCTTGACCACGTAGTCGACACTGGTGCCGAGGATGTCCGTGGTCTTGCCTTTACCTTCGTCGCCCCACTGAGCGCCGACCACAACGATTGCTGGCATGAGTTAAGTTCACCTCGAAGTGAAGAGAGGGAGTCAGTACCGGAACAGTCTACTGGGTCACGCTGACGCGACACTCCTGCAGATCACTCACGGTGCCCCCGCGTAGACGCGGGAACCTGCCGTCTGGCGGACATTTCGGCCAGGAACGTTGCCGTCCCGCGGGGACTTCCGGCGCCGCGGGAACCTGCATAGACTCAAGAAGATGAAGCCCCCGTGGAAGCACTTCGCAGTCCCCACCGCCATCTGTGCCGGAGCAGCTGTCGCCGGTGTCCTCGGCACCAAGGTCGATTCGCGTTGGTACAAGGGCCTGCGGAAACCCGCGTGGCAACCTCCCGGCTGGGTGTTCGGGCCGGCATGGACGACGCTGTACTCCCTGACCGCGATCGCCTCCGGCCGCGTCCTCGATCGTCTGCCCGATCATCGCTCGCGCACCGGTTTCACCGGCGAGCTCGCGACGAACATGACCCTCAACGTCGCGTGGAGCTGGCTGTTCTTCACGGCGCAGCGTCCGCGCGCGTCACTCATCGATTCCGCAGCCCTCGAAGTCTCGACGCTGCGACTGATGAAGAAGGCCGCCGAGGTGGACCGCACGTCAGCGCTCATGCTCGCTCCCTACGCCGGCTGGGTGGGCTTCGCGACCGTGCTCAATGGCGAGATCATCCGCCTCAACCCCGCCCGCACGGCGAAGCACTGAGCTGGGCTGCCCCGCCTCCTGAGTTGCTTCACTTGGGCTGGCTTTCGGTGCTCGGCGGTCAATGTCCCTGGCCGACGCCACCACATGACCAGGCCCGACAGCATCCGGGTCCTCGACGAATTCGGTGCGCACCCGAAGTACCTCAGCGCCTTCTCCCGCTTCCGCTAACGCCTCAATGCCGGGTCAGGAAGTCACGTTTGATCTTGAGGTTCCTGCTGTCCGAAAGGCCGATGATTCTGCTCGACAATGAACTTGAACTCTTCGCTCAGGTCCTGCTCCAGAACCAATTGCGATCCGAGCTCACCGATCGCTGGGGACGTCTTGAATCCCTTCCCCGAGAACCCAGCCATGACAACGACATTGTCCATCGACGGAAGCCAGCCCACATACTCGACGCGAGAACGAGTATATGACTCAAAGTACGAGTTGATTCGCATTGGATACGACTCCAGCTGCGGCAAGAGATCTTCTACCAGTTCGCGCACTGCCGTCAGATCCGCTTCGACAACGCGACTGTCCGCACTATCAGGAGATTCTATTACCTTGTGATTAGCAAATCCCAGTCCGAGTTTCATGGACGAGCCGTCAGCAGTCGGAAGCCCGTATGAATAGTTTGGATCTGCCCTGATGTAGGGCTTCACACCGGACAGGCTCGTTCCCGGACGCGGAAGATACCAGGTCGACAGCAATCGCCGAGGAGCCAGCAATGGTGCCATTTCGGGCATCAAGGTCGATGTCCACGCTCCAGCCGCGACAACCACCCTGTCGAACAAGTCGTCCCCGCGATCTGTTCTCACCAGGACTTGGGATCCGCGTTGAATAATGTCGGTCACCCTGGACTCGGTGCGAAGCGATGCCCCTTGAGCAATTGCTGCGCTCGATGCTGCTTGGATTGCGCGATCGGGGTAGATCGTTCCGGCGTCCTTGTCGAGGATCCCGTATTCGTTCTCGTGAAGCCTGAAATAGGGGTGCTGCCTTCTCATTTCGTCGCGGGAGAGTACGACTGCTCGGTCAGAGAGCAGCTCTACC
The DNA here is from genome assembly GCF_003315415.1 of Brevibacterium sanguinis. Classification (GTDB taxonomy): domain Bacteria; phylum Actinomycetota; class Actinomycetes; order Actinomycetales; family Brevibacteriaceae; genus Brevibacterium; species Brevibacterium celere_A. Next base: position 43,811 of record NZ_QNSB01000012.1, read on the forward strand.
GATTTTAAAGCGGTCAATGAAGCGTTGCTTCCCTCTTCGGCGATTGTCAGAGCTCCATCAAGGTAACGAAGTCGGACCTGTGACCACTCCTGCAACTCGTTCCAGAGCTGGTTGGCTCGCTGAACTACCGGAAAGTAGCGCATGTCTTCTAGTTCGATATACCTGAACAGCCGCGATTCGCCGCCTGCGGCTCCTCGCGGATGGCCAGGGCTGTACAGCTCGTAGCCGACGGCGTCGACACCCTGCCGGGCAAGCTGCCACAGGACCTGTGAGCCGATTGTTCCCGTTCCGACGACGGCAATCCGAGGGGTGTTCATCCGATCCACCTTCTTTGAGTCCTATGTTCAGTCCAACCCGGCGTACAGGTTTCGCTGCAACGGTTTACGCACGAGCAGAAGGATCAGGCCAACAAGAACTGCCACGGTGCCGATCCCAGCGAAATAGACATTGTTCGGTATCGCCGCGAATAGCTGCCCAAGCAGTCCCGATAATGACGATCCGAGTGCCAGCGTCAAGAAGTTCACAGCGACCATTTGAGCGGTGAACGCCTTGGGTGCGATCTGGGTGGCCAGAGCAAGTCCGATGGGGCCGACGAAGTTCTCGGAACTGCCGACAATCACCATGAACAGCAGAACCAGGAGAACTGGGATTTCATCCCGGTAGACCAGGGCGGAGATGAGCAGGATGAAGAAGAAGCCCACGCCGATTTGGATCATTCCCAGCGAGAACTTCGCACCGGCTCGAGGCTGTCTGGCCCCCAGTCTCTTCCACAAGGATGCGATCAGGGGTGCGGCCAGGACCCCGGCCAGCGGGCTGACCATTGCAACCCAGCCGACGGGGAACGACCAGTTCCCGATATCACGGTCCACTCGCTCCTGGACAAGAATCGAAACGGCTGTGAACTTCTGGAAAAGGAACCCGAAATACAGGCCGGCCGCGAGGAAGAGCGGAACGTACGCCCCTACACGTCGCTTTTCTGAACGTGTGACCTTCTTGGACGAAAGCATCACTCCGAAGTAGATCGCAGCCGCCACAAGCGCCACCACGGTGGCAACTGTCGAGAGGCTCTCTGCAACCAACAGGCCAGTCCAGGCAGCACCGATGATGACGGCGAACGCGCCGACAGTCACGGCTACGGCGAGGCGTGCACCGGCGCGAGAAAGAGGTCGAGTGATCTGCCCAGCTCGTTCAGGGAGATTCCGCGATGAGAACAGATACTGGATAAGAGCGACGACCATGCCGACCGCGGCGAGAGCAAAACCGGGATGAAACCCCCAGTTCTCCTGCACGAAACCCGTAGTAAGCGGGCCCATGACAGCCCCGGTGTTGATCGCCATGTAAAAGTACGAGAATCCGGCATCTCGCCTGGCTTCAGTCTCGTTTTCGAGCACGAACCCGACGATTGACGTGATATTCGTCTTCAATGCGCCCGTTCCCAGAATGATGAGGACGAGCCCGGCGGAGAGTCCGGGCACCCCAGGGACCACCGCAAGAGAGATGTGGCCAAGGGCAATGACAATTCCGCCGAGGAGCACCAGGCGCTTCGGGCTGAGAACTCGCTCTCCCAGCCACGCCCCCACCAGCTGAGCGATGTAGACCGCTCCCCCATAGGCGCCGACGATGCCCGCCGAGGCGGCCGACCCCATAGCAAGTCCGCCCTTGTCGAGCTCGTAAAGGAGATAGAACGCCAGGATGCTCTGAAGCCCATAAAAGGAGAAACGTTCCCACAGTTCGGTGAACGCCATGCCTCCGACACTTCTGGCTCGCGCGCGGCGTACATTCGGCTTTACGTCAGAGTCGATAGTGGTCAACGTATTCCTTCTTCCATGGGAGCAGCTTCAATGGTGCAAGTCATCAGACTCAGTAGGTTGGCGGTGCCATCATCCACACCACCCGCGCGATTCGGGTACCGGTGGCCTCGGCGACCCTATGCGGCTGGTCGCTTTTGTAATGAAATGAATCCATTTCCTTCAGGCGATTCGTCGTCCCGTTGACGGTGACTTCGACTTCGCCCTCGATCACGAGCAAAATCTCCTCCGACGCCCCGTGGGTGTACGGCTTCACCCCTGTATCGCCACCGGGTTCGAACTGCCCAAGAAGCACTTCGAGATGATCGAAGTGTGAAGGCGAGATTTTGATCTTCGAAGCGCCGTTTCCGAATCGTTTGCGAGCAGCATCTGCGTATCGCAGCACTGGGCTTCTTTCTACGTTCGGTTCGTTGAAGAGTTCGCCGACATTGAGCCGAATGACTGAGCAGACGCTCTGGAGGGTTGCCACACTTCCCATCGCAATGCCGCGCTCCAGCTGGGAGAGGTAGCCCGTGGTAATGCCGGCTTCTTCAGCGACATCCTTCAGGGTCATCTGCAATGCCTGCCGGCGCTTCCTCAGCCGATCCCCGAGAACATTATTGTTCTGTGATTCAGATCGCATTCACTCAGAGTACAATATTTTTTACTCACACGTCAATCGATTTGCTTCACCTGGGCCCATGTCAACTCTCTACCGGCAATTCGACAAGAGTCTGAGCTGGAGGGAGACCTTCGCGTCTTCGAACGATGTCAACGACTCGATCACCGAGTTCTGAATCGCCCCGCGTCACGTCCCCGACCGCGGCAACCGCCTGGCGGCCTTCTCGATGTTCTTCGCCATCTGCGGGAAGATCAGCCGGTGAAACGGGGAGACGAACGCCCAGTAGAGCTGGCCCCGCAGCCCCCGCGGGATGAACAGCGCCCGCTGCCGGTACCGGCACCCGGCGCGACCGCGGAGACCGCCCGCCCTGCCCCGCACCGAGTCGGATCCGCCCGCGCGACCGCCGTCACCGTCCTCCTCCAGAGTGAACTCCAGCCACGCGTCTCCCGAGACCTTCATCTCGGCGCGCAGCAGCAGCCGAGACCCTGGCTCCAGCGCCTCGACGCGCCACCAGTCGACGGGATCACCGATCCGCAAGGAATCGGGCAGGCGGCGACCGCGGTTGAGTCCGGCCCCGCCGACGACCTTGTCCCAGACCCCGCGCACCTTCCACGCCAGCGGCCATGAGTACCAGCCGTTCGCCCCGCCGATCCCGACGACGACCGACCACAGCTGCGCGGCGCTGACGCGAGGGAAGAAGTACGTCCGGTCGTCGGTGTACACCCGCTGGCCCGCCCACTCGGGATCGTTCGGCAGGGGTTGGGCCGCCTCGGCGAGGACACCGGCATCCGCGTCCCAGTTCGTGTCGACGGCGCCCTCGGTCTCGCGCTGCAGCGCCAACCGCACGGCCTGTTCGTAGTCGAGCAGACCGGTCGACGGTGGTGGGATGACGGCGTCGATGTCGTGCTCGCCGGCGACGGCGTCCTCCTGGAGGGACTGGACGAGCGGCAGCGTCAGGGAGAACGGCAGCGGCGTCACCAGTCCCACCCACATGCCCGAGAGCGTCGGCGCGGGCAGCGGCAGGGAGATGACGTGGCGGGGTTTGAGCCCGGCGATCCGGGCGAAGGCGCGCATCACCTCGGCGTAGGTGAGAACGTCACGCGAACCGATGTCGAAGGTGCGGTTGAGCGGCTCGGTGACGTCGACGGCGGAGATGAGGTAGTAGAGGACGTCGCGCACGGACAGGGGCTCGACCCGGTTGGAGACCCAGTTCGGGGCCGGCATCCAGCGCAGGGTGAGCGCGAGGTGGCGGATCATCTCGAATGAGGCCGACCCGGAGCCGATGATGATCCCGGCCTGGAACACGATCGTGTCGACTCCGGAGTCGAGGAAGATCTGCCCGACCTGCGCCCGGGAGCGCATGTGCGTCGACAGGGCCTCGGTCTCGGGGTGGAGTCCGCCGAGGTAGACGATCCGAGAGACTCCCGCCTCCTCCGCGGCCGCGGCGACCCGGGAGGCGGCGCGGGCCTCGCGGGTCTCGAAGTCGGTGCCCGAGCCCATCGAGTGGACGAGGTGGTGGACGACGTCGATGCCGGCCATCGCCTCGGCGAGCCCCTGGCCGTCGTCGAGGTCGACCTGGTGGACCTCGACGTCACCGGCCCACGGCACCCCGTCGAGCTTCTCCGGCGAGCGCACGGCGACGCTGACCTCGTGCCCGGCCTGGAGGAGGCGGGGCACGAGCCGCCCGCCGATGTACCCGGTGGCCCCGAGCACGAGCACCCGCCGTGGGCGCTCGGTCCGGCGGATGGTCTCAGTGCTCAGGTCCATGTCGCCTCCGCCGCTCGGTCGGCTTGCCCGTTGGCAAGCCCTCTTGCTCAGCGTAGCGTCACTCGCCTGCGGCGATCTCGTCGATCGCGCTCGGGTCCGAGGACCTCAGGAACTCCTCGATGCGGGCCGCTTCCTCGGCTTCGCCGATCCCCGCCGAGGCGCGTCCCAGGGCGTAGAGGGAGCGGAGGAATCCGCGGTTGATCGTATGCGACCACGGGATCGGCCCGGCGCCGCGCCATCCGGCGGCGCGCAGGGCGTCGAGGCCGCGGTGGTAGCCGACGCGGGCGTAGGCGTAGGAGTCGACGAGGCGGCCTTCGCCGTGGGCTTCGTCGGCGAGCACCGACCACGCCAGCGACGAGGCGGGGAGGTCGGCGACGATGTCGAGGGCCTCCTCGCCGGCGTCGAGTCGCTTGGCGGCTTCGACGTCGGGGTGGTCCTCGGGCAGGTAGGTGGGTTGGGGGCCCAGCTGCCCGGCGTTGAGGTTGCCGATGTGCGAGGGGTTTCCGATGGGCTGGCTCATGTGCGTCTCCTTCGTGTCGGTGGGTGGGGCGTCTGGTTCCAGTATGACCGTCGCCGAGGCGGTCGCCGACCTCAGCGGATCAGTCCGTCTTCACGGCCGAGGGTTGGATGGCGTACGGGTTGGTGCTCAGGGCGCCGAAGACTCCGGCTTCCGCGAGCTCGTCGAGCTGCTTCTTGTCCTTGACGCCGGTCGCCCAGACCTTGAGGTCGGTGCCGGTCCACTTCGCGGCGTGGGAGGCGTCGATGGCGATCATGGTGAATCCCTCGGAACCGAAGTTCCCGTCCGGAGTCGAAGCGGTGGCGTCGCCGGTGAACAGCGCCGCGACTCCCGCCTCGGCGGCCGCATCGGCGACCTCCGGGTTCGAGGTCCGCACGATCGTCGACTTCTCGGCCCCCGCCTCGGCGATGGTGGCCAGGGCCGGGTCCGCCACCTCGGCGGTCTCGATGAGCGGCATGAGCACGGTGCTGCCGGCGAAGGCCTCGACGGTCTCGTCCCAGGTGATCGTCTCCCCCGCGGCATTGCCCTCACGCGGTGCCGTGATCGTCCGTTCGAGGAACGCCTCGCGGTCGAGTGTGTCGAGTCCCCCGTCCAGTCCCATGAGCTTCGGTGCGGTCTTCGGGTCGGCGGCGACGATGGTGCCGTCGCCGAGTTCGGCCAGCGTCGGGGCGGGCAGGTAGCCGAACTTCGCGTTCTCGGTGAAGGCGAGCTTCGAGTTGGCGGGGTAGACGGCCGATCCCCCGTCGAGGGCGGCGACGGCGGGGCTGTTGAGGTCGTCGACGGTGAGCTTCTCCCGCGAGCCGAAGACGTTGATGAGGAGCACGACGATGAGGCCGACGGCGACGACGGCTCCGGCGAGCAGCGGGGCGTTGAACTTCTTCGGCTCGGGACGGTCGGGGACGGGGACGCGGTTGCTCATCGGCTGCCGTCCTTCGTCGATCCGGCGCCGGTGACGAGCCCCTTGAGGAAGCCCGCGCCCCAGCACAGGTGCATGGTGGGCAGGACGAGGCCGAACCACAGGCGTTCACGGCGGCCGCAGTCCTTCGCGGCGCTCGCGGTGGCGAGGATGCCGGCGATGTAGGCGAAGCTCGGGACGTGGACGAGGGAGGTGAAGCGGCGGAGGAACTTCGGCCAGCGCTTCGTCCTCCCGGTCAGCTGCAGGAGGGCCTCGACGATGCTCGCGGTCATCCCGAGCACGAGCAGCGGGGGCGCGAAGTAGCGGATCGAGTTCTTCGATCCGTAGCGGCGGATGAGCTCGGCGCGCCAGATGCCGGTCGCCCAGAACTGCTTGGCGATGTTCGACCACTGCGCGCGCGGCCAGTAGGACACGTGCATGTCCGGATCGAACCGGATCCTCCCGCCGAGGCCGCGGATGCGGAGGTTGAGCTCCCAGTCCTGACCGCGGCGCAGTCCTTCGTCGAAGCCGCCGAGGTGGTCGAAGACCTCCCGACGGAAGACGCCGAGGTATGCCGATTCCGAGTCCTGCGCCGCGTCGCCGGAGTGGTAGGCGGGCCCGCCGAGGCCGACGGGTGACATGTAGGCCCGGGCGACGGCTTTCTGGAAGGCGGTCCGTCCGCGGGCGTGCATGAGCCCGCCGCAGTTGGCCGCGCGGGTCTCCCGGAGGACCTCGACGCCTCGGCGCGTGTAGTTCGGGGCGAGGCCGGAGTGCGCGTCGACGCGGATGATCACCGGGTGGGTGGTCTGGGCGATCGCGAGGTTGAGGCCGATGGGCGTGGCCGCATCGGGATTGTCGACGGTCTTGATCCGCGGGTCGCGGGAAGCCATGTCGGCGACGATCCGGTTCGTGTCGTCGGTCGAGGGCCCGAGGGCGATGACGATCTCCTTGTCGCCGTCGTACTCCTGGGCGAGGATCGTCGTGATCGCCTTGGCGATGTGCTCCTCTTCGTTGAGCACCGGCATGATGTAGGAGACTCCGGGGCGCTCGGCCAGCGGCGGGAGGCCTTCCGGGGTCAGGGATTGAGATGGTTTCGGCACGCCCTCAATCCTCCCATATCGCGCCTGAGGGTCTGCTCACCGGAGGTTGTGCCTCACCGCACCTTCTCGTACCCGAACCGCTCCAGGATCCGCTCGACGATACCGGGTCTGGCCGCCGTGACGATCAGAGGGGCCTCGGGCACAACACCTTCCACCGGAGCATCCTCTTCCGTGTGCATCCAGTAGTCCTCGCTCTTCGGGATCGAGGAGATGTCCGGCTTGTAGGGTGGGGCGACAAAAGACAGGTGAGGCCGCTCCCATGCGATATGTCGGCGGACGACCTTCGCCGGAGTCCCCACCGCGATGCAGTTGTTCGGGATCCTCCGTGTGACGACGCTGCGGAATCCGATGACGGACCCATCGCCCACGACGGCGCCGCCCAGTGCCGCAGCCTGAGCGCCGAACCACACATGGCTGCCGATCCGGATGTCCTTGACCGGATTGACCCGCAGCCCGGTGTCGACTTCGAAGATAGGATGACCGTCGTCGGCGCGAAACTCGTTGTCGCTGGCAATCATCACGTCGTCGCCGAATTCGACCGTTGCCCCTTCAACGGCACTGACGATGCACGTCGTCGTGGTGGTGACGTCCGCACCGATCTTCACCGTGGAGTCCTGACCGATGCGGATGTTCATCGCGAACCCGTGCCGCGCGTTGGGGCCGATCACCAGGGTGCCGTTGTCGCAATCGAAGACGACGAGCAGCCGTTTGATCCGGGCGCGGGGGTCGACGACGATCCGGTTGTTCCTGCCGCGAATCGTGATCGCGATGTTCTTGTCGAACACTGTCGGCGATTCAACAACGTTGCCATCGTCGTCAGAGAAAGTGTCCAGTCGCGTGAGCTTCTTCACGGACGGCAGGCTACCCGCCTTTCGCGCTCGTCCGCGACTTCGATCAGGTCCTGGACGGGGAAGATCCCAGCTCAAGCACGCCATCGCAAGACAGACACCTTGCCATTCCATACGCCTCTGATCTCCCCTGATATCTCCACATTCAGGAGCTTCACCACAGCGGAAGTTACCCCTCAGCATGTAGCATCGCCCTGGACTCTTGTCACGCCGAGGTGACCGCAGGCCGTCGGACCCCTGGTGAACGAGGCCCTGGAAACCGGCCCCTGGCCGAGAAATGCCGCCACACGACCACGGATGAGGACTACATGGCCGTTCAGGAGCATCTGCTCACTGTCGTCATCGAGGCCACCGAGCCTTTGGACCGCGAATCGACCACCTACCGCCGCCTGATGTCGGCACGTCTGCTTTGGGAATCGGACTTCACGATTCGCGTCGTCGAGGAACCATTGACCACCGCCCGGCTCACGGAGCTCTGCGCGAGCGTCGACAGTAAGTACATCCTCTTCATCCGCCAGACCCATCAGGTCTCCCCCGCCTTCCTCCCGACGGTTCTCAAGTTCCTCAGCACGAAGACCGTCTACCTCGCGGAGCCGTACAAGTACACCGGAAACATTCCCAAGCAGATCGCGTCGACATCGATTGACCGGAACTACCACTACACTCGCGACACGGACATCTATGGGGTCGCCTTCAATGTCGGTCGTCTCGGCGACGTTCTCGACGCGATCGGTGATGTCGACCGCACAGGTGTGTACCTGGCGTACCGCCTGTATTGGTCGATCAACTCGGTCACTCCTCTCGAAGAGGGCTACTCCGTCTCATCCAACACCAGCACGGCCATCGGCATCAGTCCGCGGCCAGAAGTCTCGCGACTCGTCCCGCTGATTCCGACTGCGTCGAGCTCCATGCGGCTGCATCTGCTGCGACTCCTGGTGCTGTTCCTCCGGGGTCTGCGCGAAACGGAGCGCACCGATATCACGCTCGATCACCTCCGCGGCCTGGTCAGTACCTTCGGTCTGACGAAGGACCTCGACCTGGCCGAGCACATGCACGCCTTCGAATGCGCCTGGATCCGTTGGCTGGACCGGCCGGACATGAACGCGCATCTGTTCAAGCAACTGTCGGGCCAGGACGCCTACCTGGTGTTCGATGACGCACCACACGATCACGGCGACGACTCCGCAGCACAGAACCATCTCGTCGAGGGTCCTGACGTCATCCTCCACCGGGTCGAACTCGGCGATGAGACGATGACGGTCACGAAGTCCTATCTCCCCCGCGACCTGCGGCCTGAACTCGAGTCACCGGACCACTATGACTTCTACCGGCGACCGATCACGGAGGACTCGGTCATCCTGTTCTTCGACCGCCCGATGCAGGCCGACGACAATGCCGAGCACCTCTACGCTCACTTCACCGCTGAGCACCCCGAGTTCGCACAGGCGTACTTCGCTCTCAATCCCAAGTCCCCCGATTGGGACAGGTTGTCCGCCCGCGGGTTCAAGCTCGTGTCGATCTTCACCCCCGAGTTCTACGAGCTCTTCCTTCGCTCCGACCTCGTGGTGTCGTCCCAGATCTTCAACCTTCGTCATCAGGGCAAGACACTTGCCAATTCGCGCTTCGTCTACCTTCAGCACGGCGTCCAGCTCAATGACATGTCGAACTGGGTGGCGTCGAAGTTCTTCGACGTCTTCGTCGCCACCGGCAAGGTCGAAGCCGACTACCTGCGGACAGTGGCGCCGGTGGAGACGCTCAACTCCGGGCTCCCCCGGCTGCAGACTCTACGACGGGACTCGGAAGGTTCACGCGACCTGCTGTTCATGCCGACCTGGCGGTTCAACCTCCATCAGGCCTCGCCTGAGCACTTCCGCAGTTCCCAGTACTTCCGGGCCATCAATTCCGTGCTCACGGACAGGGAACTGCTGGGTCATCTCGAACGCACCGATCGGACCCTCCACGTCAAGCTGCACCCCAACATCGAGAAACGGGCCGCGCAGTTCTCGTTCTCCCGCCGCGTGGTGCGCTCGGAGCTCAGCTACCGCGAGGCGATCTCTATGGCAGAGTTCGTCTTCACCGACTACAGCTCTGCAGTGCTCGACGCCGCTTTCGTCGGCATCCCGATCGCCTACTACCAGTGGGACGCCGACGACTTCTTCCACGAACAGCCTTACGAGAGCCGTCTCGACTACCACTCCGAGGGACTCGGGCCGGTATTCACCGCCCATGCGGAACTCATCGAACACGTCACTTCCGAACGTTACAGTCAACCTGATCCGGAATTCGCTCGCCGCAGCGCACGGTTCTTCGAAGGCGTCAACACCGACCGGATCAACGAGACCATCATCGAGAGGATGCTGAGCCTATGACGAAGCCCGCAGCCAAGCTCCGCCGCACACTTGCGAACCAGGCGAAACGAGTGGCGTACTCGCCGACGGTCCGCAACCTCGCCCGGACGGCGATCACTTCCGAGAAGGCAGAGCCTCTGCGCAGGAAACTCGCCGACAGAGGGCTTGAAGGCCACGTCCGCCGCTTCACCTCGGAGTGCCTGCCAGAGGGCATGTACTTCGCCAAGCTCACCATTGACAACTGGCAGGAGTTCAACGGCCAGTCGTTCCAGCTCCTCCAGGGATCGTCCGTCGTCTACGGAAACGAGATCGAACCACCTCCCAAGGGGTTCCCGCTCGAGTACCGGAATATCATCGTGACTTCGACCGATGTCTCGAAGTTCCGTCTCTCGATCGATTCCTCCTTCAGTCTGCAGATCGGGCACGGGGCGTTCACCACCCCGCAGCAGGTGTCCTACGACAAGCAGTACGGAGTCGAGCAGCACGGTGACGTGTTCTACTCGCTGCGCGGCAACACCACCGCACCGTCGAAGCTGCTCATCACCTTCCCCGGTTTCGGGCCCTCGACTTCGCGCATCTCCTATGCCGTGAGCTACCTCAAGGCTCTCACCGACGCCGATCTCAGCGACACCCTCATGGTCTGCTTCCAGGACCGCTACCTGGCCGCTGGTTCCTACATGCTCGTCGACAACGGTGGCCGGTCCCTCATCCAGAGAGTCAATGACGTCATCGCGGAATTCGTCGACCGCTATGGGATCGCCGAGGACCAGATGCTTTTCTTCGGCGCGTCCAAGGGCGGCAGCATCGCCATCCAGTACGCAGAGAATTTTCCCGCGGCCCGCCTGCTGGTCGCTGTTCCGCAGATGAACCTGCGCTACTACCTCGACAAACCGTTCTTCAAGGACAACATCTTCGCCCAAGAGGGCATGCACTCGGTCCCGCAGCCGGAACGGCTCATCCGCACCTACTTCACCGAAGGCCGGACGATCGACTACTTCTACACGAACACCGATGAGCAAAGCAACCACTCGCTCATCGAACTTGTCGAGGACATTCCGGGACTGTCGAAGTACCGTGTCGACGGTCAGCACGGAGAGGTGGCGCGCAAAGCACTACCGACGATGCTCTCGATCATGCGACGATTCCTCTCCGATCGGACAGGCTCGTCAACCACCTCCGTCGACGAGGTCCACTGCTTCGATCATGAGGGAGCCCGGGCCGTGCAGGTTCGCGTCGATCCCGACCGGACGCCGGAGAGCGCGGCGAACTGGTACCTCGAAGGTTCGCTGGGGCGTACCCGGTTCCTTCAGTTCCTCTCCGATCATGATCTGCCGTTCGTCAAGTACACCAATGAACAGCAGAGGCTGCACCCGGAGATCGACGATCTTCGCGGACTGCACAGTGTCGTCGCCTACGACGAGTCCGGCGGAGAGTGGGTCGCACCGCTGCCGCAGACGGACGAGCTCACCGAGAACGCCCCGCCCCGGCACAAATACTCGACCGACACCCTGCGCCTCGACGCAGAAGGAGCGGCAGAGTACGTCATCGTCCGTGACAGCATCGTCAATCGCTTCTCCTACGACTGCCGCCGTGGCACCGGAAATGAGGAGAAGATCGATGTGCATATCGTCCCCGACATCAACGCTTTCGACCTCGCCGAGGTGCGACATCGTACCGATGCACGCTTCGTCGCCGCCGTCGAAGCGCTCGCGACCGACGAGCTCATCGATCTCATGGTCAATCGCCTGTTCCTCGTCTCCGTGTGCGAATCGATGTCCGTGATCGTCCACGACCACGCCCTCAGCGAGTCTGCAGAACAGGCTCTCACCGGGTACTCGGCGACCCGCGCCAGCGTGGCGCTCGATAAGCCGGCCGAGGCCACCACGAGTGTCTTCACCCTGCTGGACCTCGATCCCGCAGAGGCGTTGACCCAGCGGGTGTGAACCCGGCCGCCTATGTTTCCGCGGTTCTCTCCTTGCGCAGGATGAGCACGGTGGCGCTGCTTGCCGACAGGTCGATGTCAAACTCGGTCATCTTCGGGTCATCACTGGGCCGAGCCGGTCCGCTGTAGGGCACTGTCTCCGGAAGGGGCGTCGAGGGGTGAACCGCTGTGGCATTCTTGGCCTCATTCGATGGAGCGTGGACCTGCGCGGCCTCAGCAACCCGGTATCCTTGGGGAGCCGTGAGGGTGACCGGATTACCTCCGGAGCTCTTCGCATCATTGGCATTGACGATCGTCGTCACCAAGGTGTTCCCCTCATCCTTGCTCACCGTGTAGGCGCTGATGTTACCCCCGCCCTTGACCGTGGTGTGGAGGAAGCTGCCGCCGGTGCTGGGAACCAGCAGGCGCAGAGCCGAGTAGTGCGGTCGCCCAGAGAACGTGGATGATCTGCTCCCATGGTCCGCGGGATCGCAAACGAGGGACATTGGGGCCCCGCCGAGGCAGGCACCGAGCATGGAGTGCATCGCCATGCGTTCGACACCGAGCGTCGCCGCGAACAGGGAGTAGTCAACGGCCCACAGTGCGGTGGCGTGAGTCCGTGATGTGTCGTTGGTACCGGGACAGCTGGTGGTGCCCGTCTCCTCGAGCCAGAGCGGGATGCCGGCCCCTTCGGCTTTGGACAGACCGATGTCGAGGATCTTCTCTGCACTGTCCTTGGCCAGGGGGTCGATGAGGTTCTGCGCCTGCGGACCGCGTCCAGGGACCTCCGTCGACGAACATTCGTAGAGCTGGTACCAATGCTGAGACAATGCTGCCGTGTTCTTCACGTCAGAATCGAGGAAGGCATCCATCCACTCCCCGTCGTAGACGTCCGGTCCGATGATGGGCGCGTCGGGCCGCTTGGCGTGAATTGCCGAGACGTAGCCGTCGAGCTGTTTCCTGTACTCAGCGGTGTTCCACCCTGAGCCGCGAACTGCGCCATTGGGGACCGATGTGATCGCGTACCCGTTCGGTTCGTTGCCGATGGCCAGTCCGACCAGGGAATCGCCGAGGATGTCGACTGCGTGAGTTGCCATGTCGGCTCCGCGTTGCGGATCGTAGGTGCCCAGCGGAATGCCGATGGTGACGGTCGAGCCGGTCGCGTCCACGAGCTTCTTCAGGCGTCGGAGATCGTCCGGAGTGACAACGACCTGCTCGGGCTTCGTCGCCTTCTCCCCCGCCGACGTCCAGAACACCCGCCGGTCGAGCTCGTTCCCGCCGAACCGCAGTGCAGGATCGCCGAGGTGGTTGAGCAGCTCGTCGAGGTTTGAAGCGGCAGGATCGATCCTGGGATCGGCGAGCTCCGTCGATTCGAAGGAGAGGCCAATATTGTCCCGACGGAACGTCTTGCTCGTGAGCTTGTCGGAGATCTCAATCGTCACTGCATCGCCGTCGATCGGGCCGGTGAACGATTGGGTGAAGTACTCCGAGGTGGGCGAAACAGCCGACTCAGTTGCCCCATCGGAATCATAGTCAGGAGCACAGGCCGATATCAGCAGAACAAATGCCGCCATGAACAACGAACCAGGACGAGGACACGTCAGAGAAAATCTCATATCACTACCCCCACGAAGAAAGCACGCAAGCGCCGACAGTCACCAAAACCAGTTCGTCGTGAAAGCAGGCAGAACCGAGATCAACATGCGAGTTCAAACGCAAACCAAGGACACGACCCACCGACCAGAAGAGTGATTCATCGCTACGCTCCCCAATAATAGAGGTCAAGACGAACATGAGAACGTTCATCAAAAACACTAGCTCAAGACTTGAGGAAAAGTCCTCGAAAAAAGCTGTCGAACTTCACCGAGTTCACTCCAGTCCCGCTCGGTATAAGGTACGATTCCGGCAGCGGTGGCACGATCCATCAACCCACCCCAGAGCTCAGCCGGAAATTTCAGCATGTTGGTAGTATTCAGCCGCTCGAAAAAATCAAGGCTTAGCAAATCCACGACTCTGTACACCTCATCCGGAACATCCCTAAGCATGGTGTCGAAAACCTCTCTCCCAGCATGCTTAAGTATGTACAAACTCGCGAAATCAGTCGTAAAGTGATGCCCCCATTTCGCAGGTGAGGAAGGAGGGACAGCGGGGTCGATGTTAAAATCCAAACCGAGGCGTTCAGCTGCAATAGTGGCAAGCCAAGTCTTTCGATACTTCTTTGCGCTTCCATCCGCTGCCAATGAAACCAACGAGTCACACAGCAACTCAGGCATGTGGTGAGCGATCAACATAGCAGTACCAGCCTCCGAAATACCCACAACGTAAGCAGCGTTCCGATAACCCGAATAGGCAAAGGGCGGAAACGTTGGAGCATACGACGCAACGGAATGCATGCGAATCGTATCCGGCGTGTTACCGGCAATTCCGCCAAAAGTCATGTACTTCGAACGATATACGGGAGATGCGAGTATCGCGGCGATTCCCATCATCGCCCAGCTGTTCATCTGGAACTCAGTGCCGACGATGTTTGTTTTAATAGTAGTGGTTTCGAAATTGGAAAAGAAACGCTCCTCGCGCTGGAACGGGCCGCCGAAATCCATAGAGACCAGCTTGGTTCCCGAGGGCATCAGTTGCAAAGCAGCGAGTGAATCAAACCCTCCCGAAAAATTGAGCAGGTTACCCGACCTCGGTACATTCCTCTCGCTGCCGGACTCAGAAAGAAACGAAGTTGCAGGCGACACGTACCTTCTAAACATCTCAGCGGTGTCACGCGATACATTCAAATCGATACTTATGTCGTCATAAGCTTTACCAATCAGAGTGTACAGAACACGAGCAACACTATTCGGGTCGAATGGCAGCGGCTCGGAAGACTCGAAAAACAACTCACCAGATTCAGAACCTTCATTCTTCGAGTATTCAAAACTCAGACGCTGAGCATCGACAACCTGGAAACCAGAAAATCTAATCGAATTCATCTAGAGCTCCTCAACTAAACTAGCAACAAATTACCCTCAACGGCAATTGGCCATACAATCACTCACCGACGGAAGCGCTGTCAGAAGTAAATCGCAACACGGCAGATTTCGACAAGCTGTCTTCCACCTCGATACGCCCTATATCGCTAGGAATATCCTGCCAAAGTTTCAGAATGCCCTTCTCTTCGACTCTGATCGTGTCGTCCAAAACTATCATCGAGCCGTCTCGAAGGCGAGGAGCCAGTATTTCAAGAGCAGGCAAGCGTGAAAACTCATGGGCGTGACCGGGCGGCCCATCAACAAATACAATGTCGAAATCGACGTCAGGTATACTGGAGGTCGCATACCACCGATCAGGCATATGGTCCGATGAAACCGGGTAATTGAAACTCGGCTTCCACGGGACAAGTGGTGCGTGAACTACCTCAGCCCACTGTCCTAAGCCGTGAGCTTCCAGGACGGAGTTCATTCTGTCGACGTATATTTCATCATGTTCCAATGCGAAGCACTTTCCGTACCCGCGTTCGCGAAAAGCCAAAGCTGACCAAAAAGTAGAAGTACCAGAACCCACATCCAGCACAGTACGGACTTGATCATTTCTCACTATTTCACCCACGATTGTGCGAATAGCTGGCACAGTGGCCGCCCAGCCGCCGACTCGTGGGGTCGAAGTCGAGTCAACTTCGAATTGCTTCAGAAGAGCTGCAAAGTCGCTAACCTCCTTAGGCATTTCTTCGGCTGCGACCCTAAGCTGATTCAGCTTGCTTTGAGTAGCATTGAACAAGTTCTGGGTGCGAGAGGACAACGATTCGAAATCTTCTTGTATAGACTTCTGCAGATCGACTATTCGACTATTCGTTGCAATCTCCGTCATCGCTTCATCCAGCCTTGAGTTCAACACCTCGCGAAGGTGCCGTAATTCCGCTGGCCTAGCTTCAGATAACGAAATCAGTTGACGATCAATGCGCTCAATCCCATCGGAAACTCGGGTGTATGCCTCCTGCGCGGAAGACTGAGCATTTACCCCCTCGCGTCGCACCTTATCCAGAAGAAGAGGCAACTCACCGATCGCACGATTTGCCTCATCGATCCGCTCCGCAACCGAATCAACAGACTCGTTCATACGAAGGCTGGTCCTTTTGGCACCCGAGTCAATCTTGTCTGCAAGAAAATCGCCTACGGCAGAAATCTTCTTACCGATCTTGTTCTCCGTATTCGCGATTCGGTCCGCCGCACTGCCGGTCGAACGCTCAATACCTGTATTTGCTTTCCGAACCAGGCTCTCCAGACGGTCAGCTGATGAGTTGACAAGCTCGTTGAGTTTGGCAAGATCAGCGCGGGACACAGCCAGTGATTCCATGCGCAAGTTGACGTCTTCCAGCGCTCGCTCGTAACGGGACAGCCGTTGGTCCAATCTAGTCGAACGTTTGGATCCGTCTTCCATCGCCGAAGACATCTCGCTCGCGATTTCATTCAGTTGAGACTTCAACGATTGGATATCTTCACGGATCAGATTGTACTCCGTTGAGCGTCTCTCGGCTTCAGACCGAACAAGAAAGAGTTGCTCGCTCTGATCCGTGAAGCGTCTTGATATCTCTGCTAACAACAGGCTTGAACGAGCCTCGTCAAAACTGTCGTTCGCAATGATTTCGCGCTCAACTTCGGCAATTCTACGCATCACCACGGACGTAGATGCATCGGGACTGGTGTCCAGCTTCTGGTCTAACGAAGTGAGCGTGGTTTCTAAGGTTGACCCTTGTGCCGCCAGACTAACCAGCATGCTATCCATACGGGAGGTTCTGTTACTCAATGTAGAGAAAGTCAGACGCATCCGAAGATGCCCCACTGCGAGAATACAAAATAGAGAAAGCAGTGCCAATAGCAGCGATACGGCCTGCCAAAGGCCTGTGCCAGATTCGCTTATGTCCATCAGACCAGTAGCTAGCGAAGCGCTTGCGCACACTACCGCGAGCACAAGAAACATCTTGTAAAATTGTGAATCCCTCATTGCGTTGCCACCATCGCTTTCAGGGCTCGGAGCATATCCTCTACACTATCCACACGACTTTTGAGATCACAATGCTCACGACTAAGTACGCTGCCTGGCTCATAGAGCGCCCAGATCTTGGCTCCCGTTCCTCTATAGTCGCTGAGCTTGGATGGCAGGTAAGGATTAAGCCGGTGCCCGGTACTAGCTGTATCAGCATCTGCCACTATGAGATACTCCATTGAAGCCGCCGCCCGCAGATAGTCCAAATAGGGAAGCGGGTGGTTCACTTGGACTACCTCTTCGAGTTCGTACTCACCGACTTCCCGTGCTAAATCAATGTGATTCGGCGAGAACACGTTCAGCCTTACGCGTTCCAACTCGTTCTTCTCTAAGAGCATCAGCGCGCGAAGAATCTTTCCCGCACCACGATTTGGGTAGAAGCTGCCAAACAATCCTAAGTTAATCTTCTTCTGGATTCCGACATCGGCGGACTTATCAGACGCTGACAGTAGTCGCGAGCCTGGTGGAGGTTGCGGCTCTACTGCAGCAACCATCCTGGCGCGCCTTTTCAACGATGCGTCGTCGAGATAGGAAAGCATGTAGCTCATTTGGTGGGGATTGGTGAAGATTACACGATCAGCCAGCGCGTACGCGATTTTCTCACAGTTCGCGAACAAGCTTTGCGTTGCCTCTATTTGAAAACCATTGGCTTTCAGCCGTTCCTGGAGTTCTGCCCATACTTCGTCATCTTCGACCTTCCCTACCCGTTCGTGACCAAGCACATCTTTTCGCAGGGGGTCCGAAAACTCTGCAGTCCAACTAACCCCCGGGTTCCTACCTTTATGGAGTGCAGCTAGATAGTGAGACGCCGGCCACATCGAACGACTATAGACTACCGATTGAGAGCCGTGAACTGATTCGATTTCTCGTATCGCTTCGAGTCCCGAAATGCAAAAGTCTCGAACCCCTTTCCACCCTCCAAAGACAGGTGGATTTCTGATCGTCTTTTGCGTGGAGATGTATGGCAACACCTTCTCGTGCAGTTTGCCATCAACTTCTCTAATTTTCGACATATCGTTGTTTACAACGTTCCACTGACTGCCGCTATTCAGAATCCTCTTCGCCGCGACCACCGCGCTTGCGTCGGCGTATGGCAAAAAATTGTACAAGATGGCAAGGTTGCCAGTCTTTGCTCCCAGCATGTTCCAGGGAGTGTAGTTCAAACTTGCGTCGTCGTATTCGGTAATAACATCTTCCAGCGATTCCGGATGCGCATCGAGGTAGCGTTTGCTGAAGAGGGCTTGAGATCGCATCATGCTGTGCATCAGATTGCGCATACCAGCTTCGGCGGTCAAGGCTGCCTCGTCAAGGTGCTTCATTACAGCCAGTCTCTGCGCGACCGAAAAGTTAAAGTTGGCCGTCTGCCTTGACATAGATCCGGCCCTTACCAGGCGAAAGTACGTTGCTCCCGCGTGGGCGGGAGAATTATCAATTTTGAGATTGTGTTCTGAATAGAAGGGCGCAAAGTATGCTACATCTTCACCACTGCGCAGGTTCAGATCGAACTCTCGCAGACGCGCTTGCGCTGTTGGCAGAAGTTTACAGGCCGCAAATCCAAGCGCGCGCCAGAGATCGATGGGATCGTGAGTTCCGGGACCCAGTCCCAGTATCTGCTCGGTGATAACGGAACTTGTTTCTTGCAGATTTGATTCCTGAACGTCAATTACTTGAGCGACTGGAGTGACACCGCTTTTAGCGGCGCGGAGTAGCTCTCCCAGGTAGTTTGGAGAAAGCCAGTCGTCCACGTCTACCCAGGTGACCCAAGTTCCCTTTGCGTAGCGAATTCCAACGTTTCGCGCGTGGGATAGCGAGGCAAGTTCTTCGTATAGGATCGAGTAATTCATTTTCGCGTCGTGCGCGAAAACGTCTTTGATGATTCGCGGGGAATCATCTACCTCGCCGTTAATCACCACCAGAACTTCAAAGCGAGACCTTTCCAGCGTCTGCGTCCTGATTGACTCTAGGCACTTCCTTATGTGCTCTGCGCCTTTATAACATGGCACGACGAGCGTGACCTCGACACTCATATTCTTGTCCAGATTTTCTGTGGAGTTATTCTGCTGAAAGAATGGCTGATAGTCCGTGTGGTACCCGCTGCCCTAGTGACGGTACAGTCCTTTCTGTAAGTTGCTGCCGAGAAAGTTCGGAGCCTTTGTGCTCTACTCGAGCTGCTCGTTCCGCCATCTGCGAGTGCCACAATGGTTTCGCCCAGTCAATTAGTGTCTGCACCTCGGTTGGCTCTCCGTTGGGGAGTACGGGCTGAACTCAGATTTAATGTCATCATTTTTCGTCTTTTTCGGTCCACGACGTCATTATCGTGTTTAGGTTGTTAACTATGGAGCGGTAGTCCTCTTCTCTGTAGTGGAAGGGTTGAGGTCCCCACTTATGTGTAGGCTCAATGCGAACTGTTGCGCTTGAGCGGGTCACGCGTGCGGTCACCGCTGCTGATACGATCTTACGGTATCTGACGTACAGTTCGTTTGCTTTTTTTGCTCGTTCAGCGAACTCTTCTGCGTCGGTTGGTTTCACGTTCAGGACTTGTCGCAGGGCCTCGTTGAGGCCACTGCCCTGAGCCAGTCGCCGTACTGCTTCCCGTGTGCCGCGTTGCGTCCTGCGCCAGCGGCGACCAATTTTGGAGTACGTATCCCCGCGCGGATGGTGGGAACCCGCTATCGCGCAGGCCCACTCTATGTCGAGGAACACCGTCTTATCTAGTAGATCGTGTATCCGCAGTTTCTGGATCAGAATCTCAAAACCACGTCTCCAGCCCAAGAAATGTTCATCGGTGCCAAACTCAATCAATCTCGCGCCCTGATCCTCAGCGATCGCTCCCGCACCGCAGGCTTCGACTTCAAGAGAATTCGTCATCGTCGTTCCGTCCGGCCATAACCAGTATCCGCGCCGCTCATCCACGAGATCGATGAGGACAAGGTCCAGTTCAGCGGCGTTTTGCGTGATCCGCAGAAGTCCATCTCCTTTGAGATCGCTGAGCACCATGCGGCGTTGAAACGGCGAACTCAACCCGCTCACGTTCACTCCCTGCGTCCCATGTGGAGAGTCGAGGCTGGTCACCGACTGCCGTGCGACATAGGATACGACCTCCGAATTCGGGATGAACTCGCAAGTATCGCGACTGACGCAGGAGCCGAAGATCGCTATCTTCATGCGTCCCGATGCCTTTGAGTCGAATTGGGTGTTCCTGCGGCCGTCGTCGGCAGTGTTTCATTGGGCGAATCAGCGAATTCACCGCGCATCTGCTGCCGCAGACGATATCTCTCCTCAGCAGCACGATGCGCTGTGGAAGCCAAACGCTTACTCGTGAGGTCATTCGACTCTGCCACCGCTGAAGCTCGATCTCTGGGGTCGGCAGCGCGCAGCATCACTCGTTTCTCGCGGGGGCGGTACCTGAGCGGCGGCGGCTCATCGTATGCTCGCTGAATGCTGACTGCTTCCACAGCCGGCTTCGGCAATACAGGGAAAGTCGCCTGAGCGAAGTTCCCCTCAATCTTCTCCGGCCAGACCGTCGGGGTGGACGCGCTCAACGGCAACTCGGCCGCTTCCTCCACCTCTTCGATGACTTCGCGTCGCTTCACGTGCCGAGCGGCAATCGGTTTCCTGCCCTTGGTCGGTCGTTTGGCATGGCGCGGAATTGGGTTCTTCACCAGTTCCGGCTCGAGGATGTTGATCTCTTCTTTCTGTGCACTGCGAACGACATCATGCAGCAGTTTGTCAGCGACATCTTCCTTGCCTTTGGCAACGTTCCACGCCCACCAGCGATATTTCTCAGCAACTGGTTCGGCCGGTCCGTCCATGATGATCTCGCCATGGTGCATCCACACCGCGCGAGTGCACAGCTCCTGGATGACCTTCGCGGCGTGGTTGACCAAGAGAACAGTGCCGGCTTCGGCGAGAAGCTCATCCATGGCTCGCTCGCTGCGTTCCGCGAAGCTGGCATCCCCCGTGGACAGAGCTTCGTCAATGAGAAGGATCTTCGGCCGGGCAGCCAGTGCGATAGCGAATCGGAGTCGCGCCCCCATTCCCGAGGAATAGGTGCCCATCGGACGATGGATCGCTTTGCCCAAGGCCGAGAGGTCGACGACGTACTCGTATGCCTCAGCGGCTTCTTCCGGGGTCAGTCCCATTGCGAGACAGCCCAGCCGAACGTTCTCGCTTCCTGACAGAGAGGGCTGCAGTGCTGCTTGGACGCCGAGAAGCAGGGGCTGATACCGCACCAGGATGCGGCCTCGATCAGGCTGTTCCACACCTGCGACGTTGCGAAGGAATGTTGATTTTCCCGACCCATTCGCTCCGACGATGCCAACCATCTCACCTTCTCTGGCGACGAGATTGACTCCGCGCAGGGCGCGCACAGTGGTCTGCCCCTGTCTCCCCAGCGCGACATCGGCGAGGCGGTGCAGGCCCTTCGAGCGGTGGGTCGGATCCTTGGTGCCCACCGTATACCTGACCTGAACATCCTCAGCGATGATGTTGGCAGGGCTGTGTTCAAGAGCGTCCATAGCTCTCCTCCCCACGCCAGAAGAACAGGAACCCGAGAATGAGCAGACCGAACGCCCAGCACGCCGCAGATGCCCACATCCACCACGGCGAATCCACCCCATAGAGCAACGAATTGCGTGTCAGTTCGAGGTAGGAGTACATCGGGTTGATGCGCATGATGGTGAGCAGACCGGGATAGTCTGCAAGTTGGTCGTCGATGACGAAGAACACCCCGGACCCGTAGAGCCAGAACCGCGAGAGAATCGACATGAGGTTGCCAAGGTCCGGAATCATGTGCCCAGCCCTGGCCAACAGACAGGCCAAGCCGACATTGAAGATCGTCTGCAATGCGACGACAGGGACGATGAGCCCCACGCGCCAACTCAGATGTTCTGCCGGAGGGATGATGGCAATGAGTATTACCATCACCGCCAGGCTCGGTACGAAGTCCAGGAAGTTGCGCAGGACGGTCGATACCGGCAGGGCCGCTCGCGGAAACTGGAACGCTTTGATCATCGCAGCACCCGAACGAATCGAACTGGTGCCCCCGGTCATGCACTTGGCGGTGTACTGAAAGAAGAAGACGCCGATGACCAGGTATCCAATGAAGTTCTCAACGCCGTCCGAAGTCTCCAGGATGAATCCGAAGATGAACCAGAAGGCGAGCACCGACAGCAGCGGATTGAGGAAAAGCCAGCCGGACCCCAGCAGGTTCTTGCGAGTCGAACCGCTGACTTTCGCCCTGGACTCCGCAATGATGAAATGCCGTCGATCCCACAGCCCTCGCAGGTAGCTGCGCAGGCTGGTGCGTCTGCCCACCGGGACCAGCCCCTCACTCGATACCGAAGGTATCGAGGTCAGGCCAAGCGGGTTCGTGGTTTCGCTCATTTCACTCCAGTCCCGACAAGCCGAGAATAGACGTGGCCGTATCGCTGACCGATGTCCTTCCACCTCCGTGTTTCGAGCACATGTGCCCGCCCTGCTGATCCCATTCGCAGTCGCGCACTCTCATCAAGAGCGAGTTCAGACAGCGTGTCGGCAAGCGATTGCGGGTCCTCTGCTGCGACGGAGCGTCCGGCAGAGTCCGGCACGAGTTCGCGCAGGGCCGGAAGATCGGAGATTATCACAGGACGGGCCAGGCCCATGGCTTCGATGGGTTTAATGGGGGTGACCAAACGACAGACGGGTTCGTTCTTCCGTGGGACCGCGATCATGTCCAGCCCGAGCTGATACTCGATCGCCTGCGTTTGAGAGACTCGTCCACTGAACACGGCATTGTCCCCCAGCACTGCGGCGCGCTCACGCAACGCAGGCAGTGCCACTCCGTCTCCAGCGATGAACAGCCGTATATCTGTGCCGGCGTTCCGAGCCAGACTGACCGCATCGATGAGGTCATCGAGGCCCTCGTATCCGACGATCGATGCAGCGGTACCCACCCACACTCCCTCAGCAGGCAGTCCGAGTGAAGCGCGCACTTCGGAGGGTTCAGGATCGACGTTCGCTTTGACGACGGACTCGGAGACAGAGTTCGGGATGAGAGTGATCGATTCCCTCGGCACCCCCTGGGAGACCAGGTGTTCGCGCATCGTTTCGCCAAGAGTGATGACAGCGTCAGCAGCGGACGCCACCTCGACTTCCTTCGCTCTCATTGAGGCGAACCGCTGACTGGAACGACGCGCATCTCGCTCTGCCGGGGTGTTTCCACCCGCAGCCCACGTCTCTTCGAGCACTCCCCTGACTTCATACACCCAGGGCAGACCAATCGCCCGAGCGGCTGATCCGGTTGCCAGTCCGTTCATGTAGTGAGTCGTGGTGTGGAGAACGTCGACATTGCGCTCCTCGGCCAACTCCGCGATTCGCTCCGCCTGTTCCTCCAGTCGCAGAGTCGGTGTTGGTCTGGGCAACAGTGGAACGTGTCGCAGGTAATCGACTCCGTCCACCCGTTCTTGACGACCAGTACTCAACCGGCCGATCGTCACTGGGTAGGACGAACGAGTCACAGCGACCGCTGAGTGCCCGGCATCCTGCAGCGTTCTGAGAATGAGATGAGACCGGTAGGCGTAGCCGGACCGGGTGTGGGGAAGGGAGTTCGTGAGCACGTGCAGGGAGGAAGCCGCAGGCCTCGATCCGGAAGCGGATTGCTTCCTGGCCGTTGAGCGCGGTCTCGACGCAGACCGTGCAACGGCGTGTTCGCTGACATCAGGCCACCAGCCAGCCCGCAATACCTCGCGCTCGGAGCGCAGACGTTCCGATTTGCGACTGGCGGGCAGCACATCAATGGCCTCATCGATGTGTCCTTCACTCCACAGGATCCGGGAACGCAATGCCGCGGCCTCAGGCACAGCTTCGGCGATCACCGTCGCCTGTTCCGTCAGACCCAGGTTCAATGCGATCTCGCCGAGGAGACGCGAGTACGAATCCCGAGTCGCGGTGGAGATGATCTCCCTGGCCTTCGTCTCCTGGCCGAGCAGCCACGCTGCGGCGGCTTGCGCTGCCGCACGGGGAACTCGGCTCAACACGCGGCCGACCCCCTTGGAGGCAGTCGCCGGGAGCCGCCTGGCCGCCTGCATGGCGAAGAAGACACGGTCCTCGCTCATGTGGCCAGCGGTGGTCGTGACGATACTGGCAAGTTGTCGCGACAGGAATATCGGGTTCATCGGCACACCTGCTCGAGGATTCGTTCGTAGGCTCTGCCCATCGCCTGGGCAGAAGCATGTTCGATGACCCAGTCGCGCGGCTTGCAACCGATAGCGGCGTGAGCTCCGGAGGATTGATCTCGGTCCAAGCGGTCTCGCATGCGATGCATTGCTTCAACCACGGCCTCGACAACTCCAGGCGCTGCCACCTCGCCTGCGTCGGTGGTGGCGATGATCTCCGCCGCTTCTCCGGCAACGACTCCGACAACAGGGATCTCCCTGGCCATGAGCGAATA
Organism: Brevibacterium sanguinis; assembly: GCF_003315415.1. GTDB lineage: Bacteria > Actinomycetota > Actinomycetes > Actinomycetales > Brevibacteriaceae > Brevibacterium > Brevibacterium celere_A. The sequence continues at coordinate 68,073 of NZ_QNSB01000012.1, forward strand.
GAGCTTCGACGGCACGGTGAATCTGTAGGAATCCAAGTTGCTCAGGCTGACCAGACCGGCATCGGCCCACTCCCAATGGCCAGCGAGATCGACACCCGCCTGCTGCGGGAAGAAGTCGACATCGATGTCGAGTTCGACGGCCAGATGCTGAAGCGCCGACTTGTCGACGCCATCTCCGACGATGCGCAGTCGCACGCCTTCCGTTTGTCGGACCGCGCGAATAGCGGTGCTCAGGTCCTGTGATCGGCCGACCGTGCCGACGTAGAGCAGATTGAGTCCGTGCGAAGTGCCCGCCTTCTCATCCCGGTCCTCGCGGTCCGGGGCCACCACGGGAATCTGCCCGGTCCGCGGTGCCGGGACGACCGGGATCGCGCCGGTTGCGGTAAGTCCCGAGACTCCGGCAAGCTCGGCCGGGGTGACCCCGCTGCGGACGACCTCGGCATTGATCCCGCGAGCCTGCAGTCGGTGTCGGAAACCCTCGGTCGTGACAACGACGACAGCTGCCCGTCGTTGGGCGCGCGTAAGCAACCCAGGCAGCACTGAGCACTCAAGGAGGGAGGACAGAGCTTGAGGCAGGCGCTTGCCCGCGGCATTGCTGACGAGACGCATCTCGGAGATGAGATCAGGCCATGCGTCACGCACCTCGGCGATGTGCGGGACCCCGAGCAGGCGGGAGACGGTGTCGCCAGCGAGCAGAAAGGGCAGTGCAGGAGTCGTGGAGATGACGACATCGGGGGCCGCAGTCCCCCGCAGGCGCAGACAGGCAGCGCTGATCGCTCCGGCCGCCGACACGGTCTGATCGAGGACCTGCCGGGCCATCGAGCTTCCGCTGTGCAGATAAGGCACTCGAAGGATGCGCTCTCCGTCAACGCCTGTGTCCCAGGTACCACCGAGGCTGATGTCCACTCGTCGACGCCCCCGCCCCACCGAGGAGTTGAAGAACTCATCCCGGTTGGGGTGCGGATAGTGCGAGTGCGGAGCGACGGTGATGACCTGATGGCCCGCGGCCCGAAGATGGTCGACGAGGATTCGCCACCGCCTCTGTGGGGCACCGACCTCCGGGTAGTAGTAGTGAGTGAGAAGCAGGATTCTCATGCGGTGACCACCTCGACGGAATTGCGTTTCGTCAGCCAGATCGGCAGTACGACGTAGAATCCCAGCAGCACGACCCAGAACACGTGGCTCGGATAGGTGCCGAGGGAGTTGCCATCCACAAGGGTCGGAACAGCCAGGACGCAGGCGATGACGGTCAGGCAGGCGTGTAGCAGGGAAACTCGCTCGTGGGACCAGCCCGCCTGCTGGATCCGCTGATAGATGTGGGTGCGGTGCGGGAGGAAGATGTTCTCGCCTTGGAACAGACGCCGCACCAATGTCATTCCGACGTCGAAGAGGATGAAGATCATGGGTGCGACAATGACGACGATCGGCACGCCGAGGATGAACATCCACACGGCGATGACGAACACCGCCCCGCCGATCCCGTAGCTGCCGGTGTCGCCGAGAAACGCTTTCGCGCGACCGAGGTTGAAGGGCAGGAAGCCGAGAGCCGCCCCGGCGAGCGCCAGGGAGACGACCACGATGTCGGCGTCGTCGATCGTCAGCCCCACCACGGCGTACCAGCCCCCGGTGACGATCGTCCAGGAGCAGAGGAACCCATTGAGCCCGTCGACGAAGTTGACCGCATTGACCAGTCCGACGCCGATGACGGCGAAGGCGAGGACATGGGCGATGCCGTGAGTCGAGAACAGAGCGATGCACGCACTGAATACCACGGCGATGACCACCTGGCCGAAGAGCCTGCCCAGCGGCTGGAGTGAATCGAGATCATCGGCCATTCCGATGGCGGAGTAGCACCAGGTGAGGACCAGGAAGGCCAAGGGCATGAGGTTGCTGCCGAGGCCGAGGACCCCGTGTTCGGCGAAGACCGTGATCGCGGCGAAGACGGTGGCGACGGTGATTCCGGCCCCGATCGCCACTCCGCCCCCTCGCACCGTGGCCTCGGAATGCGAGGACCGATGGGAGGGGACGTCGACGATCCCGCCCTTGCGGAGCAGCGGGAACACGACGAACGCGCTGACCGCGGTGGCAGCAGCGGCGATGAGCACGACGAGGCCGGCGGTGCCCGCCATCAGCCGGCCGCCTCAGGGTCCCGGCTCACCGAGCTCTTCGGCTGCGGCGTGAGATCACGCCCGGCCGGTGCGGTGAGTTCCTCGTCGGCGACGGACACCGACGAGGAGTGATCGACGATGGTGTTGAGATCAGTGACGAGCTCGGTTCGACGTTCGTAGATCTCTGCCGATCGTGATCGTCCGACGAGTTCCCGCAGCGATGCGACGTCGATTGGAGCGATCGGCACCTGAGTGATGAGCGGATGGTTGGGACGTTTGTCGGTCTCTGTCGGTGACAGGAGCACCTCGTCGAGCTTCTCACCGTCGCGCAGTCCGGTGTAGACGATCTGCGCATCGGTGCGACCACTCAGTGCAATGACGCGGCGAGCCAAGTCATCGATCTTGATGGCCTCTCCCATGTCGAGGACGAGCGTCTCTCCAGGGTTTCCGATCGCCGCTGCCTGGAGGACCAGTTCGCAGGCTTCGTCGGCGGTCATGAAATAGCGCTTGACCTCAGGGTCGGTGACGGTCACGGGGTCGCCTGCGGCAACTTGAGCGACGAATGTCTCCAGCACGGAACCGCGCGAGCCGAGGACATTGCCGAATCGTACCGACATGTACCTCCGGCCGGTCTCGGCCGCCACGGAGGCAATCGCGCGTTCGACGGCGAACTTCGTCCTGCCGAGCACCGAGGTGGCATCGGCGGCCTTGTCGGTGGAGATGTTGACGAACGAGTCGACATCGTTGGCGACCGCCGCATCAAGCAGGTCAAGGCTCGCGCCGATGTTCGTGCGCACCGCCTGCTCGGGGAATCGTTCGAGGAATGTCAGGTGCTTGAGCGCCGCGGCATGGAAGATGATGTCCGGTTCCACCCCGGCGACGAGAGAGTGGACGAATGCCGAGTCGCGCAGGTCGCCGAGCACGAGATCCTCGCTGGTGAGCAGCGCTGAGCCTTCGAGGCCGAGTTGGGTGGCGTGAAGCCCGGACTCATCGCGGTCCGTCATGACGAGGCGTGCAGGCCCGAAGCGTGCGACCTGTCGGCACAACTGGGAGCCGATCGACCCGCCCGCGCCAGTGACGAGGACGACCCGGCCGGCGATCGCCGCGGCGATGTCGTCGATGTTCGTCGAGATCGGCTGCCGGCCGATGAGGTCTTCGAGGGAGACGTCGCGGAAATTGCGATGACGGAGATCCGCGACGCTGGCGGTCTCGATGTCCTGGCGCGTGTAATCGGCTTCACGCAGCGCGGGGAGGACCTTGAGCTCGACCGGACGGGACTCGAGGTCGGAGGCGATGCGCTCGAGCTCTTGCGGCGGAAGGTCGGGAACCGCGATGATCACGACCGCGGCGCCAGTCTTGTCGACCTGTTCGGCGATGTCTGCCGTCGTGCCGAGCACGCGAATCCCCGAGTGGCGCAGGTGCCGGTTGGCGGGGTCGTCATCGAGGATGCCGACGGCGACGAATTCTCCACGAGGGTCCTCGGCGATCATGTCGAGAGCAACCATCCCGTGCGGCCCGGCACCGATGACCAACGTCGACTTCGACGAGCCCGACCAGGAGAGGGTGCGCTGGCGAAGATTGCGCCGCACCCAATTGCCCATGCTCTTGACCACGATCATCATCGCCCCCGCGGCGATGGGGACACTGGTCGGGATGAGGAGCTGAGATGCGAAAGCGAACTCGGCGACCCACATGAGGCCGACGCCGAGTGCCACTGTTCCCGCGATGGCAGCGAACTGGTCGGTCGACCCATTGTGATACCGGCCGCGGTAGATGGACCAGGGGCCGCAGACGAGGAAGACGACGAGTCCGATCAGGGCGCAGACGTACATCCCGAGGACATTCACCCGCTCGATGTGGAAGTCGTAGCGGACGAACGTCATGGCACAGACGAGGAGGGCGAAGACGACTCCGTCGATCAGCGACAACCCGAATGCGGCAATGCGCCGGGCCATTCGGGGTCGAGAGGCAAGGGGCTCAGTCCTTCGTCCCACGTTCCTCATTTCGCTCCAACGACACCTGCGTTCAGCACGACACCGTCGCTTCACCGGCTGTCACTGCGGCCTGCACCGATCCGATAGTTCTCGTTCGGCGATGCCAACCAGACGATTGTACTATTGTCACAACCTGGAATCATTTCTGCGTCATTTCTGTCGTCGCCGACGCCCACGGAATCGATCTGCCTTCCGTCGCCTCGTCGTGGACGACCGGCGTCGAGCGGTCCCGGGTCGGCCCTGCGAACGTTGCTCCGACGAGCGAACGAGAGGAACTCACCATGGCCGAATCTCCGATTCGCACCGCGCGTACGGCACTGTGGCATTTCCGCAACGGCGGGATCGACGCCGTGTCGAAGTGGAGGAAGCGTCGGTCGATCCAGCAGGCGACCGCCGCCGTCTCCGAGAAGGTGACCGCGGGACGTCTGGCGGACCAGGTTCTCACCGAGCTCTTCCCCGCGCTCCCCCTGCCTCAGCGTCGGCCGGTGTTCGCCGACGTCAGGGTTGGAGTCATTCTCGACGAGTTCTCCGCCATGAGCTTCGGATTCGAGTGGACCGCGGTGCCGCTGACCCGGACCGGGTGGAGAGAGGAACTCGAGTCCGTGGACTTCGTCTTCGTCGAATCGGCGTGGAACGGGAACTCGGGTGATTGGAAGTACCAGCTCACAAGCACCAGAGGACCGAGCGCCGAGGTCGTCGAGCTCCTGTCCGACTGCAGGTCCCGCGGCATTCGCACCGTGTTCTGGAACAAGGAGGATCCGCCTCACTTCGACGATTTCCTGCCCGTTGCCCGACTCTGCGATGTCGTGTTCACGAGCGATGAGCGTCTGCTGCCCGACTATCGGAGGGAACTCGGTCACGCCAACGTCGCCGTGCTCCCGTTCGCGGCACAGCCGGCCATCCACTCCCCCGCCCGCCCCGCCAAGGGAGCCGCGGCGCGCGACATCGCGTTCGCCGGAATGTACTTCGCCCACAAGTACCCGGAACGCCGCGAACAGATGGATCTGCTTCTCGGAGCTGCCGAGGCGGTGTCCGGGCGGATGGAGCATGGACTGGAGATCTTCTCCCGATTCCTCGGTGACGACGCCCGCTACCAGTTTCCCGACTCCCTGGCGGATCGTGTAGTCGGGTCCCTGCCCTACTCCCACCTGCTCACCGCCTACAAGCACTACAAAGTCTTCCTCAACGTCAACTCGGTCGTCGACTCCCCCAGCATGTGTGCCCGCCGGATCTTCGAGATCACGGCAGCCGGCACTTCGGTCGTCACCACCCCGAGCGCCGCGACGAGCGAGTTCTTCCCCACCGATGAGGTCGCCCAGCCGGAGACCCGTGAGGACGCGGAGTGGACGCTGCGCGCACTAGTCCGCAGCAAGGAGCTGCGCGATCGAATGGTGCACAAGGCTCAACGCCGGATCTGGCAGCAGCACACGTACTCACATCGGGCCATGACGGTGATGGATGCGCTCGACATCGAGTACGCCCCTCCCTTCCCGACCTCCGTGTCCGCAGTCGTCTCCACCAACCGTCCCGACCACCTCGGCGGGATCCTCTCCACACATGCCCGTCAGGTGCATCCCGACCGCGAGCTCGTGCTGGTGGCCCACGGTTTCGATGTCCCTGCCGACCTCGAGGCCCGAGCGAAGGACGCCGGAGTCGAGAACCTCACCGTGGTCACGGTCGACGCCGAGCAGCCGCTTGGGGAGTGTCTCAACAGGGGAATCGCCATTGCTTCTGGTGAAGTCATCGCGAAGATGGATGACGACGACATCTATGGCGACCAGTATCTCTCCGACCAACTGGCGGCGATGAGATACTCGAACGCGGATCTGGTCGGCAAACAAGCTCATTATCTGCACCTCCAGGCCCATGACGTCGTTATCTGCCGGTTCCCCGAACGCGAGCACCGCTACACAGACTTGGTGATGGGTCCGACGCTGATGGCGAGGAAGGAGACATTGGAGGAGTTCCCGTTCGCGGCAAGGACCCTCGGTGAGGACACCGAGCTCCAACAGCGTCTCGTCACCTCGGGGGCTCGGATCTATTCAGCAGATCGATTCAATTTCGTCCAGGTCAGGGCGGGCCATTCTCACACCTGGTCTGTCGACGACCACCTGCTTCTGGCCAACGGAGATGTCCACTCATTCGGGTTCGCGCCGAGCCACTACTGCTTCTGAGCTCCTCCCAGGAACTCTTTGAGCAACGCCACACAGCGGCCGGCCGACAAACCGTCTCCATAAGGGTTCACGGCATTCGCCATCACTTTGTAAGCAGCTGGGTCATCGAGCAGTTCGCTGACTTCGGAAACAATGCGATCCGTCGCAGTTCCGATGAGCTTCACTGTGCCGGCATCGACAGCTTCAGGTCGTTCGGTGTTCTCACGAAGTACCAGGACCGGCTTTCCGAGGCTGGGGGCCTCCTCCTGGATTCCACCGGAGTCGGTCAGGATAACCGTTGCGCGCGCAATGAGCTGGGAGAACTCGCCGTACTCGACGGGCTCGATCGAGATGATGTTCGAGAGCCCCTCGATCTCGGGTTCGATCGAAGCCCGCACCTTCGGATTCTTGTGCGCAGGCCAGACGATGACGAGATCGGGATACCGAGTCGCAAGCGCATGGAGCGCCTTGCCGATATTGACCATATTCTCGCCGAGGTTCTCCCTGCGATGCGTCGTCACGAGGAGCACCCGGCGCTCGTCGTTCGATAGTTCCGCCAGTTGCGGCAGGCTAAAGTCCACTGGCCGCGCCACTGCCCACTTGAGCGCGTCGATCACTGTATTTCCCGTGACGTGGACGAGGTCATCCGCCACACCTTCCGTGAGCAGGTTGGCCCGCGAGACTTCTGTCGGAGCGAAGTGGAGCTTGGCGATCTGGGAAACCAGTTTCCGATTGGCCTCCTCGGGGAAAGGAGAATCGATGTCGCCGCTGCGTAGCCCCGCTTCCAAATGAACAACGGGGATCTCTCGGTTGAAGGCCGCGATCGCAGTCGCCATCACGGTGGTCGTATCGCCTTGGACTAGCACTGCATCAGGGCTGTGCTCCTCGAGTACTTTGTCCATCTCCACGATGACACGACCCGCGATGCCGTTGAGCGTCTGGCCGTGAGCCATGAGATTGAGGTCGACATCAGGCACGATATCGAAGACCTCGTTGACCTGATCGAGCATCTCCCTGTGCTGAGCAGTGATCACCACGATCGGGGTGAGATCCGCGTCCGACTCCAATGCCTTGATTACGGGAGCTACCTTGATCGCCTCTGGACGCGTCCCATACACCACCATCACACGCGGGCTGTCACTGCTGTGGTCCATGTTCAATCTCAATCCTTCGTAGCTGCTGTCGGCAGCGTTCTAGTGGTGACTGCCAGATTTCAAGGTCAGATCGCGTCACTACGCCGCGCGTACTCGAACAACATAGCATCGCGTAATTTCGGTCGAGGAAACTGTCCTCGCGGCATACGGACCTGCTTTTCGCAAGAGCCAAAAACTTCACTATCATTCAAATGTGATCCGACACGGCCGTTGGCTGCAGATCGATCGTCGGCCGGCCTCACAACCGATTCGAACGCCTTCAAGCCACTGGAGCCCTGCGCTATGGTCAATCCAACCACGACTCTCCGCCCGTCCGTCGCCGTCATCGGTCTCGGATACATCGGGCTCCCTACCGCCGCAGTGCTCGCCAGTTCGGGAGCAGACGTGGTCGGCGTCGACATCAATCAGCGCACGGTTGATGTCATCAACGCAGGAGAAGTGCCCTTCGTCGAACCCGATATGGCCACGGTCGTTGCCGGTGTCGTCTCTCAGGGTCACCTCAGAGCGACGACCGAGACCCCTCACGCGGACAACTACATCGTCGCGGTGCCGACGCCGTTCAAAGACGGGATGAAGCCGGACCTGTCGTACATCGAGACGGCCGGACGACAGATCGCTCCCCTGCTTCAGGGCAATGAACTCGTCATCCTCGAGTCGACCTCGCCTCCCGGTGCCACCGAGTTCCTCGCTGAAACAGTGCTGTCTGAGCGTCCCGACCTCACCTTGACTCCGGGCAACCCGCATTCGATCTACTTCGCCCACTGCCCGGAGCGAGTGCTGCCGGGACGGATCATGATCGAGCTGCGCACCAACGACCGCATCGTCGGCACCCTCAACGGGGAGGCCGGCGAGCGAGCCCGGGAACTCTATGAGCTCTTCTGCGAAGGAGAGTTCCTCATGACTGATGCTCGGACGGCCGAGATGGCAAAGCTGACGGAGAACGCCTACCGCGACGTGAACATCGCGTTCGCCAATGAGCTGTCAGTGATCGCCGACAACCTCGACATCAACGTCTGGGAACTCATCGAGCTTGCCAACCACCATCCGCGCGTCAACATCCTGCAGCCGGGGCCAGGCGTTGGCGGACACTGCATCGCCGTCGATCCGTGGTTCATCGTCGCCAGCGACGAGAAGAACTCGTCGCTGATCAGAACCGCGCGCGAGGTCAATGACGCCAAACCGCAGTTCGTGCTCGACAAGGTCCTCCCTCAGGCTCGGCGGATCAACGATGTGCAGATCGCAGCCCTAGGCCTCGCATTCAAGCCCAACATCGACGACCTGCGCGAGAGCCCTGCCCGTCATATCGTCAACCAGCTGGCCGATGAACTGCCCGGTGCGAACATCATGGCCGTCGAGCCCAATATCGACGCACTGCCTGCGGAGCTCGAGACCCGTGAGAATGTCACGCTCTCTGAGCTCAACTCCGCAGTCAAGGTCGCGGACATCGTTCTGCTGCTCGTCGACCACCACGAGTTCGTCCGCCTCGACCCGGCGTCGCTGGCGCAGAAGATCGTTCACGATACGCGGGGCGTGTGGCGGTGACCCTAGCGTTACACCATTGTGATCGATTACCGCGTGCTTTAACACTGCTAGCACTAGACCGGATAGATCAAACTCGATCTGCCTACTCACGGGCGATCAACTTGTCAAGCTTTGCTGAAGCCGAGAGCGCCGCGGTAACACCGGCGGCGATACCTCCAAGCACCGCTTCCGGGACCTCAGTGCCCAAGTCGGAGAGTACGAAAAAGCTGCTGGCTGCGACGATCAGTCCAATAATCGCGGCCGTTGAAACAATCCCAGCCGCGCGCAGACTAATCAACCCTTCACTGGACCGCGGCGAACGAATCTTTCGAACCATTGTTTGGCCCTCCCTTCTCGGTTTGATGTTCCCATCGTGACGCTCCGAGGCCTTGCCACTCAACAACCGATCGAGGTAACATCAACACGCCAGTCGATTTAGCTACAAGTAAGTCGTTGCGAAGTTGCAACTGGCGGGTTGGGTTCTACAGGTTGAGGTGATTTTTTGGCTTCTGAAACGCCGATCTCAGTCCAATCTCCCCTCGCTGGACCAACCTCAAAGCGTGAACTGCAGGCCTGGCGAAAACGGTCTCGCTCGTTCGCCGAAATCTCGGATTCCGCGGCAAGAGTTACGCAGATCCTGAACGGAATCAATGTTCCGCGAAGTGAACCTCTCGTTTTGAGACGTGGGTTTTCTTACTCGGAGACCCCGATAGCGGAATACGCAGGCGATGATCGTAAAACTCCGCCGAGGGAGGTACGACCGCCTGCCACCCGGCTAATGAATGGACAGGGGCCTGCACTGCGATTAGTATTAACTGCGATTTCGCTCGCGCAGGCTCAGGACAGACGGCCTGGGACTACCTTTAGAAACCGGTGGCCGGTCTTTCCCGATAGCCCGAGAGAGTACGGCTGGTGCGATTTCATTGCATCGCCTGCAACCACTACAAGTAACCAAACTAAGCATTACATTACGGACAGACGGAAGCGAAAAGGGCAAGTCAACCGTGCTCTGAAAACAATTCAGAACGCGAAACTCATTCAGTTGCCCTCCGACAAATCTGGACGGTTTCAACTCCTAGACGAGACGGCTGGAGCTTCTCGCCCACACGCTGAACTAATGCCCTACTCGATCCCAAGCAAGAGTGAACCGACGCTGGTTCTACCTGAGGGATTCATCGCTAACGGGTGGCTGCACATCCTACGAGACAGCGAGATCGCACTGATACTAATGCTTTCCTGCGGCGAAGGAAAGCTCGAAGGAGAGGATCCCGGACTGATAGCGATACCCAGCGATACTCGCTTACGCCATTACGGACTCGGCCGCGAATCGTTTAGTGCCGCACATCCCATTCTCCGCGCCCTGGGATTGCTCAAGCAGTCAGGACAACCTCGCAATTCCGCCGGCCGAATTGTCGGTTTCGATCCAGAGGATACTCATCAACTCCACCGACTGCAGCTCATCCCTGAGGGGTTCAAATCGGACGCAGTCGAAGTCGCACGCGAAGTTTTTGGTCGCAAAGTTCTTGATAGTTCCTCTAGACATGCTGGCAACTTCGATTGAGCTGTTTCATATTGTTTTGCTACTTTTCCTAGCGACTTCGCCTAGCAACCCGCTCCAACTCCCGCGCAAGACCCAGCTCCCTCCACAACGCCGGATCGTGAGTGACGTTGTGGCTCCAATACGGCTCGTCGATGTGCTTCACGGTGACGTTTGGGGCGCTGGGCAGGCGCTGGGCGGCTCGGGCCAATGCAAGCACGAGGTCGAACTTCAGCCGGATGTCGACGACTCGGTCGACCTTGCCCAGCATCTGCGTCAGCGGTGGGTGCACCGGAGCGCTGAGGAACACCACCTCGTCGATCGCAGCTCCGGCATTCACTGCGCGGGCGACGAGCTCACTTCCGTAACTGAACGCGAACAACGTGTGCAGACCATTGCCGCCGCTCGCTGATTCGGTCCAGCGGAGGAAGCGCTGACCGCCGATCACTCTCTGCTCCGCGCTCAACGCACCCGACCACGAGAACTCCTGACCGCCGTCATAGAGGTCAGGCCTGACCTCCTCCTTCACATACGTGTGGAAATCGCCTCCTGGATACCACCAGGCGTCCTTCCAACCCCACGTCCCATGGACCATCGTCGACATCGCACCGGAGCCAGGCCCTCGCGTTACTGCCGATACCCGTCGTGTGCCTGCCTCATCTCCGGACGTGGTCGGAACCGTCGGTTGGTAGAGGAAGGGCGCCATCGCGAACTCTCGCACGATCGGGTCCGCCGATGCCTGCCCCTGACTCACTCGCTGTCGAGCCAACCCTCGGATGTCCTCCACCACCTGTTGATGGTCGGACGGCTGAGCACCAGACCGGTGCAGAGTCCGGTCGAGGGCGGCCGTGCAGTGGCTCTGCCAGTCCTCCCCTGACCAGTCCGGCAAATAATGTGCCGCACCGACCAGAGGCACGGAGGTGAGGATCGCCGCGGCCGCAGCGACCGATTCCCGTTCCAGATCGCTGGCGAGGCCCGCAACGAGGAACGCCAAGCGCGCCCGCGGCGTCCGAGTGTCGTGGAGGTCGGCGAAGGCTCGATCTCGCAGCTGCGAACAGCTGCCTTCATAGGCGTCAAGCAGGTACTGCGTCTCGCCGGCCCGCTGATCCTGAGCGTTCAGGGACTGGCGCTGCTCGAGCAGCTCAGGGGGAAGCCCGAATCTCGGAAGCGTCTCGGGCGGGATTACGGCGGCTGCTGGAGCTCCATGGGAGTTCGGTCCCGGACCCAGGGCGGCCATGACGGCGAACCGGGCGGCGTTGGTGCCTTCATTCTCCAGGGCGGACTCGATCGAGCCGCGCTCACTGCGGATCGAAAAGGTCTCCACCGCCTCGGCGCCCTTCTACTTGAAGTTCTCGTACTCCTTGACGACGTCCTCGGTGGGACCGTCAGCACGGAGCACGCCCTTCTCGATCCAGATCGTCCGGTTGCACGTGTCTTTGATCGAGCGCATCGAGTGCGAGACGAGGAAGACGGTGCCGGCATTCTCGCGGATCTCGCGGATCTTGCCCTCACTGCGCTTCTGGAACTGCTTGTCGCCGACGGCAAGCGCCTCGTCGACGATGAGGATCTCGTGCTGGACGGCCGTGGCGATGCCGAACTTCAGGCGCTGGGACATGCCCGAGGAGTACGTGCGCATCGGCATGTCGATGAAGTCGGCGAGCCCGGTGAATTCGACGATGTCGTCGTACTTGGCCGCAACCTCTTCGCGGCTCATGCCCAGGGCCAGGCCGCCGAGGATGATGTTGCGCCCACCGGACAGGTCTCCGATGAGGGCGGCCCCGACGCCGAGGAGGTTGGGCCGAGCGCTGGCGTAGACGGCACCTGATGAGGTCGGTGTCAGTCCGGTGATCGTGCGCATGAGGGTCGATTTGCCCGACCCGTTGCTGCCGATGATCCCGATCGACTCATTGGCGTGGGCGACGAAGCTGACGCCCTTGAGGGCATGCACCTCACGCAGCTCACGCTTGCGCTGGAGGAAGCCGCTCGCGGTCCCCAGTGCCAGCTTCTTGCCCGTTGCCAGAGTCTTGTACTTGACGTGGACGTCGTCGCAGATGACGACGGGCGGATCGGTCTGCTCGTCGGTCTCGGGTGCAGTCATCTCTGCCTCACTCATCGCGACCATACCTTTCCTCGGCCTGCCAGAAGAACACGAAGCCGAAGACGAACACCACCACGGCCCAGACGGAGAGGTTGAAGAAGTACTCGTAGGGGATCTCCATGCGCTCCATGAGGATTCCGCGGCTGATGGCGAGGACGTTGTTGAGGGGGTGCCAGTCCGCGAACGCCTGCCAGCCCGGCGCGACCTTCTGGATCATGTCGTTGAGGTCGAAGAACACTCCCGAGGTGTAGAAGATCATGCGAGAGATGAAGGGGATGACCTGGCTGAGGTCCCGGAAGTGGACCGTGATGCGGGCGAAGATGAACGCGACGCCCTGGTTGAACACCCAGAAGATGAGCACCAGCGGGATGAAGAGCAGCCATTCCCAATTGGGGCGGGCACCCCAGATCGTCGCGAGGATGATCATCAACGCCAGCGTCGGCATGAAGTTGAGCAGGTTCTGCATCACCGTGGCGATCGGCAGCACGATGCGCGGGAACGGCAGCGATTGGACCAGGGACGCGTTCTGGATGATCGACTTCGCTCCGCCGTTCATCGACGAGTTGAAGAATTCGAGGGAGAAGACGCCGATGATGACGAAGGGCACGAAGTCCTGAGGCCGAGCGCCGACGCCGGCCATGATGACGCCGAAGACCGTGCCGTAGATCAGAGCCGAGAATGCCGGCCGGAGGACGACCCAGAGCATGCCGAGGCGATTGCGTTCGTTCTCGCTCTGGATCCGATAGCGCGCCAGCGTCAGCGTGAAGTCGCTGCGCTGCCACAGCTCCTTGATGTATTCGGGCAAAGACGGCCGCCCACCCACTCGTTCGAGCCCGTGCTCGGCAGCAAGCTTGGCCATATCCATGAAAAGAAGGTCTCTCGTCGGCGACTGTTTACGAACAAAGGAAGTCTATGCGATCGTCCACACCGACGCTCACAGTCGGCTGTGAGCCTTGAGGTCGAAGTCGGGGTCCTCGATCTGCGCCCGGGTCGGAATGTGGTTACCATCCAGTACGCGTCGGGCGGCTGCCTGCATGGGAGGCCATCCGAGGGTCTCGACGCCGATGAGAAGCGCCTCAGGCTCCGGGCCGGCGAAGTGGAAAACCTGCATCTTCTTGCCGTCCGGGTGCGGCTTCGTCAGTGTTCCTTCGACGTCCGGCCTGGTCAGACCGGCGGTGAAGACCTTCTCCGGCCCTTGGAAGCTCCAATGCCAGGGCACGTCCGACCACGGCTCGTCGGTCTCGCCCATGAGGTGCTGCGCCAGGTATCGTCCGTGGGTCTCGGCTACGGGCTTGCACGCCCAGGGATGGTCGAGGGCGTAGGGGCCCGCGCTCACTCGTGCGCAGTCGCCGGCCGCCCAGACGCCCGGGTGCGATGTTGCCAATTTCTCATCGACGTCCCACGCGAATTCGGGCATCTGGCCGTTGATCGGGATGAGCTCGGGACGCGCGCCGACGCTTGTCACCATGAGATCGTGGACCCCGGCGGGGATGTCCGCCGGGTCCGTGAGGCCGGTGACGAACCGGACGCCGGCGTCGCGGTGCCTGGCGACGAGGGCGTCCCTGACCGGCTTCGACAGCTGTCGGCGCAGCGGTTCGGTCCCCCGGAGGTAGACGGTGGCCAGGTGTCCGGCGGCCACGGCCGAGGTCGCGACCTCCATGCCGAGATACCCCGAACCGAGCACCCCGACATCGAGCTGGTCCGTCGCCGCATCGACCTGTGCCCGGATCCATTCCGCCTCGCCGAGGTTGTAGACCGGCAGTGCGTCCGGATACCCGGGCACGTGCGGGGCATTGGCCTCCATCCCCGTGGCGAGGATGCAGTGGGTGAACGCGATGGACTCCCCCGTGTCAAGGTCGACGGTGCCGACGACCTCCGGGTGGCCCGCCTCGGCGAGCGACCGATCACCGGGCGGGGAGGGAACGGTCTGCTGGGAGCTGTGAGCCGCCTCGGCGAGGGTGATCTGCAGGGCGCGAGCCCGCACGAGTGTCACCAGGTCCGAGGACCCGAGGTGGTAGGGCAGGTGGTAGCGCCCACCGTCGAAGAGGTGCTTGGACAGGGGCGGACGCTCGTAGGTCTCCCCCGCTCGCGGATCGATGAGGGTCACGGCCTGACCGCGGTCGCCGAATTCGCGTGCGGCAGTCGTGCCGGCCAGTCCTGCTCCGATGATGACGATGCGTCTGCCCATGTCCCCATCGTATGGGTGCGGCACTCACCGACGGTGCTTAGACTGGATTCATGAGTGATGAGACTTCGGTTCAGGTGACAGAGATCCCCGAGGGCGCGCCCATCCTCGATGTGCGCGAGGACGACGAGTGGGAAGCCGGCCACATCGAAGGTGCCCTGCACATTCCGCTCGCCGATCTTCCCGCCCGGTACGACGAGGTGCCCCTCGATGAGGATGTGTACGTGATCTGCCGCACCGGCGGGCGCTCCCGCCGCGCGGTGGCGTGGCTCAACGGCAACGGCTTCGACGCGATCAACGTCACCGGCGGCATGGGGGCATGGAACCTCGACCACGGCAAGCCGATCGTGTCGGAGACCGGGGACGAACCCTGGGTGAAATAGGGCGGGCCCGGACCACGAGGACGCTGCGCCGCCTCGGCGTCGCGATCCTCCTGCCCTGCGCAGCCCTGTGCGCACTCCTCATCCTGTTCCCCTCCGGGAAAGTCGTCTCCTATGCCAACTTCAAGGTGTGGGAGGCGTTCCAGGCCGCGTTCGGCTGGCTGCCCCACGCCGAGCTGTTCACGACCGGGCGCCTGGAGAGGGTGTGGAACGTCGTCATGTTCATCCCCCTGGGATTCGGACTGGTCCTCCTGTGGCCGCACTGGTGGTGGGCCTCGGTGCTGCTGCTCGCCAGCATCGCCATCGAAGGCGTCCAGTATGTCTTCTACCGAGGCGTGCGCCTGCCCGAGGCCTGGGACATCGTGACGAACGCCCTCGGCGGACTCATCGGTGTCGCCGCGGGATTCGTCGTCCTGTGGCTGTGCCGATCGGGCGATGATGGGGCGTCGACGGACGATGCTCCGGGTCGGGACGACGACGCGGGCTCGGACAGTGGGGCGGGTCGGGAGCGGACCTGATCCGGTGGGCCGGGATGCGAGCGGGACTGCGGTGAACGCGACGGGAGCAAGCCCGAGGTGAGCTGTGATCGTCCACCATTCAAGACCTCGGGGTCGGGGACTGTGTGGCGGGGCGGGGATTTGGCAAGGTAGGGACATGACTACTCGCGCCGGCCAACTCGCCCAGGATCGGGACCTCGTCGACATCCCCGCCCTTCTCGACTCGTACTACGATCTCGTGCCCGACCCCTCGGTGCCGGCGCAAGCCGTGAGCTTCGGCACCTCCGGACACCGCGGTTCGAGCTTCAATCGCGCATTCAACGAGGCCCACATCGCCGCGATCACCGCCGCGATCGTCGACTTCCGCCGCGACCACGGCACCCGCGGGCCGATCTTCCTCGGCCGCGACACCCACGCGCTCAGCGAACCGGCGTTCCTCACCGTCCTCGAGGTCCTCGCCGCCGCCGACGTCCCCGCGCTCATCGACGAGCGCGACGGCTTCACCCCCACCCCGGCGGTCTCCCACGCGGTCCTCGGGTTCAACGCCGGCAAGAGCCGCACCGAGGCGCAGGCCGACGCGATCATCGTCACCCCCAGCCACAACCCGCCCTCCGACGGCGGCATCAAGTACAACCCGCCCCACGGCGGGCCGGCCGGCACGGACACGACGAAGTGGATCGCCGACCGCGCGAACTCCTACCTCGAAGCCGGGTGGGAGAAGATCCCGCGCAAGTCCTTCCAGCGCGCCTTCCACCTGGAGAACACCGAGAACTTCGACTTCGTCTCCAACTACGTCGGCGACCTGCCCTCGGTCATCGACATCGATGCCATCCGCGGCTCCGACATCAGGATCGGCGCCGACCCCCTCGGCGGGGCCAGCGTCGACTACTGGGCGGCGATCGCCGAGGACTACGACCTCAACCTCACCGTCGTCCACCCCGAGGTCGATCCCGCGTGGAGCTTCATGACCCTCGACTGGGACGAGAAGATCCGCATGGACTGCTCCTCCCCCTACGCGATGGCCGGCCTCATCGCCTCCCGCGGCGACTACGACATCGCCACGGGCAATGACGCCGACGCCGACCGGCACGGGATCGTCACCCCCGACGCCGGCCTGATGAACCCCAACCACTACCTGGCGACCGCGATCGACTACCTCCTCGAGACGCGGACCGGGTGGCCCGCCTCGGCGGCGATCGGCAAGACCCTGGTCACCTCGTCGATCGTCGATCGCGTCGTCGCCGCCCGCGGCCGGAAGCTGTTCGAGGTCCCGGTCGGGTTCAAGTGGTTCGTCCCCGGGCTGCTCGACGCGAGCATCGCCTTCGGCGGTGAGGAGTCGGCCGGCGCGTCGTTCCTCCGCCGCGACGGCAAGGTGTGGTCGACGGACAAGGACGGGATCATCCTCGCCCTGCTCGCCGCGGAGATGACCGCGAAGACGGGGAAGTCGCCGTCCCAGCGCTACGCGGAGCTCGCCGCGAAGCACGGCACGAGCGCCTATGCGCGGCAGGACGCCCCGGCCACCCGGGAGCAGAAGTCGCGGCTCGGCTCGCTCAAGGCCGACGAGGTGGGCGCCTCGACCATCGCCGGCGAGCAGGTCGAGGCGGTGCTCACTTCGGCGCCGGGCAACGACGCCCCCATCGGCGGGCTCAAGGTGACGACGGAGAACGCATGGTTCGCGGTCCGGCCCTCGGGCACGGAGGACGTCTACAAGATCTACGCGGAGTCACTGCGCGACAAGGACCACCTCAAGCAGGTGCAGAAGGACGCGCGGACGCTCGTCGACTCCGTGCTGGGGTGAGGCGACCGGCGGCTCCCTTCGGAAGGAAGGGAGCCGCCGGTCTCGTCTCTGATCAGGCCGCTCTCGGCGGCCGAGCGCTCAGAGGTGCTGCTCGGGAGCGGTCTCGACGTAGTCGGCGAGGGTGTCGTTCTTGAACGCCTCGCGGACCTTCTCGAGCTCCGCCTCGTCGACCTTGATGATCGACTGCCCGTCGGACGAGCGGCCCACACCGGCGGTCGGCGCGGTGAAGAACTGGATGTCGCCGGGGCGCACGTCCCGCATCTCGAATGCGGTCGCGGAGATGTACTGGGCGGTGAGCTCGCTGTCGACGTACATGTACGGGGCGAAGTCGGTGACCATGTCGGCGATCTTCTTCGGGTTCGACAGGGTGTCGGCCGAGATCATCGTGGAGATCAGTCCCTTGATGAAGGCCTGCTGATTGCGTGCGCGCTGGAAGTCGCCGTCGGAGAACTGCTTGCGCTCGCGGACGAAGGCCAGCGCCTCCTCGCCGTTGAGGTGGTTCTCGCCCTGCTGGAACTCGTAGCCGTTGGTGCTGAAGGCCTGCTCGGAGTTGACGGTCACCCCGCCGAGGCTGTCGGTGAGTCCCTTGAAGCCCTCGAAGTCGATGACGGCGACATGGTCGAGCTCGGTGCCGATGAAGTCGGAGACGGTGGACACGGCCAGGGGCAGACCGCCGTAGGACAGCGCGGCGTTGATCTTCGCCTTGCCGTGGCCCTCGATGTCGACCCAGGTGTCACGCGGGATCGACATCACCTGGACATTCGACCCGGACTCGGGCAGGTGCATGACCATCATCGAGTCGGAGCGCAGTCCTCGGCTGTCGTTCATGTCGACGTCGCTCATCGGCTCGTCGGAGCCGAGCAGCAGGATGTTCGTCCCGCCGGCCTTGTCGTCCTTCTTCTCCCCGCGTACCTTGCCGAATACTTGCTCGTCGGTTAGCTGGTTGGCCGCCTCGTTGAAGTTGCGGCCGATGCTCCACACATAGGCGCCGACCCCGAGGACCGCGAGAACGACGACGACGATCGCTCCGACGAGGACCTTGCGCCACACCCGCCGCTTCTTGCGGGGTGGTTCCTGCTGCTGTTGGTCTGCCTGTTCGCCGAAGAGATCGTCGAAACTGCTGTTGTCCGTCATCGGCACTCCAGTCGTGTCAAGAGGGGTGGTGCTGCGCTGTCATCCGGCGCGTCAAGGGAAAAGATGATCGCACTCATTGTATAGTCAGGCGGCTTTCACTATTTTCCGGTCAGTGCTGGGTGGCTGGGCGGCGGGGTGGACCGGTGCTGGTAATGGTTCTGGAGCTGGTGACGGTCCTGGAGCTGGTGACTGGACTCACCGAAGATTCGGCGACCGACTACTGTACCGACCGGACGGTTATAGATAGACTTTCCTGGTGTTCAACAACTATCGGGAGATCCTGTCACTTCCCGGTGCCCTCAAGTTCTCCTTGGCCGGTCTTGTTGCACGTATGCCCATCGCGGTTCTGGGCCTCGGCATCGTCCTGTTCATCCAGGGTGTCAGCGGCTCCTACGGTCTGGCGGGCATCGTCACCGCCGTGTACATGATCGTCCAAGCACTTGCCGGCCCGGTCATCGCACGTCTGGTCGACCGCCGCGGACAGGCGAAGGTCATGGTGCCGATCGTCGTCACCCACCTCGTCGCCCTGCTCCTGCTCATCTTCTCCGTCTACGGGGGCTGGTGGGTCGGCTTCGTCTTCCTCTTCGCCGGCATCGGCGGTGCCACCGTCGGTTCCGTCGGTTCGCTCGTGCGCTCCCGCTGGTCCCACCTCGTCGGCTCCCCCAAGCAGCTGCAGACCGCATTCTCCTGGGAGTCGGTGGCCGATGAGCTCCTCTTCGTCACCGGCCCGGTCCTCGCGACCGTCCTGGCCACGGCCGTGTGGCCGCCTGCCGGTGTCATCTTCTCGATGATCACCACCGCCGTGGGCTCAACTCTCCTCTACATCCAGAAGTCGACGGAACCGCCGCCCATCGAGCGCAGCACCGAGCCCAAGGGCCATGTGTTCTCCAACCCGGGCATCTTCACGATCATCATCGTCAACGTGTTCCTCGGCGTGAACTTCGGCGCCATCGACGTCATCGCCGTCGCGTTCTCCGACGAACTCGGGCTCAAGCCCCTGTCCGGGGTCCTGCTCAGCGCGTTCGCCCTCGGCTCCCTCATCTCCGGTGCCCTCTACGGCGCCCGGAACTGGTCCTCACCGACTCATCACCGCTTCGGCTTCACCGTCTCGCTGCTCGCCATCGGCACGTGCGTCATGCTGCTGGCCCAGGGCATGGTGTCGTTCGGGATCATCCTCTTCTGCGTCGGCTTCTCGATCGCCCCGAGCCTCATCGGCGCCAACTCCGTCATCGAGCAGCTCGCCCCGCCGAGGCGACTGACCGAGGCATTCGCCTGGCTCGGCACCTCGCTGGGCTTCGGCGTCGCCTTCGGATCCGCGATCGCCGGCAACATCATCGACGCCTATGGGGCACAGACCGCGATGCTCCTGCCCGCCGGGTGCGCGCTCATGGGCGCGATCCTCGCCCTCTGCCTGCTCAAGCTCCTCAACCCCAAGCGCTCGAGCCACGAGGTCCGGCTCAACCGCAAGGTCCAGCTCAAGGACTGAGCCCTGGCGGGGCCGAGTGGTTCTGTGGCCCGTCGAGCCGGCAGTGCTCCTCCTGCGCACGCCGGGCGGCGCTGCAACGTCGAAGGGCGGGATGGACGGATGCGCTGGGTGGTATATCCGCCGGGCGTCGTCTACTCCGCGTCGTCCGCGAGGAAGATGTTTTCAGGCGTTGAGTATGTCGAGCCGAATGAGAAAACTCGCCATTCGTGTTCGGGGCTCAATCTCGCAAGTGTCAGTGCGATCATCCCAGTTTGAGAACCGGAGTTCATCGCTCTGAGCAGGGGGTCGTTTGAGCGAACAAGCTTCATATATGCGACCCTATCGGGATCGTCAATGGCAAACTCGACTCCCTCTGCAAGGCCATACCCCTCAAGCACCTTCGATAGTTGCCGTCGATTGGGAAAGTCGCTCGCCCGGTGACACAAACCACGAATATCCTTTCGCTGGCCCACCCCCAGAACTGCCGTATACCACCTCCAGGCGACGGTTCTCGGATTCATGAGATTGTCGATTCCATCGGGATAGAAGAGGTCTTCCTCGCTTACCGTTGTTGAGGATTCGGGAACGTACAGGAACGCCGTTTCGCCCAGTCCTGCCGGGTCCTCAAGTGCGGTGGAGGCGAACTGCGGAACTGGCCCTCGAAGCGCGATCAGCAAATCCTGAACAGTAGCAGGCGGACGAGACCGAGACCGAACTGTGTCGTGGAGTACCTGCAGAGTCTCCCGACCGAAGAGATCCAGCAGATCAAGAAGCAATTGGTCCGGATGGACGACTTCCACGTCGAAGACTGCGGCCGATTCCTGCGGGAAGTCTTTGAGGTTAGCTGTGACCAGCAGATCCGCCCCTCCACGTACTGCTCCTGCCAGTACGTGTCTGTTTTTCGCATCGCACTTCATAGCCTCAATCAGAGACTGGTAACCCTCGACTGACGCTTCTGGGAATGCTTCTTTCATCAATTGCACTCGCCGCGACGCTTTGCTGCTCGACAATCCGAATTTCATCGTCAGACATCGTTCAACTTCGCCCAGAACCTCATCGGTCCACAACGGATAGAACAGATCGGCTTCAGCCATTCGGAGGAGCAGATCGCACAGATTGATTGGCACCAGCACACAGGCGTCGACGAACACCCGCAAGCCGCTCATCGAGTCTCCGCGAAGCCTAAATCCCTGGCGGGGCGGAAGTCCTCTGCATCGTGGTCCATCTCGTCCAGAGCATGCCGTCGCTTTACCCGCCTCTGCTCCTGAAACTCCAACACATCCTTGAGCGCGAGACGTCGATGCCGTCCCCGCATCTCATACGCGATCTCACCATGATCCAGGTACTTGATCAGCGTGGGACGCGATACCCCGAGGATCTCCGCTGCCTGCTGCGTCGTCAACGACTGCTGCTTCGACGATATCGCGACAGCGTCGCCCCTTTCGAGAACAGCCAGGGCCTGGTCAAGGGCCTGCGCCACTTCTCGAGGAACATTTGCGCGCCGTGAGTCTGAGGCGCTCAGAGTCATCGGTCCATCTGACCGCAGGATTTCGCGCAACTGAGAGTACCCTGCTTGGTCCGCCGGGAACGTGACATCGTCGCGCGAAACGCTCATAAGGCAATGATATTCGCAATTAACGCAACCCGCTAGGGGTGCGGAGCTGAGAGACAGCGGCTGCTCTGGATACAATTCCCTGCCAGCCAGCTGCGCACCTCCCGGCTCAACCGGCCCTGTTTCTTCCGCGGCTACTTTTGGTGAGTCTCGTGCAGACCTTTTCATCCCGTGCCGACCGCGTAGTGTCGGTGATCCGAACAGTTGCAGTCGGATCCGACAAGCAGCAAGACGGCTTGTGGTCCGTCGACCTCTGTTCGCAGTCGCACACCGTCACCGGATGGAGGACTGATGATCACGAGAGGACACGTCGCCGACGTGTCGGCCCGCGATCTCCGATCGAGCGCTGCTCTCTGATCTGCTCCAGACCCCCGGCAATGAGCGGATCGCCCGATCACAGGCGAGACACCCGAACGAGGAGGAAGCGTGATGAGCAACCAGAATTTCCCTGAGGACCCCCTGTCAGGTCGCACCGAGAGAGACGATCCTCTGACGCGAGACACACGGACCGCAGTCACGGACCCAGTGACGGGGGCACCGCTTCCGTCGCGCTCGGAAGTCCATTCGCACCGCCGCTCGGACTCGCCGTCGACCACGACAGGGCAGAGCACCTCGGCGAGCGAGAACCCGACAGCGCAGGCGGCGAAGGACGAGGCCCGACAGGTCGGTCAGGAAGGCGCCGAGGCGGGCCGCCACGTCGCCGAGACCGCCAAGGGTGAGGCCAGGAACGTCGCCGAGGAGGCGAAAGGGCAGGCCAGGAGCCTGGTCCACACGTTGCGCGAAGACCTCAACGATCAGGCGAGCACCCAGCAGAAGCGCGCCGCCGAGGGACTGAAGTCCGTCAGCGACGAGCTGCGTTCGATGGCCGAGAACTCCGAGCAGGACGGCGTCGCCACCCAGTGGGTGAGGGAGGCCGCGGGCAGGCTGGGAGGAGTGGCCAGCTGGCTCGATGAGCGGGATCCCTCGTCGCTGCTCGAGGAGACCAAGCGCTTCGCCCGCAACCGCCCGGGCACGTTCCTGGCGATCGCGGCGGGAGCCGGCCTCATCGCCGGCCGCCTCGCCCGCAGCCTCAAGGAGAACAGCAGCGACGGCTCCGGCGGGGGTTCCTCGACGTCCGGCGGCTCCGGTGCGGGTTACGGGTCTCCCTCCTCCACCTCGGGTGCGGGTTACGGGTCCCGCTCATCCACCTCGGCGAGCGAGAGCACCGCCGGCTATGGCGGCGTGACCACGAGCGGACCGGCTCAGGCCGGTGTCGGCTCCGTGCCCGACGTTCCCACTCAGGCGCCCCGGCTTCCCGCGGATCCGCCGAGCTCGGCGCCGAGCCGCGTCCAGCCGACGTTCCCCGATGACACCGCTCGAGGACTGAGCTGAGGAGGCACGAAGCAATGACCGAACCACGGAATCATATGCCGGGCCACCCCGACGCCGGCGCTTGGCCGGCGGACGCACCCGCACCCGGACACGACCCGAGCCACGCGCAGGATCCCGAGGAGCGCGCCCGCAACGAATCGCTGGGCGACATGCTCAAGGAGGTCAGCCAGGATCTCTCCACGCTCATCCGCCAGGAGATCGAGCTGGCCAAGGCCGAGATGCGCGAATCCGCCACCAAGGCGGGCAAGGGCGCCGGGATGTTCACCGGTGCCGCCCTCAGCGGCTACATGGTGCTCCTCTTCCTCTCACTGGCCCTGTGGGCCGGCATCTCGAATCTCACCGGCCGGGTGTGGGCAGCGATCATCGTCGCCGTCATCTGGGCGATCGTCGCCGGCGTCCTCGCCATGGTGGGCAAGAAGGAGCTGAAGGACGTCGACGGCGTTCCTCAGACCACGGAGACCGTCAAAGAGATCCCAGAAGCATTCAAGTGAACAGGGGCGATGAATCATGAGTCAGTCACCAGAGGAAATCCGCCGACAGATCGAAGAGACCCGCGCAGAGCTGGGCGCAGACGTCGACGCCGTGCAGGAGAAGGTCAGCCCGTCGTCGATCGCCCACCGCAGCATGGACGGAGTCCGGGGCAGGGTCGGCGAGCTCAAGTCGAAGATCATGGGCGAGGCCGACCATGCCGGTCACGCTGCCGGGGACAAGGCCCAGCACGCCCAGCATGTCATGCAGGACAAGGCCCATGAAGCCGCCGAGGCGGTCCAGGGAGCTCCCCGGCAGGTGCGGCAGCAGACCCAGGGGAATCCCGTCGCCGCGGGCCTCATCGCCTTCGGCGCCGGCATGCTCGCCGCCGCCCTGCTGCCGGTCAGCGAGCGGGAGAAGGAGGCGACCGAGCGGATCAAGGAGAAGTCCGAGCCGCTGGTATCCGAGGTCAAGGAGGCAGCCCAGAACGTCGCTCAGGACATGAAGGAGCCGGCGCAGGAGGCTGTCGAGCAGGTCAAGGGCACGGCGCAGGATGCCGCGCAAAACGTCAAGAGCGAGGGGCAGGACGCTGCCGAGCAGGTGAAGGGACGGGCCGAAGAGGCGAAGACGCACGTCCGCGAATCCAGCGGCTCGGGCCAGTCGGGGCAGTCCGGCCAGTCAGGATCGTCCGGCCAGTCGGGGTCCGGTTACTCGGGCCAGTCGGGGCAGTCCGGGTCCGGGTACACCGGTCCCACGGGCACCCAGCCCTCCAGCCGTCCCGACGTCACCGGCACCACGGGCCTTCCCGGATCGACGGGCGAGGATCCGTTCTCGAGGCAGCCCGGCGGCTCCGGCTACCCCTCCGGCCGACCCGACACCCAGGGCGGCAAGCACCAGGCCTGACGGGCTCAACCGGGCGCTCAAGCAGTCGGGCGCCCGAACGGACAGCGGCTCCGGTGGATCGTCCACCGGAGCCGCTGGGCGTCCACCCGTCATTCCACGAGCTTGCCCTCCTGACTGACCTCCCGCATGAGAGCGGCGATCTCGGGATCGACCGGCGGGATGTCCTCGCGCACGACCCCGGTCTCGGGCGACCACACGAGGTTGACCTGCAGGCTCTCGTCGAGCTCCGGGAAGTCACTGCGATTGTGGCAGCCGCGGGTCTCCCGGCGCTCGAGCGCGCATTCGAGCGTCGCCCGGGCAGCGAGCACCGAGGACTTGAGGTCGAAGGCGTGCGCCAGATCGGCGTAGCCGGCGATGTCGGGATGGATGCCCACCCGCTCCAGCCGCTCCTCGATCTCGGCGAGCTTCTCGAGGCCGGCGAGCAGCCCCGCCTCGTCGCGGACGACTCCCGCGTGCTCGGTCATGAGGTTGCGGACCTCGCGCTGCAGCGCCCGGACGTTCTCCGGGCCATCGGAGGCGAGCAGGTCATCGATCTGGGCCCGCGCCTCGGCGAGGGAGTCCTGGGATCGCACCTGGGCCTCGAGCTCATCGGCGTACGAGACGGCGGATCGCCCGACGATCCGCCCGAAGACGAGGAGCTCGATGAGGGAGTTGCCGCCGAGGCGGTTGGCCCCGTGGAGCCCGGACGAGGCCTCGCCGATGGCCCACAAGCCTTCGACGTCGGTGCTGTGGTCGACCGGGTCGACCCACACCCCGCCCATCGAGTAGTGCGCGGTGGGCGCGATCTCGATGGGGCTGACGGTGATGTCGAGCATCTGCGTCTCCATGAGCGTCTGGTAGACGCGGGGCAGTCGGTTCATGATCGTCTGCCGCGGCAGGTGGGAGACGTCGAGCCAGACGCCGCCGTTGTCCGTCCCGCGCCCCTCGGCGATCTCCGTGTAGGCGGCGAGTGCCACCCGGTCCCGGGTCGAGAGCTCCATCCGCTCGGGATCGTAGCGTTCCATGAAGCGCTCGCCGAGGCGGTTGCGCAGGATCCCGCCCTCCCCGCGGGCGGCCTCGGAGACGAGGGTGCCGGCGGCGTTCTCGGGTTCGATGATGCCCGAGGGGTGGAACTGGACGAGCTCGGCGTCGCGGAGCCGGCCGCCGGCCTCGACGGCCAGGCGGAACGAGTCACCGGTGTTCTCATCCCGGCGTGAGCTGGTCCGCCTCCAGATCCGGTTGTGCCCGCCGGCGGCGAGGATGACGGCGTCGGCGTGGATACGGTACCGGGAGCCGTCGACGAGGTCGAAGCCGTAGGCGCCGAAGATCCGTCCGTCGGCGACGAGCAGCTTGGTGATGTAGACGGTGTCGAGGATGGGGATGTTCAGTGCTTCGCTGCGGGCGACGAGGGTGCGCTGGATCTCGAGCCCCGTGTAGTCACCGGCGAAGGCGGTGCGGCGGAAGGTGTGGGCGCCGAAGAAGCGCTGGGAGATCCGCCCGTCGTCCTCCTTCGCGAAGTCCATGCCGTAGCGCTCGAGGTCGGCGATGCCCTGGGCAGCGCCCTGGGTGACGATCTCGACGGTGCGCGGGTTGGCGAGGCCGTAGGACTCCCTGATCGTGTCCGCGGCGTGCTGCTGCCAGGAGTCGTCGGGGTCCATCGTGCCGAGGGCGGCGTTGATCCCGCCGGCGGCCAGCGAGGTGTGGGCGTCGTGCTTGGGCCGTTTGCCGACGGCGAGGACGTCGACGCCGGCCTCGGCGATCTCGATCGCGGCGCGCAGCCCCGAGCCGCCGGTGCCGATGACGAGCACCGAGGTGGTGAGGACGTGTTCGCGAGTGTCGCGGCGGACTGGCCGCGGTTGCTTGGATGTGGGCGTGGTGCGCTGTGGTGTGGGCATGCTTCCACGCTAGGAGCGCACCCATGATACGTCCAATGCATTGTTTCGCTCGACATGATAGCAGTACGCTATTGCCATGAATCTCGAGCAGCTCGCGAGCTTCGTCGAAGTCGCCGAGACCGGGCATTTCACGAAGGCCGCTGCCAACCTTCACCTGGCACAACCGTCGCTGAGCCGGCAGATCTCCACCCTGGAGAAGGAACTCGGCGCCACGTTGTTCACGCGCGCTCGTGGACACATCGGTCTCACCGACGCCGGCGAGACCCTCCTGCCGACGGCCCGCCGGATGCTCGCCGACGCGGAATCGGTCCGGCTCGACATGGCCGAGCTCGCGGGCCTGCGCCGCGGGCGCATCCGCCTCGGTGCCACTCCGACCCTGTGCGTGAGCCTCCTCGCCGAGGCGATCGCCCGGTTCCACGCCGAGCACCCGGGCATCGACCTCGTGCTCATGGAGAAGGGCTCGCGCGAGCTCATCGGCGCCCTCGGGGCCGGTCAGCTCGACCTGGCGCTCGTCACCCGGACCCTCGACGCGGGGACGCTCGGCCCGAGGCTGAGGACCCGGGGCCTGCTCGCCGAGGACCTCGTCGTGGTCTGTGCGACCTCCTCGGTGCTCATCGAGGGCGACGCCATCACCCTGGCGGACGTCGCCGCCCTCCCCCAGGTCGCCTTCCATCACGGGTACGACCTGCGGGCGGCCACCTCGGCGGCCTTCGAGGCGGCCGGGCTCGAGCCGGCGATCGTCGTCGAGGGGGCGGAGATGGATGCGGCGCTGCGTTTCGTCGAGCGCGGCATCGGCGTCGCGATCGTCCCGGCGATGGTGCTCGTCGACCGGCCGGGCCTGCGCTCCGCGCAGCTGCTGGCGCCGAGCCTGTCGCGGACGGTGAGTCTCGCCGCCCGCGCGGACGTGCGGGCGACGGCGGCCGCCTCGGCGATGGAGGACAAGATCCTCACGACCGCGCGGGCGCTCAGCTCGGAGGACGCGGGGTTGGCCGACTACGTGCGGCTGGTGCGGTAGGGGCTCGGGCTCAGGACTCGAGCGGCGAAGTCGTTCGCCGTGGCGACGCGATTCCCGGCGGCGGCATGAGTGGGGTCGATCGCGCCGCGCTGCCCCTGGACACACCCGGGCACCGTGCGTAGCGTTTGGGTATGGGTGATCAGAATCGTGAAGTCCACAACGACAGCATGGACGAGGACACCGTCGAGTCCCCGAGCAGCGAGACCGAGACTCGGCAGCGGCAGGACAAGCCGGGCGACAGCTCGACTCTGCGGGAGCCCGATGTCAACGACGAAGCCGTGAGGAACGAGCCCGGGACGGGCGGACCCGACGATGCCGGTGACGTCGACACCGACGACATCGAGTACCACCCGAAGGGCCGACCGGAGGAGTGAGGGTGTCGGCCCGGCGGGTGAGGGCTGTCGGGCCGGGAGACTGAGGTCGGCACCGCCAGATTCGGAAACACCGAAATCGGAAACTGCGAGGGCCCCGAGGAGATGAACTCTCCTCGGGGCCCTCGTGGCTTTGCGACAGCAGCCGCCGGACTTGATTCTCCGGTAGGTAAGTGTCGAAAACTGGCGCGCTTTTCGACCCTTAGCTCCCTGGAAATCCTGACGGTCAGCTGCCGGGCTTGTCTCCGCGGTCGCCGTCGGTGTCGGCACCGGCGGGGCCGTTCCCGGTGCCGGGCAGGCCCTGGGTCTTGCGGCGCATGAGGAGGACGACGATGATGATGATCGCCAGGCCGCCGACGGCGAGCAGCACGATCATCGGCGTCGACATCCCGGATTCGCCTCCGGTCGATTCGCCGATCTCTCCGCGGTCCTCGACCTCCTTGCCCGGTTCGTCGACGACCGCTCCACCGAGTCCGGCCTTCGTCGACTGCTCGACGGAGCCTCCGGCGCCCTCGGCGTCGTTGATGGTGAAGCCGTACTCGCCGGAGATCGGGTGCCCGTCGGAGGAGACGACCCGCCAGATCACGGTGTACTCGCCGGGCTTGAGGTTGTCGGGCAGGGCGACGGTGAGCTTGGTGCCGTCGACGGCGAGCTCACCTGCGGAGACGTCGGTCCCGTCGATCTCGACCTTGACCTCGCTGCCGACCTCCTGGACTTCGCCGGAGAACGTCATCTCGATCCACTCGGGCTGCTGATCGAGCTTCGCGCCGTCCTCGGGGTTCGAGGACACGAGCTGATCGTGGGCGCTCGCGGGGGCGAACGCGAGAACGCTCATGGCGGCGACGAGCAGGGCGACGAAGCCGAGCCTGAGAGCGGACCATTGGGTGCGAGTCATGGGGATTCTCCTTACGACGGTTGCCTCGAGTCTACGTTCACCAGTGCCGCGTGCCGCGGAGCACGCCGGGAGTGAACGGCATGATCTCAGTATCGCCGAGTTCCCACGCCCACCTGCCCGCGGGGCCTGTGATTCCCGGCACGACCCGTCCATTGTCCCAGGGATTTCTTCGAGTTCATTGAGCCGGTGAGGACCGGTTTCCGCCCCGCTCGCCGAGGCGGCCGCGATACTGTTGCACCATGACTTCCGAAACGACGAGCGCCCCCGCGCCCACGGCCCCGAGCACCACTTCGGCGTCGGCACCGACGCCGGCCCTCACCTCGGCGAGGCCTCAGGACGATCTCTACTGCCACGTCAACGGCGAGTGGATCGACACGTTCACCATCCCCGACGACCGTGCCGGCGACGGCGCGATGCGCGAGCTCTTCGACACCGCCGAGACCAAGGTCCGCGACATCATCACCTCCGTCTCCGAGACCGAGCAGGAGCCCGGCAGCGAGGGCCAGAAGGTCGCCGACCTCTACTCCTCATTCATGGACCTCGAGCGCATCAATGCGCTGGGCACCACTCCCCTCGACCCGATCTTCGAGGCCATCGACGCCGCCGAGGACAAGTCCGAGCTCGCCGCCCTCCTCGGCCGCCTCGAGACCGAGGGCATGGGCGGGCTGCTCGGCGGTTACGTCACCGCCGACGCGAAGAACTCCGAGATCTACGCCCTCTACCTCGTCCAGGCCGGCATCTCCCTGCCCGACGAGGACTACTACTTCAACGACGACCACGCCGAGGTGCGCGTGAAGTTCGTCGAGCACGTCAAGAAGATGTCGCGCCTCGGCGAGATCGGCGAGCGGGCGGGCATCCCCGACTCCGAGGTGGCCGCCAAGGTGATGGCGTTCGAGACCGCCCTGGCCCGCCACCACTGGGACCGAGTCGCCTGCCGCGATGCGGAGAAGACGTACAACAAGTACACGGTCGACGAGCTGCGCGAGCTCGGCCCCGAGTTCGACTTCGATTCCTGGTTCTCCACGCTCGCCGGCGACGTCGACGGCGGCCTCGACTCCCTCATCGTCTCCCAGCCCTCCTACGTCACCGGGATGGCGCAGGTGTGGGCCGAGACCGACATCGACACGATCAAGACGTGGCTGCGGTTCTCCGTCCTCTCCGACACCGCGACGCTGCTCACCGACGAGATCGTCGAGGAGAACTTCGACTTCAACTCCCGCACCCTCTCCGGCACGCCCGCACTGCGGGAGCGCTGGAAGCGCGGGGTCGGGCTCGTCGAGGGCCTCCTCGGCGAGGCGGTGGGCAAGCTCTACGTCGCGGCCGAGTTCCCGCCCGCGGCGAAGGCGGCGATCGACCACCTCGTCGACATGCTCATCAGGGCCTATGACAAGTCGATCACCGAGCTCGACTGGATGAGCGAGGAGACGAAGCAGCGGGCGCTGGTCAAGCTCTCGAAGTTCAACCCGAAGGTCGGCTACCCCGAGGTGTGGCGCGAGTACCCCGCCGAGATCTCCGCCGACGACCTCGTCGGGAATGTCCGTCGGTGCTCACGGGCCGAGCACGCCCGCCAGATCCGCCGGATCGGCAAGGAGATCGACCGCACCGAGTGGCTGATGACACCGCAGACGGTCAACGCCTACTACCACCCGGTGATGAACGAGATCGTGTTCCCCGCCGCGATCCTCCAGCCTCCCTTCTTCGACCCCGACGGTGACGTCGCGGCGAACTTCGGAGCGATCGGCGCTGTCATCGGCCACGAGATCGGCCACGGCTTCGACGACCAGGGGTCGCGCTACGACGGCGACGGCAACCTCGTCGACTGGTGGACGGCCGAGGACCGGGAGCGCTTCGACGAGCGCACGAAGGCGCTCATCGACCAGTACGAGGCACTCGTCCCGGTCGGGCTCGAGGCGCACCAGCACGTCAACGGAGCGCTGACCGTCGGTGAGAACATCGGCGACCTCGGCGGACTGTCGATCGCGTGGAAGGCGCTCGAGCTCGAGCTCGGCGGGACGCCGGACGCCGAACAGTCACGCTCCTTCTTCGAGGCGTGGGCGAAGGCGTGGCGGTCGACAATGCGCACCGAGGAGCGCGTGCGCCGGCTGAGCATCGACCCGCACGCGCCGGAGGAGTTCCGCTGCAATCAGGTCGTGAAGAACATGACCGCGTTCCACGACGCCTACGGGGTCACGGAGTCCGACGGCATGTACCTCGCCCCCGAGGCTCGCGTCACCATCTGGTAGCGGGCACAGCGGGCAGCCGCCTGGGCAGGCTGCGGGAGCTGCGGGCAGCCGCCTCGGCACGCCGGGCGGACTGCGGGCGCTGCCCCGCGAGCGCGCTGCTCCAACAACTTGGAGGCGGCCCGGCACCCTCGCGCGAGGGTGCCGGGCCGCCATCGTGTGTCTGGGGCGGGTTGACGGCGCGGGTCAGCGGTGGCGGCTGACGAGGGTCGCCACCCGGTAGGAGAACTCCTGCCAGCTCCTCACCTCGGCGCCGGAGGCCATGGCCGCCTCGAAGTCAGCGCTGTCGGTGAACTCCGAGTCCAGCGGCAGATCCTTGGGCAGCTCGAGGTAGCTCAGCCCGCTCTTGTCCGTGCGGACGACGTCGAACCCGGCCTCCGTCGGCGCGAGCTCCGAGCTCATGACGACGAGCAGCCGATCCTCGGGCACGTCGTGGACGGGTTCGACGCCATCGTGGTAGCCGAGGAGCTCCCGCACCTCCTTCTGGGCGGTGATGACGAAATCCGCGAACGCGCCGATCCCGACGACCGGGATCCGCGAGGTCAGCGCATCCGCCGAGACCCGGATCAGCCGGGAGCGCGCCTTGCGCCCCAGCGGGGTGAGCTCCCGGCCCGACAGGGCGAGGCCGTCGTAGCCGACCAGCGGCGGGTCGTCGTTGTCGCGGACCGGGTTGAGGACCCTCGCGTCGAGGCCGAACTCCTCGTACCAGTCCTCGGTCGGGTCCGGCGCCTGCTCGTCCCAGCACGTGTAGAGCAGGAACGGCGTGTTCACCCCGTTCTCAGAGAGGTAGAACGGCGGCCGCTGCTCGCCGGCGGTGACGGGGAACGGCACGACGTTGCCCTCGACCGGGGCCGGGCAGGTCGCGAACGCCGTGAAGGCGCAGGGATAGTTGACGGCGCGGTTGAAGTCGACGATGACCGACCCGTCATGTCCGGGGATCCCCAGGTCGACCGTGCGCCACGCCGAGGTGGTCCGCCCGTTCGTCGGATCGTGGAAGTTGATGTGCAGCCCGGTCTCGGGGTTGCCGGTGGCC
Organism: Brevibacterium sanguinis; assembly: GCF_003315415.1. GTDB lineage: Bacteria > Actinomycetota > Actinomycetes > Actinomycetales > Brevibacteriaceae > Brevibacterium > Brevibacterium celere_A. Next base: position 99,879 of record NZ_QNSB01000012.1, read on the forward strand.
AGCAGGCGCACCGGGCCGTGCTCGGTCTCGAAGCTCACCTCGCCGACGACCTCGGTGCGCAGCTTGACGTCGTCCTGCGCGGAGTCGATCGTGCGCTCCTCGGGCGAGTCGAAGGGCGTGAATGCGCCGAGGAAGACGAACGACCTGTCATGCTCGAAAACGGGAACCTCGAAGAACTTGCCGAGCAGCGGCGACTTCGCGTCGCGGATGCGGATGCCCAGACGCCCGCCGCGTTCGATGAGCTCGTAGAGGACATGGCCGACGGTGAACCAGTCGAGGGAGCCGCCCGGCGGCAGCTTCGCGCTGAAGCCGCGGGACTCGACCCGCACCTGGGGAAGCTCGATCGTCGAGGTGTCGCTCGCGGCGTCGGAGCCTCCGCGCGCATCGCCTCCGCGGGCCTCAGCGGCACTCGCCCCCGCCTCGGCGTCGGTGCCAGGGGAACCGGGAGTCGGCGTGGGGTTCGCGTCGCGGGTGCCGGCGGGACCACGGGTCTCGGGGGTCGCCTCGGCGGCGTGGCTGAGGAGGTCGAGCGTCGCGGCGGCGGGACCGGCGGTGGTGCCCGGTGTGAGGACGACGGTGACCCAGCCGTCCTCGACGGTGAACTCACCCGGCGCCCCCGGCCAGGTCGCGGCTTCGTCGAGCCAGTGGAGCCCGGTGACGGACAGCCATCCGAAGGGGGTGGCCAATGCGGAGTTCCGGGAATCTCGCCAGGTGTTCCATTCGGCTACGAACTGGTCCACGTCGAATCCTCCTTGCGCTCGGGCTCGGACTTGCGGGCTGGTGCAAACGATAGGCTGGGAAGATGAGTACAGCTTCCAAGAACTCGCAGTCGTCGGCACAGGCAGCTGCCGATCTGTCCGACTTCGTCAGCTCCTCGCCCAGTTCCTATCATGCCACCGCCACGGCGGTGGCCCGGCTGGACGCGGCGGGTTACACGGTACTCGACGAACGGGAGAAGTGGGCCATCGAACCAGGTGGCGGCTATTGCGTCATCCGCGACGGGGCGATCATCGCCTGGCGTGTCCCCCGCGAGATCGACCGCGCGTCCGGATTCCGCGTCTTCGGCTCCCACACCGACTCCCCCGCATTCAAGCTCAAGCCCGGCGGGGAGTTCGACGCCGAGGGCGTGCGGCAGGTCGGCGTCGAGATCTACGGCGGGCCGCTGCTCAACTCCTGGCTCGACCGTGAGCTCGCGTTCGCCGGGCGCCTCGCCCTCGCCGACGGCTCCGTGGTCCTCGCCCGCACGTCCGAGATCGCGCGCATCCCGCAGCTGGCCATCCACCTCGACCGGCAGGTCAACGACGGTCTGAGCCTCGACAAGCAGCGCCACACCGCGCCGATCATCGGGTTGTCCGACCTCGCCGAATCCGACATCATCGAGATCGTCGCCGCCTCCGCCGAGGTGGACCCCGAGCTCGTCGTCGGCCACGACGTCTACACGATCCCCGTCCAGGAGCCCGCGCTCTTCGGCGCCCATGAGGAGTTCTTCGCCGCGCCGAGGCTCGACAACCTGCTCTCGGTCCACGCCGGCGTCACCGCGATGGAGTCCCTCGATCCGGACGGGCTCGAGTCGATCGCGGTCTTCGCCGGATTCGACCATGAGGAGATCGGCTCGAACTCGCGCTCGGGCGCGTGCGGGCCGTTCCTCGCCGACATCACCGAGCGCATCCACGGCTCCGTGCACCCCGACGCGACGCGCAGTGACTACCTCGCGCTGCTCGCCGGGTCCGTGTGCGTGTCCTCCGACGCCGGTCATGCAGTCCACCCCAACTATCCGGAGCGGCACGACCCGCATGTCCGCCCCCGCCTCGGCGGAGGACCCCTGCTCAAGCTCAACGCCCAGCAGCGCTACGCCACCGATGCCGTGGGCACGGCCGTGTGGGCGCGGGCGTGCGCCGCGGCCGGGGTCGAGTCCCAGGACTTCGTGTCGAACAACGCGATGCCGTGCGGGTCGACGATCGGCCCGCTCACCGCGACCCGGCTGGGCATGACGACCGTCGACGTGGGACCGGCCCTGTACTCGATGCACTCGGCGCGGGAGATGTGCGCGATCAGCGACGTCGTCGCCCTCGGCGCCGCCGCGAAGGCGTTCCTCCAGGGGGCGTGAGCAGATCCGACGCGGGGCGGCGCCGCTGGGGCGGCGGAGACGTCATCTGAGTCTCGTCGAGCCATGGCCGCGCGGAGGTTCGATCGGTATGTTCGGACCCATGGAAGACAGGTCCCGCGAACCACTCGACTCAACTCGCATCAGCGATCAGCCGTCGCTTCGACGTTCGTCCGGTACTGTCTGGATTGTTGCCGGCGGGTTGTTCCTCGTCGTCGTTGCCGCCGTGCTGGCAGCGATCCTCGTGTCCGGTGGCCCAGCGGTGCCGTACGCGATCGCGACACTTGCCCTGGCAGCAATTCTGTATCTTGTCCTGCTCCTTGCCCGTTTCGCCATCAGGCCGGGAAGGGTCCGGCTGCAGGTCATGGCCGGCTCTATGATCTGCATGGCTGTCGTTTCGATCGTCGGGCTCCTGTTGTGCGTGGGAGCCGAATCGGGTGGGGCCTGAGACTCCCGGATGCCGATGGCGAACAGTTCGCCTCGAGCCCGTTGGTCCCCCTCGTCGGCGACCTGAATCGGCTGCGAGCTCTCCCGGTCAAGACTTCAGCGAATCAGCCATGTTCCCACGCATAGCTGTTTCACCGAAGTCTTGACCGAGATCGCAGCGCAGTTCGAGAGGGCGGCTCAGCGCCCTGCCCTTCTTGACGCTCTCGAGGCTGCTTACTTCTGCAGCTCCTCGAGGGCCTTCTGCGAGCCCGGGTGGAGGGTGATCGGGTCGGGCGCCTCGGCGGTGTCGACGTTGATCTCCTTCGCCGCGGCATGGACCTTCTCGAGCTCGGCCTTCTGGTCGAAGATGAGCTTCGTCAGCGCGCAGGCCGTGCCCTCGTCCATGTCGTTGCGGACCATGAGGACGTTGGGCGTGACGATGGTCTCGACCGCGCCGGCGCCCTTGTAGGTCTCGGCCGAGATCTCGGCGACCTCGTAGACCGGGTTGATCTCCTTCATCGGCGCCTCGAGATCGGAGATGTCGAGGAGCTCGACATCATTGCCGTTCGAGGTGAACAGGTCGGTGACGCCCGCGGTGGGCAGGCCGCCGGACCACACCATGCCGTCGATCGTGCCATCCTTCATCCCGTCGACGGTCTTCGACAGGTCGAGGCGCTGCGCCGTGACGTCGCCCTCTTTGAGCCCGGCGGACTCGATGAGCCGGTTGGCGATGACCTCGGTGCCGGACTTGGGCGAACCGGTCGAGATCGTCTTGCCCTTGAAGTCCTCGATCGAGTCGATGTTCGCGTCCTTGCGGACGATGACATGGGTGAAGTTGTCGTAGATCCTCGTCAGGGCGGAGAGCTCCTCCGGCTGCTCGAAGGAGCCGTTGCCACTCACGGCGTCGGCCGCGGTGTCCGCCAGGGAGAAGGCGATGTCGTAGTCGCCGCTGGCCAGCTGCTGGAGGTTCTGCACGGAGGCGCCGGTCTCGGCCGCGGTGGCCTTGAGCTCGGTGTTGCTCGAGATCACCTGCGCGAGACCGCCGCCGAGCACGTAGTACACGCCCGTCGAGTTGCCCGTCGCGATGGTGATCTGACCCGATGCCGCGGTGCAGCTGTCGCCGCCCTCGGCCGCCGGCGTGTTCTCCCGCTTCCCGCCGCACGAGCTCAGCGCCAATGTGGCGGCGAGCGCGATCGCCGCGGTCGTGAACATCCTTGTCCGTTTCATGTGCTTCGTCCCTTTCTCTCTCAGCCGGTGCTCCGGCCTCGCTCGTTGGTGGTTGAGGTGGTGGTCAGTGGTGTCGCGTCCGGTCGCGGGTCACGTCGTGGCCAGGGGTGTCGCGTTGGGCGCGGCCGGGTCGGGCTTGCGGCGCAGGATGAGGTGGACGATGACGGCGAGCACGAGCGCGCCGAACCCGATCATCATCGACAGGGGCTGCAGGTAGAGCAGAGCGCAGGCGGCGACGAAGCAGAGCACCCGCTCGGGCCAGCCCGCCCGGCGGATCATCCACCCTCCGGCGCCGGCGGCGAGAGCCGCCACGGCACAGGCGGAGACCGCCCCGGTCCACACCGCTCCGAGGAACCCGCCCTGGGCGACGAGGTTCGCGCCCTCCGGCGTGAAGGTGAACGCCAGCGGTACGAGGAATGCGGGGATCGCGTACTTGCACGCCTGCCACATCGTCGCGATGACGCGGCCCCCGGTGATCGCCGAGGCGGCGACCGCGGCCAGAGCCGTCGGGGGTGAGACCTCGGAGAGCACGGCGTAGTAGAAGATGAACATCGCCGCGGCCGCCTCGGGGACCCCGAGGGTGATGAGCGCGGGCCCGACGATCACCCAGCTGATGATGAACGAGGCGGTCACCGGCACCGCGAGACCGAGCACGGTGACCGCGACGGCCGCGAAGATGCAGGTGAAGACGATGACGGCGGTCGGGTTGTCGGAGATCGCCTGCGCCCCGCCGATGAGGATGTCGGAGATGACCTGGCCGAGGCCGGTCTTCGTGATGGTCGAGACGATGATTCCCGCGGCCGCACACACGCTGGTCACCGGCAGGGCCGAGCGGATGCCGGTCGACAGGGCGGAGAAGATGACGTCCCAGACCGTCGCGAGGATCGTGCCCGGCTCGTCTCGGCGGCTGAGGACGATCTCGATGATCCCGAAGCCGATGCCGACGAGGGAGGCGTAGACGACCGCTTTGAAGGGCGCCATGCCCATCGCGAGGAACACGACGATGATGCCGAGCGAGATGAAGTGGTAGAAGCCGTTCTTGAGGATCGGCCACGAGCGCAGACCGGCAGGAGGCTGGTAGTCGACCTCGATCTTGCGGGAGTCGATCTCGATGGCGAGGAAGATGCCGAGGTAGTAGAGGAGGGTGGGCACGACCGCCCAGAGCAGGACGAGCCCGTAGGAGACGTTGAGGAGCTCGGCGATGATGAAGGCCGCTGCGCCGAGTGTCGGCGGGGAGAGGATCGCGCCGATGCCCGAAGCGGCGAGCATGCCGCCGGCGTTCTCCTTCGGGTAGCCGGCCTTCTTGAGCACCGGCCACGTGACCGCGCCGAGCGAGACCGCGGTGGCCGTGCCCGATCCCGAGACCGTGCCGAGGAGGAACCCGGAGAGCGCGACCGTCCGGCCCGGAGCGGCCTTCGACTTCTTGAACAGGGAGAAGCTCAGTTCGATGAAGAAGTTCGCCGCCCCGGTCTTGTCGAGGACGGCCCCGTAGATCGTGAACAGGACGATGTAGGTGGCGGCGACGTCGAGGGGGATGCCGTAGAAGCCGCTCGCGTCGTTGTAGAGGGCGTTGACGATCTGGTCGAAGTTCTGGCCCGCATGGGAGCCGGGCCAGCCGATCGGGATGTACGCCCCGTAGTAGCTGTAGAGGAAGAAGAAGACGCAGAAGAGGGGAAGGATGATCCCGGTGGTGCGCCGCGTCGCCTCAAGGATGAGCAGCAGCAGGATCCCGCCCATCGTGACGTCCAGCGTCGTCAGGGAGCCCTGCCGGTTGAGGAACTCGTTGAAGCCGCCGGAGAAGAACGGCAGCACGGGGTAGGCGCAGGTGAGGAACGTGAGGACGACGAGGATCCAGTCGATGATCGACGGGTTGTCGTTCGCTCGCGCGTTGTCCACCGGCTTCCTGGAGAAGCCGGGCCGGTAGCAGATGAACACGAGCGGCAGGACGAGGGCGAGGAACCACATGAGGTAGTACTGATTACCCTGCTCGAGCGGGAAGAACACCTGGTTGAGCACGTAGAGCGAGATGAGGAAGCAGACGATGCTGACACCGAGGTCGAGGCGGCGGGTGAGGCTGCGCTGCGGCAGCTCCTCGTCGTACTGTGCGATCAGTTCGTCGACGTTCGCCTTCGGCAGCGGCGTGTCGGCGGACGCAGCTGGTGGTCGTGCAGACATCGGTGTCCCTTTCAGCGGCATTCTGTCCGGTCCCACGGCACTCGGGGCGAGCCCCGCACGGCGAGTCCTCAATCGATGTCACAGGGCCCGGACCGGGAGCTTCATCCCCGAAGCGCAGGGCCCGGGAGTGAACTCACTCACACTATAGCCATCTGCGGCACCGATCGAACTTCTGGTCGGTAAACCTGCCGAAAGTCCCGGAGAATGGGAGATCCCCCTCCTGACCGGTCGGAGTCGGACCGGTCAGGAAGGGGACCTCGCTCGCGTTCACTCGGCGACGCTCACCTCGGCGGGCGGGGCCGGCGGCGCTCACGTCGGCGAGCGGGCCACGATCGAAGCGGGCCACGATCGTTCCGGGGCCACGCTCGGTCCGGGGACGGACACTCACCTCGCGGCGCGGCGTTCGTACTGCACCCGCGCCCAGACGTAGCCGAGCACCCCGAGGCCCGCGCACCAGAGGAGGGAGACCCACCAGTCGGCGCCGATCTCGGTGCCCATGAGCAGTCCGCGGACGGTCTCGATGATCGGGGTGAAGGGCTGCACCTCGGCGAAGGTCTGCATCCACCCGGGCATCGTGTCCGTCGGCACGAAGCCCGACCCGACGAACGGGAACATCATGACGATCATCGGCAGGTTGGAGGCCGCCTCGACGGATTTGGCCTGCACGCCCATCGCCACGGCCGGCCAGCCGAGGGCGAGCAGCAGCACGAGGACGAAGCCGGCGAGCGCGAGGTAGTCGAGACCGTCGGCCGACGGGCGGAACCCGAGCGCGACTCCGACGAGGAGGATGACGACCACGGCGAGGAACTGCTGGATGCCGTTGCCGATGACGTGGCCGGCGAGGACCGAGCCGCGGGAGATCGGCATCGAGCGGAATCGGGAGACTATGCCCTCGTTCATGTCCTGGGAGACTGAGAGCGCGGTCAGCTGCATCCCGCCGGCGATCGTGAGCACGAGCAGTCCGGGCACGAGGTAGTCGAGGTAGTCGCCCGAGTCCCCGCCGATGCCGCGGCCCAGCGTTCCGCCGAACACGTAGACGAAGAGGAGCAGGAGGACCAGCGGCATGCCGACGATGTAGAAGAACACCGGGTAGCGCAGCCCGTGGACGAGCTGACGCTTGACCATGATCCAGGTGTCGGCGATCGTGGACGCCGATGTCTCGTGGTGGCCTCGGGTCGGTGCGTCCGCCGGTGGGCGGTCGTGGCGGGCAATGGTGGTCATCGTGAGATCTCCTTGTCGGTGCGAGCGTCGGGGATGGTCGCGTCGATTCCGGCTGCCGGCGCCGAGGCGGTTGCAGTGGCGGGTGCCTCGGTCTCCTCAGCGACGGTATGGGCGGTCGTGTCGTTTCCTGATTCCGGGCGGTGTCCCGTCAGCGCGAAGAAGACATCGTCGATGCCGGGCGAGACGACACTGAGATTGCGCGGTTCGATCCCCTCTCCCTCGAGGCGCGTGAGCAGATGCCGGATGTGCTTGACGCTGCCGTCGCCGGGGACGTCGAGGCTGAGCTCGGCCGCCTCGGCGGAGGCATCGGTCCAGAGGCGGCGAGCACGGTCGAGGTCGTCGCCGGTCGCGAACTCGAGGCGCACGTGCCCTCCCGGCATCTGCCGTTTGAGCTCGGCAGGCGTGCCCTCGGCGACGATCCCCCCGTTGTCGAGCATCGCGATCCGGTCGGCCAGGACATCGGCCTCCTCCAGGTACTGCGTGGTGAGGAAGATGCCGATGCCGTCGGCGACGAGTTCGCCGACGATGTCCCACATCGTTCTCCGGCTGCGCGGGTCGAGGCCGGTGGTCGGCTCGTCGAGGAACACGAGGCGGGGTCGGGCGATGAGCGTCATCGCGAGGTCGAGCTTCCGGCGCATCCCGCCCGAGTAGGTGGACGCGACCTTCTTCCCCGCCTCGGCGAGGTCGAAGCGGTCGAGCAGCTCATCGACTCGTGACCGCTGTTCGGCCTTCGGCACATGGGTGAAGGCGGCCATCATCGCCAGGTTCTCCCGGCCGGTAAGCAGGCCGTCGACCGCGGAGAACTGACCGGTGACGCCGATGAGCTCGCGCACCCGCGTCGCCTCGGTGACGATGTCATGGCCGAAGACGTGCGCCGAGCCGGAGTCCGGACGCTGCAGCGTGGACAGGATGTTCACCGTCGTGGTTTTCCCGGCACCATTGGGGCCGAGCAGGGCGAAGACCTGACCTCGGGGGATGCGCAGGTCGATCCCGCTGAGCACCTGCTTGGAGCGATAGGACTTGGTCAGTCCCGTGGTGTGAATCGCCAGTTCGGACATCGGATTCTCCTGATTCTCGACCACTGCGGGTCGGCTGGTCGCACTGCCCGGTCCCCGATTTTCGGGCGCACATGATCCAGGCCTGTGCTGTGGTGACTTGTGTCGACGGTTCGACATGCCGTCGGGGGTGACGTGTCGCCGCTTCAGCGCCCTGCGGAGTTCGGGCGCCGCGGGCGTTGGATTCGCCAGTCCGCGGCCTCAGACCGTGGGGTTCGGTTCGGGCGCCGCGGGCGGGCGCGGGTTACGTCCGACGCTGAGCCGGACCCGGCCGTTCGGCTCAGCCGGCGCGACTGATGATGATGTCGCCGAATTTCGTGGAGGCGTGGACTTCGACGGGCAGCTCGTCATCGGCGGGTCCTGCGCCCGATTCCAGATCGGTGCGCACGACGCCGTTCTTCGAGTCGGCGTCGACCCACACCGGCGCCCCCGAGGCGACGCCGACTTCGATCGTGCCGAACCCGGTGTCGAGGTGCACGATTCCGCCGCTGACCCTGCCCAGCCGCACCGCGCCGTGGCCGGTGCGGACTCGCATCTCGCCGCTCACCTCCCCGATGTGGACTCCACCGGTGGCCGTGACGAAGTGAGCGGTCCCTCGCAGGTGCCCGACGCGGATCGAGCCGTGACCGGACTTGATCCGTGCGCTGCCGCCGATGGCACCGAGTTGGATCTCGCCGCTCGACTGCTGCACCTCGACGTCACCCGTGACCTCCTCGGCGATGATGCTTCCGTGACTGACCTTCGCGGTGAGGGACGCAGTGGTGTCACTTCTGACATCACCCGCGGCGATCTTGACGTCGACGTCACCGAGGCGGTTCCTCAGGCTGAGCGAGCCTGCCGAGATGACCGCGCTCAGGTGCGTCCCCGCAGGGACCTCCATCTGCACATCCACCGATCCGGGGGTGCCGATGAGCAATCGCCGCTCACCGACGATGTCGAGGCCGCCCGAGGTGGGCGACACCGACACTCGCTCGGCGGCGTCCCGGTCGCCGGATCTGTTCGGGTTCGAGGGTTCGACGCTGATCGCCACGTCGTCGCGGTCTGCGGCGGTCACCTGCACGGTGGCTGCCTGGATGTCGATCGTGATCGTGGCATCGTCGCTGATCGGAAACTGTCTCATCTCATCCATCCTGAAATCGTGTTGGAGCGCTGTCGTGACTTGCTGCGAGGCTCGAGGCCGGCCGCGATCGCCCGGACCAGCCAGGCGTTGAGGGAGATCCCCTCGGCTTTCGCGGCTCTCTCCGCCTGAGCCTTGATCGAGTCGGGCAGCCGCAGCGTGGTGCGGGAGGTGCTGTCGTCGTCCATGCCGATCGGGACGGGGCTCGCGCCACGGTCCGTCTCGTCACCCGCCCCGGACCCTCCACCGTGGCCGTCCGGCCCGGCGTCGGCGCTGCGGCTCGACGCGTCGCCGACGGGCAGTCCGTCGACGACGAAGTCGATGTCGCGACCGCGGAGGCGAACGTCGATCGAGGCGGGAGCGATGGCCGTCGTCAGTTCCGCGCTCGACTCCGCGAGCACGTCGAGGATGACGACTCGCGCCGCCGGTTCCAGTGCGGTGACGAGGCGGTCGGCCACTTCGCGAGTGGCTTCGTCCCCGGCCGCCGCTGTCGCGGTCAGTTGGTTCTGCAGCTGTTCGACATGGTGCGTGATGTTCATGACACAACTATGACACCATAATGGTGTCATCCGCAAGGGGTGTGACGTCATTATTTTCGGAGTTCCATCTCCAGCGGGTGTGAGCCGCAGCAGTCCTGTTTCCACGCACGCGGGCCAAGCCCATACCGGATGAGGGGCCTGACCCGAAGCCCGACCAGTCCGGCTGACAGACCTTCGGGCGGAGACGGGTCGCGAACTCTCCTGCGCCGGGTCCGCTCCTGTCGCGTACCATTCCTGGGATGAGTTCCCCACAGTCACAGCTCGCATCGACGCTGCGCAACCTCGACGGCCGAAGCTATGGGAATTACAAGCAGCTCCGCGGTCGGTACCGGTTCGGCCCTGTCACCCTGGTCATCGACCGCGTCCAGGTCGACCCCTTCGCCTCCCCGTCGAAGATCCGCGTGAGAATCGGCCGCGACGATGCCGCGTTCCCCGCTGACCTCACGACCGGACGCGCCGACCGGATCGCCGTGTCCGACTTCCTCCTCCGGCTCGGCAACGACGTCCTGGCGCGCCTCGAGCAGCGTGCGATCATCCTCGGTCGGCCCGGGCAGGAGATCCTCGACCGCAGCAATGTCGTCATCGACGACGCCGGATTCGAGGCGCGGCTGCTGGTCAACCTGCCCGCCCGGGGTCGGCGGATCCTCGGCCGCCAGGCCGCCGACATCCTCACCCGCGACCTGCCCGAGCTGGCCCGGGCGATGTTCCTCCACGGCGAGTGGCCCAGCGACACCTCCGACCCGCTTCCGACCGCCCTCCGGAACCACGTGCAGCTCCACCGGGATCAGCTGGAACTGCGCGAGCGCCTCGGCGAGGCCGGACTGCTCGGTTTCATCGGCAACGGTGCGATCCTGCCCCGGCGCTCCGGCGATTCGGATCTGCCGATGGACGCCGCCGACGCAGTCCCCTTCCGCAGTCCCACATCGCTCGAGCGCACGTTCACCCTGTCGAGCGGTCGCGAGGTGACCGGGATGGCGGTCCCCCGTGGTGTCACCGTCATCGTCGGCGGCGGCTACCACGGGAAGTCGACGATCCTGCGCGCACTCGAACGCGGCGTCTACCCGCACATCGCCGGGGACGGACGCGAATGGGTGATCACGGAGCCGACCGCCACCACCATCCGCGCCGAGGACGGGCGCGCGGTGACCGGCGACGACATCTCCCCATTCATCACCAACCTGCCATCCCGCACCGACACGAGATCCTTCACGACGACGAACGCGAGCGGGTCGACGTCGCAGGCGGCCAGCCTCGTCGAGGCGCTCGAGGCCGGCGCGCGCACGCTGCTCATCGACGAGGACACCTCGGCGACGAACTTCATGATCCGCGACGATCGGATGCGCGCGCTCATCCCCGCCGACCGCGAACCCATCACGCCGTTCGTCGATCGGGTGCGCCCGCTCTTCGCCCGCCGAGGCGTCTCCACCGTACTCGTGGCCGGTGGGTCGAGCGCGTTCTTCGAGGTCGCCGACCGCGTCATCGCCCTCGACGCCTACGTGCCCCATGACGTCACGGAGCGGGCGCACGAGCTCGTCGGCATCAGCGCGGCGGACCTCGATCCGGTCGAAGGTGCCGAGGTGGCCGATGTGGGCGGTGGTGTCGATGTCGGCACTGCCGGGCTCTTCGCGGACGCGCGGGAGAGAGTGCCGACCGCTCAGGCGCTGCGACCTGCCTCGAAGACGAAGTCGGCGAAGGCCAAGGGACTCGGTCAGGTCCAGTTCGGCAAGGCCGTCATCGACCTCGGCGCGGTCGCCCAGCTCGTCGATCCGCAGCAGACGAGCGCAGTCGCCGAGGCGCTCGAGTACCTGGCGGAGATCTTCGACGGGCGGTCGAGTCTCACCGAGGCGCTCGACGAGATCGAGGGAATGCTCGACGCCCAGGGCATCGACGGCCTGACCGGTCACCGCGACCACCCCGGGCACCTGGCCCGCCCGCGGCCCCAGGAGATCGCCGCCGCGCTCAACCGCTTCCGCGGTCTGCGCCTCGTCGAGTGACGCGCGCCCTCGAAGCTTGTTCACATTTGATGCAGTCATTCAGATTCAAATCCGAACAGCTGCATCAGATGTGAATCGAAGTTACGGCCTCTCGTTCACGAATCGAGCAGCTTCGCCAGCTCCTCGGTCGTGGTCACCGGCAGCGAGCATTCGGTCCCGCGGCAGACGATCGCAGCCCCGTCCGGCACGGCGACCTCATCCCCGTGCTCGTCCCTCACCCCGGTGGAGCTCACGAGCAGTGTGACGGCGGGGTGACGAGCCGCCACGGCAAGAAGGTCGGCATCCCGAGTGGCCACCCTCACCGGGGCAAGTGCACGTTCGGCCTGCCACAGAGCATGGCCGCAGCCCCGTGGAGCCCTCCCGGCGAGCGCCCGGTAGACGCCGAGGAGCCTGTCGCGGATCTGCAGGACCTGGCTCGTCGTCAGCGGTCCGTCGCTCCCGAGTTCCCCGAGGAGCAGCATCGCCTCGGCGGCTGCGGCCCGGCCGGAGGGCAGCGCATTGTCGACAGGGTCGGCGGTGCGTACAGCGAGAATCTCATCGCCCTGGGAGTCGAAGACCTCGAAGGAGTCCGACGACTCCTCCGCCCCGGTGCCTGCCGCAGCCGCACCCGCGACGCCGGCGGAGGTCCCCGCGAGTCCGGATGTGAACGTGGCGACCACCTCGGCGGCGAGCCTGCCGAGCTCCTGTCCGTCGAACGCGTCCTCGTCGACGAACAGCCTGCCTTCGATCAGTCCGACCTCCTGCAGCTGCCGCACAGTGATCCCTGCGGTGAGGAACTGCGCCCAGTCCGCCAGCCCGGGGAGACCGGGGCCAGGGACGCCGTCGGTGGAGCTCCGCTGGAGCCCGTCCCTCTTGAATGCCGTGTACGCGGTCTCCCACACAGTCGCCGCCGCAGCCGCCCAGGCAACCGCCCGCGTGGTGGTGTCGGAGTCCGTGTCGACCCCACGTCTGAAGGCCGCGCCACCTGCCAGCCCACCCACGTACAGTGCCGCCTCGGCGAGGGCGGTGGTCGCCAGGGAGTTCCATTCGGTGATGGTCTTCTCGTCGCGGGCGGGTGCCGGTCGCTCATCGAGGAGCTCTTTCAGACTGCTTCTCTGGGCGATGGTCGCCGGAGTGTCCCACGGTGCGGGGTGGTCCGCGTCGAGTGGTGCCTTATCGTCTCGGAGCCAGTCGATGATTCCCGTCGCCGCGACCACCGCGCCGGAGAGCTCTGCGCCGGCAGGAGAGTTGACCAACCCGAGCACACCGCCGGCGTTCGCCGGAAACTCCTCGGGTCGCACCGCATAGGCCGCACCTTCTTCGAGGACGCCCTCGGCGTTGAGCGAATCCGCGTCGAGCGCCGCGATGAACCGGTCTCCGCCCGCCGTCATGTCCGCGATGAGGAAGTACGCCGTGTCCTCGACCTCACGCTCGGCCAGGGCCGTCCATTTGGAATCGGGGTTGAGCGAGCGCTCGACCTTCGTCCACTGCACGGCCGCGCGCAGGTAGAGCGCATTGTCGTAGAGCATCTTCTCGAAGTGGGGGACGAACCACTGCCGGTCGACGCTGTAGCGCGCGATGCCGCCCCGCACCTGGTCGCGCATCCCGCCGCTGGCGATCCGCGCGAAGGTGTTCCGGACGGCGATGAGGCAGTCGAGGGCGAGCTCGCCGGTCAGGTGCCCGTCCGCCCCGAGGCGGTCGACGGCATCGGGGGCCAGCGCCTCCCGCACGCGGTCGCTGCCGTCGGGGGCGAGGGCCTCCCGCACGCGATCGCTGCCGGACGTCTCTCGCGTCGAGGTTTCCAGCTCACTCGTCGAGGTTCCCGACTCGCTCGCCGAGGTGCCTGACCCGGCCACCTCCGGCGTCGGCACGCCTGACTCCACCGCCTCGGCGCCCCGGCGCAGACGCTCGAACGTCGCCATGAGCTGCAGGAGGTTCATCAGCGGCGGGAACTTCGGAGCGCCGCCGAATCCGCCCCACGCCGGATCGTAGGAGTCGAGCAGCGTCGCGGCCGCCTCGTCGAGCTCGTCCGCGCGCAGCGACTCGCGCGTCGCCTCGGCGGGCAGCGCCTTCGTCACCGCCGTCGCCATCTCGGCCAGACCCCGGTCCATCCTCCGGGTCATCTCGTCGACCTCGGCGCGGCGGTCGGCCCAGGTCTCCGACACGGCCGTGAGCACCTGGGTGAACGAGGGCAGGTTCCCCCGCGGCGCGGGTGGGAAGTAGGTGCCGGCGTAGAAGGGGCTGCCGCCGGGCGTGGCGAAGATCGTCATCGGCCAGCCGCCCTGGCCGCGCATCGCCTGAAGTGCGTTCATGTAGTAGGAGTCGATGTCGGGCAGCTCCTCGCGATCGATCTTGATCGGGAGGAACCGTTCGTTGACGATGCGGGCGACGGCTTCGTCCTCGAAGGACTCGTGGGCCATGACGTGGCACCAGTGGCACGTCGAGTAGCCGATCGAGATGAGGAGGGGGACATCGCGGCGGGCCGCCTCGGCGAGGTTCTCCTTCGTCCACATCCGCCAGTCGACGGGATTGTCGGCGTGGGCGCGGAGGTAGGGGCTGGTGGATGACGCGAGTTCATTGGCCATGCTTCCAGCGTCTCACGGGAGGCAAGGGGCGTTGACCCCCTGTTGACCCCTTTGCCGTCCCTCACCACGTCGTCTCACAAGCCTCTCCATTGGGCGGGAACAGCCTGCTCCGGACCCGACGACCCGGGATATCCTGGCTGTACGGCTACGGGTGTCGTGGACCTGCGATCCGTCGCCGTCCAAGAGAAGGGTGGAATGATGAACGCGCACAACCCCGAAGAGATCTCGGTGCTCTCCGTCGAGGACTGCTGGAACTGCCTGCGCAGCACGGACATCGGATGTCTCGCCGTGGTCATCGATGATGGTCCCGACATCTTCCCGATCAACTACGCCGTCGACCACTCGGCGATCGTGTTCCGGTCCGGTGAGGGGACGAAGGTCGACGCGGTCCTGGAGAACCCGCGCGTCGCGTTCGAGGTCGACGGCTTCGACCCCGAGAACGACACCGCGTGGAGCGTGGTGCTCAAGGGCCGGGCCGCACCGATCAAGGACACCGACGAACTCCTCGACACCGTGTCCCTCGACATCTCCCCTTGGCAGGCCGGGCCGAAGAACCGGTTCATCAGGATCGTCGCCGAGGTGGTCACCGGCAGACGCTTCCGCGTGGCGGATTCGATGCTCTGGGACTCCTCCCTCAACACCGCGAACCGGGCCCCGAAGGAGTAGGACTCCGCGAACCGGGCCCCGAAGGAGTAGGACTCCGCGAACCGGGCGCCGCAAGAGCAGGGCCCGCGAACCGGGCGCCGAAGGAGTAGGGCCCGGACCTGCGGGAGGAGGTCCCCGCGGGAGGAGGCTCAGAAGTCCGCGATCATCCCGACGAGCCGGTCGGGAACATTGGTGATGATCCCATCGGCGCCGAGGTCGATCGCCCGCTCCATGTCCGCGGCCTCGTCGACGGTCCAGACCAGGCTCGACATTCCCAGCTCGTGGACGGCGTGGAGGAACAGGGCGTCGGCTTCGCGACGCTCGGGGTTGATCTGGTCGACCCAGCCGGCGAACCCGCGCAGCTCGTCCAGGCCCGGGCGGCCGAGCAGCCCGACGGGGATCTCCGGCGCGAGGACGTGGAGGTCCCGGATGAAGCCCCAGTCGGCGGACTGGACGACGAGCAGCCCTGCCGCCAGCGCCCGCTCGAGGTAGCCGGGTGCCGATTCGAACTCACGGACGATCGCCTCGGCGATGCCCGGGTACTGATGGGGGTGCTTGACCTCGAGGAGCAGTCCCGTGCGGGTCGAGTGGACGAGGGCGAGCACCTCGGCGAGGTGAGGGACCGCAGTCCCGGCGAAGGACGGGCACTTCCAGCCGCCGGCGTCGAGGACCGCGATCTCCTCGCTGGTGAACGAGGCGATCCGGTAGTCCTCACGGCCCGGGAACCGGGTGCGGGCATCGGTGGTGCGCTCGAGCGTGTCGTCGTGGATGACGATGAGCTCGCCGTCCCTGCTCATGTGCAGGTCGATCTCGATCATGTCCGCGCCCTGCTCGACGCCCGCCGAGAAGGCCGGCATCGTGTTCTCCGGGAACCGGGCGGAGGCGCCGCGATGGGCGATGACCAGCGGCGGCACGCGGGTGTGCACGGAGGCCGAGGTGTGCAGGTCGCCGCGCTGGGGTGCGTCGGGCACGGACTGGGTCAGGAGCGTGATGGGCATGGGGACTCCGACACCACCACGCGGGCGGTTGCCTGGGCGGCTGCGGCGGCGACTGTGTGGGAC
>NZ_QNSB01000013.1 GCF_003315415.1 Brevibacterium sanguinis
CACGACAACCAGGACGGTATCTGATTCCAGGAGTGAACCCACAAAAAAGTCCCAAGTCGCGACATCGTCTGTCAACGATGTCGCGACTCAGGACATGGCGGTGGCGGTGGGATTTGAACCCACGGTACGGGGTTACCGTACACAACATTTCGAGTGTTGCACCTTCGGCCGCTCGGACACGCCACCGCGGACAACTCTACAGTTCCGCCCACTTGCCGACAAATCCGCGCAGCGTGACGTGGAGCACCTCTGGGAGGCGCCCACGCTCGCCGCTGGTGGGCGTCCGGCGGCGATTCGTCTCAGCGCTTGGCCGCGAAGAACTCCCGGAGCAGGCGTGCGCACTCCGCGGCGCGCACCCGCGACGTCACGGCGGGGTGGTGGAGGGACGCCCGGTCCCGCGGCAGGTCCCACACTGAGCCTGCGGCACCGGCCTTGTCGTCGAATGCGCCATAGACGATCCTCTCGATCCGTGAGGAGACCGCCGCCCCGGCGCACATCGCGCACGGCTCAAGGGTGACGATCAGGGTGCAGCCGTCGAGTCGCCAGCGGCCCGTCGCCTCGGCGGCCGATCGCAGTGCGCTGAGCTCGGCGTGGCCGAGCGGGTCCTGGTCGATCTCGCGACGGTTGTGGCCCCGGGCGATCACCGTCCCCGTCGCGTCGACGACGACCGCGCCCACGGGAACGTCGTCATGGGCGGCCGCGAGCTCCGCCTCGGCGAGGGCAAGGCCCATCCACTCCTCGAACCGGGGGGAGTCGAACCGGGCGGCGTCGAGCGGCCGGTCGGCACCGGTGCCGCGGTCACGATCCGACGCCCGGTCGGACGGCTGGCTCAGCGTGCCGCCTCGAGCTGGTCGGCGAAGCCGACGGCCTCCCCCACGTGCGCGACGACACGAGCCGGATCCGACGGGTACTTCTCCACCTGCTCGATGAGGTCGGCGGCCGCGACTCCCCGGTCGGCAAAGATGTCGGCATCGCCGCCCCATTCGGCGTCGGGGTCGAACTCGAGCATCTCGACCTCGTCGTCCTCGTCCTCGGCGTCGTCGTCCGCGGCCTCGGCATCGGGATCCGGGGCGAAGTCCTCCTCGGGCTCGTAGGCGTCGGGCTGAGAGTCGAGGTAGTCGGCGAAGAGCTCGGCGAAGGGGCTGAGCTCGACGGCCCTGAGATCGGAGAGGAACACCCTGACTTCGTTGTCGGTGCACAGTCTGACCAGGCCGAACCATTCGTCCTCGTGCTCGATGACGGCGAGCGCCTCTCCGTCCTCCGTGCCGGCGGTCCGCATCATGTCGACGAGGCCGTCGAGGTCGCCGGCGTCCCGGACATCAACATCGAGGGGACGGAATCCCTCGCCGGATTCTGCAAGGATCTCAGTGAAGTACGACATGCCACCATTGTGGCCCCTCCGCCGCCCGATCACCACAGCCCGACACAGGATCGCCGTGGATTTCCCGCCGTCCTCGGCGCTCCTCAGGCGATGCCCGTACCATTCACTCCATGCGCCTCCATGTAGCCGACCATCCGCTCATCGCCCATAAGCTCAGCGTGCTACGCGACAAGTCGACGGACTCAGCCCGGTTCCGGCAGCTCACCGAGGAGCTCATCATGCTCCTCGCCTATGAGGCGACGCGGTCCGTCGCCGTCGAGGACCGTGAGGTGACGACGCCGGTCGCGACGTTCACCGGCACCCGCCTCGCCGAGCCGAGGCCGGTCGTCGTCCCGATCCTCCGCGCGGGCCTCGGGATGCTCGACGGGATGCTGCGCATCCTGCCCACCGCCGAGGTGGGGTTCCTCGGCATGGTCCGTGACGAGGAGACTCTCGAGCCGTCCGCGTACGCGGACCGCCTGCCCGACGATCTCAGCGGCCGGCAGATCTTCGTCGTCGACCCGATGCTCGCGACCGGCGGGACCCTGGCCATGGCCATCGACTTCCTCCTCGCCCGAGGTGCCCGCGACGTCACCGCCGTGTGCCTCGTCAGCGCCCCCGAGGGCGTGCGCAGGATCGAGAAGGACTTCGCGGACTCTGCAGAGGTGGAGATCTGCACCGCCGCCCTGGACGAGAGGCTCAACGACAGGGGCTACATCGTCCCGGGCCTCGGCGACGCCGGGGACCGCATGTACGGGATCGTCGACTGACGTCCGGAGGAGCATCCGCCCGGACGGGCTCGGGAATACCCCGCAGGGCCTTCGACCGGCCTCGGTGCCCTCGACCGGCGGCGGGGGCTGACCACCGGCGGGAGCCGGCCGCCGGCACTCGGGACCAGCCACCCCTGCCCGGGTCGGCCGTCATACTTCGTCACAATCGTCTCAAATCGACGTCATCCTTTGCCCCGCGTCATCCATGTGACGAATAATGAAGTCATGACTTTCTCGACTCACGCGGATCGAATGCGCTCGGCATGCATGTGCATGCCCTGCGTTCGCTGCCGGTGATCGTCGCTCCGCTGTCCGGCATCGAACGAGCACACGCCCTCCCCGCAGCGGACTCTCACAGTCGAACCGAAGGACAGAGATGTCAGAATCAGCGTACGTCCACCCCCGCAGCGCAGTCGCCACGCGTCGGGCAGGAGCACGGTTGAGCGCCGTCGATCCCGCGAACCCGCCCCACACCTACGGACCCGCCGGTGTCGTTCCCTCGCCGAAGGCGGCGCGCGGGATCATCGTCTACATCGGCCTCGATGAGTCGAAGGCCGCGGCCGACGGCACCAACCTCTCGGCCATCGCCGCCGAGCTCCAGGCCTACGCCAAGGAGCTCGCCTCCCAGGCGGAGACTCAGGCGGTCATCGCCCTCGCCCCCGAGGGCCGCGGCAGCGACATCGACGCGGTGCGCGCCGTCGCCACCGGCTCCCCCGCCGCCGCCGGCTCCCCGGCAGGCACCCACGGACCGGTGCGCTCCCGCATTCCCAACCGCATCCACCCGCCTGCCCTGCGGGAGAAGGCGGAATCCGCGACGGCGCAGGCTCCGACCGGCGGTTTCGGCTCCCGGCTCAACGAGAGCTATCTGAGCAGCCCCACCGAGCGGCTGCGCATCGACATCCCCCGCCGGGAGGTCCGCATCGACGGCGAACTCGTCGACGTCACGACCAAGGAGTTCGATCTCCTCGCCACGCTCGTCTCCCACGCCGACTCGACCCTTCCTCGCGAAGCGCTCATCGAGGCCGTCTGGTCGGGAGGCGACGCTCCTGACGAGCGCACCGTGGACGTTCACATCCGCCGGCTGCGCAGGCGGCTGGGCGAATACGCCTCGGTGGTCCGCACGATGCGCGGAGCCGGGTACCGCTACGACACCCATCCCGACGTCACGGTCTGGAGCGCCACCGCCCATCGCTGATCCGCAGGCCCGGATCCTCAGGCGTGCGGCGCCGTCAGAGCCGGTGCCTGCGGGCGGCGGGCGGGGCTGAGGAGCGCCTCATCGCGCATCCAGGATGGAGACAGACTCCACGGTTAAGATGCATAAGCGATGAACCAGACTGACGCTCGACCCAGCAGACGGCGCAACCCCACCAAGGGGATCACGGCGCTGGTCTTCGGCCTCCTCTACGCCGCGTTCCTCCTGCTCCACCACCTGCTGCCCTCGCGCGCGGGCATCGCGCTCCTGGTCGAGAGCGTGCTCCCGTGGACTGGGGTGTTCCTGGCCCTCGTGCTGCTCATGGCGCTCATCCGCTTCTCGGTCCTCGGCGTCATCGGGTTCCTCGTCCCCGCGATCGTCTGGGCCGGGATGTTCGGATCCGCGCTGCTGCCTGCGCAGGACGCGGGAACCCCCGACCTCAAGGTCGCGACCTACAACGTCGGGGCACGCCTGCCGCAGCCGACGGCGACCGCGCGCAACATCGTCGAGGCCGATCCCGACATCCTCACCGTCCAGGAGCTGGAGTCGCTCTCGGGAAGGATCATCCACGAGGAGCTCGACTCCTCGTTCACCCACTCACGCGTCGTCGGCACCGTCGGGGTGTGGTCGAAGTGGCCGATCTCGGCTCCCGAGGAAGTGGATCTGGGGCTGCAGTGGCCTCGCGCCTTCGCCTCGACGATCGCGACCGATCACGGCGACATCCGGTTCTACGCGGTTCACATGCCCTCGGTGCGCCCCGGCCATGAGGCGATGCGCAACGCGGCCATCCGTCGCCTGGCCACCACCGTGAGCGGCGACTCCGCCGAGCACGTCATCGTCGCCGGCGACTTCAACACCGCGTCGACCGACCGGAAGTTCTCGACCCTCGTCCCGCCTCTGGAGGACTCGCGCATCGAGGCGCACGGCGGCTTCGGCTTCACGTGGCCCGCGGTCTTCCCGGTCACCCGGCTCGACCACATCCTCTACCGCGGCTTCGAGGCGACCTCCGACGAGGTGCTCGACCGGGGCACGAGCGACCATCGTGCCGTGATCGCAGGCCTCGACCTCAAGTAGGGGCGGCTGCGCCCTGCACCGACCCGTCGGCTGCCTCGAGAACCGGCCCCGCGGTCGCCTCGTGGGCTGACCCGTCGTCTACTTCGTGCACTGACCCGTCGGCACGGCCGAGTGGCTGCTCACCCCGGCCTCGAGCTCATCGCTGATCTCCGCGCGGGTGAGCGCGTATCCGGTCTCCTCGTCGGTGGCCGAACGGGCGAAGACCATCCCGACGACATCACCGTTCGCATCGAGCAGCGGCCCGCCCGAGTTGCCCTCGCGCACGATTCCGCGCAGCGCATACACCTCGCGCACCACCGCTGCGGAATCGTAGATGTCGAGACCGCGGGCGTTGATCTTCTCGCGCACCCGAGATGGGGAGATCGTGTAGGGGCCGTTCTGTGGGAAGCCGACGACGACCGAGTCGTCGCCCGTGCTCAGGGAACCGCCGAAGTCCAGGGCCGGGGCGTCGAGATCATCGATGCGCAGCACGGCGACATCGGCATCCTCATCGAAGCCGACCACCTCGGCGGAGTAGGGCCTGCCGGTCCCGCCCACCTGAACCGCGAGGTCCGTCGATCCGGCGACGACATGGGCGTTCGTCGCGACATACCCGTCACGGAAGACGAACCCGGTGCCTTCGGCGCCGGCCGAGCAGGTGGTGGCCGTCGTGGTCACCTTGACCACCGATTCCTCGACCTGGCGTCCGACTTCGACCATCGCCTCATCGGGTTCCCCGACGCCGCGGATCTCCTCGGTCTGGCCGGAGAAAACTCGGGGGAACCCGGTGGCGCTCAGCGTCGAGGAGATGTCGCCCAGCGCCTGCTGGGACGAGTACGGGATCGTCCGGTCGATCGCCGCGATGACGGAGGAGTCGGCGACCCAGCGGTTGGGTTCGACGAGCGGGGTCGTGCGGATGAAGCCCGCGGCCAGCCACACGACGAGGATGTAGACGACCCCGGCGGTGACGGTGCCGCCGACGGAGTCGACGCCCTGCCCGAAGTCGGAGTCCATCGCCGACTTGATCCGACTGCCGATCCCGCTGCCGGCGAAGGCGAAGAGGACGCTGAGCACGAGGGGCAGCGACGCCAGGAGCATGACCACGCCCGGGTTCTCCATCGCCTCGGTGCCTTCGCTGAGCTGCTCGATGAACGGCACGAGCAGCCGTCCGGCCACCCAGCCGACGGCGAATCCGATCACGGTGCCCAGCCCGGTGATGAACCCCTGCCGGTAGCCGGCGAACAGGGCGGCCACTCCGACCAGGACGATGACGACGTCGACGACGATCACGGGGTCTGCCTCACCGCGCTTCCCGACGCCGTGAGGAGCCGGTCCCTGGCCGCGGAGAACTCCTTGAGCTGGTAGCTCTCGATCGCCCGCTCCTTCTCGCCGCCGATCCCCGCGAGCAGTCGCATCCTCGTGGTCGAGAGCCGGGCCGAGGTCTGGATCATCGTGCGCATCGCCTCCTTGCCGCCGGGGAAGGAGGCCGCCCAGCGTCGACCGAACTTCCGTCCCTTCCAGGTGCCGAGCATGTCGACCTCGGCGTGGGAGAGCCATCCGGTGTTCGCGTAGTCGCCGAGCATGTTGAGGGTGTGCAGCCTCTCGCTGCGGCGCAGCAGGAGTCCGAGCACCACCCAGCAGGAGGTGAGGATGAAGCTGAGGATGATGAGTCCGATGATCGAAGCGATCGGGCCGATCTGGCTCAGCCCGGTCATCGTGCCGTTCCAGATGGCATGGAGGCAGATGCCGACGAACAGGCCCGGCAGCCACATGAGGATCGCCGCCCACCACGGCCACTTGCGTGCGGCGAATCCGATCGTCACACCGGCGCACGTCGAGAACACGGTGTGGAGCAGCGGCGAGCACAGGCACCGGAGGACGAAGGTGGTCCACAGTCCGGCAGTGCTCTCGTTCCACGCGCTGCCCAGGTAGAGCACGTTCTCCGTGAAGGCGAAGCCGGCCCCGATGAGGGCGCCGTAGACGAGTCCGTCGAGCGGGCCCTCGAAGTACCTGCGTGCGGCGAGCACGATGACGACGAGGAGCACCGTCTTCGTCGTCTCCTCGACTATCGGCGCCTGGACGACCGCCCCGAAGACGTCGGGGACGACTCCGACGCCCGCGAAGTAGAGCGCCACCTCCCCGATGAGGGACACGAACAGGGTGAGGATGACCGAGGCCACTCCACCCCACAGCAGGCACAGGGCAAGGAGGATCCGCGGCTGCGGCTTCCAGCGGTCGAGCCACAGGACGTAGAGGATGATCCCCGCGAGCGGAATCGCGGAGAGCCCGATGAGGGCGAACAGGCGCACCCCGAAGCTCAGTCCCCCAAGGAGGGCGAGGAGGAGCAGGCCGAGAGTGAGTCCGCAGACGGCGAGGATCGCGATGACGAGCCGGACGATGTTTCCCGTCGACCCGGGTTCCTCGGCGGGCTGCGACTGCCGCACGGCACCCGTCCACGGAGTGTCGCTGACCATCCGCTGAGGCGTCTGGACCGCGGCGCGCACCCGCATCTCCTGAGTCACCGTGGGGGCGAAGCGTGCCTGCTCATAGACTCGCGGCTGCATCGGCCCGGGCATCCCGGGATGGGCCGGCATGCCCGGGTGCGTCCCGGGGTGGACCGGCATGCCCGGGTGCGCCCCGGGGTGGACCGGCATGCCCGGGTGCGCCCCGGGGTGCATTGCCGATCCGGGATGCACCGGCTGTCCGGGATGCACGGGTGGTCCGGGGTTCGGCGCCGGTCCACGGGGGACGTCCGGACCGGTGGGCGCAGGGATGCCGGGCTGGACCGACATGTGTGGCTGCCGGCTCGGTTGTCCCGAGTGCTGCGGACCCGGATGCCAAGGGCCGGGCTGCTGTTGCTGCGGAGGGCCCGGATGCTGTGGGCCCGGTTGCGGTGAGCCGGGTCGGAACGGGGGTTGGCTGGGCTGCTGCGGGCCGGGCTGCCGGAACGACGGCTGACCGCCCTGGGAGGGCGACGGATACCCGCCCAGCGGAGGACCCGGCTGCGGGCGAACGGGAGACTGGCCGGGCACCCCGAAAGGCGGCTGACCGCCGTTCGGGGACTGGGGCGGCTGACCGCCGTGCTGAGGTCGGGGCGCCTGCCCGGGTTCCCCGGCGGGAGCATCCTGTGTCGTCTGCGGGCGGGGACGGAACCGCTCATGGTCGGGCTGTCGCCGTGGCGAGGGGCCGCCTGGTCCCTCCGGATGCCCGGAGTGGACCTCTGGGGGCTGCGCACGCTGGAACTCCGCTTGCGGTCCCTGATTCGCCGTGGGTGATCCGTGAGGCGAGCCGGGCCCGGTGGCCGGTCCGACGTGTTCCGACATGTGTGGTCCTTCTTCGTGGAGAGTACAGCGCAGACCCAAGTCTACGGTCGAGGCCCGACACATGGAGGCCGATGATGTGGCTGTACAGCAACGGTCCAGCACATTCGAATGTCGACTTGAGCGCGAACACCTGTGGACAGCCGTGTCCGGCACGTGGTCCGGGAGTGCAGCGATCCGACAGGACAGCGCCGGACCTCGTGCCCGCTCCCCGGCCTGCGTTTCTCACCTGCACCGATACGGACATCCGTGGTGACCGGCCGTCCACAGCCGGGCTCACGGGCGGCGCGACTCGTGCCCATCCGGGTGTGGAGCGCCCGGGGTGAATTCACAGGCGGGAATCCGTGTCTGGTCAGCGTCGGGCGAACCGCGTGGAATCGGGATCATGAGCACACACAGACACCTCGCCGTCCGCATCATCGTCCTCCTGCTCGCGCTCGCCCTGGCCGTGAGCATGAGCCCTGCCGCCGCGCATGGGACTGCCTCGGGAGGGGGCGGTTCCCCCGGCAGGGGATCGGGAGCGGCCCTCGGCGAAGTGCCGATGCATGCTCGTTCGGATGTCTACGGGCCCGGGATCTGGCATCATGCCGACGAGGGCAGGACCTGGTACGGGGCGTATCGCACCTTCGACGACGTCTTCGCCTACTGCATCGATGCGGGAAAGCAGTCTCCCCTGCCCGAACACTTCACTGATTCCGCACCGAAGCGGATCACCTCGCCCCGCACTGCCTGGGCACTGCACGAGCACTCCGGCTCGACCTCGGCAGACGTCCACGCCGCGCTCAGCGCGATGGCCCGCCTCGACAAGGCGATCCCGCATGACCACACGGTTCCCCCGCAGGCACCCGGGGACCTGGGGAAGGAGTTCGCGGCGAGTGCGAAGCAGTACTCGGCCATCACCGCCGATGCGAAGAGGTTCGCCGGCCCCTACGAGCTGAAAGTCACCCTCGAGCGGATCCCGACGATGCCGGTGCTCGAGCCGTATGACACAGAGGAGAGGCCGCGGGGAGCCGCTCAGGACCCGGACCAGCGACCCGCGCAGGAACCGGACCAGCGATCCGCTCAAAATCCGGACGAACGAGCCAAGCAGGAGACGGACGGTCGCTTCGCGTCCCGGGCCGACGGTCCGGATGACGGAGGTTCCGGCGACGGGTCGACACTCGCTCTGCCCAGTGATCGGGTGGAGATCACGGTGTCCCTGCTCAGCGCCGCCGGCCACCATGTTCCCGATGTTCCCGTCGACCTCGAGATCGGGGGCATCAAGGACGGACCCACGTCCCTGACGAGCGGCAGCGAGCCCGTGACCCGCCGAGCCGACGTCGCCGCACCGGGACGCGTCACGGTGAAGGCATCCGCCGAGGTCGCTTCCGCATCCGTTCTCCTCTACTCTCCGAAGAGGGCGAAGGGCGTCCAGCGTGTCGTCACCGCCGACGAGCCGGCCAAGGTCACCGCACGCTCCTCGCTGGACATGAAGTCGCAGCCCATGGTGACGACGGAGATCTCGGACCAGACTCCCCGGCCCGGCGATTCGCTCACCGACTCGTTCACCGTGTCCGGTCTCATCGGCGGTCACACGGTCGACGTCGTCCACGAGCTCTGGCAGACGGCATCCCGGCCCGAACCGGGGAAGAAGAACGACGATGCCAGGAGAATCGGATCGGTGACATCGAAGGGCGTCGACAACGGCACCCACCGCTCCCCCGCCATCGAGGTCCCCGACGACTTCAGCGGGTGGCTGTACTTCACCGAGACGATCGCCGCCGACGCGAAGACCAGGGAATGGAAGGGGATCCACGGCCAACCCCGTGAGACCGGATTCGTCCCGTGGTCCCCCCTGGCGGAGACGACGGCGGTGCTCGAGGGCACCCGGGCCCACGACGACGTCGTCGTGAGCGGCCTCAGACCCGGTGCCGAGGCGACGATCACCGTGACCGCGTATCACTCGGACACGCAGCCGACGCGGTCGAGGGAAGTCCAGGGGACGGAGCTCGACTCCCAGGATCTCACCGTCACCGCCGATTCCCAGGGCCGGGCCGAGCTGAGCACCAAGGAGATCACCGTCCCGGTGGGGTGGACGACCTTCGTGGTCAGCATCCACGAGGACGAAGTCCACCGACCGTGGACGAGCGAGTGGGGCATCCCCGCGGAGACGGTCCACCGCCCGGCCGATGAACCGCCGAACGAACCGACAGCACCGCCGACCCCGTCAGAGGAGCCGTCACCGAGCGAGGCGCCGACCCCGCCAGAGGAGCCGACACCGAGCGAGTCGCCCAAGCCGAGCGCACCGCCTGCGCCTCCGGCCGACGAGCGGCCCGCCGCGGAACCCGAGCCGCGCACCGCGGAGCCGTCCGTCGCACCTGCAGCCGACGTCCCGGATCAGCTGCCTCGGACGGGAACGACCGGGAATGGCGTGCTCGTCGGAGCAGGGATCCTGCTCATCGGCCTCGGCACCTGCGCATTGCTCATCACCGGTCGACGCGACCCCAGGGACTGAGCAGACGCGACCCCAGGGACTGAGCAGAGGCGGGACAACCGCCCTGACCGGGCCGGTGCGGAGCCTGGACCATCGGCGAGGGAGGTTCAGGCTCCGTCGTCCTCGGCATCCCGCACCCAGGTGTCCGCCCAGGCGCGGGCCCCGTTCATCATCAGTCCGACGTCCGACCCGACGAGGACGAACGAGGCACCCGCGTCGAGGTACTTCCGGGCCTGCGCCGGATCGAAGGCGTTGACTCCGACCAGCTTCCCCGCCGCCCGGACGACGTCGAAGGTGTGGAGCACCGCGTCCGTGACGTCCTGATGGGTCTGCTGGCCGAGCAGGCCCATCGATGCCGCCAGATCCGAGGGACCGACGAACACGGCATCGACCCCGTCGACCGCGGCGATCTCCGCGGCGTTGTCGACCGCAGTCGCGGACTCGATCTGCACCGTCAGCGACACCAGGTCAGCAGCCCGATCGAGGTACCCGGGCACCGCGTTCCACCGCGAGGCCCTGGCCAGAGCCGACCCGACTCCGCGCACTCCGCGCGGAGGATAGAGCACGGCGCGCGCCGCCTCCTCGGCGTCGGCCTTCGTGTCGACCATCGGGACGATCACGTTCTGGGCGCCGAGGTCGAGGAACTGCTTGACGAGCACCCGATCGTTCGCCGGGACCCGGACGACCGGGGTGGCGGGGTAGCCGTTCATCGCCTGGAGAAGCCGGGTGGTGGTGTCGAGGGTCAGGGGCGAGTGCTCGGCGTCGAGGAGGACCCACTGCATCCCCGACGCGGCCGCGATCTCCGCAGCGGTCGGCGATCCCGAGCACACCCACATTCCGGCGAGGTACTCCCCCGCCCCCAGCTCGCGCACGCGTTCGGCGAACGTCGGCGGCAGCTCTACTCGAAACGGCATGTGATGACTCCCAGATCTCCGTAGTCGGCATGGACGGTGTCGCCGGGGTGCACCCACATCGGGCGGGTGAAGGACCCGGCCAGGACGGTCTCCCCCGCCTGCAGGACATCCCCGTGGTCGGCCAGTTTGTTCGCCAGCCAGGCGATCCCCCGGGCGGGATGGTCGAGCACGGCGGCGGCGACGCCGGAGTCCTCGATCGTCTCGTTGCGGTAGAGGAGGGCACCGACCCAGCGCAGGTCGACGGCGTCGACGGCGACGGGGCGCCCGCCGAGGACCATGCCTCCGAGCGCCGCATTGTCGGCGATCGTGTCGACGATCGTCCGGCCCTCCAACTCGATGCGCGACGAGAGCACCTCGAGGGCGGGCACGACGTACTCGGTGGCGCGGAGGACATCGATGAGGCTGATGTCGGGTCCGCGCAGCTCGGCCCCCAGGACGAAAGCGAGCTCGACCTCGACGCGCACCCCGGAGTACCGCGAGTGGTCGATGGCTGCTCCCGTCTCGTACACCTGGTCGGCGAAGATCACCCCGTAGTCGGGTTCGGTGATCCCCGTGGCCTGCTGCATCGGCTTCGAGGTCAGCCCGATCTTGTGGCCGCAGAGCCTCCGACCGGCGGCCTCTCCCCGCCTGCGCCATTCGTTCTGCACGGCGTAGGAGTCCTCGACGGTCATCCCGGGGTGCTGCGCGGTCAGCCGACCGATCTTCGTGCGGGTGGATTCGGCCTCGGCGAGGTCGTCGACGATCCTCGCGATCGTTGCGTCATCGAGCATGGTTTCCCCTTCGTCGGATCCGCTGCGGCTCAGAGCTGGTTGCCGAGCTTGTACTCACCGGAGCCGCCTCGTCCCATCGGAGTCGGAGCGTCCGTGCCGGAGTCCTCCCTGCGGGTGTACGAGAACCCGTCGGCGCCGATCGTCACCGCCATCTCGGAGTCGTCGGTGCGGGCCCGCACCGGCTGCGGGTTCCCGTCGAGGTCGAGCACGAGCGAGGCATCGGTGTACCAGGACGGCACGACCGGATTGCCCCACCAGTCCCGGCGCTGGTTGTCGTGGACGTCCCAGGTGATGACCGGATTGTCGGGGTCTCCCGTGTAGTAGTCCTGGGTGTAGACCTCGACGCGGTGCCCATCGGGGTCGCGCAGGTAGAGGTAGAAGGCGTTGGACACCCCGTGACGGCCGGGCCCGCGCTCGATCGCGTCGGAGCGGCGCAGCGACCCCAGCTTGTCGCAGATGGCGAGGATGTTGTGCTTCTCGTGGGTCGCGAAGCAGACGTGGTGCATGCGCGGACCGTCCCCGCCGGTCATCGCGGTGTCGTGGACCGTGGGCTTGCGGCGCATCCAGGCCGCATACACCGTGCCCTGGTCATCCTGGATGTCCTCGGTGACCCGGAAGCCGAGGTCCTGCATGTACTTGACCGCGCGCGGGACGTCCGGGGTGACCTGGTTGAAGTGGTCGAGTCGGACGAGCTCCCCGGGAATGTGGAGGTCGTAGCGCCAGGACATCCGCTCGACGTGATCCGATTGGTGGAAGAACTCGTAGGGGAAGCCGAGTGGGTCGACGACCCGCACGGAATCGCCCACGCCCTTGACGAACCCCTCGGGATTCCGGCGCACGTCGCAGCCGAGTTCGGTGTAGAACTCGACAGCCCGGTCGAGGTCGGCCGGCGTGCGCACCCGGTAGGAGAACACGGCGACGGCCGCGGTCTCACCTCGGCGCAGCACGAGGTTGTGATGGATGAACTCCTCCGTCGACCGCAGGTAGACGGTCGATTCGTCCTCCTCAGTGACGTAGAGCCCGAGCACGTCGACGTAGAACTCGCGCGAGGCGGAGAGATCGGTGACGACGAGCTCCATGTAGGCGCAGCGGAGGATGTCCGGGGGTGCCGCCCGGGGGGTGGGCACCGGGTTGTCTGTGACGATCGGCGCCTCCTGGCTGACGTAGTAGCCGGCCGAGGTCAGGGTCATGTCATTGCGATTGGTCATGTCAGCGTCCTTGCCTGAATGTCGAATCGGTGCCGCGGACCGGGCGTCCGCTGCTCGTGCTCACTGCTTGCCGAAGACGGGGTTGTGGACCTCGCCGAGGTTGATGTGCACGGCCTGTGCGTCCGTGTAGAAGTCGATCGACCGGTAG
Organism: Brevibacterium sanguinis; assembly: GCF_003315415.1. Lineage (GTDB taxonomy): Bacteria > Actinomycetota > Actinomycetes > Actinomycetales > Brevibacteriaceae > Brevibacterium > Brevibacterium celere_A. The sequence goes on from NZ_QNSB01000013.1 coordinate 13,209, forward strand.
CCGCCCTCGTGTCCCAGCCCCGAGGCCTTGACGCCGCCGAACGGGGTCCGCAGGTCGCGGACGTTGTTCGAGTTCAGCCACACCATCCCCGCCTCGACGGCCTGGGAGAAGTTGTGGGCGCGCTTGAGGTCCGAGGTCCAGATGTAGGCGGCCAGCCCGTACTTCGTGTCGTTGGCGAGCGTGAGCGCCTCGGCGTCCGAGCTGAACGGGGTGATCGCGACGACGGGACCGAAGATCTCCTCCTGGAAGATGCGGGCGTCGGGCATGACGTCGGCGAAGACGGTCGGCTGCACGAAGTTGCCGGTCTCGAACCCCTCGGGACGTCCGCCCCCGGCGACCAGGCGCGCCTCCTGCTTGCCGATCTCGATGTAGGACATCACCTTCTCGTAGTGCTCCGGGTGGACGAGCGCGGCCACCTCGGTGGCCGGGTCCGAGGGCAGGCCCACCTTCACGCGCTTCGCCTGCGCGGCGTAGCGCTCGACGAACTCGTCGTAGATCGACTCCTCGACGAGGATGCGGGAACCGGCGGTGCAGCGTTCCCCGTTGAGGGAGAAGACTCCGAAGATCGTCGCGTTGATCGCCGCGTCGAGGTCGGCGTCGGCGAAGACGACGGCCGGAGACTTCCCGCCGAGCTCCATCGACAGGCCCTTGAGCCACGGGGCGGCATTGGCGAAGATCAGCTGCCCGGTGCTCGACTCCCCGGTGAAGGAGATGAGCGGCACATCGGGGTGCTTGACGAGCGAGTCGCCGGCGAAACCCTCCTCACCGAAGCCGTTGACCATGTTGAACACGCCCTGGGGCAGTCCCGCCTCCTCGAAGATGCCCGGCCACAGGGAGGCCGAGAGCGGAGTGAACTCGGCGGGCTTGAGCACGACGGTGTTGCCGGTGGCGATCGCCGGGGCGAGCTTCCACGACTCGAGCATGAACGGGGTGTTCCACGGGGTGATCAGCCCGGCGACGCCGACCGGCTTGCGGTTGACGTAGTTGGCCTGACGGCCGGGCACCTTGTACGCCTCGTCGATCTGGGCGACGATGAGGTCGGCGAAGAAGCGGAAGTTCTCCGCCGCCCGCCGGGCCTGGCCGAGCGCCTGGGTGATCGGCAGTCCGGAGTCGAAGGACTCCATCTCGGCCAGGGTCTGCTCGCGGCTCTCGACGATGTCGGCGATGCGGTGGAGCACCCGGGAGCGTTCGCGCGGGAGCATCGTCGGCCAGGGGCCCTCGTCGAAGGCCCGCTTCGCCGAGGCGACCGCACGGTCGACGTCGGCCTTCTTCCCGGAGGCGGCGCGGATGTAGGTCTCGTTGGTCACCGGGTTGATGACGTCGAACTCCTCACCGTCGAGGGAGTCGACGAATTCGCCGTCGATGTAGTGCCGGATCCTCTCCGGCAGACCGGTCGGAGTCGTGGTGGGCTCGGTCATGACGTGTCCTTACTCTTCGCTGGCAGTGGTGGCAGTGCTGGGCTGGGGGTTGACGGTTCAGGGCTGCGGGCTGGGGCGGGTCTTCGCCTGCTGGTAGCTGCGGAGGGTCGCGGCCCGGTGGGCGCGGACGACCCGCTCGACCTCCTCCGCCGAGGCGGCCGCCCGGATCAGGGCGAGGATCCGCGAGTGCTCATCGACGGATTCCCTGGCTCGTTCCGGGACGAAGGAGAACGTCGAGTCGCGCAGGTGGGCGAGCCGATCCCATTCGAGGGCGACGAGGGTGCGCAGGCGCTCGTTGGGGCAGCGGACGAACAGGGCGGCATGGAAGTCGTGGTTGAGCCGGGTGAACTCGATCGGGTCGAAGTCCTCGAGGAGCTCGCTCATCCGCTCGTTGATCGACTCCGCCTCGGCGATGTCGGAGGCGGTGAGATGGTCGAGCGCCTGCGCAGTGGCGGCGCCTTCGAGGATCGCCACGGCCTCCATCGACTGGACGTAGGAGTCCTTGTCGACCATCGCCACCCGGGCCCCGACGTTGCGTTCGAAGGTGACGAGGCCGTCGGCCTCGAGTCGGCGGATCGCCTCGCGCACCGGAACCACCGACGTGTCGAGCTCACCGGCGATCTGGGAGAGCACGAGCCGATGTCCGGGTTCGTAGGTGTGGTCGGCGATGCGCTCGCGGATCCACCGGTAGGCGTGCTCGGCTTTGCTCAGCGGTCCCCCGCTGATCATGGTGGGCGTCGTCATCGTGAGCTCTTCCAGGACTCGAACGCCGACTTCCATTCGCCGGTGGGCGGGAAGAGCCCGTCGATCGGATTGCCGGCGGCGACCTGGTCGGCGACCCAGCCGTCCTCGATCTCCTTGGCCAGGGCCGCGTCGACGACCTCCTCGACGAGGTCGCGGGGGATGACGATGACCCCGTCGTCGTCGCCGACGATGACGTCGCCGGGCAGGACGGTGGCGTTGCCGCAGGCCACGGCGACGTCGGACTCCCACGGCACGTGCCTGCGTCCGAGGACGGCCGGGTGGGCCGCGGTCGCGAACACCGGGAGGATGCCCGCCACCTCGGCGGAGTCGCGGACTCCCCCGTCGGTGACGACGCCAGCCGCGCCCTGGGCCTTGGCCCGCAGGGCGAGGATGTCGCCGAGGGTGCCCGACCCGGGCTCCCCACGCGCTTCGATGACGACGACCTCGCCGGCTGCCAGGGAGTCGAAGGCGCGCTTCTGCGCGTTGTAGCCCCCGCCGTGGGTCTTGAACAGGTCCTCCCGGTTGGGGACGAAGCGCAGCGTCTTCGCGGTGCCGACGAGCTTGGTGCCGGGCACCAGCGCCTTCACCCCGTCGATGACGACGTTGTCAAGGCCGCGGGAGCGCAGCTGGGCGGACAGTCCCGCGGTCGGGGCCGCGAGCAGCTTCTCGCGCAGCTCCTCGCTCAGGGCTCCGACGGTCGCCTCGGCGTCGTCCTCCGCCGGCAGCCCCGCCTCCTCGCGCGACCCCCAGGCGTCCTCGATGAGCGAGTCGTCGATCGCGGGGACGGCGCCGAGGCTCTCGTCGAAATCCCCGCTGCCTTCGATCACCTCGGTGCGCAGCCGTCCGGAGCTCAAGGTCCGACCCGTCGCCGAGGCGGCGGTGACCTCGACCTCGACCGTGTCCCCCGGTGCGACGACGCTCGACCCGGCGGGAGTGCCGGTGAGGATGACGTCACCTGGGTCGAGGGTGAGGTGCTGGCTGAGATCGGCGACGATCTGGGCGAGCGGGAAGATCAGCTGCGAGTCGCTCGTGCCGTCGTCCTGCCGGACCTCGCCGTTGACCCAAGTGCGGATGCGCAGGGCGGTGGGGTCCACCTCGGCGGCGGGGATGAGCTCGGGTCCGAGCGGCGTGTAGCCGTCACGGCTCTTCGAGCGGACGTTCGAGCCCTTGTCACACGCCTTGAGGTCGTAGAGGCCGAAGTCGTTGGCCGCGGTCACCGCGGCGATGTGGCTCCACGCCTCGTCCCGGCTGATGCGGCGAGCGGGGGTGCCGATGACGAGGGCGATCTCGCCCTCGAAGGCGAGCAGAGAGGTTCCGGCCGGCCGCTCGATCACCTCCCCGCTGCCGGCCAGCGAGCTGGTCGCCTTGAGGAAGTAGGAGGGCTGCGCGGGGCGCCTGCCGCGCTGGGCGGCCCGCGATTCGTAGGCGACGTGCACGGCGATGACCTTTCCCGGCGTCACGGGGATCCCAGTCGGAGTCGGCATTGATCTCGCACCTCTCAGTAGTCGTCAACTGCGACGATCGTATATGATACTGTTCCGAGAGACAAGTAATCCATATCACAGCGACTCTCGAGGACCTGCGGGTCCCACCCCACTCCGCGCACCCGACAAGGCACGGAGAGTGAGGCGACGGCGCGAGCGGCAGGCACGATTGCCGCAATACGCGGTCTCCAGGCCTGCAGATCTGAGATCGTATATGAACTGCTACGATGTGAACCATCACGATGACGTGCCCGCGAACCGGAGGTCGACATGCATTTTCACCATCACGGCTATGTTTCCGCTGATCCGCGGATCCAGGCGGCGCAGGGCTGCGGGGTCGACCGCCCCGAGGAGCTGCCCGACGAGGTCGACGTGCTCATCGTCGGCACCGGGCCGGCGGGAATGATCGCGGCCGCGCAGCTCTCCCAGTTCCCCGAGGTCAACACCCGGATCATCGAACGTCGCCCCGGCCGCCTCGAGATCGGGCAGGCCGACGGCATCCAGGCCCGTTCCGTGGAGACCTTCCAGGCGTTCGGATTCGCCGAGGAGATCATCCGGGAGGGCTACCACATCACGGAGATGGCGTTCTGGAATCCCGATCCGGAGAACCCGGAGAACATCATCCGCACCGGTCGGCCCAAGGACGACGAGACCGGGATCAGCGAGTTCCCCCATCTCATCGTCAACCAGGCGCGGGTGCTCGACTACTTCGCGCAGTTCGCGCTCCAGTCCCCCGGCCGGATCAGGCCCGACTACGGCATCGAGTTCGTCGACCTCACGGTCGAGGAGGCCGCCACCGACCCCGCGCACCCGGTCCGGGTCACCGTCCGCCACACGGCCGGCAATCGCAGCGGTCAGGAGCGGACCATCCGCGCCGGATACGTCGTCGGCTGCGACGGCGCCCGGTCGCAGGTGCGCAAGTCGATCGGGCGATCCATGTTCGGAGATCAGGCCAACCATGCGTGGGGCGTCATGGATGTGCTTTCCAACACCGACTTCCCCGACATCCGGACGAAGTGCGCGATCGCGTCGAAGCACGGAAACATCCTCCTCATCCCCCGCGAGGGCGGTCACCTGTTCCGGATGTACGTCGACCTCGGCGAGGTTCCGGCCGAGGCCTCGCGCACGGTGCGCCGGACGAGCATCGAGGAGATCATCGCGCGGGCGAACGAGATCCTCACCCCCTACAGCCTCGACGTGCGAGAGGTCTGCTGGCACAGCGTCTACGAGGTCGGCCACCGGCTGACGAACGCCTTCGACGACACCGACGAGGACGACCCGGACTCCCCGACCCCGCGGGTGTTCATCGCCGGCGACGCGTGCCACACCCACTCGGCGAAGGCCGGCCAGGGGATGAATGTGTCGATGCAGGACGGCTTCAACCTCGCGTGGAAGCTCGGCCAGGTCGTCACCGGCCGGTCGAGCGATGAGCTGCTGCGCACGTACTCGTTGGAACGGCGAGTGACGGCGAAGAACCTCATCGACTTCGACAAGGAGTGGTCGACGCTGATGGCGACTCCTCAGGAGGAGCTGGCGGACAAGGACTACCTCGAGCAGTTCTACGTCAAGACCGCGGAGTTCCCGGCCGGTTTCATGACCGAGTACACCGAATCGATGATCACCGCGTCGACCGCGCACCAGCAGCTGGCGACGGGATTCCCTGTCGGCAAGCGGTTCAAGTCGGCGAGGGTCAACCGCCTCTGCGACGCCTACCCCCTTCACCTCGGGCATCAGGCGACCGCGGACGGGCGGTGGCGGATCTACGTCTTCGCCGACTCCGCCCGGCCGACGAGCGACACCGGCTCGGCGGATTCGCAGGTCGCCCGTCTCGCCGGCTGGCTCGAATCCGATCCCCGCTCGCCCCTGGTCGCGTATCGCCGGCCCGGAGACGACCTGGACGCGCTCATCGAGCTCAGCGTGGTCTACCAGCAGGCGCACACGGAGTTCACCTTCCCCGAGGTGCCGGAGGTGTTCCGGCCGCACGTCGGGAAGCTGCGCCTGGAGTACCTCGAGAAGATCTACGCGACGCTGCCCGCCGATGACATCTTCACCGCCCGCGGCATCAGCCGCGACGGGGCGGTCGTCGTCGTCCGCCCCGACCAGTACGTCTCCGGGGTGTTCCCGCTGAGCGCCCATGACGAGATCGGGGACTTCTTCGCGGGCGTGTTCGTCCCGTGACCGCCGCCGAACTGGCCCGGGAGGCGCTGTCCGCCTACGCCCTGCCCACCGACCTCGAGCTCCGTCTGCTCAAGCAGCGTGAGAACAGCGTCTTCGCCCTCCACCACGACGGCGTCGACTACGTCCTGCGGCTGCACCGGCAGGGCTACCACAGCGACGAGGAGCTCGACCAGGAGCTCGAGTTCGTCCGCGCCCTTCGGACCCGCGGTGTCCGCGTCCCCCGGTTCCTGCCCACCACCTCGGGAGACCGCTTCACGGTCGTGGGACGCGCCCACCCGGCCGGCGCCCACCAGGTCGACCTGCAGCGCTTCATCGTCAACGCCGGGAACTTCGGCGACGAGCTCTCGGCGTTCCACGGCACCGCGGACCTCGATCCGGAGGACTTCGGCCGCCTCGGCGAGCTCATCGCCGAGGTCCATGACGCCACCGTCGCCTCCGGCTTCACCGTCGAGGATTCCCGCCCCCGCTGGGACGTCGAGGGTCTCGTCGGTGAGAACGCGCTGTGGGGAGATCCGCTCCGAGCCGCCGAGGCCGCACCCGGGTGCGATGAGACCACCCGGCAGACCCTCGCCGAGGCGATCGCGCTCATCCGTCGCACGCTCGACGACTATGGGCACAGGCCGCACCGCTTCGGCCCCATCCACGCCGACCTCACCCCCGAGAACGTGCTCCGCACGACCGACGGGCTCATCCTCATCGACTTCGACGACTTCGCCGCCGGCTGGCACCTCTTCGACCTCGCGACCGCGCTCTACTTCTACACCCGGCACCCCCGGGCCGATGACTTCCGCCGGGCCCTGTTCGCCGGCTACCAGAGGCACCGGATGCTCGAGGCCGCGGACTTCACCGCGTTCCCCGCGCTGCTCGTCGCCCGCGGCCTCACCTATCTCGGGTGGGCTGCCGAACGCCGCGGCGAGCCGGCCGCCGAGTTCCACCTCGGCGAGGTCCTCCCCCACCTCCTCGACCTCGCACGGAGCCTGCTCTCCTCGACCGCTGGGCCGGCCGCCGCACACCCGGGTCCGGCCGTCGCCCAGCACGACTCCTCCGATCCAGCCACGGCGAATCCCGACTCGACAGGAGCGCACGAATGACCGACCTCATCACCCGCCGCAATCGGACCATCGGCCCCTACTCCCCGCTGTTCTACGACGAGCCGCTCGAGTTCGTCTCCGCGAAGGGCGTGTGGTTCACCGACGTCCACGGCGAGAAGTACCTCGACGGGTACAACAACGTCCCCCACGTCGGCCACTGCAACGACCGGGTCGTGGCCGCCCTGTGCGACCAGGCGTCCCGGCTCAACGTCCACACCCGCTACCTCAATGCGCGTGTCGTCGAGTACTCGGAGGCGCTGCTCGCGACCTTCGAACCCCGGCTCGAGCGGGTCTTCTTCGGCAACTCCGGCTCCGAGGCGAACGAACTCGCCCTGCGCATCTCCCGCCAGCTGACCGGGGCGAAGGGACTCATCGTCTCCGACTTCAGCTACCACGGCACGACGATCTCCCTCGCGGAGATGACCACCGGGCTGAAGACCCGCGAACCCCTGGCCCCGCATGTGCGCGCTCTGCGCATCCCCGACCTCGACGCGGATCCGCGGCCGGAGGACGAGGTGCTCGCCGCGACCCTCGCCGACCTCGACGCGGCCATCGAGTCCCTCGGGGAAGCCGGACACGGAGTCTCCGCGTGCCTGTTCGACTGGCTGTTCTCCACCGAGGGGATGCCCCGCCTGCCGCAGGGGCTGGTCGCCGGGATCGCCGAACGGGTCAGGGCCGCCGGAGGGATGGTCATCGCCGACGAGGTGCAGTCGGGCTTCGGGCGCACCGGCACCCACATGTGGGGATACCAGCGGGTCGGTCTCACCCCCGACCTCGTCACACTCGGCAAGCCGATGGGCAACGGGCACCCGATGTCCGCGGTCGTCACGAGTGCCGCGGTCATGGACGAGTTCGGGCCGAACAACGAGTTCTTCAACACCTTCGCCGGCAACCCGGTCTCGGCTGCCGTGGGTCAGGCCGTGCTCGACGAGATGGCCGAGAGGGGCCTCATGGAGCAGGCCCGGGTCCTCGGTGAGACCGCGCTGGCCCAGCTGCGCCGCTTCGCCGACGACCACGACTTCGTCCGCACGGCGAAGGGCGCCGGAATGTTCCTCGGCCTCGAGTTCGTCCGGGAAGGTCGGCCGGCGCCCGACCTGACCAAGCGGGTCGTCGAGGCGATGAAGTCCAGGCACGTCATCATCTCGCGCATCGGCCGCGACGACAACGTCCTCAAGGTCCGGCCCCCGTTGGCGTTCGGACCCGAGGAGCTGCCGCGTCTGCTCGGCGCACTGGGCGAATCCCTGGCAGAATTGGACGCCTGACACCACTCAGGCGTGGATGCAAGGAGGCATCATGTCGAATGCAGTGACCGCCGCGACACCCGTGGCACCGACATCCCCGACTCCGGCGCCCGCGGCACCGGCGGACGCGGCACCGGCGGCCGTCCCGGGTGACATCCGCAGCCGCGCGGAGTCGATCCCCGAGTTCCGCGACATCGTCTCCCAGTCGTTCGTCCCCCTGGTCGTCAGCGGGGACTCGAGGAATCCCTTCGACGCCCTGGTCCACACCGTCGGCGCCGACAAGGCCGTCTTCACCCACCTGCAGACGAAGCCCCACCTCGTCGAGCGGACTCCGGGGACGATCGCGGCGGGCGGCAGCGGATTCTTCAAGCTCAACCTGCTCGTGGACGGCAACGGCATCCTCATCCAGGACGGTCGGGAGACGGTGATCCGCCCGGGCGATCTCGCGCTCTACGACACCTCACGGCCGTACTCGCTGATGTTCGAGGAGACGGTGAGCAATCTCGTCATGATGTTCCCCAAGGACAGGCTGGGCCTGCCCGCGACGATCGTCGAGGAGCTCACCGCAGTCTCCCTCGGCGCCGACTGCGCCCTGGGGCCGATGGTGTCGAACTTCCTCGCCCAAGTGCCTGCCACGATCACCTCCCTGCCGCTGCATGCCAGGGCGCAGGTGGCACAGAGCGGCCTCGACCTGCTCTCGGCGCTGCTGTCCACCGTCCTCGACGTCAGGACGCAGGCGCACGATCCCAGGCAGACGCAGCTCGAGGAGGTCTACCGCTACATCGACGAGAACCTCGGCGCCGACCTCACCCCAGGATCGATCGCCGCGGCGCACTTCATGTCGACAAGGCACCTCCACTCGCTCTTCAGCGACACCGGCACCACCGTCGCGGCGCTGATCAAGGAGCGGCGGCTGGAGAAGTGCCGGTCGCAGATCCTCAATCCCGCGCTCGCGCATCGGACGATCGCCGGCATCGCCGCGCAGTGGGGGTTCTCCGACCCGGCGCACTTCAGCCGCGTGTTCAAGGCGCACTTCGGCCGGTCCCCGAGCGAGCTGCGCCACCAGCTGTCGGAGTGACGACCTCGTCGGACTGACTCGGAGCCCGGCCACCCGAGCCATCGGCGCCTACATCCCGGCGGCCTCGAAGCCGAGGGTGGGCAGGTCGACGATGTGCGCGCCGCCGTCGGCGACGATCACCGCGCCCGTGATGTAGGACGAGTCGTGGGAGCCGAGGAAGCGGATCACCGACGCGATCTCCGCCGGGTCGGCCGGCCGCTGCAGGGGAACGTCCTTCGTGATCGTCGCATAGGCCTCCTCCCGGGACGACACGCCCTCGGCGTGCACGGCGAACTCGTCCATCTCCTCGTCGGCCATCGGGGTCCGCACCCAGCCGGGGCACACGGCGTTGACCCTGATCCCGCGGCGCGAGTAATCCCTGGCCAGGGACCGGGTGAGACCGATGAGGGCGTGCTTGCCCACGGTGTACCCGGCCACGGACGGGCCTGCGAAGAGGCCCGCCAGGGAGGACACGATGACGATCTGTCCGCCGGTCCGCTCGAGCTGGGGCAGTGCTGCCCGCGCGATGACGAACGCGGTCGTGACATTGCCCTGCCACGCGTCCGCCCACGTCCGGTCGTCGGTGTCCCCGACGGCCGAGAATCCGTGCCCGCCGGCGTTCGCGACGAGGACGTCGACGCGTCCGAAGCGCTCGACCACCTCGGCGACGGCGGCCTCGGACGATTCCCGATCGGAGACGTCGGCGACGATCGGGACTGCGCCGATCCCCTCGGCGACGGCGGCCAGCGGCGCCGCACGCCGCCCGAGGATGACGACCGTCTCCCCCTCCTGCGCGTACCGCTCGGCGGTGGCCGCGCCGATTCCCGTCCCGCCTCCGGTGATGACGACGACTCTGCTCGCTGTGCGTCCGGTCTCGGACTCCATGGGTGACCTCCCTGTCGACTTCCTCCATTCTCGGCCGAACGCGCCGAGTCCAGGGCGGCCGAGTGGCTTCCGACACGCAGAGACCACCTGTGTGCGCTCGTGGTCAAGCCCCGGCCACAGCCCGGCGTCTAGGCTCGGAACCAGTCTTCTGCCGCACCGCACACCGTCACTGCACCGTTCACCGTCGAAAGGTCACGACCATGCACGCCGACACCGCCCCGCCTGACAGGCTCTCACGGCGCATCTACCTCTTCACCTCCGTCTTCTCCGCCGTCCTCTACACCGTCCTGCTCGTCGCCCCGGTCATCGCGTTCCCGCTGACCGCGAAGTACCAGCTCGACCCCACTCAGGTCGGCCTGCTCTTCTCCTGCGAGCTCGGCGCCTTCAGCCTCGCGACCGTGCCCGCGTATCTGTGGCTGAGCCGGGTGCCGCTCGTGCGGTCCGTCGGCTTCTGCACCGTCGTCGTCATCCTCGGCAACCTCGTCTCCGGCTTCGTCCCCACGTTCGAGGTGCTCCTCGTCGTGCGCATCATCACCTCCCTGGCCGCCGGTTCGATCACCGTGGTGCTCCTGGCCCTTGGACCGAAGACCGCCAACCCCGGGCGGGCCTTCGGGCTCTTCGTCGTCTGCCAGCTCGTCATGGGCGCGCTCATCCTCGCGGTCTTCCCCAGCCTCTACGCGAACGCAGACGTGTCCGCGATGTACTGGACGCTGGCCGGGCTGTCCGTCGTCTGCCTCTTCTTCGTCCCCCTCGTCAAGGGCATCGACCTCGCCGAGGCGGGTGCGGCGAAGCCCGGCAGGCTCACCTCCGGACGCTCCACCCTGGCCACGGCCCGGATCCCGGCCTTCGTCGCGGGACTCGCCTCGATCGTGTTCTTCTACATCGCGCTGTCGGGGGTGTGGTCGTTCATGGGTCAGCTGTCGACGGCGGCGGGGAACTCGGAGAGCGCGACGAGCATCGTGCTCATGATCGCGACGATCGCGGGAATCGCCTCGGCGCTCCTGGCGACGATCCTCGGCGACAGCCCGCGCCGGCGGGCGTACCTGCTCTCCGGATTCGCCGTCCTCGCCGTCTCCGTCCTCGTCCTCCTCGGCGGGCCCGCCCTGCTGCGCTTCGCGATCGCCGCGATCCTGTTCAAGTTCGGCTGGACCTTCGTCCTGCCCTATCTCATCAGCAGCATCTCGGCCCTCGGCGGCGGACCGCAGACGATGAACACCGTCAACCTCATGATCGGCGGCGGGTTCGCGCTCGGTCCCATCATCGCCGGCGCCCTCATCGCGGGACCGGGATTCACGGCCATGATCCTCTTCTCCTTCGCGGCCCTCCTGGCCGCCACCGCGGGAGCCGCCTTCCTCACCCGCCGCCCGGCGGGAGAGGCCGACTCCGCGCCCACCACCGGCACTCCCGCCGCGACCGCACCGGGCGCGGACAAGGAATGGAGCTGACATGAGCAACTCCCCGCAGACCGGAGTGCACACCGCGCTGAAGAAGAACGCCCTCGGCGTCGCGGGCATCGTCTTCCTCGTCCTCGCCGCCGTGGCCCCGCTGACCGGCATCGTCGTCGTCGCGGCTCTGGCGATGGCGCTGGGCAACGGCGGTGGGGCCGCCGCTTCGTTCCTCATCATGGCGCTCATCCTCCTGCTCTTCTCCGTCGGCTATGCGCAGATGAGCAGGGAACTCGTCAACGCAGGCGGCTTCTACGCATTCGTCGTCAAGGGCCTGGGCCGCACCGGCGGGCTCATCGCGGGCCTCATCGCCACCATCGGCTACAACTTCTTCGTCGTCGGCACGATCGGCACGAGCGGGTTCTTCATGCAGACCGTCATCGCCGATCTCACCGGTCTCGACGTCCACTGGTACGTCTGGGGACTGGCCTCGATCATCGCCTCCTTCCTCATGGCCCGACGGGGCATCGACTTCTCCTCGAAGATCCTCGGCGTCGCTCTGGTCCTCGAGGTCGCCCTGCTCGTCGTCTTCGATGTCGCGGTGCTCATCAGGACGGGATTCGACATCTCGGCCTTCAGCCCCGAGGCCGTCTTCGCCGGATCGTTCCCCATCGGCCTGCTCATCGCCGCCACCGGATTCCTCGGCTTCGAGGCCACCGCCCTGTTCGGCGAGGAGGCCAAGCAGCCGCACAGGACGATCCCGCGCGCCACCTATGCCGCGATCATCGCGATCGGGCTCGTCCTCGGACTGACGAGCTGGGCCGTCGTCTCCGCGATCGGCGTGGCCCGGACCCAGGGAGTCGCGCTCGAGCACCTGGCCGCGGGCGATCTGGTCTTCAGCCTCGCCGCCGAATACGTGGGCGCCCCGTTCCTCACCGTCATGCTCATCCTGCTGCTGGTCAGCCTGTTCGCGGCGATGCTCGCCTTCCACAACTCCGCGGCACGCTACCTCTTCGCCCTCGGCCGGGCCCGCGTCCTGCCCCATGTGCTCGCACGGACCGGGTCGACCGGCGCCCCGGTCGTCGCGGGCCTCGTGCAGGCGGGATTCGCCGCGATCGTCGCCTTCCTGTTCATGCTCAGCGGCGGCAACCCGATGGTCACCCTCCTGCCGCCGATGCTCGGCTTCGGCACCCTGTCGATCATCGTGCTCCAGACCCTGGCCGCGCTGGCGATCTTCGTCCACTTCCGGCGCGCCCGCTCACGGCGCGTCTGGTCGACGTTCATCGCTCCCCTGGTCAGCTTCGGGCTCCTCGGCACGATCGTCGTCCTCGCGATCGCCAACTTCGAGATCGTCGCCGGCTCCGACGCCCTGGCGGTCCGGCTGCTGCCCTGGCTGCTCGTGGTCACCGCGATCGGGGGGCTCGGCTACGGCACCTATCTCAAGGCGAAGAGGCCGGCCGTCCACGCCGCACTCGCCGACGATCTCGAGCAGGTCGACCCCACCGCGAACTGACCCAGTCCCACCCACAGCCCGTCCGATCCGAAGGAGACCCACTCGTGCAGACCATCTTCCGCGGCGGCCGCATCCACACCGTCGATGCCGACTCCCCCTGGGCCGAGGCCATCGCCGTCGAGGATGGCCGGATCACCGCCGTCGGCTCCGACGCCGAGGTGCTCGCCACCGCACGCGCGGACGCAGAGGTCATCGACCTCGGCGGGGCCTTCGTCCTGCCGGGCCTCGTCGACGTCCACAACCATCACTTCATCTCGGGCCGTGAGGCCCTCTTCGAGCTGGCCATCCCGATCGGGGCCGACCTCGACGGGATCCTCGCCGCCGTCGCCGACCGCATCAGGGACACGGAGGGCTCCGGCGAGGTGGAGCCCGATGGCTGGGTGATCGGCTCGCCCTGGGCCTCCGACGTCCTCGACCAGGTGAACACTCCTGCGGCACTGGCGAGGCTCGACGCGGTCTCCGGCGACCATCCCGTCGTGCTCAGCGACGACGCCCATCACAACCGGTGGGCGAACTCGGCGGCGATGGCCGCCGCCGGCGTCACCGGCAACCCCACCGGCGTCCTGTTCGAGGCCGAGGGCCTTCCCGTGTCCCGGGCGGCCGCCGAGGCGGTCACGCTCAGTCCCGCCGAGGAGCAGGCGGCCTCGCAGCACGCGATCGGGATCCTCCACTCGTATGGGATCACCGCGTTCCAGGATGCCGGGGTCTCGACCCAGGTCATGCGAGCGCTGCACGCCCTCGACACCAAAGGTGAGCTGCACGCGTGGGTCGTGTCCTCGATGCTCGTCAACGACGAGATCTTCGGCGTCGACCCCGTCGGCGACGCCCTCGTCTTCGAGGGCGAGCGGTTCCGGTCCGCGCACCACCGCCCCGACTTCGTCAAGATCTTCCTCGACGGAGTGCCTCCCACCCGGACCGGAGCCTTCGTCGAACCGTACCTGCCCGACGATCTCCATGCCGCTCATCACTGCGGTGCGACCCTGCTCGACCCCGACGAGCTCCTGACGTGGCTGCGTCGGACCGCTGTGGCGGGGCTGTCGGCGAAGATCCACTGCACCGGCGACGCCTCGGTGCATGCCGTGCTGGACGCGGTCGAGGCGCTGCGGGCCGAGGGCCTCACCAGGACCAGGTACCAGGTGGCCCACGGTCAGTTCGTCCTCGACTCCGACATTCCGCGCTTCGCCCAGCTCGGCGTCGATGCCGACATCTCACCCTTCATCTGGACGCCGGGACCGATCGCCGAGGCGATCAAGCTGGTGCTGCCACCCGAGAGGGCGGAGAGGATGCAGCCGGTGCGCAGCCAGCTCGAGGCCGGTGCCATCGTCGCCGGGGGCTCCGACTGGCCCGTCTCGCCGACCCCGAACCCGTGGGAGGGCATCGAGGGCCTGGTCACCCGGCAGGATCCCAGCGGCCGCTACCCGGGCACGCTGTGGTCGGAGCAGGCCATCACCCTGGACGAGGCGATCAGGGTGTTCACCCTGAATGCGGCGACATCGATGGGTCTGGGTGCCGAGTGCGGATCGCTGACCGTGGGCAAGTCCGCCGACTTCGCCGTCCTCGACCGAGATCCCTTCACGATCGAGCCGAACGACCTCGCGGATGTGCAGGTGGATCAGACTTGGTTCGCCGGTCGGAAGGTGTTCCAACGGCAGTCCGCCGCAGTTCTCCGCTGAAGCCGCAGACCCCAGCGGCACAGAGACCGAGGCTGCCCACCACCCAGAGCACGGCGCCGGGCGCTGGGAGGCCCACCACCATCCCGCCGGTGGGTCTCCCCTGCGAGTCGACGCCGTCCCAGATCGTCATGGGCGGATCGGCGACCATCAGGGCCAGGATCACCAGCAGCGCGAGCCCGACGATGACAGCGACCACCGACCACAGTCTCAGCGACCGCAGCATCCATGCGGTGAGGGCGCTGAGCAGCAGGAGCACCCAGACGGCGATGACTTCGGGATCGGGAGCAGTCGGCTCGACCGGTCGACAGCCGATCGAGGTGCAGACGATCCGCAGGGAGGGCCCACCAGACGTCTCTCCGCTGTCGAGGACCGGAATCCAGATCATCGTCACCCAGATCGCGAGAGTGACCAGCGGGAGACATCGGGCGGCCAACCGCAGCTCCCGTCCGGGCTCCGAAGCGTGCCGACTCGGTTGAGGCGGGTGCACGGGCGGCCGCAGGTGCCGCTCCCCCGGGTCGTCGGATGGGGGTCGGCTCGGGTAGGTGTTCATGAGCCGGATTCTTCCCTCGTCGAGCATCCTGTTGGTGACGAACGTGTGTCAGATCAGGCACTCGGCTCCAGCCTGCGGGCTCCGGACTGCACGCACCGGCGTCCGCACCGCCGCGGCGAGGACAGGGCGGGTCGATCCGCTATGGACGGCTGTGCATGAGCGTGACCTGACTGAACTGGCCGTCGTCGAATCCGAGGTGGAGGAAGCGACCGACCACGAAGTACCTGAGGTGGGTCTCGCCTTCGGCCTCCGGGGACCCCAACAGGGCACGGGCCTGAGCCTTCGTCGTGCTGGTGTCGATTCCGTCGATGAGCGTTCCGGGGAACGACTCTGCCTTCGCCCACACAGTGCGGAGGCCCTTCTTGCCGATGTCCACCTCGACGCCGACGCCGCGCAGCCTTCGCGATGACTTCCTGACGGTCTCGCCGAGATCGACGCCCAGCACGGCACCGAGCCGGGACGCGAGGTCGGCGGAGTCGGGTTCACCGAGCATGCGGAGCAGGTCGATCGCCGCGCCGGTGAAGACCGATTCGTCGTCGACCGCCGGCGGGGTCGGCGGAGGGGAGTCGAGCGTGATGCGAGCGATCTCCTCATGCTGGAAGTCGGCGGACAGTGACCGGTCACCCCACTCGTACCTGAGAGTGGCGGCACGCCGGCTCGTGGGCTTGCCGAGCCAGGAGCGCAGCTCGGCCTTGCCGGTCGTGGAACTGAGCCCGGCGATGAGGCGGTCGGGGTGCGCGTATGGTCGGTGAGGCTCCAGATTGAACGACACGGTGTGGAGAACACCGTAGGTGAGGAAGACGAAGATCCCCGCGTCCCGGAGCGCGGCCTGGCCGGATTCCAGGTTCGGCGACACCGGCACTCCGGTGAGAGCGGAGAAGCGGGCGGCGAGGTCCGGACCGTCGGGCGAGCCGAGCAGATCGAGCACAGCGAACGCGATGCCGGTGCACGGGTAGTCGATCGCGGGTTCGTCTCCGGCTTCCGGAGGAGTGCTCAGCCAGACCGTGAACGCGTCAGCCGTCGGGGCGGCCCAGTCGTCGGGGACTGCAATGCCGCAGCCGGCGACGAAGGCGCGGAACGGGGCGATCGCCTCGACCGCCTCCTGTTCGCTCGGTGGAGCGCCGAGCGAGAACCGAGTGAGCTCGTCGTAGCCGATCGCGAGAAGGGCGAGGAAGTCGGTCGGCGAATCGGCGAGGATGCCGGGCTCCCCGTCGCCGTCGAAGGCGACGACGCGCACCACGCCGGCTGGGTCACGCCAAAGGGCGGCGAGTCCGCCGCTGCCGGAGATCTCCGCGATCGGCAGAAGGTCGTCGGCGCGCGGATCGTCGGGCTCGAGCCAGCCGCCGAGCGTGAGGTCGGCGGCGAAGACCGGGCCGAGCTGGCGCTCCCCGGGATACGGAGTCAGCACGTAGCCGGCGGCCGTTTCGCGTCCGAACCCCTCATGCTCCATCCATGCCCATGCGGCGTCGAGCTCATCAGGGATCGACCACTCGGGACGGGAGGCGCGGATCAGGTCAGCAAGGTGCGACATGCGGCAATTCCAGACGGTCGACGGGATCCTCCTCGACGGGATCCACCTCAGCGGTTCCCCGACGACATCCCGGCCCGGATGTGGCCGAGGATCATGTCCATCGCGACGATGTTGTGGCCGCCCTCGGGGATGATGATGTCGGCATTGCGCTTCGAGGGCTCGACGTAGAGCTCGTGCATCGGCTTGACCGTGCCCAGGTACTGCTCCTCGACCGACTGCAGGGTCCGTCCCCGGTCGACGACGTCACGCTTGATCCTCCGCAGCAGCCGCACGTCGGCGTCCGTGTCGACGAACAGCTTGATGTCGAGGAGAGCGCAGATCCGCGGTTCCGCGAAGATGAGGATCCCTTCGACGATGACCACCGAGGCGGGTTCGACCGTCGTCGTCTCGTCGCTGCGGTTGTGGATCGAGAAGTCGTACACAGGGCTCTCGACCGCAGCGCCGGTGCGCAGGGTCCGCAGGTGTTCGACGAAGAGATCGTTGTCGAAGGCGTCGAGGTCGTCGTAGTTGACCTTCTCCCGCTCCGCATAGGTGAGCTCGTCCTGCCGATGGTAGTAGTTGTCGTGGTAGAGCACCGAGGGTGGGCCCTCGCACCTCTCGAGCAGCGCCCGGGTCAGCGTCGTCTTCCCGCTGCCGGTGCCGCCGGCCACTCCCACAACCAATGTCTCCACGCCTGCGCCCATCCCTCTCGGTTCACCGGCAGCGCCCTGCTGTCACTCGGCTCGAACCTCACCCCAAGATATACCAATCGCGCCTCGGGGCGACTCCTCGTGCAGAGCACTGACCCGAGTCATCGTCCGGTGCTCTGCTCCGTCCCTCACGCGGCGCTCGCCTCCCTCCTCACTCTGCGCCCTGATCCTCGGCCGCGGTGCGTGGCGGGAACGAGCGCGGTCGGGGATCAGCCTCGGGGACGGCCCGCTCGCCCTGAGTCGAAACGACGGGTGAGCTGGGCCCACAGGTCCTGATCGAAGCGCCTGCGGGAGAGCAGACCGGCCATGTGGCGCACCGCGTTGTCGACCTTGCCCCGCCAGGTGTCGATCGCGCTCTCGGCGTCTCCGCTCACGAGTGCGGAGAAGATCGCCCGGTCGTCGACGAGGATCCGCTCGCCGGCCGGAGAGTAGTCGAGCTGGAGGACGGAGATGAAGAGCCGCAGGCGCAGGGTCAGCGATTCGAATGCCCGAGCGCTCTGCCGCAGCCCCGAGGCTCGGGCGAGTTCCTGCTGGAAGTGGAGGTCCGCGTTCTCGACGTCGATGCCGCTCTTCGTCGCCGCCGATGCCTCCACCTGTCGCAGCGCCAACTGCACCGGGACGAAGTACCGCTTCGGGCGCATCGCCAACGCCCGCAGCAGCACTTCGCCGACGGCGACGCGGGCGGCGTAGAGGTCGAGCACATCGACGGTCGTGATGAGAGGGATCCGCGCCCCGCCCCGGGAGCCGTCGAGCAGCTCGTCGTCGACCATCCTCCGCAGCGCCGCATCCACCGAGGAGCGAGGCACCTCCATCCGACGAGAGAGCAGACGCGGGTTGATCCTGTCCCCCGGCTGGTAGCCGGAGTCGATGATCTCCTCGCGGAGGGCGATCGCGAGGTGCTCCGTGATCGATCGGGTCGTCTTCGGCAGCCACGACGAGATGTCCATTGAGTCAGAAGAGATGGAACTTTCGTGTGATCTGCGTTGAGCTGAGGCCTGCCACATGACTCCTTCGAAACCGTGCCGCACCCGGGCCGCGACGAGGTCGAGCAGGGAGCCGGGAATGTCATTGCAGTGCGCGAGCGCACGCTTGAGCGCGTCGAGGAACTCGCCGAACTCACGGTGGATCTCGGCGTCGGCCCTGATCGACAGGTCGGCGGTCTCCCCCAATGGGTCGAAGACGACGAAGCGCTCCCGCACCTCGGCCGGCCCGGCCGGGCGAAGGAGCAGTGCGCTCATCGCCCCCGGATCCGTCTGCCTGTGCTCGCTGTCGAAGCGCTTGACCCAATGCTGGACTCCGGCCGAGCGGAGAGCGGCCACGATCCCCGCGATCCTGCGCTGGACACGGCGAGCGGGAACCTCGGGGGCACCATCGCCGGCCGCGCCGTCGTCGCCCATGCGGACCGCGTCGTCGCCGTCCGCGCCGATCGAGCCCCCGCCCACGCTGGCCGCATCGTCACTCGCGGGGACGGTCTCATCAGCGGATTCGGACCCGCGGTCGCGGTTCTCGGCGCCACCTCCCCGGTCTGTCGCCTCCCCTGGTCCGCGGAATCCGAACACGATGAACGGGAATCCCCCGGCGACAACCGTGATCTCCCCGGTGCGTCGGCCGTGCCCGCGTCTCGCTCCGGTGAGTTCCGCGAGGGGCACGGTCATGTCCCGCATCGCCCGGGAGACGATGCTCTGACTCAGTCCCGTCGCCTCGGCGAGGGCCCGGGTCGAATAGTCCCTGCCGGAGATCCGCGCGCCCGCCGTCGCGACCAGCGCCTCGACGACCTGATTCGCGGTACTCTGGATCGGCGGACGTCCGCTGCGAGGACGGTCGTCGAGGTCGGCGCGGGCGACCCAGCGGCGCAGGCTCGACGGTGACACGCCCAGCTCGGCGGACACCTCGGCGATCGAGGATTCGGTCACTCTCGCCACGGCCTGCCGGCGCATCTCAGGGGTGTACACGCCGCAATTCTACGACTTCTGACTCAAACTGTCCGTTGAACCCGACAACAGTCTTCCCGGCGCCGAACGCCGAGCGCATACTGGTCTCACGATCCCGTGAATCGTCAGTGATGACGCGGGAAACACGTCATGAAGACCGCATCATCAGCCCCGGAGCACACCGCTTCCCGGGCTCACCGGAAGTGAAGGACGAAGCAGTTGCTGCAGACCGAATCGAATCTCGACCAGCTGACCCGGCGTTCCATCGACACCGTGCGCAAGTGGCTGCGGGTCGCCGCGGACAAGTCGACGGCGAAGAACCCCGCTGCCGAGCGTCTCTCCGCCGTCCTCTCCGATCCCAACGGGCTCGACTTCACGGTCGGCTTCGTCGACCGTGTCGTGCGCACCGATGACGTCCACGCCGCCGCCGACGCCCTGACCGAGATCGGCAAGCTCGCTCCCGAGACGATGTCGATGCTCGACCGCGCGCAGATCAAGGCCGGCGCCGCACTGGCCAAGGTCGCCCCGCAGGTCGTCGTCCCCGCCGCTCGCGCCCGCCTGCGTCAGATGGTCGGCCACATGGTCGTCGACGCCCGCGACAAGCAGTTCGGAAAGACCGTCGCCGCACTCACCGCTGACGGGCATCGCCTCAACATCAACCTCCTCGGCGAGGCTGTCCTCGGTGAGGCCGAGGCCGATCACCACCTCGAGGAGACCATGCGTCTGCTCGCCCGCCCCGACGTCGACTACGTCTCCATCAAGGTCTCGTCGGTCGCCTCCCAGCTGTCGATGTGGGCCTTCGAGGACACCGTCGACTACGTCATCAAGCGGCTGCGACCGCTCTACCAGCAGGCCGCCAAGGCCCCGGCAGGCAGCAAGTTCATCAACATGGACATGGAGGAGTACCGCGATCTCGAGATGTCGATCGCCGTCTTCACCCGACTGCTCTCCGAGCCCGAGTTCAAGGACCTCGAGGCAGGCATCGTCATCCAGGCCTACCAGCCCGACGCCCTCGGCGCGATCCAGCGCCTGAGCGAGTGGTCGGCCGAGCGGGTCGAGAACGGCGGAGCCGGTATCAAGGTGCGCCTGGTCAAGGGCGCGAACCTGGCGATGGAGACCGTCCACGCCGAGATCGCCGGCTGGCCCGTGACCACGTGCGACTCCAAGCAGAGCACCGACGCCAACTACAAGCGCGTCATCCACTGGCTGTTCACCCCCGAGCGGATGAAGGGGATGCGCATCGGCGTGGCCGGGCACAATCTCTTCGACATCGCCTTCGCCCACCACCTGTCCGTCGACCGCGGCGTCACCGAGCGGGTCGAGTTCGAGATGCTCCAGGGCATGGCCACGGAGCAGGCCGCGGCCGTCTCCGACGACGTCGGCGATCTCCTCCTCTACGTCCCCGCGGTCCGCCCGCAGGAGTTCGACGTGGCGATCTCCTACCTCGTGCGACGCCTCGAGGAGAACTCTGCCAGCGAGAACTTCATGTCCGGCATCTTCGAGCTCGCCAACGGCAACCCGATCTTCGAACGGGAGGCCGGACGGTTCCGCGCCTCGGTCGAGCAGCTCGAGGAGACGCTTGCCGCCGAGGGCGACACCCCGCCGCTGCCCAACCGCCGACAGGACCGCTCCGCGGAGTACGTCCCCGGCGAACCGCAGACCGTGTTCGCCAATGAGCCCGACACCGATCCGTCCCTGCCCGCGAACCAGAAGTGGGTGCAGGAGATCGTCGCCGAGGCGACCGCCCCCGGATACCTCGAGGGCCGTCCCTCCACCCCGCGGGTGGAGTCGACCGAGCAGCTCGACGAGATGATCGCGAAGGGCCGCCAGGCCGCCGAGGCCTGGCGGGAACTGGGCGCTGCGGGTCGTGGGGAGATCCTCCACCGCGCGGCCGAGATCTTCGCGGCCCGTCGCGGTGAGTTCATCGCCGTCGAGGCCGCCGAGGTCGGCAAGATGCCGTCCCAGTCGGACCCGGAGATCTCCGAGGCGATCGACTTCATCCGCTACTACGCGCTCCACGCCCTCGAACTCGAGAAGCTCGAGGGTGCCGAGTTCCACCCGGACACGATGGTCGTCGTCACACCGCCGTGGAACTTCCCCGTCGCGATCCCGACCGGCGGCACCGTCGCAGCCCTGGCGGTCGGATCCGCCGTCATCCACAAGCCCTCCAAGCCGACCCCGTACTGCTCGGCGCTCATCGTCGACTGCCTGTGGGAAGCCGGAGTGCCCAAGGACGTCCTGCAGCTGTGCGCTCCGATCGAGCGTGAGCTCGGTCAGCACCTCGTCGCCCACCCGGACGTCGACCGCGTCATCCTCACGGGTGCCTCGGAGACCGCGGCACTGTTCAAGTCGTTCCGTCCGGAACTCCAGGTCAATGCGGAGACCTCGGGCAAGAACGCCCTCATCATCACCCCGGCCGCCGACCGCGACCTCGCCGTCGCCGACCTCGTGTACTCGGCGTTCGGGCATGCCGGCCAGAAGTGCTCGGCCGCGTCGCTGGGCATCATGGTCGGATCGACCTATGACTCCGAGCGCTACCGCCGGCAGCTCGTCGACGCCGCCTCGTCGATGGTCGTCGACTGGCCCTCGAACCTGTCCTCGACGATGGGACCGCTGACCGAGGATCCCTCGGACAAGCTCAAGCGCGCCCTGACCACCCTCGAGCCGGGCGAATCGTGGCTGCTCGAGCCCAAGCAGCTCGACGACACCGGTCGACTGTGGAGCCCGGGAATCAAGGACGGCGTCAAGCCCGGTTCCTTCTTCCACCTCACCGAGGTGTTCGGTCCCGTGCTCGGCCTCATGCATGCGCGTGACCTCGACGAGGCGATCGAGTTCGAGAACGCCGTGGACTTCGGTCTCACGGGCGGCATCCACTCCCTCGACCCCGAGGAGGTGCGCACCTGGCTCGACCGGGTCGAGGTCGGCAACGCCTACGTCAACCGCGGCATCACCGGCGCCATCGTCCAGCGTCAGTCCTTCGGCGGCTGGAAGCAGTCGTCCGTCGGTCTCGGCTCGAAGGCCGGCGGCCCGAACTACCTCATGCTCTTCGGCCACTACTCCGACGATCCGGCTTCGCTGCCGGGTGCCGCCGGCACCGAGCAGAGCCTCGAGCTCGCGAAGGCCGATGACAAGCGCTGGTTCGCGTCCGAATTCGGCGTGGCGAAGGATCCGAGCGGGCTGGACTCGGAGGCGAACATCTTCCGCTACCGGCCTCGCCCGGTGACCCTGCGGGTGTCGAAGGACGCGACGGTCTTCGACCTCGAGCGGTCCCTCCATGCCGCTGCGACCGTCTCCTCGACGGTGCAGCTGAGCGTCTCCGATGAGGCCTCCGCCGAGGTGCGCAAGGCCGTCGCGAACGCTCGTGGCGTCGCCGCCCGCACGGAGTCCGCGGAGTCGTTCGCCGACATGGTCACCCGTGGTCAGTACGACGACACGGTGGGTGCCCGCATCCGCGTGCTCGGCACGCTCGAGCCTGAGCTGCTCGCCGCCTCGGCGCCACGACCCGAAGTGGCGATCATCGATGAGCCGGTCACCTCCTCGGGCCGCGTGGAGCTGCGCTACTACGTGCAGGAGCAGGCGGTGTCGATGACTCTGCACCGCTTCGGCAACCCCAGCCGCGACTTCCATCAGCTGGCGGCAGAGCTCAAGGGCTGACCTCCGGGTCGCGGCCCCGGGTCGCGGCCTGCTGAACCACGAGCGGACCACTTCGCCTCGCACGCCCCAGTCACAACTGGGGCCGGCGAGGCGAAGTGGTCCGCTTGCGTAGTCGTTGTTTACCTACCAAGAAGAGCCGACGGCTTCAGATTACTGAGTAGGCCGCCATGTTTCTCCACTCGTTCGTCAATCCAGTTCAAATCAAATCGCTCGACAAGGCCATTCTTCAACTCTTCATCACTGACACGCCTGCGGTAGCCTGCTGCCGACCTCAAGGCCTGAGTTCCCATCCCTCCAAGGCGGTCGCTCCGCCGAGAGGACCACTTAGCCGCGTCGGCCCCACTTCTGGCTGGGGCCGACGTGGCTAAGTAGGGCCACCGCGCTGAACATCGCGGCGACGACTCGGCAAACTCCGTGCTCCCGGCGCAAGATTTCTGCTGCTGACGGATGTCGATGGAAGCCGGCGATCGCGCCTCTCACCTGATGGCGTCACACCTTCTTGGGCACGATCGACATCGCGGCGAACCCGAGGACGGCGACGACGGCGAAGAGGTAGAAGCCCCATGGGTAGGCGATGCCCGCGCTGACCAGGGTGCCGGTGATGAAGGGGCCGACGATCGCGCCGATCCGGCCCACCGCCGAGGCCATCCCCAGGGCGGTGCCGCGCGCCTGGGCCGGGTAGATCGCGGAGACGAAGGCGTAGACGAGCACTTGGGCCGAGAACACGAACACCCCGGTGATGAACACGGCGATGTTGACGAGGTTCTGGCCGGACATCGGGATGCTCAGCGCAGCGAGGAACACCGCCGCCAGGAGGAACCACATGAGGACGATCGGCTTCGTCCCGTGCTTGTCGGCCAGCCAGCCGGCGATGACGAGGCCGACGACCGCGCCGACGTTCATGACGAACAGCATGACGAGCGAGTCCGCGACCGGGTAGCCGGCATCGGCCATGATCTTCGGCAGCCAGGTGTTGAGGCCGTAGACGAGCAGCAGCCCCATGAAGCTCGCCACCCAGACGCCGATCGTGACGAGCTTGTACCGGCCCGCGAACAGTCCGGCCATTCCGGTCTTCTCGGCGAGCGCGTCGTTGACGACGGCATCGGGAGCCGCCGAGCCGGCCGATTCCCTCGCCGAGGCGGAATCACGCGCCGAGGCGGTGCCGGCGGAATTCCCCACCGCGGCGGTCTCCGCGTCCTTCGCCGCCCGCGCGGCGAGGAACCCCTGGGATTCCGGCAGCTTCCACCACAGCAGCGGCAGCATGAGCAGACCCGCGACTCCGCCGGCGATGAAGAGCAGATGCCAGTTGTGCGAGTAGAAGACGGCGAGCAGCGAGATCGCCACGGCTCCGGCGTGGTAGCCGGTCATCGTCAGCGTCGTGGCCTTCCCGGTCTTGCCCGATCTGTTGTGCTCGCTGATGTAGGCCAGGCAGCTGGGCATGACTGCGCCGAGGGCGAGGCCGGCGATGAAGCGGAATGTCGTGAACAGCGCGACATTCGGGGCGAAGGCGACGAGGAGCGTGAACACGCTGAAGATGAGCACGCACGCGATGATCGAGTAGCGGCGGCCGAAGCGGTCGACGATGGGGCCGACGGCCGCCGCGCCGAGGCCGACGCCGACGAGGCTCATCGTGGCGACGAGCGTCGCGGCCTCCGGGGTGAATCCGAGCGCCCGGGTGGCGAGCAGCTCCGGGATGACGGCGCCGAGGACGACGAGGTCGAAGCCCTCGAGGGCGACGGCGAGCCAGCACAGGACCGCCGGCCAGCGGGTCATCCGGGCGGTGTCCGGTGCGGCGTCAAGGGATGGTGAGGACATCGGTGTCTCCAGTTCACGGGGTCGGCCGAGGGGTCCCGGCCGACGGGTCGTCGGGGGTGAAGGTCAGAACGGGTACGGCGCGATCTGTGAGCGCATCGTGATCCACTGGGTCTCGGTGAAGGCCTCGATGTTGGCCTCGGCCCCGCCGAAGCGGGAGCCGTTGCCGGAGTCCTTCATGCCTCCGAAGGGCACGTTCGCCTCGTCGGAGACGGTCTGCTCGTTGATGTGGACCTTGCCGGTGTCGACGAGGTCCGCGAGTTCCAGGGCCATGCCGACATCGCCGAGGATGCCGAGCGAGAGACCGTACTCGCTCGCATTGACGGTCTCCGCCGCCTCGGCGAGAGTGGAGAAGCGGGTCACAGGGGCCACGGGCCCGAAGATCTCCTGCGTCCAGGCGGGGTTCGACGGCGAGAGGTCGGTGAGCACGGTGGGCGGGACGAACGCCCCCTCGCCGGCACCTCCGGCAGCGAGTCGGGCGCCGTCGGCCTGCGCCTTGTCGATGATGTCGCGCACCCGGGTGCGCTGAGCCTCGTCGATGATCGGACCAAGCGCGACGTCATCGGTGGCGGGGTTGCCGACGGGAAGCCGCCGCGCCCGCTCGGCGAGCGCACTCACGTACTCGTCGTGGATGGAGTCGTGGACGAGGTGGCGTCCCGTCGTCATGCAGATCTGGCCCTGGTGCATCCAGGACCCGAAGGCTCCCGCCGAGGCGGCCGCCTCGACATCGGCTCCGGGCAGGACGACGAGCGCGTTGTTCCCGCCGAGTTCGAGGTGCACGCGCTTGAGGAGTCGCCCGGCGGCCTCGCCGACCTTCCGGCCCGCGGCGGTCGAACCGGTGAAGGAGATGACCGAGACCTCGGGTGCCGAGACGACGGCTTCACCGACCTCGAGTCCGCCGGGCAGGACCTGGAGGAGTCCCTCGGGCAGTCCCGCCTCGGCGAAGATCCGGGCCAGGGTCACTCCCCCGCACACCGCGGTGCGCGGGTCCGGCTTGAGCAGCACGGCGTTGCCGAGCGCCAGCGCCGGGGCGACCGAGCGGATGGAGAGGATGAGGGGGAAGTTGAAGGGGGCGATGACGGAGACGACGCCGGCCGGAACGCGGCGGGAGAACGACCAGCGCGGCTCGTTCGAGGTGAGCACCTGCCCCTGGGGGTGACTGGGCAGGGCGGAGGATTCGAAGCAGATCTGCTCGGCCATGGCCAGCTCGAGGGCGGCCTTGGGGCGGATGGAGCCGGCTTCGCGGACGATCCAGTCCGCGATCTCCTCGGCGTGCTCGGCCCACAGGGCGCCGGCCTTCCGGAGCACCGCGGCGCGGTCGGCCGGGGCCGTGCGTGCCCATTCCCTCTGCGCGGCGGCGGCCCGGGTCGCGGCATCCCTCACGTCCTCGGCATCGGCGGCGCCGAGGGTGGCGAGTGTCCTACCCGTGGCCGGTTCGACCACGTCGTAGGTCGCCGCGGCACCGGCCGTCCAGCTGCCGGTGAAGATGCGTCCGTGCCAGTCGGTGCCGAGGAAACTGCTCGTGCTCATCGCTGTACTCCCTGTTCGTCGTCGGATGGGAACTGTTCTGTCTGGGGTCGAGTCTGGGACCCGGGCCTCGCACCGGTCGACGGGTCCTCGTCGCCTTCGGCGGCGCCGGCTTCCGGCTCGCCGTCGGTGCGCGGCTTCTCGGGCCGGGTCTTCTCCGTGTCGACCTCGATGAACGTCGACTGCCCGTGATCGGCCGCGCGGGCGCTGGCCTCGGCGAGCAGGGCAGCGAGCTCCGCCGGCGAGGCGGCGTGGGCGGCCTCCATCCCGTAGCCGCGGGCGATGGAGACGAAGTCGACGACGCCGAGGTCGAGGCCGGGGGCCTTGTCGACGCCGAGCATGTCGGCGAACCAGTCGAGGGCGCCGTAGGTGCCGTTGCGCAGGAGGACGACGATGACGGGGATGTCCTCGGTCACGGCGGTGCGCAGCGCAGAGATCGAGTAGTGGGCGGAACCGTCGCCGATGACCGCGACGACCGGCCGCCGCGGATCGGCCAGGGCCACGCCCAGCGAGGCGGGCAGTCCCCAGCCGAGTCCGCCGGAGGCCGGGAAGAAGTAGGACCCCGGATGCGTGAGGTCCATCTGCGCCCAGAAGGCGGCGTTCGTCGACGTCGACTCGACGACGAACCGCGTGTCGCCCGGCATGGTCTCGCGCAGGGCCGCGAACACCTCCTCCGGGTGGAGCACTCCCTCACTCGCCGAGGCGGCCGGAGCCGGGATGGCCGTGCGCGGTGCCGCGGTCTCGTCCTTGCCTGCCTCCCGGGGACTGCCCGCTCCGACGCCCGCTGGTCGACCGGGACCGGCCGTCGCCTCGGCGAGGGCGCGGATGATCTCGACGGGATCGGCGATGAGGGCGTCGCCGAAGGGCGCGCGGACCGCGGCCCGCACGTCATCGCCGATCTGGATGAGCTCAGTGGTCTCCGGCAGGTACTGACCTGGAACCCACTGGTGGTAGCGGAAGACGGGGGCGCCGATGACGAGCACGAGGTCGTGGGCGCCGAGGATGTCGCCGATGGGCGCGATCCCCGCCGGCAGGACTCCCTGGAAGAGCGGGTGCCGGTTGGGGAACGGGAGGCGCGAGAGGGACGGCGCGGCCCAGACCGGGAGTCCGTGCGCCTCGGCGAGGGCGATCGAGGACGCCCAGGCGCGCTCGTCGTCGACGTCGGGGCCGAGGACGAGAGCAGGTGTTGCGGCCGCGCTCAGCCTCGCACCGAGATCGGCGATGACCTGCGGGTCGACGGTTCGGCCGGAGACGACGCGCCGGGAGAGCTGGGCGACCAGGGCCGCGGGTACCTCGGCGTCCCAGTCGTCGTAGGGTACGGAGAGGTAGACGGGTCCGTCCTCGGCGGCGAGCACGGACTGGGAGAACGCGCGGGGGACGTCGCCGGCGCTCAGGGGCTCGAGGGAGAGGTGGACGAGGGGCTCGGCCAGGGCGGGTGCCCTGACATTGGCGAGCATGACCTCGGGACCGACCATGTCGCGGACCTGCTGACCGGCGGTGATGACGAGCTTGGAGCGGGAGATGACCGAGTTCGTCAGCGCGCCGAGCCCATTGCCGGTGCCGGACGCGGCGTGGAGGTTGATGAGCGCCGGTCGTCCGGTGATCTGGGAGTACCCGTCGGCCATCGCCACGGCGGTGGCTTCGTGGAGGGCGAGGACGTAGCGGGCGGGAAGGTCCTTGAGAAAGGGCAGCTCGTTGGAGCCGGGATTGCCGAACACGCAGGTCATGCCGTGGAAGGCCATGAGCTCGTGGACCACGTGGCGCACGGTGACTGTCGGCATCGGCTTCTGCTCCTTCGCAGTGGGACTGGCATCGTCGGGACCTCGGGGGCGCTGGTCGAACGGACAGGGCCACCGACTGCTCACGTTAGTGACGCCCGACACGCCTCGCCATGGTGTTCTCATTCATTGGGAGCTACCCCGTTTCAGGGCTACGATTCGCTCTATGGCGAACTCTCCCTCCGGCGATTCGATGATCGACCGCCTCGTGCGGGTGCTCGCGGCGTTCGATCCCGACCACCCCAGCCTGACCACCGAGGAGCTGTCCGAGCGGGCCCGGCTGCCGAAGTCGACGGCCTATCGGCTCATCGGCGACATGATGCGCCACAATCTGCTCCAGCGGGACCCGGGCGGGAGGCTGCGCATCGGGGTCGGGATGTGGGAGCTGGCGAATCGGGCCTCGGACGCCGTCGACCTCGCCTCGGTGGCGCGCCCGCATATGATGGCCGTCCACGGCTTCGTCGGGGAGAACACCCAGCTGGGGATCCTCCGCGAGAGGGAGGTCCTCTTCATCGAGCGGATGTCGACGCCGACCGCGGTCATCCACCGCTCGAAGGTCGCCGGCCGGCTGCCGGCGCACGCGTCCTCCTGCGGGCTCGTCCTGCTCGCGCATGCGCCGAAGCACGTGCGCGAGGGGTATCTGCGCGGGGACCTGGCCTCCCTGACCCCGAACACGACGACCGACCCGGCCCGGCTGCGCCGCATGCTCGCGACGATCCGCACGCACCACTTCGCCGAGACCGTCGGGCACATCGACGAGGGCACGTCCGGCATCGCCGTGCCCGTGTTCGGGTCCGACGGGATGGCGATCGCGGCCCTCGGCGTGGTCGTCGACGCCGAGCACAACGTCGGGGTCCCGGCGATCATGTCGGCGCTGCGGACCGCCTCGGCGCGGATCACCCACGACCTCGCCGCGCAGGGGAAGGTCGTCGTCGACTGACGTCCCGGTCGTCGTCGATCGGCGGGAATAACTCCAACCTCAGCGTGGTTGATTGAGTCAGGTACACTCAACTTTCTAAGGAAGGGAACATTGGCTACTTTCTTCGGTCCTGCCGGTTCCGGTTCAGACTCGTTCGACGAGTTCCTCGCCCGCCTGCTCCAGGGGCAGACTGGCGCTCGTCAGGGTCGTCCGGTCAATCTCAACCGCCTGCTGAGCAAGCGCAGTCATGAGGTCATCGACCGCGCCGCCGTCTTCGCCAGGGAGCACGGTCAGTCCGAGGTCGACGCCCTCCACATCCTGCGCATCATGACCGAGTCGGATCCGGGCGCGGCGACGATCCGGCAGGCGGGCGCCGACCCCACGGCGATCGCCCGCGCGGTCGAGGAGCGCCTGCCCGCGGCGGCGGAGTCCGCCGCCGACGGAGCGGTGGCGCTGACCGGCTCGGCTCAGCGCGCGCTGCTCGACGCCCACCAGGTCGCGCGCGCCTTCGGCTCGACCTACATCGATCCCGAGCACATCTTCTTCGCATTCGTGCTCAACCAGGAGATGCCCGTCGGTCGCATCCTCGCCCAGGCCGGGGTCACCCAGGCCTCCCTGCAGGCCGGTGCCCAGGCCGCCGCCGAGGCGGGAGCCGGCCAGCCGACTCAGGGTGCGGAAAATCCGGGCTCGGAGGCTCAGGGGTCGCTGCTCGAGAAGTTCGGCACCGACCTCACCGCGCTGGCTGCCGAGGGGCGCCTCGACCCGGTGATCGGCCGCTCGCACGAGATCGAGCAGACCATCGAGATCCTCGCCCGCCGGACGAAGAACAACCCGGTGCTCATCGGCGAGGCGGGTGTCGGCAAGACCGCGATCGTCGAGGGGCTGGCCCAGGCCATCCACTCCGGCGACGTTCCCGCGCAGATCGCCGGAAAGCGCGTCATCTCCCTCGACCTGCCCGGGATGCTCGCAGGCACCCGCTATCGCGGTGACTTCGAGGAGCGGCTGACGGGGACTCTCGACGAGATCGCCGCCGACGGGAACACGATCGTCTTCGTCGACGAGCTCCACACGATGGTCGGCGCCGGTGGAGGCGGCGAGGCGAACTCCATGGACGCGGGCAACATCCTCAAGCCCCGGCTCGCTCGCGGCGAGCTGAGGCTCGTCGGGGCGACCACGCTCAAGGAGTATCGGACGATCGAGAAGGACTCGGCCCTCGAGCGTCGGTTCCAGCCGGTGATGGTCGGAGAGCCCG
Source organism: Brevibacterium sanguinis (assembly GCF_003315415.1). GTDB lineage: Bacteria > Actinomycetota > Actinomycetes > Actinomycetales > Brevibacteriaceae > Brevibacterium > Brevibacterium celere_A. Next base: position 43,521 of record NZ_QNSB01000013.1, read on the forward strand.
GCGTCGAGGACGCTGTGCGCATCCTCGACGGGCTCAAGGACCGCTACGCCGAGCATCACCACGTGACCTACACGCCCGAGGCCATCGAGGCCGCGGTCACCCTCTCCCACCGCTACATCACCGACCGGTTCCTTCCCGACAAGGCGATCGACCTCATCGACCAGGCCGGCGCCCGGCTCTCGCTGCGGCGCGGGCCTGTCGTCGACACCGCGGCGCTGCAAGCGAGGCTCGCCGAGCTGGAGGCGGAGAAGAACGCCGCCATCCAGGTCGAGAACTATGAGCGGGCCGGTCAGATCCGCGACGAGATCACCGAGGTCACCGAGCAGCTCGAGGCGGCGACGAAGTCCGATGTCGCGTCTGTGTCGTCCGGTTCCGCTGGTTCGGCCGGGGTCGTCGACGCCGAGCAGATCGCCCAGGTCGTCTCGCGCGCCACCGGCATTCCCGCGACCCGGATGACCCAGGACCAGAAGGCCCGGCTGGCGAACCTGGAGGAGGAGCTGCACACGCGGGTCATCGGCCAGGACGACGCCGTGACCGCGGTCGGGAAGGCCATCCGCCGCAGTCAGACCGGCATGGGCGACCCGAACCGGCCGATCGGCAGCTTCCTGTTCCTCGGCCCCACGGGTGTCGGCAAGACGGAGCTGGCCAAGGCCCTGGCCGCCACGCTCTTCGACGACGAGTCGGCGATGATCCGGTTCGACATGAGCGAGTTCGGCGAGCGCCACACCGTCTCGCGGCTGGTCGGTGCGCCTCCCGGCTACGTCGGCTACGACGAGGCGGGTCAGCTCACCGAGCAGGTGCGCCGGCGTCCGTACTCGGTGATCCTCCTCGACGAGGTGGAGAAGGCCCATCCGGATGCCTTCAACCTGCTGCTCCAGGTCCTCGACGACGGTCGGCTCACCGATGGTCAGGGGCACACCGTGGACTTCCGCAACACGGTCGTCATCATGACGAGCAACCTGGGATCGGAGTTCATGTCCGGCAGCGCTCCGCTCGGGTTCGCCTCGGCGGATGCGACCGTGACCGACAAGGACCTGCGGGCCAAGGTCATGGGCCGGCTCAAGGAGGTCATGCGTCCGGAGTTCCTCAACCGGATCGACGACACCGTGATGTTCTCCCGGCTCGACCGTGAGCAGCTGCGCGTCATCGTGGGCCTGCAGCTCGAACGCTCCCGTGAGCGCCTGGCGGCTCAGGGCATCCGGCTCGAGGTCTCGGATGCGGCTCTCGACTGGCTGGCCGAGGCCGGTCACGAACCGGAGTACGGCGCCCGCCCCCTGCGTCGGGTGATCCAGCGCGAGATCGACGACCGGGTGGCCGACCTCCTCGTCACCGAGGCGGTGGCCGAGGGCGGAACCGTCGCCGTGACCGTCGCCGAGAATCGGCTCAGCGTCACGGCCGAGGCGGGACGCGAATCGGTGGCCGCCTGAGCACGCCGACCACATGAGCGCTCAGACCGTTCGGGCACTCAGCCCTCATGAGCGCAGAGCCCGGATGAACACCCGTGCTGGGTGAGCGCGGAACCAGGGCGGATCACCGCAGAGCCCGGATCGGAGCGACAGCCTCCGATCCGGGCTCTCCCGTGCCATCGCTCGTGTCTGCCGTGGGCTCACCCGTAGCGATCGGAGGCAAGCGCCTTCGCCCGTCTCTTCTCCGCCTCCTCCTCACGGTTCTTCGGCGGGGCGTTCGTCACGAGCGAGTCGAGCAGGTGCGCGGTGGCGTGGGCGACCTCCTCGACGGCACGGTCGAACGCCGCTTCATTGGCCTTGGACGGTTTCGTCGTGCCCGCAATCTTGCGCACGTACTGCAGCGCCGCCGCGTGAACTTCCTCGGTCGTGGCAGCCGGTGCGAAGTTATGCAGGGTCCTGATGTTTCTGCACATGCTGCAACGGTACGCCGCAGAGCTGACACGGGCCAGGGGTCCGAGCGGACCTGCGCCTCACTCGGAGGATCGCCCCTTCGGCCGGTAGGTGCGGGCGAAGCTGCGGCGGTTCGCCTCGTCGATCTCCTTGAGCTCCCAGTCGACGCGCCGCCCACCCGGCACATCGAAGATCCTCGTCCCGTCGCCGAGGAAGACGGGGGCGACGAAGACCTGGAGCTCGTCGATGAGATCGTGGTCGAGCGCCTGGCGGGCGATGTCGGCGCTGATGATCTGGATGTCACGGTCGCCCGCGATCTCCTGGGCCCGGTCGATCGCCTCGACGACGGAGCAGTTGAGGGCGACGACGGTCGGGTCGTCGGCGAGCTCCTCCGGGCGGTGCGTGAGGACGAACTCCGTCCCCGACCACGCCCCGCCATAGGCCTCGGAGGTGAGGTCGTCGCGGATTTCGGCCTGCGCTTTCGCGGCGTCATAGCCGGCCCGCCCGCTGATGATGACGGCGACCTCCGACGCCAGGTCCTCCGTCGTGCCCTCGGCCATCGGCTCCGCGGCCGAGAGCCACGACATGTCATGGCCGGGTCCGGTGATGAATCCGTCGATCGAGCACGTGAATCCCCAGGCGACCTTGCCCATCGCTCCCCCTCGAACATGTGATTGCACGCTGAAACTGCTCAACTCAGTCAAGCACTGCCCCGTCATGGGTTCAAGAGTCCGCCCCCGGTCGTCTCGAGTCCGTGGCCTTGGATATGCTCGGGATCGTGATTACGGGAGATGTGAAAAACAAGGTTGACCAGATCTGGAACGCGTTCTGGTCGGGAGGGATTTCCAACCCGCTCGAGGTGATCGAGCAGATCACCTATCTACTGTTCATCCGGCGGCTCGACGAGATCGAGACCCGGAAGGAACAAGAGGCCGAATTCACCGGCGAGTCCGTCGAGAACCCGACTTTCGGACCCGGCCAGCAGGACTTCCGGTGGAATCGTCTGAAGAATCTTGACGCCGAGGTGGCCTACGAGGTGGTCTCCGGGGGCGTCTTCCCATTCCTGCGCAACCTGGGAGGCGATGGCTCGACGTACGGCGACCACATGCGCGATGCGCGGTTCACGATCCCGAGTCCGCACTTGCTCTCGAAGGTCATCGACCTGCTCAGCGACATCCCGATGGATAATCGCGACACGAACGGGGACCTCTACGAGTACCTGCTGTCGAAGATCGCGAGCTCCGGGACGAACGGGCAGTTCCGCACTCCTCGTCACATCATCGAGACCATGGTGGCGATGACCGCGCCGCGACCTGACGACGAGATCTGCGATCCGGCGTGCGGCACTGCCGGCTTCCTCGTCGCAGCGCAGGATCACCTGCGCTCCACCCATCCTGAGGTGTTCACCAACAAGGAGCAGAGGCACTTCTTCCACAACAGTATGTTCCATGGCTACGACTTCGATTCGACGATGCTGCGCATCGGATCGATGAACATGCTGCTCCATGGAGTCGAGCAGCCGGACATCCGCTACCGCGACTCCCTTTCCGAGGGTGCGAGTGGCGAGGCGGAGAGGTTCAGCCTCATCCTTGCCAATCCCCCGTTCGCCGGGTCCCTTGACTACGAAGCGACGTCGAAGGACCTGCAGCGCGTGGTCAAGACGAAGAAGACCGAGCTGCTGTTCTTGGCGCTGTTTCTCAAACTCCTGCGCACTGGCGGTCGCGCAGCCGTCATCGTCCCCGATGGTGTGCTCTTCGGGTCGACGAAGGCGCACAAGGAGCTGCGTCGCATCCTCGTCGAGGATCAGAAGCTCGAAGCCGTCGTCAAACTGCCCAGCGGTGTGTTCAAGCCCTATGCAGGGGTGTCGACGGCAATCCTGTTCTTCACGAAGACGATGTCCGGCGGCACTGACGAGGTGTGGTTCTACGACGTCCAGGCCGACGGGTTCAGCCTCGATGACAAGCGGGCGCCCATCGAGGCGAACGATCTTCCGGATGTCATCGAGCGGTGGGCCGAACGCGACGGTGCCGAACGCGAACGAGCCCGGACCGAGAAGTCGTTCACGGTCCCCAAGGCGGAAATCGCCGAGCATGGCTACGACCTCTCGATCAATCGCTACAAGGAAATCGAGTACGAGGAGGTTGAACATCGAGCACCGCTCGACATCATCGCCGACATCGAGAAGCTCGATGCTGAAATCGCTGCGGACCTGGCCGAGCTGAAGGCGATGCTGTCATGAAAATGGTTCCGTTGGGTGAGGTTGCATCGATCGATACTGCGCTCATCAAGCCCACCGAGATTTCAGGCGACACCTATTATTTAGGCCTTGAACATATAGAGAAAAGCAGCCGACGGATAACACCCTCAACATCCGGAAAAGCTGGCATCACTAGCACCAAACATAAGTTCAACCGAAACCAGATCCTCTATGGAAAACTTCGACCCAATCTAGCTAAAATCGCCACACCAGACTTTGACGGAGTATGCAGCACAGACATACTGCCCATCACGCCAAGTGGTCTCGTTGACCGCGCGTACCTTTACTACTTCCTATCGTGGTCACCGACGGTGTCGAAAGTAGCTTCCAAGGCCACTGGTGCGAATCTTCCGCGCATCAAGCCAAGCGCACTAGCGGAAGTGCGGATCCCTCTCCCTCCTGTCGACGAGCAACGCCGAATCGCCGAAATCCTCGACAAGGCAGACGCCATCCGCCAGAAGCGCCGCCAAACAATTGCTCACCTTACTTCACTCCACCAGTCAATTTTTCACGACATGTTCGCGGGGTTCAATGAATACGAACAGCTTGGAAACCTATTTTCGGTCAGCTCCGGTTCGACCCCAGACAGAAGAGATCCAAGCTTTTTTGGAGGCTCAATCCCTTGGGTAAAGACCGGAGAAGTGGATGGACGGATTCTCGACACAGAGGAAAAAGTCACGCAAAGCGGTCGGGAATCCGCGGGATTAAAGTTGCACCCTGCCGGATCGCTAATCATAGCAATGTACGGTCAGGGGAAGACTCGTGGGCGAGCAGCCATTCTCGGAATACCGGCTACCACCAATCAGGCTTGCGCTGTACTTCCTCCCAGCAGTGAGATAAACTCTCAGTTCGTTCTCACTCAACTCCGGATAGGATACGAGCGCCTTCGATCATCAGCGCGCGGCGGAAATCAAGCGAATCTGAATTTGAATTTAATTAGATCGTTCACCATCAAGATCGCTCCACTCAATCTGCAGGATGAGTTTGAAACTCGATCCTCACTCGTTGAAGGTCAAATCGATATGGCAAGAGCAGCTTATCTGCAGAGCGACCACCTGTTCGCATCCCTCCAGTCCCGAGCCTTCCGGGGTGAACTGTGACAACCCAAATGCCGGCGTGGACAGGGTTCCTGACGCCTATACTCCAGGTGCTCGAGGAGGGACGCACCTATAGCCGAAGCGAAATCTTCTCGCTCGTCGCCGATCACACTGGTCTCACTGCGGACCAAATGGCAGAGCGGATCAGCTCAGGCGGCGAGACGTACAAAAACCGCATCGGCTGGGCGATCTCCTACCTCAGCCGAATCAATGCCCTTGACCGCCCGACGCGGGGAAACTATTCGATCACGGATGGAGGGCAGAAACTCAAACGCATTATTCCGACCATCCATACCGAGGTCGAAGTGAATAACCTCATCAAGTCCGGAAAGGCGCACGGACTTGTCCCCTACACGCCGACAGTTGCCCCAGTCGAGCAGAGTGCCGAAGTTGAATCAGCGGCGGACCACACAGAGGTCACGCTCGATCCGATCGAGCAGATTCAGAACGGCGTGGACAGGATCCACAATGCCGTCGCCGAAGAGATTCTGCAACGGTTGCACCAGAACGAACCTGCGTTCTTCGAGCAAACAGTAGTCGACCTCGTCGTCGCTATGGGTTATGCCGGAGCAGACGGAGCGGCAGCTCGCACACAACTGAGCAACGATGGCGGAATCGACGGAGTAGTCGACCAGGACGTGCTGGGTCTCAACCGCGTCTACATCCAAGCCAAACGTAATGCCCTCGATTCCACCGTCGGCCGCCCTGATATCCAGGCCTTTGTCGGTGCGCTCCACGGCGTCCAAGCAGACCGCGGCGTGTTCATCACCACGGCCAAGTACAGCCCGGCCGCACGCCAATACGCCGAGTCAGTGAATACTCGCGTCATCCTCATCGATGGAACTCGTCTGGCCAGCTTGATGATCAGGTACGGCGTCGGCGTCCAAGTCAGCCGCACTGTCGAGATCGTCAAGATCGACGAGGACTACTTCGAGTAGCTGCGCCCTCGATAAATGTTCAAAAATTGACCGTGTTCAAGTATCCTGAACGCATGGCAAACGTTGAACACGCGAACAACGCGGTGCGCGCAGTCATCAATCAGGCACTGTCCCGCCTCGCCGACCTCAACGTGCGGGCCGAGTGGACAGACGGTGACAACATCTACGGGCACGCCGTATCTGGAACCCTCACCGTCGACACAGGAGACTCACGCTTCGATTTTCCTGCGATCACGAGCCCGAAGATCTCCCCTGCCGACCTCTCTCTGCTCCCTCACGATCCGCAAACCATCCTCCTCACTGACCGGGTGACTCCCGCCCGTGCGCAAGAACTCCACCAACGCGGCTGGGGCGGGTACGCCGACTCAGCAGGAAATGCTTCCCTGCGAAGCGATGGCCTCGTCATCGAGATGACGGGCAAACGCGGTCCCGAGGCGAACAGACCTGCAAGTTCTGCCGCTCCCTTCACCAAGACCGGTCTTCCGGTGACTTTCACTCTTCTCGTCGCACACGACTTCTACGGTCACACGCCCTCCCAACGTTCTTTGGCAATGAGCTCAGGAGCTTCGGTCGGAACAGTCAACCGTGTCATTCGCGCGCTGCGGGAACGGGTCCCGCCGATACTGGATGAAGAGGGCAATGAGTTTCTGCGGCTCTCCGCGCTGGAAGATGAGTGGATTTCCGCCTATTCGGCGATGCAACCCAGTGCGTGGCCCGAGGAACGATTCACCAGCGATGTCTGGAAGAATCCCTCGGACGTGCTCGATGCAGTGCTCCCACCAGGAGCCCTGCTTGGATCCGAGATCGCAGCCGCCCGTCTCGGCGCCCCGATCCGACCCGCCTCGGCGCTCATTCACTTCGACGGCGACGCCCACCAGTGGAAGGCGCTTACCCGTCAGGGCCGCCTCCGACGGGCGGAAGACGGTTGGATCCGGATTCGACCGGCATTGTGGAAGACACTGCCGGTGCCACCGAAGAACGGAACCGCACCCAAGCTGCTCATACGAGCAGATCTCCTGCTCGAGAACGACCCCCGGCTTGACGAGATCCGAACCCAGTACTTCGGCGCTGACCGATGATCGATTTGACCGGCCGGACAGACATCGCCGTCCCTGAGGAGGTGCTCGCCGAGCTGGTGACTGCCTGCAGCTCGCTCGACCTCGATCTTCTTGTCGTCGGTGCGGCGGCCCGCGACCTCGTCATCCATGCTCTCCAGGAAAGTGACCCCGTCCGGGCAACCAAGGATGTCGACATCGCCGTCGCCGTTCGCGACTATGAGCAATTCACAGCGCTCGCACACCGCCTCGATCGCACTCGTCGAAAGGGCCGCCCACTGCACAAATTCACGGTGCTCGGTGTTGAGGTCGATGTCGTTCCATTCGGTGGAATCGAGAGAGACCGCGGAGTCCTGTTCGCAGACGACCATCTCCTCGATGTGACCGGCATTCAAGAGGCATATGCGACGTCCGTGACCGTGAGGATGCCTCAAGGAACTGAGATCCGCGCTGCAGCCGCCCCTGCTCAGACAGCACTGAAGATTCTCGCCTGGAGGGATCGCCATCAGGCTAACCCCAAGGACGGGCTGGACCTCGGGGTTATCCTCGAAGCCCTTTCCGAAGATCCATTCGACGATGAGGTGTGGGAAGACGATGAGGCACTCGACGCGACAGGTGCCGATATCGTTGCAGCCGCAAGCTACCACTACGCACGAATCGCTGCCGAGGCGTTCACACCCGCCGATGGCCAGGCGGTCCTCAACAGCGACAGCTTCTGGTGAGCCATATGCGCAGTGCTTACGCCTCCGAAATGATCGATTCCTATGCCGATGGATTCGCGGCCGGACTGTCGCATTCGAACGCCAGAACCGATTCCGCTCCCCCGTGAACTGCTCGACCAGAGGTTCCCGCCAGCCACTCGCCCATGTCAGCCCCACCTGGCAAGATGGTCCTCGACACTACAGACAGCATGACCGGTCCGCCGCCGCAAGGAAGTGACGATGTCGAACTTCGGGTTCATCCAGGCCGAATGGCCGACGATCTTCGCCGATTGCGCACGCGCCGAATCCTATGTCTTCTCCGATCCCCGCTCGGCCTGCATCTACTCCCGCCGCGGCATCGAACGGCTCGTCCTCCACCTCTACGAAGTCCTCGACATCCCGGTCCCCTACCGCGACGACCTGGCCGCCCGGATCAACGATGCCAAGTTCAAAGCCGTCACCGGACTCGGCATCCACCAGAAGCTCACCTTCCTCCGCAAGATCGGCAACAACGCGGTCCACAACGACTCGCCGGTGCCCGTCGATGCCGCCGTCAAAGCACTGAGTGAGCTCTACCTCGTCCTCATCTGGGCGGCCTTCCACCATTCGCGCGTCCCCGATGACGTCCCCGCGGGGACGCAATTCGATCCCACCCTGGCCCGCCGGGCCGCTCCCCTCAGCCGCGCCGAGGTGTCCAAGCTCGCCGAGAAGTTCGCTCGGCAGGATGAGGAGCTCGCCGCTGCCCGGAAGCGACTGGCTGAAGTCACTGCCGAGGTCTCGACGCAGCTCGCCGACAAGGACGCCGAGATCGCCGAACTCAAACGGCAGATCCAGGAGGCCCAGAGCCGCAAGCAGTCCACCCTGGATTCCCAGGACTGGAAGGAGGACCGTACCCGCCTCGAACTCATCGACCAGGATCTCGAAGCCGCCGGCTGGGACCTCGACGCACCCAATGTCCGCGAGTACCGCATCTCCGGTCTCAACACCCCCTCAGGTGTCGGGTACGCCGACTACGTCCTCTGGGGTGCCGACGGCAAACCGGTGGCCGTGCTCGAAGCCAAACGCACCTCGGCGAGCGTCGAGAAGGGACGGGACCAGGCCGAGCGCTACGCCGACGGCTTGGAGAAGCGCTTCGGTCGCCGACCCGTCATCTTCTACTCCAACGGCGACGAACACCACATCTGGGACGATGCCGCCGGTTACCCGCCCCGCGTCGTCAAGGGGTTCTACACCCGGGACGAACTCGAGCTGCTCGTCCAACGCCGCACCACGCGTGCCCGTCTCGACGGGCAGCCGGTCAACCCCGCGGTCGTCAACCGGGGATATCAGAAGCAGGTGATCGCCCAGGTCGGAGCCGCGTTCGATGCCAAGCAACGCGAGGCTCTGCTCGTCATGGCCACCGGTTCGGGGAAGACGAGAACGGCCATCGCCCTCGTCGATCAGCTGATGAAGGCGAACTGGGTGAAGCGGGTCCTGTTCCTCGCCGATCGCAGGGCTCTCGTCAGCCAGGCCACCGGCGAGTTCACCGCCCACCTTCCGCATGTGACCACGGTCAACCTTCTCGAGGACAGCAAGAAGGAACGCGCCGCCGGCCGGATCTTCACCTCGACGTACCCGACGATGATGGGACTCATCGACAACGGGGACGACACGATGTTCGGTCCCGGCTACTTCGACCTCGTCATCATCGACGAAGCCCACCGCAGCGTCTATCAGAAGTACCGCGCGATCTTCGACTGGTTCGACTCCCTGCTGCTCGGCCTCACCGCCACACCGAAGGATGAGATCGACAAGAACACCTTCAGCCTCTTCAACATCGAGGACGGAGTCCCGACCGGCGCTTACACCCTCGAGGACGCCATCGAGGACGGATATCTCGTTCCCCCGCGCGAGTTCAACCTCGGCACGAAGTTCCTCGACGAGGGCATCCACTACGACGAGCTCGACGAGGAGGAACGCTCGAACTGGGACGCTCTGGAATGGGAGGACGGAGAGATCCCCGACAGTGTCCACTCGGCGGCACTCAACACCTACCTCTTCAACACGAGCACCGTCGACCTCGTCCTCGAGAAGCTCATGACCGACGGCCTCAAGGTCGAAAGCGGCGACAAGCTGGGCAAATCGATCATCTTCGCCCAGAACCAGAAGCATGCCGAATTCATCCAGGAGCGCTTCGACATCAATTACCCGTCGTTCGGCGGGAAGTTCGCCCGCATCATCACCCACCAGACGGACAGCTCGCAGGACCTCATCGAGAAGTTCAAGGACCCGCAGGGGAACCCCCAGATTGCGATCTCCGTCGACATGCTCGACACCGGCATCGACGTGCCCGAGATCGTCAACCTCGTCCTCTTCAAGAAAGTCCGCTCGAAGTCGAAGTTCTGGCAGATGATCGGCCGGGGAACGCGCCTGCGCGAGGACCTCTTCGGTCCCGGCAAGCACAAGAGCGAGTTCTACGTCTTCGACTTCTGTGGGAACTTCGAGTACTTCAATCAGCATTTCGACAAGGCCGAACCGCGCCAGCCCCGGCCCCTCAATCACCGCATCGTCGCCGCACGAGCAGACCTGCTCGCAGCCCTGACCGGCAAAGAGGACCTCGCGGAGATCCGACGCGGACTGGCCGGTGAGCTCGCCCGCTTCGTCAGCGGAGTCCCCGCCGGCAGTTTCACCGTCCGCCCGCATCGGCGGTGGGTGAGCGACTTCCGGACGGCCAAGTCCTGGACGACAGCGGACCCTACCGCGATCGCCGAGGCGGTCGACCACCTCGGCGCGCTACCCTCAGCCGCGATCGATGCGGTGGAAGAGGCGAAGCGTTTCGACCTGCTCATCCTCTCCTGCCAGCTCGCCGCCCTTGACGGTGTGTACCTCACCCGCGAGGCCCGCACCGTGCAGGCTGTCGCCGAGGCGCTGCTGACCAAGCAGAACATCCCGATGGTGCGCGAGCAGGTCGCCCTGCTCGAGGAGATCACGAACGACGACTGGTGGCAGGACGTCACCCTTCCGATGCTCGAGGACGCCCGACTTCGCCTGCGCTCACTGGCCCGACTGGCCAAGGGCCGGAAGCAGAACCCCATCTACTCCGATTTCGTCGACGAACTCCGTGAAAGCGAACCCTCCCGCCTGCCGGCGCAGGCTCCCGGTCTCAATCTCGACCGTCTGCGCGATCGTGCCAGGGCGCACCTGCGAGCGCATGCCGACCACCTCGCTGTGCAGAAGCTCGTTCGCAATCAGCAGCTGACGGACGCCGATATCGACGCCCTCAAGGGAATCCTCGTGGCCGGGGGCGTCGGCGATGACGAGACCATCGACGAGGCCGCCCGCACCGCCGACGGCTTGGGGCTCTTCCTCCGCTCGCTGGTCGGACTCGACCGCCAGGCAGCGCTCGAGCTGTTCGGTGAGTACCTCGACGAATCCCGGTTCTCCGCCGTGCAGATCGCCTTCGTCCAGCAGATCATCGACGAGCTGTCGACCAACGGCATCGTAGAACGAAAACGACTGTTCCAGGAGCCCTACACCGACATCTACTCCGGAAACGTCCTCGAGCTGTTCCCCGGCGGGGCGCTGGCGACGATCGGAGCGCGGCTGGACGAGGTCAAGGAGCGCGCGATTCCGGTGGAAGGGCTGAGCGAGCAGTCAGCGGGGTGACCGACCCAGAGGGTCTCACTGCCGTTGTCACGCTTGATGGCCATCACCGTGGTCGACAAACTCGTTGTCGAGGAGTTGAATCAGATCACACCGGGAACGGGGACCACACCGAGGTGGCCCGCGTCGACGGCGAGAAGCGGATCGACCATGAGAAGGGCAGCAGAAGAATGAGCGACTCACTGAACGCGTGCACACCGTCCGAACGACACCGCATCGTCGCCGTCGGCTTCGCCGACGAGATCGCGGCGACGACCGACTGGTCGGCCCAGACCCCCGTGCCCGAGTGGACTGCACGCGATGTCGTCGCCCATCTCATCGACTGGTTCCCGCCGTTCCTGCAGGCAGGCGGGATCGCACTGCCGTCCGTTTCCACGGACGGGGACCTCGGGGCGGCGTGGGACCAGCGCACCACTGCCGTGCAGTCGCTTCTCGACGACGGCGACTCCGACCGGGACTTCACCCACCCTCAGCTCGGCACACTTCCGCTGTCAGCAGCCGTCGACCGGTTCTACACCGCCGACATCTTCATGCACACCTGGGACCTCGCCCAGGCCGGCGGCCGGATCCCCGACCTCGACCCCGAATACGCCGCCAACCTTCTTGACGGACTGCGCTCGATGGAGGAGATGATCCGGCAGTCGGGCCAGTTCGGGACCGCACGGCCGGTGCCCGGCGATGCAGGACCCGTCGTCTCCCTCATGGCGTTCATCGGTCGCGACCCCGAGTTCGCTTCCTGATCCATCGCCGCGTTTTCCGGTGCGGCACGGGAACCGTGATCGACGGAACGGAATCTCTGACCGCCACCCTGTGTTGTTCCAGTGAGAGCCTCGGACTTCGGACTCTTCACTCGAATGAGGAAGGCAATCGACATGGCAGATTTCACCGGCAAGGTCGCACTCGTCACCGGCGGAGGCTCGGGCCTCGGCGCGGCGATCAGCAGTCAGCTCGCCGCAGAGGGCGCGAAGGTCGTCGTCACGGACATCAACCTCGACGCGGCCGAGAACACGGTCAGGACCATCACCGAGTCCGGAGGCACCGCGTCGGCGATCCAACAGGACACGAGCGTCAAGGAGGACTCCGCGAAGGCCGTCCGGTTCGCGGTCGACACCTATGGGGCGCTCCACCTCGCCGTCAACAACGCCGGCATCGGCGGACCCCAGGCGCCGGCCGGCGAAACCGACCTCGAGGCCTGGGACAAGGTCATCGACATCAACCTCAACGGCGTCCTCTACGGCATGCGACACCAGATCCCGGCCATGCTCGAGGCCGGCGCCGAGGACAGCGCGATCGTCAACATGGCGTCCATCCACGGGACGGTCGCAGCGATCGGCAACGGCGCCTACACCGCCGCCAAGCACGGCGTCGTCGGCATCACGAAGAACGCCGCCGCCGAGTACGGTCCACAGGGGCTGCGCATCAACGCCGTCGGCCCCGGCTACATCAGCACTCCCCTGCTCGAGAACCTCCCGGCCGACGCCCTCGACGCACTCAAGGACAAGCACCCGCTCGGACGGCTGGGCACCGCCGAGGAGGTCGCCCACCTGGTGAGCTTCCTGCTCTCCCCGCAGGCCTCGTTCATCACCGGCGGCTACTACCTCATCGACGGCGGCTACACCGCGGTGTGAGTCCGCACTTCGACCCTCGCGACCGCACGCTCGCACCCGGGGGCCAGCGTGCGGCACGGGGCGGTCATTGCCCCGCGAAACCGTCGGTGCCTACGATGGGGTCATGAACACGAGCACGATATGGAGCATCGTCGGCGCAGTCATCGCCGTCATCGTCGCCCTGTGGCTGGTGAATGTCGTGCTGTCCGTGACGTGGTTCCTCGCCAAGCTCGCGATCGTGGCCGTGGTCGCCGTGGTCATCTACGGAATCATCAAGGCCGCTTTCACGTCGAAGGACCGAACCGGAAAGTGACTCCCGGCCGATGAGCACGACGGACCGGTTCCCGGTCCGGTCACCACGGACCCGCACCTGGTCCGGTCGGCCGGCGCCGACTACGCTCGACTGACGGTCGCCACTGATCGGTGGCGACCGCCAGTCAGATCAGTGAGATCCGACAAGTGAGGAGAAGGCAGATGAAGACTCCAGAGAACATCGCCTACACGGCCAGAGCAGAGATCACCGGCGGACGCGACGGCCACGGCGCCACCGACGACAAGGCCGTCGACGTCACCCTGCGGACGCCGAAAGAGCAGGGCGGGCCCGGTGGCGGCACGAATCCCGAGCAGCTCTTCGCCGTCGGCTACGGTGCATGCTTCCAGAGTGCACTGGGGCTGGCCGGCAAGGAGATGGGCGTCGACACCTCGGAGTCGGTCGTCAACAGCGAGGTCGGAATCGGGAAGGAAGGCGAGAGCTTCGGCCTGTCGGTCACGCTGAAGGTCTCGGTCCCCAACGTCGACCGCGACACCGCCCAGAAGCTCGTCGACCGGACCCATGAACTGTGCCCGTACTCGAAGGCCGTCAGGGGAAATATCCCTGTCGACGTCATCGCCGTCTGAGACGCACACCACGAGAGCCCCGACGATCCGTCGGGGCTCTCGTGGTGTGAGCGGTCAGGGCTCTCGTCGTGTGAGCTGGGATCGGCAAGCTCTCATGGTGGGAGCGCCCGCGGGAGCGCCTCGACGGCTCGACCATGGACAGGCCTGTGCTCAGATCCGGGCCGAGAATCCTCCATCGGCATTCAGCAGCTGACCCGTGATCCAGCGACCTTCGTTCGAGATGAGAAACGCGGTGACCGCCGCGATGTCGGCAGGGGTTCCCAACCGGCCCAGCGGGTGATGCGGTGTCAGCGCCTCTCGGAGCCCATCGTCCATCCATCCGGTGTCGATCGGGCCGGGGTTGACGACGTTCGCCGAGATGCCCCGCGGTCCGAGTTCGCTCGCCGCGGAGATGACGACGCGGTCGAGTGCGGCCTTCGACGCCCCGTATGGCAGGTTCCCGGTCGTGTGGTCGCTCGTGAACGCGACGATCGCCCCACCCGTCTCCGGGATCTGGCGGGCGAATGCGGCGATGAGCAGGAGGCTCGCTCGAGCGTTGACCGCCATGTGCGCGTCGAAGCTCCGCACGGAGGTGTCGAGGATTCCGGATTCGACGTCGTGAGCGTGACTGAGGATTAGGGCGCTGACCGGTCCCCGATCGTCGACGACTGCGGCGACCAGCTCGTCGGGAGACTCGGGCCGCGACAGGTCGCAGGGATGGTCGACATCGAACGTGTCGAGATCGCTCGTGACGACCTCCCACCCTTCGTTCCTCAACCGCGGCACGATTGCCGACGCGATGCTGTCGGGACGGCCTGCTCCCGTGATCAGTGCAACGGGCATCGTCGAGCTCCCCTCGTTCGCCTCAGACACGCGGCGACCGCTCACCACTGGTCGTGGTCGAAGACCTGGCAGAAGACGCTCGTCATCGTCTCGTGGAAGAGGATGAACTGGACCTCGCTGATCTCCTCCCAGCGCCCCTGCTCACGCCCGGCGACGATCGCGCGATGCGCCGCCTCGGCGACATCACGAGGAGACCACCCGTACACCCCGCCGCCGATCGCCGGGAACGCCACCGACCTCGCACCCACCTCGACGGCGGCGTCGAGGCTCGAAGCGAAGCATGACTCGAGGATTCGGGGATCATTCTGTCCTTGGTGCCGGTTGGGCCCGACGGTGTGGATGACCCAATCCGCCTTGAGGTCGCCGCCTCCCGTCGCGACGGCCTCGCCCGGGGGGAGGCCGCGGACATGCGTCGTGCGCCTGATCTCCCGGCACTCCTCGAGCAGCGTGGGGCCGGCCGCACGATGGATCGCCCCGTCGACCCCTCCTCCGCCGAGGAGGCTGGAGTTCGCGGCGTTGACGATCGCGTCGACGTCGGCCTCGGTGATGTCGCCTTCGAGCACCGTGATCTTCATGGTTCCGAGTCTAACGAGGGCGCCGTCGCCTCGGGAGGATGGCTCAGCCATCCCCCTGATCTCATCGGCGAACTCGTCGAGCACCGAGAGGATCTCCGGCTGTCTCCAGGTGCGATGACCCGCACGCCCACTGCTCTCCACCAGAATCCCACTCCCGTGACGACAGATTGCACGACTCTCGTGGATCAGCACTCCCCCGTCGGCCGTAGCCTGGACCACAAGTGAAAGGCGGTGCACATGTGCAGGCTTCTCGGATACGTCTCCCCCCACCCCGGTGAGCGCAGCCGATCTCATCGGTGCGGACGAATGCCGACAGTGGCAGGACCTCGGCCTCCTCCACGCCGACGGCTGGGGCACCGCGTGGATCTCGGAGCAGACCACAGCGATCAAGCGATTCCGCACCCCGGAGGAAGGTGCCGACGATCCCCGCCTGACCGCCGTCCTCGATCGTGAACCGGCCGTCGGTCGCATCACCCACTTGCGGATGGCGACGGCAGGCATGGCCGAGCTCGCGGAGAACACCCATCCGTTCCTCGCCCGCGGAATCGCCCTGGCGCACAACGGATCCGTCCATCCCGTCGAGCGTCTGCGCGAGTTCGTCACACCGGCAGAACTCGCCGAGGTGGGCGGCACGACCGACACCGCGATCGTCTTCGCCCTCATCCTCCGCAGGATCTCCCAGGGCGAGGGCCTGCTCACCGCCACCGTCGCGACCGTGAGGATGCTCCGCGAGGTCTTCGACCACCCTGGAATGAATCTCCTGCTCCTCACCTCGCAGGAGATGATCGTCGTCCACGCCACCGAGGGCACCGCGATCCTGTACGAGCATTTCGACACCAGCCACCTCGGCGGGAGGCTGCCCCTCGATCACGAGGACCATTACTACCGGATGAGCTGGCAGCGATTGCCCACGGGCGCGACGATCGTGTCCTCCTCAGGACTCGACCACAAGGGGTGGAGGCTGATCGGGCAGAACACCGCGATGCGCCTGCCCGTGTCCCCGGGGGCGGAGACGTCCGTGCGCCTGTGAATGCGATTGCCGGGTGGAACCGATGGTCTCGGTCCCGCCCGGCAGTCAGGTGTCAGTCCCGCCGCTGTGGAGCGATCACGCCTTCTGGACGGTGATCGTCCAGCTCGCGTCGCCCGTCCGATCGAAATGGGTGACAGGGTAGCCGCTCTCCGCGGCCCACTGCGGGATCGATTCTGTCGCCTGGGTGCAGTCGAAGTTGATGACGAGTTCGTCGCCGGCGGCCAGCGTCTCCATTGCGTCCTTCGCCTCGACGAGGGGGAACGGGCAGACGAGGCCGTTGGTCTCCAGTACCTGTTTCATGCGCTCCTGCTTTCCGCGACCTGTGCCGTGACCGGTCGCTGACGTGCTCTGATGGTCGTCTTCACGGCGATTCCGGCGCCGACGATCATGAAGAAGGTCGCCACCCATCCCTGATACTCGAACTGTGCGGTCGAGACCATCGCGTTGCCCACCGTGCATCCACCGGCGATCGCCGCGCCCACACCCATGCCGATCCCGCCGAGGATCGACTTGATGAGTGTGTCCTTGTCCGGGATCCGGATCCGGAACTCGCCCGAGGCCTTCGCCGCGAGGAACGAGCCGAGCAGGATTCCGATGACGAGCATGACGCCCCAGTCGATGAGCGAGCTGTCTCCGGTCGTGAGGTAGGTGGTGAGATTCGCCGACGGGGTCGTGATCCCCAGGCCCGAGTTGCGGCCCGTCGCCGCCGACAGCGGCCAGGCGATCGTCGCGATGATGCCGATGACGACGGCGGTGGCGAACGGGTTCCAGCGCTTCTCGGTGAGCAGGTGGGCGAGCCCCGTCTTCCTCGGCGGAAGCGCGGCCAGGGGTGTGGTGACCTTGCGCTGGTGGTGGACGGCGAGGGCGATCGCGACGGCGCCGAGGACGACGACGAACACCCAGGGGCTCAGCCCGGTGCTCGTCTGCAGCGTGCCGTTGTCGACGGTGATCGAGCGCAGGCCGGTCGTCACCTCGGCGAGCGGTCCCGTCTTCATCACCGCCGCGACGAGGGCGTAGAAGATGAGAGCGAACCAGCTCCCGACGAGCCCCTCGCCCGCACGGTAGTAGGTGCCCGTGGCGCATCCGCCGGCGAGCACCATCGAGAATCCGAAGATCAGTCCGCCGACGATCGAGGCGAGCCACGGGAAGGCCGATTCCTCGAGGGTGATGAGGCCGAAGGAGCTGAGGAGGAAGAGGCCGGCCGAATGCACGGCGATGAGCACGATGAGGGCCGAGAACCAGCGGGTGTTCCCGGTCAGGGTGAGGTCGCGGAAGGCGCCGGTGACACAGAATCGTCCTCGCTGGAAGACGAATCCGAGCACCAGGCCGACGACCAGTCCGGTGATGATCATGGGGCTGCTGTCTCCTCGGGTTCGTGTCGGGTGGGTCCCGATCGCAAAACAGTCACCATTGTCATCATCAGATTGCTCAACAGTCAACCCCAAGTCATCCGGCGTCACACTGGGCAACGTCGGTTCGCACACCCTGGAAGGTGCGACAGTGTTGAGCAGAACCTCGGCAGACGACGCGCAGAACCGGACAAAAGACGCGAGGAGACGGAGCAGGATCGTTTCGCCGCGAGCGCTTCGGTGGCCCCGCGCCTGCGCGCCGCGTTCCCGTTCATTGAGAATCGTCTCGCCCAGCGTCAGCGGCTCGGAGCACACTGGAGTCAGTGGCTCGGAGCACACTGGAGCCACCCACACAGGCAAGGAGGCCCAGGTGCCAGAACTTCAGACCGACGTCGCGATCGTCGGTGCCGGTCCTGCCGGACTCATGCTCGCGCATCTGCTGCACAACGCCGGCATCGATTCCGTCGTCGTCGACAACCGCAGTCACGACGACATCGCCCACACGCACCGGGCGGGAATCCTCGAAGCCGCCTCGGTGCGCATGCTCGCCGCCGACGGAATCGACTCCCGGGTCCTCAGCGAGGGCCACCGGCACGACGGCATCGACATCCGGATCGACGGCATCAGCCACCCCCTCGACTTCCCCACCCTCGTCGGGGAGTCCGTGTGGCTCTACCCGCAGAACGAGATCTTCGTCGACCTCGCTGCCGCCCGCGCCCGAACCTCCCGGCCGACGTTCTTCTCCGTCGCCGACACCCGTCTCGGCGACATCGACACCGCACACCCCTGGGTCCGCGCCACCACTGCTGGCGGCGAGGACCTGCACGTCGGTGCCCGGTACGTCGTCGGCGCCGACGGCTCCCGCGGTCCCTGCCGGGGGATGATCCCGGCGGAGACGAGGCAGAAGTTCTTCCACGAGTACCCCTTCGCGTGGTTCGGGATCCTCTGCGAGGCCCCGCCCAGCCATGAGGTCCTCATCTACTCGCGCTCCGAACGCGGCTTCGCCCTCATCTCCCAGCGCAGCGACACCGTCCAGCGCATGTACTTCCAGACCCCGCCCGACACCGACGTCGCCGACTGGTCCGACGACCGGATCTGGGCCGAGCTCCAGGCCCGCGTCGCCGGTCCCGACGGCTTCGAGCTCAGGACCGGCCCGATCATCGACAAGACCGTCCTGCCATTCCGCTCCGCCGTCCACGAACCCATGCAGCACGGTTCCCTCTTCCTCGCCGGCGACAGCGCCCACACCGTGCCGCCGACCGGGGCGAAGGGGCTCAACCTCGCCTTCGCCGACGTCTCCGTGCTCGCCCCGGCCCTCATCGCGGCGTTCAGGGACTCCGACGCCGAGGCGCTCGCCGGTTACTCGCGGACCGCGGCCGCTCGCGTGTGGAAGGCTCAGAACTTCTCCTACCAGATGACCCGCATGCTCCACTCCGACCCCGGCCAGGACGCGTTCGAGGCCCGCCGCAGCCTCGGCGAGCTCACCTCGATGCTCGAATCCGTCCACGGACGCCGGTACCTCGCCGAGTGCTACACGGGCTGGCCCGAGACCTCCCCGTCCACCACCGACCGACCCGCCCCGGAACAGACCGCTGGGCGCTCCCCCGAACGAAAGGCGTGACCATGGGTGCACAGAAACTTGCCGGACCCGACGATGCCGCCGAGTCCCAGACGACCCTGAGCGCGGAGATCACCGAGATCGAAGCGTCCCATGCGGCCGCGGTGGCGGCAGGTCATCCTGCCGAGACGCAGCCGCGGCTCGACTACCCGCCGTACCGGTCCTCGCTGCTGCGCCATCCGACCAAGGATCCGCGGCATGCCGACCCCGAGACGATCGAGCTCCACTCCCCCGCATTCGGCCACCGCGACATCGGCATTCTCGAATCCGACCTCACCGTCCAGGCCGGCGGTGAGCCGATCGGGGAGCGCATCCGCGTCACCGGTCGGATCGTCGACGGCGAGGGGCGTCCCGTGGCCGGCCAGCTCGTCGAGATCTGGCAGGCGAACGCCGCCGGCCGCTACATCCACAAACGCGATCAGCACCCGGCCCCGATCGATCCGAACTTCACCGGAGTCGGCCGCACCCTGACCGGCCCCGACGGCTCGTACTCGTTCACGACGATCAAACCCGGGCCGTATCCGTGGAAGAACCACCACAACGCCTGGCGACCGGCGCACATCCACTTCTCCCTCTTCGGCTCCGAGTTCACCCAGCGCATGGTCACCCAGATGTACTTCCCGGGCGACCCCCTGTTCGCCCTCGATCCGATCTACCAGTCGATCACCGATCAGAAGGCCCGCGACCGCCTCGTCGCCACCTACGACCACGACATCACCGAACACGAATTCCTCATGGGCTACCGCTGGGACATCGTGCTCACCGGCACCAACCGGACCTGGATGGAAGAAGAGGACCATGACTGATCAGACCCCTGCCGCCCCGGCCCCCGACCTCACCGCCACCCCCGGGCAGACGGTCGGGCCCTTCTACGGCTACGCCCTGCCCTACCCCGGAGACAACGAGCTCGTCCCACCCGGCTCGCCACGGGCCGTGCAGCTCCACGGGGTCGTCTACGACGGCGCCGGGGTCCCCGTCCCGGATTCGCTCATCGAGATCTGGCAGCCCGACGAGACCGGGACCGTCTCCCGGGCGACGGGGTCCCTGCGGCGCGATGGCTTCTCATTCACCGGTTTCGGCCGCTGCGAGGTCGACCCGGAGGGCCGGTTCAGCTTCTCCACCGTCAACCCGGGCCCCACCGAGGACGGCCGACCCGCGTTCATCAGTGTCGTCGTCTTCGCCCGCGGTCTGCTCAACCGGCTCTTCACCCGCGCCTACCTGCCCGAGGACGCCGAGGCGCTGGCCGCCGACCCGTTCCTGTCCTCCCTCGACCCCGCCGATCGCGACCGGCTCATCGCCGCCCGTGAGGCTGACGGATCCCTGCGCTTCGACATACGGTTGCAGGGCGAGGACGAAACCCCGTTCCTCCGGTTCCCGGGACACGTCGACTGAGGTCTGCCCGGACACATGGACCGCCGCTTCGAGAGTGAGGACGACCGATGAGTGACACGACTCCGGCCACCCGTTCCCTGTTCGCGCCCGGCGACCGGCGCGGGACCGAGGCCGTCAACGACCTCGCCCTCGTCGCCGCCCTGGGAGAGGTGGAGACGGCGTGGGTGGAGTCGCAGGCCCGGACCGGTCTCATCACCGAGGCGGTCCGCGCCGAGGCGATCGCCGGCATCGAGTCCACCATCCGGTCCTGTCTCAGCGATGCCTCCGGAGTCGACGACCTCGACCGTGAAGCCGAATCCGGGGGCAACCCGGTCATCCCGTTCCTGCGGATCGTCCGCAACGGTCTCGGCGCCGAGGCGTCTAGGGCCCTGCACCGGGGCCTGACGAGCCAGGACGTCGTCGACTCGGCGATCGGACTGCTCGTCTCGCGGATCGTGCGCGAGAACATCGCCGTGCTCGGCGCCGTCTGCGACCGTCTCGCGGAACTCTCCACGGAGCACGCCTCGACCCTGTGCCTGGCGCGGACTTTGACCCAGCCGGCGCTGCCGACGACCTTCGGGCTGCGGGCGGCCAACTGGGCCGCGAAGATCCATGACGTGCTCGCACTCGCACCGGTCGTCGAGGCCGTGCAGATCGGCGGGGCGGCAGGCACCCGAGCGGCGATCAGGGAACTCGCCGGAGAGTCGACGGAGGCGCTCCTGCGCGAGTTCCACGTCCAGCTGCGCGGACCCGATGCGGCGCTCACGGCTCCCCCGCCGCCCTGGCACGGCAACCGTGGGCGCGTCCTCCATTGGGGCTCCCATCTGGCGCAGTGCGTCGCCGTCGCGTCGACGATCGCCCGTGACATCCTCGTCGGTGCGCGCCCGGAGATCGGTGAGATCACCCTGGCCGTGAGCGGCGGGTCCTCGGCGATGCCGCACAAGCTCAACCCCACCTCGGCGGTCCTCCTCCACCGCAACGGGATGCGCGCCCCGGGCGCGCTGTCGACCCTGGCCAGTGCCGCCGCCGAGGCGGTCGAGGAGCGCTCGGACGGCGCCTGGCACGCCGAATGGCCGGCACTGGCCGAGCTCCTGACATTGGCGCGCTCGTCCCTGTCCCTGTTCGAGGAGACCATCGACGCGGTCGTGCCGCACCCCGAGGCGATGCGCCGCAATCTCGATGCCGCGGGGCCCGGGGTCCTCAGCGAACGGCTCTCGATCGTCCTCGGCGACCGGGTGACCAAGGAACAGCTTCAGAACGCGCTGCAGCCCGGATCCGACCCGGCCGAGGAGCTCGAGCGGGCGCTCGGCGGCACAGTCGACCGGGAGGAGATCGACAGCCTCCTCGATCCGGCGAACTACCTCGGCGACGCCGAGGAGATCCGCCGGTCCATCCTGCAGACGATCGGCGGCCCCAGTTCTCGGTTCACCGGCCCGGGTCCTCGGCTCGCCGACCCCGATTCTCAGTTCGCCGCTCCCGATGATCCCTCTCCCGATCCGAAAGTGCTCTGACGTGGAACTCACCGCAACCGTCCTCGGCTCCTCCGACCAGACAGGCAGCGCCTCCGGGCAGGCGGGCAGTGCCTCCTGGCAAGCCACCGGTATTGCCGGGCCAGGCAACGCCTCCGGTACTGCCGGGCCAGGCAACGCCTCCGGGCGGGCTGCCGGGGCCGCTGGGCCTGACAACCGCCCCCACGCGACCGATGTGCTCGTCGTCCTCCCCTCGCTGGGAACGTCGGTGAGCGCACTGTGGCAGCGGGCGGCGAGCGCCTACTGTCGGTCGGTGCCCGCCGCGACGGTCATCGGCATCGATCTGCCCGGGCATGGACGCTCGGCTCCGCTCGACGGCGCCGGTGAGGCCGTCGCCTCGGTGACGATGAGCGACCTCGCCGAGGCGGTCCTCGCCACCATCGACAGAGTCTTGCCCGACGTCGTCGGACACGCCGGTGACGGTGGCTCGGTCGACGACGATGGCGGAACCGCCGTTGCCGACGGAACTCCTGCGGCCGCCGGGACCGAGGGTCCGCGGATCGCGTTGGCAGGAGATTCGATCGGCGGGGCGATCGCGCTGCAGCTGGCCCTCGACCACGGCGAGCGCTTCAGCCATGTCGCCGTCTTCTGCACTGGTGCGCAGATCGGCGAGCCTGCCGCCTGGATCGAGCGCGCCGACCTCGTCGCCGCCTCGGGCACGCCCACCCAGGTGGTCGGTTCGGCCCAGCGCTGGTTCGGTCCCGGCTTCATGGACCGCGAGCCCGAAGCATCGGCGGCCCTCCTCCACTCGCTGCAGGACGCCGACCGCTTCTCCTATGCCGCGCTCTGCCACGCACTGGCCGCCTTCGACGTGCGCGACCGGCTGACCGACATCCCGTTGCCGGTCCTCGCCGTGGCCGGCTCCGAGGACCAGCCGACTCGGCCGACGAAGCTCGTCGAGATCGCCAACGGCGTTCGCGACGGCCGGCTCGAGGTCATCGAGGGTGCCGGCCATCTCGTCCCCGCCGAGGCGCCGGAGGTCACCGCCGCGCTTCTCGACGACTTCCTCCACGGCACTGGCCGTGCCGAGGAGGCGACCGCCTCGGCGACGCAGCTGCCCACCGCCTCCGGACCGCGGGAGGCCAGCCGCGACGAGGTCCACACCGCCGGGATGACGGTGCGGCGCGAGGTCCTCTCCGACGCTCACGTCGACCGGGCGAACGCGGCGATCACGGAGTTCACCTCCGACTTTCAGGACCTCATCACCCGCTATGCGTGGGGCGAGATCTGGACACGGCCCGGCCTCGATCGTCGGATGCGCTCGGCGATCACGCTCACGGCGATGATCGCCGGCGGGCACGAGGCCGAGCTCGCGATGCACGTGCGCGCGGCGGTGCGCAACGGGCTCAGCCGCGACGAGATCAAGGAGGTCCTGCTCCAGTCCGCCATCTACTGCTCCGTGCCGAGCGCGAACACCGCGTTCACGGTCGCGGCGAAGACGCTCGCTGAGATGGACGAGGAGGATGCGCCGCAAGGCGGATGAGCAGGAGGCGGCAGGCTCGACCGACTACGCGGTCACCGTGTCGTGCTTGACCGCCTCGGCGTACTGACTGGACAGCAGCCGGTAGGAACGGGTGAGGAACGCTCCCAGCCCGAGCAGGGTGGCGACGATTCCCGCGCCGACGAAGACGAGGGCGATACCGCGCACCTGACCGTCCCCGAGGAGCCACCCCCATGTCGCCCGCCCTGCGGCGGACTCCATGTAGGGGATCGTCCAGAACTCGGTGATCGGCGCGATGAGGAAGGCCGTGACCGGAGCCGCGGCCGCCTCGAACGTCATCGCGAACCCGAACACGCGCCCCTGCTGCCGGAACGGCACGACCCGCTGGATGACGGTCTGCTCGGCGGCCTCGACGGCGGGCATGATCGCGAAGAACACCCACAGCCCCAGTCCGTAGAGCCACCACCAGTCGCGAATGGCGAAGACCGCTCCGACGACGCCGATGAGTGCGGCGAAGAGGAGCATCGTGCGGATCGGATTGCGCCCGAGGCCGAACTTCGCGATGACGGCTCCACCGAGCATGAAGCCGGAGGACACGACGGCGAGCGCCACGCCCCAGAGCTCGACGCTGCCGAAGACCTCGATGCCGTAGGGGTCGGTGAGGGCGATGTAGACGCCGGCGACGAGGTTGTTGAGCGTCGTGAAGATGACCAGGGCCAGCAGTCCGGGGGCCGCGAGGACCGCGCGGAAGCCGCCGCGGACGTCGACCCACTTCGCCTGGCCCTCGGCGTGGACGATGACGGGTTCGGGAATCGTCAGCATGAGCAGGTGCGCCACCGAGCCCGCGATGAGGACCACCGAGATGAGCAGGGTCCAGCCCATGCCGAGCAGACCGATCGCCAGGCCGCTGAACACGCTCGTGACGAGGAACGCGAGCCCCTGCACGGTGCCGACCAGCCCATTGGCGTTCGCCCTCCGCGGGCCGGGGACGAGGAGCGACACCGTCGTGGACAGGGCGATGTTGCGCAGCTGTTCGACGACCGCGCCGGCGAGCAGGATGACGGCGAAGATCCAGAACCAGGGACCGCGAAGGTCGAGGAGGACCGCTTCCGGGTGGAGCAGGTAGACGATCCCGGAGAGGGCGAACATCGCCAGGGTGCCGATCGTCGCGAGCAGCATCACCCGATGCTTTCGGAAGCGATCGACGAGCGTGCCGAAGAACATGGAGAAGACCGCGACGAGCAGCATGTAGGCACCGCCGATGACGCCGGTGGCGAGCACGGATCGGGTCTCCAGATAGACCCAGAAGGTGAGCCCGAACCACAGGAAGCTCGTCGTCGTGTTGGCGACCGCCGTGTTGACGAGGACGTGGAGGAACGTCCGGTGACCGTTCGGAGGCGGCTCCGGATCGTCGCCGGCGGGCGCAGGGGCGACTCCCGGCACAGGTGGAACAGTTCCCGGCACCGGCGCGGCAGAAGCATCCGGCGGACGGGGAACGGAGACGTCGTGCGATTGCGGTCGGGGATTCGCGTCGTCCATGACTTCCTCGGGGTGTGAGAGGTGACCGCCGAAGCACAGCCACCGACACCAGTATCGACCCGAGGAGCCGAGGCCACAACTGTCTCCTACTCGTCTCGTTCCTGCCACTGCCGCACCCAGGCCCGGCCGTAGTCGTTGCCATTGGGCGCGCGCATCACAGTGTGGACATGGAAGCGCTGCGGTTGGTCGTAGTCGAGGAAGACACCGCAATGGTGATCGAGTTCGACGATGAGCACGGGTGACTGGAAGCGGCAGTAGTAGACCTCGCCCGGTTCGGTGCCGCCGATCCAGGAGAACCAGGAATCGCCGAGATGCTCGCGCACTTCCCGCTCCTTCGCCGCCCGGGGCCCTTCGGGCAAGGTGATGAGATAGGTGGCGACGAAGTCGAGGACCGCGGCCTGGGCGTCCGGTGCGAGCTCGGAGACTCGCACCCCCTCGTAGGGGATGACGCGGTTGTCCTGGAACGCGCCCGCCAAGTGGCGTTCATCGCCGGGATGGACCCGCCCGTCGGGCATCGCCTCATCGACCATGTCCGCGAAGACCACGGCCTGCCCTCGCTGCTCGTCGGTCAGAGCCGCCATCACCCGGTAGCCCGCATCGACGCGGTCGTCGAAGGCACGCAGTCCGGCATCGGGTCCGGCATCGATCTCATTCGGCTCGGCCCCGTGGAACACGGGAGCCAGTGACATCCGCCCGGCGACGACGAGGCAGTTGAGCGCGCAGTGGTGCCCGTACAGCTGCCAGCCCCACGGCTCCTCGGCATGGGGAGAGCCGTAGACGGCGAAGTTGTAGGAGAACTCCCCGAGGATGTTCTCGAGTCCGACGACCTCGCCGAGGAACCCGTTGATCTTCATCATCGCACGGGTGAGCTCATAGCCCTCCTCGCTGAGGCTGGCCCGGACGAGGTCGAGAGCGGCCTGCCGCACCTGCTCCGAGGTGAATTCGAGGCGCAGACCGGTGTCGAACTGCATGAACTCGGGGTTCGCCCAGGTCTGCCATTCGGGCGCATCGACGGCGTAGCGCAACTTCTCGGCCTCCTCCGGGCTGCACCGGGCGAAGAGCTCGTCGGCGGCCGCGACCATCTGCGTGACCGGAGCCTCCTCCCCCGGCAGCGCCGGCTCCAACGGGTACAGGCCCTCGATGAGCGTGCCGTCGCTGGTCACGCCCGTGAAGTCACCCGGATAGAGCGGGGTCCATCCTGCGATGAGCTCACCGGTGAAGGTGCCGGGAGTCTTCGCGATCTCCCGGTACTCGTAGGCGTCGAGGCCCTTGAGCTCCTCGATGCGAGGATGCCCGGGCGGGTAGAGGAACTGCCGGAACGGCGTCTGGTCGATCATTGTCATCTCCTTGGTCGGTGGGGCCTCGTGGCAGGGCGCTCGGCTGCGCGGGCGGAGTCCGGCCTCGCGGTGGTCAACCGCGCGACGAGGCATGGGCGGCGACCGCGGCGCGAGTGGCGTCGGCGTCGCCTGCGGCGATGGCGGCGACGAGCTCCTCATGGACCGCCACGCGCATTCCCCAGTAGGTCTCGTCGACTTCGTCGTCCTGCTCGGCGTGGCCTCCGGAGAGGAAGCCGAGTGTGCTCTCGTAGACGGAACGGGCCATCGCATTGGGACAGATGGCGGCGATCTTCGCATGCAGGTGCCAGTTCGCCTGCATGAACCCGTCCCAGGTCTCGGCCGTGCGCATCTCGACGAGGATCTCCTCGAGCTCGGAGACATCGGCGGCCCGGCGATGCGCGGCCGCCTTGACGGCGATGAGCTCCTCCAGGGATTCGCGCAGCTCGATCGCGTCGGCCGCGGTGACCGGGTCGCCCTCGAAGCTCATCAGCGTGTGACGCAGCCGCACCAGGGGCGTCGTCGCGGCGACGAAGAGTCCGCCGCCACGACCGGGCTTGACGACGAGGACTCCGCGGTCGCGCAGCAGCGTGACCGCCTCGCTCACGGTGGTGCGTGCCAGCCCCGTGTTCTCACGGATCGACTCCAGGGTGCCGAAGAAGTCGCCGGCCGACATCTCCCGTTCCCGGATCGCCTCGCGGATGGACTCGGCCAACTGCTCGGCGCGCGAGAGCGGCCGCGTCTGCAGAGCGAGGCGCGGAAGGTCCGTCTCGGTGGATTTCTGGACATCCCCGGTGATGTGTGCCATATTCTCAGTATAACCAGCAAAACATACATATGTTTAATCTCTTTCTGAGGACTCCCATGAAGCTCATCGGCCTGCAGGCCCCCGATCTCACCGTTCACGTCGCCGACCAAGTCTCCGGGACCGAGGCGCGCATCCTCGCCGAGCTGCGCGAGTTCTGGTCGGACGCTGCCGGGCACATCGCCTCCGCGGCCGACTCCCGCACCGCCTCGGCGACCGATCTCGTGCCCCTCGCCGCCTACAGGGTGGTCCCTCCGGTCCTCCCCGAGGCGCGCGTCATCTGCATCGGGCTGAACTACCGCGCCCATCACGCGGAAGGCAGCTTCAAGGACCAGGCCTTCCCGGAGCACCCCACCCTCTTCGCCCGCTGGACCCGCAGCCTCACCGTCGGCGGTGCCGAGATCCCCGTTCCCTCCGGCGAGCGCGGGCTCGACTGGGAGGGTGAGATCGTCGCCTATGTCGGCGACACCCTCGTCGACGTCGACGAGCAGCAGGCCCTCGACGCGGTGGTCGGCTACTCGACCTTCAACGACATCACCTCGCGGATCGCCCAGAAGCTGACCTCCCAATGGATCCTCGGCAAGAACGGGGACAACTCGGGGCCGCTGGGACCCATCGTCCCGTCCGCCGAGCTGGGCCACCTCGATCAGGGACTGCGCGTGCAGACCCGGGTCAACGGGGAGACCGTCCAGGACGGCAGCACCGCCGACATCGTCTACAGCGTCGGCTCGACGCTCTCGCTGATCTCCCGCACCTTCACCCTGCGCCCCGGCGACCTCCTGGCCACCGGCACCCCCGAGGGCGTCGGGTACACCCGCACCCCCGAATGGCTGCTCCAGCCCGGCGACACCGTCGAGGTGGAGGTCGAGGGCCTCGGCACCCTGACCAACACCGTCGTGGCCAACTCCAGCCGCCACACCTGATCTCGTCCCACCGTCCGCTCCACCACCGAGTTCCACCACCATCTCGCTCCCGCCATCCGCATCACCGACTTCAAAGGCGAAGACATGAACCCGAAGACAACACCGACCTGGGTGATCCTGCTCCTCTGCTTCCTCGCGCTCCTGGCCGACGGCTACGACCTCTACGTCTACGGCGCGACCCTGCCCGGTTTCCTCGGCAACCCCGAGTGGGGTGTGACCAAGAGTCTCGCCGGCACCGTCGGGTCGATCGCGCTCGTGGGCATGCTCATCGGCTCCCTGGCCGCGGGCACGCTGACCGACCGGTGGGGCCGTCGCCGTCTGCTCCTGGCCTCGCTGGCCACCTTCAGCATCGGCATGATCCTGTGCGCTCTCGCGCCCGACTTCACGTGGTTCGCCGTCTTCCGCTTCCTCACCTGCCTCGGCGTCGGCGGAGTGCTGCCGACCGCGGTGGCGCTCGCCAATGAGTTCGCCCCGAAGGGCAAGGTCTCCCTGTCCGTGGGCGCGGTGCTGCTCGGCCCTCCCGTCGGCTCCCTCGTCGGAGCCCTCGTCGCCTCCGGGATCGTCGTCGATCACGGCGTGCGCCCCGTCTACGCCCTCGGCGGGCTCTCCCTGGTCCTCTTCGCCGCCGTCTGGTTCCTGCTGCCCGAATCCGAGGTCTTCCTTGCCGCCCGCGCCGACCGCGCCGTCTCCGCCTCGGATGCTGCCGCCTCGAGCGGGCGCCTGCGGTCGGCCTCGGTCCGCAGCGCCTCGGTCGCCCCGGGCACCCGCAGCGATCAGGGAATCTCCGGGCTCTTCGCCACCGGTCGCCTGCTGCCGACCCTGCTGCTGTGGCTGGTCTGCCTGCTGTCCATGCTGACGATGTTCGGCCTGACCACCTGGCTGCCGGTGATCATGCAGGGGGCCGGATTCTCGACCCAGTCGTCGATCACCTTCCTCTCCGTGTACTCGCTCGGCTGCATCATCGGCACGATCGTCATCATGATCATCGCCCAGCGCACGGCGCCCAAGTACATGGTCGTCCTCGGCTTCACGATCGCCGCCCTCGCGCTCGTCCTCGTCTCCGCCACCCAGAGCCCGGCCCTGCTCTTCGTCGGCATCTTCTTCGCCGGCGTCGGCGGCATGGGCACCCAGAACATGATCAACGACCACATCGCCCAGTTCTATCCGCCGCGCATCCGCGCCACCGGGCTCGGCTGGGCCCTGGCCATCGGCCGCTTCGGAGCCATCGCCGGCCCGGTCTACGGTGGACTGGCCGCGACGATCGGCGGATCCCCGAACGCCGCCGCCGTCTGGTTCGCCGTCCCCGCCGCCCTCGGAGCCATCGTCGCGATCATCATGCCCCTGCGTGATCGCCTCACCTCCGGCGCGGCCGCCACGCCGGCCCCGGCCGGTTCGACCACCCCCGACCGCGGTCCCGAGACCGAGAAGGAAGTGCGTGCATGACCCTGATGCACTCGATCGCCGCCGTCCCCGGCTCCGCCACCGTCGCCATCGCCGGCGGCGGGCCGAGCGGCATGTACCTGGCGCTGCGCCTGGCCCAGCACGGAATCGATTCGGTCATCGTCGAACCCCGCACCGAGGTCGACCTGCTCCGGCCCCGGGCGAAGACGACGAACGCGCGGACGATGACACTGCTGCGCGGACTCGGACTCGCCGACGCCGTCCGCTCCGCGGCCGCACTCGACGTCTCCTACTCCCAGGACGTCATCTTCTGCACCGGACTCACCGGTCACGAGCTGCGCCGCTTCCACGGGGCCTTCCAGCTCGTCGACGGCGACTACGAGCTCCAGCCCGAGTGCGGGCAGCAGATCCCCCAGCCGGAGGTCGAACTCGTCCTCCGCGAGGCCGTCGCCGCCTTCGAGCACATCACCTTCGTCACCGGCGTCCGCGCCACCGGCGTCGACCGCGAGACCTCCCGCCTCCTCCTCGAAGCCGTGCCCGACGCGAGAGGCCCCGGCACTGCCTCCGCCGGGACGATCTCCGCGCGGTGGATCGTCGGGGCCGACGGCGGCGCCTCCCGGGTCCGCCGGTCACTGGGCATCTCCCTGCAGGGGGCGAGCGCCCCGCGCCCGAACTTCAACGTCGTCTTCACCTCGACGAGCCTGCGGGAGAGGGTCACCCTCGATCCCGCCGTGCAGTGGTGGGTCGTCGGCGAGGAGGTCTCGGGGATGATCGGGGAGCTCGACCGCACCGGAACCTGGTGGGCCATCCTCCAGGGCTGCGATCCGATCGAGGACCCCGTCGAGGTCGCCGCCGCCCTCCGCGCCCTCGCCGGAGTGGGCGAAGACGTCGACATCGAGGTGCTCGCCACCGATTCGTGGACGGCGCGGATGCTGCTCGCCGACTCCTACGGTGGGGCCGAGAGCGAGCGCACGGTCTTCCTCGTCGGCGATGCCGCCCATCTCAACCCGCCATGGGGCGGGCACGGGTTCAACACCTGCGTCTCGGACGCGGAGAACCTCGCCTGGAAGCTCATCGCCGTCGCCCAGGGCTGGGCGGAACCGGAACTCCTCGACAGCTATGAGGAGGAGCGCCGACCCGTCGCGGCCCGGATGATCGCCGACGCCGCGGCGAACGGGAAGGCGCTGGCCTACGACTTCATCACCGCGAACATGACCGAGGACACTCCGGACGGCGCGGCCGCCCGGGCCAGGGTCCGGGAGGCGCTGGAGGTGAAGACGAGCGAGTTCCATTCCGAGGGCCTCGTCGTCGGCTACGAGTACGCCGGGACCTCGCGGGTCCAGCCCGGACCCGTCCCCTTCGTCGATCCGGTCGAATACCGACCCCAGGCCCTGCCCGGCTGTCTGCTTCCCCACTTCACCCGCGCCGACGGCACGAGTGCCTACGATAGCGCGGGCGCCGTCACCTTCACGCTCTACACCCTGACGGCAGTCGAGTCCGAGGTCACCGCACTTCTTACTCTCGCCGAGCGGCACTCCATCCCCCTGCGCCACGTCCGCCTCGGCGGATCCGATGCCCGCACCGCCCGGGCACTCTGGTCGGCCTCCGCGGTGCTCGTGCGCCCCGACCACCACATCACCGCCGTCGCCGGCGAGGGCGAAGGCGATGCGGTCGGGGGCGCTGCGGTCGCGGGCGAGCACGGCGGCGCGGCTTCCCTGGCCGCGTTCGGCCCGGCCCTGCTCACCGCCTGCGGCCTCGACCCCGAGGAGGCCCGGTGATCACCGAGTCCTTCGCTCCCCATCATCCCGAACTCCTCATCGACCTCGTCCTGCCCGAGTCCCCCGCCCCTGCCGGCGGGTGGCCGGTCATCGTGTGGCTCCACGGGGGCGGCTGGAGGCTGCAGGACCGCACCGCCCGCCCCGACTTCCGGATCCACTTCGCCGTTGCCGGCTTCGCGATGGCCTCGATCGACTACCGTCTGGCACCGGCCCACCCGCATCCGGCGCAGGTCCTCGACCTGCGGCAGGCCCTGCGCTGGCTGCGTCGGAATGCCGAACGGTTCGGACTCGACGCCGAGGCGATCGGACTCTGGGGGTCGTCCGCCGGCTCCCATATCGCGGCCTTCACCGCCCTCAGCGCCGAGGTGGCGATCCTCGGGGACGAGAGAATCCCCGCCGGCTTCCAGAGGTTCGGCACCCACGTCTCCTGTGTCGTCGACGGCTACGGGCCGACCCTGATCGAACCGCTCCTGCCGGCCTTCGACCCGGCGCGCATCGCGGCGGCAGACCTCCGCTCGACGCCCGAGGAGGACCTGCTGGGAGGGCCGGCCACCTCGGCGAGCGAGGACCGGAAGATCCGCGAGCGGGCTCGCGCCGCCAGCCCCGCGCTCCTCGACCTCCCCGAGTCCGGCTCGGCGTCTTTCTCGACTGCGGGCCTGGACCCGGCCACGACGTCGGACCGGGACCCGAACTCGAACCGGGGCCGCCGGGTCCCACCGCCGTTCCTCATCATGCACGGCACCGCGGACACCGCCGTCGGCTCCGAGCAGTCGGCGACCCTGCACGAGAGGCTGAGCGCGGCAGGCGGGGAATCACTGCTGTGCCTCATCGACGGCTTCGGCCACGGGTTCCTCAACCCGGGGGAGGTGCTGGAGCTCGGGCCCGGGGTGGTCCTCGACAACGGTCGGCTCGAAGCCGAACCCGATGCCCCCTGCGTCTTCGACAATCGGGGCGGCTTCGCCCCGCGGCAGGATTCCGCCTCGTTCGACCTGATCCACGACTTCTTCGTCCACCACCTCAAGAAAGGCCGATCATGACCGCTGCATTCGACTGGGAGACAGTCCAGAGAACCCCGCTTGTCCGCGACGCCCTCCCCGGCGAGCTCGCCCCCTACGCGCTGTCGGCCGGAGAGGGACTGCGCCACGACCTCGGCGACTGGCACGTGACGACGATGGCACGCGGAGCCGATACGGGAGGCGAGTTCTCGCTCTATCGCGTCTCTCTGCCGGGCGGATCGACCAGCCCGCTCATCTCCACACCCGGGCACACCTTCATCCAGCTCGTCGACGGCGAGATCGGACTGTGGTTCGAGGGTCGCGGCCGGCGGCTCATCGGCGGAGACTCGGCGTCCATCCCGGCCGGAACACCGTTCGCCCTCTCCGGTCGCGCTGTCCTCAACTCCTTCTTCCTCTACTCCACCGACCAATGGCTGCACCGCCTCGCCGACGGGCTCGGCAGCGCGAGCCGCTCGCACATCTTCTCCCGCCGCCCGCAGTCGACGGTCTCGGACCTCCTGGCCGGAGAGGTCTCCGGCTACGGCATCACCGTCCACGAGGCCGATCGGGCTCGACTCGAGGAGCTGACCGACGACGATGAACGGGACCGGCGCGACGGCGACCGGCTCCCCCAGGGGCCGGTACCCTATGTCAATCGGGCCGGTCACGGGGATCGGCACGAGACCTACCAGCAGCTCAACACCTATCCGGTGAGGAGCCGGAACACCGGCGGACTGTTCTTCGCGATGGACACGCGCGGTGCCCGCTCGCCCTACATTCCGCTGCATTTCCACCAGGAGCACTCGGAGAACTTCCTCTGCCTGGGCGGGAAGGTCAAGCTCCACGCCAATGGGGAGGAGGTGGTGCTCACGCCCGGCGACTTCCTCCACGCCCCGGCCGGAACCATCCACAGCTTCTCCTTCGCCGGGCACAACACGCACATGCTCGGCCTGCTCACCCCACCGGTGTTCGAGCCGTTCTTCGAGTACATGAACGATCCCACCGACGATTACGTCCATGTCGAGGGCGGAGAGCCGTACTTCCCCGGTGAGGGGTTCGCCCGCGCCCGCGAGGAGCTCGACCTGGTCGTGGTCGGACCGCCACCGGAGAACTGACGACTGCCCTGTTCGACCTGTCACAAACCGACTCCGGGGGTATCGGTCGGAGACGGATGACCCATAGGCTGGATGACTCACGGCATGCCGGGCGCCTCGCAGCCCCGTCGCGACTCCGCCGTGAGACCAGCCTCGTCGACTCCGACCCCTGCGAAGGACCTCCATGACCGATGCCCCGGTGTCCCGCCGCGTCTACAAGCTCGCCGTCTTCGCCCTCGCCATCGGCGCCTTCGGCATCGGCGTGACGGAGTTCGCGACGATGGGGCTGCTGCCCGATATCGCGAAAGGGCTCGGCATCTCCGTTCCGCAGGCCGGACACGCGGTGTCGTTCTACGCGATCGGGGTCGTCGTCGGCGCCCCGTCGATCACGACGATCGCCGCGCACATCGACCGGA
Source organism: Brevibacterium sanguinis (assembly GCF_003315415.1). GTDB lineage: Bacteria > Actinomycetota > Actinomycetes > Actinomycetales > Brevibacteriaceae > Brevibacterium > Brevibacterium celere_A. The sequence goes on from NZ_QNSB01000013.1 coordinate 77,591, forward strand.
AGAACCTCCTGCTCGGGCTCATGGGCCTGTTCGCACTCGGCAATCTCGCCTCGATGCTCGCGCCCACCGCGGCGCTGTTCAACATCGCCCGCTTCGTCAGTGGACTGCCCCATGGGGCGTACCTCGGCGTCGGCGCGATCGTCGCCGCATCCCTGGCCGCGCCGCATCGTCGCGGACGGGCGATGGCCCGCGTCATGCTCGGCCTGACGATCGCCAACATCGTCGGCGTGCCCTTCGCCGCGGCACTGGGCAACCTGCTCGGCTGGCGCAGCGCCTACGCGCTGGTCGCCGCGCTCGGTGCGCTCACCGTCATCATGGTCGCCGTCGCGGTCCCCCGCGTGAAGCTGTCCCAGGCCCCGTCCGCCCGCGGCGAGATGAAGGCCCTCGCCCGCCCGCAGATCGTCCTCACCCTGCTCGCGGGATCGGTCGGGTTCGGCGGCATGTTCGCCGTCTACACCTACATCACCCCCACCATGACCGAGGTCGCCGGGGTGCCCACCTCGGCGATCCCGTGGGTGCTCGCCGTCTACGGCGTGGGCATGACCGCCGGCTCCCTCATCGCCGGCCCCCTCGTCGACAAGTCCATCGAACGGTCCGGCGTCGCCGGGATGGTCCTCTCCGCCCTGGTCCTGTCCGCGTTCGGCGCCTTCACCTCCATCCCGGCCGTCGCGATCGTCTCGCTCTTCCTCATCGGCGTCGCCGGCTCCATGATCACGACGTCCCTGCAGATGCGGCTGCTGCGCGACTCCACCGATGCCCCGAGCCTGTCGGCCGCCATGAACCACGCGGCCTTCAACCTCGCCAACGCCCTCGGAGCATGGCTGGGCGGCATCGTCATCACCGCGGGGCTCGGCTACCGAGCCCCGGCCTGGGTGGGTGTGGGACTGTGCCTGGCCGGGCTCATCGTCCTCACCGCCGCGATCGTCCTGCGCCGAGGCGCGCCGGCCTCCCAGCGTCCGCGCACCCGCGTCGAGGACTGACGACTGACGCCGAGGCGCTCCTCGGCTCTCACTCGTCCGGTCGAAGAGACCGCTCGCCCCGTCATCGAGTCCTGGGTCACGTCCCCATCATGGGCTTGCTCACACGTGTCTTGCGTTCTGAGATTCTCACCCCGACCGACGAGATGCCGGGCGTAGTGTCGAACGGTTGCGGCCACCACCCCGAGCCGTGACAGGCGCCGCGGGCCACCCGCACCCGCGGAGCGCACGACTCCCCTTCCGCCTGATATGAGATCAAGGAACATGTCCACCGAAACACACTCCGCCGGATCCGATCCGGCCGACAGCTCGACGCTGTCCGCGGGCGAGGACTCGATCGCCCTGGCGCGCAGGACCAACACCCGCGGCAAGGTGCTCACCGCGTCGATGGTCGGCACCACGATCGAGTTCTTCGACTTCTACGCCTACGCCACCGCCTCGTCGCTGGTCTTCCCTGCGCTCTTCTTCCCCAACCAGACCTCGACGACTCAGCTGCTGAGCTCGTTCGCGATCTTCGGCGTCGCCTTCGTCGCACGCCCCGTGGGGTCGATCATCTTCGGCCACTTCGGCGACCGCATCGGGCGCAAGAAGACACTCGTCGCGTCCCTGCTCATCATGGGCATCGGCACCTTCCTCATCGGCCTCCTGCCCACCGCCGCCACTCCCGGCTGGGTCGTCCTCGCTCCCCTGTTCCTCGTCATCCTCCGCTTCGCCCAGGGCGTCGGCCTCGGCGGCGAATGGTCGGGAGCCGCACTGCTCGCGACGGAGAACGCCCCGAAGGGCAAGAGAGCCATCTGGGGCACGTTCCCCCAACTCGGCGCCCCGGCCGGATTCATCCTCACCAACCTCCTCTTCATCGGGCTCACCAAGTGGACCTCCCCCGAGGCGTTCCTCGCCTGGGGATGGCGCGTCCCGTTCCTGCTCTCGGCGCTGTTGGTGGCCGTCGGCCTCTACGTGCGGCTCTCCCTCATGGAGACCCCCGCGTTCCAGCTCGTCGAGCAGCGCCAGCAGGTGACCCGCGCTCCGATCTCGCGCGTGTTCGTCACGAGCTGGAAGCCGCTCGTCCTCGGCACCTTCATCATGCTCGCCACCTACGTGATCTTCTACTTCATGACCGCCTTCACCCTGACCTACGGAACGTCGCCGGCCAGCGTCGACCAGGCCAGGGCCGCCGCCGAGGCTGCGGGCAAGCCCTTCGACCCCGCAGGCTTCGTCGCGGGGCTGGGCTACACGAAGGACGAGTTCCTCACCTACCTCATCATCGGCGTCGTGTTCTTCGGCATCTTCACCCTCGTCTCCGGTCCGTTGGCCGAGAAACTGGGCCGCCGGAAGATGCTGCTGGGAGTGTCCGCGCTCATCGGCGGCTACGGCCTCGTCGTCAACCTCCTCTTCAACTCGGGAACACTCGGAGTCCTCGTGGGCCTCATCATCGGCTTCACCCTCATGGGTCTGACCTTCGGTCCGATGGCGGCCTACCTGCCCGAGCTGTTCCCCGCGAACGTCCGTTACACGGGATCGGCGGTGTCCTACAACATGGCCAGCGTCATCGGCGCGGGGCCCGCCCCCTTCGCCATGGTTGCGCTGTGGCAGGCCGAGGGCGGCACGATCTTCACCTGCGGCCTCTACATCGTCGCCGCGGCGGTGCTGACGATCATCGCCCTCTGGCTGGCGGAGGACACCTCCGACGTCGACATGGAGTCCGAGCTCTCCTGATGTCGCAGCCGCACCTCGGCAGGAATCCTGCCCGGACGCGATGACCCGACCACCACCTCGGCGCCGCTGCGCCTCAGCCCCGACACGCGGGCCCCACCGATCTGATCGGTGGGGCCCGCTCTGCTGTCCCTCGGACCGCCGCCATCACTACGGTTCGGTCACAACCACCTCGGCGACTGCCGCCCTGGGAACCATTGTGACCAGGAACACTGTACGATTCCTTCCAGACGCCGTCCCCGCATCGACGCAGGGACGGTCACCGTTTGTGACCATGAGTCACCGATTCTTGGAGGAAGAATGAAGCGACGGATCACTGTTGCCGCTCTGGCCGCAGGTGCCATGCTCGCGCTGTCGGCGTGCGGCGGGGGCGGGAGCGAGTCCGAGCCCGCGGCCACCGGTGAAGGCGGCGTGCCTCTGGTCAAGGAAGGCAAACTGACCACCTGCACCCACCTGTCCTACCAGCCATTCCAGTTCGAGAAGGACGGCGAGGTCGTCGGCTTCGACGTCGAGATCGTCGACGCCGTGGCGAAGAAGCTCGGGGTCGAGCAGGAGATCGTCAACGTCCCCTTCGAGCCGATCACCGCCGGCGCGTCGTTCGCGCAGGACCAGTGCGACGTCGCCGCCGCGGCGATCACCATCACTCCGGAGCGCCAGGAGGCCATCGACTTCTCCGAGCCGTACTTCGCCGCCAACCAGGCGATCCTGACGAAGTCGGACAAGACGGCGAAGAGCGCCGACGATCTCAAGGGGATGAAGATCGCCGCGCAGTCGGGAACCACCGGACTCGACTACGCGACGGAGAACTTCAAGGACGCCGAGGTCATCACGTACGAGGACCTCCCGCTCTCCCTCGAGGCGCTGAAGAACGGTCAGGCGGACGCCGTCATCAACGACAACGGCGTGCTCTACGACTACGCGGCAAACAACGAAGGGTTCGAGATCGGCTTCGACATCGACACCGGTGAGCACTACGGCATCGCGATGAAGAACGGCAACACGGCGATGAAGAAGGCCGTCGACGACACGCTGGCCGAGATCAAGGAGAACGGCCAGTACGCCGAGATCTACAAGAAGTGGTTCGGCACCGAGCCTCCGGCGGAATGATCACGCCTCACGGCTGAACCGATCAGCCGTCGAGCCGGGCTTCAACGACCGAGCCGAGTTTCAGCCCTCGAGCCGACCGGAGCGCATCCTGCTCCGGTCGGCTCACCGACCACCACCCCTGTCGAACGCGCATCTGTCGGGGCCGGGCCGCACCGATCCGGTCGCGCCCCCGCAAGTGAAGGACTCCACCCATGTCGACTCCTCGACCCACCACCACCGGTGACCCCGGCGGCCCATCCGGGACTCCGCAGGCCGTCGCCACCCCGAAGGCGAAGATGAGCCGCCGCCAGAAGGCGAAGATCTCCCGCGGCATCCAATACGGTCTGCTCGTCGTCATCGCCGTCGTCGTCGCCCTCATGGCGGACTGGCCCACGCTCATCGACACGTTCGGTCGGGTGGACATCGCCGTGGGCATGTTCCCCGAGGTCGTCACCCAGGCGCTGAAGAACACCGTCATCTTCACCCTCCTCGGCTTCGTCCTCGGTCTGGCGATCGCCATCGTGCTCGCGCTGATGCGGCTGTCGTCGGTCGGCGTCTACCGCTGGCTGGCCTTCGTCTACATCGAGTTCTTCCGCGGGCTGCCCGCCCTCGTCGTGTTCCTCGTCATGGGCTTCGGCATGCCGCTCGCCTTCGAGGGCTTCAACCTGCCTCAGCTCGTCATCATCATGATCGCCCTCGCCCTCGTCTCCTCGGCGTACATGGCCGAGACCATCCGCGCGGGCATCCAGGCCGTTCCCAAGGGACAGGTCGAGGCCGCCAGGTCGCTCGGCATGTCCTCCTCGCGGGCGATGTTCACGATCGTCCTGCCGCAGGCGATGCGCATCATCCTCCCACCCCTGACCAACGAGCTCATCCTGCTGACGAAGGACTCCTCGCTGGCCTACATCCTCGGCTCCTCGGTCGACGGCCGCGAGCTCACGGCTCTGGCTCGCGCGGAGATCGTCAACACCGCGAACCTCACCCCGTTCATCGTCGTCGCGCTGTGCTACCTCATCATCACGATCCCGCTGTCCTATCTGTCACGGGTCCTCGAACGCAAGTACGGTTCCGCCGAAGCAGGAGTGAAATGATGACCGAGACCACCACCGCTCCCGCCGCGGAGACCCCACTCATCGCGATCAGGAACCTGCAGAAGAGCTTCGGCTCGAACCAAGTGCTCACCGACATCAACCTCGACGTCCGCAAGGGCGAGGTCGTCTGCGTCATCGGACCCTCCGGCTCCGGCAAGTCGACGATGCTGCGGTGCATCAACGTCCTCGAGACCCCCACCGGCGGCTCGATCGTCGTCGACGGGATGGACATGACCGATCTCGATCTCGACATCGACGCCGCCCGCACGCGGATCGGGATGGTGTTCCAGAGCTTCAACCTCTTCGGCCACCTGACCGTGCGCGACAACCTCACGGTCGCCCAGATCAAGGTCCTCGGCCGGTCGAAGGAGGAGGCGAACAGGGTCGCCGAGGCGAACCTCGCCAAGGTGGGGCTGTCGGAGAAGATCGATGCCAAGCCCGGCTCCCTCTCCGGCGGTCAGCAGCAGCGGGTCGCTATCGCCCGAGCCCTGAGCATGGACCCCGACGTCATGCTCTTCGATGAGCCCACCTCGGCGCTCGACCCCGAGACCGTCGGTGACGTCCTCCTCGTCATGCGCTCCCTCGCCGAGGCGGGGATGACGATGGTCGTCGTCACCCACGAGATGGAGTTCGCCCGGCAGGTCGCCGATCGCGTCGTCTTCATGGACGGCGGGGTCGTCGTCGAGGAGGGCCCGGCGAAGGACGTCATCGGCAGCCCGAAGGAGGAGCGGACGCAGAACTTCCTCGCCCGTGTCCTCCACCCCGGTCAGCTGAGCTGACTCGCCGTTCTGCTTCGTCGCCGTTCTGCTTCGTCGCCGTTGCCCCACGTGGCAAAGTGGGGCAACGCTCGTATGGAGTGGGGCCGCGACGTTCAGGCCGTTCGGCGTTCTGTCGAACTTCTCGCGTTGCCGGCCGCATCTTCTCGCTCGAGCGACTCCAAGGCTGATCTGATCCTCAAGAACTCTCGGGTTCGGAACAGATCCGCCCAGACCAGATCGAAGACCAGCAGGCCGGCATTCCGCAATCTCATGTGGCGTTGGTGGTTCTCCTTGCTCGCCCGGTCGGGACCGTCGTCGTTCAGGTAGTACTTTCCGACCCCGTGCACCTCGACGACGAGGGGCAGCCTCTTGTGCCGGAAGTCATTGCGGGCGATCCAGTTGCCCCGCTCGTCGTAGCTGTCGACCTGAGGAATCATGCCGTCGATGCCATGCCTGTGGAAATTCACAGCACACAGTGCCTCGCCCGCCGATTCATGACGCGGATCGGCGAGATCCATGGCCCTCCGGGCCTCCGCCGCACCTGAGCGACCGTGCCGGATGCCGGCCTCCAACGTTCGCGACGAGACCAGACCTGATCGCAGCGCTGTGGAGATGAGGGGCACCGACGCTTCGATCGGATAGTCGTGGGCGATGTCGAGCAGTGTGCGCTCGACTGTTGTCACCGGCAGATCCCGGATCTGAGTCGTCTCCTCCACTGTCAGTTTTCTCGCCCGGATGTTCACCGTGGGCTTCTTCCGGTGGTGTTGAGTCCGGATCATCTCTGCATGGTCGACGACCGGAAACGGAGGGTCCAGTCCATGGATGATCGCGGCCGAGATGTGGGAGAACACCGCGTCCGGCAGAAGCTCGTTCGCATAGGAGCGAATGAGGACCTTCAGCCATTCCGTGCGATCGCGGATATCCCCGAAGACGGCAGGATAGGACGTGTCCGAATCCCGATGGATCTCGTGGAGCACGGAATGACGGGCGTTCGAACATGATGCCCATAGCACATAGCATCCGCGTCGGACTCGCCGCAGACAGCAGCTCTGCGCCTCCCCGAGCGCCGACGGCGTGAACCCCAGACTTCTCAGTTCACCCGACCGGAATACCGTCACCATTTCTTAACGATAGTATTCAAACTGCATCAAACACAAGCAAACTGTACAGTTCTCATCGGATCCTCCCCAGCTCGACTCCCCTCACTCCTCGGATTGCCAAAAGCCGTTGCCCCACTTTGTCACGAAAGCCCCGCACAGGGGTGGGGCCTGCGTGACAAAGTGGGGCAACGGCAATGGGGAACTGGGGCCGGCGCGGCGAAGTGGGGCCACGGGCGCACACGCTCGTGGCAGCGCCCGCGCACGCGCACACGCTCGTGGCAGCGCCCGCGCACGCGCACACGCTCGTGGCAGCGCCCGCGCACGCGCACACGCCAGCGCCAGTGCACGCGCCAGCGCCGGCGCCCGATCGCCCCGGCCTACTCCTTGGGGAGGATGACGCGGTAGCCCAGTCGCGGGTCGTAACCGTGGATCTCCCGGGTATCGAGGGCGGACATGAAGTCGAGCACCTCGGCGGTGATGATCTGACCGGGCACGAGCACGGGGAAGCCGGGCGGGTAGGGAGTGACGAAGCCGGCCGAGACCGGTTTGCCGCCGGCCTCCACCCGCCGGCGCAGCTCATGGGGCAGGACGTGCTCGATGCTCGAGCGGCGCAGCCCCGCGTAGTAGGCGTTGCGCAGGTCGCCGTCGGGCAGCTGCCTGCTCGGATCCGCGGCGGGCACCTCGGCGGCGTACTCCGGGGCGAAGGCGCTGAAGTCCGGCAGCGGCGGCATGGCGACCTCGGGGCGGTCCTCGATGTAGCTGTGCGAGTCGTGGAACTTGCCGGCGAGCTTGACGAGCACCTCGATGAGGTAGGCGACGGCGGACCTCGAGGTGCCGATGTTCGTCATGAACAGCACCGTGTTGCGGCTGGTCTTGTTGACCTGGATGCCGTAGCGATCCATGAGGTGCTCGTGCTTGAACGTGTCTCCGTCGACGCCCGTGCCGCTGATCTCGATCGTGATCCGGCTGGGATCGACGACGAACTCATCCTTCGTCCACGCCTCCCAGAACGTCGCCAGCCCGTCGCGCAGCGGCATCGAGCGCGCCGTCTTCCGGTACTCGGCGGGAATCAGGTCCTTGGCCGTGAGCACCCGGAAGGTCTTCTTCAGCAGCGGGTGCCGGGCCACCGCCGAGGACAGGCTGGTCGCGAGGTCCAGCTGCTTCTGGACGAGGGCGAAGCCCTCCATCTCGACCTGCCTGCGCCCGAGGTCCAGGGAGGCGAGGATCTGGTAGTTCGGCGACGTCGAGGTGTGGGTCATATACGCCTCGTGGAAGGCGTCCTCGGCTCCGGAGGAGAAGTCCTGGTCGTAGACGTGGATCATCGACCCCTGCCGCAGCGCGGTGAGCGTCTTGTGCGTCGACTGCGTGGCGTAGACCCTGATGCGCGCCGAGGGCGGGGGCAGCAGGGTCTCGGACAGCCACACCTCGTCGGGGGCGGGCTCGCCCGTCTCGGGGTCGAAGAGCCGCTTCTGCTGCCGGCGGTAGGCCGCCTCGTGGGCGTTCGACCGCAGAGTCTCCTCGAGGCGCTCCGCGGCGACCATGGCCGTGCGCTTGCGGGTGACCGGGTGGAAGCGGGCGAAGGCGAACCATGCCTCGTCCCAGAGGAAGACGAGGTCGGGCTTGATCGCCAGGCACTCCGACATCACCTTGAGCGGGTCGTAGACGATGCCGTCGAACGTGCAGTTGGTCAGGGTGATCATCCGCACCTCGTGGAGGCGGCCGGCGGCACGGTAGTCGAGGAGCAGCTGCTTGATCCGGCTCAGCGGGACCGCGCCGTAGAACGCGACGTTGTTGAGCGGGTACGCCTCGAGGTAGGCGGTGCGGGCACCGGTGAGCATGAGCGCGTGATGATGGGACTTGTGGCAGTTGCGGTCGACCAGGACGACCTCGTCGGGCGAGACGATCGCCTGGTGGACGATCTTGTTCGCCGTCGACGTCCCGTTGGTGACGAAGTAGGTGCGCTTGGCGCCGAAGGCCCGGGCGGCCAGCGACTGCGCCTTCTTCAGCGTCCGCACGGGGGCGAGCAGCGAATCGAGTTCGCCCGAGGTCGCGCTCGTCTCCGCGAGCAGCAGATTGAGTCCGTAGAAGTCGACGAAGTCGCTGATCCACTTCGATCCGACGACCGATCCGCCGCGGGACACGGGCAGGGCGTGGAAGACCCCGGCGGGTCGGCGGGCGTGCTCCTGGATCGCGGCGAAGAACGGGGTGTCGTAGAGGTGGCCGACCCGTCGGAGCAGGGACAGGTGGAGCTCGAACTGGTCCTCCCGGCGGAACACGCGGCGGAACCGGTGGGTGAGCGCTCCGGCCAGGCTCTCGATGTGGGCGCCGGCCATGAGGTAGAGGTCGAGCTCGGGGCGCAGACCGGCGAGGGTGTCGGCCAGTCGCAGCACGCGCCGCACGGAGTTGAGCGGGCTCATCGGGGTCGTCGGGGACGACATGGTGCCCTCGTGGGCCATCGCGACGGCAGCGCGCAGGTCACGGCTGAGCACCTGCCGGGTCCGGTCGGTGAAGCCGGGACGGATCACGCAGGCGAGCAGGTTCGGGTTCGTCAGGGCCGCGACCACGGCATCGTCGGCGGTCGGGACGATGACGTAGTCGTAGATGAACAGGTCGGAGGGACTGCGGAGCTTGAGCAGGTCCGCCTGCAGCTCCTCGCGACCGGACTCGGTCGTCTCGTCGACGATGAGGACCTCGAAGCGGGGACGCGGATCCTGCCGGTCGCGCTGCTCGGCCAGCTCGTCCTCAGTGAGGATCTCCTCCTTGACGTCGGGCACCGTGGTCCCGCGCAGGCGGTGGACGGCACGGGTGATGAGGTCGTGGGCCTTGTCGAATTCGCCGGTGGTGAGCAGATCCGCGATCTCGTCGACATAGCGCTGGCCGAATCCGGCCCAGTAGAGCTCGATCGTCTTCAGGGCGCGCAGCGACCGCCACACCTCGCCGTCGGCGGCGATGAAGGAGAAGTCACCGCCGGACAGGGCGAGCCGTTTGACCGCGAACTTCAGGTACTCCCAGGCGTCGGAGCGCAGCCGCCACGTGCTCGCGGGCATCCCCGGGTCCCGCTCGAGCTTCGCCTTCTGCGGTCGCGATTCGAATTTCGAACCCAAGCGCCTTCGCGGGGACCGGGCGGCAGTCGATGGGCCGGGAGCGAACAGCGTCCGCTCGGAATGGTCGTCGGCGTCGATGCCCGTCATTGGTGCCCCCTGGCTCAGATGGTGCGAACGGGTCGGGGCGCGATCGGACGGCTCCGGAATCCGTTGTGCGTGGTTCATTGTGCACAGATCATACGGCGTCCGGAGGTCGAATGCGCGACGCTGCGCCCACTTGAGACAAAAGAATGATAAGGATGGAACATGGACAGAACCGACCTGATCTCGGCACCGTCGCCGGCCTCCCGTTCAGTCGTCTCCTCCCGTTCGTCGGCCCCTGCGCAGCCACAGCCGGCTCCCTCTCCCGGCACCCGGTCGGCCGGTCATCTCATCGTCGACGAGCTCGAGGCCCACGGCGTGAAACGGGCGTACCTCGTCCCCGGGGAGTCCTACCTCGACGTCATCGACGGGCTCCATGACTCGGCGATCGTGCCGATCGTGTGCCGCCAGGAGGGCGGGGTCGGCTACATGGCGGTCGCCGAGGGCCGGATGACCGGCGTCCCGGGCATCGCGATGGTCACCCGCGGCCCCGGTGCGTCCAATGTCATGGTCGGCGTCCACACCGCCTACCAGGACGCCACACCCATGGTCGTGTTCGTCGGCCTCATCCCCACCGAGCAGCGCGGCCGTGAGGCCTTCCAGGAGTTCGACCTCTCCGGCTGGTTCTCGTCGACGACGAAGAAGGTCCTCGTCCTCGACGACCCCGACAAGGCCGCCGAGGTGGTCGTCGACGCCATGCACACCGCGGTATCCGGTCGGCCGGGACCCGTCGTCGTCGGACTTCCCGAGGAGATCCTCGTGCAGCCGAGCGCCGGCGAGGTCCTCCCTCCGCGGGCGGTGGGGGTCCCCGAGGCGAGCGCGGGGTCCCTCGTCGAGCTCGAGGCGAGGATCGACGCCGCCGACCGCCCGGTGCTCATCGTCGGCGGGGAGGACTGGTCGCCGCGGACCTCGACGGTCATCGCGCGCTGGAGCCAGCGCCTGGGCATGGCCGTGCTCGGCACGTTCCGGGCCTACGACGGCATCGACCACGCCGCTCCGAACTTCACCGGCATCCTCGGCTTCAGCGCCTCGCCGGTCGCCAAGCGCGTCTTCGACGAGGCCGACCTCCATGTCTTCCTCGGCTGCGTGCGCACGGACATCGCCACCGACGGGTTCACGATCGGCACGAGCCAGCCCACCGTCGTCATCGGCCCGGACCCGGACGCGCAGGGCCATTTCGGCCGCCTCGACCAGCACATCGTCACCTCCGTCCGCGCACTGGCCCGGAAACTCCATGAGACCGGGCGGCTGCACGAGCCCGCAAGCGCCTACACCGTGGGCGCCGACGGGTCGATCGTCGACCGTGCCGATCTCGCCGACGGTGTCGATCTTGCCGACCACGGGCCCGCTGGGCCGGTCGACGATGCCGGGGCTCACGCCGGAAGCGGGCCTGCTGACGCCGATACTGAATCCGCAGGCAAGGCGACGGCCGAGGCCGACTCCGCGGCCGCGGCTGCGGCGACTGCCGGCGCCGACAGTCCGGCACCCGCGGGCGACGTGGCCTCCATCCTCGACGACAGGGAGGCCCCGGCTCTGCCCGAATGGGTCCGGGAGGCCCGCGCCGAATTCCAGGACTGGCGGATCCCGCGCGCCGCCCGGGATGCGTCCACCACCTCGGCGAGCGCAGCCCCGGGAGCAGGCACCTCGACGCGCGCCGCCCGGGATGCGTCCACCACCTCGGCGAGCGCTGCCCCGGGAGCAGGCACCTCGGCGAGCGCCGGCTCACGGAACGCCACCTCTCCGGGAACCGCCGCCCCCGGAGCAGTCGCGGAGTACGTCGACATGGACGAGGCCTTCGTCCACGTCCGTGAGCTGCTGCCGGGAGACGCGATCATCACCTACGGGGCCGGGAACTACTCGGGCTGGGCCACCCGGTTCCTGCCGACCCATTCCTTCCCCTCCGCGCTGGGCCCGCGCAACGGGTCGATGGGGTTCGGGATCCCCGCCGCGGTGGCCGCCGGACTCGTCCACCCGGAGCGGACGATCTTCTCGATCGCCGGCGACGGCTGCTTCCTCATGAACGGTCAGGAGCTCGCGACGGCCGTGCAGTACGGCATCGATCTCACGGTCATCGTCAATGACAACTCGGTCTACGGCACGATCCGGGGGCATCAGGACCGCGACTACCCGGGACGGGCGGTGGGCACCTCGCTGCGGAACCCGGACTTCGCCGCGATGGCGCAGGCCTTCGGCGGCCTCGGGCTGCGCGTCGAGCGGACCGCCGACTTCCGCGACGCGTTCGCCGCGGCCCTCGCTCACGAGGGACTCTCGCTCGTCCACTGCATCACCGACCCCGCCATCCGCAGCTCCCGGCCGTGACGGCCCTGAAGTTCCCGGCGCCTCCGACGCCGACCCGCACCCCGACGCCGGCCGAACCGGCCTCGCACCTCGGCGCCGCGCCGGTCCTCGGCACGGCCCCGGACGGGCCCACGACGCTCCAGTCCGCGAGCGGCCGACCTCCGCCATCCCGGCACCGCTACCGACGGACCGGCCGGACCCCGCGGCCCCCGCATCTCGACGTCGCCGGAAGACCCCATTCCCCGGCTCCGACCCGGACCCCACGACCGGACCCCACGACCGGTCCTCACGACCGGACCGAGCACCGCTCCAGCCCCGCACCCCACCTGAAGGCGACTGCATGAGAATCGACGCGATCTTCACCGACCTCGACGCCCACACGCTCGACCCGGACCGTCCCCGCGCGCACCGCATCGGCGTGGTCGGGGGCCGGATCATCGGCTTCGACGAGGAGCTCGACGGCATCGCCGCCGACCGCGTCGAATCCCTCGGCGGGGCTGTCGTGCTGCCCGGCTTCAACGACGCGCACTGCCACACGACCTGGTTCGGCCTCACATTGGCCGCGGTCGACGTGACGAACCTGCCGGGTGGGCTGATCGACGTCTACTCGGCCCTCGAGCATGCGGCCGCGGCGACGCCGCCTGGGGAGTGGATCAACGCCACCGGCTTCGCCCACCGCGACTACGGAGGTGAGTACCCGGAGCTCGACCGCCTCGACGCGATCACCGGAGACAAGCCCCTGTTCATGCGCCAGACCTCGGGCCACGCCGCGATCGTCAACACCGAGGCGATGCGCCGGGCCGGGATCCTCGAGGAGGGCTTCAGCGAACCGGTCGGCGGCAGGGTCGTGCGCGACGCCGCCGGGCATCCGACCGGACTGCTCGAGGAGACGGCGCAGGAGCTCGTGCAGAACCTCATCCGCCCCTACTCGGTCGACACGATCGTCGACGCCCTCGACCTCGCGACGGCCCACTATGCGAAGGAGGGCATCACCTCGTTCGGCGAGTGCGGCATCGCCTACGGGTGGATCGGTCACTCCCCCATCGAGATCAGCGCCTACCTCCGCGCCAGGGAACAGGGGAAGCTGCGGGCCCGAGCCCAGCTCATGCCGCAGGCAGACGGTCTCCACGAGATCGCGGCCAACCGGGCCGACGGATTCGGGATCGGCCTCGACGCGGGAGTCCGCACCGGCCTCGGCGACGACCTGCTCTCCCTCGGACCGGTGAAGTTCTTCATGGACGGAGCCCTGAGCGGGGAGACCGCGGCACTGCGGGAGAACTACACGGGCAGGGACCATCCCGGATACCTCCAGGACGACGCCGAGGCGCTGCACCGGCGCATCCTCGAGACCTATGCGTCGGGGTGGTCGGTCGCCGTCCACGCGATCGGCGACGCCGCCGTCGACGCGGCGATCGCCGCGATCGTCGAGGCACAGACCCGGCACGGCAGACGCGCGGTGCCCAACCGGATCGAGCATGCCGCGCTCGTCCACGACGAGCACCTGGCCACGCTGGCCGAGCACGGCATCGCCGTGACCCCGCAGTCGTCCTTCGCCGACGGCATCGGGGACGGGATGAACGCCTCGGTCGGGCCCGAGCGCCGCCGACTCCTCTACCGCGCGAAGTCCTTCGTCGACGCCGGTGTCATGCTCGCGGGCAGCTCCGACCGACCGTGCGCCGACGGCAATGTGCTCCGCTGCATTCAGGCGTTCGTCACACGCGCCACCCGCGCCGGTGATGTCATGGGATCGGCGGACGAGTGCCTGACCCCCAACGAGGCGATCGCCGCCTACACCTCGGTCGCGGCCACCGCGTCGGGGCAGGGCGGGGCCAAGGGAACCCTGTCGCGGGGGAAGCTCGCCGACTTCGTGGCCCTGGACGCCCACCCCTCCGAGGTGGCCGCCACCGAGATCGCGCAGATCCCCGTCCAGGCGACCGTCCTCGGCGGCGAGTTCACCCACGACGCGCGGTGAGTCCCGGCTACCCGGAGCCCGCCCCCGCCAAACTCGACCCGAAGGGACAAATTCGACGTGGCGCCGCATCGAATTTGTCCGTTCGGGTCACATCGTGGGGAGGGTGACAGCGCGCTCAGCGGGTGAAGTCGAGGTCTGTGAGGACCTTGTCGTGGACATTGAGGCCCTTCTCGAGGTCCTCTTCGCTGATGTTGATCGGCGGGACGACATGGATCCGGTTGAAGTTGGCGAACGGCAGCACGCCGAGCTCCTTCATCTGCCCGAGCACGGACGCCATCTGGGGCGAGCTTCCGCCGTAGGGTGCGAGCGGTTCGCGGGTCTCCTTGTCCCAGACGAGCTCGATCGCCCAGAACATCCCGACCCCGCGGACCTCGCCGACGTGCTTGGACTTCTCCGCGATCTCACGCAGGCGCGGTCCCACGATCTCCTCGCCGAGGCGGGCCGCGTTCTCGATCATGCCCTCCTCCTCCATCGCGTTCATCGTCGCGACGGCGGCGGCGCAGGCCAGCGGATGACCCGAGTAGGTCAGCCCACCGGGGTAGGCGCTCTGGGCGAACGTGTCGTAGACGGCGTCGTTCATGATCACTCCGCCCAGGGGGACATAGCCGGAGTTGACCCCCTTGGCGAAGGTGACGATGTCGGGCACGACATCGAAGTGGTCGAAGGCGAACCAGCGGCCCGTCCGCCCGAACCCGGCCATCACCTCGTCGGCGATGTACATGATGCCGTACTTGTCGCACAGCGCCCGCACGCCCTGCAGGTACTCCTTCGACGGGACCATGATGCCGGCGGTGCCCGGGATCGTCTCGAGGACGATGGCCGCGATCGTCGGCGGGCCCTCGAGCTCGATGGTGCGCTCGAGGTGACGCAGCGCCCGCTCGGTCTCCTCCGCCTCGGTGGTGGCGTCGAACTCGGAGCGATAGAGGAACGGGCCGAAGAAGTGGACGACCCCGGAGTCGCCGCGGTCGTTGGCCCACCGACGGGGATCACCGGTGACGTTGATCGCCGTCTGGGTCCCGCCGTGGTACGAGCGGTAGCGGGAGAGGACCTTGTGCTTGCCGGTGTACAGCCGCGCCATCCGGATGGCGTGCTCGTTGGCATCGGCCCCGCCGTTGGTGAAGAACACGTGGTCGAGGCCCGCGGGGGTGCGCTCGGTGATGAGGCGGGCGGCCTCGGAGCGGGCGGCGTTGACGTGGGCGGGGCTGATCGTGCACAGGAGGTCGGCCTGGTCCTTGATCGCCTGGACGACCTTCGGATGCTGATGGCCGATGTTGGTGTTGACCAGCTGGGAGGAGAAGTCGAGGAACTCCTGGCCCTCACCGTCGTAGACGTGGGAGCCCGAAGCGCGGGACATCGTCATCGGGTCGAGCTTCGCCTGCGCCGACCACGAGTGGAAGACATGGGCCCGGTCGAGCTCATAGGCTCGAGCGGATTCGTCCTTGATCGCTGCGAGCTCAGCATCCGTGAAGTGCATGGCGGCCATCCTTTCGCCGGCGGAGAGATGATCGACGAGCGCCTGCGGCGCTTCTCAGGCTCATCGTACGCCAGGACGGACCGCTGTCGAGGGGCACGCACCGCCCGTGACCTGGGCTCGTTCGATAGGGTGAGGGCATGCCGTACCGGACCATCGCAGACGCCGCCGAGGCGGAGATCGAGATCAGGAGATCGCGCTTCCTCGGCTTCGTCGCCCCCGTGTCCGATGAGGACGAGGCCCGCGAGGTCATCGCCGCCCGCCGCGCCGCCCATCCCAAGGCCCGCCACCACTGCACGGCGTTCGTGCTCGACCCCGACTCCCGCACCCGACGGTTCAGCGATGACGGCGAGCCGGCGGGCACCGCGGGCGCCCCGATCCTCGATGTGCTCACCGGGCACGAGCTCACCTTCGTCGTCGCGGTCGTCACCCGGTACTTCGGCGGGACCCTGCTGGGCGCGGGCGGGCTCGTGCGCGCGTACGGGCAGGCCGCCTCGGCGGCGGTGGATCTCGTCCGCATCGTCACGAGGCACGAGCTCGTCCCGGTCAGCGCGCTCCTGGATTACGCCCAGGCCAATGCGGTGGAACGGTCAGCCGGGAACCGGGGATGGGGGTGTCGGGCGGAGTACGGCGCCGAGGTGACCGTCGATGTCCTGGTACCCGTCGCCGAGGTGGATGCCGCCCTGGCGATGTTCGCCGACCTCACCGCGGGACGAGCAGAGCCGACCGTCGGCGGCGTCGAGTGGTGCTGACGGCCGGAGAGCAGCGCTGACCGTCAGTGATCAGTGCTGACGGTCAGTCGAGCGCGGCGATCTTCGCGACCTGCGCATTGGTGAGCATGACGAGGTCCTCGGGGCGGATCTCGATCTCCAGGCCCCGACGGCCGGCGGAGACGAAGACGGAGGAGTGCTCGAGCGCGGTGCGGTCGACGACCACCGGAGCGGCATGGCGCTGGCCGAAGGGCGAGACGCCGCCGACCGGGTATCCGGTGCGCCGCTCGGTCTCGGCGACCCCGGCCAGCTGGGCCTTCTTGGCGTTGCGCGCGGAGGCGAGGGCTTTGAGGTCGAGCTGACCGGACACGGGAACCAGCGCCGTCACCGGTTCGCCGTCGACCTGGATCATCAGGGTCTTGAAGACCCGGTCGGAGCCGACTCCGAGCTTGTCCGCCGCCTCGGATCCGTAGCGGCGGGTGCTGGGATCATGGTCGAAACCGTGCAGGGAGTAGTCGATCCCCGCCAGGTTGAGAACACGCACCGCCGGGGTGGCTGCGCCGGTCGTTCTGGATGCGACTGTCATAAAGGGGTCGTGCCTCCTGTCCGCACTCAGCGGCCGCGGTGCGCCGAGACGAGCACCTGCGACCGAGCTTCGATACGGACGGAACGTAGTTTCGAATGCTATGGATACCCAGCCACAATAGGCGAAATGTGATGAGGAACGCCAATCTTCCCGCCCGAGAGTCGACCGTTCGGTAACGCGGATGTCGCGACATCGCCGAGGCTGGACCCGGTGATCGCGTGCCGCTCGCTCCCGGTGTCATCCTCCCAGGTCGCACTGCCCCCGGCCCGGCGTGCGGGCGGTCGTCGCCGCGACGCCGCCGAGGAGGGGCGGGCACACCCCGACGATTCGCGCCGCCCGGAACGTGCGACGGGCGGGCGCCGGATGACGTTCACGTCCCTTGCCAGATGACTGGACGCCGGAGATCCGCGCCCGCGGGTGTTCGAGGACGCCGCGGCGCCGTGGATCGAGAGCCTGGGACGGCAGTCGGTCGGGGATCGGGCAGGGACGTCCGGATCAGCCCCACCCGATCTCGTGGAGGCGTTCGTCGTCGATGCCGTAGAAGTGGGCGATCTCGTGGACGATCGTGATGACGATCTCCCGTCTGAGGTGCTCGCGGTCGTCGGCGAAGGAGATGAGGTTGTCCCGGTAGAGGAAGATCGCGTCGGGCAGTTCGAATCCCGCCTGGCCGCGCTCCCCCACCGGAGTGCCTTCGTACAGGCCGAGCAGCGTGGTGTCACCGTTCTCGGGCTTGTCCTCGACGAAGAGGGCGACGTTGTCGAGCTCGTCGGTGACGCCGGCGGGGAGGTCGTCGAGCGCCTCCTCGAGGATCGCCTCGAACTCGTCTTCACTGAGGTGCTCCATGCCGCCACTCTATCGGGCGACCCGCCGCCCCTCCGGGCGAAGGGGCGAGTTCGCTGCACGAGCTGCCGGCATGCGCGCCCGGTGCGAGCTCTCGACGGAACGAGGCGAGCACGCACCGCGCGATCACCTCGCCTCACGAACGCGCAGGAGAATGTCGCAACGCTTGGGGAAGGGACCGGGAACGGTCGCAGCACCTCGGCGTGCCCCCCGATTCCCGGGGCTCGGGGCTCCCGCCTCCCCGCCCAAGAACTGTGACGGAGGACACCTGCTCTCGCTTTGCATTCTCCGAAACGGTTGGGATAAGCTTAACGTCGTTGCCCACGGGGAATCCGAGAGCAAACTAGGCCCCCATCGTCTAGAGGCCTAGGACACCGCCCTTTCACGGCGGCGACACGGGTTCGAATCCCGTTGGGGGTACGGTGTAGGATCGAGAGGTCCGACACCACAACAGCAAGGCCCTGTGGCGCAGTTGGTTAGCGCGCCGCCCTGTCACGGCGGAGGTCGCGGGTTCGAGTCCCGTCAGGGTCGCGGAGCATAAGGCTCTTCTTCGGAAGAGCCTTTGTTTCTCTCGGCATACTTCGGTATGTCGGCGACCAGGCTCTGTAGCTCAGTTGGTAGAGCGTTCGACTGAAAATCGAAAGGTCACCGGATCGACGCCGGTCGGAGCCACCAGAACGACGAACCCCCGCGGACTCCGCGGGGGGTTCGTCGCGTTCCGGGCTGGTGTGGGCAGGACCCGCGCGGACCCCGCCCTCCGGCGGAACCTCCGCGCTTCAGCCCGAACCCATCATCGTTGAGCCAAGCGCCCAGACAAGCTCCTCGTCGAGCCGAGCGCCGACTTCACCCACTCAGGCCCCTCGGCCCGGTCAGTGTGCATCCGAGTTCCGCTGACCCCGATTGTCAGGGAGGAGAGCGTCGAATTCCCACTGCGTTCTCGAACATTTCCTCCCTGACGATGTCGACGATCGACGTCCCACCACCCCACCCCGTGTCAGCCCCCGTCGACTCACCCGACAGACGGCGGCCCGTCCGGTCGACCCGCACCCGGCGGACCGTCCCGCCCCGATTCGGTCGACGAGAGTGGCCGTGGGGACCCGAGCGGGATCGCTGCGGGCGGTGCGGATTCGCGAGCCATGGTGAGGCACATGCGACCTGTCGGATGCCGCTCCCGCGTGCGAGAATGAGGAACCGACCAGAGTCGAGCGGCAGTTCGGCACCGATCGATCACGAGCAGAGGAGTGACCATGAGCGAGAACCCCGACGATCCGATGGATGTGCAGGACAACCCCGACGCCGAGCCCTATGTGGAGCCGGGAGCCGAAGGACCGGTGGGAACCGGAGTCGAAGGCGCCGACGACGCCCTCCTCGAGGACACCGACTGGGACCAGGGCGATCGCGAGATGTTCGACGACAACGCCCCGGAGATGCCGACCGAGCTGTCCATGGACGAGACCCCGGCCGCCGAGCAGGGCAACCGCGTCGGTGACGAGATGGCCGCCGAGGGCCTCGACGATGCCGAGGTCGCAGAGCTCTCCGGCGACGATGCCAACATCGAGGCCCTTGCCGACGACGGCGTCGAGCAGGTCGACGTCATCGACGGCATGCCTGAGGTCATCGACGACAACTACTGACCCAGTCCACCGACGATTCCCGAGGGCCCGCACATCGCGTGCGGGCCCTCGTCCTTTCCCGGTCCCGCTCGACCGACGCCCGCACGGAGGCGACCAGGCCGACCCCGCACACGCCGACTCCGCCCGCACCGAGGCGAACAGGCCGACCCCGCCCACGCCGACTCCGCCGGCGCCGATTCGTCGACCGGCCGAGACCGTCACACACCCCTGCCGCTGCGCGCCAGAGCGCGGGAGACCACCCTGCTCGGACCACTCCTCCACAGCGGAGAGCAGCGTCCCGCAACCACTCTGTCAATATTTTCTTGACACCCACGAAGCGTCAACCTAACCTTGACGCATGACTTCATTCACGTTCTACTCAATCACCGAAGAGCGCCCCTCGACCCGCTGGAAGGCGCTGTTCGACAGCGTCTGGCCCGCCTACCGCGCCTGGTACCTGCGCGACGGCGACCGGGCACGGCCCGACCTGCGCACCGCGGAGAGCCGCCTGCGCGAGCACATGCCCGAACTCGTCCCCACGTGGCGTCGCCTCGTCGACCTCGCCGGCGGCGATGAGACGGCAGCCCGGATGCTCACTCTGTGGAATCCGCCCCGCTTCCTGCCCGGCTGCTCCCAGGTCGCCCTCAGCACGCCCGAACCCGCCCTGCTGCGCAACTACGACTATGGCCTCGAGCTGTTCGAGCGCGTCCACAGCTCGACCCGCTACGGCGCGCGGCGCGTCATCGGCACCTCGGACTGCCTCTGGGGCCTCCTCGACGGGATGAACGAAGACGGGTTGGCGGTGTCGCTCGCCTTCGGCGGACGACCGGGCGACGGCGACGGATTCGCCGCTCCCCTCGTCGTGCGCTTCCTCCTCGAGGTCGCCGGAGACGTCCCGGAGGCCCTGCGGCGGCTCGAGACGATCCCGGTCTCGATGTACTACAACCTCACCCTGGTCGATGCGAAAGGGACGGCAGTGACCGCCTACGTCGGACCCGGAATGACCCCGGAGGTCTGCGAGGACCCGGTCGCGACGAACCATCGCGGACGCCTCCCGGAATTCCCCGATCACGCCCGGCGCTTCCGCAGCGTCGAACGGCAGGATCAGCTCACCGAGGCCGTGGAACGAGGATGCGATGTGACCGCAATGGCCGAGGAGATGCTCAGCCCCGGAGTCTTCAGCGACGACTACGACAACGCCTTCGGCACCCTGTACACTGCCGTCTACCGGCCCCTGCGCGGCGAGGTCGAATACCGCTGGCGCTCGCGAAGCTGGACCCGCAGCCTCACCTCTACCGAGGAGATGATCATCGTGACCCTCGACGACCCCACGCCCGAACCCATCGACCTGAGCCGCGGGAAGGGGGCGTCCTCGACCTCGGATGCGACACCTCCGGCGGAACGCGCAGACGGTGACACTGCATCCAGACCATCCTCCGGTCCGACCGATCCGACCACCGATCCGACCGGCACAGCCTCCGCTGCGACCGGCACGACCGCCGGGTTGCCCAGCACGACCTCCGGTCCGACCGGATCGCACAGCACGACCGCTGGCTCAACGGCCACCGACCCTGCCGGAGCCGGCACCGTCGCCCAGCTCGCCGCCACCGCGCGCCGCGCGGTCAACGACCTCGCGCACTCGCCGGATCCCGCCGCGTTCTCCGCGCTCATCGACCTCTCCAGCGAGGTCGGCGAGGCGCTCGGCACCAGTGCCCGCCTGCTCGCGGAGCAGAACTCATGGGCACGGGTGGCCGAGATCGCCGAAGTCAGCCGGCAGGCCGCCTGGCAGCGCTGGCGCTGAGTATTACAGCGCCGGCGCTGAGTCGCAGAGCCGGCGATCGCCGGTCATCCGACCGCAGGCTCCCGGCGCACCTTCCGTCGCGCTGAGCCGCAGGACCGGCAGTCTCCCTTCAACCGCCGCCCGCCTGATCACGCGGGACCCCGGCACACCGCCGGTCAGCGGAAGGCCTGCTCCCCGGTGATGTGCCGGCCGAGGATGAGCGTGTGGACCTCGTCGGTGCCCTCATAGGTGCGCACGGACTCGAGGTTGTTCGCGTGCCGCAGGGGTGAGTAGTCGAGCGTGATCCCGTTGCCGCCGAGCATCGTGCGGGCCTCCCGGCAGATCGCGATCGCCTCCCGGCAGTTGTTGAGCTTGCCCACCGAGATCTGGACCGGATCGAGAGCGCCCGCGTCCTTGAGCCGTCCCGTCCGCTCGGCGATGAGGATGCCCTTCTGGATCTCGAGGGCCATGGTCACGAGCTTCTCCTGACTGAGCTGGTAGGCGGCCAGCGGCTTGTCGAACTGCATCCGCTCCTGCGAGTACCTCAGCGCCGCCTCGAAGGCATCACGAGCGGCGCCCATCGCTCCCCACATGATCCCGTACCGGGCCTCGTTGAGGCAGGAGAACGGACCCTTCAGTCCCATCGCACCCGGGAGGAGAGCCTCGGCGGGAAGAACCACCTCGTCGAGGGTGATGTCGCATTGGATGGAGGCCCGCATCGACAGCTTCGGCGCGATGGGAGTCGCGGTGAAGCCCGGGCTGTCGGTGGGCACGAGGAACCCGCGGATCCCCTCGTCCGTCGCCGCCCAGATGACGGCGATGTGCGCGATCGAGGCGAGCCCGATCCACCTCTTCTGCCCCGTCAGCGTCCACGAGCCGTCGGCATTGCGACGGGCGTTCGTCGCCATCGATGAGGGATCGGATCCGGCGGTCGGCTCCGTGAGCCCGAAGCAGCCGATGATCTCGCCCGCGGCCATGCCCGGCAGATACTCGTTCTTCTGCTCCTCGGAGCCGAACTTGTGGATCGCCGACATCGCCAGCGAACCCTGGACGGACACGAAGGTGCGCAGTCCGGAGTCACCGGCCTCGAGCTCGAGCGCGGCGAGACCGTACTCGACGGCAGAGCGACCCGGACAGCCGTAGCCCTCGAGGTGCATGCCGAGGAGGCCGAGCTCCCCCATCTCGGGGACGATGTCGACGGGGAAGACCGCATTCTCGTACCATTCGGCGATGTTCGGACGGATCCTGGCGTCGACGAAGGCCCGGACCTCGTCGCGGAGCCGCAGTTCGGTCTCCGAGAAGAGTCCCTCGAGGTCGAGGAGGTCGGAAGGGCTGCCTGTCGTCGTCATCGCTGTGCTCCTGTCGGTGCGCTCTCGCGCGGGGTGGTCATGGTGTTCGCGCGGGGTGGTCATGGTGTTCGCGCGGGGTGGTCAATGGTGTTCACGGGAGGATGGTCATGGTGCTCGCGCCGAGGCGACGCGACTCTCGTGCGCGGAGCGACGAGGCGCTCGTGCGCCGCTGTCTGTCCGCCCGTTCAGCATCCCACCGAGGATTGCCTCGAGTCCAATGCCCAATCCCTCAGCCATTGATATGGTGCACTTATCAATAAAGGAGGGAGGCCCGTGGATCTGCGCCAGTTCTCCGCGTTCATCGCCGTCGCCGAGGAGCTCCACTTCGGCCGCGCGGCCGAGAAGCTCCACGTCACTCAGCCGGCACTGAGTCAGATGATCCGCTCCCTCGAGAGGGAGCTGGGAGTGATGCTCTTCGAGCGCACGACCCGACGGGTGCGGCTCACGGCCTCCGGAGAAGCGCTGCTCGAACCCTCGCGGTCGATCCAGACCCAGCTCGAGGGCGCCAAGCGGATCGCCCGGGCGGCCCAGCAGGGGGTCGTGGGGAGGGTGCGGTTCGGCTTCGGCGGGTCGAGCGGCTACTCGATCCTCTCCCTCGTCGCCCGGGAGGTCGCCCGCCGCCAACCCGGCATCGAGCTCGTCCTCCGACCGCAGACGTACTCCGGTGAGGCGGCGACGGCGGTGCGCGACGGCCTGCTCGACCTCGGTGTCATCAGCCCGCCCGCCCCGGCCGGCATCGACGTCCACGTCATCCGGCAGGAGCGGGTCATGCTCGCCGTCCCCGCCGACCATGAACTCGCCGGCCGCGCCGAGGTGGGGGTCGCCGAACTCCGTGAGCAGCCGTTCATCTCCTACGCCCCCTCGCACGGCTCTCAGGTCAGGGAGGCGCTCATGCGCCTGTCCGATGAGGCAGGATTCCTCCCCCGCATCGTCCAGGAGGCCCCGGATCCCTACAGTCTGCTCGCGCTCGTCGGCGCGACGGTGGGCATCGCCGTCGTCGTCGAGTCCTCGCACCACATCCGCATGGACGGCGTGTCCTACGTCCGCCTCGCCGAGGGAGGGAACGCGTTCCCCCTGGCCATCGGCTGGCGCCGGAACAATCCGTCGACCGCGCTCAGCCGCGTCGTCGAGATTCTCCGCGACGTGCTGCCGACCGCCTGAGTCCCGTCGGATTCGCAGGCCCCACTCCGCGGGCTCCCTGCTATTCTGTGCAATGTCACACATCGTCCCGACGATGCTTCAGGGGCAGGCCTGCACCGCGCCGGCTCGTCACCGTCCGCACTGTCCAGCGAAGGAGCTCCCGTGCGCACCTCCCGCGTCTTCCATGCCGTCGACTCCCACACCGAGGGAATGCCCACCCTGGTCATCACCGGCGGAGTCGGGGTGCTGCCCGGGGCGACGATGGCCGAGCGCCGGACCTGGTTCCTCGAGAACTCCGATCACATCCGCACCCTGCTCATGACCGAGCCGCGCGGCCACTCCTCGATGAGCGGGGCCATCCTGCAGCCGCCGACGAGGGACGACGCCGACTGGGGCGTCCTCTTCATCGAGGTCTCCGGCTGCCTGCCGATGTGCGGCCACGGCACGATCGGGGTCGCCACCGTGCTCGTCGAGACCGGGATGGTCGAGGTCCAGGAGCCGGTGACGACGGTCCGCCTCGACACTCCGGCCGGACTCGTCATCGCCTCGGTGTCGGTGACCGACGGCCACGCCGAGTCCGTGACGATCACGAACGTCCCGTCCTTCACCGACCGCCTCGGCGCCGAGGTGGAGGTGCCCGGGCTCGGGACCGTCACCTACGACCTCGCCTTCGGAGGGAACTTCTACGCGATCGTCGACCTCGACTCCCTCGGCATCGAGTTCCGCGAGGACCGGGCGAACCGCGGCGAGCTCCTCGACGCGGGGCTCGCGATCATGGGGGCGATCAACGCCCACGACGAACCCGTCCACCCGGAGCGCGCGGACATCAGGGGCACCCGTCATGTCTACCTCACGGCACCGGGGTCGAGCGCTCAGCGCTCCCGCCATGCCATGGCCATCCATCCCGGCTGGTTCGACCGCTCCCCGTGCGGGACGGGGACGAGCGCCCGGATGGCGGCGCTGCACGCGCGCGGCGAGCTCGGCCTGGAGACCGATTTCGTCAACGAGTCCTACATCGGCTCCCGCTTCATCGGCCGCCTCATCGGGGAGACGACCGTGGGCGGGCGCCCGGCGGTGATCCCGACCGTGACGGGCCGGGCCTGGGTGACGGGGACCGCGCAGTACTTCCTCGACCCGAGCGACCCGTTTCCCGCCGGCTTCCTCGTCTGAGTATCCTGACTGAGCATCGACGAAAGGACACCGACGTGGCGACCCTCAGTCCCCTCAATCGACCGCGGAACCTGCGCGAGACCGTGCTCGACACGCTGCGGTCCGCGATCATCACCGGGGAGCTGGCCGAGGGCGAGCTCGTCTCCGCGCCGACGCTCGGCGAGCAGCTCGGGGTCTCGGCGACCCCGGTGCGCGAGGCGATGATGGACCTCTCCCGCGAGGGCCTCGTCGAGACGGTGAAGAACAAGGGCTTCCGCATCACGGCGATGTCGGAGAAGGACCTCGACGACCTCACCGCGATCCGCCTGCTGCTCGAACCGCCCGCGATGCGCCTCGTCGCCGGCAATATCCCCGACGAGGCGTTCGACCGGCTGACGTCGATCGCCGACGCCTGCCTGGGAGGGGCCGACGAGCAGAACCTCACCGAGTACCTCAGGCATGACCGCGACTTCCACGCCCTCCTCCTGTCCTTCGCCGGCAATCGCCAGCTCACCGATCTCGCGACGTCCCTGCGCTCCCGGACCCGGCTCTACGGCATCGCGGCACTGGCCCGCGACGGGAAGCTGTCCGCCTCGGCGAAGGAGCATCACGAGCTCATCGCCGTGCTCCGCTCCGGTGACGGTCCCGGCGCCGAGGCGCTCCTCGCCCGACACATCGGCCACGCTCGTTCGACGTGGGCCACGGGCGAGGACGCCGAGCACGATCCGACCCCTGCGTCATGAGAGAGCGGCCCGGCACCGCGGAATGCGGTGCCGGGCCGCTTCGCCGAGGCGGACCCGGGCGACGGGGGCGTCACGGACGAGGGATCAGGGGTTGATCTCGTTCTCGTAGTCACGACCGGCGGACGTGCCCTTGACCTTGTCCTCGATCGCCTGTCCGACCTCGGCGTCGATCTTCTTCCAGTACTCGAACACCCGGGAGAGCACCGGTTCGGTCACCTCTCCCTTGACGGCACCGGCCACGGTCTCGATGAGACCCTGCCGCTCCTCCTCGGAGTAGACCTCGCGGACCAGGGTGTGGGCCTGACCGAAGTCGTCGTCCTCCTCGTGGAGGGTGTAGGCGCTGCGCACGAGCTCACCGTCGGCCTCCCAGCGGTTGGCGACGGGTCCCTGCGTGTCTTGGAAGGCACGGCCGAAGGAGTTCGGAGCGTAGACCGGAGCATCACCCGAATGGTGGTACTCCATGAACCCCTCCTTGTCGTACGAGTTCGTCTTCACCACGGGTGCGTTGACCGGCAGCTGGTTGAAGTTCGTCCCGATCCGGTGCCGCTGCGCATCCGGGTAGGAGAACACGCGGGCCAGGAGCATCTTGTCGGGAGAGACCCCGATGCCGGGCACGGTGTTCGAGGGGCTGAAGGCCGCCTGCTCGATCTGCGCGAAGTGGTTGGACGGGTTCCGGTTGAGGGTGAACCGACCGACCTTGTGCAGCGGGTAGTCCTTGTGCGACCAGGTCTTCGTCAGGTCGAACGGGTTGAACCGGTACTTCTTCGCGTCCTCGTAGGGCATGATCTGGACGCTGAAGGTCCATGACGGGAAGTTCCCGCCCTCGATCGCCTCGAACAGGTCGCGACGGTGGATGTCGGCATCGCTTCCGGCGAGCTTCGCGGCCTCCTCGTTCGTCATGTTCTCGACACCCTGGTCGGTGTGGAAGTGGTACTGGACCCAGAACCGTTCGCCGGCGCCGTTGACCCACATGTAGGTGTGCGAGGAGTACCCGTTCATGTTCCGCCACGTGCGCGGCAGTCCGCGCGGTCCCATGAGGTAGGAGACCTGGTGGGCCGACTCGGGTGAGAGGGTCCAGAAGTCCCACTGCATGAGGTTGCTGCGCAGACCGGAGGCGGGCGAGCGCTTCTGCGAGTGGATGAAGTCGGGGAACTTCATCGGATCGCGGACGAAGAAGATGGGCGTGTTGTTGCCCACCATGTCGTAGTTGCCGTCCTCGGTGTAGAACTTCAGCGCGAATCCGCGCACGTCGCGCCACGAGTCCGGGGACCCGAGCTCACCGGCGACGGTGGAGAAGCGGGCGAGCATCGGCGTCTTCGCTCCGGGCTGGAGGAACTTCGCGCTCGTGTAGCTCGAGACGTCCTCGAGGACCTCGAACTCGCCGAAGGCGCCCGAGCCCTTCGCGTGCGGGCTGCGCTCGGGCACTCGTTCGCGGTCGAAGCGGGCGAGCTTCTCGACGAGGGCGACATCATGGAGGAGCAGCGGCCCGTCGGGACCGACGCTGAGGGAATGGGCGTCCGATTCCCTCGGGGCACCGGACTCCGTGGTCGAGGGCAGCTGTCCGTCGAACCCCGCGAACTGATGATCTGAGTGCTTCGTCATTGGTTCTCCTTCGATCAAGTGCGTGGACCCAGCGGGCCGCTGGGCCCTCGCCGTCGAATGAGAGCTTCGCGTGCTCACTCGACGGCTGTGGAGCTGTTCTCCAGAAGGGACGGGTGGCAGGTTTCGGAGCCGTTCACCACGCTAGCCATCCGCACCCGAAGCGGCAAGGTAGCCTCACCTCATCCGGCGGCGACGCTGCCGGAGCCGCCGGCGGAGCTCGATCCGGAGCTCGACGACCCCGATCCGCTGCTCGTTCCCGAGCCGCTCGAACCGCTGCCCGATGAGCTCGTCCCCGAACCGCTCGTGTCGGCGGAGCTCGAGGACGACCCGGACGAGCTCGAGCCGTCCGCGGTGCCCGACTGCGCGGAATCGCTCGTCGAGGAGCTCGACGAGGTGGTCGAGCCCGAGGAGTCCGAGGTGCTGCTCGTGCCCTCGGACGAGGTGTTCGCCGTGTCGGTGGTCTGGTTCGTGCTCGACTGGCTGTCCGTGCTCGTGCCGGATTCGGAGTTGCTCGCCGAGGTGGACTCCTGACTGCCGCTGCTCGTTCCCTGCTGGGAGGAATCGCTGCCGCTCTGCGATCCGCCGCTGCTCGTCGATCCGGAGTCCGAGCCGCTCGACCCGCCCGAGTCGCCGGTGTCCCCCGTGTCCTCGGACGAGGTGCCCGTGACCGAGTTCGAGATCTGGGAGGTGCCCGGGGAGATGTCTGCCTCGGTGAAGGACTCGGCGGCGACGACGATGCCCAGGCCGACGCAGAACGTCGCGGCGCCGATCGCCACCGGGTAGAGCACGCGCTTGCGACGCAGCTTCTGCAGCCAGGTCCTGGGCTCCTTGTCCTCAGCGACGTCGGCGGACTCGTCCGCCGCAGTTCCGTCGACCCCTGTGCCGTCGACCGCTGTTCCGCCGCGCCCGGCGGAGTCGGAACCCGCGGGGTTCGGGCCGTCGGGGACGGCACCGAAAGCGCGAGTGGTCGGCACATCTCCGGCCTTCGCGTCCTTCACCTCGGTGCCGGGCCTGCGGAACGCGGTGCCGCGCAGGAGCGAGGCCAGGGGTTTGCCGTCCTTGACGTTCGCCGGTGCGACCTTGACCGCGGGCGCGAGCTTGCTGCCGACGTCCTTGACCTTCTCCTTGCCCTTGTCGAGGCTCTTGCTGTAGATGGTCACCGCGACGGCGGTGATGACGCTCGCCGCGGCGGCGCCGACGACCGTTCCCGCGACACCGAGCTGACCGCCGATGACCGACGATGTCGCCGCGGCGCCGGCACCGGCGAGCAGCTGGGTGATCGAGAGCCCGCTCTCGCTCTTCTCCTTCTTCTCCTTGCCGTCGTCCTCGCCGTCCCTGTCCGCAGCGGCGACGTCTTCCTCACCCCGGGCAGGGCTTCCCGTGCCTGCGGTCCGCCGCTCGGGGGTCTCGGGATTGATTCTCGTGCCCTGGGCAGAACGCTGGGCGACGACGGTGTCCGAGATGCCGGGGATCTCCCGCTCCCGCTGGATCGGGTTCGGGGGAAGCACGGGAGTGGTCGAATGGGTGTGGGCGGCCGCCAGCTCCTCGGTGATCAGCGGCAGCGCCTGCGAGGGCCGGAGCGCACCCTCGATCTGGGCGGTGTCGCGCGTTCCGGACCCCCGATCATGCGTTCCGGTCGGCCGTTCGCGCGCCTCGGCGCTGCCGGCTTCCGGGCGCCCGACTTTGGACGACAATGACTGTGCTGAATTCTCATGTTCCGACGCCAATGATCCTCCAAAAACCTCTGACTGACTCCAGTATCCTCAGCCGGTTTTCGGGTTGCCTGACCGCACCCTCGGTAGTCTGGGAAAGCGCTGACAGAGCAGCCGCAGCGCACCCGTACCACCTGGGGCAACGAAGCGAACTTCCACTACCGGCACAGTCGGCTCTCATGGATCCCTCAGGTGCGGCCCGGACTGGTCGGGAGGAAATCGAGCGGTGTTGGAGAAGGACCAGATGGTCATCGAGAAGAAGGGCGATGGTACCTGCGGTCAGGTGCGCACTTGGGTGAGCCTCCTCGGCGACCCCAAAGGCACCGCCTTGGGCGCGTCCAAACTCTCAGCACCGGCCCGAGATGGATCTGGAAAAGTTCGTCAGTTCCACCGACACGATTTTTCTCGTCTCTCGAGAAAGTGGAGGATCAGCACGCACCATCCTGAAATTCAGCCGCCACGGACATTTCTGCCGTCACCTCGTCTCGAGGGACCGAATCGGCGCTGTCGGGATCAGTGGTCACCGCATGGTCGGTGCGGATGCCGGTCAAGCGTTCGGGCAGCAGAA
>NZ_QNSB01000014.1 GCF_003315415.1 Brevibacterium sanguinis
CACGACAACCAGGACGGTATCTGATTCCAGGAGTGAACCCACAAAAAAGTCCCAAGTCGCGACATCGTCTGTCAACGATGTCGCGACTCAGGACAAACGCGGAGCCGGTGGGATTTGAACCCACGGTCCCCAGTTCAAGGGACTTCACCTTAGCAGGGTGACGCTTTCGGCCGCTCAGCCACGACTCCAGAGTCGATCCGCCCACGGTTCGTGGAGTGGATCCCGGATCAGCAGTTCTCACTGCTCGTACCAGCCTATGCGAAAGGGGAGGCGAAGAGCAAAGCGCGGACGCGGACCGTGGCCACCGTCATAGCGCAGCCCTCTGGCACCCCCGTCCACCAGGTCCTCTCGGCCGAGCCGCGAGGTCCCCTCGGTCGACCCATCAGGTCCTCTCGGCCGGTCGGCAATGAGCGACCCGGCTGCTCGGGCGCCCCGACGATCCGGCCTTCGCCGGGTCTCTCCTGCGCGGACGCACACGCCGATTCCAGGTTTCATCAATCTACGGGCGTAAAATCGTCGCGTAGTGCTCTGCGGTTTGTGCTCTCAGGAGTGTTGGCAACGACAATCAGAGGTCTTCCCTGTGCTTGTGGTCAAGCGCACCGAGCAACCATGAGCTGAGAACGTTGAGGAGTGTAGAACTTGCCAGAGATCCCGCCTGACAAGCACGGGCCGACGGGGACCGACCCCACGTCTGCGTCGCCCGGTCGCCGTCTCAGGGCATCTTCTCGACCTCGATTCCGTGGTGACGCCACCGCGAGCGACGAGCATCCGAACCAGTCCGACTCCTCTGCAGGCCGGTCCGCCTCGACCGGATCCTCGGCACCCACTCCGTCGACCCCGTCCGGTTCCGCGTTCGGTGATTCAGTGCCGAACCGCGCCGAGGCCGAAGCCCCCAAGGCACCGACCCCGCGCCCCGTGGCCCCGCGCACCCGACGAGAGGCCCGCATGCTCCGGGCAGCCGCCGCGGCCGCAGCCCTCAACGACAGCACGCCGGAGACCAGCACGCCGGATTCCAGGACCCCGCAGTCGCCGACGATCAAAGCCCCGGCCGCCTCGACGCCGCGAACGGCGGCCCCGGCAGCCGCGGGACATCCGGAGACCCCGGGAGCGGATCGTCCGGACACGCCGGCGTACCGCCCCGTCTTCAGCCGCGCCGAATCGCAGCGCCCTGCATCCGACCACCCGACACCAAGGTCAACGGCCCGCTCCGCCACCGCCGAGGAGGGCGCCCCCACCCGCCGATCGGCTGGAACGGCAGCCGGAACAGGACCCGGATCCGCGGATCCCGCCGGCGCGGGATCGACCCCAGCAGGATCCGCTGCCGCAGGGGCATCCGCCGCCGGAGCATCAACCGCCGCAGGAACGTCAGCTGCCGCGGAAGACACTGACGCGACGGACACCTCGCGCCCTCGCGACCGCGAGCATTCCGCCTCGGCGATCCGCGCGCAGCGCCACGCCTCACGGACCGGGGAGACCTTCCCCAGCCTCGTCGGGTGGACGTCCCTGAGCGCCCTGCTGCCGGGCATCGGACTGCTCCGGACCCGGTTCCACCGGCTCGGGTGGATCCTGCTGCTCGGCTTCATCCTCACCGTCGTCGCAGTCGTCGGCTACCTGCTCATCCGCGGCCCCGTCCAGGCCATCGGCACCGTCGTCTCGAACCCCACCCTGCTCAACGTCATCGCGCTCGGAGCCGGGCTCGTCGGTCTCATCTGGATCGCCGTCATGGTCGTCTCCCATCTGGGTCTGCGCAAGGGCAATCGCTACGCGCGCTGGCAGAACCGGCTCGCCGGGCTCCTCGTCGTGTCCCTCGCCCTCATCATCGGGATCCCCTTCGGAGTGGGTTCCGTGTTCGCCCGGGTCCAGAGCGACACCGTGTCGAGCCTCTTCGGCAGCAGCACCGGCTCGGTCAAGGACGCGAAGGACCTGTGGGCCGACAAGCCCCACATCAACGTCTTCCTCATGGGCCGCGACACCGGCGAGGGCCGCGAGGGCACCCGCCCCGACACGATGCTCGTCGCCTCGATCGACACCCGCACGGGCAACGCCGCGCTCGTCTCCGTGCCGAGGAACCTCGCGTTCCCGATCTTCCCCGAGGGCACTCCCCTGGCCGAGCAGTGGCCCGACGGCTTCCGCCCGACCGGCGACTCCTCGGTCGACCTCATCAACTCCGTCTGGGACTGGGCCGAGCACAATCCGGACGCCGTCGGGGACACCAAGGGCCTCGACCCCGGAATGTACGCGAGCATGCAGGCGGTCCAGGGATCCCTGGGCCTGAACATCGACTACTGGGCCTCGGTCGACATGGCCGGCTTCGAGGACGTCGTCGACGCGATCGGCGGGGTCAAGATCGATGTCGAACGCCCCATCCCGATGGGCGGCGGGAAGTCGATCAACGGCGTCCCGAACAAGGTCAACGGCTGGATCGACCCCGGACCGCAGACGCTCAAGGGCAAGAAGGCCCTGTGGTACGTGAGGTCCCGGCAGGGCGCCGACAACTACGACCGGATGTGCCGTCAGCAGCGCATGCTCAAG
Organism: Brevibacterium sanguinis; assembly: GCF_003315415.1. Classification (GTDB taxonomy): domain Bacteria; phylum Actinomycetota; class Actinomycetes; order Actinomycetales; family Brevibacteriaceae; genus Brevibacterium; species Brevibacterium celere_A. The sequence continues at coordinate 2,533 of NZ_QNSB01000014.1, forward strand.
ACGACGATCGAGCAGATCGATCCGCAGGAGCTCGCCATCGCCTATCCGAAGCTCGCGAACTCGGCGACGCGCAACATCGCGACGTCGATCCCCCAGAACGAGATCCCGGCCTTCATCGAACTCGCCGTCGCCCTGCAGAAGGGCGAGGTCACCTCGGTGCAGATTAACAACAACGTCACCCCCACCTACAACCCCGACTTCGACGAGCTCCACAGCTGGATCCAGGACCAGCTCAAGGACGCCGCCGACGGCACGGAGACCACCGCTCCCAGCCCGGGCGTGTCCGACAACGCCCCCGCCGAGGGCGCGACCGAGGCCCCGGCGACCACGGAGGAGCAGACCGCCGAGGAGAGCGCCACCGAGGAGCAGGCGGCCGAGGCTCCCGCCGACTCCCAGACCGCCGCTCCCGGCGGAGAGAACGAGGACGAGTCGACGGCGAAGAACCCCGGTCAGGCCAATGCCGAGGGCAAGTGCCTGCCCGACGGCTATGAGCCGGGCGACCCGTTCCCCGGCTACCCGGGACCCGGCTCCGGAGACGAAGGGTGAGTGCGGCAGAACCCCAATCGGTCGCCATCATCGGAGCAGGACCCCGTGGGCTCAGCGTCCTCGAACGGCTCGTGGCTCTCGCCGCCGACCGCGGGGACGGGCCGGACATCGTCGTCCACCTCATCGACCCCTACCCACCGGGGGCGGGCATCGTGTGGCGCACGGACCAGCCCGAGAGCCTGCTCATGAACACGACGATCGCCGAGCAGACGATCTTCCCCGACCCCAGCAGCTCGTTCATGGATCCCGGCGCCCCGGCCGCGGGGCCGACGATGGCCGAGTGGTACCGCGGCACGGGCGGGACCGAACCCGTCGACTCCACGTTCCCCAGCCGCACCCTCTACGGGCGCTACCTGCGCGACGCCTACGCCCTGATCCGGGACCGGGCCCCGGAGTCCGTCGAGATCGTCGAGCATCCCACCCGGGTCGAATCCGTCATCGACCTGCCCCCGGTCGAGGTTCCGGGCCACGAGACCCCGACGCCGCAGACGCCTCCGGCGCAGGTCGTGCGCTGCGAGGACGGCACCACCATCGTCGCGGCGGCCGTCGTCCTCGCCGTCGGGCACATCCCCAGCACCCAGACCGAGGAACGGGCCCGGCTCGCCGCCTACGCCCAGCGCGCCGGTGGGCTCTACATCCCCCAGGGGCTGCCCGCCGAGGCTCCCGTCGCCGAGGTGCCGGCCGGCAGCCGTGTCATCGTCCGCGGCATGGGCCTCAACTACTTCGACCTCCAGACCCTGTTCACCCATGAGAGGGGCGGGCGCTTCGTCCCGGTCGAGGACGGCCCGAGCGACCGGGTGGGCCCGGCCGTCGTGCCCGGCGAGGAGCCGAGTCCCCGGCGTGGGGAGCTGCGCTACCTCGCCTCCGGGGACGAACCCCAGCTGTTCCTCGGGTCCCGGCGCGGCATCCCCTACCGGAGCAAGCCGATCACCCACGAGCACCCCCGGTCGTTCGAGCCGCTGCGCTTCTTCACGAAGGAGAACGTCGCCGAGCTCGCCAACCTCGCCGACCTCGACGACGGGCCGCGCGCCGGCGCCCGGTTCAACGACCAGCTGTGGCCCCTCATCCTCGCCGACCTGCGCTTCGCCTACTACCGCACCCTGTCACGGCTGCACCCCGAGGTCTTCGCCGGCGACCCCGGGCAGCTGCGTGAGGCGATCGTCGAGGCGGTCTCCCGCCACCTGACGCGGCGGACCTGGCAGGAGACCCACGCCGAGGCGGACGCGCACTCTCCCGCGGGACGCTCCCCCGCCCCCGCGCGGTGGGATCGCGATGCCGATGAGTCCTCCCGCCGCGACACCGAGACCGTGCGCTCGGGTCTCGCCACGCACGAGGCCGTCCGACCCGGCCGTGTCACCCATGAGGCGCTGGCATGGGCGGAGATCGAGGAGGCGCTCGTCCCCGACCCGGCCCACCGGATGTCCCTGCACGCCCTGCTCAATCCCCTCGACGGCCTCGAGTTCGACTCGCGCGAACCCGGCGCTCCAGGCTCACTCCACGACTGGATGCTCGACTTCCTCCGCGCCGATCTGCACGCCTCGATCGCCGGGCCCTCAGGCAGCCCCGAGAAGGCCCTGTTCACCGTCCTGTGGCAGGCGCGCCTGCTGCTCAAGGACCTCATCGTCGCCGGCCACATCGATCGGGTCAGCGTCGACATGGAGATCTGCGGCTGGTTCGAGAGCTTCGTCTCCGGCATCTGCGACGGGCCTCCCCCGCAGCGCATCGCCGAGCTCATCGCCCTCGCCGAGGCGGGAGTCGTCCGGTTCATCGGTCCCGACATGCGCATCGACGCGAGGGACTCACCCGAGACCGCACCTGCGGATCCGCTCCCGCAGATCTTCACGGTCACCTCGGCGGCGGTGTCCGGGGAGATCGCCGGCAGCGTCGTCATCGATGCGGCGTCCCCGACGAACTCCGTCACCCGCGCCGCCGACGTCCTCATCCACGGGATGCTCGAGCGCGGGCAGCTCACGGCCGCGAGGCTCACGCTCGACGACGGCCGGCAGAAGCTGCTCAACGGACTGGCGCTGACTCCGCGGCCGTACCGGACGATCGACGCCGAGGGTACGGTGCATCCGCGCCGCTTCGCCCTGTCCCTGCAGCTGTCCTCCGTGCAGTGGGGACTGGCGATCGCCGCGAATCCGCACTCGGACGCGACGACCCTCGCGGACTCGCATGCCGCCGCCGAGGCGATCCTCGACCTCCTCGGCTGACGCGGCGACCCTCCGGTTCAGGCCATCGCGAGCGCGACCTCGGGCTTCGTCGTCCGGGCCCGCACGATCGCCAGCAGCGAGGCGACGCCTCCGATGACCGCCCAGGCGAGCAGACCCGCACAGGCCGCCCCCGCACCGGTCGTGCCCCCCGCGATCGCGGCGAACCCGTTCATCGCCGGCGTCAGGGGCAGGAGCGGGGCGACCGCGGCGAAGAACTCCGGCACGGCGCCGATCGTGCGGCCGGCGACGGCGAGCACGAGGGCGATGACCGAGACGAACCGCCCGACTCCCCCGAGCCACGCGACGAGGGCGAAGTTGAAGATCATGAAGACGAGCGCCGAGGCGAAGGTGAGGAGCACGATCCGCACCGCCTGGGTCGTGTCCACGTCGAGCACCGTCGTCGCCAGGGAGCTGAGGACGACCGCCTGCACCGCCCCGACGAGGAGGCCTGGGGCGAGCCCGCGCAGCCAGATGGCCGGCGAGGACTCCGTCGACAGCAGGACCGCCGCCTGGACGGGCCTGAGCACCGTGTAGGTGACGATGCCGCCGATCCACAGGGCGAGCATGATGAGCAGTGCGATCGTCGTTCCCTGGAGCAGGTCGGGCACTCCGCGGTCGTCGGGCGACTCGATGGACGAGGAGACCACCTCGGCGAGGGTGTCGCGTTCGGGCGCCGTGTAGGACGGCACCTCCTCGGCGCCCTTCTGCACGCCCTCGGAGAACGTGCCCATCCCCTCGTCGAGCTCCGTGGTCCCGTCCGACAGGGCCGTCAGCCCGGTGGCGAGGTCTCCGGTGCCGGTCGTCGCGCTCGAGACCCCGGCCACGTACTGGTCGAGTCCGTCTCGGAACTCGCCCATCCCGTCGGAGAGCTGTCCCGCGCCCTCGTCGAGCTGGGCCGATCCCTCGGCGGCCTGCGCGATGCCGTCGGCCAGTCCGGGCATTCCGTCGGCCAGCTGCCGGTTGCCCTCGGCGACCGAGGCGGCTCCGGAGCGCAGGCCCTGGGAGGCCTCGAGCAGCTCATCGGCGTTGTCCGCGATGCTCTCCATCCCCTCGGTCAGCTCCCCGAGTCCATCCTCGAGTCCGGTGGCCAGCTCCTCGATCCCGCTGAGCAGGGAGACGCCGTCGCGCTCCTCCTCGAGGCCTGCCGCGGCCTGGTCGAGCGCTCCGGAGGTCCCGCCGAGCAGTCCCGTGGCATAGGCGCGCTCGAGTCCCGCGCAGGTCTCGGCCGGGGTGCCCTCGGGGCACAGCTGGGCGCGGACCTGCTTCGCCTCTCCGGAGGTGAGCAGACCGGCGTCGACGAGTGAGTCGAGTCCGGTGACCTGACCGCTGTTCATGAGGGTCCGGGCGTCGTCGGCGTTCCGCACGAGTCCGTCGCGGTAGTCGTGGAGTCCCCGGGAGAGTCCCTGCGCGCCGTCGACGACCTGTCCGAGGTCCCCGCCTCCGGTGTCACCGGAGCCGGCGAATCCCTCGATGATCTCGTCGATGGACTTCGTGTACTCGTCGACTCCCGTCGACAGCTCGTCGGCGCCGTCGGCGAGCTTGTCCGTGCTCTCGGGCAGGTCCTTCGTCCCGGTCGCCGCCTCGTCGAGGCCGGTTGCCAGTTCCGAGGTCCCGGCGGCGAGGTCGCCGACCCCGGACTCGAGGTCCCCGGCTCCGGTGGCGAGCTCACCTCCGGCCGTGTCGAGTTCGGTCATGCCCGCCGCGAGCTCTCCCGCGCCGGTGGCGGCCTCGGAAGTTCCCCGGGAGAGCTCGTCGGTCCCCTTCTCGAGCTCGCCGGCGGCCTCACCGAGGTCGCGCATCTGCGTGCCCATCTCGTTGAAGCCGACGTAGATGCTGTCGAGGTAGGTCTTCGTCATCTCGGTGTTGAACGTCGTCCGCGCCGCCTCGGCGATCGCCTGTGAGATCAGGGTGTCCGCGGCCGGTGCGACCTCGGAGACGTCGACGTCGATGCGGGTCTGCGTGGCCGTCGAGGCGTCCTCGACCGACGTCACGGCCCGGGAGAAGCCCTCCGGGATGGTCAGGGCCGCGGCGAACGTGCCGTCGGCGAGTCCCTGCTCCGCGGTCTCGGCGTCGGTGATCTCCCAGTTGATCGCCGTGTCCTCCTCGGAGACGAGGCCGCTGGTCAGCTGCCGGCCCAGCGGCACGGTCTGCCCGTCCACCTCGGCGCCCTCGTCGGCGTTGACGATCGCGGCGTCGATCGAGTCGAGCCGGTCGCCGCTCTTCCATGTGGCGAGGATGAATCCGGCGGCGACGATGATTGGGATGAGCACCAGGCCGAGGAACGAGACCCAGGTGACGGGTCGCTTCGAGTTCGCACGTTCGAGTCTCACGGCTGTGCACCTTCCAGTTGTCCGCTGTTCGTCGTTTGGTCGAGGTCGAGGTGGAAGCCGTCGTCGAGCACCCCGGACACAGTCAGGTCCGGAGCGTCGGCGAGTCCGAGGACGACGGCTCCGCCTGCGGCGCGCACCTCGGCGATGAGCTCCGCGAGGCGCTCGCCGAGGCCCGCTGCGGCGCTGCGCCCGTCGAGGCCCGCTGCGGCGCTGCGCCCGTCGAGGCCCGTCGCGTCGATGACGAGGAGGTCGGGCGCGGAGGCGGCGACCCGGGAGATCTCCCGCACCCAGGTCCGCTCGTCGAGGGCGCCCCTGCTCAGGTAGGGCACGCTGCGGCGCACCCGTCCGGCGTGCTCGGGCAGCACCGACTGCCCGATCTTCATCTCGCCGGTGCTCAGCGGCAGGCGGCCGGAGACCGCCAGCAGGAGGGCGGTCCGGGCCGAGCCGGTGACGACGAGGAGCTGACCGGGCAGCAGGGCGAGGTCGACGCCGGCGAAGCCGCGCCGCTCATCGCCCATGTCCGCGCTCACGCCGATGCCCTGGGCGTAGACCCGATACGGGGAGTCTGGCTGCGGCCAGTCCCGCAGCGCGACCTCGTGGGCGAGGCCCTCGCCCTCGACGTCGAGCTGGGGCAGTCGGCGATCGAGCCAGCGCGGCAGCCACCACGCCTTCTCCCCGAGCAGCGCCATGATCGCCGGGACCAGCGACATGCGCACGAGGAAGGCGTCGACGAAGATCCCGAAGGCGAGCGCGAGCGCGATGGACTTGATGATCGGCTCCCCCGCGGGGACGAACGCGGCGAAGACGGAGAACATGATGACGGCGGCCGCGGTGACGACGCGGGCCGATCCGCGATAGCCGATCGAGATCGCCTCCCGCGCGCTCGCGCCGTGGACATAGGCCTCGCGCATCCCGGAGACGAGGAACACCTCGTAGTCCATCGCCAGCCCGAAGAGGATCCCCATGACGATGATCGGCAGGAAGCTGATCACGGGTCCCGTCTGGTCGAGTCCCAGCGGCCCGGCCAGGAACCCGTCGTGGAAGACGAGGACGACGGCCCCGAACGAGGCGATGACGCTGAGCAGGAACCCGCCCGTCGCCTTGAGCGGCACCGCGATGGAGCGGAAGACGATCGTGAGCAGGATGATCGACAGACCGACGACGAAGACGCCGAAGGGAAGCAGGGCCTCGCCGAGGCGGTCGGAGACGTCGATCTGGATCGCCGTGGCTCCCGTCACCGCGGTGGGGAACCCGTACTCGTCCTCCACCTCGGCGCCGATCGCGCGCAGCCGCTCGACGGTCTCGAGGGTGTGCGGGTCCGCGGAGCTCGTCGTCGGGATGATCTGGAACAGGGCGCTCGTCGCGTCCTCGTTGGGAGTGGCGAGCACGATCTCGGAGACGCCCGGGTCCGCTGCGATGCGGTCCTCGATCCTCTCGACGTCGCCGAGGGGATCGTCGGAGGTGACGATCTCACTGGTCATGATCAGCGGTCCGTTGAAGCCGGGGCCGAAGTGCTCGTCGATGAGGTCGAAGGTCGTGCGCGCCGGAGTGCCCTTCTCCTGGCTGCCGGCGTCGGGCAGGGAGAGCTGGAGCTGCCCGGCCGGGGCCGCGAAGAGGGACAGCCCGCCGACGATGAGGAGGATCGTCAGCACCGGCGCCTTCGTCACGGCCTTCAGCCAGCCGCGGAAGAAGCGGTCCATGAGCGTCGGGCGGACCGGAGCGGTCGCCTCGGCGGGTACGGCACCGCGCGGGTCGGTGCCGGCGGCGGTCGCCTCGGCGGAGGCCCGGCGGGAACGACGGGGGCGCGGGCGGATCCGGTCCTTGGCCAGCCCGAGCAGGGCGGGGATCATCGTCAGGGCGATGAGCACGGCCACGGCCACCGCACCCGAGGCGGCGATGCCCATGACCGTGAGGAAGGGGATGCCGGCCAGCGAGAGTCCGAGGAGGGCGATCATCACGGTCATCCCGGCGAAGATGACGGCCGAGCCCGCGGTCGCGGTCGCCCGGGCAGCGGCCTCGAGGGGATCGTGCCCCTCGGCCTGGAGGCTGCGGGCGCGGGAGACGATGAACAGGGCGTAGTCGATGCCGACCGCGAGCCCGAGCATGAGCGCGAGCATGATCGACGTCGAGTTGATCGACCCGAAGGCGGTGGCCCCGACGACGAGGAGGACGGAGATCGCGACGCCGATGAGAGCGGTGAGCAGCGGCATCCCCGCAGCGCGGAACGACCCGAGGGTGAGCAGGAGGACGATGAAGGCGATGACGACGCCGATGCCCTCCACCCAGGAGACGTGGACGCCGGTGATCTGGAACAGCTCGCCCCCGGCGTCGACCTGGGCCCCGGGGAGTGCGTCGCGGGTCTGGTCGAGCTCCCCGAGGAGCTTCTCGGGGGCGTCCTCGCCGACGTCCTGCTGGCTGCCGTCGTACTGGACCGAGATGAGCGCCGCCGACGCGTCGTCGCTGATGGAGCCCCTGACCATCTCGTCGAAGGGCGAGGTCACGGCCTCGACATGGGGAAGATCGCCGAGGCGCTCGACCGTGTCCTCGATCGCGTCGCGGTAGTCGGGGTCCTCGACGCTCGCGCCGTCGGCGGCGACGACGATGACCGTCGCCGACACGCCCGCGGCGGACGGGAAGGTCGCGCGCATCGAGTCGAGCGCGGTCTGGGCCTCGGAACCGGGCAGGGTGAAGTCGTCGTCGAAGTCCTTGGCGAAGAGCGCGACGCCGCCGGCGACGAGGGCGAGGATGACGAGCCAGCCGGTGATGAAGCGCAGTGGGGCACGGTAGGCGCGCCGGCCGAGGGCGTAGAGGAACGGTGACACAGCAGACCCCGATGCGGTTTCGAGTCGGTTTCGATACAGATCTGTATCCGATACAGTATTGTATTCTTACCCGGCCGGAGCCGTCGATGCAAATGGCGGCGGCTACACTCTCCCTGGAGCGACCATGAATCCCACGACACCCGAGAACCTCAGCGCGCGGCGCCGCCAGACCCGATCCACCCTGGTGGAGGCGGGCATCTCGGTGTTCGCGGTCAAGGGGATCGACGGGGCGTCGATCGAGGAGATCTGCGAGGCCGCCGGCTTCACCCGCGGGGCGTTCTACTCGAACTTCTCCAGCCGCGACGACCTCGTCCTCGCGACGATCGAACAGCGGACCAAGGAGACGCTCGACCGCCTCGACCGCACGATCAGCCGATGGCGGACCGAGCTGGGCGAGGCCGATCACTCCGACATCGAGTCCCTGCTGACGACGTTCATCGACGACATCTTCAGCGAGAAGCGGGAGACGGTGGCCGAGACGATCGCCGAACACGAGATCGAGCTCTACTGCCTGCGCGTGCCGCACCTGCAGGAGCGCTTCGAGGAGCTCGGCGCCCGCCAGTTCACTCGCCTCGAGTCCCTGGTCACCACCGCGCTCGAGGCCGTGCGGGCGAGGACGACGATCCCGCTCGCGGATCTGCTCGTGGTCCTCACGGCGATCCACTCGCAGACCTCCCTGCAGGCCGCCGCCGGCAAGGCCCTGGATGAGCGGATCGAGCTCGACCCGCGGCCGACCGTCGCGATCCTCATGGCCCTCATCGAGTTCCCCGACGACTCCTGCGCCCGGAGCTGACCGTGCAGGCACTAGGGTGGATGAGGTGAGTGAACGTCAACGCGAGTACGCAGCCTTCCTGTCCAACATGGACGTCCGCCTCGGCGCGTTCATCCTCGCCGACCTCCCGGAATCGGTCGCGCAGGAGGACGGGACGCAGGCGCGCTTCCCCAAGGACCTCAGCCCCGAGTCGCTGCCGATGATCGAGCACTTCGTGCTCTCCCGGTTCTCCACCACCGCCGAGGTGGTCGCCGAGGAGAACCGTCGCTTCACCGAGGGACTCATCCGCTACCTCGGCGAGACGTACCTGCGGGCCGTCGGCGGCGCCTGGGACCATGACGAGACGACCGGCAACGGGATGCCCTTCATCCGTCCCGACTCCGCGGAGGGTCCGCTGCGCGGTGAGCCGATCCCGCTCGTCGCCGTCATCCTCACCGCCGTCGACGAGCGCACGGGCACGATCTTCACCGCGGTCCTCGACAAGGCGAAGGCCGGCCTCGGCGACTCCGGTCCCCAGCGGGCCTGCACGGGGCTGGCGATCGGCCTGCTGACGGCGGAGAACTCGACCAGGGAAGAGGTCGATTTCCTCTCCCGGTTCATCGGCACCGTCGAGCCGGGCATCGCCGCCTGGACGAAGGAGCAGGCCGAACCGAGCTTCTGGACCTTCGACCGGGAGAGCCTGATCCGTCTCGGCCGGCAGATCTCGGTGCGCTACGACTCCCCCGAGGAGATGATGGCCGAGGACGAGGTCCCCTTCGTCGCCGGAGCCATGCGCTTCATCGGCGAGACGATCCGCCGGCACGGATTCGGACAGTGGCGCTACGGCTCGGACGTCGACGCCGACGACCCCCGGCACAAGCAGCCCTACATTCGATTCACGGTCGGCGAGCAGAACCTCGACATCGTCCCCTGGAAGCTGGCGCAGACGGCGCTCGACGACTCCGAGTCACTCGCCTCGGCGCTCGATACGATCATCGCGATGCGCACCGAGGAGGCCGAGGCGAAGGAGCGGGCCGCGGAGGAGAGTGTCGCGGAGGACCGCTGACGCGTCGGGCCGCCGGCGACCGACGGGGCGGGTGACCGACGACCGTCGGGCCGGCGTCAGAGGGTGAAGCGGCGGTTGCCGGTCAGTCCGTCGGCCGGTGAGCCCGGTGCCAGTTCGATCGTCCGGTTCGCGGGATCGAGCTGCACGGTGACCAGGGTGGCCGAGCGCTCCCCGTAGACGGCTCCGGGCTCGGGAGCGCAGCACACCGGGGGCTCACCCGGTCCCGTGGTGAGGATGTCGAGGAGATCGGCGGTCGTCTCGGGCGGCCGGGCGGCGGCGATCCTCGTCTCGAGGTGGTCGCAGCGGGCCCGCGACGTCGATCCCGGACGCAGTTCGAGCGCACCGGTCTGCAGGTCGGGGTGCAGGAAATGATTCGTGTGCAGGAGGAATCCCTCTCCGCGACGTTCGCGCTTCTGCGCGTTCGCGATCTCCACCTGCACCGCTTCGTCGGCGGTGACGACGGTGATGACCGACGAGGATGTCGTCGGGGCCGAGTGGACGATCGCCAGCGCCTCGGCGAGCGTGGTCGCTCTCGACAGCACCCGTTCGAGCACCATGTGGATCGGCACTCCGCCGGGCGCATCTCCCTCGTGCTTGAGGATGTTGAGGAGGACTCCGACGCCGGCCTCGTTAAGGCCCACCTTGCCGAGCATCCCGTACTCCGCGAAGCCGATGTGGCGCAGCTGCCGTCCGGAATCGGCCGACGGCGACGATCCCCGGTCCGGGCGAGACGGCCCGCCCGACTCTCCATCCCCGACGCCGCCCACGTCGTGGATGTGCCACAGCGTGGAGAAGTCGGCGACCCAGTCCCAGTTCTGCGCGGCCAGCGACGATCCGGGCCGGGAGAAGCTGACCGTCGAGCATTCCGTCGGGGCGATCGGCGCCAGGGTCATGATCTCCGTGCGGGCGATGATCGTCATGAGGTCGATGACGGTGATGTCGGCACCTGCCGCGATCGCCTCGATCTCCTCGAGCGCGTCGAGGTCCCAGGCCCGCAGGGCCTCGAGACTCGCCGCAGCCGCGTCGCGGACGTCCGCCTCGGCGATCTGCAGGTGCCCGAAGTACCGCTGGTAACCGGCGAGGGTCCGGGCCACACCGTCGCGCAGCCGACTGCCGCGGAGGTGCCCGCGCTCCCGGTGGTCGGCGGCCCGGACCGTGAACACCTCGGGCTCGATCGATGCCGCGGGACGGAACTCCGTCGTGGTCATGCGCTTCTCCTCGTCTCGACTCGACCGTCACGGTCCACAGTAGCCCGGGTTCGGCGTCCGGCGCCCGCGGGCTCAGCGTCCGGCGAGCGCTCCCACCCCGACCTCGAGCCCCAGGTAGTGCATGTGGGCGGCGGTCTCGGCCAGGGCGGCGAAGAGGTTGAAGCGGTGGAGCTCCTCGAAGCCGCGCGACCACCGAAGTCCCTGGGCGATCGAGTAGACGCGGTGGTCGTCGGTCTCGTCCAGGCGGGAGCGGATCTCGTCGAGTCGCTCCTCATGATGGTCGACGAGCTCGCGCGTGCGGTCGTGGAGGCCGCGGAAGCGGAACCCGTGCGCGGGCAGCACGGAGATGTCTGGGGCCAGCGCGCTGATCTTCTCCAGGGACCCGAGGTAGTCGCCGAGGCTGTGCGTGATCGCGGCGCTGTCGAGGCCGATGTTCGGGGTGATCGTCGGCAGCACATGGTCACCGGAGAAGAGCAGCCCGTCCTCGTCGCGGACGAAGACGGAATGGCCGTAGGTGTGGCCCGGAGTCCACAGCGACCGGATGGAGCCGGCGTCGACCGGCAGGTCGTCGCCGTCGCCGAGGACGAGCAGTCCCTCCGGCAGCCCGTCGAGCCGCAGGTCGACGAGGCTTCCGCCCGAACGACCGCCGAGCTGCAGGCTCTCGATCTCCGCCCAGCGCTCCTCGGGAACACCGTAGGCGCGGGCGATGTTGATCCCCGGGTCGATTCCGGTGCCCAGGTCGACGGTCTTGGACGCGAAGCGCTCGAGCGCCCGGACGTCCTCCCCGTGCATCGCGACCCACATGTCCGGATGCGCTCGCAGCAGCGCCGGGACCAGCCCGACATGGTCGCGGTGGTAGTGCGTGATCGCGATGCCGCGGATGTCGGTGACCGCGAACCCCAGGGATCCCAGCGCCGAGGTGAGCGCCCCGAACTGCTCCGCGCCGTCCCAGCCGGCATCGATGAGGACGACTCCCGGACCGTCGGCGATCGCATAGGAGTAGGTGTAGACGAGAGGGTTGTCGGGGATGGGCACCGGGATCGCCCACACGCCGTCGGCGACGGACTCCACCTCGGGCAGGATCCGGTCCTTCCACGCCTGGGACTGCTGCGGGCTCAGTGCCTCGATCGCCATCGATTGGTCCACCTTCCGTGTCGTTGGGTCGACTTCCGTCGTTCGGTCCTCTTCCGTCAACCTACCCGGGGCCGGCATATTACTGAAGGGTCGTTCTGCACAGAGAGACGGCCGCCTGCACGGATCCGCGGGCACCACCTCGGTGAGATTTCGTTTACCGCAACCATCGCCACTGATTCCGTCGCGCCGGTCCCGGGTTTGGTCACCTTCTCATCTCGATCCGTCTTCGGAGTTTCGCTTTCCGCATCGGTGGATTATTGTCTGGGAGGCAGATCACATTCTGCTCTCGACGTCGGAGGACCGGCACGAGACACATTCAGACTCATTGGGGAGGATTGATATGGCTGGTTCAGGCACGCTGAAGCGCAACCTCGGACTGTGGTCCATCGTCGGACTCGGGCTCGGATACATGACGCCGACGGTCGTCTTCGACACCTTCGGAATCGTTTCGGACGAGACGAACGGAGCAGTGCCTGCCGCCTACCTGGTAGCGCTCATCGTCATGGTGTTCACGGCATTCAGCTACGGGAAGATGGTCAAGGTCTTCCCGACGGCGGGCTCCGCCTACACCTACACCCGCGAGACCATGACGCCGGGGCTGGGATTCCTCGTCGGGTGGACCTCGCTCATGGACTACCTCCTGCTGCCGATGGTCAACTGCCTGATCATCCGCCTCTACATGGAATCGATGGTGCCCGACGCCCCGGTCTGGATCTGGGTCGTCGCCTACACCGTGATCATGACCGGCATCGTGCTCACCTCGATGCGGGGAACGGCGAACCTCAACGGCATCTTGCTCGTCTTCGCGCTGGTCATGGTGACGATGTTCTGCGTCCTCGCCTTCTTCCAGCTCCAGGCCGGCGAGGGCGCGGGGGTCATCCTCAGCGCCGAGCCGTTCGTCCACGAGGGCGTGCACATGTCCGCCGTGCTCACCGGGGCGACGGTCGTCTGCTTCTCGTTCATCGGCTTCGACGCGGTGACGATGTACACCAACGAGGCGAAGTCCGTGAACACGATGCCCAAGGCCATCATGATCACCGTCCTCGCCGGAGGCGCGATCTTCCTCGTCGCCGCGTACTTCGCCCAGCTGCTCTTCCCGGACAACTCTCAGTTCCACCTCATCGACGATCCGCTGCCGGAGATCGGCCTCATCACCGGCGGACCGATCTTCCAGCTGTTCTTCCTCGCCGCGGCATTCGCCGCCACCGTCGCCTCGGGTCTGGCCTCGCATGCGTCGGTGTCGAGGATGCTTCTCGTCATGGGGCGCAACGGAGTGCTCCCGCGCAAGACGTTCGGCTACATCAACCCGCGCACGCACACCCCGGTGTTCAACATCGTGCTCGTCGGCGCCGTGTGCCTGTTCGCGATGACGTTCAGCCTCGAGTTCATCTCGGCGCTCATCAATTTCGGTGCGCTCATCGCGTTCACGTTCGTCAACCTCACGGTGATCGCCCACTACGCTTTCCGGACCCGACAGGTCGTCGACGCCAAGTCGGCGTTCCACTACGTCGTCATGCCGAGTATCGGCGCGATCCTCACCGGGATCCTGTGGTCGAGCCTGCAGGGAATCGCCCTCACCGGCGGACTGATCTGGCTCGCCATCGGAGTCGTCTACCTCGCCGTGCTCACCCGCGGATTCCGGCGCACGGTCCGCAGCTTCGACGACCCCGAGGCGGATGCCGCGATGTCGGAGCCGCCCGTCGAGGAGCGTGAGGAGAAGGAGTCGGTGTGACCGTGGCGTCACCCTCGTCACTCAAGAGTTCGGCCGTTCTGCTTCCCGCCGGCGCTTGGCAGATCGGCCGAACTCTTGAGTGAGATTCTCGAACTCGTGACCGACGAGCTTCGCTGTGAGTGACGCCGCAAGAACGATGAGGTCCTCACGGTCCAGGCGATTTCCTGGATCGTGAGGACCTCATACTTTGGCGGAAGCGGTGGGATTCGAACCCACGGTGCGGGGTTGCCGCACAATGGTTTTCAAGACCATCTCTTTCGGCCGCTCAGACACGCTTCCCATGGTTCGAGTCGAACCCGGCCTGCCCAGCACCGGCTGAGCCACAACAGTTTCTCACAGCGATACTCGTTGCGCTAATCGCCTGAGCGGGTGATCAGGCACCTGACGAGATGCGGTGACCATCAGACGTTCGACGCGATGGGCCTCACGAGTCCTTCGCCTCTCGACCCCGGTTCGGATCATCCGCGGGATCCTTCTCCCGGCCGGGCATCGAGGCACGTCGTCCGTTCGAATCAGCGTCCCTGGGCGCGGCACCCCGGGCCGCGAAGGTCGCCGGCACTCGAGTGGAGACGACGTCGTCGTCAGGCTCGTCGTCGAGCTCGGCTTCCCCGGCCATGCCGTCGGCTTCCGCGGCCTTGCCGTCAGCGGCACCCGACGTCGACGATTCCTCTCCAGCGGGCCTGTCTGCCGACGGCTTTCCGGCGGAAGATTTCTCGTCCGAGGCCCGATCCGACGTCGATTCCGGCTCACCCTTCCCGGCGGCCGACTCCGAGTCACCCGTCGTCTCCTCGGACCGCGCATCCTCAGAGTTCGCCTCTCCGTCGTCCGGCCCGGGCACCGTCAGCTCGGCCTCGGTCGGTTCGTCGCTCGCACGGGCGGGCTTGCCCTTGAGCACCAGGGTCAGAGTGGCCAGGGGGACGGAGAGCCACGTCGGCCGGTTGCGCAGCTCCGTGACGACCTCGACGAGCAGCCGGTCGATCAGGGCCGCCCTCAGCACCGAGTCGCCGAGTCCGATGGATTCTCCGCGGGCCCGCGAGTACCCGCTGAGCAGGGAGTTCTGGACCTGGGAGGCCCAGAGGAACTCCGGGGAATCGTAGATCGCCCGCAGCGACTCCGGGCTGCTGCCGAAGCCGTTGACGACCAGACCGCCGTCATCGGAGTCCAGCTCACCGGTCCTCTGGAGGCGGGCGAACCCGGCCGCGTAGTCGACGCTGCGCAGCAGGGCGACGAGGTCGAGGGCGGGAGGCCTGGGGTCGGAGTTCGCGGAGTCGCTGAACTTCACGACGGTGTAGCCGTCCGTCGGCGAGCTCACGACGTGGTCGAGGGTGAGCTCCCCATGGATCTTCTGCAGGCTGCCGATGGTCTCCAGCGCCAGCAGCTTCGCCCGGTGCCGGCGCAGCTCGGGGACCAGGGAATCCAGGGCCAGCGGTGCTCGGCCGAGCGCCCAGTCGACGCGCTGGGTCCACTTCTCGACGAGCTGCTTCGTCGGCTCCCCGGTGCCCTCGACGATGCCGAATTCGGCGGCGAGGTCCGCGTGCAGCTCCCCGATCCTCCGGCCCATCTCCGCCGCCTGGGCGTTGTAGCCGCCGATCGACCCCGAGTCGACGGCACAGACGATGTCGACGGCTTCCCGCCATGCGGGCTCGGCCTCGACGTCGACGTGCGAGAGCAGCGCCATCGGCGCCTCCATCTCGGTGACCTCGAACATGTCGTACCAGCGGCCCGAGCTCCACCCGATGACCTCGGGAACGCTGCGCGATCCCGCCTCGGTGAGCAGCACGGGGATGGTCAGGGATGCCGGCATCCCGTTCTCGAGCACACGGAAGAAGCTGAGCTCCAGCGGTTCGTACTCGTCGTGGATGACCACGGTCGACTTGTTGGCGCCCGAGTCCGTGACCTCGATCGGACGGACGGTGATCGAGGGAGCGGGGGTGGCCAGCGCCTCCTTCGACGGCTTCGGAGGAACCACCTCGGCGACGGTGTCGAAGGGCGCGGAGAGGTCCGCGGGGTCGACGATCTCGGTCGCCCCGGGATACGGGGCGTCACCGGCGGGGATCGGTCCGGGAGGGACCTGTCCCGCAGGCGTCTGCCGGGCGCCGAGGCGGCTCCCCGCGGTCGCGTCCCGATCGTCCTCGTGTCGCAGCGACTCGGTGCTCAGCTGCCCGCCGGCGAAGACCTTGCGCTTGACGATGGCATCGGCCATGAGGTTGACGAACACGGGATCGGCGGGTCCGTCGTAGACGTAGACAGGGCCGCGGGCGAGGTCGTCGACCTGGCCGATGAGGGCGTGGCGGAGGTGGAGGTCCTCGGAACCGCGCAGGGACAGGGGGATGTTGAGGCGGCGCAGGGTGGGCCCGTCGCCCACGGAGATCACGGTGACGAGGCCGACGAAACCGCCGAGCTCCTCGGCGGGGTAGGTGAAGGCGCGGGCGACCGACATCGGGGTGATGTCGGGGTCGGTCCCGAAGTCCGCAGCGAGTTTGGGGAACCAGGGCTGCCGAGGTATCCAACCGGCTAACAGTTGTTCGAGCTCACTGCTGATGGCCATGTCGCCTCCTTGAAGGGAATACGGGCATCTTCCATCAAATCACGGTTGGGCCCTCGTGCTCATCTGCAACGCACCGCAATCAGGCACCTGTCCTCGGAGGGGCTGCCGCCTGGGATGAGGTGTCCTCATCCCGGAACGGTTTACCGGATGGCAAGACGGAGGGCGCACAATGGACATGTGTTGAAACCAGACGTGTCACCCCAGCAGCAGGCTCTCGCATCCGAGGTCGAGGCGGCCGCGCGGCGAATCGCCGACTCCGTGATCATGTCGCCCCTGCACATCTCGGAGCGGCTCTCCGCCGCCACCGGTGCGACCGTGTACCTCAAGCGCGAGGACCAGCAGCTCGTCCGCTCCTACAAGATCCGCGGCGCGTTCAACTTCATGCTCCAGCTCGACGCGGCCGAACGTGCCCGCGGAGTCGTGTGCGCCTCGGCGGGCAATCACGCCCAGGGCTTCGCGCGCGCGTGCAAGGAGCTGGACATCCAGGGCACGATCTTCGTCCCCAAGACCACGCCGAGGCAGAAGATCGACCGCGTCCGCCACTTCGGTGGGGACCGGGTGACGATCGAGATTGCCGGCTCCACGTATGATGACGCCTCCGCCCTGGCGCACCGCTTCGCCGACCGCAACGACGCCCTGCTCGTCTCCGCCTTCGACGACCTGCGCACGATCGCCGGCCAGGGCACCGTCGCCGTCGAGATCGCCCAGCAGCTCGACGTCGACCCCGACGCCATCATCGTTCCCGTCGGCGGTGGCGGGATCCTCTCGGGGGTCGCCGCCTATGCCGCCGAGCGCCTGCCGAACACCGCGGTCATCGGGGCCGAGCCTGCTGGCGCCGCCTCGATGATCGCCGCCCTGCGAGCCGGCCGGCCGATCACCCTGGAGAACATCGACCGGTTCGCCGACGGCACCGCGGTCAAGCGCGCCGGAGCGGTGACCTATGGGATCGTCTCCGAGCTCGGCGTCGACGTCCGCCCCGTCGACGAGGGCGCGGTCGCCACGGAGATGCTCGACATGTACCAGACGGACGGCATCATCGCCGAACCCTCGGGGGCGCTGGCCTCCGCGGCCATCGGTGCTCCCGGATCGGGCAAGCCGATCACCGTCGAACCCGGCTCGACCGTCGTCTGCCTGGTGTCCGGCGGCAACAACGACATCTCCCGCTATCCCGAGATCCTCGAGCGCTCGCTCGTCCACGAGGGACTCAAGCATTACTTCATCGTCGACTTCCCGCAGGAGCCCGGCGCCCTGCGCCGGTTCCTCAACGAGATCCTCGGCCCCGACGACGACATCGCCCTGTTCGAGTACGTCAAGCGCTCCGATCGGGAGACCGGCCCCGCGTTCGTCGGGATCCAGCTCGGATCCGCCGAAGACCTGCCCAACCTGCTCGAACGCATGGACGCCTCCCCGATCGAGATCGAGCGCGTGCACAAGAACTCGCCGCTGTTCCGGCTCTTCGCCTGAGCAGGATCGCGACGCCGCCGGCTGTTCGCGAAGTCAGAGCCTCCGATTAGAGTGGACACATGCGAGCAATCACGTTCTCGGCTCCCGGCGGCCCCGAGGTTCTCGAGGTCACCGATGAGCCGCAGCCAGGAACAGCCCCGGATGAAGTGCTGGTCGCCGTCCACGCGGCCGGGATCAATCGCGCTGATCTGCTCCAGCGGCAGGGGTTCTACGATCCCCCTCCCGGTGCCACCCGGATCCCCGGGCTCGAGGTCTCCGGCACCATCGCCGAGGTGGGCCCCGAGGTCACGGGGTGGAAGGTCGGCGACCGCGTCGCCGCACTGCTCACGGGCGGAGGGTACGCCGAGGCGGTCCCCGTTCCCGCCGGTCAGCTCCTGCCCGTCCCCGACTCCCTCGACCTCACCGAGGCGGCGGCGCTCCCCGAGGTCCTCGCCACCGTGCACTCGAACATCGTCGGCCGCGCCGGCATCCGCGCCGGCGAGTGGCTGCTCGTCCACGGCGGGGCCTCGGGGATCGGTACGGCCGCGATCCAGATCGCCAGGCACCTCGGCGTCCGCGTCGTCGTCACCGTCGGCTCCGAGCGCAAGGCGCAGTTCTGCCGCGACCTCGGCGCCGACGCCGTCATCAACTATCGAGACGAGGACTTCGTGGCCCGGGTGCATGAGATCTGCACCCGCGAGGACGGGTCGAGCGGTGCCGACGTCATCCTCGACATCATCGGTGCGAAGTACCTCAAGCGCAACATCGACGCCCTGGCCACGGACGGGCGGCTCGTCATCATCGGACTCCAGGGTGGGACGAAGACGGAGATCAACCTCGGCGACCTCCTCCAGCCGCGCAAGACCGTCACCGCCACGACGCTGCGGGCGCGGCCGAAGGAGCAGAAGGCCCGGATCGTCGCCGAGGTGGCCCAGCAGCTGTGGCCGGCCGTGGCCTCCGGTGACATCCGCCCGATCGTCCACGACACCCTCCCGCTGGCCGAGGCCGGCCGCGGGCACGCGGCGCTCGAGGAGGGGGCGAGCATCGGCAAGATGCTGCTCATCGTCGACGAGTCCTCCGCAGACCGCACCGCACAGCCCTCTGACGTCTCCCAGGAAGAAGGTACTCGACCATGACCGCTGATCCCCACGCATTCGGACCCGCCGACGAGAGCCGCGGCTCGACGACCTCCCAGGGCATGGGCGCCGGTCCCGCGAACGGTGAGAGCCCGGGCGGCGAGCCCACTGCCGGGCAGCCTGCGGTCGGAGAGCCCTCGACCGACGGAGACTCCTCCGCTCAGGGCGGGGAGGAGAAGGAGGAGTCCCGGGAACTCGACATCTCCTCTCCGGCGAAGGTGATGCGGATCGGCACGATGGTCAAGCAGCTGCTCGAGGAGGTCCGGAACACGGACCTCGACGAGAAGGGCCGGGAGCGGCTCGCCCAGATCCACCGCCGCTCGATCGATGAGCTCGAGGACGGACTTTCGAAGGAGCTCGTCGACGAACTCGAGCGGCTCGACCTCCCGTTCGACAGCACCGACGGCCCGCCCACGACCTCGGAGCTGCGGGTCGCCCAGGCTCAGCTGGTGGGCTGGCTGGAGGGTCTCTTCCACGGCATCCAGACGGCGATCATGGCGCAGCAGGCGATGGCCCGGCAGACCATGGCACAGTTGCCTCCCGGCGCGGTTCCCCCGGGCGCCCGACCGCAGTCCGACCGCGATGAGCGCGGCCCGGGCAACTACCTGTGATCAGGGTTCGATGACGCTCTTCTCCGATCTCAGGAAGCTCGGGCGGGGAAGTCGCGGGCCCGACCGGCGGTTCGGCACGGGGCTGTGGCGTCAGCATCACGACCGGTTCCTCCGCGCGGTGGACCGCTACTACGCGACGTCGGCGGCGATCGCCGAGGCGAGTGGCAGCTCTGCGGCAAGGGCGGGCGCCGAGACGAGTGCGAGCTCCACTGCGGGTATCAGCGCCGAGACGACCGGCAGCATCGGGGTCAGCGAGAGGATCGCCGCCGGCACGCACCGGCTCAACGACCTCGTCCCGGTCCTCGACGACATCGTGGAATGGCTGCACACCCACCACCCCGTCGACGGGCAGGTCGTCCCCGCCCAGGTGCGCAGCGTCGTCGGCGATGCGCCCGAGCTGCTGGGCCGTGCCTCGGCAAAGGTCGCCGAGGCGGTGCTCGCCGCCTCGATGGCCCGCACCGAACTCCTCGCCGGGCGTCCCGCCTCCTCGAGTGCGCAGGCGTGCGAGCGATTCATCGCGGATGCCGCGGACCTCGTGGGCCGCGTCCGGTCAGGACTGCCGGTGGGCGGCCTGCGATCCGGGCCGGACTGGCGATGACTGCTCAGCATCGGCACACGGTCGCCCTGCCCGAGCACTTCCGGCTGGGTCTCGTCGCCAGCGACATCGACGGGACCCTCCTGCTCGACTGGCAGCCGATCTCGACCACGACGATCGACGCCATCCACCGCTGCCGAACCTCGCACATCCCGTTCGTCCTCGTCACCGGCAGGCCCATCCGCTGGCTGGCCCCGATCGCCGAGCAGATCCCCGACCTCGGGCTCGTCGTCTGCCTCAACGGAGCGGTCATCTACGACATCGCCGCCTCCCGCGTCGTCGAGGCCCATACGATCGCCCATCCGGAGATCGAGGAGATCGTCGCGGCGATCACCGAGTCCCAGCCCGGGGCCCGATTCGCCTACGAGACGCTGACCGGGCTGCTCATCGACCCCGGTTTCCCCACCCGGTTCCCGCAGGACGCCGTTCTCGTCGAGGACCTCGGCATGCTGCGCGAGCGCGAGGTCGTGAAGATCCTCGTGAGCATCGGGACGAACGATTCGCAGGAGCTCCACACCCTCCTCGGGCCCGTGCTCACCCGGTCCTGCCATGCCACGTTCTCGGACCCGGTCAACGGCCTGGTCGAGCTCTCACCTGCGGGGGTCACGAAGGCGCGGACGCTTGAGCAGCTGTGCGGGCGCCTCGGCGTGGGCCGTGAGCAGGTGATGGCGTTCGGCGACATGCCCAACGACATCGAGATGCTCACCTGGGCCGGACACGGAGTGGCCGTCGGCAACGCCCTCGACTCGGTCAAGGAGTCAGCGGACGCCGTCGCCGAGGCGGTCGAGGCCGAGGGCGTGGCTCGTTACCTCGGTGCGGTGCTCGACCGACTCTGACGCGTGGGCCGGGCCGGTCGGCGAGGGTTCGGCTCCCCAGCCGCGCGGGCACCGGTGAGACGCCGGCTCCGCTGAGACGGCGAGCGTCCTCTACGTCTCCGTCGTGTCGATGGATCCTGTGCCGTCGAGCAGACCGGAATCGAGGTCGAAGTAATCGATGAGTTCCCGGGCCAGTCCGTCGTCGGCGACGCTCGGCGCCACCACGGTCCCGAGCTCCTTGAGCTCTTCCTTCGCCTGGCCCATGACGATCGAGTGGTGGGCCCACCCGAGCATCTCCCTGTCGTTGAGCCCATCGCCGGCCGCGACGGTGAGTTCATGGTCGATGCCGAGCTCGGCTTCGACGAGTTCGAGGGCACTGGCCTTCGACACCCCATCCGGGGCGATGTCGAGCCAATTGCTCCATCCGATGGAATAGCTGACCTCGTGGAGACCGAGGCGGTCGACCGCCTCGGCGAACTCCTCCGCGCTGCCGTTGACCTCGCGCATGACGATGCGGGTGGCGCGCTTCTCCAGGAGCTCGTCGAAGCTGACGATGTCGAGGGTGTCGGACTCGGCGAGCTCACCGGGTGGGAAGTCGCCCGAGGCCCAGCGGTGCAGATCGGGATCCTCGACGAGGAACAGCGCCGTGGGCAGGGCCTCGTGCATCCGCTGGAGGGCGTCCTTCGGATCGAACGACACGACGTGGTGCATCTCCCAGCCGTTCTCCAGCTCGGGGTCGAGGCGGACGACGACCGAACCGTTCGAGCACACGACGAACCCCGTGGTCAGGTCCAGAGCACGGACGACCTCCATGGCTCCCGGCAGGGCACGCCCGGTGGACACGACGAGGTGGTGCCCGGCGGCGCCGAGCTCGCTGAGGACCTGGTGGGTCGACGCTGACATCCTGCCGTCGTAGTCGACGACGGTGCCGTCGACGTCGAGCGCGATGAGGTGTGAGGGCAATATTCCTCCTTGCAAGGGGATGAACGGGGCGTCAGCGCTCGAAGCGGGGACCTTCGGGTCCCTGAGCCACCATTCCGCCGAGGTAGGGGCGCAGTGCCTGAGGAACCGTGACCGAGCCGTCGGCCTGCTGATGGTTCTCGAGGATCGGCACCAGCCACCGGGTGTTCGCCATCGTTCCGTTGAGTGTGGCCACGGGACGCGTGGCCCCATTGCGGCGTTCGCGGATCTGGAGGCGTCGGGCCTGGAAGGTCGTGCAGTTCGACGTCGAGGTCAGTTCGCGGTAGGTGCCCTGAGTCGGCACCCATGCCTCGCAGTCGTACTTGCGGGCCGCGGAGTCGCCGAGGTCGCCGGCAGCCGTGTCGATGACGCGGTAGGGCAGCTCGCACAGCTGCAGCATCTTCTCCTGCAGAGCGAGCATCCGGTCGTGCTCGGCCTCGGCCTGCTCGACCTGGACGTAGGAGAACATCTCCACCTTCTGGAACTGGTGGACGCGGATGATCCCGCGAGTGTCCTTGCCGTAGGAGCCGGCCTCGCGGCGGTAGCACGAGGAGATCCCGGCGTAGCGCAGCGGACCGTCCTCGAGGTCGAGGATCTCGTCCATATGGTAGCCGGCCAGGGGCACCTCGGAGGTGCCGACGAGGAACAGGTCGTCGGCCTCGAGGCGGTACACCTCGTCGGCGTGCTCGCCGAGGAACCCGGTGCCGCGCATGACCTCGGGCTTGACGAGGGTCGGGGTGATGGTGGGGCTGAATCCCGCGCCCTCGGCGACGTCGCGGGCGAGGTTGAGCAGGGCCATCTCGAGCTTGGCACCGAACCCGGTCAGGTAGTGGAAGCGTGCGCCGGAGACCTTGGTGCCGCGCTGAGTGTCGATGGCGCCGAGCTTCTCCCCGATCTCCAGGTGGTCGAGCGGCTCGAAGCCGTCGGGGCCGAAGTCGCGGGGTTTGCCGACGGTCTTGAGGGTGACGAAGTTCTCCTCACCGCCTGAGGGGATCCCCTCGATGATGAGGTTCGGCAGCTTCGAGACGAGTGATTCGAACGCGAACGTCGCCTCGTCGGATTCGGCCTGCAACGCCTTGACCCGGGCCGACTTCTCCTTGCCCTGGGCGATGAGTGCGGGCTTGTCCTCCTTCGCGGCCGTGGCGATCTGCGAGGAGAAGGACTTCTGCTCGGCGCGCGCGTCCTCGTACGCCGTGATGGCGGAACGGCGCGCGGTGTCGGCGGCGAGGATCTCGTCGACGAGGCCGACGGATGCTCCACGGGCCTCCTGCGACGCCTTGAACAGGTCCGGGTTTTCTCTCAACAGCGCTAGATCGATCACTCTGACAGCTTAACGGCCCGGGCATCGATTTCGATATTCGCATGCTGGACGAGGAGGGGCGCGCGGCAGAGTAAGTTGTGAGCATGAACTTTGAGTTGGGCATAGTGGGCTGGCTGATCGTCGGCGCCGTCCTCGTTCTGGCGCTCCTGTCCTCCTTCCTCCTCGGCGCCAGGGTGGGCGCCCGCCGCATCCAGCGTCGCTCTCGCGAACTCGTGCGGACGGCGGAGTCCACCGCCGAGGCGAACCCAACACACCGGTACCGTGCGGCACTCATCATCAATCCCACGAAGACCGACGCCGGGCAGCTGGCCTCCACCGCCGAGGCGATCTGCCGTTACGAGGGATGGGCCCCGCCGCTGGTGCTGGAGACGACAATCGAGGATTCGGGGCGAGCGGCCGCCACCGCCGCTCTCGACGAAGGAGTCGACGTCGTCATCGCCGCCGGCGGCGACGGCACGGTCCGTGCGGTCGCCGGGGCTCTGACCGGCACCTCGACGCCGATGGGCATCGTTCCGCTGGGCACGGGCAACCTGCTCGCCCGCAACATCGACCTCGTCCTCGACAAGACCGAATGGGCGCTGCGGATCGCGCTGTGGGGCCGGAACCGGTCGATCGACGTCGGCCAGGCGCAGATCGCCGAGGACGGCGATACGCACGTATTCACCGTCATGACCGGCCTGGGGTTCGACGCCGCGGTCATGGCCGACACCAGCTCCGAGCTCAAGACGAAGCTAGGCTGGCTCGCCTATGTCGAGGCCGGCTCCCGCAAGCTGGTCGGCAAGCCCAGCCACGTGAAGATCACCTTCGACGACGACTACCGGATCTCGGCCCGGGTCCGCTCGGTCCTCGGCGGCAACTGCGGACGGCTCCAGGGCGGAATCCAGCTCCTGCCCGATGCCGTCATCGACGACGGTCTGCTCGACGTCCTCATCGTCAGCCCGAAGAACCTGGGCCAGTGGGTCGGCGTCGTCGCCTCGGTGATCGGGGGCAAGGCGTCGAAGGGGCTGCACACCGAGAGCCGGAAATGCCAGAAGGTCGTCATCGAGACCCACGAGGAGGTCGACGTCCAGTTCGACGGCGATCCCGTGGGCCGCTCCACCTACCTTGCGATGCAGGTGCTGCCCTCGGCACTGCGAGTGCGCGTCCCGACCACCGAGCAGCGCAAGCAGATCCGGGCGGGCGCCTGGCCCGTCTGAGAGATCGGCAGTCCGGCGGCGAGAAGCTTGGGGTCAATGCGCCTGGTGGCGAGAAGTCTTTGTCACGAGAATGTCACGGTCGCCGAATTCCCTTGATCAAAGCGTTACTGCAAACTACGTGAACAAAACGCACTTAAATGCCGACCCTTCATTTCCGACCCTAGGATGACTTCCATCTGAGTTGGCTGACACTTCGCTGGATGCCCTGGAACGCGTCTCCGACTCCCGTGCAGAAGGAAGGCACCACCATGAAGAAGCTGCTTCTCGCTCCAGCAGTCGCCCTGGCGTTCGCCGGGCTGGCAGCCGCTCCGGCCGTCGCCGCTGAGCCCACCGACTCCCAGAGCACCGAGGCGACGACTACGTCGGCAAATGATGCTTCCCAGACCAAGGATTCAGCCGAGCCGGCGGGCGGAGAGAAGGCGGGAGGCGAGTCCGCCAAGGACTCGGCGGAGGAGGGGAACTCGTCGACTCCGACGTCCGAGCCTCCGAAGGAGACCGAGAAGCCGAAGCCGGCGAAGAGGTCCCCTGCTGAAGGGCCCGACGATGGCGGTTCAAAGGCAGCAGGGTCCGGCGAGGACACTGCGGACAAGGGTGCTGAAGCCAATGAGGACGGGGCGAATGACGAGAAGAAAGGAACGCAGGACGTAAAGCCTATTGGCGTTTCACTTCAGGTCTCCCCCGGCGAGATCACCGCCGAGAACCTTGCCGACCCGGCGAAGGGCGTCACTGTCACCGTCAAGGGCGTGCTCAAGGACGACACGGTCACCAACTCCCTCACGGGTGAGTCCGAAACGGTCGAATCCGACGGGTCGGCCACGATCCGACTCCGCCACAGCGCCACCGCTGCCGAGATCGAGGCCGGAGCCGTTGATTTCACAGTGACAGTGGAAAGAGACAATGCCTCGCCGGATACAGCCGAAGGAACCATCAACCTCGTCGAAGAGGACGATGATGCCGACAAGCTCAACGCGAGCCTCACCGTCGTTCCCGAAGAGATCACCGCAGCCGACCTCGCGAACAAGGACAAGGGATTCGAGATCACCGTCGATGGTCTCAGGCCCGGTGACACGGTTGAGGATTCCCTGACGCCCGACGAGCCGGAGACGGTCGACGGCACCTCGTACTCCACGCGGATCTTCTACGACGGGGACGCCTCGCAGATCGAGCCCGGGCCCATCGACTTCACCGTCACCGTCGTCCGCGGCGAGGGCGAGGACAGGCAGGAACAGGTCCTCAAGGGCACGATCACGGTCGTCGGGCCCAAGGATGACGACAAGAACGACGAGCCGAAGGACGACGGCAAGGACGACTTCGAGGCTCCCGCCGAGGCGAGCCTGTCCGTGACGCCGAAGTCGATCGAGGCCGCCGACTTCGTCAACTCGAAGAAGGGCGTCACCCTCACCGTGACGGACTGCGAGGCCGGGGCCGACGTCCACTTCATGATCAGCCCCAAGGGAATCGACGTCACCGCGTATGAGAACACGGAGACGGCGGACGACGAAGGCACCGCCTCGGTCGTCGTGTTCGGCACGACCAGCGACGAGTCGGCCTATGTCGGCGACTATGTTGTCACTGCCACCTGCGGCGGCGACACGATGAAGGATTCGTTCTCCGTCACCGGAGGTGCTCGCAGCGGCGGAGGCGACGACAACGGGTACCTGCCCCGCACCGGCACCGACCTCGGCGGACTCACCGCGGGCGCGATCCTGCTCCTCGTCGGTGGTGCGGCGGTCGCGCTGACGGGACGCAGGAAGTCTGCCGGGCAGTCCCCGACGGACATCTGAGCAACTCCCACTCGAAAGGCGAGGAGGCCGGGAACTCACGAGAGTTCCCGGCCTCCTCGCGCTCCATCGCAGCGAGAACGGGACGCATCGCACAGCCTCGAACGGTGCATGGGTCGTGAAATGCGGACAACAGGCGGACTTGTTTCTCTACAACGCGCGATGTGAACTTAATGATCACAAGTAGGAAACATTCTCGGGCGGAAATAGAGTCAGCATGTCGCTCACCCAGCACTCTGGATCCCCGAAAGGACCGTGAATGAAGAAGCTCGCTCTCGCCCCGGCAGTCGCCCTGGCGATCACCGGCCTCGCCGCCGCCCCCGTCTTCGCTGCCGAGGCACCCACCGTTCGCACTGCGGAAGCCACCCAGGCTCAGAACCAGACGCAGGAACCCGCATTCGATATCTCCCCGACGAAGATCTCGCTCGCCAAGTACGCCGAAGAGGGCGTTCTCTACAGCGGAACCGGGCTGGAAGCCGGTTCCACCTACACCATCGTCGACACTCCGACCTCAGGCCAGGACGTCAAGCCCTACAGCACCGAGGTCACCGTCGAAGCCGACGGCACGTTCGCTCTTTCCATCAACTCGCAGGGCAACACCAGTGACGCGTTCCTCGGTTCTTACCGAGGGGAGATCAAGGACGCCGAAGGCAACGTCGTCCATGAAGCCACTTACGAGATCGTCGCCGACGAGACCGAGACCCCGGACCCCAAGGTCGACCCGAAGGTGACCCTCGCAGAAACCGAGCTCACCGTGGCCGAGTTCACCGAGAACGGGATCACGTTCTCCGGTGAGGGATTCACCCCCAACGGGCAGGCCGCAGTCGGACTGCAGAGCCCCAACACCGTCGTGGCCGGCGCCCAGGTCGTCGCCGACGAGAACGGCAACATCGAGGGAGTCATCAAGCCCGAAGAGGGCGCCGAACTCGCTCCGGGAACCTACCCGGTGACGGCCTTCGACTCCACGACCGAGACCAACGTCGAAGTCGGCGAGGTCACCCTCACCGAGGAGGCCGAGGAGACCGAACCGCCGACCGAGGATCCGACCGAGACCCCGGCCGCCGAGGCCTCGCTGACCGTGAGCCCTGAGAAGATCGAAGCCGCTGACTTCGTCAACAAGGACAAGGGCGTCGTCCTCTCCGTCGAGAACTGCGAGCCCGGCGAGGACGTCAACTTCGTCGTCAACCCCGAGGGCAACTCGAATGTGACGGCCTACGAGAACACCGTCCAGGCCGACGATGAGGGCAAGGCCAATGTCAGCGTCTACGGCACCTCGACCTCGGACCCCGAGGCCTACATCGGCGACTACGACGTCACCGTGACCTGTGGTGACGACGAGCTCACCGGCGCATTCTCCGTCACTGACGGAGCCAATGGCGGCGGCAGCGACGACGATGGCAACGACGACAACGGGAACGGCGGTGACGACAACGGCAACGGCGGCGCAGAACTGCCCCGCACCGGTGCCGAGCTCACCGGACTCGCCGCCGGAGTCACCCTGCTCATCGTCGGCGGTGCAGCCGTGACGATGACCATGCGTCGCCGGAAGGCCACGTCGCCGACGGAGTTCTGAGCCGCCTCGGCGAGGCTCCTGAGCGCGCACCGATGAGCGATCGCCCATGAGCGCGCATCACTGAGCGCACAGCAGGGAGCGGCCGGCGACCTACCGCCGCATACGACGTAGCCCCCAGCCTCGGCTGGGGGCTACGTCGTACCACGGAAGAAACTAGGTACCCGGAAGATGCGGCTCACCGAGGCACAGGTGCCACCCAGGGCACAGGTGTTACCCAGGGCTTCGCTGTGTCACCGGAAGAAGCTGTTGTAGAGCACGAGGGCTCCGGACTCCGGTTTCATCTGCGGTCGGCGTCCGCGGGAGATCGACACGACGTCGCCGCGGGTGCCCGCGGCGAACACCCGGGCCTCACGTTCCTTTGCCGACATCCGCGAGTTCAGCTCCGCCTCGAGCTCCTCATTGCGGCTCTTCAGCGCGTCCACCTGGTTCTGCAGTTCGAGGATCTTCTTGATCCCCACCAGGTTGACGCCCTCGTCCTGGGAGAGCTGCTGGATCATCCGCAGCTTGGCGATGTCCTTACCGGAGTACCGCCTGCCTCTGCCGGGTGTCCGCTCCGGGGTGACGAGACCCAGCCGGTCGTACTGACGCAGAGTCTGCGGATGCATACCGGCCAGTTCCGCCGCCACCGAGATGACGTACACCGCGGCACTCGATGAGATGTGCACTGTGCTTCACCGCCTCAGTTCGCTTTCGCCTTGTCGAGCAGTCCCGCTCGCGGGTCCTCGCCCTGCGTCGCCGCCCGGAAGGACTCGACCGCCGCCTTGGCCTCCTTCGTGAGATTGCGCGGGACCACGATCTGGACGGTCACCAGCAGATCACCGGTTCCCGTCTTCGTCTTCACGCCCTTGCCGCGCACCCTCAGGGTCCGCCCCGAGGGAGTGCCCGCCGGGATCTTCACCGTCACCGGCATGCCGCCGAGTGTCGGCACCTTGACCTCAGCGCCGAGCGCCGCCTCGTCGAAGCTGACCGGAAGCTCCACCCGCAGGTTGTCGCCGTCACGCGTGAACACCGGGTGCGGCTTGACGTGGACGGTGAGGATGACGTCTCCGTTCTCCCCGCCATTCGGGCTGGCCTTGCCCTTGCCCGCCAGCCTGATTTTCTGCCCGTCCTTGACCCCGATCGGGGTGCGCACGGTCAGCGGTTTCCCGCCGGGCATGTTGAGCTTGACGGACGCGCCGTTGATCGCCTCGGTGAACGACAGCGTGGTGCTCGACTTGATGTCGCCGCCGCGCACCGGCGGGGAGTACCCGCCGTAGCCGCCCCCGTATCCACCGCCGAAACCGCCGAGGAGGTCGGCGAGATCCGGCGGGACATCGGTGCTCGTGCGGGTGCGGGTCCGCGCCCGACCTCCTCCGAAGAGGTCGGAGAAGACGTCCTCGAATCCGCCCGCGCCGCCGGGTCCGCCGGAGCCGGCGGTGAACCGCGGTCCCTTGCCCATCGCACGCACCTGGTCGTACTGCTCGCGCGACTCCTTGTCGGACAGCACCTGATGGGCCTGCCCGATCTCCTTGAACTTGGCCTCGGCCGCGGCGTCACCCGGGTTCGCATCAGGGTGGTACTTGCGTGCGAGCTTCCGATAGGCCTTCTTGATCTCGGCATCGGTCGCGTCCTTGGAGACGCCGAGGGTCTTGTAGAAGTCCTTCTCGAACCAATCATTCTGAGGTCCGGTATTCACCTGGCACCTCCTTCCTTCCCAATCCTGACGCTGAGGCCAGTGCTGACTTCGTCATCGTATTCACTTGTCCTCCACGTTCCGCATCCCCGAGACGGTCTGTCTCGGGAATCCGGACCGTCGCCGAGGCGGTCCCCACGGTTGCTGTGACCGCGGCACCGCCTCGGCGAGGTCATCGGCTCAGTCCTCCGGCTGCTGGACGCCGACGCGGGCCGCGCGGATGATGCGGTCGCCGAAGCGGTAGCCCGGCTGCATCACCATGAACACGGTCGGCCCGTCGACCTCGTCCGACGGCTGCTGCATGAGAGCCTCGTGCAGGGTCGGGTCGAATGCGTCCCCGACCTCGCCGTACTGTTCCACGCCGATCTTCTGCAGCGACTCGAGCAGTTTGTTGACGTGGGTCTCGAAGGGTCCGGTGACGTCGCCGTTCTCACGTGCGAGGCGGATCTCGTCGAGCACGGGGATCAGGGCCTCGACGACCTTGATCGAGCCGCCGGCGGCAGCCCGCTCGCGTTCGCGGTCGGCCCGCATCCGGTAGGCGGCGTACTCGGCGTTGATCCGCTTGAGATCGGCGAGGTAGCCGGCGGCCTCGGAACCCGGCGCGGGCTCCTCGGAAGCGGCGCCCTCCTCGCTCGGTGCCTGAGTGTCCTCCAGGCCCGAGGCGTCGGCCGGGATCTCGACCCCGAGGTCGCTGGCATCGGCCACCGACTCCCCGGCGGGCTCGCCGGCCGTCGGGCTCTCGGGGCTTCCGGCGGCATCCTCCGTGCCGGCCGGCTGTCCCTCGGCCTCCGGACGCACCTCACCGGTCTCCGGATCGACCCGTCGCTTGTCGCTGAAGGTGAAGCGCGGTTCCTCGGACGACTGATCGTTGCCCTCGGTGCTCATCACTTCTTCTCCTCGTCCTCATCCACAACCTCGGCGTCGACGACGTCGTCATCGGCACCTGTGCTCGCAGAGGCATCGGCTCCGGCGTCACCGGCGGCGGCACCCTCGGGAGCCTGCTGCTGGCTGTAGATGGCTTCGCCGATCTTCTGCTGGTTGGCCACGAGCTTGTCGTAGGCCGACTTCACAGCGTCGTCGTCCTCGCCCTTGAGCGCTTCCTTGAGGGCATCGACGTCCGAGGTGATCTCGGTCTTGACGTCCTCGGGCAGCTTGTCCTCGTTCTCGGAGATGAGCTTCTCGGTCTGGTAGGCGAGGTTCTCGGCGTTGTTGCGGACCTCGGCTGCCTCGCGGCGCTTCTTGTCCTCCTCGGCGTGCTCCTCGGCCTCACGGACCATGCGCTCGATGTCCTCCTTGGGCAGGGCGGACCCGCCGGTGATGGTCATCGACTGCTCCTTGCCGGTGCCCTTGTCGGTGGCCGAGACGTGGACGATGCCGTTGGCGTCGATGTCGAAGGCGACCTCGATCTGCGGCACTCCGCGCGGAGCCGGAGCGATGCCGGTCAGCTCGAAGGTGCCGAGGTTCTTGTTGTCACGAGTGAACTCGCGCTCGCCCTGGAAGACCTGGATCGACACGGAGGGCTGGTTGTCCTCGGCGGTGGTGAAGGTCTCCGAGCGCTTGGTCGGGATCGGGGTGTTGCGCTCGATGAGCTTCGTCATCACGCCACCCTTGGTCTCGAGGCCCAGCGACAGCGGGGTGACGTCGATGAGGAGGACGTCCTTGCGCTCGCCCATGAGGACACCGGCCTGGACGGCCGCGCCGATCGCGACGACCTCATCGGGGTTGACGCCCTTGTTGGGCTCCTTGCCGCCGGTGAGCTCCTTGACGACCTCGGTCACGGCGGGCATGCGGGTCGAACCGCCGACGAGGACGACGTGGTCGATGTCGGAGACCGACACGCCGGCGTCCTTCATCACGGCGTGGAACGGCGCCTTGGTGCGCTCGAGGAGGTCCTTCGTCAGGTCCTCGAACTTCGCCCGGGTCAGGGTCTGGTCGAGGTGGATGGGTCCGTTCTCGCTCATCGACAGGTACTGCAGCGAGATATTGGTGCTCGTCGCCGAGGACAGCTCCTTCTTCGCCTGCTCCGCGGCCTCCTTGAGGCGCTGCAGAGCGGTCGAGTCCTTGCTCAGGTCGACGCCGTAGCCGTTCTTCACCTCACCGACCAGCCAGTCGACGATGCGCTGATCCCAGTCGTCACCGCCGAGGCGGTTGTCGCCGGAGGTGGCGCGCACCTGAATGGTGGAGAAGTCGTCCTCGTCCTTGCCGACTTCGAGCAGCGAGACGTCGAAGGTGCCGCCACCGAGGTCGAACACGAGGATGAGCTCGTCTTCCTTGCCCCGCTCGAGGCCGTAGGCCAGGGCCGCGGCGGTGGGCTCGTTGATGATGCGCTGGACGTTGAGGCCGGCGATCTCACCGGCGTCCTTCGTGGCCTGGCGCTCCGCGTCGTTGAAGTAGGCGGGGACGGTGATGACGGCGTCGGTGACCTTCTCCTGGAGGTACTCCTCGGCGTCGTGCTTGAGCTTCTGCAGGATGCGGGCCGAGATCTCGGGGGCCGAGAGGGTCTTGCCGCCGATCTCGGTCGTCCAGTCGGTGCCCATGTGGCGCTTGACGGAAGCGACAGTGTTCTTGACGTTGGTGACGGCCTGGCGCTTGGCGATCTCGCCGACCAGGGAGTCCCCGTTCTTGTTGACGGCGACGACGGACGGGGTGGTGCGACCGCCTTCGGCGTTGGCGATGACCTTCGGGTCTCCACCCTCGAGGACTGCGACGACGGAGTTCGTGGTTCCGAGGTCGATTCCAACAGCACGTGCCATAACGTTCTCTCCTTAGCTCGTTGAGTCTGCCCGACTCAGTATTCTCTTCGCATCCGAGGCCGTCAAACCCGACCTCATGAAACTTGCGTACACCAGACTCAACTTTGGACACGAGAGGTTTATTCCGAATGTCGGAAAGTTTCTCGCGGGCGAGATTCGGCGTGGCCGGGGGCGAGCGGGTGCGATTGTCAGGGAGCTAAAGGTCGAATCCGTTGCCGGAATTCGACCTTTAGCTCCCTGGAAATCTCTGCGGCCGGGAATCGGGCCGGGCGCGGCCCAGTGGGTCAGCTCTCCCCTCGGCTCAGTGGGCCGCCCTGCCGGTGGCGCCCGGCTCACCCGCGGCGCCCGGCTCACCGGCGGCGTCCGCCTCGCCGGCGGCCCGCGCCTCGGCGGTCGCTCCCACCTCGGCGGCTTCGGCCGCGACCGCGGCGTCACGCTCGGCCCGCTTCGCCGCACGCTTCTCCTCACGGCGCAGCGCGCGCCGTTCCTTGCGCCGCTCGACGAGGAGGTAGAGGGCGGGGACGAGGATCAGGGTGAGCAGGGTCGAGGACGTCAGACCGCCGATGACGACGATGGCCAGCGGCTGGGAGATGAACACGCCTCCCCCGGTGAGGCCGAATGCCATCGGCAGCAGGGCGAACACGGTCGCGGCGGCGGTCATGAGGATCGGCCGCAGCCGCAGCCGGGTGCCGTGGACGATCGAGTCCATGAGCCCCAGGCCCTGCTCGCGCAGCTTGTTGATGAGGTCGATGAGCACGATCGCGTTCGTCACGACGATGCCGATGAGCATGAGCAGGCCGATGAGGGCCGGGATGCCCAAGGGCGTGTTCGTGAGCACGAGCAGGAGCACGGCACCGGTCGCGGCGAACGGGATCGACACGAGCAGGATCAGCGGCTGGACGAAGCTGCGGAACGTGGCGATCATGACGAGGAGGACGAGCACGATCGCGACGAGCATCGCCATCCCGAGCTGGGCGAAGGACTCCGCCTGCTCGGCACTGGCACCGCCGACGGCGAAGCTCACCCCGTCGGGCAGGTCCATGCTCGCGGTGAGCTGCTGCGCCTCGGCGGAGACGGTGCTCAGCTGCCCCTCGGCGGGAGTCGCGAACACGGTGACCTGGCGACTGCCGTCCTCGCGGGTGATCGTGGCCGGAGTCTCCGCCTCGTCGACCTCGGCGATCTCCTCGACCCGGACGGGGCTGCCCTTGAGGTCCGGGATCGCCTTCTGCTCGTCGGCGAGCTGCTCCTCCTCCGCGCTGTTCTGCCGCTGCTCCTCCTGCGCGGTGAGCAGATCGTCGATCGCCTCGTCGGCGTCGCGCAGACCCTTCTCCGCGGCCTCGACGCCCTCCTCGGCCTGGTCGATCTGCTCCTGGCGCATCTCGGCGGGGTCGGGAGCCGGTCCGGGATCGCGGACCTCGCGCAGCGCCTCCCGTGCGTCCTCGAGCTGCTCGGCCGCGGAGTCACGGGCCTCGCGAGCCGAGCGCAGCTGCTCGGCCGCGTCGTCCTCGGCCTTGCGCTTCGCCTCCTCGGTACGGGCCTCCGTCCTCTCCTCGACTCGGTCGGTGGCCTCCTCCTGCGCCTGCCTGGTCTGCGCCTCGGTGACGGGCAGCTCGAGGGACCGGATCTCGTCCGGGGTCGCATCGGGGTGGGTCGGGGCGATCATGATGTCGCGCTCCTGCCCCTCGAGAGTCACCGTCCCCGCGGGCGCGCCGTGGAGCGCGGCGGAGATCGCCTGACCGACCTCGGCCTGGCTGTACCCCTCGTCGGCGGCCTTCTCCCGGTCGACGTCGACCTTGATGATCGGCTGATCGGCGGCGAGGTCGTTGCGCGCGTTCGTCACGCCCGGAGCCTCGGCCATCCGCGCGGTCACGGCGTCGGCTGCCTCCGAGAGCGCGGCGAGATCGGTGCCGGTCAGCTTCACCTCGACGTCCTCGCTGAGCCCGCCGCCGGCGTCCATGACGTTGACATCGCCGACCTCGTCGCCGAGGTCCTCGATCTGTTCGCGGATCCGCGCCGAGGCGGCCGCGGTGTCGGAGCCGTCGCGCAGGGTGATGTTGAAGGAGTTCTCCGCACCGGATTCGGGTCCGTTGACGGTCGTCGAGAAGGTCTCGACGTCGGGATCGTCGGCAAGCACTCCCTCGACCTTCTTCGCCGCCTCGTCGCTGGTCGTCAGCGAGGCACCCGCGGGCATCGTCTGCGCGGCGTAGAGCGAGTTCTGGCTCTGCCCGCCGAGGAGGTCGGTCCGCAGGAACGAGGTGAGCATCATCGTGACGAGCAGGACGACCACGGACAGCGCGACCGTGCGCCAGGGGTGTCGCAGCGCGGTGAGGATGGCCGGCATGCTCCGCTGCTGCAGCCGGTCGATCCTGCCTGCGGCCTCACCGTCGCGGGCCGGGGTGATCGGGGAGTCGACGATGGCGGCCGGCAGCGGGGACTTCCCCTTGGCCTCGCGCTTCGCGTTCCTCTTCTCGATCTTCGACTGCCGCCGGTCGGCCCGCCGGATCGCGCGGGCGCGCTGCCGGGCGATCCACCTGTCGTAGCTCGCGTCGGTGGCCGCCTGCCGCTTGGGCGAGAGCGGTTTCGGGGAGTTCCGGAGGAACCAGTAGCTGAAGACGGGAACGATCGTCAGGGCGACGAGAAGCGAGGCGAGCAGCGCCAGCGTCACGGTCACGGAGAACGGGCGGAAGAGCTGGCCGGCGATCCCGTCGACGAAGGCGATCGGCAGGAACACCGCGACCGTCGTCAGGGTCGAGGCGGTGATCGCGCCGGCGACCTGGCGGACGGAGGCGACGATGTCGGAGATCGTGAGCTCGGCGGTGCCCTGCCTGCGCCGGATGTTCTCGATGACGACGATCGAGTCGTCGACGACGCGGCCGACGGCGATCGTCAGGGCGCCGAGGGTGAGGATGTTGAGCGTGTACTCCCCGACCCACAGCCCGATCATGGCGATGAGCAGCGACATCGGGATCGAGATCGCCGCGACGACGGTCGAGCGGAACGAGCCGAGGAACGCGAGGATGACGAGGACGGCGAAGAACAGTCCGAGCCCGCCTTCGACGGACAGGTCGTGGATCGACTGCTCGATCTCGGGCGCCTGGTCGAAGATCGTCGAGAACGCGATGTCGTCACCGAGCTCCTCACCCTTCGTCTCGAGCACCTCGGCGACGCCGTGGGAGACCTCGACGACGTTGTCGTCCTGGCCCTTGGTCACCGAGATCGTCACCGAGTCCCGGCCGTCGGCACGCGACAGGGTCGTCTGCCGGACGGTCTCGAGCTCGACGTCGGCGACCTCGTCGAGCCGGACCGTGCCGTCGGTCGTCCGCAGCGGGGTCGCGGCGATGAGGTCGATCGCGTCCACCTCGGTGCCGACCTCGACCGCCAGGGACCTGTCCCCCGACGCGCTCTGGCCGGCGGGGGTGACGGTGCCGGCGGCCTCGAGCTCTTCGGGCACGGAGGCGGCGACGACGTTCTTCTCCTCCATGTCGTCCGGGCGCAGGGAGATGCTCACCTGCTGCTCCCGTTGGCCCGCGAGCTCGACCTCGGCCACCCCGTCGACGGCCTGGAGCTCGGGGACGAGGCTCTTCTCGAGCAGGTCGCTCAGCTGCTGACCGTCCCCGCCGCCGGAGACGGCGAACATGACCACGGGGACGTCGTCGAGCTGCTGGGAGAGGACCTCCACCTCGGCACCCTCGGGGAGGTTCGCCTTCGCGGCATCGACGGCGGAGCGGACCGTGTCGGTCATCTTCTCCGCGTCCTCACCGAACGGCCAGGTCACCGAGGCGGTCATCATCCCCGCCGAGGTGGTGGTCGTCACGGTCTCGAGATCGGCGACGCCGTCGAGCGCGGTCTCGAGCGGAGTGGTCACGGTCTCCTCGACCACCTCGGGGGAGGCTCCGGGCACGGTCGCCTGGACCATCGTGCCGGGGTTCTCGACCGACGGGATCGTCTCCTGGTTGAGGGAGGTGGTCGCGACGACGCCGAAGACGGCGATCACGAGCGTGAGCAGGCCGACGATCAGTCGGTTCTTCAGGCTCATCCGGGTGATGAGGGACAAGGCGCTTCCTTCGGGTTCAGGGGTGGACGGGGCTCGAGAGGGCATGACGGAGGTCGCTGGGGCCGGTTGCGGCCCGTCTCAGTCTTCCAGCTGAGGCGATCCCGGACGTCCCCCCTCAGGTGTCATTCCGCCTCCCCCGGAAGGGGGATATCGGGCTGCCGCAACCGGGCGGTAGGGCTGCCGTGTCCGGGCTTCGGCTGCATGGGGGCTGAAAGAACCCTGTGCGGACGACCTCGCCTCGATCCTAGGGTTCGCGGGTAGGCGCTCGCACGGGTGTTTTCCCCCGCATCCGACCGGGGGTTCGGCTTCCCGTAGCCGACCACGAGCAGCCTCGCTCGCCTACACTGCGGTCATGGCCCATGAGCGCATGTTCGACCCCGACGACCCGCTGCTCCATTGGTTCCGATCCCTGGCGCTGGCGCTGCCGGGCGCCCAGGAGAAGATCTCCCACGGGCGCCCGGCCTTCTACACCGTGAAGATCTTCGCGGTCTTCGGCGCGGCGGAGAAGCTCCGACCTGCGGGGATGGAGCAGCACCCCCATGCCATGATCATCAAACCGGACCCGATCGACGTCGATGTCCTCCTCGAGCGCGAGGAGGCCTTCCGTCCCGCCTATTTCGGCCCGTCCGGCTGGGTCGGGCTCGAACTCGAGGCCCTCACCGAGGCGGAGGTGCGCGAACTCCTCGTCGACTCGCATCGCCAGACCGCTCCGACCCGCCTGCGCCGGCTGCTCGACGACTGAGCCGCTCGACTGCGGATTCCGTCGTGCCTCACGACCGTGCGTGGGCCATACTGTTAGCCAGAACCTGCACGGAGGGAACGAGGATGACGAAGTTCGATGTTGTCGAGGCATCAATCGCGACGCTGCGCCAGGCGCTCGAGGACGGCACCACCACCTCGGTGGAGCTGGTCAGGGCCTACCAGGAGAGGATCGAGGCCTACGACAGGCCCGGCACCGAGACCGCACTCAACTCGGTGATCGTCGACAACCCGGACGCCCTCGCCGAGGCGGCCGCCTCCGATGAGCGACGCGCCCGCGGGGAGACCCTCGGCCCCCTCGACGGGATCCCCTACACCGCGAAGGACAGCTACATGGTCGCCGGGCTGACCGTGGCCTCCGGTTCGCCGGCGTTCGCCGACCTCGTCGCGCAGAAGGACGCCTTCACGATCGAACGACTCCGGGCCGCGGGCGCCGTGTGCCTCGGCCTGACCAACATGCCGCCGATGGCCAACGGCGGCATGCAGCGCGGGCTCTACGGCCGTGCCGAGAGCCCCTACAACGCCGACTGGCTGACCAGCGCCTTCGCCTCGGGCTCCTCGAACGGTTCGGGAACGGCGACGACGGCGAGCTTCGCGGCCTTCGGCCTCGGCGAGGAGACCTGGTCGTCGGGACGGGCGCCGGCCTCCCACAATGCGCTCATCGCCTACACCCCGTCCCGTGGCGTCATCTCGGTCCGCGGCAACTGGCCCCTCGTGCCGACGATGGACGTCGTCGTCCCCCACACCCGGACGATGGCCGACCTCTGCGAAGTCCTCGACGTCATCGTCGCCGACGATGCGCAGACCCGCGGCGACTTCTGGCGCGTCCAGCCCTGGGTCGAGATCCCGCGGGCCTCCGACGTGCGCCCGTCGAGCTACCTCGACCTTCTGCCCGGCAGCCGGGAGGAGGCGACCGCCACGCTCAAGGGCAAGCGCCTCGGCGTTCCGAGGATGTACATCAACGCCGACGACGAGGCGGGAACGAACCCCGCCGGCGGAATCGGCGGGCCCACCGGGCAGCAGGTCGAGACGCGCGCCTCGGTGATCGCGGCCTGGGAGGCCGCCCGCCGCGACCTCGAGGCCGCCGGCGCCGAGGTCGTCGAGACCGACTTCCCGGTCGTGAGCAACTACGAGGGCGACCGCCCGGGAGCGCCGACGATCAGGACCCGCGGGCTCGTCACCTCGGAGTACCTCGACCGCGAGATCAACGACCTCTCCGCCTGGGCCTGGGACGACTTCCTCCGGGCCAACGGCGATCCGAACCTCAGCACCCTCGCCGAGGTGGACGGCTCCCTGATCTTCCCCCACCCCGAGGGGGCGCTGCCCGACCGCTACACGGGCTTCGACGACGACATCGCGACCTATCCGCAGCTGGTCAGGGACCACCCCTACGAGTCGATGACCGACATCCCCCTCCTCGAATCCGGGGTCAGGGGGCTCGAGGAGACGCGGCGGATCGACCTCGAGGAGTGGATGGACGAGCTCGGCCTCGACGCCGTGGTCTTCCCGGCGATGGCCGACGTCGGACCGGCCGACATGGACGTCAACGAGGCCTCGGCCGATCTCGGCTGGAGGAACGGGACGTGGGTGGCCAACGGCAATCTGGTGCCGCGTCATCTGGGCATCCCCTCGGTGACGGTCCCGATGGAGACGATGGCCGACACCGGCATCCCCGTCGGCCTGACGATCGCGGGACGCGCGTGGGACGACACTGCGCTCATCGAGCTCGCCGCGGCCTTCGAGGCCACCGGTGATCGCCGCGAGGTGCCGCCGCGCACTCCGCGCCTCTGACCCTCCCGGATCGTCAGACGATCCCGGCGACGGCGTCGTCCGGCGTCGCCATCGTCTGACGATCCGGGCGGATTCTCTGTAACATTCGGGTGAACTGCGGGCGTTCGCGTGCATCGGACGGCGATCGGTGCCACAGTGAGGGAATGACTGATTTCCCGCTGCTCGCCGAACGTGCCGCCGCTCTGCTCGAAGCCCATCACGCGGGTCATCCTCTTGTTCTGCCGACCGTGTGGGATGCATGGTCGGCGCGCGCCGTCGTGTCGGCGGGGTTCACCGCCATCAGCGTCGGCTCCCATCCGCTCGCCAACTCCCTCGGCGCCGAGGACGGCGAGTCGATGAGCCTCGAGCAGGCTCTCGAGGGCATCTCCCGCATCACCGCCTCGGTGGACGTGCCGGTCACCGCGGACCTCGAGTCCGGCTACGACACTCCCGCCCCTGATCTCATCGCCGGTCTCCTGACCGCCGGCGCCGTCGGCGTCAACATCGAGGACACGGTCCACAGCGAGCAGAGGCTGCGCACGGCCGAGGAGCACGCCCAGTACATCTCGGACCTGCGCCGCGCCGCCGAGGCGCAGCGCGTGCACGTCGTCATCAACGCCCGCACCGATGTGTTCAAGCATGCCCGCGACTTCTCCGATCCCACCGCCGAGGTGGTGCGGAGGCTGAATCTGTGCGCCGAGGCCGGTGCCGACTGCGTCTACCCCGTGGCGATGCCGAGCAGGGATGAGCTGCGATCCGTGCTCGCTCAGGTGACGCTTCCCCTCAATGTCACCGCCCACCCCCTGGCCGGGGCGATCCCCGACGGGCTCGACCTCGCCGCACTCGCGGAGCTCGGGGTCGGCCGCGTGACCTTCGGGCCCCTCCTCCAGGCCGCGATGCAGCAGGACTTCGCGGAGTTCACGACGAACTGGCACCCCGCCACGAACTGACAGCCACCGGCTCCACCCGGGACGGGCCGCGACGACGCGGCCGATCACAGAGGAAGAGGAAGCACGATGCCCGAGAACGCACGCCAGGGACAGCCGGTCTGGATCGACTATGTGTGCCAGGACCTCGACACGGCGAAGGGATTCTATTCGACGGTGTTCGGCTGGGACATCATCGACCAGGGCCCCGAGTTCGGCCACTACCACCAGATCCTCAAGGGAGAGACGCCCGTCGGCGGCTTCATGCGGGCGATGACCATGGACGGCTCCCCCAACCCCTCGATCCCGACGAGCTGGACGACCTACCTCCACGCCGACGACATCGAGGTCACCTACACGGCAGCGGTGGGCGCCGGTGCGGCAGCCGTCACTCCTCCCATGGCTGTGGGCCCGCTCGGGCAGATGGCGGTCGTCACCGACCCCACCGGAGCAGGTGTGGGACTGTGGCAGCCGAGGGAGTTCTCCGGCTTCGAGACTCCGCTGACCCCGGGCACCCCGGTCTGGTTCGAGCTCATGACCGTCGACTACCAGCGCGCCACCGAGTTCTACCGCGACGTGTTCGCGTGGGACCTGGCTCCCATGCCAGGTGACTTCTCGTACGCCACCCACGGGTCGGGAGTGAGCGCCGTGGCGGGAATCTGCGATGCCCGCCGGTGGACCACGAGCTCCTACTGGCGGGTCTACGTCAACGTCGAATCCGCCGACGACGCGGCGAGGACGATCGTCGACCTCGGCGGACAGCTGCTCGACGGTCCGGAGGACACGCCGTTCGGCCGCATCGCCACGGTCGCCGATCCGGAGGGCGCGCGGTTCCAGCTCCACCAGAACCTGTGAATCGCTGAGCCGGACGCTCCCGGGCGCGCCAGGCGGTCCGCCCGGACTCCCCGATGTCCGATCTCAGGCCCGCAGGGCGAGGGCGAAGGGCAGGACCGCACGGGCACCGGCCTGCCGGAGCAGGCGAGCGGCGATCGTCATCGTCCAGCGCGAGACCACCTCGTCGTCGACGAGGAGGACCGCGCGGCCGGACACCGCCTCCCCGACCTCGGGCGGGACGACGAAGGCGTCGTGGAGATCCTTGACGCGGAAGGCGCTGTTGACGTCCGGACTGCCGTAGTCGCGGACCTGGAGGAGCTCGCCGGCGTCGACCAGCCGCCCGGCTGCGGCCAGGTTGGCCGCCAACGACCTCACCGTGATCGGCCTCCTGGCGCTCGGCAGCGAGACGACCGCCTCGGGGCGCCGGCTCCAGTCCCATTCCCTGAGCACGTCGAGGCACCACTGCCCGATCCGGGCCGGGACCTCGGCGTCGGGGGCGGAGGGGTCGAGGAACTCGCGGAGCGCCTGCCCCTGCCCGAGGTCACTGAGCCGGGCGATCGCGCGGCCCTCCTCGGCGAGCTCCTCGGCGGGGATCCGCCCTTTGAGGGACACGCCGATGCTCGCCAGACCGCTCGGCCACGTGCTCCGGGGTTCGATGGGCAGGCCGACCCGGTGCAGTGTGCCCGCCGTCGCGTCCCTGCTCTCGGCGGAGATCTCCGTCGACCACCACACGCCCGCGCAGTTGTCGCAGCGTCCGCACGGCTGCGGGTCGGGGTCGTCGAGCTGGCGGATGAGGAACTCCATCCGGCACCCGGCGGTCGTTTCGTAGTCGAGCATCGCCTGCGCCTCGGCGGCGCGCACGGCCGCGACCTTCTCGTAGCGCTCCTCGTCATACGTCCAGCCGCGGCCGGTGGAGACATAACCGCCCTTGACCTTGTCCACGGCGTCCTCAACCTCGAGCGTCTTGAGCAGCAGCTGCAGGCGGGATCGCTTCGTCCCGACGAGGGTCTCGAGGCGGGCCACGGACAGTGGGGCGTCCGCCTCGTCGAGGGCGCGCAGCACGGCGGCCGCGTCGTGCCGGTTGGGCATCGAGGCGGTCGCGAAGTACTCCCAGATCCGCTCGTCCTCGGGGCCGGGCAGGAGGAGGACGTCGGCGGAGTCGGTGGCGCGTCCGGCGCGCCCGACCTGCTGGTAGTAGGCGACGGCGGAGGACGGCGCTCCGATGTGGACGACGAAGCCGAGGTCGGGCTTGTCGAATCCCATCCCCAGCGCCGAGGTCGCCACGAGCGCCTTGATCCGGTTGTCCTTGAGCTGCTGTTCGAGCTCGGCGCGCTCCTCGGCGTCGGTGCGGCCGGTGTAGGCGCGCACCTCATGCCCCTGGTCGCGGAGGATCCTCGTGATGTCCTCGGCGGCGCTGACCGTGAGGGTGTAGACGATCCCCGACCCGGTGAAGTCGCCGAGGTGACCGGCGAGCCAGGCGATGCGCTCACTCGCGTCGAGGCCCGGCAGGACCCCGAGGCGCAGCGAATCGCGGGCGAGCTCGCCGCGCACGACGCTCGTGTGGTCGCCGAGCTGTTCGGCGACGTCGGCGACGACACGCGAATTGGCGGTGGCCGTCGTGGCGAGCACGGGAGTGTCGGCGGAGAGCTCGTGGAGGATGTGCCCGATCCGCCGGTAGTCGGGCCTGAAGTCGTGCCCCCAGTCGGAGATGCAGTGCGCCTCGTCGACGACGATGAGGCCGAGGAGCTGCATGAGCCGCGGCATGATCTCGTCCCGGAACTGCGGGTTGTTGAGCCTCTCCGGCGACACGAGCAGCACGTCGAGGCTGCCCGCCCGCAGCTCGTCGATGACGCCGTCCCATTCCGTGACATTGGAGGAGTTGAGCGTGGCCGCCCGGACTCCCGCCCGCTGCGCCGCGGCGATCTGGTCGCGCATGAGGGCGAGCAGCGGGGAGATGATGAGGCTCGGGCCGGTGCCGGCTGCGCGCAGCAGTCGGGTGGCGACGAAGTAGACGGCCGATTTCCCCCACCCGGTGCGCTGGACGACGAGCACCCGTCGCTTCCCGACGACGAGGTCGTGGATGGCCTCGAGCTGACCGTCGCGGAACCGGGCCTCGGGGTTCGCGGTGAGCTCGGCGAGGACGGCCTGCGCCTGTGCTTCGAAGTCGGCCGGCACCGGCGCGGAAGCGTGCTCGCGGGGTACTGTGGACGGGGTCGCTGAAGACATGGGCCCAGTCTAGGGGCCGCCCCTGACGCAGGTGCGTGGGATTCCCGCTCAGCGCAGGGCGAGGTTGATGCCCAGGGTCGCGAGGACTCCGAAGACGACGCCCCAGAGGATGATCGAGATGATCTGCCAGACGGCGACGGCGTTGCGATTCGCCCCGAAGCCCACCATCGCCATCGAGGTGATCTGCGAGGGCAGGACGGTCTGGCCGAGCAGGGACACTCCGGGCACTCCGAACCGGTCGAACATGCGCTTGAGGCGCCGGCGCTTCGGCGTGACCTCGGTCGTCCTGTTCTTCGTGGCCCGATCCCGCAGGGCACCGGCGCCGTAGACGAGTGCGAGCATCGAGATGACGTTGCCGATGATCGCCATGAGGATCGCGAGGACGGGGTTGAGGCCGATCGCGACGCCGATGACGGCCCCGAAGTACGACTCGACGAAGGGGATCGCGGAGACGAGCAGGACTCCTGCCCATCCCAGCCAGTCGGGGAACGAGTCCGCGAAGGTCTGGATGCTCTCGATCATGGGGGCTCCGATCTCTGTGGGGAATCGTGGTCGTCGGGTGACGGCCGACGGAGACGGCATCGTTCCGCCGGCTCACCGTGATGCGTCGTCGTCGGCTTTAGTACACTGTACCAGTACAGCGTGCCAACCGTCGACACCGTCACCGTGGGCACTGTCCCCGAACGGATCGCACGCGGCTTAAGCTGAGGGCAGACAGTGGAGAGGAGGGGACGTGTCACGACGCGACGACATCATCGCCGCAGCGATCCGACTGGCCGAGCGCTCGGCGCCGGGACATGCGAACCTCAGTGTCCGCGCGGTCGCGAAGGAGGCCGGGATCGGCGCCTCGACCCTGCGCCACTACTTCCCGACCCAGGCCGATCTCCACGAGGCCGTGGTCCGCAGCTCCCTCGACATCGCGATCGACGACTTCTCGATCGACGACTCCTCCCGCGATCCCGCCGAGCGGCTCTACGAGTGCTGCGCGCAGTTCCTGCCCACCCATGAGCACCGGGACGCGCAGCTCGAGCTGTGGTTCAGCATGCACGTGAATGCCCTAGGCCCCGAGAAGCGGGCCCAGGCCCTGCGGCTCCTCCGCTACGGCCACGATCTCAGCTACTCCTGCCTCCACCGGTGGCTGGGAGTCCTCGCCGAGGAGGGCCACCTCTCCCCCGCCGAGGTGGCTCCCGCCGCGACCGGCCTCTTCACGCTCATCGACGGGCTCAGCCTCCACGCGATCGTCACCCCGGAGCGGATGACGGTCGATGCCGTCCATGAGCAGGTCCGGTGGATGATCGACAGGATCCTCGACCGCGGCTGACCGGCCGCGCCCACTGCGGGGCCGACCGACAACGAGGATCGTCGTGATGGGGCAGCCGTGATTCGGCCCGTCGGCGCCGGCTCAGCTCATCGTCGCCGCCGCACGGTGGAGCGCGGCGGTGAGTCGAGCGAGCTTCTCCGAGGCGAGCGTCCAGCGATGCCAATAGAGCGGCACGTCGGCGAAGGGGGTCGCGGTGATCCGCACAAGATCGGATCGCGCCTCGAGACGGTCGAGCTGCATGACGGGGATCAGCCCCCACCCCACCCCTGCGGCGACCGCGTGGGCGAACTCCCATGAGCTCGGCACGACCGACACCGGAGGGGCGGCGGCAATGCCTGCCCGGGCGAGGAAGTCGAGCTGGAGATCGTCGTCGTGACCGAACTTCACCATCGGCATCGACCTGAGGTCCACCTCGGCGCCGGAGCCGAAGCGCTCCGCGAGTCCGCGCGTGGCGACCGCGACGTAGCGCATGGTGCCGAGCCTCTCCACGCGGGTCCCGTATCCCCGTCGGCTCG
Source organism: Brevibacterium sanguinis (assembly GCF_003315415.1). Classification (GTDB taxonomy): domain Bacteria; phylum Actinomycetota; class Actinomycetes; order Actinomycetales; family Brevibacteriaceae; genus Brevibacterium; species Brevibacterium celere_A. The sequence continues at coordinate 47,144 of NZ_QNSB01000014.1, forward strand.
CCGAGGTGACGGTGCCCAGCACATCGCCCGAGGTGAGCAGTGGCAGCGCCTTGTCCTGGTCGACGACCTCGATCCGGATGACGATGTCGTCCCAGCTCGCCACCTCGGCGAAGACCGGGCGGAACCACGTCGACAGGGAATCGGCGTTGACCCCGATGCGCAGCAGCGTCGGTGCAGGACGGGGACCGGGGCCGGGGCCCGCAAGGGCGTCCGCGCCGATCGCCAGGCCGTGCAGCCGGTCGATGGTCTCCGATTCGAGCAGCTCGATCTCCCGCGCGTACTTGAGGACCGCCTCCCCCGCCTCGGTGACGGTGATCGGATTGGTCCGGCGGATGAGCACCTGGCCGAGGCGGGACTCCAGAGCCCGGATCCGCTGGCTCGTCGCCGAGGCGGTGATGCCGAGGACGAAGGCGCCGCCTTCGACGGTGCCCTCGTCGACGACGGCGGCCAGCGCCCTGACATGCTCGATGTTCATGAAGACATTCTGCATCAGATGAAGATCCATTTCCTTTGCTTATCCCACCCCGCGTCCTAGTCTGAGCTGGTGCTCACTCATCTCATCAGCGGGGTCCTCGCGGGCTGGTCCCTCATCATCGCCATCGGCCCGCAGAACGCCCTCGTCCTGCGTCAGGGGATCCGCCGCGAGCACCTCGGCGCGGTCCTGAGGATCTGCATCGTCTCCGACATCCTGCTCATCGGCGCGGGCACGGTGGGCATCGGCGCGATCGTCCTCGTCGCCCCGTGGGCACTCGAGGTCCTGCGGTGGCTCGGCGTGGGCTACCTGCTGTGGTTCGCCTGGGGAAGCCTGCGCTCGGCCCGTCGCGCCTCGGGCCTCGAGGCCGACTCCGCTCAGCGCAGCCTCGGCGCCGTCGTCACGACGACACTGGCCCTGACTTTCCTCAATCCAGGGGTGTACCTCGACACCGTCGTCATGCTCGGCAATCTCGCCAACCAGCAGGGACCGGGCGGAGTGCTCCCCTTCTCAGTCGGCGCGATGCTCGGCTCCCTCATCTGGTTCCTCGCCATCGGACACGGGGCCCGAGCACTGTCCGGGCACCTCGCCAAGCCCCGCGTGTGGCAGGTCCTCGACGTGCTCATCGCGGTCGTCCTCATCATCCTCGCCGTACGGCTGGCACTCGGCTGAGGGCATGGTCGCCGGCCGCGACTGCTCGGTCGAGCCACAGCGGCGCGAGCGGCACTCGATCGGCGGCCGCGGAACCCGTGTCCGCACCGCCGGGTAGGGTCCCGACCATGGACTCACCACGACATTCGGACCGGCCCACGTGGGGTCTACCGGAGCAGCCCGCGTGGGGGCTGCCGCTGCGCTCGGTGACCAGGCACGCCCATGCCCCGCCGTCGCTGAGCCCCTGGCTGCAGAGCCTCCCGATGGTCGACGACATCCTCAGGGGCTTCGACTTCGCGCCGACGACGATCTTCGTCGGTGAGAACGGGTCCGGGAAGTCGACGCTCATCGAAGCGCTGGCCGAGGCGCTCGGGCTGCCCCGCGGAGGCGGGTCCGCCTGGGAGGTGCGTGACCACGTCGAGGATCCGCCGGAGCTCAGCGAGCATCTGCAGATCGTGCGCGGAGCTGCCGCGCCCCGGGGCGGGTTCTTCCTCCGCGCCGAGACCATGCACGAGAACATGGCCTATCTGCTCGGGGTCGGCGCGCCCCGGGCGCACGCGTACGCCTCGCAGTCCCATGGCGAGATGTTCATCGAGATGCTCTCGGCGGACTTCCTCGACCACGGGCTGTGGATCCTCGACGAGCCAGAGAGCGCCCTCTCCTTCACCACCTCGCTCTCCCTCCTCCAGCTCATCCGGGAGCGGGAACGGACCGGACGCCAGACGATCATGGCCACCCATTCGCCGGTCCTCGCCAGCGCGGAGGGAGCGAAGCTCGTCGAGGTCGGCGAGTGGGGACTGCGAGAGGAGGAATGGGAGCGACTCGACATGGTCGACCACTGGCGCAGGTTCCTCACGGACCCGCGTCGGTACACCCGATACTTCGACTGACGAGCCGCCTCAGCGTCCTACAGCGACAGGCTCGGGTGGAGCTGGGTGAGCGTCACCATCCGCTTCCTGCTGCAGGTCCACACGGTCGCGAGCAGGAAGATCACCGTCATCAGCGCCAGCACGAGCGCCGACTGCGCCGCGATGACCATGTCGCCGCCGGCGATGAGCGTGCGCAGGCCGGTCACCGCGTGGGTCATCGGCAGGAACGGCGAGATCGCCTGGAAGATCGGCGGCGCGGTCTGCACGGGATAGGTTCCGCCCGCCGAGGCGATCTGGATCATCAGCAGGACCAGCGCGACCAGCCTGCCGACGCCGCCGAGGAGGGCGACGCAGAACTGATGGACCGCGTGGAAGCTCGCGGCGATGAGGACGGAGAACAGCAGGGTCCAGGCCCAGGCCCCGGCGGAGAAGTCGAGGGCGAAGGCGAGCACGGCGTAGAGCACCGCCACCTGGGCGATGCCGAAGAGCAGCCCGGGCACATAGCCGGCCCAGGCGATCCGCGTCGACTTCGCCGAGGACGCGAGCGCCCGGTATGGGATCGCGTTGATGACCATGTAGGTGATCATTCCGCCGATCCACAGCGCCAGCGAGACGAAGAACGCGGCCAGACCCTCACCATAGGCGTCCACGGCGTTGTCCTTGACCTTGTCGGCATCGACGGGAACGGCGACGACGTCGGACCGGTGCTCACGATCGGCCTTGTCGTAGGTCGGGATCTGCTCGAGCCCCTCCTGGAGCCCGTCCGCGAGCTCCCCGGAGCCGTCGACGAGCCGTCCCGCGCCCTTGTCGAGATCGGTCGACCCCTGTGCCAGCTGGGAGGAGCCGTCCTTCAACGCCGCCGCCCCGTCGACGGCCTGCTTCGTGCCGTCCTTGAGCGCGACGGCTCCGTCGTTGAGCTTCCCGGCTCCCTTCGCCAGCTCCCCGGCTCCGGAGTCGAGGGTCTTCAGGCCCGAGTGGAGGTCGTCGGCGCCCGAGGCGACCTGCTGGGCACCGTCGTCGAGCTGGCCGATCTTCTCATCGGCGTCCTCGATCTGGCCCATCACGTCGTCGACGGCCTTCGTCACCGGCTCCTCGAGATCCCGCGCCTCGTCGGCGGCACGTGAGGTCCGTTCGTGTGCGGCGTCGAGGTCCTCGCCGAGGCTGGTCATCTCCTCGGCGAGCTTCGCGACATTCGGATCGTCCGGGTAGTCCTTCTGCAGCTGCGCGATCCTCTCGTCCATGTCCCCGCGCACCGAGGTGCGAGCGGAGTCGAAGTCCTCCTCGGCCCTGCTCAGCTTCGGACGCGCCCCGTCGACGAGGTCACCGGCCCGATCCCGCAGATCCTCGGCACGGTCCGTGGCGGTGTCGGCGACATCGCGCAGCGCCGACGTGCCGTCGGCGACCTGGGACGCCCCGTCGGCGAGCGTCTTCGCTCCCTTCTCGGCCTCTCCAGTGCCGCGGGAGAGTTCGTCGGCGCCCTTCTTGAGGTCACCGGTGCCGGTCACGAGGCGGCCCGCGCCGTCGTCGAGGTCACCGAGGCCCTTGCCCAGTTCGCCGACGCCGCGATCGAGGTCGTGGGCTCCCTGGGCGAGAGTGCCGGTGCCGTCGTGGAGCTCGACGGCTCCGTCGTTGAGCTGGTGGGCGCCGTCGGCCGCCTTCTCCGTCGAGGAGTGGATGTCGTTGAAGCCGACGTAGACCTGGGAGACGTACTCGGAGGTGGTCGTCTCATTGAGTCCCGACCTGATCTCGCTGAGCACCGTTCCGGCCAGTTGGCCGACGATGAAGTTGTGGGCGTCGTCGGTGCGCAGTTCGAGTCCGGCCTGCTCGGGATCGTCGCCGCCGGTGGAGACGAGCCGCTCCGAGAAGTTCGCGGGGATCTCGAGGATGGCGAAGTACCTGCCCTCGGCCAGGCCCTCGTCGGCTTCCTCGGCGGTCGTCTCCCGCCAGTCGAACCCGCCCTCGCCTTCGGGCGTGATCGTGTCGACGAGTTCGTCGCCGGCGTTCATGGTCTCCCCGTCGGAATTCGGCTTCTCGGCGCCCGTGTCATGGTTGACGACGGCCGCCTGCAGCCGGTCGAGGTGGTCCGTCGGCGCCCAGTTCGATGCGAGGTAGAGCCCGCCGTAGATCGCCGGGATGACGGCGACGACGATGATCGCCAGCCGGGTGATGGTGTGCCTCTTGAAGCGAGTGAGTTCCAGCCAGGGCAGGGAGAACATGGTGACTTCACCTTCAGCGGATCGGGGGATGAGAGGAGATGGTGGGCACTGTGGCCTCAGCCTTCAACCGAGGTCGCATTCGAGGACCGAGGCGGGGCTGATCTCTGACTCGAGAGCCTCGAGGACGAGGCCGACGTCGCCTGAGTCCTCGCAGGACACGACCAGGGTCAGCGGGGAGTCCGGGTCGCGTTCGCGCCGCAGCTCCTGGTAGATGAGCAGCCCGGCCCAGGCCCGTGCCCGGTCCCGGCGTTCGCGCAGGAAGTCGATGTTGTCGAGCACGATGACGGGCGGCCGGGAGAGGCTGGCGAGAGAGAACTCGAGGAGGAACTTCTGCAGTTCGCTGAGCTCGGAGACGAAGGTCGCCCCCTCGGCGTCGATGAGGAAGTCGGCGTCCTCGGCGTCGGAGGCCGAGAACGTGCCCGCAGGCAGTCGGTCGACGACCTCCGTCGCCGAGGCGATCGTGTCCCGGATCGTCCCGATGACCTCGTGCAGGGTGGACTTCGAGACCCATGGCTTGTACCAGGGCTGGAGCATGATGAGGCGCTCGGCGAGGTGCTGGGCGACGGTGAAGTCCTTCTCCAGGTCGGTCAGCCCGGCGACGTGTCCGACGGCGACCTGTGAGCGCACCGCCCGTGACTGTCGCCTGATGTCGTACTCGCCGATGCGACCGGTGCCGCGGGTGACTTTCATCCTGCCGGCCAGCGACAGCAGCAGGGAAGTCTTCCCGCTGCCCGCCGGTCCGCGGACGATCGCGACGGATCCGGCGGGGATGTCGAGGTCGACGTCGGCGAAGACATCACCCTGCTTGCCGGACATCGCCCAGTCACGCACCCGGATCGCTCCGGATCCAAGGCCTGGTGCCTCGGCACCTGCGCTCTCGTGGCTGACCATATCTTCCGCTCCCCACAGGATCTGCCTGCATCGACCGCTCACCCGCGCGTCAGACGAGAGACCGGAAACGGGCGGGCGAACAGAGTGACAAGTTACTCGACAGTAACTCTAGTCGCCGAAGCTGAGAATCCGCTTGGGATCTCGTGTGTCGGCATTCATACCCTAGCGGCTTCCGGCAGGCCGCCGTCCACTCGATCCTGCTGCCGCGAGCGCCGAGCGGGCGGAGACGACGGTCCTCAACGTAGGATCGATGACCATGGGAAGATCCGCAGCCGAGTCCAGGCCCTGGGGCCTGGGTCCCGCCACGGTTCCGCCTGGCTGCTTCGCTTCGGTGATGGCCACCGGCATCATGGCCGTCGGCGCGCACCTCAAGGGGCTCGACATCCTGTCGATCGCCCTGTTCTTGGTTGCCTGCGTACTCTACGTCTTCTTCCTCGTGCTCATGGCCTGGCGGGCCGTGGCCCATCGCGAGGCGATGATCGCCGACCTCCACGACCCCGGCAAGGCGTTCGGCTTCTTCACCTTCGTCGCGGCCACGAACGTACTGGCCACGGCGCTCGAGGGAATCGGTCGCGTGCTGCCCGGAATCGTCCTCTTCACCGTGGGCCTCTCCGCCTGGGTCGTCCTCGGCTACCTCGTCCCCTTCGGGGCGATCCTCACCTCACGCTCGCGTCCCGTCCTCAGGAGGGTCAATGGGACGTGGTTCGTCTGGTGCGTGGCCACGCAGTCGGTCGCGGTTGTCGCGACAGGATTGGCTCAGCAGGTCGCACACGGACACGGGCCCACCGCACTCGGCGCGGCGCTCTCACTCATCGCGATCGGCGCGTGGGCGGTCGGAGTGGGACTCTATGCACTGTGCGCGGTCTTCGTCAGCCTGCGCGCCCTGCTCTACCGGCTCGGCCCTGACGATCTCGATGCTCCGTATTGGGTGACGATGGGCGCGCTGGCGATCTCGATCGTCGCTGGATCGCGCATCGTCGTGCTCGACGAGACACCGATGCTCAGCGTCACCCTGCTGCTCATCTCGGGCTCCTCGGCGGCTCTGTGGGCCTTCGCCACCTGGCTCATTCCCGCCCTGCTGCTCGCCGGCTGGTGGCGGCACGTCCATCACCGGGTGCCGATGCGCTATTCGGCTGAACTGTGGAGCATGGTCTTCCCTTTGGGAATGTACTCGGTGGCGAGCATGTACCTCGGGGAAGCAGAATCGATCCCCATCGCCGCCTGGATCGGCGGGCACTGGTACTGGGTCGCGCTCGGAGTCTGGGCGACCGTCTTCTGCGCTATGACCGCGATCGCTCTCCTCAGCCGTTCCGGACGTCGCACTGCATCCGCCTGAGCGGACACCCCCGCCGACCGACCGAGGGTCATTCTGAATCGAGACGACGCCGCCTCGTCCGCTGCAGTTCAGACTTCTCGACGTGGAGCTGCAGCGGACGAGGCGGCGGCGGGGCGGATTGAGCCCGGAGAGGACTCAATCACCCTCCGAGTCGCTCAGGCTCGGACGTCGAAGCGCTGACCCTCGGGCTTGGGCGGCATGAGCATGAGGACGAGCACGATGAGCGAGCCGACGCTCGGGATGAGGTTGAGGAAGAACAGGGGCCCGGGGAAGTTCGCGTCGTGGAGCCTGCGCCAAGATACAGCGAGCCATGGGACGAGGACAGCGAGGCCGATGAGGCCGCCGAGGACGACACCGATGATCATGATCATCGAGCCCGGACCCGATGCGGCATCAACCGCAGCACTGGACGCGTAGGGATCGTACGGGTCGACGCTCGCCGCGGAACCGGCCAGCATGGCTCCGCCGATGCCGATGAGGATGCCGGGGACCAATTGCAGCAGGAACGTGAAGAGAGCGACCCACCAGTACTCGCTGCGGGAGGCACGGCCCGAGAATGTCGCGTACTTCTTGAAGAAGCGCTTGACGGCCTGACCGAATTTGGCGCCATAGAGAGGCAGGGACAGATCGTCGGGATTCGTGGCACCGGCGATGGCGGCGCCGGGTCCGGCGGGGTATGCGGGATTCGCGTCGTAGGACATAGCGACCTTCTGGTTGATGTGCACGGATGCTGCCGTGGCCCGGATCCTCGCGGATGCCGACACCAGCCTGACAGCGAGTCCATTGTTGCATCACAGAAGCCTGAGAGTCGCGTGATCCCGGCAGATATGTCGAGACTGTGACAAACACTGCAGAACCGTCATACTTCGCACATCCCGCGCCTCAGCACCGACGACCCCTGCGGAACCGGGTTCCGCAGGGGTCGTCGGCAGCCCGAGTCTCAGGCGTCTCCCCCGGTCAGCGCGTAGGCCTCGTCGAGCGGCGCCTCCTCGAGGTGACCGTCGACGCGGCGCAGCGCCGTCCAGCCGAGGCCGAGCACGACGATCGAGGCGAGCACGGCACCGGCGCCGAAGAGGTAGGGCGCACCGGCGCTGATCGACTCGGAGACCGCTCCGGCGACCATCGGGGCGATGGCTCCGCCGAGGAACCGCACCCCCGAATACGTGCCCGAGGCGACCGGGCGCGGCAGCTCGCTGACCTCCATGACCGATTCCGTGAACACGGTGTTGAGCACGCCGAGCAGCAGGCCCGCGGCGATGACGCAGACGATGATGCCGACGAACGAGTCGACGAGGAATGCCATGGCAGCCAGCAGCGCTGCCAGCAGGACGAGGGTGAGGACGAGGCTGCGACGGCGGCCGATCCTCTTCGTCAGCAGCGGCGCTCCGAACACCGAGGTGACGGCGAGGCACACACCCCACCCGAAGAAGACCCAGCCCAGGCCCATCGCGCCGAAGTCCTCCATGCCGCGGGCGTGTGCGGCGGCTTCGACCGGGAACGGGCTGTAGGCGAGGAGGACGAAGAACCCGAAGTTGTAGAGCAGCGCGGCGATCCCCAGCGTCGCGATGCCGGGATGGGCGAGCGCCCGGAAGGTGGCGCCGAGGCCGATGCGCTCCCCGCCCGCCGAGGCGATGGATCCGGTCCTGCCGCTCGGCAGCAGCACCATGATCGCGATGAACCCGATGGCCATGAGCACGGCGGTGCCGAAGAACGGGCCGCGCCAGGAGATCCCTCCGAGCAGGCCGCCGAGCAGCGGACCGGTCGCGATGCCGATGCCCAGCGCCGCCTCGTAGAGGATGATCGCCTTGTCGGCACCGCCCGAGGCCGCCCCGACGATCGTCGACAGGGCGGTGGAGATGAAGAGCGCGTTGCCGAGGCCCCATCCTGCGCGGAAGCCGATGATCTGGTCGACCGTGCCCGAGAGTCCGGCGAGCGCGGCGAACGCGACGATGAGGATGAGTCCGATGAGCAGGGTGCTCTTCGCGCCGATGCGCGAGGACACGAAGCTCGTGAAGAACATCATGCCGCCGGTGATGAAGAGGTAGCTCGTGAACAGCAGCATCGACTGCGCGGGCGAGGCGTCGAGCTCCGCCGAGATCGCCGGGAGGATCGGGTCGACGAGCCCGATCCCCATGAAGGCGATGACGCAGGCGAATGCCACCGCCCAGACTGCTCGGGGCTGCCGGAGGACGGATGCCTGTCCGTCCCGGCCTGCGCTTGTGCTCTGTCTGTCTGTGCTCACGTGCTCGGTGTTCCCTTTCTCGATTCTGAGGTGTCCCGGTCCACCGGGTGCTGGTCGGCGAGGTACTCGGTGACGAGACCGAGTGCCCTGTCCACGCCCACCCGCTCCTCGGCGGACAGCGATCGGAAGTACGGCTCCATCTGCTCGGCGACGAGCGAGCGATGCCCTGCCAGGCGCTCGCTGCCGGCCTCCGTGAGGGAGAACTGGGACGCTCGCCTGTCGGCCTTGCTCGCGGAGCGCTCGACCAGTCCCTCGGACTCCAATCCGGCCAGGATCTTCGTCGCGGCCGGCTGGGAGCAGAGGTAGCCCTGGGCGAAGTGCCCGACGCGCACCGGCTGGTACTGCTCGACGACGGCGAGCGCGCGCAGCGAGTTGAGGTCGCTCTCGTTGCCGATGACCCGGCGCACGGCCCTGGTCAGGCGCGACGAGACGACGACCAGACGCGAGACGAGCTCGCCCGGATCCACATCTTCCATAACTCATTTATATACCTTGGTTATGTACTTTTGCAAGCGGTATCGCGGAGTCCGGGCGCAGCCGTCGTCTCGTGGAATCGCGGCACGTCGGCGTGTTAGTCTGTGCTCAATATGTTCCGGGGACGGTGAAATTCCGTGCCGGCGGTGACAGTCCGCGACCTGGGTGCACGTCGTGCACCCGGTTGACTCGGTGGAATTCCGAGACCGACAGTAAGAGTCTGGATGGGAGGAACATGGCGACCACGGTCGACTGATCGAGCACTGTCAGCAGTGCCGGCCAGGATTCCGCGGCACCGTGCACATTGCACCCGCAATCTCCTCCCTCCCGGTTCGAGCTGGGAGGTTTTTTCAATGGGTGCGGAGTTCTCCGACCACGAGACCGCTGCGATGGCGGCGGCCCTGCGTGCTGCCCGCCGCGGCCACCGGGGGGCGAACCCTCTCGTCGGAGCGGCGCTCCTCACTGCCGACGGCCGAACCGTGACCGGATTCCACGCCGGTGCCGGCGCACCTCATGCCGAGGTCGACGCGATCGCCGAGGCCCGCCGCCTCGGCGTCGACCTCTCCTCATCGACGCTGTTCGTCACCCTGGAACCCTGCTCGCATCGGGGTCGCACCGGCCCCTGCACGCAGGCGATCCTCGACGCCGGGATCCCCGAGGTCGTCTTCGCGCTCCCCGATTCCCATGCCATCGCCTCCGGTGGCGGAACTCTCCTCGCCGAGGCGGGGGTGCGCGTCCGCTCGGGACTCGGACGGGACGAATCGGCGGCGCTCAACGCCCGCTGGCGCCTCGCCGTGGGCACCTCCCGCCCGTTCGTCACCGCGAAGATCGCGCAGAGCCTCGACGGGCGCGCGGCTGCGGCTGACGGGACGAGTCAGTGGATCACCTCGGCGCAGTCGCGCGAACACGCCCACCTCCTGCGGTCACGAGTCGGAGCGATCATCGTCGGCACGGGAACCGCCTCGGCGGACAATCCCCGGCTCAGCGCCCGCGATGCCGACGGACGCCTGCTGGCATCCCAGCCGCTGCCCGTCGTCATCGGCGTCTCGTCCCTGCCCGCCGCCTCCCACCTGGCCCGCAATCCCAAGACCCTGCATGTGCGCACCCGCGACGTCCACGCCGCGCTCAGTGAACTCGACGCGCAGGGCATCGAGCACGTCCTCGTCGAAGGAGGGCCGTCCCTGCTCGGCTCGTTCTTCGCCGCCGGGGTCGTCGACGAGGTCTTCTGCTACCAGGCACCGACGATCCTCGGCCCCGGGCGCTCCTCGCTCGAGGGACTGTCGATCTCCACCCTCGCCGAGTCGATCAGCCTGGTCCCGGACGACACGGCCGAGCCCGCCGTGTCCCGGCTGGGACCCGACGTGCTCCTCCACTTCGCGCCCGCACCGCCGGCTCCGACCTTCGCCATCTGACCTCCGCACGCCCGGCAGCCGGCTCTCTCATCCATCCGCATCAACCGCACAGGAGGACACGTGTTCACCGGAATCATCGAACGCCTCGGTCGCGTCGAGGCCATCGAGCTCGGCGCCGACTCGGCCGTCATCACGATCGACGCGGGTGACCTCGTCGCCGATCTCGACCTCGGCGGCTCCCTGGCCGTCAACGGGGTCTGCCTGACCTCGATCCGCGCCGCGGATGCGACCGGCGCTGACCCCGCAGGCGCGGCTGCCGCCTCCGCGGCGGGGAGCGATGCGGATGCGGCCGGCGCTGCCCCCTCGGCGGCGGGACGCTTCCGGGCCGAGGTCATGGGCGAGACCCTGCGGCTGACCGGGATCGGATCCCTGGAGGTCGGCGACGAGGTCAACCTCGAACGCTGCACCCCGGCCTCCGGTCGCCTCGACGGGCATGTCGTCCAGGGCCACGTCGACGGCTGCGGTCAGCTGCTCAGCCGCACCGACCACGACGACTGGTCGACGCTGCGCATCGGCATCCCGAACGAGCTCGCCCCCTACACCGCCGTCAAGGGATCGATCGCTCTCAACGGGGTCTCGCTCACCCTGACCGCGGTCTCCGCGCCGCACGAGGCGAGCTCCTGGGTCGAGGTCGGGCTCATCCCCGCCACGCTGACCCACACCACGTTCGGGAGACTGCCGATCGGCGCTCCCGTCAACATCGAGGTCGACGTGCTCGCGAAGTACACGGCGCGCCTGCTCTCGTTCCGCACCCCCACGATCTCCCCGCTCACGGGCGGGCCCGCGTCCGCCGGCGTCCACACCGTCGCCGGCTCCGCGTCCCTCTCCGCCACCCCTACCGCACAAGGAAACGACCATGTCTGACACCACCCCCGACCGCCCCGGCGAGGAGCAGCCCGCGCGCGACGTCTCCGACCAGGCGCAGCCTGTCGGCTCCACCACGGCAAAGACCGTCGGCACCGGTGCCGGCGCGGGCAGCGGACTCGATCCGATCGAGGCCGCCATCGCGGAGATCTCCGCCGGTCGCCCCATCGTCGTCGTCGACGATGAGGACCGCGAGAACGAGGGGGATCTCATCATCGCCGCCGAGTTCGCCACCGCCGAGACGATGGGCTTCTTCGTCCGCTACACCTCCGGCGTCATCTGCGCCCCGATGGAGGCCGATCGCGCCGCGGCACTCGCCCTGCCGCCCATGGTCACCGACAATGAGGACCCCAAGGGGACCGCGTACACGATCAGCTGCGACGCCGTCGGGGTGACCACCGGCATCAGCGCCGCCGAACGCGCCCTGACCGGGCGGGCGCTGGCGACGGCCGACCCCGACCCGGCGGCGATCACCCGCCCGGGCCACGTGTTCCCGCTCATCGCCAAGTCCGGCGGGGTGCGCGAGCGCCCCGGTCACACCGAGGCCGGGGTCGAGCTCTCGCGCCTGGCCGGCGCCCAGCCCGTGTCGATGATCGCCGAGGTGGTCCACGACGACGGTTCGATGATGCGCTTCGACGCCCTGCGGGAGTTCGCCACGGCGCACGGTCTGGTCATGGTGTCGATCGAGCAGCTCGTCGAGTATCTCGAGGAGACCGATGGCCGCCCCGCCGTTCCGAAGGATCTGCCCGCCGAGGTGCCGCTGCCGACGAAGTACGGCACCTTCACGGCCCGCGCGTTCACCGTCGACGGTCACGACCACCTCGGCGTCTACACCGGTCTCGACCTGGAGAACGCCTCACGCTCGGACTCCGGATCCGCTCCGGCTCCGCTCGTGCGGGTGCACTCCGAGTGCCTGACCGGCGATGTGTTCGGCTCCTATCGCTGCGACTGCGGGGAGCAGCTCGAACTCGCCCTGTCGCTGATCGCCGAGCAGGGCGGGGCCGTCGTCTACCTCACCGGGCACGAGGGGCGCGGGATCGGGCTGAGCAACAAGATCAAGGCGTACGCGCTCCAGGACTCGGGGCTCGACACGGTCGAGGCGAACCTGCGGCTGGGCTTCTACGACGACGTCCGCGACTACCGGGCAGCCGCCGAGTTCCTCCACGCCCTGGGACTGACGCGGATCCGGCTGCTGACGAACAACCCGGAGAAGACCCACGCCCTCGAGGCCCTGGGCATCACCGTCGAGGCGGTCGTGCCCATCGAGATCCCCGCCCGGCCGGAGAACTCGAAGTACCTCGCGACGAAGCGCAACCGCATGCACCACACGCTGACCCTCGCCGGGTGACTCGGGCCGACCGCCCGCACGACCCGACTTCATCTCGACCGCAGCATCCACCACGACCGAAGGAACACCCATGGCCCATTTCGGAGCACCCGACATCTCCCTCGACGCCCGCGACCTCTCGGTGGCGATCGTCGCCGCATCCTGGCACACGCAGATCATGGACGGCCTCGTCGCCGGCGCGCAGCGGGCCGCGGAGGAGGCCGGCGCCCAGACCACCCTCATCCGGGTGCCCGGCAGCTTCGAGCTGCCCGTGGCCGCCGCCCGCCTGGTCCCGCACTTCGATGCGGTCGTGGCGCTGGGCGTCGTCATCCGCGGTGGCACACCCCACTTCGACTACGTGTGCCAGGCGGCGACGGACGGACTCAACCGGGTCGCCATCGACTCCCGCACACCCGTCGGCTTCGGGGTCCTCACCTGCGACACCGAAGAGCAGGGTCTCGACCGGGCCGGTCTCGAGGGCTCCCGGGAGGACAAGGGGCACGAGGCGATGACCGCCGCCCTGGCCACCGCCCAGGTCCTCGCCGACTACCCGCTCACGCAAGCTTGATCACATTTGGTGCTATACATCTGATTCAAAACAGATGTATAGCACCAAATGTGATGGAAGTTCGGCGACGACCTCAGAACAGCTGGCGGATGTTCGAACGGGCGAGGTCGACGAGTTCGTCGCCGCGACCCGAGAGCACCGTGCGGATCGCGTAGAGCGCGAACCCCTTCGCCTGTTCGGCGCTGATCGACGGGGGCATCGACAGCTCCTGCCGCTCCGTGACGACGTCGAGGACGGCCGGTCCCCTGTGGGCGAGGAACTTCTTCACCGTCGCGGGCAGCTGGGAGGACTTCTCGACGCGGAATCCCCTGATCCCGACCGCCTCGGCGATGCCCGAGAAGTCGGGGTTGGACAGGTCGGTGCCGAAGTTGACGAATCCCGCGGCCTTCATCTCGAGTTCGACGAAGTTGAGCGACGAGTTGTTGTAGACGACCGCCTTGACGGGCAGGTCGTTCTGGGTGAGCGTGAGAAGCTCCCCCAAGAGCATCGCCAGACCGCCGTCCCCGGCCAGGGCGATGACCTGCCGGTCCGGGTGCGACGCCTGGACGCCCACGCTCTGGGACAGGGCATTGGCCATCGACCCGTGGCTGAAGGAGCCGATGAGTCGTCGTCGGCCGTTCATCCCCAGGTAGCGCGCCGCCCAGACGACGGGCGAACCGACATCGGGGATGAAGACGGCATCGTCATCGGCGAGATCGTCGATGAGCTTCGTCAGGTACTGCGGGTGGATCGTCCGCTTCGATGCCGAGGCGAGGTCGTCGAGGCCCTTGCGGGTCTTCGCGTAGTGCTTCGTCATCGCCTTGAGATGGGAGGAACTGCGGGACGAGTCGATGAGCGGCAGGAGCTCCCCGACGGTGTCGGCCACCGTCCCGACCAGGCCGATGTCGACCTTCGTCCGGCGACCGAGCTGGGCGCCGCGCACATCGACCTGGATGACTGTCGCGTCCTCGGGGTAGAACTGCTGGTAGGGCAGGTCGGTGCCGAGCATGAGCAGGGTGTCGCAGTCCTTGAGGGCGTGATATCCGGAGGAGAAGCCGAGCAGCCCGGTCATCCCGACGTCATACGGGTTGTCGTACTCGACGAACTCCTTGCCGCGCAGCGTGTGGACGATCGGGGCCTGCAGCTTCTCGGCGATCGCGATGAGCTCGTCATGGGCTCCCGCCGTCCCCGCGCCGGCGAGGATCGTCACCTTCCTGCTCGAGTTGAGCGCCTCGGCGGCCGCGGCGATCTGGGAGGACGCCGGGATCACGCGGGAGGGGTGGGCCCGGATCGCCTCGGCGCGGGCATCGATCTCCCGCAGCGCGACATCACCGGGGATGACGAGGACGGCGACCCCGCGCTTCTCCACCGCCTCCCGCATCGCGATGCGCAGGAGCCTGGGCATCTGCTCCGGTGTCGCGACGTGCTCGACGTAGACGCTGCACTCGCGGAACAGCTCGGTGGGGTGCGTCTCCTGGAAGTAGGTGGACCCGATCTCGTCGCTGGGGATGTGGGCGGCGATCGCGAGCACCGGGACGCGGGAGCGCTGCGCGTCGTAGAGTCCGTTGATGAGGTGGAGGTTGCCGGGGCCGCAGCTGCCGGCGCACACGGCGAGCTCCCCCGTCATCGCCGCCTCACCGCTCGCGGCGAAGGCGGCACCCTCCTCGTGCCTGACATGCACCCATTGGAGCTCGGGGTTGACGCGCAGGGCGTCGGTGAAACCGTTGAGGGAGTCCCCGGGGATGCCGTAAACCCGCTTGACCCCACTCGCGACGAGCGTATCGACGATGTTCCTGGCGACGGTCGGCATGAGCTTCCTTCCCTTGAAACATGGATCGCCGCCAGTCTAGACCCGTCCCGTGGCCGCGGTCCCGGGAGAGTCCGGACGTCGTTGCCGCGCGCGTGGGCTCCGCCTGTCCCGGACTGCCGTGCGGCCGACAGCGGTTGGGATGGTGTCGGTTCGGACGGTGCCGGTGCGGACTGCACCTATGATGAGATCCAGTGCGGGTTCCGGATCGGGACCCGGCCCCTTCAGGTACAGGAGACCCATGTCAGAGAGCCTCGACGAAGTGCGCAGCGACCGACACGAGTCCACTGCCCTGCCGGAGTCCACGGCCCTGCCCGCGCCTACTGCCGCGAGCCTCCGGGACGCACTGCTCCACCACCTGCGCTTCACCGTCGGCACCACCCCGGAGCGCGCCTCGGCGTTCGACTGGCGCATGGCGGTGTCGCACACGATCCGCGACCGGGCGGTCGACCCGTGGTTCGAATCCGTTCGACGCACCGAGGCCGAGGACCGCAAGCGCGTCCACTACCTGTCGATGGAGTTCCTCATCGGGCGCATCCTCGAGGACGCCGCGATCAACCTGGGCCTGCGGGACACGATCGACGAGGTGCTCGACGGCTTCGGCCTCAGCTTCACCGAGATCGCCGAGGGCGAACCCGATGCGGCCCTCGGCAACGGCGGCCTCGGCCGGCTCGCCGCGTGCTACCTGGAGTCGATGGCGACTGTCGGCTGCCCCGGCTACGGCTACGGGCTGCGCTACGAGCACGGCCTGTTCGAGCAGAGCTTCGAGAACGGCCGCCAGGTCGAGACGCCGGAGAACTGGCTGGCCACCGGCAACCCCTGGGACTTCACGCGCCCGGAGACCGCCTACCGGGTCGGGTTCGGCGGCGAGGTCATCGAGGAGGGCGGACGCCGGATCTGGGTTCCGCGAAGCCGGGTGCTCGCCGCCGCGCACGACACCCCGGTCGTCGGCTACGGGGCCCGGTGGGCGAACACCCTACGCCTGTGGGCGGCGATGCCCGGTGCCGAGCTCTTCGACCTCGACCGCTTCAACGCCGGCGACTTCGCCGCGGCCTCCGAGGCTGAAGCGCTCGCCCGCAGCCTCACCCGCGTCCTCTACCCCAACGACACGACCGACGGCGGCAAGCAGCTGCGACTGTCGCAGGAGTACTTCCTCTCCTCCGCCTCGGTGCAGGACATCCTCGCCCGCCACCTCGGCGCGCACGATGACCTCCGCCGCCTGCCCGAGTCCGTCGCGATCCAGATGAACGACACCCACCCCGCGATCGCGGGTCCCGAGCTCATCCGGCTCCTCGTCGACGAGCACGGATTCGGCTTCGACGCGGCCGCCGGCATCGCCACCCAGGTACTCGGCTACACCAACCACACCCTGCTGCCGGAGGCGCTCGAGCGCTGGACGGTCGGCCTCATGCGCCACGTGCTGCCGCGCCACCTGGAGATCATCGAGGGACTCGACACCCAGTTCGTCGAGCTCCAGGGAGAGCGGCCCGACCCCGTGCGGCTCATCGGCGGCGATCAGGTGAACATGGGCGACCTGGCATTCGCCGTCAGCCACAAGGTCAACGGCGTCTCCGCGCTCCACACCGACCTCGTCCGGAAGGACCTCTTCCCCGTCCACGACGAACTGCATCCCGGCCGCATCGTCAACATCACCAACGGCATCACGCCGCGGCGGTGGCTCAAGCTCGCCAATCCCGCCCTGTCCGAGCTGATCACCGACACGATCGGCAGCGGGTGGGAGACCGACCTCGACCGGTTGCGCGGACTCGAGCAGCACGCCGACGATCCGGGATTCCAGGAGGCGTTCGGTCGGACGAAGCGCCTGGCGAAGGTCCGCTTCGCCGACTGGCTCGCCGCCGAGCACGATATCGAGGCGCCGCTCGACGCGCTGTTCGACGCCCAGGTCAAGCGCCTGCACGAGTACAAGCGCCAGCTGCTCAACATCCTGTGGACGATCGCCCGCTACCAGCGGATCAAGCGCGATCCCGGAGCCGGGTGGGTGCCGCGGGTGAAGATCTTCGGCGGCAAGGCCGCACCCAGCTACGACACGGCCAAGGAGATCATCCGCCTCATCAACGACGTCGCCCGGATCGTCAACGACGACCCCGAGACCAGGGACCTCCTGCGCGTCATCTACCCGCCGAACTACGGCGTGTCCATGGCCCAGAAGCTCATCCCCGCCTCCGATCTCTCCGAGCAGATCTCCACCGCCGGCATGGAGGCCTCGGGCACCGGGAACATGAAGTTCGCGCTCAACGGCGCGCTCACGATCGGCACCCTCGACGGGGCCAATGTCGAGATCCGCGAGCACGTCGGCGCCGGCAACTTCTTCCTCTTCGGACTCACCACTGACGAGGTCGCGGCACGCAGGTCCGAAGCCGATCACGCCCGCACCGCGATCATGGCCAGCCGACCGCTGCAGGACGTGCTCCAGTCCGTCGCGGAGGGAGCGTTCAGCCCCGACGAGCCGCACCGTCATGGGAGACTCGTCGACCTGATGTGGAACAGCGACTGGTTCCTCGTCGCCTCGGACTTCGACGCCTACGACTCCGCTCAGGACGAGGTCGATCGCGCCTACCGGGACTCCCACCACTGGCAGCGCATGGCGATCCTCAACATCGCCCGCATGGGTCACTTCAGCTCCGACCGTTCGATCCGGGAGTACATGAGCCGGATCTGGGACATCCCCGCGGCGCTGTAGGTCCGCACCATTGCACGCTCGTCCGACGCCTCGGCACCCGATGGTGCCGCGCGGCGGAGTTCCGTGGTTGGATTGGACCAGTATCCTGCGGACGAAGGAGTCGAGATGGTCAATGGTTCTCGGAACCACACGGACAGTCCCTCAGGGGCGCACCTGCGTCTCAGCAGCCAGGCCATGGCATTCGTCCTGGCCGGTGGCCGCGGCAGCCGGCTGGAGGAGCTCACCGACAGGCGCGCCAAGCCCGCGGTCCACTTCGGCGGGAAATCTCGCATCATCGACTTCCCGCTGTCGAATGCCCTCAACTCCGGGATCCGCAAGATGGCGATCGCCACGCAGTACAAGGCGCACTCGCTGATCAGGCACGTGCAGCGGGGTTGGGGCTTCTTCCGCGCCGAACGCAACGAATACCTCGACATCCTGCCGGCAAGCCAACGCGTCGCCGAGAACAAGTGGTACCTGGGGACCGCCGACGCCGTCACGCAGAACATCGACATCGTCGACGACTACCAGGTCGAGTACGTCATCGTGCTCGCCGGCGACCACGTCTACAAGATGGACTACGAGGTCATGCTCCATCAGCACGTCGAGACCGGTGCCGATGTCACGGTCGGCTGCCTGACCGTCCCCCGCGAGGAGGCCTCGGCCGTCGGCGTCATGGACGTCGACGAGACCGGCCGGATCGTCGACTTCCTCGAGAAGCCGGCCGACCCGCCGGGCATGCCCGACGACCCGGACATGGCGCTCGCATCGATGGGCATCTACGTCTTCGACTGGGACTTCCTCCGCGACCTGCTGCTCGCCGACGCCGAGGACACGAACTCGAGCCACGACTTCGGCCATGACCTCATCCCCGCGATCGTGCGGAACGGCAGCGCCTACGCCCACCGGTTCAGCGAGTCCTGTGTGATGAGCGGCCTGGAGACCGAACCCTACTGGCGCGACGTGGGCACGATCGACGCCTTCTGGCAGGCGAACATCGACCTCACCGAGTTCGTGCCCGCCCTCGACCTCTACGACAACGAATGGCCGATCTGGACGTACTCCGAACTGGCCCCGCCCGCCAAGTTCATCCACGACGACGAGGGGCGACGCGGGCAGGCGATCCAGTCGCTCGTCTCGGGCAACAGCATCATCAGCGGCGCGGACGTGCACAACTCCCTCCTGTTCACCGGCGCCCGTGTCCACTCCTACGCCTCCCTCGACCACGTCGTCTCCCTGCCCTACGTCGACGTGGGTCGCGGGGCTCGGATCACCCGAGCCGTGCTCGACAATCGGGTCCGCATTCCCGCCGGCCTCGTCGTCGGAGAGGATCCGGAGGAGGACGAGAAGTGGTTCCGGCGGACCAAGGACGGCATCGTGCTCATCACCCAGCCGATGCTCGACCGCCGCGCCGCCGCCCTCGAATGAATCGTCGAGGCGGGACCGCCCTCGAATGAATTGCCGAGGCGGTTCCCGTCCCCGCATCGCCGGTGACCGACGATGCCGGTCCCACCGCTCAGAACCCGTGAAGAGAAAGGGTCCCCATGTCGCACGACCATCGTCGGGTGCTGTCCGTGGCCTCGGAATGCGCACCGCTGCTGAAGACGGGCGGTCTGGCCGACGTGGTCGGCGCCCTGCCCGCCGCCTTGGCCGAGTACGGCTGGCAGTCGCGGATCCTGCTTCCCGCCTATCGGGGCATCCTCGACCAGGTCGGCCACACGGACGAGGTCTGGCACGACGAGGACCTCCACGGCGGTCGTGCGGTCGTGCGCTCCGGCGCCCATCAGGGACTCGACCTGCTCCTGCTCGACGCCCCGCACCTGTTCGACCGCCCCGGCGGACCGTACACCGTCGACGGACACGATCACCCGGACAACCCTGTGCGCTTCGCCGCGCTGTCCTGGGTCGGCGCCCAGCTCGCCCTCCACGGCACGGTCGAGGGCTGGCGGCCCGACATCGTCCACGTCCACGACTGGCAGTCCGGCCTCGTGCCCTCGTACCTCAGGTACGCGGGCTCGGCCGTGCCGACGCTCCTGACGATCCACAACATCGCGTTCCAGGGACTGTTCGGCCCCGACCAGCTCGACCGCCTGCGCCTGCCGACGTGGGACTTCCATCCCGAGGCACTCGAGTACCACGGGCAGGTCAGCACCCTCAAGGCGGGAATGGTCCACGCCTCGCAGGTCACGACCGTCAGCCCCACCTACGCCGAGGAGCTCACGACCCCGGAGTTCGGGTTCGGCCTCGAGGGCGTCGCCCGCATGCGGCGCGACCGGGGCGAGATGACCGGGATCCTCAACGGCATCGACACGACCGTCTGGGATCCGGCGGCCGATCCCGCCGTCCTCCCCTATTCCGCCGACGACCCGGCCGGGAAGGCCGCGAACCGCCGCGCCCTGCTCGACGAGTTCTTGCTCGGCGAGCCCGCCGGTCCGCTCGCGGTCGTCGTCACCAGGCTCACGCATCAGAAGGGCGTCGACCTGCTGCTCGACGCGCTGCCGCGGTTCGTCGAGGCGGGTGGGGCGGTCGTCGTCCTCGGCTCCGGCGACCCGGGCTATGAGCACGACCTCGGTGTGCTCGCCTCCCGCTTCCCCACCTCGGTGGGGGTGCGCATCGGATACGACGAACCGCTGAGCCACCGCATGTACGCCGGCGGTGACCTCGTCCTCGTGCCCTCCCGCTTCGAACCGTGCGGACTCACCCAGCTGTACGGGCTGCGCTACGGGGCCGTGCCCGTGGTGGCCGCGACCGGTGGGCTGCGCGACACCGTCATCGATGCGACCGACGAGAACCTCGCGAACGGCTCGGCCACCGGGTTCACCTTCGGCGACCGTCGACTGGGCGGGACCGTCGACGCGGGCGGGTTCGGCTTCGCCCTCGGACGTGCCGTCGACTTGTTCGCCGACCGCGACGCCTGGAGGCGACTGCGCGATCGCGCGATGCGCGAGCCCGTCGACTGGGGCACCTCGGCGCAGCGCTACTGTGAACTGTTCGACGAGATGATGCGATGACCGACCGCGGTCGCCGCGAGGTGACAGCCGGCAGATCCTGGCCGCTCGGGGTCACGGTCGACGGGGACGGGGTGAACGTCGCGGTGTGGGCACCGGAGGCCACCGAGGTGACGCTGTGCCTCTTCGCCGAGGATACCGCGGAGGTGCGGGTGCGTCTGCCGTACCGTGACGGGGATGTCCGGCACGCGCACGTCTCGCGGGTCGCCGTCGGCACCCGCTACGGTCTGCGCGCCGACGGCCCCCACAGCCCGGGCGAGGGACTGCGGTTCAATCCGCACAAGCTGCTCGTCGATCCCTATGCGCGACTGCTCGATTCGCCGGTGCGCTGGGATCCGCTGATGTCGGGCTGCGAAGTCGGCCCCGGCGATCTCGTCAGGGACCGGCGCGACAGCGCACCGGTGGTGCCCAAGGGCGTGGTCGTCGGCCCGCCACGCGGACCGGATCCCACCCTCAACCGCCCGCATCATGCCCTGGCCGATCTCGTCGTCTACGAGACCCATCTCAAGGGGATCTCGGCCGTCCATCCCGGCGTGCCCGAGGAGCTTCGCGGCACCTATGCCGGCATGGCGCATCCGGTGGTCATCGACCATCTGCGGACCCTGGGCGTCAACGCCGTCGAGCTCCTCCCGGTCCAGGCGTTCCTCGACGACCGGCACCTCGTCGAGAAGGGGCTGAGGAACTACTGGGGCTACCAGCCGATCGCCTGGTTCGCGCCGGAACCGCGCTTCGCCCGGCGGGCCGAGGATGCCGACGCCGAGCTCCGCGCCCTGGTCCACACCCTGCACGAGGCGGGGATCGAGGTCATCGTCGACGTCGTCTGCAACCACAACGGCGAAGGCGATGAGCACGGCCCGACGCTCAGCCTCCGCGGTCTGCACAATCGGGGCTACTTCCGACTCAACGACGATGGGCGCCACTACGTCAACGACACCGGGACGGGCAACACCCTGGCCGTCGACCGGCCCATGGTCCTGCGCCTGGTCCTCGACAGCCTCCGTCACTGGGTCGAGCACTACGGCGCCGACGGGTTCCGCTTCGATCTGGCGGCGGCCGTCGGGCGCACCGCGGGCGGCTTCGACCCGACGGGACCGTTCTTCCAGGCCGTGCGGCAGGATCCCGTCCTCGCCGGGGTCAAGCTCATCGCCGAGCCGTGGGACCTGGGGCCGGGCGGCTACCAGCTCGGGCACTTCAGCCATCCGTGGTCGGAATGGAACGACCGGTTCCGCGACGGGGTGCGCAGGGCCTGGCGCGGTGACCCCCTCGGTCAGGTGGGGCTGGCCTCGGCACTGCTCGGCTCCGCGGGACTGTTCGATCACTCGCATCGCGGCGCCACCGCGTCGATCAACTTCGTGACCGCCCACGACGGCTTCACGCTGGCCGACGTCGTGTCCTATGCGGGCAAGCACAACGAGGCGAATCTCGAGGACAACCGCGACGGTCATGACGACAACCACACCGACAACCTCGGCGTCGAAGGTCCCAGCGATGACGAGCGGATCCGCTCCCGGCGCGCCCGGCGGGTGCGAGGAATGCTCACGACCCTGCTCGTCTCCCAGGGGGTGCCGATGCTGCTCGCCGGTGACGAGCTCGGCAACAGCCAGAACGGCAACAACAACGCCTACGCGCAGGACAACCCGATCGGCTGGATCGACTGGTCCTCCCCCGATGCCGACCTGGCGGCATTCGTCCGCCGCGTCATCGCCGTGCGCCGCCGCCTCCCCGTGCTGCGTCAGCGCTCGTTCCTCCACGGCAATGTGCGTGCCGACGGCCACCAGGACGTCATCTGGCGCCGCGCCGACGGTGAGGTCCCGACAGCCGAGGACTGGCACGATCCCGAGTTCCGTCTCATCGCCGCTCAGCTGCGTGGGGCGGCCGGAGATCCCGACGGCGAGGCGATCGGGGACGTCGTCCTCGTCGTCCTCAACGTCGGCGACGACGCCGAGGTGCGTCTGCCCGAAGCCCCAAGCTGGCACCTCGAGGTCGACTCCGCCCGCCCCGCGGCCGCCGGCCCCGTCCGCGATCCCTATCCCGTCCTCGCCCAGTCGGTCGTCGTGATGTCCGTCGACTCCGATCGTCACCCCGACTCCGATCGTCACCCAGGCTCCCGCTGAAAGGAATCCCGTGACCCAGCACTCCCCCTCCCGCGGTCCTCTCCACCCCTCCGCCGAGACCGCCGAGTGGTGGCGCAGCGCCGTCATCTACCAGGTGTACCCGCGGTCCTTCGCCGACGCCGACGGCGATGGGATCGGAGACCTCCCGGGCATCACGGCGAAGCTCGACCACCTGCGCGAGCTCGGGGTGGATGCCGTGTGGATCTCGCCCTTCTACCCCTCTCCGCAGGCCGATGCCGGATACGACGTCTCCGACTACTGCGACGTCGATCCACTGTTCGGGACCCTCGCCGACGCCGACGCGCTCATCTCCCGTGCCCACGAGCTGGACCTGCGGATCATCGTCGACCTCGTGCCCAACCACACCAGCGACCAGCACCCCTGGTTCCGGCGCGCGCTGACCGCCGGTCCCGATTCGCCGGAGCGCGACTGGTACCTGTTCCGCGACGCGAACCCCGAGGACCCGGAGCGGCCGCCGAACAACTGGGAGTCGGTGTTCGGCGGACCGGCCTGGTCGACGACACCCGACGGACAGTGGTATCTGCACCTCTTCGACTCCTCGCAGCCCGACCTCAACTGGGCGAACCCGCAGGTGCGGGAGGCGTTCGAGGATGTCCTGCGGTTCTGGCTCGATCGCGGGGTCGACGGATTCCGCGTCGATGTCGCCCACGGCCTCGTCAAGGCGGCCGGCTTGCCGGACGCCGCCCAGACGACCGAGGAGATGCAGGGCGACGGGATGGCGACAGGCGCTGCCCCGTACTGGGACCAGGACGGGGTGCACGAGATCTACCTCGACTGGCGTCGGCTCCTCGACGAGTACCCGGGCGAGCGGGTGCTCGTCGCCGAGGCATGGGTGCAGCCCTATGCCCGGATCGCCCGTTACGTCCGCCCCGGGGAGTTCCATCAGGCGTTCAACTTCTCCTTCCTCGATGCTTCGTGGGACGCGCCGGCGCTGCGGGAGTGCATCGAGGAGTCGTTCCGCGCGAACGACGTCGTCGGCGCCCCGACCACCTGGGTGCTGTCGAACCACGATGTCATCCGCCCGGCCACCCGGCTCGCCCTCGACCCCGAGCACTTCACCTCTCAGCTCGGCGCCGCCGTCCCCGCGCCCGATCGCGAGCTCGGCGCCCGCCGCGCACGGGCGGCCACCACGGCGATGCTCGCCCTGCCGGGCAGCGCCTACCTCTACCAGGGTGAGGAGCTGGGCCTGTTCGAGGTCCTCGACCTCCCCGAGGAGGTGCGCCAGGACCCGACCTTCCACCGCACCTCCGGGCGGCGGCTCGGCCGCGACGGCTGCCGGGTGCCGATCCCCTGGGAGCGCGGGGCTCCCGCCTTCGGCTTCAGCGAGTCCGGAGCCGCCTGGCTGCCCCAGCCCGCCGGCTACGGCGATCTCGCCGTCGATCAGCAGAAGGGCTGCGGGAGTTCGCACCTGGAGCTCGTCCGCCGGCTCCTCGCCCTGCGCGCCGAGCGCGGCCTCGGCACCGGATCCTTCGATTTCGTCGACCCCCGCCCGGACTCCTCGGCCGAGGGGTCCGACGCCGCCGCTGCCGGCTCCGCCGCGGCTGCCGATTTCAGGGACGGTTCGACCGGCGGCACCGCGGCAGGACCGTGCGCGGACATCCTCGCGTTCGACGTGACGGCCGCGGTCGGCACCACGCGGGTCGTGCTCAACCTCGGCGCGACGGCGTGGCCGATTCCCGCGGACGCCGAGGTCCTCGCCGCCAGCGATCCCACGGTCACCGACCGGGTGCCGACCGACTGCGCCGTGTGGCTCGCGATCGGGTGAGACCGCGCGACGGGCCGGACGGCCGCGCGTTCTCGGGAGCGACAGAGGCAGACCGCGCCGCTCACGTCCGGGTGGAGAGCAGCGTGGCGGCGGTGAGCACGGCGGCCATCGCGAGGGCCATCACCGGATAGCCGCCGAGAACACCGGCGAGCGCGGGACCGGCCACGGGCGCGAGCGCGGTCAGCGCCGTGATCGGGGCGATGAAGACGCCGTTGACGGCCCCGAAGTTCGCCGTTCCCCACCGGTCGGCGACGGCCGTCGCCTGAAGCAGGGTGAGGCAGCCACGGACACCTCCGCAGACCATCGCGATGCCGACGAGCAGCCACAGCGGACCCGGCACGAAGGCGAGCAGCCACAGCCCCGTCGCCCCGCACGCGAAGAGCACGATCATCCGGCCTCGAGGCGAGGTCCGCTTGGCCAGGCCGAGGTAGCCGACGCGACCGGCCACCTGCCCGAACCCGACGAGCCCCAGCGCGATCGCCGCCGGCCCGAAGCCGGCTCCGCGGTGGATGAGCAGGGGGATGATGTTGATCGTCACCGCGAACAGGGTGAACGTCGCCAGGGCCATCGCGATCTGCAGGAGGATGAACCTCGGCGTCCGGGTCACTGCCCGGATCTGTCCGCGCCGATCGGCCGCCGAGGTGTCCTCCCTGACCGCAGCCGCCTCGTCGGTCCAGCGGCGGTTGAGGAAGAGCCCGTGCATCGGGACGGCGAGGACGGCGAGGATGCCGGCCATGACGACGTAGGACATCCGCCAGCCGAGGGTGTCGAGGAGGAAGGCGATGATCGGCGCGAACACCGTCGAGGCCAGCCCTCCGACCAGGGTGAGCAGCGTCAGCGGCTTGACCCGCTCGGTCCCGTACCAACGGGTGATGACGGCGAACGCGGGCGGGTAGAGGGTCGCCGACTGGGCGAAACCGGCCAGCAGCCAGGCCGCGAAGAACACGACGAGGTTCGGCGACCATGCCACCGTCAGCAGGGCGAGCACTCCGATGAGCGAACCGGTGGTCATGACGAGGCGCGGGCCGTGCGCGTCGAGGATCCGGCCGACGCGGATGCCTGCGAGCGCCGAGACCACGAGGCCCGCCGAGAGGGCCGCGGTGATCGTCGTCAGGCTCCAGCCCGTGTCCGCGGCGATCGGGGTCGCCGCGACCGGCAGCGAGTAGTAGAGGAGCCCCCAGCTGGCGAGCTCGGCGATGCAGAGGGCGAGCAGGCCGCCGCGTGGCCGATCGGTCATCGGCGTCCGTCCTCTGTGCCTCTCACGGTTCCACCCTACTCAATGCCAGGTGGGAGCGGGTGAGGCAGCGCCTTCTCAGCTGCTCGCCACCTCCATGATGACCTCGAGCGCGCGGGCCCAGGGGATGCGCTCCTGTTCCAGGCGGACATTCCCCTCGGCACGCAACCGGTCGAGGGCTCGCTGTTCGCTGCCGGTGAGGGCGGTGACCCGACCGGTGAACGGCTTGGGCTCGCTCACCCACAGGTCACGATGCGCCAGCAGGGTGTCCTCGTCCATGAGGAATGAGCGCACCTCGGGGACATGGCTGCGCAGGCGGCCGAGGATCGCGAAGCCGTGTGAGTCGAGGTCACCCCAGTAGAGCATCCTCGCCGAGGCGGCCCACGGGATCCGCGCCACCGCATCCACCGCGTACCCGGAGCCGTGGACGGCGACGACGCCCGGCAGGTCCGGCAGCGCCAGCACGGTTTCGAGGTTCTCGACCACGAGCACCGTGTGCGGTGACACCGGCAGCTCGGCGAGCTGGTCGACCGGGGAGCTGAGATCGCGCAGTCCTCCCGGTCGCATTCCCGGGTCGCAGATGCGGATCCGCACGGTCGCCTCGGCATCGAGGATGTCGAGCTCAGCCGGCGCATGCGTGAGGCCGAGCAGGGCGGTGACCAGGGTGCGGTGGCGGCCGAACCATTTCGAGTCGACTCCGCGGATCGGCAGCTGCCGCGGTCGCATCGTGCCCAGCGGATGCGTCGCGAGCCAGTCGACGACGTCGAGGACGGTCGTGAACTCCTCGTCGCCGAGGCCGAGGAGCGGTTTCGCCTGGGCTCGGATGACGGCCGCGAAGTCGTGGGCACCGGACTCGCTGGGAGCCCGCATGGATGGCCCGGGCCCGCCGGGACCTGACAGGGGCGCGTCGGGCTCGCCGGGACCTGGCACGACAGGGTGCGATGGGCCGGGCCAGCGGGTGCGGATCGCGGCAGCCCGGTCACGGAGTCGGCGCCAGTCCCGGAGGGTCTGTCCGCCGACGAACGCGGCGAGGTCGTCGGGAGAGCCCACGGTGAGGCGGACGGGAACGTCCTGGCGGCCGACGGCCCGCCACGAGCGCGGCTCCCAGTCGATGCTCACCCGGTGCCGCCGCTCGGCCTCGCGCCAGTCACGTGCCCACGACTCGGCCGCCGCCTGATCGGCGAGCACCTGCTTCTGAGTGGGCGGACGCAGCCCGAGGTGGAAAGCGGGAGGAGAACTCCGCCCGCGCCCGTCCTCACCGTCGGCCACCACCGCGATCGCCGCCTCGGCGACCCACACGGCGAGGTTCCTGCGCAGGCGGACGCCGGCGGTGTCGCGCGCCTCCTCGACGGTGATCACGAATCCTCGCCTTTCAGTCCTCGCCCCAGGTCATCGTCGCCACCAGCGACTTCTGCCGGCTCGGGTTCTCCACCGAGGTGGCCGCCCCGACATAGGGCTCGATCGTCTGGAGCAGCTTCTGCGGGGTGGCCAGCACCATGTGGAAGCCGAACTCGATGAAGATGTCGAGAGCCATGCGGGTGTAGCGGGTGTCGGCCTTGTCGAACGCCTCGTCGAGGATGATCGTGCCGTACCTCGACACCGGCTCGTCGGGGTCAGCCAACTGATAGCGCAGCGCGGCGGCGAGGCAGAAGATGACGAGCTTCTGCTGCTGCCCGCCCGACATCGCCGCTCCGGAATCGTAGGTCGCGTGGGCCTTGCCGGTCTCGTCGATCTCCTCGGCGAGGAAGCTCACGTGCTGCCGGGTGTCGAGGCAGACGGTGCGCCACGTCCGGTCGACGTGCTCGCTCGAGGCGAAGCGCCGCATGATCTCCGCCAGAGTGGCGTACTTGGCCTCGGCCGCGGCCATGTCCTCGTCGCCCCAGCTGCCTTCGGCGACCGTCCGCAGGGAGTCGATGAATGCGGTGACCGTCTCCGAGCGTCGCGTCTTCACCTTGAGGCGGAGGAACCGGCCCTCGTCGAACTTCGAGCGCAGCAGGGAGGAGTTGATCGGTTCGACCCGCTCGGTGATCTCCCGCGGGGCCGAGAGGATCTCGCCGAGGAGTTCGCCGATGAGATCGCGTGAGCGCTGCCGGAGCAGGTCCCGGAAGCGGTGCTCGTGGTCGGGCAGGCCGTGGGCGCTGATCTCGTCGAGCATCCGCAGGTAGGCGCCGCGATCGGCGACGTCGGCGGTGAGGTCGGAGGCGACCGAGCTCCACCGTGCCTTGAATTCGGCGGCGAGCCTCGTCACCGCCGAGGCGGCTCCGCTCGCCTGGTTCTGCGAGCGGTCGCGCTCCTCCTGCAGTGTCTGGGAGACCTGGGCGGCGACGTCGGCGAGGTCGTCGCGGGTGATCCGGCGCTGGACGCGGCGGAAGCGGGAGTCGAGTTCGGCGGCGACGGAATCGTCCACCTCGGCGATCTCGCCTGCGGCGATGGCGCGCTCGAGGCGCTCGACCTGGGCGCGGAGCGCGTCGAGTTCCTCACCGGCGCGTCTCTTCGCATAGTCGGCCTCGCGCGCGGCGTCCTCGGCGGCCTCCTTGCGGGCCCGGGCCTCTCGCTCGGCGGCGATCGCCGTCTGCAGATCGCCGTCGGCGGTCTCGAGTTCGCGCAGCTGCCGCTCCAGCGCCTCGACCGCGGCCTCGGCTCCCTGCCGGTCGACGTCGCGCCAGGACTGCTCGCGCACGCCGGCGAGGATGCCGATGCGCCGCTGCGCCCGGGCCTGCGCGGCGCCGGCCGCGGTGACGACCTCCTCGGCGGCGGCGAGCTCCTGCTGCGCCTTGGTCAGCTGCTCGATGAGGGCCTCGAGCTTCGACTCGCGGTTGCCGAGCACCCACTGGCTGCGGTCGTCGATGCGGCGGCGGTCGTCCTTCTCGTACCGGGTGCGCGAGGTCTTGATCTGCCCGGCCAGCGTGACGGCGCGGGGATGGTCGTCGAGTTCGGACAAGGTGTCGACGCACGCGACGTCGAAGCGCTCGGACAGCGTCCACGACACCCAGTCCCCGAACGTCGACTCCGCCACCGTCACCTTGTTGACCAGCGACTTCTCACTGCGCGCGGGCTTCGGCGCGGGAGGGGAGGCGGGGATCTCCTCGAACACCAGCCGGGCCCTGATCCGGTGGCCGTCGACCCAGGACCGCACGGTCGACAGATGCTCGGTGCGCACGAGGACGGTGAGCGCCAGCGGCCGCAGCACGCGTTCGATCGCTCCGGTCCACTGTGCCCAGCGCGGGTCGACCTCGATGAGCTCGGCGACGAAGGGCAGGCTCGACTCGCTCAGCCCGCACCCCTCGGCCAGTGCCCAGCGGACCTCGAGGAGGGCCGTCGGCACGGTCGATCCGGAGCGGCGCAGGGAGTCGATGTCGGCCTCGAGGGCCTTGACCCGGCTGCGGGCGGCGGAGAATCGGTCGTGCTCGGCATGGCTCGCCCCGGTCTCCTCGAGGCCGGCTTCGAGGGTCCGGGCGATCTGCGCCTGGAGCTCGGCGAACTCCGCCGAGGTGGTCGGCGCCTCGTCGATGCCGGCCTGGGCGAGCTGGCGGGCGAGCGTCGCCCACCGTTCGGCGACCCCGCGGCGGGCGTTCTCCGCCTCCTCGATGCGCTGCTGGAGGTGCTCGGTCTCGGCCCCGCCGAGGTCGAGGGTCGCCCGGTGCGCGAGATCGTAGTCGTCGATCGCCAGGCGCTTCTCGGTGTGCGCCCGTTCCGCGGCGACCTCGAGGTCGACGAGCTTCTCGGCCAGGCTCGCGGCATCGGCGCGCAGCAGGTCGAGTTCGCGCCGTCTCTGGTAGGGGCGCAGGCTGCCGGTGAGCTCGAGCGCTTCCGCGGCCGCGGCGTGCGCGCGTTCGTAGACGGTCGCTGCGGATTTGAGCTCGGTGAGGTGGTCGCGCTGCTCGCGCAGCTGGACGACGTGGTCGTGGGCGTCCTTGAGGTCGTCGAATTGGGCCAGCGCGGTCTCGGCGAGGGCGAAGGTGCCGGGCTCCTCGAGCATGTGGTCGCGGAAGAGCTGGTCGAGGCTGTCGAGGCTCTTCGCCGACTGGGTCTTGTGGAGCAGCTGGAGGGCGGACTCGCCGGCCATGCCGAAGATCTTGCGCATCCGCGCGTAGAACCGGGCGTGCGAGCCGTTCGAGGTGACCAGAGCCTCGGGGCGATCGGATTTGAGCGCCCGGGTGGCCAGTCCGTTCTGCGCGTACTGCTGGAGATCGGCGAGGTCGAGGCCGGTCTGCTCGCACAGGCACAGGTCGCTGATGTCCGAGGTCCGGGTGCCGCTGCCCTTGAGGAAGAAGAGTCGGCACAGGGTGAGCTCGCCGTCGGCCCCGTCGCTGTAGCGCAGGAGGATGCCCGAGAACGTCGCGCGCGGACGCAGGTACTTGCTCACGACCCGGTCCTCGGTGTCATCGGTGGTCCGCGTCCAGGCTCCGCGGATGTAGCTGACGAGGCTGCGCTGATCGCTGCGGGCGCCGGCGGACTGCGCGGCGACGTTGAATCGCAGCCATTTGTCGGGGGTGAGGACGGCGGCGATCGCGTCGAGGAGCGAGGACTTGCCCGAACCGGACGGTCCGGTGATGAGGTGGCCGCGGCAGGCAATGGGGATCCGATGGATCGAGTCGGAGAACGTCCCCCAGTTGGCGATCTGGACCTCGGCCAGCCGCCACTGGGCTCCGACGTCGGGACGCGCTCCGGGGCCGGGGAGCTCGGCTGCGGGGAGCATCGACGGGTCGAGGTCGAAGAGGGGCTGCTCGATCATTCCGCGTCCTCCCCGGCGTCGGCGGCTGAAACCGTGTCGGTGTCAGTCGTGTCGTCGCTGCTGTCCGCGACGGCATCCTCGCCGAGGTGGTCCCCGACTCCGCTCTCCCCCACGGCAATCCGCCGGTAGACCTCGGTGAGTTCGCGGACCCGGTCCTCGTCGACGAGGAAGCGGACCATCGGCGAGATCTCGTAGCGGCCCTCGCCTGCCTTGTGGAGGACGCGCAGCTTGTTGCTCATCCGCGTCCATGCCGCGTTGAGGTTGCGCAGGAACGTCGACTCATCGCCTCGGCGGTAGATCTCGAGGCGCTCGAAGACCTCCTCGCGGTCGATGATGACGCGCTTCTCCCCCGGCGCGGCGAGGAGGAGCTGGCGGAGGACGAGGAGCATCGCGGTGTCGATGAAGGTCAGCCTCTCACTGCGCACGGCCGCCGGGACCTCGATCTCCTCGGTGAGC
This sequence comes from Brevibacterium sanguinis, assembly GCF_003315415.1. Lineage (GTDB taxonomy): Bacteria > Actinomycetota > Actinomycetes > Actinomycetales > Brevibacteriaceae > Brevibacterium > Brevibacterium celere_A. The sequence goes on from NZ_QNSB01000014.1 coordinate 78,265, forward strand.
ACCTTGCGGGTGAAGGCGAACTCGTCGACCTTGTCGATGACAAGGTCGAGGAAGAGCTCGTGCAGACGGGAGCGGACGAGGTCCTCGTCGGCGACGAGGGCCGACCACAGCTGCGGGCTCTGCGCACCCGAGACGTAAGGTCCCTTGAGCAGTTCGAGCAGCACTCGACGGGTGCGCTCCCCGAGCACCCCCGTGTCACCGGTCCACAGGCCGCCAGGCCCCTGGGTCTCCTCGGCGGACCCGGGCACGACGGACGCGGCGGAGGTGCCGGCGACACTCGCCCCCGCGGACGGGTCTCCGGCGGCGGTCGCGTCGGCGGTGGACGTGGAATCAGTGCTCATGCGGAGATGTCCTCGGTGAAGAAGTGGCGGCGGACGGACGCCGAGCGGGACCGTCCGTCCACTCCCGTCCAGGTCAGGTCGTCGACCGTCTCGGGGTCGAGGCGACCGTGGGTGGCGGCCAGCGAGAGCAGGCCGACGACGCTCGCCAGGCCCCGGGTGGCCGGGTGACGGTCGAGCACCTCGGCGACGGAGACCTCCGACGCGGTCGTGAGGGCGTCGTTGACGTTGTCGATGAGCTCGGAGAAGTCGATCTCGGACTCCCGGGCGACGGCCTTGAGCTCCTCGAGGTCGAAGCTCGCCTCTGCGGCCTCGGTGAGGGCGGCCCCGGCGTCGAACTCCTCGGGGTCGTGGAGGCTGACCTCTCCGGCGCTCGACATCGGCACGGTCGAGAGCTCGAGGCTCAGCCCGAGGTCCTCGTACGGTCGGCGCACCTCGGCGACGGGAGCGGCGGCGGCGAGCGCGTCCTGGAGCAGAGTGCGCATGAGCCGGTCGCGCTGGAACTCGTGGGAGTGGACGTAGCGGCGCAAGCCGCGGGCGAACTCGGTGAGGATGTCCTGGACCTCGCGGGAGCCGTCCTTCATCTGCCGCATGAGCGAGCGCAGCGCACGGCGGGTCTCGAGGTCGAGGACGACGGCGAAGTCCCGGTCGAGGATCGCCGCGATGTCCTCGTCGAAGGCCGCCGAGGACTCGGGGTCGCGGATGAGGGCGGAGAAGGCGGCGAAGGTCCGGCCCTCGTCGCTCGACTCGATGAGGTCGACGCCGCGGAACACCTCGTCGAGGACGTGGCTCTGCGTCTCGTCGACGTTGAGGATCGAGGTCCGCAGCTCCTGGTTGAGCTCCTCGAACCGGGCCCGGACCCGGGCGAAGTCCGCGGGCAGGCCCTGCGCCTGCGCGAGGATGTCATTGACGCGTTCCGTCGCGCGTCTGCGGTCGAGCGTCGCGCGCGGGTCGCCGCGGCGGACCCGGGCGATCTCGGCGTCGATGCGGCGGCGCTGCGCCTCGAGGGACTGCAGGCGGCGCGAGGTGTCCGGGTCGGTGTCGATCGCGAGCTGACGCACCGCTTGGGCCAGGCTGACCAGGCGCGACTCGGTGGCGGTCTGCGGCGGGGTCCGCAGCTGCTCGAGGATGCGGATCGCGTCGAAGCCGGCGGCGGAGAGCTCGTAGGTCTCCCCGCGCGCCGAGGTGGCCGGCCGGCGGATGATGATCTCCGCTCGCCGCCAGTCGTCGCAGTAGGCCTTCGCGGTGCGCGTCGAGAGGTCGAAGTGGTCGCGCAGAACCTCGAGGTCGGCGTCGATGGCCTCGTGGAGGTCCTCGGCGAGGATGCGGGTTCCCGGTTGCCCGAGGTGGGCGTCGAGGGTCGCGGCCATGACCGCGAGGTGGTCGGCCCGCAGCATCCGCAAGGTCGCATTGTCGTCGAGCAGACGGCGATAGGCGAGCGCGGAGGAGAGTGCGGACATGGATTCCATTGTCGCGCAGCCGTGCAGGCGGTGCGAATCGGGTGGCGGCGAGAGACGGTCCGTCAGATCACGGGTCCCGCCGGAAACCCTCCTCCGCGGCGCCCGGTCCGCCCCTAGACTGGTGCCCAGAGTCGGCCTACGACACCGACCGGCGACAGCGACAGAGAAGGAGCATCTCATGCAGCAGCCGTCGACGATCGACTTCTGGTTCGATCCGATCTGTCCGTTCACCTGGGTGACCAGCCGGTGGATCACCGACGTCGCCGCTCAGCGGGGATGCACCGTGAACTGGAGGTCCTTCAGCCTCAAGGTGCTCAACTCCACCCCTGGGAACGAGGACACCTCCGAGGAGCACCGGCAGGGTCATCGGATGGGGCGCGTCGTCGTCCGTGCCCGGCGGGACCACGGCGAGGAGCCGATCGCCGCGCTCTATTCCGCGCTGGGTCAGCGGCTTCATCCGGGAGGTCGCGACGACGTCGACGCGATCATCGCCGAGGCGCTCGCCGAGGCCGGTCTCCCCGCACAGCTCGAGGACGCCGCGGACGACGAGAGTCTCGATGCCGATCTCGAGTCGAGCACCCGGGATGCCCTCGGCCTCACCGGCTCAGGTGTCGGGCTGCCGATCCTCCGCCTCGGCGAGCGCGAACGCGCCTACTTCGGCCCGGTGTTCACCCGCAGGCCGGCGGGCGAGCAGGCGCTCGAGCTCTTCGACGCCTACGTCACCCTCACCGGCCACGAGCACTTCTTCGAACTCAAACGGGAGATCACAGGACGGCTGGAGTTCTGACCGGCCGGGATTCTCTCCGGCCGGGACTCTGAGGGGATGCGGAGACAATGGCCCTTGGCCTCGGGGTGATGACTGTGACACGCTGGATGGGAACGATGACCGAGAACCCCGATGAGAACGGACCATCGCAGCCATGAGCACAGTCGCCCTCACCGAGCAGAACTTCACCAACACGATCTCCACCGACGACATCGTCCTCGTCGACTTCTGGGCCGAGTGGTGCGGCCCGTGCCGGTCGTTCGCCCCCACCTTCGAGGCCGCCTCCGAAGCGCACCCCGACATCACCTTCGGCAAGGTCGACACCGAGGCCGAGCAGTCGCTGGCGGCCGCGGCGCGGATCTCCTCGATCCCGACGCTCATGGCCTTCCGTGAGCAGGTGCTCGTGTTCTCCCAGCCGGGAGCGCTTCCCGCCCCGGCCCTCGACGACCTCATCGCGCAGGTCAAGGCCCTCGACATGGATGCGGTGCGGGCCGAGATCGAGAAGGAGCAGGAGTCCCAGCAGCCGGAGCAGTGACCGGCTCCGAAGCGGGTTCACTCCGCTCCGGTGTCATTCCGTGAACCCGGCACAGTCGGTGAGCCCGGAATAGGCGGAGTCGCGCCACACCGAGTGGCCGATACACTGCAAGCATGCCCGACACTCCGCGACCTCGGACCGAGGCAGCCCCATCGTCCCCGCAGACGGAGGAGTATCTCCGTCTCGTGCTCGGTCCGCTGCCGAAGCGAGCGGAGCGCTGGTCCAATGCCTACCTCACCGTCACTTGTCTCGTCCCGGTCCTGCTCATCGTCTTCCTGCTCGGCTCGCTCGCCCTCACCGGCGGGCAGGTCTCCCCGTCTGGCAGCCCGAAGTGGGAAGCGCCGTTCCGCCACCCCCTGTTCCCGCTCCCACTGATCGCATGCCTGACGATCGCCGGAGCGTCGGCGGCCCTCTCGATCGTCCAGTTCGCGATTCGCACCGAGCTGCCTTCACGGGTCTGGATGGGGTACTTCCGGGTCAATCTCGCCGCGGCGGTCGCGACGGTGGCGATGGCGTTCCTCGCTCCCGACCATTCGGCTTCCGGTGAGCCGTCCCCCTCTGCTACCGGGCTTGCCACGATCGGCGATCAGTGGATCGCCGCGATCCCATTCCTCGCCCTCACCGTCGTCGTCGTGATCGTCTCGTTCGTCAAGGAGGTCCACGAGCGGAAGCTCGCCCCACCCCGAGCGCCGGAGGCGGACCCTGGGTTCCAACGCACGCGGCTGCTGGGCAGCACCCCTCCGCGTGACCAGCGGCGACGTCACCGCTGATGGGCGGCTCGTCGAAGGAGTGCTCTGGCCGCCGGCCGTTCACCGCTCGCGCAGGAGCGGCAGGGGCCGAGGGGCGATGACCTCCTTCATCACCATCGTCGACTTCATCCCCCGCACTCCGGGCAGCTTGCTCAGCACCTCGTCATAGAGCCGCTGGTAATGCGTCTTGTCCACCGCGACGATGCGGATGAAGTAGTCGGGCTCGCCGAAGAGCCTGTGGGCCTCGATGATCTCCGGAACCTCGGCGATCGCGGTGTCGAACTCATGGATGGCCCCGGCCCCGCGCAGAGTCGCGAAGGCGATGACCTCGAAGCCGAAACCGGACTTCCCGGCATCGACCATTCCGCGGAATCCGCGGATCACCCCTGCCTCCTCGAGCTCGCGCACTCGGCGCTGGCAGCGGGAGACGCTCAGCTGCACCCGGCGTGCGAGTTCGGTGAAGGTGATTCGCCCGTCTTCCTGCAGCAGCGAAAGAATTTTGCGGTCAATGGCATCCATGCGTGCGATCTTAGCCCTGATGCGACGTTTCAGGGCTGAAGTGGCGAACACCTTGCCCCGACTTTCCCATAGCCTGATCTCATCCACCACCACTGCAGACAGGACCCACCCCATGAGCGTCGATTCCGCGCCGAACACCTCCACTCCGCCCACCTCCGACTCCCTCTCGCATCCGGATTTCGACGAAGTCGTCGACCGTCGCAGCAGCAACTCGATGAAGTGGCTCGCCGGGCCACGCATGCTCACCGCAGAGCAGGCCGCGGCCTACCCGCTGCCCATGTGGGTCGCCGACACCGACTTCAAGGCCCCGCAGGCTGTCGTCGACGCCCTTCACACCGCCGTCGACCACGGAGTCTTCGGCTACCCGGCAGGCCCCACCCCGAGCTATCTCGCCGCCGTCGCCGGCTGGCAGTCCAGGCGCTTCGGCTGGACGATCGACACGGATTGGGTGACACCGGCCGCAGGCATCATCACCAGCCTCAAGGTGGCCGTGCAGGCGTTCTCCTCTCCCGGGGACTCGGTCCTCATGCAGCCGCCGGTGTACTCGCACTTCCACGACGACGTCCGCCTCAACGGGCGGATCCCCGCGTTCGCCCCGCTCGAGCGGACCGAGACCGGATACCGTTTCGACCCCGAGGTGTTCGAGGCCGCGATCCGCCCGAACACGAAGCTCTTCATCCTCAGCCACCCGCACAACCCCACGGGCAATGTCTGGAGCGAGGACGAGCTGCGCACGATGGGAGAGATCTGCGCCCGGCATGGAGTCCTCGTCGTCTCCGATGAGATCCACGAGGACCTCATCATGAACCCGGACAAGCGCCACATCCCGTTCGCCTCGCTCAGTGAGGAGTTCGCCGCCAACTCCATCACGTGCACCGCCCCGTCGAAGACCTTCAACCTGCCGGGACTGCAGTGCGCGAACACGATCATCCCGAACCCGGAGATCCGCGCCGAGTTCCGGCGCGCCTACGAACGGAACATGTTCCCCCTGGTCAATGTCCTGGGGATGGTCGCCTGTGAGGCCGCCTACACCCACGGTGAAGCCTGGGTCGACGACCTCGTCGCCTATGTCCGTGCCAATCACGAGCACTTCGCGGCCGAGGTCAACGCCCGGATCCCCGAGATCACCGTGATTCCGGCCGACTCCCTCTACCTCGCGTGGATGGACTGCCGCGGACTGGGCATGGATGCCGAAGAACTGCAGGACTTCATGCTCACCGAAGCGCGGATCTGGTTCGATCAGGGCCAGAAGTTCAGCCTCGAGGGCCACGGATACATGCGCGTCAACCTCGGCTGCCCGCGCTCGACAGTCGACGAGGCGATCGAGCGACTCGTGGCCGCCGTCGACGCCTGGAGGGCTGCTCACTGAGCCTCGTGCCGAATCGGCCCTGAGGACTCACCTCAGAGAACCACTTCACCGCACCGCCATCCGAGTGCGGGGCCAATGCGCCCCGTGCTCCGGATGAGTGCGCCCCGACATCCGTCGTCATCCACCGACACACGTGCGCGCCTGCGCAACTCGGCGACGTGACGTCGCCTCTTCCTTCAACGACGAAGCCAGGAGAACCCTCATGTCGACCCCCACCGAGCCGCAGCTCAATCAGGACAACCTCAAACGCACGATCGGCCTCCCCGGCGCGATCGGCATCTCCGTCAACCAGATCATCGGCGGCGGGATCGTCTCGCTGACCGGAGTCGCCATCGCGATGACCGGCGGCGGTGTCTCGATCGCCTATGTGCTCGCCGCTCTCGCAGTCATCATCACCTCGGTGCCCTACGCCTCACTCGCCGCGGCGTACCCCGTCGCCGGCGGCGTCTACACGTGGCCCGCCCGCCTCCTCCACCCCTCGATCGGCTTCCTGCTCGCCTGGCTGACGTCGCTGGGCAAAGGATCCCTGTCCCTCTACGGACTGGCCGCCGGTCAGTACATGCACGCGATCAACCCCTGGTTCAACGAGGTGTGGGTCGCGGTGACCCTGGTGTCGATCTTCTTCCTCTCCAACATCGCCGGGGCCATCATCTCGTCGCGCCTGGGAGTCGTCCTCATGATCGTCATGATCATCGGCTTCCTCACCTTCGGCTTCTTCGGCATGGCCGAGGTGAATTGGGACATCTACCCCGAGATGCTGCCCAACGGCATGATCGAGCTCTTCAGTGCGGCGGCTCTCCTGTCCTTCGCCACCGCCGGAGCCTACGGCGTCGGTGAGCTCGGCCGAGAGATGAAGAACCCCGGCCGCGACATCCCGCTGGCGATGATCGGCGGCACCGGCCTCGTCGGCATCATCTACGTCATCGTCGCGATCCCCGCTGCCGGTGTCCTGCCCATCGTCGAGGTGGCCGGGCAGCCGCTGTCGACCGTCGCCAAGGAGGTCCTGCCGACCGGGCTGTGGCTGTTCTTCATCCTCGGCGGGGCGATGATCGCCATCATCTCGACGATGAATGCGGAACTCCTGTGGGGAACGAAGTCACTGCTGGCTGCCAGCGATGACGGCTGGATCCCCTCGGGACTCGGCCGTGTGAACAGGCGCTTCGGCACCCCGCACTGGCTGCTCTGCATCCTCTACTTCATCGGCATCGTCCCCGCACTCGCAGGCGTCGACGTGTCTGTCATCGGAACCGCGTCCTCGGTGTTCGTCCAGATCATGTTCTTCGTCGTCGTCGCCGCATCGATCGCCATCCGGTTCAGGATGCCCAGGGTCTACGCGACCTCGCCGTTCCGACTCTCTGCTCCCGTCCACTACACGATCGCCGTGGTCGCCGTGCTCATCGCCGCTTACCAGGCCTACCTGCTCATCCTCGACTTCGATGCCCGAGTCTGGATCGCCTGTGCGGTGTGGATGGCAGCCGGCGGACTCATCGCGATCGTCCGCTGGCCGCGGGTCAAGCGGATCCTGGCCGCCCGCGGCGACCTGCGGGCCGCGGATTCGCACGGCCCCGAACCGCACGGCGACATCGTCCCCCAGGTCGGCGCCCGAGGCTGACCTGAGGCCCGCGGGCCACGTCTTCCGGTCCGAAGACGTGGCCCGTTCTGTCATACGCCGAGGTGGGAGCGCACGCCGCGCGCCGCGTCGAGTTCCGCCGCAGTGGGCTCCCGGAATGTCTCGGATCGCCACCAGTCGTAGTACCGGTCCTCGCCGAGGAGTTCGACCGGGCCGCGGGTCTGCGTCTCATGAGCGCTGAGCACGGCTTTCTTGATCGCGAACTCCTCGGCGGTCGGCTCGATGTCGAGGACGATGTCGGCATCGGCGGTGATGGCCGGCTCGCCCTGTAGGGTGAGGGGGAAGTCCGGGTAGTCGGCGAAGTGACGAGCAGCGAATGTCTCGCTCACCGTGGCGTAGAGCAGCCGGGAGTTCCCCGACAGCAGTCCCTGCTCCCGGGCGCGGAGCCATGCGGCGCTCGTCCACCTGCTCACCGCGACGTGGTCGGAGTGTCGGGAGATGCCGTCAGGACCGAAGGTGACGATGAGCTCCGGCCTCCGTGAGGCCAGCAGGTCGACGAGGCGAGCGATGGGCGGATCGGACTCGGCGCACTCGCCGTCGATCCGATCGAGGAAGTTGACGTCGTCGACTCCCAGTCGGGCCATGGCCTCGCGCAGCTCCCTTTCGCGGATGACCGCGATCTCCTCGGACGAGAGCTCCGGATGCGGCGCTCCGACCTCTCCGCGGGTCGCGGTGACCAGGGTGGCGGTGCCGCCGGCACGAAGTGTGCGCAGCATCAGGGTTGCGGTCAGGTAGGTCTCATCATCGGGGTGGGCGAAGACTCCGAGGACGCTCGCGGGGATTCGCGTGACCGCCTCGGTGGGCTGATCGGCTGTCATGGTCTCCTCATTCTCCTGCACTCGCTCGTGCGGTTGGGGCGGCCTCGGCGGTGATCGCTCGGGCGGCGCGGATGCCCGCGCGGATCGCCCCTTCGAGGTGACCCGCGAATGCATCCGCGGTCTCGGTCGAGGCCCAGTGGATCCGGCCGTGGCTCGGCCGGTGGAGGATGGGAGCCCCGAAATCCGCCGTCGTCCTCATCCGGCTGCGGCTGGGACAGGTCAGGGGATCGGCCGACCAGTCGGCCACGTGCATGGACACGGAGTCGCTCGCCGCCGGACCGAAGAGGCGCACCAGCTGGAGTCGAAACGCCTCGGCGATCTCGGCCTCGTCCGCCCTCAGTCCCCCGGCGCCGACGAATGCCTGTGCAGGAGCGAATCCGAAGATGGCTGCGGGTTCGCCGACATCGCCTGCGCGGGGGCCGCTGTGGTCATGGAACTCCCGGAACGGTCCGACATGGCTCATGGCCGCCGCGGCCAGCCCGTGCGGGTGCCAGAAGTCGTGCTCGTAGACGGCGATCGCCTTGACCATCCCTGACATCCAGACGTCCATCGTCTCAGCGGTCGAGCGCACCGGCCCCGGCAGGCCCGGGGTGAAGGACATCGTGTCGACGGCGACCGCGGGCGGCACCGCGATGACGACGTGATCGGACTGCAGCGTCCTGTGCTCCGACCTCAGCTCGACCCGACGGCTCGAGGCATCGGCGCCCGCAGCGGCGGCACCCGGATCACCCTCGTCGAGCACCGTCACCTCGGTGATCCTCTCTCCGAGGTGGATCCGGCCGCACCCGAGCTCACGTGCCATCGCTTCCGCGAGGCTCTGCGCCCCGCGCCCGAACCGCGCGGCCGGAGCGTCGAGGGGGTTGCCGCCCAGGCGGCGGACCTCCTCCCCCGGCAGCTCGACGATGGCCTCACCGGCACGATCCTGCTCGAACGTGGGGACTCCGAAGCGCTCGCACAGTGACCGGACAAGGGGTTCATTCGACCAGAACCATGTGGCCCCGAGGTCGATCGCCCCTGTTCCCACGGCGACGGAGCGGGCGCGACCGCCCACCCGCGGGCGGGCTTCGACGACCTCGACGGAGAGCCCCGCCTCAGCGAGGACCAGCGCGGCGGACAGGCCGGCCAGTCCGGCACCGACGACGACGATCTCAGGCTCCACTGTCACTGTCCGGATCTCCCTTCCGTCCGACCGAGCGTCCGCTGCCTCCGACGGTGAGCACGATGAGCGGGACGAGTACGGCCATCGCGATGTATGAGAGCACCGAGAAGCTGGTCACGGCGAGCAGCGGACCGGCGATGAAGGCCGCTGTCGCTCCGCAGAGGTTGGAGGTCGCGTCGACTCCACCCTGGGAAGACGCCTTGACCTCGTCAGAGACGACCGCGGAGAAGAGGGCGGAGGCCGCGACGTTGACGAACGACCATCCGAGCCCGAGCAGGATGAGCGAGACCATGATCCAGGCGGTGCCGTTGGGCAGGAGCGCCCCGATGACGAGGGAGGCGAGGAAGATGGCGATGCCCGCGGAGATCGTGGCTCGATGTCCGAAGGTGTCGGCGGTCCAGCCCACCAGCGGGGAGAGTGCGTACATGCCGAGGATGTGCAGGCTGATCGTGACCCCGACGATCTCGATCGAGCCGCCCTGGTGTTCGATGTGCACGGGGGTCATCGTCATGATGGAGACCATGACGATCTGTGCCGTGAGGATCGCGATGACGGCGTAACGGGCGGGCGTGTTGGCCTTGAGCTCGGCCATGATCTGCCCGATGCTTCCCCGCGGCTTCCGCGCTGGATCTCGGCGTCGGGAGCTCGGCTTCTGAGTCGTCAGCTCCGATGCCGCCGGTTCCGATGCGGTCGGCTGCGACTGTGCCGGAGCCTCCGCGGTGAGCGCCTCCCGGGAATCGGCCTGCGCCCGCAGCAGCGGATCGGGGCGGAGGAGGACGACGACGAGCAGACCGGCCAGCCCCAGGCACACGGCGGCGATGAGGAAGCTGCTCGCATAGAGGTTGAGTCCCGTCGCCTCCCCGACGAACCGGCCGGGGACGCCGAGGTTGGGACCGAGCACCGAGCCGAGTGTACCCACCCAGACGATGAGCGAGAGCGACTTCGCCTTGTTCCTGGTCAGGGCGAGATCGGTGGCGGCGAATCGGCTCTGCAGGCTCACGGCGCTGCCGGCCCCGATGAGCAGCAGACCGATGAAGAGCGGCACGAGCAGACTGTCCTGCGCGGCGACGACGAGGAGGGCGCTGCCGAGGGCCGCCGTCCCCCACCCGGTCGACAGCGCCACCCGCCGGCCCCTGCGGGCGGCGAGGTTGCCCAGGGGCAGCCCGAGCAGAGCGGCGCCGAAGGTGCTGAAACTGCGTGCGAGTCCGGCCCAGGCCTCGTTCTGCGTCACCTCACCGGCGAGCAGGACCCCGATGGACGGTGCGACTCCGACCCCGACCGTGCCGACGATCTGCGTGATGACCAGGATGATCATCGTCCGGCGCTGCAGTCGTTCGCGGCTCATCGCCGCGGATCCGCTGGGCATCTCGCGCATCGAATCTCCATTCGTCTCGGTCGTCACGGTGGGGAGCGGGGAAGGTCGTGGGGTGGTGTGCTGGAAGGGTCGTCGGACGGGCCGGGTCCGGCGGGTCACTCGCCGCGTCCGAGTGCGGTGGTGAGCACGGCGCGGAACCGCGGCGCCGAGGCCGCGAGGTCCTCGAGTCCCTGCTGCGCTTCCTCGAGAGGCCTCTCCTCGACCATCGGGCGGATGCCGTGAAGCACTGCGAATCGCATCGCGTCCTCGATGTCGGCCGGACTGCCGGTGAGGTGGCCGGTGATCCGCAGCGCGTTCGAGACGATCGCGCCCACCGGCAGCTCGAGGTCGCCGGCCCCGGTCCCGGTGATGATGAGCTGACCGTGGGCCCGCAGTCCCCGTGCCAGCTCTCCGAGCGCCTCAGCGGCTGGAGCAGTGCTGATGACGGCGTCGACGCCGCCCAGCTCCCGCAGGGCCTGCCCCGGTTCCCGGTCGCTGCTGTCGAGGTAGACCGCCGCGCCGAGGGATCTCGCGAGTTCCTCACGGTCGCGGCCGCGGGCGATCGCGATGACCTCATATCCCATTCGCGTGGCGAACTGGACGCCGAGGTGGCCGAGGCCGCCGATGCCGAAGACCGCGACCTTCGCCCCCGGGCCGGCGTCGATCCGGCGGGCGGCGTTGAACATCGTCACCCCCGCGCAGCCCATCGGAGCGGCGGAGGCGAAACCGAGGGCGTCGGGGATCCTCGCCAGCGCGGACCGGGGAACCGTGACGGACTCCGACCATCCTCCCGGATAGCTGATTCCCGGGATCCTGCGGTCAGGGCAGTGCACGACATCGCCCCGACGGCAGTTCCGGCACGCACCGCAGCTGCCGCCGAACCAGCCCACGGCCACGCGATCGCCGACGGTGTATCCCGTCTCCCCGGCACCGAGTTCGGCAATCGTTCCCGCGATCTCGTGCCCGGCGATCACCGGGTGATCGCCCGCACCCGACTCGACGGTGGAGAGGTCCGCCCGGCACATGCCGCAGGCGGCGACGGCGACGCGCACCCAGCCGGGCTCGGGCGGTTCGGGGGTGAAGTCGTGGGGCCGCAGCCTGGCGGGTTCCACCGCACTCATCCTCGTCGCCATCCTCGCGCCTCTCCCTTGCCCGATCGTTCCGCTGAGGAACTCTAGCGGTGGGATGCCGCGCCCGGTAGTGGGCCATCGTCGATGCACCGATAAACTGAGCTTATGGCTGAGGAGTTTCGCATCGAAGGGCTGCGGTACGCCCTGGAGGTCGTCGACACCGGATCGTTCACTGCGGCGGCGCGTCGTCTCGGCGTCACTCAGCCGGCGCTGTCGAACGGCATCGCGAAGCTCGAGTCCCGACTCGGCGGTCCGCTCTTCCTCCGGTCACCGCGCGGAGTGACCCCGACGCCGATGGGGCACGCGATCCTTCCGCTGCTCGAGCAGGCGGTGAGCGCCGTGGACGCGATCACCGCCGAGGCTCGCCGGTGGTCGGGACCGGCAGCCGATGATGTCCGCCTCGGAGTCTCCCCGCTGATCAATCCCGGCCTCGTCTCCGAAGTCAAGCGGACCCTGCACGCGATCTCCACGCCTCATCAGGACGAGGGCACAGGGCAGGAAGCACTCACCGGATCTCGATCGGCTCCCGGGCCTAGTGACACCGGGCTCTCGGGCCAGCTCGTGCTCACCGAGGCCAACCTCGACGAACTGCTGCAGGGACTGGAGGCGGGCGAGCTCGACGTGCTGATCATCCCCTCCGTCGGTCCGCTGCCTCGCTGGGAGCAGAGGATCGTCGATTCCGAGCCGCTCGTCCTCGTCGACCCCGAGGCGGGGGGTCATGACGCGGCGAGTCTCCACGACCTCATCGACGCTCGTCTCATTCTCCTGCCGGACACGTGCGGGCTGACAAAGTTCACTCGCGATCTCTTCGGCGCTCGCAGCATTCCCCTGCGCACATACCCGGGCGAGGCGTCGAGCTATCGGGTGCTCGAGGACTGGTCGAAGCTGGGCCTGGGCAGCGCCCTGTTGCCCGAGTCGAAGGTCTCAGGATCCGACTACCGTCTGCTCCACGACGAGGAGGGCCTCATCGTCGAGATCTTCTATCAGCTCGTGTGGGATCCGCGCTCACCTCTGGCCGGGCATCTCGATGCCCTCGGCCGCCGATTAGGTGACGTCGTCAGCGCGTGATGGCCGGCGCCTCGGCGGAGAAGCGCGCCGAGGCGGTGCGAGTCGCTCCGCGCGTCAGCTCCCGGTTCACCTGCCAAAGGTCGTCGGATCGACCGGCCGGTCCTTGATCGGCAGCTTCGCCACGACCAGGCAGTAGGACTCGAGAACGAGGTCGTGGACGAGCTCATCGTCGAGCCTGCTGCCCGCGCCTCCTGACTCCCCCGCCCCCGTCACGGTGATCCAGTGCCTCTTGTTCATGTGATAACCAGGAGTGATCTCGGAGTAGGCGTCCCTGAGGACCTCACCGTCGAGCGGATCGATCTTGAGATTCATGCACGGCGTCCCGCGGAGCTCGAAGTGCATCATGAACATCTTCCCCCGCACCTTGTAGACCCGGTACTCGGGGCCGAAGGGGTGCTCGATGTCGACGCCCGGGTACTGCATCGCCTGGTCATGGGCGAGGTCGAGGACGGTCTCCGGTTCCATGCGCCGGATGCTAGCAGACGACGCGGACACGGAATCGGCCGCCGCGAGCCGCTCGACGCGGACGCGGCGGCTCTCGACGCGGACACAGCGGCTCTGTCGCAGTGGCCGATACACTGCAATCATGCCCGACACTGCTCCTCACCTCCTCTTCGCCGCCCTCGGCGGGACGATCGCGTCGACGTCGAACAACCTCGGCGGGGTGGCCCCTGCCCTCTCCGGTGCCGAGATCGCCGCCGCTGCGGGACTCGAGGACATCTGGCCCGATCTGCACGCCGAATTCGCACAGGTCGCCCAGGTCTCGAGCGCGAACGTCACCCTCGACATCCTCCATGACGTCGTCGAGCTCGCCCGCACCTCGCGGGCATCCGGACTCGTCCTCACCCAGGGTACCGACACGCTCGAGGAGAGCGCCTTCGGTCTCTGGCTGCTCAACGACTCGGGTCTTCCGATCGCCGCGACCGGGGCGATGCGCAATCCCACGCTGCCCGGCGCCGACGGCCCCGCGAACGTGCGGGCGGCAGCCATGGCGGTGCTCAGCCCCGCCCTCCGTCACCTGCCGTGCACGCTCGTGTTCAACGACGAGGTCCACGACCCGCGGTTCGTGCGCAAGACGCACATCACCTCGACCGCCGCCTTCTCCTCGGGTCCTGTGCTCGGGGCGATCGGCTGGATCAGTGAGAGGACCGTCCTCGCGCCGCATGCGCCCCGCCCCTGGTCCTCGCCGTTCGCCGGGCTGAGGCGGCCAGCTGCGTTCGCACCCATCGCCCTCGTCGAGGTGGGGATGGGCGAAGGTCCGCAGGCGCTGCAGGCGATCGTCGAGACCGACTTCGCCGGCGCCGTGATCTCTGGCGTCGGCGGCGGCCACATCCCCGAGCACCTCATCACCGAGGTCGAGGAGCTCGCCCAGACCGTGCCCCTCGTCCTCGCCTCCCGCCCCGGGTCAGGAGCGAGCCTGCGCGACACCTACAGCTACCCCGGCGGGGAGATCGGACTGCTCACCGCCGGCCTCATCCCCGCCGGCATCCTCGATGCGAGGAAGGCCCGGATGCTCCTGTCGCTGAGCCTCAGCTACGGCCTCGACCCCGCCGAGGTGTTCGCCGCCGTCGCGTGAACCGGACGGTCGCACTCCCGACCGGGGCGGGAGGCACGTGATCCTGCGTCAGACCTCGGCCCCGACGGCGACGACCATCTTGCCGAAGTTGCCTCCGGTGAGCAGGTCACCTAAGTACTCGGGCGCGCGCTCGAGGCCGGGGCGGATGTCCTCGCGGTACTTCACCTTGCCGTCACGGACCCATTCGCCCATCTCGGACAGGAACGAATCGTAGAGCGTGCCGGCGAACTCCGTCTGGATGAACCCGCGCACCGTCAGCGACTTCGACAGGATCGTGCCCATGAGCTGACCCGAACGGTCGGGCCCGGGCGGCAGCTCGGTCTGGTTGTACGTGGCGACGAGCCCGCACACGGGAACCCGGGCGAAGGTGTTGAGCCGGGGCAGGACGGCGGAGAACACCTCGCCGCCGACGTTCTCGAAGTAGACGTCGATGCCGTCGGGAGTCGCCTCGGCGAGCTCCTCCTCGAGGCTGTCCGAACGATGGTCGAGGGCGACGTCGAAACCGAGCTCCCTCATGTGGGCGACCTTCTTCTCCCCACCCGCGATGCCGACCGTGCGGGCGCCCTTGATCTTCGCGATCTGTCCGACAGCGGACCCGACGGGCCCGGTCGCGGCGGCAACGGCGACAGTCTCGCCGGATTCGGGCTGGCCGATCTCGAGCAGTCCCGAGTAGGCGGTGAAGCCGGGCATCCCGAGGACGCCGAGGGCGGTGCTGATCGGTGCGATGTCGGGGTCGACGCGGCGCAGGTGGTTCGTCCTCTCGACGGAGTACTCCTGCCAGCCGCCGTATCCGAGGACGATGTCACCCTCGCTGAACTCCGAGGACCTCGATTCGACGACCTCGGAGACCGTGGCCCCGACCATCACCTGGCCGATCTCGACGGGTGCGGCATAGGATTTCGCGTCCGACATCCGCCCGCGCATGTAGGGGTCCAGGGAGAGATAGAGGGTGCGCAGGAGGACCTCACCGTCCTGCGGGGACTCGACGGACGCCTCGTCGTGGAGGAAGTTCTCGTCGGTGGGAGCGCCGACGGGTCGGGATTTGAGGAGGATCCTGTGGTTGGAGGTCATGTGCTTCCTTTCTCTCACGGGTGGACCGGAGCCGGCTCGGTCGAGGGGGCTCGCGGCCGGGGATCAGATCCAGTCACGTCGGTAGCAACCGCTGCCCACTCTGTGTGATTCCCGGATGCCGTCCGGCTCCGTGCCTCGCGTCGCTTCGCGAGTGCTCGCCGAGGCGGCTCCGGGCTGCCGGCCTCCCGTTGCGAGGTCACGGGCGAGCCTCTCCCATCGGATGTCGAAAGCCCAGGCGAAGTCGTCGAGGTTCTCGAGCACCCTCATCCCGTTGCCGCGGATGATGTCCGACCATTCGACAGGCCACATGCCGAAGGCCGCCGCGGCGGCGATCTCGTCGACATCCTTGAACACCGCCAGCTCGGGGCGGAGGAATTCGCTCGGGCGAAGGCGGGAGGTGTGCGGCTGAGCCCCGGCCTGCGGGAACGTGATGTCGAGGATGTGATCGCTGGTGAGGATCGCCGACTCCGTGCGCCGATGCGTGGCCTCGAGATTCACGTACCAATCGGCCCAGCCGCCCGGCCTGAGCAGCACCCAGACGGAGAACGGCACTCGGGCGGGAACGATCTTGAGCACCCCGGGACCGCGCCAGGAGCCGGCGACCGTGACCCTCCGGGGCGCCGAAGCGGCCGGTCCGAACCGGTGTCGCAGGGGCACGTCGTGGGGGTTCGAGTCCTCCCAGCCGACGATCCGCGTGTCGATCGTCGGCGTCCCGCCCTGCAGCCAGAGCACCGCGCCGTCGGGTCCGTCCTCGACCACCTGCATCGGACGACGCAGCTCGGCGCCGTCGCGGTCGAAGTCGAAGCGTCTGAACGTCCAGGTCACCGTGGCACCGGGCGACCAGAACGGGGGTTCCCCGACGAACCCGGCGTCGTCGGGGACGTCGAGGGCGTAGGGATCGGTGAACGCGCCTGGGTCGGTGGGGTCCATGCGGTGAGTCTAGACATCCGACCTTGGCGGGAGCCGAACTCCGGCGAGCGGGGACGCACCTCGAGGCGGACCGCGCCTCGGCGAGCGCGGACGTCGCCTCGCCGAGGGCCGACCTCACCTCGGCGAGCGCGGGCCGCGGCTCAGAGGTTGGCGCCGAGGAAGGGGATGATCCGTTCGAGAGCCTTGGCCGAGGCCTCCGGCCCGTCGTAGAGGTCGTAGTGCGTGGTGTCCGGAAGGACCAGCAGCTCCTTCGTCGTCGATGCCGCGCGGTGGTAGATCTCCATCCCATCGCGGTAGGCGCCGAACGCACCGACCTTGTCGCCGATGGCGACGAAGAGCGGCTGGGTGAGCAGGGTCTCCGCATGGGCGAAGGCGTCCCACACATGTGCCGGGCCGAGAGTGGCGAAGTTGAAGCTCGTGCAGCCGTGCGGGGCCGCTCCACGATCGGTCTTGTAGTAGTCGACGGCCTCGACGAGGTCGGGGTCGGTGAGCCCGAGCTCCTTCACCGCGTCCGGCGAGGGCGGCAGCAGGTCGTCGATGCTGGGTTCGGCACCTCGCGCCTCCGCGGTGCGCTGGGCGGCGATGGCTTCGAGGGCGGCGGTGAGGCCTCCGTTCTCCGCCGCTGTCTCACGCATCATCCGGCCGTAGTTGACGCCGGTGATGCTCACGACCGCTTTGAACCGGCGTTCGAGCATCGCCGCGTTGAGCGCGTAGCCGCCGCCTCCGCAGACGCCGAGGACGGCGATCCGGTCGGCGTCGACGTAGTCGAGGGTGACGAGGTGGTCGACGACGGAGCTGAAATCGGCGACCCGCAGGTTCGGGTCCTCCTTGAACCGGGGTCGACCGCCGCTGGCGCCCTGGAATCCTGCGTCGAAGGCGATCGCGAGGTAACCGGCCTCGGCCAGAGCCTGCGCGTAGACGTTGCCCGAGCACTGCTCCTTGCAGCTGCCGATGGGGTGGGCGGTGACGATCGCCGGGTAGGCCTTCGTCTCGTCGAAATCGGTGGGGAAGTGGATGTCCGCGGACAGGTCCCACATCATGTTCTCGTTCTCGATGGTCACGGTCGTGATGGTGCCGGTCTTCTCGGTCATTCGAGATCTCTCCTCGATCGGGTCTCTGGGGTGACGGGTTGCTCTCTCCCGTTCGGTATCGAGCCTAGGGACAGCCCGCTCGAGGTGGCAGGTGCCGTCAACCCACCTCAGGTCGGCTTCGGGCTCTGGGCCTCGGCGTCGTGGGAGTGCTGATCCCAGCTGGCGAGGAAGCGCAGGGCCTCCTCGCTCGCGGAGCCGGGTTCCGGCAGATACGTGACGATGGAGTACTGATGGGTGCCCGGCAGCACCATGACCTCGTAGTCGAGCGCCAGTTCGCCGGCGATCGGATGCCGGATGACCTTGCGACCGCGCCTGTACGCATTGACGTCCTGTTTCGCCCACAGCTGCCGGAACTCCGGGCTCGACGTCGACAGCTGCCCGATCAACGAGGTGAACAGCGGGGAGTTGGAGTACCTGACCGATTCGCGGCGCAGGGCACTGACGACATCCTCGGCGACGGCGTCCCAGTCCGCGTACAGATCCTTCGCGCGATCGTCGAGGAAGACGAACTTGGCGTAGTTGGGCTCGTCGTCCCCGGCCTCGAGCGCGAACTCGAAGACCATGGCGAAGAGCCCACGGCCCAGGGAGTTCGCGGCGACGACGTCGAGCCGGTCGTTCTGCACGATCGCCGGGATGCCTGACATCGCATCGATGATGCGCCGGGCGTTGGGCGGCAGCAGCGGCCGCGTCCGGCCCCGCGACCGCTGCCGGCGGCTGGCGCGGACGAGCGAATGCAGGTGGCCCAGTTCGATCTCGTCGAGCAGCAGCGCCGAGGCGATCGCCTCGATGATCTCGTCCGAGGCTCCGGAGACGTCGCCGCGTTCGATCTGCGTGTAGTAGTCGGCGCTGACCCCGGCCAGGGTCGCGACCTCTTCCCGGCGCAGTCCGGGGACCCGGCGCAGACCGCCGCCGCGGGGCAGCCCGGCCATCTCGGGGGTGACCTTGGCTCGACGCGACATGAGGAACTCTCGAACCTGGGTGGAGACGTCCATGGCATTCATCCTCGTCCCTCGCCCGGCTCCCGTCCAGGGGCTGCCGACCCACCCCTGGAGCGGTCCGGGCCGTCGCGGGACTGACGACGCTGAACCGTCGCGCGCCCTGCGACGGCCGGCCGCCGGTGCCCGGTGCCGATCGCTCAGTTCTCGTCGATCTCGATCGTTCCGGTGTCGGTGCTCAGCGAGACGGGGATGACGGTCTTGCCCTCGGCGTCCTTCGTGTCCCGGGACGCGTCGTACTTCTCGAGTTCCTTCGCCAGGTCGACGGTGCCCGACGTCGAGCTCGCATTGATCTGGTAGAAGAGCTCCCGGGCGAGCGCGGCCGCCGCGGCCGGGTCCGCACCGTCGGGGTTCTCGGCCTCCTCGGCGCCAGCGGCACCGGCGCCGTCGTCGGTGCCCTCGGTGCCTTCACCGGTCCCGGCCGCGGCGGCCATCGTGGACCGGGCGACGTCGAGGCGGGGCAGACGGACCTCGATGACGCCTTCGTCGGCCTTGGCGACGATGCCGGACAGCGGCACCATCTGGTTGGAGAAGTCGAGGGAGATCGCTCCCGTCGTGCTGGTCACGTCGACGCGGTCCCGCACGGCGAGGTCGATGCCGTCGAACGCTCCGACGTCCGTCTTCGACTCGATCGAGCCGAAGGTGCCGCTCAGGGTGGTCATCCCCCAGTCGGTCGTGGTCCGCACCCGATCGGCCGAGCCGTGGATGTCGATCTCACCGCCGTCGCTCTGGGCGAGGACCTCCCTGAAGTCACCGGCGACGTCGATGGTGCCGTAGCCGCCGCTGAGGTCGAGGGCGACATCGTCCGAGGTCTGCGCGGGCACGAACGCCTCGATCCGGGCGTTCTCGAAGTCGCGTCCGGTGACGGCGACGATCGTCGTCGTCCCGGTCTCCCTGACCTCGAGATCGGGCGCTTCGCCGCGAGGGCCGGTTCCGGTGAGCGTCACCGACGGGGCGTCCGTCTGAGTGGTCCTCACGACCACCTCGGCGCCGGTGTCGAGGGCGAACTGGAGGTCGGTCATCGAGGCGGACAGGGGTTCGGTGACCTCGACCTTGCCGTAGCCGAGGCGGGAGACGCCGTGGGCGACGGTGATGCCGACGGGGATGAGGATGACGATGATCGCCGCGATGACGATGAGGGCGCGCAGCGTCGAACGGGTGGAGGGGTTGAGCTGGACTGTGGACGGCATTCTAGGCTCCGAGAAAAGTGAGGACGGCGAGGACTCTGCGGTTGTCCGAGGTGTCGGCGGTGAGACCGAACTTGGTGAAGATCGAGCTGATGTGCTTCTCGACGGCACCGGCGCTGAGGTAGAGAGTGCCGGCGATCGCGGCGTTCGACTTCCCCTCGGCCATGAGCTGGAGCACTTCGAGTTCGCGCGGGCTCAGCGTGCCCAGCCCGTCGCGCTTGCGGGTGCGCACGAGGATCTGCGAGACGACTTCGGGATCGAGCACGGTGCCGCCGGCGGCGACCTTCTCCACGGCGTCGAGGAAGTCCTCGACGTCGGCGACCCGGTCCTTGAGCAGGTAGCCGAACCCGCCGGTGTTCTCCGCGATGAGCTCGGAGGCGTACTGCTCCTCAACGTACTGGCTGAACACGAGGGCCTTGACCTCGGGATTCTGCTTGCGGATGAGCACGGCGGCCCGGATCCCCTCGTCGGTGAACGTCGGCGGCATCCGCACGTCGATGACGGCGAGGTCCGGCGGAGTCGTGTTGATGACGGCGAGGAGCTCGTTCGCGTCGGCGACGGCGGCAATCACCTCGTGGCCGGCGTCGATGAGCAGACGCTCCAGCCCGGCCCGGAGGATGGCGGAGTCTTCGGCGATCACGATGCGCATGGCACCTCCACAACTACAGTAGTCGGCCCACCGGCGGGGCTGGTCAGGTTCAGTGTCCCACGCGCGGCCTCGACCCGATCGATGAGACCGGCCAGCCCGGTGTGACGGCCCGAGCGGTCGATGCGGGCGCCTCCCCGGCCGTTGTCGGTGACGACGATCTGGACGGCGTGGTCGATCGGTGCGATGAGGACGCGGGCGTGGGTGGCCGACGAATGCTTGGCGATGTTCGTCAGGCATTCGGCGACGACGAAGTACGCGACAGCCTCGGCCTCCCGCTCGATCCGCCCCTCGAGGCGGACGTCGACGTCGACGGGGATCGGCGAGCGCCCGGCCAGGGCGGACACCGCGGCGTCGAGCCCCCGGTCGGTGAGCACGGCGGGATGGATGCCGCGGGCGAGCTGACGGAGCTCGTTGACGATCCCCTTCGCCTCGGCGTGGGCCTCGGAGATGAGCTCCTTGGCGCGGTCGGGATCGTAGTCGATCTTCGCCTTCGCCATCCCGAGCGTCATGCTCAGGGCGACGAGGCGCGGCTGGGCTCCGTCGTGGAGGTCGCGTTCGATGCGCAGGCGTTCCGCGGCGGCGGCCTCGATGCCCGCCATGCGGGCGCGGTCGAGTTCGGTGACCTCCTCCTGCAGGGCCGCGGTGCGGGCCGGAGGCAGGAGGCTGCGGTCGAGGGCCCGATCGAGGTACGGGGCGAACCACAGGATGGCGAGCGAGCTGGCCAGGACGATGAGGCCGCCGATCGCGACGCCGATGCGGCCGAGCCCGCCGGCGGGACCGCCGAGGAAGAACGTCGTGATGCCGTCGGGGTTGATGGCGCCGAAGATCGCGAGGATCGACGCGCAGATCGCCGCGAGCGTTCCGCCGACGACGACGGCGCCGAAGAGCATCTTCACGTAGTGGTGGGCGGTCGAGCGCCAGAACGATCCCGACTTCACGAGCAGCCACTGGTCATGGAGGAACCGGGTGAACCCGGGTTCGCGTCCACTGCGTTCGATGGTCGGCACCGGGATGCGGTCGGCGTAGACGAGCTCGGACCGGTAGCGTTCGAACACATTCGCGCCGCGCTGGACGAGGACCCAGACGACGAGCGCGAGCACGCCGAGCCCGAGGGCGAAGATGCCGCCGATCCCGGTGAAGAGGAGGGCGAGCGGGATCCACGCCCAGACGACGGCCATGACCGCCGAGAGGAACAGGTTCGCGACCCCGACGATGCCGGTCCGCCGACGCGGCCATTCGATCGGGCCCTCGGCCGGGATCTCCGTCGCCTCGGAGGTCAGAGGCAGCGATCCGGTCACCGGCCGCAGGACGATGTCCTGAGCCCGTGGAGTCCGGCGCCGAGGTTGTCGTGCCGAGGGCATCGGCTGCACCGGGGGCAGTGGGCGGGGGCCCGGGTGGGCATCGGGCTGCGGGCCCGAGTGGGTGGGG
>NZ_QNSB01000015.1 GCF_003315415.1 Brevibacterium sanguinis
TATCACCGTCTCGATGCGGCGGAGCGGGCTCTGGGTGAGGTTGAGGGTCGGGAGCGGAAGAAGATCGCGACGCGGGAGGGCATGCTCGCCGAAGCCCGCACCCAGGTCGGTGCCGACACCCACTGAACCGGGGCCCATCGGGCCGAGTCCCAGTACAGTGGCCCCATGACCTCTCCCCGCATCGTCGTCATCGGAAGCGGGATCGCAGGCGCCTCCGTCGCCTTCGGCCTCGCCGCCCGATCGGCCGCCGTCACCCTCATCGACGACGCCATGTCCGGTCAGGCCACCGCCGCCGGCGCCGGCATCATCGCCCCCTGGGTGTCGTCGAGCGACGGAGCCTACTACGAGACCTACGCCGCGGGCGGCGCCTTCTACCCCGAACTGCTCAGTCGGCTCTCCGCCTCGGGGATCACCGACGTCGGGTACCGGAGGACCGGGGCGATCGTCGTCGATCGTGACCCCTCCAGGCTCGCCGAGGCGGCCGTGCTCGTGCGCGAGAGGGCGGCGGCCGCGGGCGCAGTCGCCGGTGAGGTCACCGAACTCGACCCCACGCGGCTGCGGCGGGCCTGTCCGCCCATCGACCCCGAGATGTCGGGACTGCTCATCACCGGGGGAGGTCGGGTCGACGGGCGGATGCTCCGCGACGGTCTGCTCACCGCGGCAGCCGGATCGGGAGCCGAGCTCGTCCGCGACTCCGTCGTCGGTCTCACCGCCTCGGGCGGGAGCTCATGGTCCGTGGCAACCGCCTCGGCGAGGGTCGACTGCGACGCGGTCGTCGTCGCGGCCGGAGCCCGCAGCCCCGAGATCCTCGGCCGGCTCGGTCACCGGGTCGCGATCGCCGGGCAGCGCGGGCAGCTCATCCACCTGTCCCTGCCCGGAGCGAACACCGGGACCTGGCCCACCGTCCACCCCCTCGGCCACCACTACATCACTCCCTTCGACTCGGGCCGGATCGTCATCGGTGCGACCAGGGAGGACGGGACAGGGTTCGATGTCCGGCCGACCGCGGCGGGACTGCGCCAGGTGCTCGACGACGCACTGGCGATCGCCCCCGGACTCGCCGAGGCGACCGTGCTCGAGACCCGGGTCGGGATCCGGCCGATGTCGCAGCGGGACAACAGGCTGCCCTTCGCCGGACGGATCACCGACGCCTCCGGACTGTGGCTGGCGTCGGGGTTCGGCGCCGGGGGACTGACGATGGGACCGCTCATCGGTGACGCGATCGCCCGGGACATCCTCGGCGAACCGGCTCCGGAGATCGCGGCCCTCCAGCCCTGAACCGGCTGCTGACCCGGACCGGCGGCTCTAGCTCGACTCCGCCGACCGCGCCCGCGCGCCGGGGGAGACGGCGTTCGCGATCGCCTCGAAGGCGCGGATGGTCGGGAACAGCTTCGTCGCATCCTGCGGCAGTCCCCAGCTCGAGAGCTTGACCCCGACGAAGCTGGCGCCGGGATTCATGTAGATCATCTGCCCGTGGATGCCGAGGGCGAGGAACGCGTGGGAGTCCGGGTAGGGGAACCAGAACTGGTTGCGGTACATGCCGCCGGGCATCCGGTTGTCGCCGGGGCTGTCGGCGAACGCCTGCCGGGTGTCCTCGCTGCCGGTGAGGGTGTCGCCGATCCAGGAAGTGGGAACCACCTGCTCACCGGTCAGGGACAGGCCGCGATTGGCGTAGAGGTAGCCGAACCGGGCGAGATCGCGCAGGGTCGAGTTGATCCCGCCGTCGAACATCCCCACCCCGTACTGGTCGGTGGCGATGACGGCGTCGTGCTCGGCACCGATGCGCGACCAGAGCACGCGCGACATCAGCGTCTGCATCGGCTCCCCGGCGGCCTTCTCGCACACCCATCCGAGCACATCCGTCTCACACGAGCGGTACTCGAAGGGACCGCCGTGCTCGGACTTCCTCTCCAGCGTGGTCAGGTAGCGGTACATGCCCAGCCCGGGGGACTCGGGCTCGTCCTCCGACCAGCCGATCGACGCCTCGATCTGCCTGACCTCCGAATTCGGGTCGAGGTAGTTCTCCGAGAACCTGATCCCCGAGCGCATGTCGAGCAGATGGCGGACCGTGGCGCCGGAGTACCCGGACTCCGCCATCTCGGGGACGTAGTCGGTGATGGGCCGCTGGGGGTCGAGGACCCCGGCTCCCGCCAGGATCCCGGCGACCGTGCCGACCAGCGACTTGCTCACCGACATGAGGAGGTGCTGGGTGTCGGGACGCATCGCCGCGAAGTACTCCTCGGCGAGCACGGTCCCCCGATGGAGGACGAGCCAGCCGTCCGTGTCGCTCGACTCGATGACGCTGCGGACGCTGCGGGCCTCGCTGTAGGGAGTCTCGGGGATCTCGATCTCCCCGAGGTCCTGGAGGCCGACCGGAAGCTCCGCGACGGGTCCGGTGCCGCGGGAGATCGGCGTGGTGGGCAGGATCTGCGACAGGTTCTGGAACGACCACCGGACGTTGTCGGCATCCTGCCAGTTGTCCTTGTCGATGATGCTCACGGCCTGCGCCGAAGAAGTCTCAGTCACGGTCTGCCCTCTTGATCGTCCGGGTGTGCTCGATGGTCCGGGTGCGCCTGCCGGCCCCGGTTGCGGTTCGTTGCAGATTACCACCGCGGCGCATGCGAGGATGCGCGCGGAGTCGTCGGGACCCCCGGACGACCGTGGCCGCCGGGGGTCCTCAGGAGTCCGGTTCAGTCGCCCTTGGCGCCGGGACCGCCCAGTGCCGGGGAGGGATCCTCGGCGGCGACGGGGACGCCGGCGTACATCGCCCGGATCGAGTCGATGAAGTGCTTGGCCCTGATGCTCAGCGTCTTCGACTCCCCGTTGCTCGTCTGCAGCGGGTTCTTCGTCACGAGCACGCCGAGGTCGGCGCCCTTCCACCGGTACTCGCCGGCCCCGTAGATGCGCAGGAAGAATACCTCGTTGCCGTTCTGCAGCGGATGCCAGTCGAGGGCCGCCCGCTTGTACGTCAGGGTCCCGTACTGGTCGAGGTAGTACTGACCGGTCATCGGCGAGTGGGTGATGTACTCGGTGATCGGAGCCGTCTCCTTGATGATCATCTGGCTCCACTCGTCGGCGCCCGAGAGCTCCTCCCACCGCTCGTTGATCTCGTCGATGTCGAGGTCGAACTCGACATCGAGGTACTCGAGGAGGTGGAAGAGGAACAGCGGGACGTCGGCATAGGCTCCGGCGGTGACGTTCGTGATCGCCGAGGCGCCCGAGATCCGGGGGTTGAGCTCGCCGAGGTAGACCTCGTCGGAGTCGGTGTCGACGAGCACGTCGACCTCGAAGAACCCGCGGTAGCCGCGCTTGCGCAGCCCATCGCCCATCCGGCGGACGAGGTCGCGGGCGCGCGAGCGCTGGTCGGCGGTGAGCACATCCGGGGTCATCTCATTGCCGCACCAGCCGCCCTTGTACGGGGTGAGCTCGCTGAACCCGACCAGTTCGGTGAGGAACGGACCGACGACGACGCCGCTGGAGGTGATCACGGCCTCGACCGCGACCTGGAGGTTGTTGATCCGCTTCATGATCTTCAGCTGCTGACCGATGATGTCCTCGGAGTGGGCGTCCCAATCGGCCTCCGCGGCGATGAAGAAGGTCGTCTTGCCCGAGTCCCCATAGGGGGTCTGGACGACGAGATCGGTGCCGAGCCCCGCCTTCTTGCTCTCGGCGACGAGCTCCTCGTACGTGTCGGCGGTCGTGAGGACGTTGGGCACCGAGTACGCGCCGGCCTCGTTGCCGAGCTTCGTCGTCTCGATCTTCGAGTCGAGGAGGTTGCGGAGCTTCGCCGAGGGCAGGATGAGGTCGTAGCCGAGTTCGCGGCAGATCCGCTCGGTCTCCTCGTCGAAGAACACCATCGCGACCTTGGGCCGCTCCCCGTGGGGGACGTTGCGCGTCATGTGGGCGCGCACCTCGGCGTTGAGCAGCAGCCAGTTGTTGATCGCCTCACCGCTCTCGAACTCGACGAAGGGCTTGTAGCGCGGCGAGAACACGCGCGGGTGGGCGCCGTCCCAGCCGTCGTAGTAGGTGATGTAGGAGAAGTTGCGGACCCAGCGGTCGAGGCCGAGGAGGTTGAACGGGGTCGCGCCGATGAAGTAGATCGGCGTCTGGTTGGTGCGGAAGAAGTGGCGGACCTCGGAGATGTTGCGCAGCGGGCGCCGCAGCTGGACGCGATCGGCCTCGGCGCCGGCGTAGGCGGCGTCCGTGCCCACATGCACCTCGGCGTTGGTCGGGTCCGCCTCGGTGACGGGGAGGTCCGTGTCCGCTGTGGCCTGCGCGGCGGTGGCCGCACGGGTGGCCGGAGTGTCGACGGGACCGGCCGGCGGGGCATCGACGGCGGGGGCGGCCGCGGGAGCGGAATCGGCAGCCGGGGCGGAACCGGCGGGGGCCTGCTCGGCCGCGGGAGCGGTCTTCTCCGGGCGTCCGGAGCTGGGAACGGCGACGGCGTCCTTGACCACGCGATGGCCGGTGCCCGTCGTCTCTCCCTTGACCGGTTCGGCCTTGACGGCCTTCGCCGACGCGGCGCTCTTCGCCCCGGGCTTCTTCTTCTCCGACTTCTTCACCGTGGACTTCTTCGCCTCCGACTTCTTCGCCGGCGCGACCGGTGCCGTGACGGCGGTTCCGAACGCCGAAGTCGATGCGCGGGTGCCGTTGTCCTGCGGATTCGCAGTCGTCTCGGTGGCAGTGGTCGATGGGGCCTTGGCCGATGAGTTGTTCGTCATCGCACTTCTCCTTGTGAAGACGTCAAGCGTCGCATCCTCGTTGATGTCCGCGTGCACATCCCCTCCGAGATCCTCGCCCCTGTGCGGGAGCTCCGACAGCGAAAGAGATGTGTAGTGGACAACATATACCAGTTGCCGTCGCCCGCGCACGAGCGCTCACCGCATGGTGTCGCGGACGGCGTCCCCCGGTCACCGACACGCGGATTCTCGCCGGTCTCGGCGGGAGGGCTACCCTGGAACACGCGAGGTCCGCCCCGAGCGGCACGAGAGACTGCGAAAGTGAGTGACTGATGCCGGTGAACACGGACAAGCAGGGGTCGAGCTACCGCCTGCCGAGACCCTACGAGGTGTCCCGAGAGGCGATCGCGGAGTTCGCGCGCGCCACCGGAGCCCGAGCCGACTGCCATGTCGACGCCGAGGCGGCCCGCACCCTGGGCTATCCCGACGTCATCGCGCCGACGACCTTCGCCGTGATCGTCGCCCAGAGGAGCGAGTCGGCCTACATCCGGGACCCGGAGTCCGGCATCGACTTCTCCCGGGTCGTCCACGGCTCCGAGCAGTTCACCTACACCCGACCGATCGTCGCCGGGGACCGGCTCGATGCGACGACCCACGTCGACGGCGTCAGGGCCGCGGGAAGCAACGCGATGATCACCACCCGGACCGAGATCACCGACGCCGAGGAGGCGCCCGTGGTCACCGTGACCTCGACGATCGTCGTGAGAGGAGACGTCTGATGATCGACCTGAGCACCCTGAGCGTCGGCGACACGGTCGTCAGCACCGAGATCCCGCTCTCGCGGGCCTCGCTCATCGACTACGCCGCCGCCTCCGGAGACCACAACCCCATCCACTGGTCCGAGCGCTTCGCCACCGAGGTCGGACTCGACGGGGTCATCGCCCACGGCATGCTCTCGATGGCCCTCGTCGTCGCGCCCATCGCCGAATGGCTCGGCGATCCGGGCAGGATCGTCGACTACCGGACCCGGTTCTCGGCCCCGGTGCTCGTCCCCGACGCCGACGCCGGTTCGCCCGCCACCCCCACCGCCGCGCTCAGCCTCGAGGCGACGGTGGCCGCCGTCGACGCCGAGGCGGGAACCCTGCGCATCGACGCGACCGTGCGGGCGGGGGAGTCGGACGTGCTCAGCCGCACGCAGATTCGAGTCGCCCGGTGAGACTGTCCGAACTGACGACGTTCCGCCTCGGCGGGCCCGCCCGGGCGCTGACCACCGCCCGCACCCGCGAGGAGCTGCTCGACTTCTGTGCCCGCCATCCGCTCGGGCTGGGCGCCGGCGGCGACGCCGACGTGCTCTTCATCGGGGGCGGGTCGAACCTGCTCATCTCCGACGCGGGATTCGACGGTGACGTCTGCCGGGTCGCGACGACGGGCATCGACATCGCGGAGACCACCGCCGCCGAGGCGCTCGTCACCGTCGAGGCGGGGGAGAACTGGGACGACGTCGTGTCCATGACGCTGTCGCGCGGCCTCAGCGGCCTCGAGGCCCTCTCCGGCATCCCCGGCTCCGTCGGGGCCACCCCGATCCAGAACGTCGGGGCCTACGGCACCGAGGTCGGCGAGCTCATCACCTCCGTCGAGGTCTACGACCGGATCGCCGGTCAGGTGCGCAGGCTCAGCGCCGCCGACCTCGAGTTCGGCTACCGGACCTCGATGCTCAAACGCACCCAGCAGCGCTCAGGCGCCTCGGCGCACCTCGTGCTCTCGGTGACGTTCGAGCTCAGGCGCGACACGGCCTCCCTGCCGATCCGCTACTCCCAGCTCGCCTCGGCGCTCGACCTCGAGGTCGGGCAGACCGCCCCGGCCGCCCTCGTCAGGGACACCGTGCTCGCGCTGCGCCGGTCGAAGGGAATGGTGCTCGACGAGGCCGATCACGACACGTGGTCGGCGGGGTCGTTCTTCACCAACCCGATCGTCACCGACGCCGGCATGCTGCCGGTCGAGGCCCCGCGCTACCCGGTCACCGACCCCCTGAGCGGGGCGACGATCGAGGGGCTGACGAAGACCTCGGCGGCCTGGCTCATCGAGCATGCGGGCTTCTCCAAGGGCTATCGCCTCGGCGCGGGGCGGGCGAGCCTGTCGACCAAGCACACGCTCGCATTGACGAACCGGGGTGAGGCGAGCACCGAGGACGTGCTCGCGCTCGCCCGGGCGATCGTCGCCGGAGTCGAGGAGCGCTACGGGGTGACCCTCGAGCCGGAGCCGACCTTCATCGGCTGCTCACTCTGAGCCGCGGTCCCTGCGCCACCGCGCGATGTCCGCGGAGGCCCGGGCCCGGACCTCCGCGGGCGCGGCCGAGACGGCGAACGAGTCCTCCGCGAGCCGGGCGAGGTCGGCGGCAGTCAGGCCCATCCGCATGGCGAAGCGGTACTGATCGGCCAACCGTGACCGGAAGATCAGCGGATCGTCGGCCCCGAGCGCGACCTTCGCGCCGGCGGCCATGAGCGTGGTGAGGGGAACGTCCTCGATGTCGGGACAGACCCCGAGGGACACGTTCGACCCCGGGCAGACCTCGAAGGCGACACCGGCGTCGACGAGCGCGGCGAGCAGGGCGGGATCCTCGACCGCGCGCACCCCGTGGCCGAGCCGGTCCGGCCGAAGCGCCTCGGCGATCTCGCGGATGTGCGCCGGTCCGAGCAGCTCACCGCCGTGGGGCACCGAGAGCAGGCCCGCGCGCCGGGCGATCGCGAACGCCCGGGAGAACTCGGCGGTGACCCCACGGCGCTCGTCGTTGGACAGCCCGAAGCCGACCACGCTGCCGGGACCGGAGCCGGCGAACCGCGCGGCGAGCCGGGCCAGCGTGCGGGCGTCGAGCGGGTGGCGCGTGCGGGAGGCCGCGACGACGATCGCCATGCCGAAGCCGGAGTGGCTGACCTCGGCGGCCTCGTCGAGGATGATCTCCAGCGCCGGGGTGATCCCTCCGACGAACGGGGCGTACGAGGTGGGGTCGACCTGCAGCTCGAGCCATCGCGACCCCTCGGCCCGGTCCGCCTCGGCGGCCTCCCTGACCAGTCGGCGCATGATCTCCTCGCCGCGCACGACCCCGCGCGCCATGTCGTAGAGGCGCTGGAACCGGAACCAGCCGCGCTCGTCGGGACTGAGATCGAGAGGCGTGGAGCCGAGCAGCGCCTCCGGCAGCGACACACCCGCCTCGGCGGCGATCTCGCGCAGCGTCGACACGGCCATCGACCCCGTGAAGTGCAGGTGCAGATGGGCCTTGGGCAGGGACACGATCGGATCCGTCACCCCATCCACACTAATGGCCGCGGGCCCGTCGTCCCTAGAATGGAGCCGTGTCAGTCCCGCGGAGAATCACAGCCCTCGTCGTCCTCCTGGCGTCCCTCGCCGTGATCACCCTGCCCTGGGCCGTGCTCAGCGCCCGTGCGGACCTGACGTTCGGTCCCCACGAGGCGCGCTACGAGGTGACCGCGGACTCCCGGCTGACCGTGGACTTCGGGCCCCTGGGCAAACTCCTCATGCCCGCCGAGGAGCACCTGCCCGCCGGACTCGGGCTCACCGTCGAGGTCGGAGAGATCCCCGTGTCCGGCGACAGGGACGAGGAGTCCCGGGCGGGGGCGTCCCAGCGCCGTGCCGGCGCCGCCGAGGGGCAGGGCACCGTCGACGCCCTCGGCGCCGATGTCGCCTCCTACGCCCTGCTCTTCTCCTCGCCGCAGACGCAGATCGACCAGATCGTCATCGGCCTGACCCGCGACATCCTCACCCGGTGGGCGCTGGCGGTGTGCGTGCTCAGCGGCGCGGCCACGGGCGCCGCGCTCGCGTTCGGTCCGCTCCGGGCCCGCGACGCCCTCCGGGTCGTGGCCGGCAGGGAGCTCGTGGCGGCCGGTCTCGTCGTGGTCACCGTCTTCGGCGTCGTCGGCATCGCGGTGCTCAACCGGCCCCAGCCGGTCGTCGGCGACCCCGCCTTCGACGGCACGCCGCTCGAGGGCGCGCAGGTCACCGGCCGCCTCGGCGGGGTCATCGGCACGGCGGTCGGCGCCGTCAAGGACTTCGCCGACGACAACGACGCGTTCTACGACGGCGTGCTCGCCCACCTCGACGAGCAGTGGGACGCCCGGCCCCAGACCGGGAACTGGTCCGACCGGGGCCTGGTGCCGGTCGCCGGCGCGGAGGCGGGGCGCGCCGACGTGTCGACGTTCGTGTTCGGATCCGACATCCACTGCAACATCGGGATGGCCCGGGTGGTCGGCGACGTCGCCCGGCGGACCGGCGCGGACGCCTACATCGACGGCGGCGACATCACCATGACGGGCACCTCGGCGGAGAACTACTGCTTCGACGTCCTCGATCAGGAGCTGCCCGAGTCGATCCCGAAGATCACGGTCAAGGGCAATCACGACTCGACCGAGACGACCGATCATGCCGCGCGCAGCGGCTGGGAGGTGCTCGAGAACTCGACCGCGGAGCTGGCGGGGGTGACGTTCTTCGGCGGCCCCGACCCCAGGCGCACCGTGTTCGGGTCCGGTCCGGAGCTGGAGACGGGGATGACGGCCGAGCAGTACGCCCAGGCGCTGCGTGCGGAGGCGTGCGAGACCGAGTTCGACATCATGCTCATCCACGACGCGCGCATCGCCGCCCCCTCGCTGCGCTCGGGCTGCGCCGAGTACTCGCTGAGCGGGCACTGGCATCGCCGCGTCGGCCCGGAGGCACTGGGCAGCGGGGTCAGGTATGTGAGTTCGACCACGGGCGGGGCGCTCGCGAACGCGCTGACGCCGGGTCCGCTGAAGATGGACGCGGAGCTGAGCATCATCCGGATCGACAACCGGACGAAGCGGCCCATCGACCTCCAGGTCATCACCGTCGGGGAGGACCAGTCCCTGCGCATCGGGCCGTGGACGAGGTTCCCGGCCCCGATCCCGCTCGTCGGACAGCCCCCGGAGGGGGACGCCGAGGGCTCGTGACCAGCCCGGGGACGACACGGTCGCCGGCCCGGTTCGACTAAACGCGGCCGGAGACGGTATGCTCGTCTCTCGTGGTTGGGCACGACTCGGACGAACCGATCCGAGAGGTGCCGAATCGAAGGGGTGTGGCGCAATTGGTAGCGCAACGGTCTCCAAAACCGTAGGTTGCAGGTTCGAGTCCTGTCACCCCTGCGCAGTTGATCGTCGTCGATTCGCATTCGGCGCGACGCAGTCCTCGACTGGCCAGAAGCAATTGTGCAGTCCCATGGAAACCAACCGAGTGAGGATGTGTGAGCGACACACCGGCAAAGAAGACCGACGCGGCACCCACGAGCGCCGGCGGTCGCAGGCAGCTCGGGTTCTTCGGTCGAATCCTCCAGTTCTTCCGTGAGGTCATGGCGGAGCTGAAGAAGGTCGTCACCCCGACTCGCAAGCAGCTTCTCAACTACACACTCGTCGTGCTCGGATTCATCCTCGTCATGATGCTGCTCGTGACGGCGCTCGACCTCGTGTTCGGAAAGCTCGTCGGCTTCGTCTTCGCCGGCACCCCGATCTGGCCCCTGTGGTGAGCGTCGCCCGGTCGCGATGATCTCCGCCCGGCAGCGAGCGGGCCGACTCGGATACGATGTCATAAGTTCAGCAGCACATTCCCACAGCTCACCTCTTGACGAGTTGTCCCTACACGCGAAGCGAGGAAATGATCGGTGTCGGAAACCAGTTCATCCGAACATGATGCCCCTGAAGCTCAGAACGTCAGCGCCGAGGAGGCGAACGTCGCTGAATCGACCACTGCCGTCGAGGATGTGACCGAGACCGCCGGCGCCGAGGGAGAATCCGAGGCCCCGGCCGCGGAATCCGACGTCGACCCCGACTCCGAGACCGCCGCCGAGACCGCGTCCGGCGACGACGTCGACCCTGACGCGGAGCCCGCCGAGACCACCTCCGGCGACGACGTCGACCCTGCGGAGGAGTTCAAGTCGGAGCTGCGGATGCAGGAGGGTGACTGGTACGTCATCCACTCCTACGCCGGCTACGAGAACCGGGTCAAGCAGAACCTCGAGAACCGCGCCGTCAGCCTCAACCTCGAGGACTTCATCTTCGAGGTGCAGGTCCCGATGGAAGACGTCATCGAGATCAAGAACGGCCAGCGCAAGCAGGTCCGCCGTGTGCGCATCCCCGGCTACGTGCTCGTCCGCATGGAGCTCACCGACGAGTCCTGGGGCGCGGTCCGCCACACCCCGGGCGTCACCGGCTTCGTCGGCAATGCCTACGACCCGGTCCCGCTCTCGATCGACGAGGTCTTCACGATGCTCGCACCGGTCTTCGAGGAGCGGCAGGCCGAGGCCGCCGCCGGAGAGGGCGCGGCGAAGGAGCAGGCGTCCGCCCAGGCCCCCATCACCGAGGTGGAGTTCGAGGTCGGCGAATCCGTGCTCGTCAAGGAGGGCTCCTTCGAGGGCCACCCGGCGACGATCCAGGAGATCCGCCCCGACTCGCAGAAGCTCACCGTGCTCCTGTCGATCTTCGAGCGCGACGTCCCCGTCGAACTCGGCTTCGACCAGGTGTCGAAGCTCTGAGCCCTCGAGCCTGAGCGGAGCCCGGCGATGTCCGGGCTCCGCTCGCATTCACCGCCGGGGGAGCGGGACCCGGTGGGCCCGGCCTCCGGGTGATCCGGCTCACCACGGTTTGCCCCCGGTGCTCCGCACATGGAATACTGGTGTGGTTTGATTGTCCGCCCTGTATCGGCAGGAGCGACGTCGAACGACGTGTCGGAAGTTTCGGACACGTGACAACTTTGAGATTAAGGACCGTACATGCCTCCCAAGAAAAAGGTAGCCGGCCTCGTCAAGCTCCAGATTCAGGCAGGTGCCGCCAACCCGGCTCCTCCCATTGGTCCGGCGCTTGCCCAGCACGGCGTCAACATCATGGAATTCTGCAAGGCCTACAACGCCGCCACGGAATCCCAGCGCGGGAACATCGTTCCCGTCGAGATCACGGTGTACGAGGACCGTTCGTTCACCTTCGTCCTCAAGACCCCTCCGGCAGCCGAGCTCATCAAGAAGGCTGCGGGCGTGAAGTCGGGATCGGCCACTCCGCACACCACGAAGGTCGCTCACCTGAGCGCCGAGCAGGTGCGGGAGATCGCCACCACGAAGATGCCCGACCTCAACGCCAACGACCTGGACCAGGCAGACCGCATCATCGCCGGCACTGCTCGCTCCATGGGCGTCACCACCGACATCAAGCTCTGACACCAGGGCACACCAGTGGAAGGGCTCACGCGGCCCGGACCACGACTGCAAGGAGAGAAGCAGATGGCAAAGCGTTCCAAAGCCTACGAGGCCGCGGCGGAGAAGATCGCCGCCGACGTCAAGTACGAACCGGCTCAGGCGATCGCCCTGGCCAAAGACACCAACGTGGCCAAGTACGACGCCACCGTTGAGGTCGCCCTCCGCCTGGGAGTCGATCCCCGCAAGGCGGACCAGATGGTGCGCGGCACCGTCAACCTTCCGCACGGTACCGGCAAGACCGCCCGGGTCCTGGTGTTCGCCGCCGGCGACCGTGCAGAGGCTGCCCGCGAAGCAGGTGCCGACTTCGTCGGATCCGATGACCTGCTGGAGAAGGTGGCCGGAGGGTTCACCGACTTCGACGCCGCCGTCGCGACCCCCGACATGATGGGCAAGGTCGGCCGACTGGGCAAGGTGCTGGGTCCCCGCGGACTCATGCCGAACCCGAAGACCGGCACCGTGACCATGGATGTCGCCAAGGCCGTCACCGACATCAAGGGCGGAAAGATCGAGTTCCGCGTCGACAAGCACTCGAACCTGCACTTCATCATCGGGAAGGTCTCCTTCTCCGAGCAGGCGCTGCAGGAGAACTTCGACGCCGCGATCGACGAGGTGCTGCGCCTCAAGCCGAGCTCGTCGAAGGGCCGCTACATCACCAAGGCGAGCGTGACGACCTCGAACGGTCCCTCCGTTCCGGTCGACGCCTCGACCCTGCGCGCCTGACTCCCACCCTCCGGTCCGCTGGGACCGATCGAACAGGGAACAGGTGAGTGACCGTCCGGTGGGCGGGAAGCGAGTGATCGCTTCCCGCCCACCGGCGTCTGTAGCCGGCGTCTCGCCGCAGCGGACGGCTCTCGATTGGACTCGCCTCGGCGCGGTCCGCTAGACTGATACCACCCAAGACCGTCGGTCTCCTCGGGTCAGCCGGACATCGCAATCGATTCCGGGTGCCCGCGGACGAAGACTCCTCGGAGTGACCTGCGCAGGTGAGCAAGAGATTCCTCCACGAGGACCCCGTGTCCCCGTACGAGCGTTTCGCGCATGCCTGCGTGGAGCGCTCTTTTTGGTGTCGGGACACGATCGGCGCCTGTACGAAAGGAATACCATGGCGAGGCCAGACAAGGCAGCCGCAGTCGAGGAGCTCAAGCAGCAGTTTGAGAACTCCGACGCTGTATTGCTGACCGAGTACCGCGGTCTCACCGTTGCGCAGATGAAAGAGCTGCGCACTGCACTCGGTGAGAACGTCAGCTACGCCGTGGTAAAGAATACGCTTACTGCCATCGCAGCCAAGGAAGCCGGAATCAACGATCTCGATGAGCACCTGACGGGGCCCACCGCGATCGCATTCGTCAACGGTGAACCGCCAGAGGCTGCGAAGGCATTGCGTGACTTTGCCAAGGCGAATGCTCAGCTCGTCGTCAAGGGCGGCTACTACGATGGCGCCGTCCTCAGCGCTGAGCATGTCAACCAGCTTGCCGACCTCGAATCCCGCGAAGTGCTGCTTGCAAAGGCAGCAGGTGCCATGAAGGCAAGCCTCCACCAGGCGGCTTACCTCTTCACCGCTCCGCTGGTCAAGGCCGCTCGCACCGTCGATGCCCTCCGCGAAAAGCAGGACGACGCTCCTGCCGACGCCTGAGCATCACCCCAACAAACCGGTCACCGATCGTGACCACCACAGGAAGGACTGGCCACCATGGCTAAGCTCACCACCGACGAGCTCATCGAGGCTTTCAAAGAGCTCACCCTGATCGAACTCTCCGAGTTCGTCAAGACCTTCGAAGAGGTCTTCGAGGTCGAGGCAGCCGCCCCTGCCGCTGTCGCCGTCGCCGCCCCTGCCGGCGGAGCCGCCGAAGCCGCTGAAGAGCAGACCGAATTCGACGTCGTGCTCGAATCGGCCGGCGAGAAGAAGGTTCCCGTCATCAAGGAAGTCCGTGGACTCACCTCCCTCGGACTCAAGGAAGCCAAGGACCTCGTGGACTCGGCTCCGGCCGCCATCCTCGAAGGCGTGTCCAAGGAAGCCGCCGAGAAGGCCAAGGAAACCCTCGAGGGCGCCGGCGCCACCGTCACCCTCAAGTGATGACCTCTGCCGCAGCCTCGTGCTCGGCAGTGGCGTAGAGCCCCGCAGCTTCGTGCTGCGGGGCTCTTCCCGTGTCACCGATCAGGAACACCGGCGGCCCGACGGGCAACGCGGGAGATGCGCTCATACTATGATGGGGCGGTGAATACGACGCCGTCGAGGACTCAGGCCGAGCTGCTCGAGCGCTTGGCGACCCGTCTGCAGGAGTCCTGGGAGCGCGATCCGCTGGCCATCGAGCCCTCCATCCGGTCCGGCCTCACGACGAACCAGGTGACGGCGCTGGAGCGTGCCTCCGCCGAAGCGGGCGAATCCGGGCTGCCGCACTTCATCGCCATCGTCCCTCCGCTGCCGGTCCCCGCCCGCAGCTCGGAGGGCTGGAGCCGCTTCACGGCCGACCTCGCCTTCACGATGCACGAGAAGTCCGATTCCGAGCACACACTCGTCGTCTTCTCCGGGGCGGAGTCCGCCGCCCACACGCTGGCCTATCTCGTCGACGACAACGGACCGTCCATCCCGACCGGCTCGGATCAGCTGCAGCGCTCCGCCTCCGGCGACTTCCTGCCGGTCGAACTCGCCGTGCCCTACCACCTCGGCGTGCTGCAGGCGACCGCGCAGGGAACCGAGCTGCCGTCCCTTCCGGACTTCAACCCGCCGGACGTGGGCGAGGAGGACGACGACTACATCGAGGCCACCGGCCTCGATCGCGGGAACCCGGACGGCATCGTCTTCGTCGCGACCGCCGCCGCCACCGTCGGCCTCAGCGCGTGGCTGCTGCGCCGCCGATCGAAGTACTCCTGGCGCGCCGCACTGACGACCGCACCCGAACTCACCCGGGAGCACGACCTCGTCCGGAGGGCCGCGCGCACGCTGACCGCCCTGCCGGAGCCGGCGACGACCGACGATGCCCGGTGGTCGCTGTTCGATCGCGGGCGCCGCGTGCAGGACGCCCTGACGGCGATCATCGACGCCCATCCGCAGTGGGCGAGCGCTCCCGACTTCTCCCATCGGCACGCCGTCCACGCCCTCACCCGGACGGACGCCTGGGTGCGCAGCGCTCTGCGGACCTCCTCGGCGACGCAGAGGGGGAAGGCGGCGGGGGAGCCGCAGTTCTGCTTCTTCTTCCCCTCCCATGACCTCGAGATCGAACCCTTCGCCTGGAAGCAGGCGCGGACGACCCTGACCGTGCTCCTGTGCGCCGCCTGCCGTCGCGACCTCAACGCCGGTCACGATCCGGAGAGCCTCATGGTGCCGAGGAACGAAGGGCTGAGGAAGTCCCTGCCCGTGCCCTACTTCCAACGTCACGATGCCTATGCGCTCTCGGGATTCGGCAGCTTCGCCAACCTCGAGGACGCCGTGGCCGAGTACGGTGCGCCGGGATCGGAGCGACGATGACGGACCGAGGCCCACTCACCCGCAGAGATGCGGCAGCGCGAAGGACCGCGCGCAGGAGATCGGACCGCCACCCGGGGTGGATCCGCATCGGCATCGCCCTCGTCGTCCTCGCCGGCGTCGCGCTGGGCTCCACCGCCTACAGCGCCTCGCGGTTCGAGGAGGCGAAGCAGGAGCGCGTGGCGGTCTCGGAGAGCGACGACGTCCTCGTCGACTCGATCTACTCCGACCGCATCGAAGGCCAGTACGATCCCGACTACGACCGCGCCCGCTACCGGCAGATCACGGCGAGCTTCGACGACGACGCCATCCATGTCGACGAGTACCTCGCCTTCGAGATGGTCGACGCCGACCTCGACGCGATCCGCGACGAGGTCGAGGGGCTCGAGGTGCCGATCTACGTCGCCTTCGTCGCGAGCTCCGACATCGACGACGCCGACGGGGACCTCGATCTGACCGCCGCCCGCATCGCCACCGAGCTCGACGACGAGAAGGCGACCGTGCTCGCCTTCGGCAGCCTCGGCGCGGGCGTCGCGCACAAGGGCGTGGTGCGGGACGTGGAGCGGCCCGACCTCGGAGTGATCAACGAGCCCTATTCCACGACGGGGCTGAGCTGGGTCCGCGCGCTCAAGCAGGCCGAGATCTATCACGACGGAGGGATGCTCGGCTCGTACGCCGATGAGAACGGCGACCCGATCATCGTCAACGAGCGGCCGGACGACCGCCCCCGCGACCTCGAGTACGGGACGGGGTCGGCGATCGCCGGAGCGAGCTTCGGACTGCTCATCGGCCTCATCGTCACCGGGACCGGGGCGGCCGTCATCACCGTCGTCCGTCACCACCGGACCGGC
Source organism: Brevibacterium sanguinis (assembly GCF_003315415.1). GTDB lineage: Bacteria > Actinomycetota > Actinomycetes > Actinomycetales > Brevibacteriaceae > Brevibacterium > Brevibacterium celere_A. The sequence goes on from NZ_QNSB01000015.1 coordinate 16,258, forward strand.
GGACGGGACGCCCTGCAGACCACGAACCGAAAGGGCTGAGCAGTGGACGCACAGACCATCGCCGAGGCGCTGAAGACCGAGCCGTTCCACGTCGACCCGGCGGTCGCCGGCCACCTCGACCCCCGACTGCTGGAGACCGCGAAGTCGAAGGCCGAGGGCCTCGACTTCGACGTCTACGTCATCGCCGTGCCCGACGACCACATCGACCGCGACCTGCTCGAGCAGATCAAGGTGTTCAACGGCGGTGAGGGCTCCTTCATCATGGTCAACGGCAAGACCGACCTCGCCGTCGACGTGCACTTCGAGGACGACCACGACCTCCAGATGCAGGTGATGGAGCAGATGTCCGTGGGCTACGACACGTGGAGCCACGGCACACCATCGCTGACGAAGCTCAACATCCTCCTCGACCTCTACGCCGATCCGCAGACCGCACCGGACGAGCTCCCCGGGGAGACCGTGGAGGAGGTGGGGCAGGGCGAGGTCGTCCAGGACACCTCGAGCAGCTTCGCCCCGCTCTTCCTCGGCGGGTCGGTCCTCGTCCTGGCGCTCGTCATCGCCGGCGTCTTCCTCCTCCGCGGCCTCCGGCAGAGACGGGCGCAGGCGCGCCGGCAGCAGGCGTACCAGCTGCCCGGCGAACTCCTCCGCAAGGTCGATTCGCTCCAGCGCAGGTCGCTGCGGGAGAGCATCCACGCCGATACCGCGAGCCTCGCCGAGAGACTGGACCGACTGCGACTGCGGACCCTCGACGAGACGGATGCGGCCCGGGTCACCCGAGCCCTCGACGCCTATCAGTGGGCGCGGACGATCGTCGACGACGAGACCGCGGACCGCCTCGACCTCGCCGGTGCGATGGTGCTGCTGCGGCAGGCGGGGCGGGAGATCGCCGAGGTGAGTGAGCACCGGAGGAGGCGCGGTCGCCAGGGCGGTCTCCCGCAGAGCCTGTGCACGGTCAATCCGCTGCACGGGGAGGCGACGACCACCGCGCGCGTCGACGCCGATGCGCGCAGCGTTCGGGTCCCGGTCTGCGCGGACTGCTCCGCAGACCTGCGCGAGGGCAACCAGCTGCAGTGGATCTTCGACGGCGACCGGCCCTACGTCGAGGGCTCGAGCATCTGGTCGCAGACGCTGTTCGGCGTCATCGGCGGGGACCTCGTCACCGCCCTGCAGCGCCGGCGGCCCGACGCGCGGCGCTAGGACCGCGGAGAGGTCACGATTCCCGGGTCAGTGCGGACTCGCGGGGAACCGAGCGATCGTGCTCACCTGGCATCGAACGGGCCGGCAGCGCCACCTCGGCGTCGGCCCCCATCCGGCGGAAACCGTCGAGGTCGTCGCGCTGCCGCTCGACGAAGCCGCGGTCGACGGGCACCCCGTGCCCGGGCACGAACACCCGCGCCTCGGGGAAGGACAGGAGCGCATCGAGGCTGCGCGCCCACTCGGCCAGAGCGGCGTCCCCGCCGGCCTGCGGGGGATCGCCCTCCTCGACGAGGTCGCCGGTGAGGACGATCCCCTCGTCGGGCAGGCGGACGACGACGTCGGACGTGGAATGCCCGCCGAGGACATGGAACTCGGCCCGGGACCCGCCGAGGTCGAGGCCCCCATCCGGCACAGGGGTCACCTCGACGACGAGGTCGGACGGGTTCGCGGGCAGATCGGCGGCGAACCCCGCATGCTCGGGGTCGCGGCGCAGCGCGTCGAGGGCGATCCACGCCGTCGCCTCCTGATCGGCGGCGAACGCGGGCGACGCCCAGACAGTCTCGGCCCCCTCGTCGCGCAGCGTCCGATTGCCGAAGAAGTGGTCCCAGTGGTCGTGGGTGGTGACGACGTCGACGGGCGTGCGCCGGCCGGTGGCCGCGACGCTGAGCTCGGCGGCGCGCGCGGCGAGGGTGCGGGCGGAGCGCGGCCCGGGGCCGGCGTCGACGATGAGGGTGCGGGACCTGCCGGTGATGATCGCGCAGTTGACGCGGGCAGGATCGAAGGAGAGAACGGTGACCGTGGCCATGAGGGGAGTCTAGACTGTGGGCGTTCCCACCATCGACGAGGACCTCATGCAGATCACCCGAATCCGGCCCGCAGCGCTCAGCGGCGCACAGCTCGACTCCCTCGTCGCCGAGGTGGTCGCCTTCGACACCCGGGAGAACGCGGCCTCGGGCCTCGGCCCCGACTTCGGCCCGCTGCCCACGCAGGTGCGGCAGGCGCTGCGGGCGTCGACCCGGTACACGACCCGCGAGTTCTGGGTCGGGCGCCTCGGCGGGGAGATCGTGGCGAAGGGGACCGCCCACCTCGGCCTCGTCGACAACACCGACCAGGCGGAGGTGTGGCTGGCCGTCGACCCCGCACGCCGGCGGCAGGGGCTGGGATCCGCGCTGCTCGCGCGGATGGAGGCCGACCTCACCGGCTCCGGCCGCACCCGACTGCTCAGCTTCAACGAGGTCCCGGTCGAGGAGTGCACGGCCGCACGCAGGCAGGCGCACCTCGCGGCCGCGTCCGGAGTCGGCAGCCTGTCCCTCGGCGTTCCCTCGGTGGCGTTCCTCGCCCGTCACGGCTTCGTCCTCGAACAGCTCGAGCGCTGCTCGGCGGCGCGCACTGCGACCGCGGCGGGAATCGACATCGGCGACTTCGACCCCGACTACTCGATCCTGACCTGGAGCGGAGCGACCCCCGAGGAGCATCTCGCGGGCATGGCCGTGCTCCATCAGCGGATGTCGACGGACACCCCGGGGGCGCAGCGGCTGTCCGAGGAGGAGCGGTGGGACGAGGAGCGGGTGCGCGAGCTCGACGCCGAACGGGCCCGGTCGGGGGAGCGGATGCACACCGCGCTCGCCCTGCACGGCGACGCGGCGGCGGGGTTCACCGAGGTCGCCGAGTCCCTCGACCGCCCAGAGGCGGGCTGGCAGGGAGCGACGATCGTCGCGAAGGAGCACCGGGGACACCGTCTCGGCGCGCACCTGAAGATCGCCAACCACACGGCGCTGGCGGCGGCGACCGGTGTCAGGCGGGTCTACACATGGAATGCGGCGGAGAACTCGTGGATGCTCGCGATCAACGACCTGGCGGGATTCGCGACGCACGCGTGGACCGGGGTGTGGCAGAAACGCCTTGCATGACTTGACCGCGTGCTATAAGCTTGATATTTGCGTTGCTCTGTCTGTGGCGTGCCTTCATATAGCGGGGGGCACTGCGATTCCACTCCAGTGAACCATGGTGTCGCCCGGTGTCGAAATCTGACACACCGGTCGATCACGGTTCCTCGGGTGGGGAGCCTGCGCACTTAATGGTGAAGCACTCGGAAGGATCCCATTGGCCGCCGCCAACGATAACACCAGGACCGCTAACCCCCCCAAGAGAATCTCCTTCGCGAAGATTCGCGAACCCCTCGAGGTTCCCGATCTGCTCGGTCTGCAGACGGACAGCTTCGACTGGCTCATCGGCTCGGAAGCGTGGCAGGACCGCGTCGCCGAGGCCATCGAGATCGGCGATGACTCGGTCGCCACCACTTCGGGGCTCGAGGACATCTTCGAAGAGATCTCACCGATCGAGGACTTCGGTGGATCGATGTCCCTGTCGTTCCGGGAGCACCGCTTCGAAGCTCCCAAGTACTCGATCGACGAGTGCAAAGAGCGCGACATGACCTACTCGGCGCCGCTCTACGTCACCGCCGAGTTCATGAACAACAACACCGGCGAGATCAAGAGCCAGACGGTCTTCATGGGTGACTTCCCGCTGATGACCGACAAGGGCACCTTCATCGTCAACGGCACCGAGCGCGTCGTCGTCTCGCAGCTCGTGCGCTCGCCCGGCGCCTACTTCGAGTCGAGCGTCGACAAGACCACCGACAAGGACATCTTCACCGCGAAGATCATCCCCTCCCGCGGTGCCTGGCTGGAGTTCGAGGTCGACAAGCGTGACCAGGTCGGTGTGCGCCTCGACCGCAAGCGCAAGCAGTCCGTGACCGTCCTGCTCAAGGCCCTGGGCTGGAGCGAGGCGAAGATCCTCGAGGAGTTCGGCGACTTCGAGTCGATCCGCGAGACCCTGGCCAAGGACACGGTCACAACGCAGGACGAGGCGCTGCTCGACATCTACAAGAAGCTGCGCCCGGCCGAGCCGGCGACCGCCGAGGCCGCCCGCAACCTGCTCAACAACCTCTACTTCAACCCCAAGCGCTACGACCTGGCCAAGGTCGGCCGCTACAAGGTCAACCGCAAGCTCGGACTCGACGCGCCCCTGAGCGACTCCGTGCTGTCCGTCGACGACGTCGCCGCGACCATCCGCTACCTCGTCTCCCTCCATGCGGGCAACGAGACCATGCCCGGTGTCCGCGACGGCGAGACGATCGACCTGCGGGTCAAGCTCGACGACATCGACCACTTCGGCAACCGCCGCATCCGCGCCGTCGGCGAGCTCATCGAGAACCAGGTCCGGACCGGTCTGTCGCGCATGGAGCGCGTCGTCCGCGAGCGGATGACGACCCAGGACGTCGAGGCGATCACCCCGCAGACCCTGATCAACATCCGCCCCGTGGTGGCCGCGATCAAGGAGTTCTTCGGCACCTCGCAGCTGAGCCAGTTCATGGATCAGAACAACCCGCTCGCGGGTCTGACCCACAAGCGCCGCCTGTCCGCGCTGGGCCCCGGCGGTCTGTCGCGCGATCGCGCCGCGATGGAGGTCCGCGACGTCCACCCCTCGCACTACGGGCGCATGTGCCCCATCGAGACCCCCGAGGGCCCGAACATCGGCCTCATCGGCTCGCTCGCGTCCTACGCGCGGATCAACCCCTTCGGCTTCATCGAGACCCCGTACCGCAAGGTCGTCGACGGTGTCGTCACCGATGAGACCGAGTACCTCACGGCCGACGACGAGCTCGACTACAACATCGCGCAGGCCAACGCCCCGCTGACCGAGGACCAGCGCTTCGCCGAGGAGGAGGTCCTCGCCCGGCCCAAGGGCGGCGGCGGAGAGGCCGAGCTGGTGCTCCGGGACCAGATCGACTTCATGGACGTCTCGGCACGGCAGATGGTGTCGGTCGCCTCGGCGCTCATCCCGTTCCTCGAGCACGACGACGCCAACCGCGCCCTCATGGGCGCGAACATGCAGCGTCAGGCCGTGCCGCTGGTGATGTCGGAGTCCCCGGTCGTGGGCACCGGCATGGAGTACCGTGCCGCCGTCGACGCCGGCGACGTCATCGTCGCGGAGAAGTCCGGTGTCATCACCGAGGTCTCCGCGGACTACGTCACCGTCCTCGCCGACGACGGGACCATGCAGACCTACCGGGCCGCGAAGTTCAAGCGGTCCAACCACGGCACCTCGTACAACCAGCGCATCATCGTCGACGAGGGCGATCGGGTCGAGGCGGGCGCGGTGCTCGCCGACGGGCCGTCGACCCAGAACGGCGAGATGGCGCTCGGCAAGAACCTCCTCGTGGCATTCATGTCGTGGGAGGGCTACAACTTCGAGGATGCGATCATCCTCTCCCAGCGTCTCGTCCAGGACGACGTCCTGTCCTCGATCCACATCGAGGAGCACGAGGTCGACGCCCGCGACACCAAGCTCGGTGCCGAGGAGATCACCCGGGACATCCCGAACATCTCCCCGGACGCGCTGGCCGACCTCGACGATCGCGGCATCATCCGCATCGGCGCCGAGGTCACCGACGGCGACATCCTCGTCGGCAAGGTCACCCCGAAGGGTGAGACAGAGCTGACCCCGGAGGAGCGCCTGCTGCGGGCGATCTTCGGTGAGAAGTCCCGTGAGGTCCGCGACACCTCGCTGCGCGTGCCCCACGGCGAGATCGGCACCGTCATCGGCGTGCGCGTCTTCGACCGTGAGGACGACGACGAGCTCTCGCCCGGCGTCAACCAGATGGTCCGCGTCTACGTCGCCCAGCGGCGCAAGATCACCATCGGCGACAAGATGGCCGGCCGCCACGGCAACAAGGGCGTCATCTCGACCATCCTGCCGGTCGAGGACATGCCGTTCCTCGCCGACGGAACCCCGGTCGACGTCATCCTCAACCCGCACGGCGTTCCCCGCCGGATGAACATCGGTCAGGTCTTCGAGATCCACCTCGGATGGATCTCGAAGCAGGGCTGGAAGATCGAGGGCAGCCCCGACTGGGCCGCCGAGCTGCCGGATGCCGCCCGCGAGGCCGAGGCCGGCACCAACCTGGCGACCCCGGTCTTCGACGGTGCGCACGAGCAGGAGCTGCGCGGACTGCTGGATTCGACGAACCCGAACCGCGACGGGGATCGGCTCATCGACTCCTCGGGCAAGGCCCAGCTGTTCGACGGTCGCTCCGGTGAGCCGTTCCCGTACCCGATCTCGGTCGGCTACATGTACATGCTCAAGCTCCACCACCTCGTCGACGACAAGATCCACGCGCGTTCGACCGGACCGTACTCGATGATCACCCAGCAGCCGCTCGGTGGAAAGGCGCAGTTCGGCGGTCAGCGCTTCGGTGAAATGGAAGTGTGGGCCCTCGAGGCCTACGGCGCGGCGTACACGCTGCAGGAGCTGCTGACGATCAAGTCCGATGACATCCCGGGCCGCGTCAAGGTCTACGAAGCCATCGTCAAGGGAGAGAACCTGCCCGATCCGGGGATCCCCGAGTCGTTCAAGGTCCTCATCAAGGAAATGCAGTCCCTGTGCCTCAACGTCGAAGTTCTGTCCTCCGACGGAGGGCAGGTCGAGATGCGCGACTCGGAGGACGAGGTCTACCGTGCCGCCGAGGAGCTCGGCATCGACCTGTCCCACCGCGAGGCACAGACCGTGGAAGAAGTCTGAGGACTTCCGCTTCAACCGACACAACTTTTTGATGAACGTCTCGTTCATCGCCAGGAAAGAGGATTTACGTGCCTGACGTCAATTTCTTTGATGAGCTGCGTATCGGTCTTGCCACCGCGGATTCCATCCGCGGCTGGTCACACGGTGAGGTGAAAAAGCCTGAGACCATCAACTACCGGACCCTGAAGCCGGAGAAGGACGGACTCTTCTGCGAGAAGATCTTCGGCCCCACCCGCGACTGGGAGTGCGCGTGCGGCAAGTACAAGCGCGTGCGCTTCAAGGGCATCATCTGCGAACGCTGCGGCGTCGAGGTGACCCGGGCCAAGGTGCGCCGTGAGCGCATGGGCCACATCGAGCTGGCCGCACCGGTCACCCACATCTGGTACTTCAAGGGCGTGCCCTCGCGCTTGGGCTACCTGCTCGACCTCGCCCCGAAGGACCTCGAGAAGGTCATCTACTTCGCGGCCTACATGATCACCTCGGTGGACGAGGAATCGCGCCACCGCGACATGCCGAGCCTGCAGAACAAGATCGACGTCGAGAAGCAGCAGATCGGTTCGCGCCGGGACGCCGACATCGATCGTCGGGCCAAGAAGCTCGAAGAGGACCTCGCCGCCGTCGAGGCCGAGGGCGGGACCGCCCAGGCCAAGAAGAAGCTGCGGGACCAGGCCGACAAGGAGATGGAGAAGCTGCGGCGCAACGCCGATCGTGAGATCGAGCGCCTCGAGCAGGTGTGGGACCGGTTCAAGAACCTCAAGGTCAACGACCTCGAGGGCGACGAGAGCCTGTACCGCGAGATGTTCCACCGCTTCGGCCTCTACTTCACGGGGGCGATGGGCGCCGAGGCGATCCAGAAGCGCCTGCTCGACTTCGATCTCGAGGCCGAGGCCGCGAAGCTGCGCGAGCTCATCCAGACCGGCAAGGGCCAGCGCAAGACCCGTGCGCTCAAGCGCCTCAAGGTCGTCAACGCGTTCATGACCACCGACAACAACCCCGAGGGCATGGTCCTCGACGTCGTTCCGGTGATCCCGCCTGAGCTGCGCCCGATGGTCCAGCTGGACGGCGGCCGCTTCGCGACCTCCGACCTCAACGACCTCTACCGTCGGGTGATCAACCGCAACAACCGCCTCAAGCGGCTGCTCGACCTCGGGGCGCCGGAGATCATCGTCAACAACGAGAAGCGGATGCTCCAGGAAGCCGTCGACTCGCTGTTCGACAACGGCCGTCGCGGTCGTCCCGTCACCGGTCCCGGCAACCGTCCGCTCAAGTCGCTGTCCGACATGCTCAAGGGCAAGCAGGGCCGGTTCCGCCAGAACCTGCTCGGCAAGCGCGTCGACTACTCCGGCCGTTCGGTCATCGTCGTCGGCCCGACCCTGAGCCTGCACCAGTGCGGTCTGCCCAAGACCATGGCGCTGGAGCTGTTCAAGCCGTTCGTCATGAAGCGCCTCGTCGATCTCAACCACGCGCAGAACATCAAGTCGGCCAAGCGGATGGTCGAGCGTCAGCACCCGCAGGTGTGGGACGTCCTCGAAGAGGTCATCACCGAGCACCCGGTGCTGCTCAACCGCGCACCGACCCTGCACCGACTGGGCATCCAGGCGTTCGAACCGCAGCTCATCGAGGGCAAGGCCATCCAGCTGCACCCGCTCGTGTGCTCGGCGTTCAACGCCGACTTCGACGGTGACCAGATGGCCGTGCACCTGCCGCTGAGCCCCGAGGCGCAGGCCGAGGCCCGCATCCTCATGCTCTCGGCCAACAACATCCTCAAGCCCTCCGACGGCAAGCCCGTGACCATGCCCAGCCAGGACATGATCATCGGCCTCTACCACCTGACCTCTGAGCGGAAGGGACTGGCCGGCGAAGGACGCGCCTTCTCGGGTCTCGGCGAGGCCATCATGGCCTTCGACCGCGGCGAGCTCGACCTCGGTTCGGTCGTGACGATCCGTCTCGAGAACGTCGTCCCCGGCGCCGACCTCGAGGTCCCCGAGGGCTGGGAGGCCGGCGATCCGCTCGACGTGCAGACCACTCTCGGTCGGGCGCTGTTCAACGACTTCCTGCCCGCCGACTACGTCTACGTCAACTCGACGGTCGACAAGAAGGCGCTGAGCCGGATCGTCAACCACCTCGCCGAGGAGTACCCGAAGGTCGAGGTCGCCCAGACCCTGGACAACTTCAAGGCCAATGGCTTCCACTGGGCGACCCGCTCGGGCATCACCATCGCGATGTCCGACGTCGTGTCCCCGGCGGCGAAGACCGAGATCATCGATCACGCCGAGGCGCTCGACACCAAGGTCCAGCAACAGTACGAACTCGGCGCCCTGACCGACGACGAGCGCCGCAACGAGCTCGTCAAGCTCTGGACCGAGACGACCGAGAAGGTCGACGAGGTCATGCGGACGAACTTCCCGGAGGAGAACTCGGTTCTCCGGCTCGTCGAGTCCGGCGCCTCGGGCAACTGGATGCAGGTCCGTCAGCTCGCGGGTATGCGCGGTCTGGTGACGAACCCGAAGGGTGAGATCATCCCGCGTCCGATCACCTCGAACTACCGCGAGGGCCTGTCGGTGCTCGAGTACTTCATCGCCTCGCACGGTGCCCGCAAGGGCCTGGCCGACACCGCTCTGCGGACCGCCGACTCGGGCTACCTCACCCGTCGCCTCGTCGACGTGTCGCAGGACGTCATCGTCCGCACCGCGGAGACCGACTCGAACAAGGGCATCACCCTGCCCGTGGCCGAGCGCGATCACGAGGGCAACCTCGTTCCGCACGAGTTCGTCGAGACCAGCCTCTACGGCCGGCTCACCGTCTCCGACGTCACCGACGCCGAGGGCAACGTCATCGTCCCGGCGAAGACCGACGTCACCGGTGAGACCATCAGCAAGCTCGTCGAGGCCGGCATCACCGAGCTCAAGGTCCACTCGGTCCTCACCGCGGACTCCGACGTCCAGATCTCGGCCATGCACTACGGCCGGTCGATGGCCACCGGAAAGCTCGTCGACATCGGCGAGGCCATCGGCACCGTCGCGGCCCAGTCGATCGGCGAGCCGGGCACCCAGCTGACCATGCGGACGTTCCACACCGGTGGTGTGGCCGCGTCCTCGGGTGACATCACCCAGGGTCTGCCGCGTGTCACCGAGCTCTTCGAGGCCCGGACCCCGAAGGGCTTCGCGCCCATCGCCGAGGCGACCGGCCGGGTGAAGATCGACGACAGCCGCAAGACCCGCTTCGTCATCATCACCCCCGATGACGGCAGCGAGGAGATCGAGCACGCGGTGTCCAAGCGCGCCCGCCTCCTCGTCGAGGAGGGCCAGAACGTCAAGGCCGGCGACCAGCTCGTCGTCGGCGCGGTCGACCCGAAGCAGGTGCTGCGGATCCGCGGCCGCCGCGAGGCGGAGCGCTTCCTCGTCGAGCAGGTGCAGAAGGTGTACCGCTCGCAGGGTGTGGGCATCCACGACAAGCACATCGAGGTCATCGTGCGGCAGATGCTGCGTCGCGTCACCGTGATCGAATCCGGCGACACGAACCTGCTGCCGGGCGAGCTCGTCGACCGCGGTCGGTACCAGGCCGAGAACCGTCGCGTCGTCGCCGAGGGCGGACAGCCCGCGTCGGCCCGTGACGAGCTGATGGGCATCACGAAGGCCTCGCTGGCCACCGAGTCGTGGCTGTCGGCCGCCTCCTTCCAGGAGACGACCCGCGTCCTCACCGAGGCGGCGATGGAGGGCAAGTCGGACACCCTGCTCGGCCTCAAGGAGAATGTCATCCTCGGTAAGCTCATCCCGGCCGGCACCGGTCTCCAGACGCACCGCAACATCGTCGTGGAGCCGACGGAGGAGGCCAAGGCGGAGATGTTCACCAACAGCTACGGTGACTTCTACGCCGGCATCGGCGGAGACTCAGGCTCGGCGATCCCGCTGGAGGACTACGACTACGGAGCCTTCAACTGAGGACCTGAGAGTCTGAGCCGCTGAGACGCGAGAGGGGCATCCACCATCTGGTGGGTGCCCCTCTCGCGTCTCAGCGCCCGCCCCGCTTCGAGGTCGCGACGATCCCTGCGTCCGGCGGGGCGACGGCTCCCGGCTCAGCCGAAGAGGATCCGCGCCTCGTCCCACCGGGACCGGGGCACGTACTTGATGCTGTGGACGGCATCCGACATCCGCGCGGCGACGATCTCCGTGCCCTTGAGGCTGGCCATCGTGCCCCAGCGACGCTCGACGGCGAGGTCCACGGCGGCCATCCCGAACCTCGTCGAGAGCACACGGTCGTAGGCGGTGGGCGATCCGCCGCGCTGCAGGTGCCCGAGGATCGTCGCGCGGGTCTCGATGCCGGTGACCTCCTCGATCCGCGGGGCCAGGCGATTGGCGATCCCGCCGAGGCGGACCCGGCCCCTGCTGTCGAGCCCGTGGTCGGCGACCTGCTCGTCGAGCCCCTCGGGCACGAATCCCTCGGCGACGACGACGATCGGGGCGCGTCCGCGGTCCCTGGCCGACGTCACCCACGCGCCGATCTGCTCGAAGGTGACGGGGAACTCCGGCATGAGGATGGCATGGGCGCCCGCGGCCATGCCGGCGTGCAGCGCGATCCAGCCGACATTGCGGCCCATCACCTCGATGACCATGCAGCGGTGATGGGACTCCGCGGTCGTGCGGAGCCGGTCGATCGCCTCGGTGGCGATGGACTGGGCCGTGTCGAATCCGAAGGTGTAGTCGGTGGCGTCGAGGTCGTTGTCGATCGTCTTCGGCACCCCGATGATCGGCAGGCCCTCATCGCGGACGAGGCGGGCCGCACCCGAGAGCGTGCCCTCGCCGCCGATCGCGATGATCGCCTCGAGCTCGTGGCGGGCGATGACCTCACGCATCTGCGCGGGACCGCCGTCCTCGTAGGGGTGGGTGCGGGACGTGCCGAGGATCGTGCCGCCGCGGCCGGACAGGCCGCGGACGTCGAGCATCGACATCTCGAACACATCGTCCTCGAGCAGGCCCCGCCAGCCGTCGCGGATGCCGACGAAGGACGACCCGTGCGCGATGATCCCCTTGCGCACGATCCCGCGGATGACGGCGTTGAGCCCGGGGCAGTCGCCACCGGAGGTGAGCACTCCGATCCTCAACGCAGCGACCTCTGATCCTTCGCCCGGTAGCCCTTGGCCAGGCGGACGTCATGGCCGGCCATGAGGGAGAACCCCTTGAGGACGAGGGTGCCGTTCGATCCGTCGCCCCGGGCATCGCCCTTGACCTCGTTGCCGGCGAGGAGGTTGATCGTCTCGTCCCTGATCCGCACTCCGGGCGGGACGTAGATGGAGTTGCCGGCCCACATCGCGAAGGAGGTGATCGTCACCGTCACTCCCGGGCCCATCACCTCGCAGAGGTCGATGTCGTCGCCCCCCATGAGAGCGTAGGTGGTCAGCTCGGCGGTGCCCGGGGGGACGTCGATCTCACGGCCGGAGAGCACCGCGACGGAGTTGATCGGCGCGGCGGACCCCGGTTCGGCCCGGGGGGAGAGGAGTGCGGGTCCCCGCTGCAGGCGGTCGAGCTCGCCCGAGGGGGCGATTCCCGATTGCAGCTGGAGGGTGCGGTAGAGGTCGTGTCCTTCGGGGAGGTCCTCGATGAGGGGCATGAGGTCGTCGAGGTACTTCGCCGTGATCGCGGCGTCCTGACGTTCCGCGGTCTCCTCGGGGTCGAGCCGCCCGTTGCTCACGGCATCGGTGATGACCTTGAGCACGGCGTCTCGGTCCTTGTCGGCGGCGCGGATGCGTGGTGGGGGCGGGAGTTCGGGCTGGGGCATGCCACCAGTGTAGTCGGCGGCTGTCGCCCGGGTCACAGCCCAGGGAACCGGACGCCCACCTGCGCGTCGTCGTCCGTGCTCACCTCCGCTCCTCCGGCGAGAAGGTCACAGGCTGAGCACAGGTGCGGCCCATCGCCGGCATAGCGCCCGGTCGGAGCCTTGAGGCATGAAGAGCCATGAAGACGCGGCCCGGCCCCCGGTCCCGGTCGCCACCCGCGAGCGCAGCTCCCCGCCGCACGCAGCCCAGGTCGATCTCGTCGTTCCCGTCCACAACGAGGAGTCGACCCTGGAACGGTCGATCCACACCCTCATCGACCATGTCGCGGACAGCCTGCACGAGATGACGATCGTCATCGCCGACAACGCGAGCACAGATGCGACGGGTCGGATCGCCGAGGAGCTGGCCCGGTCGCACTCGAACGTCCGCGCCGTCCGCCTCGAGGAGAAGGGCCGGGGCCGGGCCCTGAGGACGGTGTGGCTGGAGTCGAGCGCCGAGGTGCTCGTCTACACCGATGTCGACCTCGCCACCGACCTCGCTCTCCTCGACCCGATGGTCACGGCGATCTCCGCGGGCACGGCCGACGTCGCGATCGCCGGCCGCCTCCATCCGCAGGCCCGGGTCCAGCGGGGAGTCGGCCGCGAGATCATCTCCCGCTGCTACAACCGTCTGCTCTCGATCGGCCTCGGCGCCGAGTACTCCGACGCCCAGTGCGGTCTCAAGGCGATCTCGCGACCCGCCGCCCAGGCGCTCCTCCCCGTCGTCGAGGACGACGGATGGTTCTTCGACACCGAGCTGCTCACCCTCGCCCAATGGTCGGGACTGCGCATCCGGGAGTTCTGGGCGGACTGGACCGCTGACCCCGACTCCTCCGTCGACGTCGTCCGCACCGCCGTCGACGACTTCAAGGGCATCCTCCGACTGCGCCGGGACGCCAGGCGCGGACGCCTGCCGCTGGCCCGGATCGGGGCCCGGCTGGGACGCGCTCCGGCGGTGCCGAACACCGGAGCCCAGATCCTCCACTTCGTCGACGTCGGGATCGTCTGCACGCTCGTGTACTCCCTGCTTTTCTGGTTCGCCTCGGGCCTCGTCTCGGCGGGGGTCGCCAACGTCGCCGCCCTGCTCATCTCGACGCTGCTCGGCACCGCGCTCAACCGGCGCCACACCTTCGGCCTCCGGTCGCCGCAGGACCAGCTGGCGCATCACCTCAAGGACCTCGTCGCATTCGGCGTCGGCTGGGCGATGACCTCCGCTGCCCTGCTGGCCACGAGCGACTTGAACGGCGCCTGGACGCTGGCTGTGCTCACCGTCGCCAACCTCGTCGCCACCGTGGTCCGATTCACCCTGCAGAAGCTCTGGGTCTTCGCCCGGGAAGGGAGCCTGCGATGAGCGTGCAGACTGAAGCGACGATGCGCGAGAGGGCTGAGCAGTCCCGGGTGGCGCGGTGGTGGTACCCGGTCGGGCTCGCCGGCCTGTGCCTGGCCGTCGTGGCCGGCTACCTCGTCGACCTCACCGGAAACGGCTGGGCGAACTCCTACTACGCCGCGGCCGTCCAGGCGGGCTCCCAGGACTGGGAGGCCTTCCTCTTCGGATCACTCGACGCGGCCAATGCGATCACCGTCGACAAGCCCCCGGCCTCGCTGTGGCTGATGGCACTGAGCGCCCGGATCCTCGGCTTCTCCTCGTTCTCGATGCTCCTGCCGCAGGTGCTCCTGGCGGCGGCGACCGTGCTGCTGCTCGCCCATTCCATGCGGCTGGCCCTGCGCGGGCACGTCCGCGCCCGCATCGAGAAGGCCGCGGCCCTCGGCGTCGGCCTCGTCTTCGCGCTCAGCCCGGTCGCTGCGCTGATGTTCCGATACAACAACCCCGACGCGCTGCTCGTGGCACTGATGACCGTCGCCGTCGTCGCGACCCAGCGGGCGCTGGCCGCGGTGAGGGTTCGGCGGGTCATCGGCCGGCTGGCGCTGACCGGCGTCGCGCTCGGACTCGGCTTCCTCACCAAGCAGTTCCAGGTCCTCCTCATCACCCCCGCGCTCGCGCTCGCCTGGCTGCTCTTCGCACGGGCATCCTGGCCCCGGCGCCTCCTCCTCGTGCTCGTTCCGATCGCGGTCATGGCGGTCTCGGCCGGGTGGTGGATCGCGCTGGTCGAGCTCCTGCCGTCCCACTTGCGACCCTACGTCGGCGGCTCCCAGACGGACTCCTTCCTCGAGCTCACCTTCGGCTACAACGGGTTCGGGCGCCTCAACGGGAACGAGGCGGGCTCCGTCGGCGGCGCGGGCGGTTGGGGAGAGACGGGAATCGCCCGCCTCTTCACCGGCTCCTTCGGCGCCCAGATCGCATGGTTCCTGCCCACCGCGCTCGTCCTCCTCGTCGTCGCGGCACTCGTGCTCGTCCTCCGGCGCCGGCAGGCAGCAGCCGGCCGGCGGCTCGCTGCGCCGGATGCGTCCCCCGGCTCGGCGGCCGCGGCCCTCGTCCTCTGGGGCGGGTGGCTGGTCGTCACGTGGCTGACCCTGAGCTACATGTCGGGAATCGTCCACGAATACTACGGGGTCGCCCTCGTGCCTGCGCTCGCCGCCGTCATCGGGCTCGCCGTCGCGCTCCTCGTCGACCGCGGCAGCAGGAACTCCCGAATCGTGCTCGGCCTCGTGCTCGCCCTCACGGTCACCTGGCAGTTCGTGCTCGCGTCCGGGATGTCGGGAATCCCGACGCCGCTGACCTGGGGCGTGCTCGTCCTCGGCGTCGGCACGGGCATCGCCCTCGTCCTCCACGGGACGCTCTCGGGCCCGAGGTGGACGGCACCGGTCCGGGGCGCTGCGATCGCGCTCCTCGTCGCTGCTGTCCTCTCGACTCTCGCGCTGCCCGCCCAGCTCACGGCCCGGACCATCGCCCAGGAGACGCAGGGCTCGATCGTCACCATCGCCGGCACCTCGGCGAACGGCCCCGGCGGGGGAGGAGGTCCTGGCGGGGGCCGAGCAGGCGGCGGCCAGACCGACGGCGGCCAGACCGGCGGCCCCGGGGGTCAGGCCGGCGGGGGCGGAATGGGCGGTCTGCTCAACGGCAGCGCCCCCTCGGCGGAACTCGCCTCCGTGCTCGAGGCCGATGCCGACCAGTACACGTGGATCGCCGCGACGACCGGTGCGAACCAGGCGGCCGGCTACCAGCTGTCGACGGGAGAGCCGGTCCTGGCCATCGGCGGTTTCAACGGCACGGATCCCTCTCCCACGGTCGAGGAGTTCGCGCAGCTCGTCGCCGACGGACGCATCCACTGGTACATCGCCGGCGGGAACGGCGGCCCCGGCGGGGCTCTGTCCTCGACGAGTGCGCAGATCCAGTCGTGGGTGGAGGAGAACTTCACCGCCACCGAGGTCGACGGCATCACGCTCTACGACCTCGGAGCCGGGGAGGGGAGCGGTGATGGATAATCGTGACATGGACGGCACCGCGCAGACCACCGCACCCCGGATCCTCATCGTCGACGACGAGAAGAACCTCGCCGAACTCCTCGTCATGGCCTGTCAGGTCAGGGGGTGGTCGGCCGAGGGTGTGGGCACCGGGCGGGCGGCGGTGGCCCGGGCCCGGGCCAAGCGCTTCGACGCGATCGTCCTCGACGTCATGCTTCCCGACCTCGATGGGTTCGGCGTCATCGAGAAGCTGCGCGGTGAGGGCATCGAGACCCCGGTGGTGTTCCTCTCGGCCCGGGACGAGGTCGACGACAGGCTCACCGGGCTGCGCCTCGGCGGGGACGACTACGTGACGAAGCCCTTCAACCTCGACGAGGTGGTCGCCAGGATCGAGGCCCGGCTGCGCCGCCGCACCGTCGGCCCCGAGGCCGAGGACGACGTGCTCAGGGTCGGCGACCTCGAGCTCAACGAATCCACGCACGAGGTGGCCCGCTCCGGTCGGCCCATCGAGCTGACCGCCCGGGAGTACGAGGTGCTCCTGCTGTTCATGCGCAATCCCCGGGTCGTCCTGTCGAAGTCGCAGATCCTCGACCGGGTCTGGGACTACGACTTCGGGGGGAACGGGAACATCGTCGAGCTCTACGTGTCCTACCTCCGCAAGAAGATCGACGCCCCGTTCCCCGACCTGCCGCCGCTCTTCCACACGAAGCGCGGGGCCGGCTACTCGATCCGCGCCGATCGATGACCCGCACGTTCCGGGCGAGGCGGATGACCCTGCGCAGCCGTCTCATCGCCATCGCCGTGTCCGTCCTCGTCATCGTCGGCTTCGGCATCGGGGCGGCCTCCTATCTCACGGTCCGCTCCTCCCTCATGGGCGACCTCGACTCCCAGCTGCAGGAGATGGCCGCGCAGGCCGGCGGGCAGACCCGCCCGCCCGGCGAGCCCGGACCCGATCCCGGCGACGGTCCCGGACCCGGGCTGCGCTACCTGTTCCAGCCCGGCGTCGGCGACGGCGCCGTCGTCGTCGCCGAAGGCGCCGGCGAGGACCGCGGGCTCATCGCCCGCACCGGCTCGGGCGAGCCCCTCGACCTGCCCGCCGAGGCGGTGGCCGCCTTCGCCGCGACTGCCCCCGCCGACGGCAGTCGACCGGAGACCGTGACCATCCCCGACCTCGGGGCCTACCGCGTGGTGAGCACGACCGAGGGGGTCGGGCCGGACTCGGTGACGACGGTCTTCGGTCTGCCGCAGGCGCGCGTCGACGCCTCACTGGGGCGCATCGCGGTGACCACGGCCCTCGTCGTGACCGCCGGGGTCGTGCTCACGGCCGTCCTCCTCGGCGTGCTCATCCACCGGCAGCTCGGGGAGCTGCGCGACGTCGCCCGGACGGCGCGGAAGGTGACCGAGCTCGACCTCGGCGCCGGCCGCCCGGAGCTGTCGCTGCGGGTCCCGGACGAACTCGCGGTGCCCGGCACGGAGGTCGGCGACGTCGGGGCGTCGATGAACAGGATGCTCGACCACGTCTCCCGGGCGCTGGAGGAGAGGTACCGCGGGAACGAGCAGATGCGCCGCTTCGTCGCCGACGCCTCCCACGAGCTGCGGACGCCGATCGCCACCATCCGCGGCTGGGCGGACCTGACGAAGCCCCACCGGGAGAACGTCCCGCCCGAGGTCAGCCTGTCCCTGTCGCGGATCGACTCCGGGGCGGAGCGGATGTCGCGCCTCGTCGACGACCTGCTCCTGCTCGCTCGCCTCGAGGCCGGCCGACAGCCGGAGGAGGGGACGACCGATGTCTCGGCCATCCTCGTCGAACTCGTCGAGGACGCCCACGTCGTCCACCGCGATCACGACATCGCGCTCGACCTTCCGCCCCGTG
Source organism: Brevibacterium sanguinis (assembly GCF_003315415.1). Taxonomy (GTDB): domain Bacteria; phylum Actinomycetota; class Actinomycetes; order Actinomycetales; family Brevibacteriaceae; genus Brevibacterium; species Brevibacterium celere_A. The sequence goes on from NZ_QNSB01000015.1 coordinate 34,085, forward strand.
CGCTCGAGGTGCGCGGGACCGGTGACAGGGTCCGGCAGGTCGTCTCCGCCGTGGTGACGAACGCCTGCGTCCACACCCCGCCGGGGACGCGGGTCAGTGTCGAGGCCCGCGCCGAAGGACGCGGCTCCGACGCCGAGGTGGTGGTCTCCGTCACGGACGACGGCCCCGGCATCCCCGAGGAGATCGTCGGCAGGGTGTTCGACCGCTTCGTCCGCGGGGACTCCTCCCGGAGCAGGGAGGACGGTGCCGAGGGCGGTTCCTCCGGGCTCGGGCTCGCGATCGTCAAGGGTCTGGTCGACCTCATGGGCGGCTCGGTCGCGGTCGACTCCTCGGCGTCGGGAACGACGTTCCTCCTGCGCTTCCGCGCGGTCTGAGGAGCCACAGCCAGGGCACAGGTCGACCTGGGCCCGGCGACAGGATCGGGCGCGACAGTGGGATCACCAGTGAATCGAACAAGGAGGATCCCGATGACCGACAATCATCCCGTCGGAAACCATGCCGCCGACCATCGTCCCGCCGACAGGGACACCGGCTGAGGCGGCGTCCCTGAGGTCGGCCCCCCGGAGTCGCGGACCGCGCACCCGCATCCGGCACCGCACAAGGCGCCGCCGGCGTCCACGACGCAGGCCGGATCGTCGATGCCGGCAAGGCCGAACTCCGCGCCACAGGCGGTCCCGACCCCGACGCAGGCGATGCCGGCCGGATCGTCGATGCCGGCGAAGCCGAAGCGGACGGTCGCCCTCGTCCCCGCCGTCGTCGCGGGAGCTGCGCTCTTCGTCGTCGGCGGACTGGCGGGCGGTGCGATCGGCTCCGTCGCCGGAGCGGGCCTGGCCGGGCAGACGACACAGGGGCCCGCCGGGGACGGCGGAGGCCCGGGAGGCATGCCCGGCCAGGACGGCGGCGGGCCCGGCAGGGGTGGGCCCCCGGGACGCGCGGACGGCGACGGCGCCGGGTCGACCAGTCAGGGAGGGTCCGCGAGCCAGGACGGTGCCGGCGCCCAGACCGGACAGACCGACGGCACCCAGACCGACGATGGCCGGTCTTCCGAGGACACGGGCACGGCGCAGAACGTCGCACTGCTGAGAGCCGTGCTCGACCCGGCGGTCCTCGGCGCCGAGTACAGGCTCACCGAGGCCTGAGCCCGGACTCGCCGGTACACCTGACCAACCCCAACCAGCCGGGGACCCGGGCCGACCGGGAGCCCGGTCCGGCCCGAACCAGGCACGAGCGGCGGAGCGTCTCGGCGTAATGCGACAGTGCCGGGTGCCCACGAGGGGCACCCGGCACTGTCAGCCGGTGGCGATCAGCTCACGCCGCTGCGCGCGCTCAGTGCGCGACGACAGGCCGCTTGCGCTGGCTCGCCGGAGCGCGGTCGAGATCGAAGCGGTCCGCCTCGACGACCTTCGACCAGGCCTTGGCGAAGTCGACGACGAACTTCTCCTTGGCGTCGTCAGAACCGTACACCTCGGCCAGCGCCCGCAGTTCGGAGTTCGCACCGAAGAGCAGGTCGAAGCGGCTTCCGGTCCACAGCTTCTCGCCTTCGGGGGAGTAGCACTCGAACACCGTGGCGGTCTCGGACTCCCCGACGGGCTTCCAGATGTTGCCGAGTTCGAGCAGGTTGACGAAGAAGTCGTTCGTCAGCACGCCCGGGCGGTCGGTGAGGACACCGAGGTCCGAGTCCTCGAAGTTGGCCCCGAGGACGCGCAGTCCGCCGATGAGCACGGTCATCTCCGGAGCAGTGAGGCCGAGGAGGTTGGCGCGGTCGAGCAGCAGGAACTCGGCCTTGAGCGGCAGGCCATCGGTGAGGTAGTTGCGGAATCCGTCGTGAGTCGGCTCCAGGTAGGAGAACGATTCGACGTCGGTCTGCTCCTGGGTGGCATCCCCGCGGCCGGTCGAGACCGGCACGGTGATGTCGACACCGGCGGCCTGGGCCGCGGTCTCGACGCCGACGGCTCCGGCGATCGCGACGACGTCGGCGAACGACGCGCCGGTCTGCTCGGCGATGCTCTCGAGCACCTCGATGACGTGGGCGAGCTGGGTCGGCTCGTTGGCCTCCCAGCTGCGCTGCGGTTCGAGCCGCAGACGACCGCCGTTGACGCCGCCGCGCAGGTCGGAGACACGGTGCGACGACGCCGCCGCCCAGGTGGTCTTGACCAGCTGCGAGACGCTCAGTCCGGACTCGCGCACGGCGGCCTTGACGGCCTCGAGCTGGTCGGCCGAGAGCGGGGTGCCGGCGGGAACCGGATCCTGCCAGAGGAGCTCCTCGCTGGGTGCCTCGGGGCCGAGGTAGCGCGTGGACGGTCCCATGTCACGGTGCGTGAGCTTGAACCAGGCACGCGCGAACGCGTCCTCGAAGGCCTGCTGATCGTCCTTGAAACGCCGCGAGATCTTCTCGTAGATGGGGTCGAAGCGCAGCGCCAGATCAGTCGTGAGCATGCGCGGCTCGCGGCGGCCCTCACCGTGGGCCATCGGCACCATGTCGTCACCGCCGCCGTCGATCGGACGCCACTGGAGGTGGCCGCCCTCGTTCTCGAAGACCTCCCACTCGTAGGCGAAGAGGATGTGGAAGAACTCGTTGTCCCAGCGGGTCGGGTGGTAGGTCCAGGTGACCTCGATGCCCGAGCCGATGGTGTCGTTGCCGTGGCCGGTGCCGAAGTTCGACTTCCAGCCCAGGCCCTGGTCCTCGATCGGAGCGGCCTCGGGGTCGGCTCCCTTGTGGTCCTCGGGTCCGGCGCCATGGGTCTTGCCGAAGGTGTGCCCGCCGGCGATGAGGGCGACGGTCTCCTCGTCGTTCATCGCCATGCGACCGAAGGTCTCACGGATGTCATGGGCAGCCTTGACCGGGTCCGGCTCGCCCTCGGGTCCCTCGGGGTTGACGTAGATGAGGCCCATGTGGGTCGCGGCCAGCGGCTTCTGCAGCTCACGGTTGCCGAAGTAGCGCTTGTCGGTGGCCAGCCACTCGGTCTCGGAGCCCCAGTAGACGTCGTTGTCCGGCTCCCAGACGTCCTTGCGACCGCCGGCGAAGCCGAAGGTCTTGAATCCCATCGACTCGAGAGCGACGTTTCCGGCGAGGATGAAGAGGTCGGCCCAGGAGATCTTCTTGCCGTACTTCTTCTTCACGGGCCAGAGCAGACGGCGAGCCTTGTCGAGGCCGACGTTGTCGGGCCAGGAGTTGAGCGGAGCGAAGCGCTGCTGGCCCTCGCTGCCCCCGCCGCGTCCGTCCATGACCCGGTAGGTTCCGGCGGAGTGCCAGGCCATCCGGATCATGAAGGGACCGTAGTGGCCGAAGTCCGCGGGCCACCAGTCGAGGCTGGTCTTCTGCAGCTCTTCGAGGTCGGCCTTGAGCGCGTAGTAGTCGAGCTCGTTGAACTCGGCGTCGTAGTCGAAGTCGGGATCCATCGGATCGCCGGCCGGCTGGTTCTTGGCCAGGATCTTGAGGTTGAGGCGATTGGGCCACCAGTGGCTGTTCGCGTCTCCCTGCACCGGATTGACCAGGCCTGCGGGCGCCTCCTGCGGCGCCTTGGCCCCTGCGCCGTGGACTACCGGGCAGCCGCCCGTGACGGTGGTGTCGGTCATTGTGTTCCTTTCGCTGTCGAGCCCGCTTCCGGGCTCGGATGTTGTCAACGCCTGATTGTCGACTTGATGGCCGAAGTGGCGGTGCCGCCGGCCATCTCAGACTGCAGAGGGCGATCGCACCGGGTCTGCGTCCGAGCTGGACTCGGCACAGTCCGGGCACACTCCCCAGAACGTCACTTCGGCCTGCTCGACGGCGAAACCATGCTCGTGCGAAGGAGTCAGGCACGGAGCCCGCCCGATCGTGCAGTCGACATCGACGATGACGCTGCACATTCGGCACACGAGGTGATGATGGTTGTCGCCGACGCGCCGCTCATAGCGCGCGACGGACCCGGACGGCTGGATGCACCGGACGAGCCCGACTTCGGTGAGAGTATGGAGTGAGTCATACACGGCCTGGTGGGAGACCTCCGGGAGGTCCCGCCGCACCGCGCGGATGACGGTCTCGGTGTCGGCGTGCGGGTGGGCGTCCACCGCGCGCAGGACCGCGACCCGCTGTTTGGTCACACGCAGAGAACTGCTCCGCAGGGCAGCGGAGCAGTCCTCGGCGCGCATCGTCTCTTCCTCTGGCACCCCTCAAGTCTGACGGCCAGTCTTGAATCAGTCAAGGAAACGGATGCGTGTCCCACAGAGGGAGACGCGCAGGGGGAGACGTGTCCTTCGTCGCACTCCCGCGAGCGCACGCGCCCCGCTTTGACCGGATGGACGCGGCCGCGATATCCTGAGATGCGACTGATTGTGTAATCTACGCTGTTTCGACGATCGCGCCGGGTGGTTTGTGAGGCCCGGAATCAGAGTGTGAGTTGGATGGAGTAGGCCGTCGATGAGACGTGCCCGGGATGCGTGTGGCTTTGCGACACTCCCGACCGCGGGTCACGTACCGTCGCGCGGATACTGGCTTCGGGAGTCGAGCTTCACCCGTTGTTCAGTCGGATATGTCCCACGGTTCACAAACACGGCTGCCGCCGTGGCCGGATGTGGGAATTAGGTTTATCGAGAAGCAGATGGAGAACGCTTAGTGCCGACAATCCAGCAGCTCGTCCGCAAAGGGCGGCATAACAAATCCGCAGGATCGAACAGTCCTGCACTCAAGGGGAGCCCGCAGCGCCGTGGCGTGTGCACCCGCGTGTACACCACCACCCCCAAGAAGCCGAACTCGGCTCTTCGCAAGGTCGCGCGTGTCAAGCTCTCGAGCCAGATCGAGGTGACCGCCTACATCCCCGGTGAGGGTCACAACCTCCAGGAGCACTCGATCGTGCTCGTGCGCGGCGGTCGTGTCAAGGACCTGCCCGGCGTGCGCTACCGGATCGTGCGCGGCTCGCTCGACACCCAGGGTGTCAAGGGCCGTCAGCAGGGACGCAGCCACTACGGTGCGAAGAGGGAGAAGAAGTAATGCCACGTAAAGGTCCAGCACCCAAGCGGCCCATCGTCGTCGACCCGGTCTTCAACTCGCCGCTCGTCACGCAGCTGATCAACAAGATCCTCCTCGACGGCAAGCGCTCGACCGCCGAGCGCATCGTCTACGGCGCGCTCGAGGGCACCCGCGAGAAGAACGGCAACGACCCGGTCGCCAACCTCAAGAAGGCCCTGGACAACATCCGTCCGTCCCTCGAGGTCCGGTCCCGCCGCGTCGGCGGCGCGACCTACCAGGTCCCCGTCGACGTCCGTCCCGCTCGTTCGACCACTCTGGCCCTGCGCTGGCTCGTGGGCTACTCGCGGCAGCGGCGCGAGAAGACGATGACCGAGCGCCTCATGAATGAGATCCTCGATGCGAGCAACGGCCTCGGCGCCGCTGTCAAGCGCCGCGAGGACACCCACAAGATGGCCGAGTCCAACAAGGCCTTCGCCCACTACCGCTGGTAATCGCCCGTCGTCCCGGACCGTCCCGCATGCGTGCGGGCGGTCCGGGACGGGGGAGTCGATCAAGTCATCGATTGAGAGAGAGACACCGTGGCACTTGACGTGCTCACCGACCTGAAAAAGGTCCGCAACATCGGCATCATGGCCCACATCGATGCCGGTAAGACAACCACGACCGAACGCATCCTCTTCTACACCGGTGTGAACTACAAGCTCGGCGAGACCCACGACGGTGCCTCGACGATGGACTGGATGGAGCAGGAGCAGGAGCGCGGCATCACGATCACGTCGGCCGCCACCACCTGCTACTGGCACGACAACCAGATCAACATCATCGACACCCCCGGTCACGTCGACTTCACCGTCGAGGTCGAGCGCTCCCTGCGCGTCCTCGACGGAGCGGTGGCCGTGTTCGACGGCAAGGAAGGCGTTGAGCCGCAGTCCGAGACCGTGTGGCGCCAGGCGGACAAGTACAACGTCCCCCGCGTGTGCTTCGTCAACAAGATGGACAAGCTCGGTGCGGACTTCTACTACACCGTGCAGACCATCAAGGATCGCCTCGGCGCGAAGCCGCTGGTCATCCAGCTGCCCATCGGTGCCGAGTCCGAGTTCCAGGGTGTCGTCGACCTGCTTGAGATGAAGGCCTATGTCTGGCCCGATGAGTCCAAGAAGGGTCAGGACATGACCGAGATCGAGATCCCCGCGGACCTCCAGGCGAAGGCCGAGGAGTACCGCGCGCAGCTCGTCGAGGATGTCGCCGAGGCCAGCGAAGAGCTCATGGAGAAGTACCTCGAGGGCGAAGAGCTCTCGATCGACGAGCTCAAGGGCGGAATCCGCTCCCTCGTCATCAACTCCGAGGCCTTCCCGGTCATGTGCGGTTCGGCGTTCAAGAACAAGGGCGTCCAGCCCATGCTCAACGCCGTCATCGACTTCCTCCCCTCGCCTCTCGACGTGCCGCCGATGATCGGCCACGCCCTGAACAACGAGGACGAGGAGATGACCCGCAAGCCCTCGAGGGACGAGCCGTTCTCGGCTCTCGCCTTCAAGGTCGCCGCTCACCCGTTCTACGGTTCGCTGACCTACGTCCGCGTCTACTCCGGCCGGGTCGACTCCGGTGCCCAGGTGCTCAACACCACCTCGGGCAAGAAGGAGCGCATCGGAAAGCTCTTCCAGATGCACTCGAACAAGGAGAACCCGGTCGAAGAGGCGATCGCGGGTCACATCTACGCGTTCATCGGGCTCAAGGACACCACCACCGGTGACACCCTGTGCGACATCAACCAGCCCATCGTCCTCGAATCGATGTCCTTCCCGGACCCGGTGATCTTCGTCGCCATCGAGCCGAAGACGAAGAGCGACCAGGAGAAGCTGTCCCTGGCCATCCAGAAGCTCGCCAAGGAGGACCCGACGTTCTCGGTCAACCGCAACGAGGAGACCGGGCAGACGGAGATCGGCGGCATGGGCGAGCTGCACCTCGACATCCTCGTCGACCGCATGAAGCGCGAGTTCAAGGTCGAGGCGAACATCGGCAAGCCCCAGGTGGCCTACCGCGAGACCATCCGCCGCAAGGTGGAGAAGTACGACTACACCCACAAGAAGCAGACGGGTGGATCGGGTCAGTTCGCGAAGGTCCAGGTCACCATCGAGCCCCTCGAGGTCGAAGGCGATACAGTTTACGAGTTCGAGAATGCCATCACCGGCGGCCGCGTGCCCCGTGAGTACATTCCGAGCGTCGACGCGGGCATCCAGGACGCCATGCAGCTCGGCGTCCTCGCCGGCTACCCGCTGGTGGGGATCAAGGCCACCCTGGTCGACGGTGCCTACCACGATGTCGACTCCTCGGAGATGGCATTCAAGATCGCCGGATCGATGGTCTTGAAGGAGGCCGTCAGGAAGGCGAACCCGGTTCTGCTGGAACCAGTCATGGACGTCGAGGTGCGCACCCCTGAGGAATACATGGGTGACGTCATCGGCGACCTGAATTCCCGGCGTGGCCAGATGCAGTCCATGGACGACGCTTCCGGTGTGAAGGTCATCCGGGCCCTGGTCCCGCTGTCGGAGATGTTCGGCTACATCGGAGATCTGCGGTCGAAGACCCAGGGACGTGCGGTGTACTCGATGCAGTTCTCCAGCTATGCGGAGGTCCCGAAGGCTGTCGCCGACGAGATCGTCCAGAAGATGCGTGGCGGAGAGTAATCTCCGGTCCCCGGTCTGTCCGCGGTGAGGAGAACCTCCCCACCGTGTATGAAAGAAAACCAACAAAGGTCTAAGATATGAACCGCATATCTTTTGCCAACCACGAGGAGGAACCCAGTGGCAAAGGCTAGTTTCGATAGGACTAAGCCGCACGTCAACATTGGTACCATTGGCCACGTTGACCACGGAAAGACCACCTTGACCGCCGCGATCACCAAGGTCCTGGCGGACAAGTACCCAGATCTCAACGAGGCTCGTGCCTTCGACCAGGTGGACAACGCACCTGAGGAGAAGGAGCGCGGCATCACCATCAACGTCTCGCACGTTGAGTACCAGACCGAGAAGCGTCACTACGCTCACGTCGATGCCCCTGGTCACGCCGACTACATCAAGAACATGATCACCGGTGCTGCTCAGATGGACGGCGCGATCCTCGTGGTTGCCGCCACCGACGGTCCGATGCCCCAGACCCGTGAGCACGTGCTGCTCGCGCGTCAGGTCGGTGTGCCCTACATCGTCGTGGCTCTCAACAAGTCCGACATGGTCGAGGACGAGGAGCTCCTCGAGCTCGTCGAGTTCGAGGTTCGCGATCTGCTCTCGAGCCAGGACTTCGACGGCGACAACGCTCCCGTCGTGCAGGTCTCCGCTCTCAAGGCCCTCGAGGGCGACGAGAAGTGGGTCGCCACCGTCGAAGAGCTTATGAACCAGGTCGACGAGTTCGTCCCGGAGCCGGAGCGCGACGTCGACAAGCCCTTCCTCATGCCCGTCGAGGACGTCTTCACGATCACCGGTCGTGGAACCGTCGTCACCGGTCGTGTCGAGCGCGGTGTGCTCCTGCCGAACGAAGAGATCGAGATCGTCGGCATCAAGCCGACCTCCTCGAAGACCACCGTCACGGCGATCGAGATGTTCCGCAAGACCCTGCCTGACGCACGTGCAGGTGAGAACGTCGGTCTGCTTCTGCGCGGCACCAAGCGCGAAGACGTGGAGCGCGGTCAGGTCATCGTCAAGCCGGGTTCGATCACCCCGCACACCAAGTTCGAGGGCCAGGTCTACATCCTCAGCAAGGACGAGGGTGGACGCCACAACCCGTTCTACTCGAACTACCGTCCGCAGTTCTACTTCCGCACCACGGACGTCACCGGCGTCATCACGCTGCCCGAGGGCACCGAGATGGTCATGCCCGGCGACAACACCGACATGTCGGTCGAGCTGATCCAGCCGATCGCCATGGAAGAGGGCCTGCGCTTCGCCATCCGCGAAGGCGGACGCACCGTCGGCGCCGGTCGAGTGACCAAGATCGTCGAATGATCCGACACCGTCGTCAGTCAGGCTCCGCCTGAGTGAATGACGCGAGAACCCCGGTCCGCAAGGGCCGGGGTTCTTCGCATTCACCGACCCTCGACCAGCCGCCTTGCCCTTACCTTGAGGTATGGTGTGAATGGACTGGCAAGTGAGGCAGATCACGGTGCAGGGTGGTGAGAGACGATGACGCAGCGTTCCCGGTGGCCCCGACGCGGCCTCGGCATCGTCGTCGCGGCAGCGGCCAGCGCGGCTGCCGTCGCCCTCGGCGGGTGCTCCCCGGACGCGGCGACGCCCACGCTGACCTGGTACATCAATCCCGACAACGGCGGTCAGGCCCGCATTGCTGAAGCGTGCACGGACGAGGCCGGGGGTGCTTATCGCATCAGCACGAGCCTGCTTCCCAACGACGCGCCCGGGCAGAGGGAGCAGCTGGTCCGCCGGCTTGCCTCCGAGGACTCCTCGATCGACATCATGAGCCTCGACCCGGTGTACGTCGCCGAGATGGCTCATGCGGACTACCTGGCGCCCGTGCCCGCTCAGTACGAGGAGGAGTTCACCTCGGGGGTCATCGCCTCCTCGGTCGAGTCCTCGACCCGGAGGGACGAGCTGGTGGCGGCCCCGTTCTGGGCCAACACCCAGCTGCTGTGGTACCGGAAATCGGTCGCCGAGGCGGCCGGCCTCGACATGTCCCGGCCCGTCACCTGGGACCAGGTCATCGACGCGGCGGCCGGTCAGGGCAAGCGGGTGAGCGTCCAGGGCATCCGTGCCGAGTCCCTGACGGTGTGGCTCAACGCGCTCATCGAATCCGCGGGCGGGCACATCGTCTCCAATCCCGATGCCGACAGTCCCGACGCAGTTGACCTCGGCCTCAACAGCGACGCCGGCAGGGACGCCGCCGCGATCATGGCGAAGATCGGCGAGGCGGGAGTCGGCGGTCCGCAGCTGAGCAATCAGGACGAGAACGGCTCGATGCTCGAGTTCCAGTCCGACGACGGCGGGTTCATGGTCAACTGGCCCTTCGTCTACGCCGCGACGAAGGCCTCGGTCGACGAGGGGGCGCTCGACGCAGCGGTCCTCGACGACATGGGCTGGGCCCTCTACCCCCGGGTCGACGCCGACACCGAATCGCGACCGCCCCTGGGCGGCATCAACCTCGGCGTGGGCGCGTTCTCCGAGCACCGGGACCTGGCCTTCGACGCGGTGCAGTGCATCCGGACGCCCGAGCACCAGAGCGAGTACTTCCTCACCGACGGGAATGCGCCGTCGAACCTCGCGGCATTCGACGACCCCGAGGTGCAGCGGGAGTTCCCGGCCGCGGCGGAGATCGCCGAATCGCTGCGCATCTCCGCGCCGCGGCCGCTGACCCCCTACTACAACGAGGTGACCGGGGGAGTGCAGAAGACCTGGCATCCGGTGACCGCCGCGGATCCGGAGACGACACCGGCCGCCTCGGCGACCCTGATCCTGGAGATCCTGCGAGGGGAGCGTCTGCTGTGAACGGATCGACCGCTGTGCGGACCCGGCTGTCGGGGAGGGCCCGGGGGGAGAGGAGCCTCGGCTGGCTGCTGTCCGCCCCGGCGGTCATCGTCCTCCTCGCGGTCACCGGCTACCCCATCCTGCAGGCGTTCTACTACTCCCTATTCAACTACCGGCTCACCGACCCCGACAACCGGTTCCTCAACTGGGGACACAACTACCTCGTCGTCCTCACCGACCCCCTGTGGTGGCAGACGCTGGGCGTGACCCTGCTCATCACCGTCGTCACCGTCGCGATCGAACTCGTCCTCGGCTTCGCCCTCGCGCTCGTCATGCTGAATGCGCTGCGCTCGGTGCGGCCGTGGCTGCGCACGGCGATCCTCATCCCCTACGGGATCATCACCGTCGTCGCGGCCTTCTCCTGGAAGTACGCCTTCGACCTCGGGACCGGCTTCGTCGGGACCTGGACGGGTCTGACCGACTTCGACTGGTTCGGGGACTTCTGGTCGGCGTTCGTCGTCATCTGCGCCACCGAGATCTGGAAGACGACTCCGTTCATCTCGCTCCTCCTGCTCTCGGGCCTCGCGCAGATCTCCGGCGACATGCTCGAAGCGGCCACCGTCGACGGGGCGACGTGGTGGCAGCGGATGTCGCGGGTGATCATCCCCAACATGAAGGCGGCGATCATGGTCGCGCTGCTCTTCCGCACCCTCGACGCGTTCCGCATCTTCGACTCGGTGTTCGTCATGACCGCCGGGGCCCAGAGCACGGCGACGGTGTCGTTCCTGACCTACAACCAGTCCATCAGCCAGCTGCAGATCGGGATGGGGTCGGCGCTGTCGGTGCTGCTGTTCCTCAGCGTCGCGCTCATCTGCTTCGTCTTCATCGAGCTCTTCAAGGTCGATCTGGCCCAGGCCAGGGGGGAGTGAGGCATGAACGGTCGTCGCCACCGGGTCTGGTGGATCGTCATCTCCGTCGTCGTCGCCGTCTACGCGCTGTTCCCCGTCGTGTGGATCGTGTCGCTGTCGCTGAAGTCCCCGGCCGACATCGCGAACAGGGGGTTCTGGCCCACCGAGGTGAGTTGGGAGAACTACCAGCTGATCTTCGTCGGGTCGGCCCGGGACCTGTTCGTCCCCGCCCTCGTCAACTCGATCGGGATCTGCCTGCTCGCGACGGCCATCGCGGTCGTCCTCGCCACCCTGACCGCCTATGCCGTGGCACGGCTCGACTTCCCGGGCAAGAAGCTGGTCCTCACGATGGCCCTGGCCGTCTCCATCTTCCCCGTGATCTCCCTCGTCACGCCCCTGTTCCGGATCTGGTCGGCACTCGGCCTCTACGACACGTGGCTCGGCCTCATCATCCCCTATCTGTCGCTGACGGTGCCGATCTCGATCTGGACGCTCGCGGCGTTCTTCCGGCAGATCCCGTGGGAGCTCGAGCAGGCGGCGCAGGTCGACGGCGCCACGAGCTTCCAGGCCTTCCGCAAGGTCATCGTGCCGCTGGCCGCCCCCGGAGTGTTCACCACCGCGATCATCGCCTTCTTCATCGCGTGGAACGACTTCATCTACGGAATCTCCCTGACGTCGACCTCGGCGGCGAGGCCCGTGCCCGCGGCGCTGTCCTTCTTCACCGGGGCGAGCCAGTTCGAGGAACCGGCCGGAGCCATCGCGGCCGCGGCCATCGTCGTCACCGTTCCGATCATCGTCCTCGTCCTCCTGTTCCAACGGCAGATCGTCAGCGGTCTGACCTCCGGCGCGGTCAAGGGATGAGAGAACCGACACCGCAGAGAGAAGCGAGGTTGACGGATGTCCGAGATTCAGCTCAAGAGCATCGACAAGAGGTACGCCGACGGATACCAGGCGATCAGCGATGTCAGCCTGTCGATCGCCGACGGCGAGTTCGTGATCCTCGTGGGACCGTCCGGTTCGGGCAAGTCCACGCTGCTGCGGATGATCGTCGGCCTCGAGGACATCACCGGCGGGGAGCTCCTCATCGACGGCGAGCTCATCAACGACGCCCCGCCCCGTGACCGCGACCTCGCGATGGTGTTCCAGAACTACGCCCTCTACCCCCACCTGACGGTGGGGGAGAACATCGCCTTCCCGCTGCTCCTCGCGAAGGGCAGGTACACCCGGGCCGAGATCGACCAGCGGGTGCGCAGCGCTGCCAAACTGCTTGAGCTCGAGGAGCATCTCGACCGCAAACCCGCCAACCTCTCCGGCGGACAGCGTCAGCGAGTGGCGATGGGTCGGGCGATCGTCCGCGACGCGAAGGCGTTCCTGTTCGACGAGCCGCTGTCGAACCTCGACGCCAAACTGCGGATCCAGATGCGCACGGAGATCTCCCGGATGCAGAGGAGCCTCGGGGTGACGACCGTCTACGTCACCCACGACCAGACCGAGGCGATGACGCTCGGCGACAAGGTCGCCGTCCTCAAGATGGGCGTCCTCCAGCAGTACGCGAGCCCGCAGGAGCTCTACGACGAGCCGATGAATCTCTTCGTCGCCGGCTTCATCGGCTCCCCGCCGATGAACTTCCTCCCGGTGGAGAACGCCGACGGCGAGCTGAGGTCGCCGTTCGGGGCGTTCTCCCTGCCGCCCGAGCGGCAGGAGCGCCTCCACGACGCTCCCCGGTTCCTCATCGCCGGGGTCCGTCCCGAGGACATCCACGACGCGGCGCAGATGGACGACGCCGAGGTGGCCGCCGGTGCCGTGCTGCACGCCGAGGTCGACGTCACGGAATGGCTCGGCCACGAGGTCTACGCCTACATACCTTTCGAAGCCGCCCCGCAGGTGGCCGCGGCGCTCGAAGAGCTCGACCGGGACCTCGACGGAGAGGGCATGCGGACCCAGATCGTCGCGGCGCTCGACGCCTCGACGACGATCCGCGAAGGTGACGAGGCGAAGCTGTGGTTCGACCCGGCGAAGGTCAAGGTCTTCGACCCGGAGACCGGAAGGAACCTCACCCGGGACGAGTCCAATGCGGCCCGGCTCGCCGAGGCGTCGGAGGCGGCGCGGCGGCGGGCTCTCGAGCGCGCCGGCTCCCGCCGGGCGGACTGAGCCGGAGCCCGCGAGGGCGGCCCCGGCGCGGCCCGCGAGACTTCCCTCACAGTGATCAGGCCCGGAATTGCGCGGTTCGGACGGAATGTGACAAGATAGTGAAGTTGCGTTTTGGGCGTTGACCCCTGCACTGCGGTGGCGACACCGCGAACAGCCCGAAACACTATCGGATCGAAGAATCTGCCTGTACGCGGGTTCGGACCGAGCAGCCATTGAGTAGAAGCGCCGTCGGCGCGGAACCGGATCCCTCGCGGATTCGAGCCTCCGAAACAGCCGACACGCCCGACCTCGGGGGTCGGTCATGGTCAGCCGGCACAGACCCCAACCGCCCTGGTTGGAGGTTGATGGCCGGAAGGAACTAAAGAAAGAGACGACGCCATGGCGGGACAGAAGATCCGCATCCGGCTCAAGTCGTACGACCACGCTGTGATCGACAGTGCCGCACGCAAGATCGTGGACACCGTCACTCGCGCTGGTGCGACTGTTGTGGGCCCCGTGCCGTTGCCGACGGAGAAGAACGTGTACTGCGTCATCCGTTCGCCGCACAAGTACAAGGACAGCCGTGAGCACTTCGAGATGCGCACGCACAAGCGTCTGATCGACATCGTCGATCCGACGCCGAAGGCTGTCGATTCGCTCATGCGTCTCGACCTCGCTGACGACGTCAACATCGAGATCAAGCTCTAAGGGGGAGGGAACTATGGCGAACAACCGTTCTTCCGCTCTCCCCACCACCCGCAAGGTCAAGGGCCTGCTGGGGACCAAGCTGGGCATGACCCAGGTGTGGGATGAGCAGAACAAGCTCGTGCCGGTGACCGTCGTGGCCACCGGGAACAATGTCGTGACCCAGATCCGCAACGAGGAGACCGACGGTTACCCCGCTGTGCAGATCGCGTTCGGCGAGATCGATCCGCGCAAGGTCAACAAGCCGCTCGCAGGCCACTTCGAGAAGGCCGGCGTGACCCCGCGCCGTCACCTCGTCGAGCTGCGCACCGCGGACGCCGCCGACTACGCGCTCGGTCAGGAACTCGGTGTCGACACGTTCGAGGCCGGAGTCAAGGTCGACGTGACCGCGAAGACCAAGGGCAAGGGAACCGCCGGTGTCATGAAGCGTCACGGCTTCGCCGGCGTCGGCGCCTCGCACGGTGCGCACCGCAACCACCGCAAGCCCGGTTCGATCGGTGGAGCAGCGACCCCGGGCCGTGTCTTCAAGGGCATGCGCATGGCCGGTCGCATGGGTGCCGTCAAGCACACCACCCAGAACCTCACGATCCACGCCGTGGACACCGAGAACAACTTCCTGCTCATCAAGGGTGCCGTTCCCGGCCCCAAGGGTGCAGTCGTTCTCGTTCGCTCGGCCGCGAAGGAGGCCTGAACGATATGTCTGAAGCACAGACAGTCGACATCGTCGATGCCACTGGCGCCAAGACCGGCACCGCGACTCTGCCCGCCGAGGTCTTCGGCGTCCAGACGAACGTGCCGCTGATCCACCAGGTCGTGGTGGCTCAGCTCGCAGCCGCTCGCCAGGGCACGCACAAGACCAAGACCCGCTCGGAAGTCCGTGGCGGCGGTCGCAAGCCCTACCGTCAGAAGGGAACCGGCAACGCCCGTCAGGGTTCGATCCGCGCCCCTCAGTACAACGGCGGCGGAATCGTCCACGGGCCGGTCCCGCGCGACTACTCGCAGCGGACCCCCAAGAAGATGAAGGCAGCCGCCCTGCGCGGCGCGCTGTCGGATCGCGCCCGTCTGGGCCAGGTCTTCGTCGTGAAGAACCTGGTCACCGGCGACGCACCGTCGACCAAGCAGGCGAAGACCGCTCTGGCGGGCCTGTCCGATCGCAAGAACGCCCTCGTGGTGATCGACCGTGACGACGAGCTCACCTACCTGAGCGTGCGCAACCTGCCCGACGTGCACGTGCTCACCTCCGACCAGCTCAACACGTACGACGTGCTGGTCGCCGATGACATCGTGTTCACGGAAGCGGCGCTGGCCACGTTCCTGGGTGGATACCGCGAATCGGAGGACGCATCATGAGTCTCAACCTCAAGGACCCGCGCGACATCATCATCGCACCGGTCGTCTCGGAGAAGACGTACAGCCTGATGGACGAGGGGAAGTACACCTTCATCGTCGATCAGCGCTCGAACAAGACCGAGATCAAGAATGCCATTGAATCGATCTTCGGCGTGCAGGTCGCCAAGGTGAACACCCTGAACCGTCAGGGCAAGCGCCGCCGCACCCGCACCGGTTGGGGGAAGCGCAAGGACACCAAGCGTGCCATCGTCGCCCTCAAGGACGGATCGATCGACATCTTCGGTGGATCGCTCTAAGCGATCCTTCGCACAGAAGGACAAGACTCATGGGAATCCGTAAGCACAAGCCGACGACCCCGGGCCGCCGTGGCTCGTCGGTCGCCGACTTCGTCGAAGTGACCCGGTCTACACCGGAGAAGTCGCTTCTGCGCCCACTGCCCAAGCGCGGTGGCCGCAACAACCAGGGCCGCGTGACCACTCGCCACCAGGGCGGCGGTCACAAGCGTCAGTACCGTGTCATCGACTTCCGTCGCCATGACAAAGACGGTGTTCCGGCGAAGGTCGCTCACATCGAATACGACCCGAACCGCACTGCGCGGATCGCTCTGCTGCACTACGCAGACGGAGAGAAGCGCTACATCATCGCCCCGCACAACCTCAAGCAGGGCGCACAGGTGGAAGCCGGACCGGGCGCGGACATCAAGCCGGGCAACAACCTTGCCCTGCGCAACATCCCAGTCGGAACCGTGGTGCACGCCGTCGAGCTGCGCCCCGGTGGCGGTGCCAAGATCGCTCGCTCTGCCGGTTCGTCCGTGCAGCTCGTGGCGAAGTACGGCCGCTTCGCCCAGCTGCGCATGCCGTCCGGAGAGATCCGGAACGTCGACGCGCGCTGCCGCGCAACCGTCGGTGAGGTCGGCAACGCCGAGCAGTCGAACATCAACTGGGGCAAGGCAGGCCGCATGCGGTGGAAGGGCAAGCGCCCGACCGTCCGCGGTGTCGTGATGAACCCGATCGACCACCCGCACGGCGGTGGCGAGGGCCGTACCTCGGGTGGTCGTCACCCGGTCAGCCCGTGGGGTCAGCCAGAGGGCCGCACACGCCGGCCGAAGAAAGAGAGCGACAAGTACATCGTGCGCCGTCGCCGGACCGGCAAGAAGCGCTGATTGGAGTACTGACTTATGCCTCGTAGCCTGAAAAAGGGTCCTTTCGTCGACGAGCACCTCTACCAGAAGGTGGCTCGCCAGAACGAGAAGAACACCAAAAACGTAATCAAGACCTGGTCTCGTCGCTCGATGATCATCCCGGACTTCCTGGGACACACCATCGCCGTCCACGACGGACGCAAGCACGTGCCGGTCTTCATCACTGAAGCGATGGTCGGGCACAAGCTCGGCGAGTTCGCACCGACACGGACGTTCCGTGGCCACGAAAAGGACGATCGCAAGGGCCGCCGCCGCTGACGCGGGGCACTCTTTCGATCCTAGAGAAGAGAGAAGGAAGCGATGGAAGCCAAGGCTAAGGCGCGGTACCTGCGCGTCACGCCTCGTAAGGCTCGGCGCGTCATCGACCTCATTCGTGGTCAGCAGGCGACCGAAGCACTTGCAGTGTTGAAGTTTGCAGAACAGTCGGCCTCTGAGCCGATCTACAAGCTCGTTGCCTCCGGCATCGCGAATGCGCGGGTCAAGGCGGACGAGGAAGGCGTTGCGTTCGACGAGAACGAACTGGTCGTCTCGGAGGCGTTCGTCGATGAGGGTCCGACCATGAAGCGGTTCCGTCCGCGTGCCCAGGGTCGTGCGTTCCGCATCGAGAAGCGCACCAGCCACGTGACCGTGGTCCTGGCCAGCGGCGACGACCTGCCGCAGCGCAAGAACCGGAAGGGGAGCCGCTGATGGGCCAGAAGATCAATCCCAACGGATTCCGACTCGGAATCACCACGGATCACAAGTCGAAGTGGTTCTCTGACTCGAACAAGCCGGGTCAGCGCTACGCCGACTACGTGCTCGAAGACGTCAAGATCCGTCAGATGATGACCCAGGGCCTCGAGCGGGCCGGCATCTCGAAGGTCAACATCGAGCGCACCCGTGACCGTGTCCGCGTGGACATCCACACCGCCCGTCCGGGCATCGTCATCGGACGTCGCGGAGCAGAGGCCGATCGCATCCGCGGTCAGCTCGAGAAGCTCACCGGCAAGCAGATCCAGCTCAACATCCTCGAGGTGAAGAACCCCGAGATCGACGCCCAGCTCGTCGCTCAGGGTGTCGCCGAGCAGCTCGCCAGTCGTGTGGCGTTCCGCCGCGCGATGCGCAAGGCCATCCAGAGCGCCCAGCGCGCCGGTGCCAAGGGCATCCGCGTGCAGTGCTCGGGTCGCCTCGGCGGTGCCGAGATGAGCCGGTCGGAGTTCTACCGCGAAGGCCGTGTGCCGCTGCACACCCTGCGCGCGAACATCGACTACGGATTCCACGAGGCGCACACCACCTTCGGGCGGATCGGCGTCAAGGTGTGGATCTACAAGGGCGATATGACCGACAAGGAGCTTGCCGCCGAGCAGGCGAAGGCTCCTGCCGCCCGTGGCCCCCGTGGCCGGGGGCGCGGCCGTGGCGGCCGTGGTCGTGGTCAGGAAGGCGCTCCGCGCCGGAACGACCAGCCTCGTACGACTGACAACAGCGCCGAAGCCCCTGCGGCTGAGGCCGGATCGGAGGGCTGACCCATGTTGATCCCTCGTCGAGTGAAGTACCGCAAGCAGCACCACCCCAAGCGGGGCGGCGCAGCCAAGGGCGGCACGACGGTGTCCTTCGGTGACTACGGCATCCAGGCTCTCGAGCCCGCCTACGTCACCAACCGGCAGATCGAGGCCGCGCGTATTGCCATGACCCGCTACATCAAGCGTGGTGGCAAGGTGTGGATCAACATCTACCCGGACCGACCGCTGACGAAGAAGCCCGCCGAGACCCGCATGGGCTCCGGCAAGGGCTCTCCCGAGTGGTGGGTCGCCAATGTCAAGCCCGGCCGAGTCATGTTCGAACTCGCCGGTGTGTCCGAGGAAGTTGCTCGCGAGGCCCTGCGCCTGGCGATCCACAAGCTTCCGCTCAAGGCCCGCATCGTGGCCCGCGAAGGTGGTGAGTGAGTATGGCTATCGGTTCGAAGAACCTGTCCATGGACGCACTGGACGGTTTCGACAACGAGCGTCTGGCCGAGGAGCTCAAGAAGGCCAAGGCCGAGCTCTTCAACCTGCGGTTCCAGTCGGCCACCGGCCAGCTGGAGAACCACGGTCGGCTCAAGGCAGTGCGCCGCGACATCGCTCGTATCTACACCGTGCTCAATGAGCGGGAGCTGGACATCCGTCCGAACCCTGCTGACGCCAAGGAAGAGAACAAGTGATGACTGAGTCCACCAACCCCGAAGCCACGCAGGCGGAGCGCAATTCGCGCAAGACCATGCGCGGATACGTCGTGTCCGACAAGATGGAGAAGACCATCGTCGTCGAGGTCGAGGAGCGCGTGAAGCACCGCCTCTACGGCAAGGTGCTGCGCAAGTCGAACAAGATCAAGGTCCACGACGAGGAGAACACCGCCGGTATCGGCGATCTCGTCGTCGTGGCCGAGACGCGGCCGGTCTCGGCCGCGAAGCGCTGGCGGCTCGTCGAGATCATCGAACGCGCCAAGTAAGCCATCGCCACCCCTCCCACCCGGTCCCGCCCGCGGCCTGTTCGCAGGCCGTGGGCGGCCACCGGGAACGGGGTGAACTGTCCGAAAATCCGTTCCGCAAGGCTCATGCTCAGCGTGAGAACCAGCGCGACGACAGGAGAAAACTGTGATTCAGCAAGAGTCGCGACTCAAGGTCGCCGACAACACCGGAGCCAAGGAGATCCTGGCCATCAGGATCCTCGGCGGTTCCGGTCGGCGCTACGCCTCGATCGGTGACACGATCGTGGCCACCGTCAAGGACGCAATCCCCGGCGGCAACGTGAAGAAGGGTGACGTCGTCAAGGCCGTCATCGTCCGCACCGCCAAGGAGCGCCGCCGTCCCGACGGTTCGTACATCAAGTTCGACGAGAATGCAGCAGTCATCCTCAAGAACGATGGCGAGCCGCGCGGAACCCGCATCTTCGGGCCCGTGGGACGCGAATTGCGTGACAAGAAGTTCATGAAGATCGTGTCCCTGGCACCGGAGGTGTTGTGAGCATGGCGAACAAGCTCAAGATCAAGAAGGGCGACCTCGTCCAGGTGATCGCCGGCGCCCGTCAGTCGCGGGGCGGCGATCGTGGGAAGCAGGGCAAGGTCCTTGCCGTCTACCCGGAGCGCAACCGCGTCCTCGTCGAGGGCGTCAACCGAGTGATCAAGCACAAGAAGGCTACGCAGACTCAGGCCGGCGGTTCCGCCGGCGGTCGTGAGACCCACGAAGCCCCCATCCACGTGTCCAACGTGGCGCTCGTCGACCCCAAGGACAACAAGCCCACCCGCGTCGGATACCGCGAGGAGACCGTGGAACGCGATGGTCGCACCAAGACCGTCCGGGTCCGCTACTCGCGTCGTACCGGGGAGGAGATCTGATGACGGAGACAACCACCAACCGTCCAGCACCGCGCCTCAAGCAGGTCTACCGCGATGAGATCGTGGCGAAGCTGCAGGAGGAGTTCAACTACGCCAACCCCATGCAGGTTCCCGGCCTGACCAAGGTCGTCGTGAACATGGGTGTGGGTGACGCAGCACGCGATTCGAAGCTGATCGAAGGCGCGATCAACGACCTCACTCTGATCACCGGTCAGAAGCCGGTCGTGACCCGCGCACGGAAGTCCATCGCCCAGTTCAAGCTGCGCGAAGGTCAGCCCATCGGGGCCCACGTCACCATGCGCGGTGCCCGGATGTGGGAGTTCGTCGACCGTGTCATCACTCTGGCCCTGCCGCGAATCCGTGACTTCCGCGGGCTCTCGGATCGTCAGTTCGACGGGAACGGTAACTACACCTTCGGCCTCACGGAGCAGTCGATGTTCCACGAGATCGACCAGGACCGGATCGACCGTGTCCGAGGTATGGATATCACCGTTGTGACAACAGCGAAGACCGACGACGAGGGACGCGCCCTGCTGCGCCACCTCGGGTTCCCGTTCAAGACCAAATAATCGCTACGTCGCAGGTCCAATCGCGTGAGCGCGGGCGGAAACCGTGACGAGGAAGGGCTAGAGCCCACCATGACAATGACTGATCCAGTCGCAGACATGTTGACACGTCTGCGCAACGCCAACTCGGCTTACCACGAGGACGTCTCCATGCCGTTCTCGAAGCTGAAGTCCAACATCGCCGAGATCCTCAAGGCCGAAGGCTACATCACCGACTGGAGCGTCGAGGACGCTGCCGTCGGGAAGACCCTTCGCCTCGACCTCAAGTTCGGACCCAACCGCGAGCGTTCGATCGCCGGCCTGCGCCGTGTGTCGAAGCCCGGTCTGCGCGTCTACGCGAAGTCGACGAACCTGCCCAAGGTGCTCGGTGGACTCGGCATCGCCATCCTGTCGACGTCGTCAGGTCTCCTGACCGACCGCCAGGCCGCCAAGAAGGGTGTGGGTGGGGAAGTCCTCGCCTACGTCTGGTAAGGAAGGAGAGAAGACATGTCACGCATTGGCAAGAACCCGATCTCCGTTCCCACCGGCGTCGAGGTCACGATCGACGGCCAGGACGTCTCGGTCAAGGGTCCCAAGGGCGAGCTGTCCGTCACCATCTCCGAGCCGATCTCCGTATCGCTCGATGAGGGTGTCGTGACCGTGAGCCGTCCGAACGACGAGCGGGAATCCCGTTCGCTGCACGGGCTGTCCCGCACCCTGGTCAACAACATGATCATCGGTGTGACCGAAGGCTACTCGAAGGCCCTCGAGATCGTCGGCACCGGCTACCGTGTGCAGGCCAAGGGATCGAACCTCGAGTTCGCCCTCGGCTACAGCCACCCGATCACCGTCGAAGCGCCGGAGGGCATCTCCTTCAGCGTCGACGGACAGACCAAGCTGGCTGTCCACGGCATCGACAAGCAGTTGGTCGGCGAGACCGCCGCCAACATCCGGAAGCTGCGCAAGCCCGAACCCTACAAGGGCAAGGGTGTGCGCTACGCCGGCGAAAACGTCCGTCGCAAGGTCGGAAAGGCTGGTAAGTAGAGATGGCCTTTGGCAAGAAGGAAAGCTACGGCAAGGGCAGGGCTGCGGCTCGCAAGCGCCGTCACGCTCGTCTGCGCAAGCATGTCAGCGGGACGCCGGAACGCCCTCGTCTCTCAGTGACGCGTTCCACGCGCCACGTGTTCGTCCAGGTCATCGACGACACCGTCGGCAAGACCCTGGCATCGGCCTCCACCATGGAAGCGGACCTGCGCGAGCTCGACGCCGACAAGACCAGCAAGGCCCGCCGGGTCGGCGAGCTGGTCGCCCAGCGCGCGAAGGAAGCCGGCATCGAGACCGTCGTCTTCGACCGTGGGGGCAACGCCTACCACGGCCGCGTGCAGGCGATCGCCGAAGGTGCCCGTGAAGGAGGATTGGCCCTATGAGCACTGAAGAGAACAAGGACCAGCAGGCTCCGGCAGCAGAGAGCCGCAACGACAGCAGCGGCGACCGCGGTTCCCGCGGCCGCGGTGACAATCGCGGTCAGGGCGGCCAGGGTCGTGGACGCGGCGAGGGCCGTGGACGCGGCGGTCGCGGCGACCGCGAGGAGAAGAACCAGTTCATCGAGCACGTCGTCACGATCAACCGCGTGTCGAAGGTGGTCAAGGGTGGACGTCGGTTCTCCTTCACCGCACTCGTCGTGGTCGGTGACGGCGACGGCATGGTCGGCATGGGCTACGGCAAGGCGAAGGAAGTCCCTGCCGCCATCGCCAAGGGCGTCGAGGAGGCGAAGAAGAACTTCTTCCGCGTTCCCCGCATCCAGAAGACCATTCCGCACCCCATCCAGGGTGAGGCCGCCGCAGGCGTCGTCCTGCTGCGTCCGGCCGCTCCCGGCACCGGCGTGATCGCCGGTGGTCCCGTGCGCGCCGTCCTCGACTGCGCCGGCGTCCAGGACATCCTGTCCAAGTCGCTGGGATCCTCGAATGCGATCAACATCGTCCACGCGGCGATCAAGGCTCTCCAGAGCCTCGAGCGCCCCGAAGAGGTCGCGGCACGCCGCGGTCTGCCGGTCGACGAGGTCGCTCCTCACGCTCTTCTGCGTGCGGCTGCTGAAAGCGGGGCGAAGGCCTGATGGCGAAGCTCAAGGTAACCCAGCGCAAGTCCGAGATCGGCGGCAAGCAGAACCAGCGTGATTCGCTGCGTTCGCTCGGGCTGAAGCGGATCAACGATGTGGTGGTGCACGAAGATCGTCCGGAGATCCGGGGCATGATCAACGTCGTGCGTCACCTCGTGACAGTGGAAGAGGTGGATTGATATGTCGAACTCCGACGCACTCAAGGTCCACGATCTCCGTCCTGCCCCCGGCGCCAAGACCGCCAAGACCCGTGTCGGTCGTGGTGAGGGCTCGAAGGGCAAGACCGCCGGCCGCGGAACCAAGGGCACGAAGGCCCGCTACCAGGTTCCGCACGGCTTCGAGGGTGGACAGACCCCGATGCACATGCGTCTGCCGAAGCTGCGGGGGTTCAAGAACCCCAGCAAGGTGACGTTCCAGGTTGTCAACCTCGACAAGCTGGAGGCCCTGTTCCCGGAAGGCGGCGACGTCACCGTCGCCGACCTGGTGGACAAGGGTGCTGTGCGTCCCAAGCAGCCCGTGAAGGTTCTCGGCACCGGTGAGATCACCGTGGCCCTGAACATCACCGCGGACAAGTTCTCCGGCTCCGCGCTGGAGAAGATCAAGGCCGCCGGCGGCAGCGCCACGGAAGCCTGATCCGCACCCCCTTGCGAGGGGGAGGGTCGAGACATGAGGGGACGGTCACCGCGGTGACCGTCCCCTTCGTCGTCCCCGGCTCCGGGCCGTTTCGCGAGCGGGGGCCGTACCCTGGTAGTCTTTTGCAGGTATTTGTCTCATTCGCCAGGTCGTATCAGCGACCCTGAATTCATCCCCCATTGAGGAGGACGCTTGATCGGCGCAATTCGGAGGGCCTTCAGAACGCCCGACCTGAGGAACAAACTCCTCTTCACCTTGGGTGTCCTCGTCATCTTCAGGCTCGGCTCGTTCATTCCCACTCCGGGGATCGACTATTCCCAGGTTCAGGAGTGCGTGGCGTCCCCGCAATTGAACTCCGGCGGCTTCGCGATGATCAACCTCTTCAGCGGTGGAGCGCTGCTGCAGCTGTCGATCTTCGCCCTGGGCATCATGCCCTACATCACGGCCAGCATCATCGTGCAGCTGCTGCGCGTCGTCATCCCGCGCTTCGAGGCCCTGCACAAGGAGGGCGCGTCCGGACAGGCCAAGCTCACCCAGTACACTCGCTACCTGACCATCGGCCTGGCGATCCTCAACTCGACGACCCTCATCGCCACCGTGCGCTCGGGCGCCCTGTTCGGCAATGTCGAGGGCTGCACGAACCTCATCACGAACGACACCTGGTGGGGGATCACGATCATGGTCCTCACGCTGACCGCCGGCACGGGCCTGATCATGTGGCTGGGCGAGCAGATCACCGAGCACGGGGTGGGCAACGGCATGTCGCTGCTCATCTTCATCTCCGTGGCCGCGGCCTTCCCGTCGTCGCTGGGCGCGATCTTCCGCGAGCAGGGCGTCGACATCTTCCTCATCGTCCTTGCCGTCGGCCTCGTCCTCGTCGCCCTCGTCGTCTTCGTCGAGCAGTCCCAGCGGCGCATCCCCGTCCAGTACGCCAAGCGTATGGTGGGCCGGCGGATGTTCGGCGGAACCTCGACCTACATCCCGATCAAGGTGAACATGGCCGGCGTCATCCCCGTCATCTTCGCCTCGTCGGTGCTCTACCTCCCGAGCCTCATCGCCCAGTTCTTCGATCCCCAGACGGCCTGGGTGGAGTGGATCAACACCTACTTCACCCGCGGCGACCACCCGCTCTACATCACGATCTACGCGCTGCTGACGATCTTCTTCGCCTACTTCTACGTCGCGATCACCTTCAACCCGGAGGAGGTCGCGGACAACATGAAGAAGTACGGCGGCTTCATCCCCGGCATCCGTGCCGGGCGGCCCACGGCGGACTACCTGAGCTTCGTGCTCAGCCGCATCAACTTCCCGGGTTCGCTCTACCTGGCCTTCGTCGCCCTGATCCCGCTGATCGCGCTGATCCTCATCAACGCGAACCAGAACTTCCCCTTCGGCGGCACCTCCCTGCTCATCGTCGTGGGGGTCGGCCTGGAGACGGTCAAGCAGATCGACGCCCAGATGCAGCAGCGCCACTACGAAGGTCTGCTGCGCTGACGGGCCGCGGACACCCAACGGAAGGACATCCATGAGTTCACGCATCATCCTGATCGGCCCTCCCGGCGCCGGCAAAGGCACCCAGGCCGCCCGGCTCGCCGCGGCCCTGGACATCCCGGCGATCTCGACCGGCGACATCTTCCGGGCCAATGTCAAGGGAGAGACCGAGCTCGGGAAGCTCGCCAAGCGCTACATGGACGCCGGCGAGTACGTTCCGGACGAGGTGACCAACTCGATGGTCGCCGACCGGCTGTCCCAGGACGATGCCGTGAACGGATTCCTCCTCGACGGATATCCCCGCACCGCTGCGCAGGTGAGCGAGCTCGACCGGATCCTCGCCGAGCAGGACGTGGAGATCGAGCATGTCGTCGAGCTCACCGCCGACACCGATGAGGTCGTGGCCCGGCTGCTCGCCCGCGCGCAGAAGGAAGGGCGCAGCGATGACAACGAGGACGTCATCCGCCACCGCCTCGACGTCTACGCCGAGCAGACCCAGCCGCTGACGGACATCTACCGCGACCGCGGGCTGCTCCGCCAGGTCGACGGCCTCGGCGAGGTCTCCGACATCACCGAGCGCATCCTCGACGTCATTCGATGATCTTCGGTCCCCGGATCGAGCTGAAGAGCCCCGCCGAGCTGCGCACCATGCGCAGGGCGGGGCTCGTCACGCGTGCCGCCCTCGACGCCGCCCGTGCCGCCGCCGTGCCCGGGGCAACCACCGCCGAGGTGGATGCCGCGGCGGAGGCCGTCATCGCCGAGGCGGGTGCCCGGTCCAACTTCAAGGGCTACCAGGGGTTCCCGGCCGTCCTGTGCATCTCCGTCAACGAGGAGATCGTCCACGGGATCCCCGGGTCCCGGGTGCTCGCGGCCGGCGACCTCGTGTCCATCGACGGGGGCGCGATCGTCGAGGGATACCACGGGGACTCGGCATTCACGATGATCGTCGGCGGCGACGAGTGCGGCAGCGCCGCGGACCGGGCGCTGTCCCGGGCCACCGAGGAGGCGCTGTGGGCCGGCATCGCGGCCTTCGCCATCGGCGCGCGGGTCTCCGACATCGGCGACGCCATCGACGACCACGTCACCGACCATGCCCCCGACTTCGGTCTCGTCGAGGAATTCACCGGGCACGGGATCGGGACGGCGATGCACATGCCGCCCGAGGTGCTCAACTACCGCGCCCGCTCGAACGGGCCGAAGATCCGGCCCGGAATGTGCCTGGCGATCGAACCGATGCTCACCGCGGGCTCTCCGGAGACCCGGACCCTGGCCGACGACTGGACCGTCGTCACCGCCGACGGCTCGAGGGCCAGCCACTGGGAGCACAGCGTCGCCCGCCACGAGGGCGGGGTCTGGGTGCTCACCGCCGAGGACGGGGGAGCCGCGGGCCTCGCACCCTTCGGGATCACCCCGGTCCCCGTCGACTGACCGCGGTCCCTCAGCCCAGCGCGGAGCCGATCCGCTTCACCGCCTCGGCGAGCAGGGGGCGGGGGAGGGCGAAGTTGAGGCGGATGTGGCCCTGGCCGACCTCGCCGCACAGCCGTCCCTCGGTGACGGCCACCTTCGCATCCGCCGTCAGCTGCCCGGCGATGTCGGAGCCGACGCCGTAGGCGCGCAGATCCACCCATGCCAGATAAGTGCCCTCGGGCGGGATGCAGGTGGCCCGGGGAAGATGCTCGGCGAGGAGATCGGCGAGCAGGTCCCGGCTGCCCCTGAGGTACTCGGTGATCTCGTCGAGCCAGTCCCCGCCGGCGATGTAGGCCGCGGTCGTCGCGAGGATCCCCGGGTTCGCCGCGGCCCCGGAGACGAATCCGCCGCGCTCCTTCCACACCCGGCGGTCGGCCTCGTTCGTGAGGATGAGCTGGGCGCACTTGAGGCCGGGGATGTTGAAGGCCTTCGATGCCGCCGTCGCCGTCACCGTGTGCGCGGCCGTCGCCTCGCTCAGCGACGCGTAGGGGATGTGCCGGGAGGGGGAGTAGACGAGCGGGGCATGGATCTCGTCGGAGAACACGCGGGCGCCGTTGCGGTCGATCACCTCGGCGAGGGCCGACATCTCCTCGGGTGTGTAGACCTTGCCGATCGGATTGTGCGGATTGCACAGGACGAGCACGGCCCCGGGGCTCAGGGCGGCGTCGACGGCGTCGAGATCGAGGGACCAGCTGTCCTCGGCCCGCCGCATCGGCACCTCGATCAGCCGGCGACCGGTGACCCGGGCGACGTCGAAGAAGGGCATGTAGGCCGGCGTCGGCAGGACGATGGGGGCGTCCGGGGGAGTGAGGAATCCGAGGACCCCGATGAACCCGGCGAGGACGTCGCTGGCGAGCTCGACATGCTCGGCCGGGAACCGCCAGCCGTAGCGGTCGACCGCGAATTCAGCGGTCGCCGACTTGAGGTCGGTGACCGTCTGATAGGGCGCGTACCCGTAGAGGTCGCGCTCGTCGAGCTCGCGCAGCGCCTCCCGCACGGCAGGGGCCACGCCGAAGTCCATCTCCGCGATGAACGCGCCGAGGCTGCCCGGGAAGCTCGACCACTTCCGCCCGCCCTTGCGCACCAGCGATTCCTCAGTGATCGCGTCCAGTTCGTGCATGCCGCTCCCTCCGTCTCCCGGTGTCTCTCGGTCGAGGCGGATCGGCCCGCCTCGTGAGTGCTGGGACTCACGCTAACAGCAGCCCGCGGGTGAGGGGACCGGGCGCCGACATGCGCTGTCACCGGCGGGGTCGGCGGGGGCATGCACTGTCACCGGCGGGGCCATGAGACGATGGTGCGACCGGACAGTTGCACAGGGGAGAGGACGACGATGTCGAAGACGACCGGTCACGCGGCGGGGCGACGGACCTTCCGCCGCAACCAGTGGGCGCTCAGCCTCGCCCAGCTGTTCTCCGGCATCGGGATCGCGACGGGGTTCGCCGTCGGCGGCATCCTCGCCGAACGCCTGACCGGGCGCACCGAACTCGCCGGCTTTGCGCAGACGGCCTCCATCCTCGGCGCGGGGCTCCTCGCGGTGCCGCTGGCGCGGGTCGCGGTGAGGCGGTCGAGGCGCCTGGCGCTGAGCCTCGGCTACGGAGTGGCCCTCGCCGGGGCCCTGCTCATCGTCGGCGCCGTCACCGCGGGCATCGACCTCCTCTTCTTCCTCGGCATGGGGTGCTTCGGGGCGGCGACCGCCGCGGGACTGCAGAGCCGCTATGCCGCGACGGATTCCGCCCCCGACCACCTCAAGGGCTCGGCCATGTCGGTCGTCGTGTGGGCGACGACCATAGGCTCGGTACTCGGGCCGAACCTGTCGGAGCCGGGCGCGCGGCTCGGCCGGGCGCTGGGGATCGACCCGCTGTCGGGGCCCTTCATCATCTCGACCGTCGTCTTCGCCTGTGCCCTGCTGTGCGTCCTGTGCCTGCGCACGCTCACCGCGGCGCCTCGTGCCGACGCGGCAGGAGCCATGGGCGTCCTCCCGCCGTCACCGCACCGAGGCGGCACCTGGCAGGCCATCCGTCGCTCGCCAGGAGCGCTGCGGGGCCTGCTCGCGGTGGTCACCGGGCACATGATCATGGTCTCGACGATGGTGATGACGCCTCTCCACATGGACCACCACTGTCTCGGCCTCGAGCTCATCGGGATCACCATCGGCGGGCACATCCTCGGCATGTACGGGCTCTCACCCGTCTTCGGGCTGCTCACCGACAGGTTCTCGGCCTCGGCGGTCATCGCCCTGGGGCAGGGCCTGTTCGCCATCAG
Organism: Brevibacterium sanguinis; assembly: GCF_003315415.1. Classification (GTDB taxonomy): domain Bacteria; phylum Actinomycetota; class Actinomycetes; order Actinomycetales; family Brevibacteriaceae; genus Brevibacterium; species Brevibacterium celere_A. The sequence continues at coordinate 62,654 of NZ_QNSB01000015.1, forward strand.
TCTGGTGCTCGGGTTCATCGACGCCCTCGGTGAGTCCTCCTTCGTCCGCCTCTCGATCTCCCTCTTCATCCTCGGACTCGGATGGTCGGCGTGCCTCATCGCCGGCTCCACCCTGCTCACCGCCGAGATCGACGAAGCTCACCGGGTGCCCGTGCAGGGCCTGTCGGATGCCGGGATGAACCTCGGCGCGGCGGGACTGGCGGCACTGGCCGGACCGCTGCTCGCCGCGGGCGGGTTCGCCTGGATCACGATCGTCGGCGTCCTCGTGCTCGTCGGCGCCGTGCTCGCGAGCCTCGGGGCCGGACGTCGTTCACATCACACGGCTGACACGGCCGCGATGTGGAACGGTGCGCGCCCGTAGTGTAGAGTTGATGATTGGTCTGTTCTCACTCAACTCACCCTGTCCCGGTTGTGGTCGGCATCTGCCCTCCATGGCCTTTCCGGTGGTGGGATGAACCGATCCGCGTGATGGGGAGAGCAGGGGTCGCCGACATTGAGTCGGGGATACACGATTACGTCGAACGCGAAGGTTTCGCGGGAATACGAGGTTAGCGAACGATATGGCCAAAAAAGAAGGGGTCATTGAGATCGAAGGCACCGTTGTCGAGGCTCTCCCGAACGCATCGTTCCGGGTCGAGCTGAGCAATGGCCACAAGGTGCTTGCGCATATCTCAGGGAAGATGCGGCAGCACTACATCCGAATCCTTCCCGAGGACCGGGTCGTGGTGGAGCTGTCTCCGTACGACCTCTCGCGTGGACGGATCGTTTACCGCTACAAGTAAGGATCTTCGATCATTCGAGCCGCGCCTCCGCACAGAGGCGCAGGCCGGAAGAAGGAAAAACGATGAAGGTTAAGCCCAGCGTCAAGAAGATCTGCGAGAACTGCCAGATCACCCGCCGTCACGGCCGGGTGATCGTGATCTGCTCCAACCCGCGCCACAAACAGCGTCAGGGTTGAGCACAGCTTCGAGCAGACAGGAGCACCTGTCAAGGGCTGAACCCCCTTCGGGTGCTGCAGCACCACACCCGCGCAGACCTCGCCCCCTGTCCCAGCCGTTCGCGGCATGAGACAGGACGATACCTTCGGTCGGGGGCCGAGGACCTCGGGGAATCCGAGGACAGGTCTGCATCAGCACCTCCGTGACAACAACAGGAGTTAGTACCTATGGCACGACTTGCCGGAGTCGACATCCCGCGTGAGAAGCGCGTGGAAGTCGCCTTGACATACATCTATGGTGTGGGCCGCACCCGTGCGCGCCAGACCCTGACGGAAACCGGGATCAACCCTGATACTCGGGTGAAGGACTTGAGCGATGCCGAGCTCGTCCAGCTGCGTGACTATATCGAGGGCACATTCCAGGTTGAGGGCGACCTCCGTCGTGAGGTGGCCGCCGATATTCGCCGCAAGGTGGAAATCGGAAGCTACGAAGGCCTGCGCCACCGCCGCGGTCTGCCGGTTCGCGGACAGCGGACCAAGACGAACGCGCGTACCCGCAAGGGACCCAAGCGCACCGTGGCCGGTAAGAAGAAGTAACATGCTCACCCGGTTGACTCGCATCAACCACCTCGATCAGGAGTAAAACCAATGCCTCCCAAGTCACGCGCCGCAACAGCGCGTAAGCCTCGTCGCAAGGACAAGAAGAACATTGTCGCCGGCCAGGCTCACATCAAATCCACCTTCAACAACACCATCGTGTCGATCACCGACCCGTCCGGTGCTGTCATCTCCTGGGCGTCCTCCGGTGAGGTCGGCTTCAAGGGCTCGCGCAAGTCGACGCCCTACGCCGCTCAGATGGCTGCGGAGTCCGCTGCCCGCCGTGCGCAGGAACACGGCCTGAAGAAGGTCGACGTCTTCGTCAAGGGACCGGGATCGGGACGCGAGACCGCGATCCGCTCCCTGCAGGCCGCCGGTCTGGAACTGGGCACCATCCAGGATGTCACCCCGGTTCCCTTCAACGGCTGCCGTCCTCCCAAGCGCCGCCGCGGCTGACCCTTTCCGTGTGATCTGCGCCGCCGGCGCGGCGCTCTGCCGCGCCCGGAGGTCGCCGATCGGATCCACCGCATACCCGAACCGTTCATCATGGCCCTGGTGCCATGACGTGCAGTGCGAACGTCATATAGCGGATGTTCGCTGAAAGGAAGCCCACGTGCTCATTGCACAGCGCCCCACGCTCACGGAAGAAGTCGTCTCCGACAACCGCTCACGGTTCGCCATCGAACCGCTCGAGCCGGGATTCGGCTACACCCTCGGCAACTCTCTTCGTCGCACCCTGCTGTCGTCGATTCCGGGTGCCGCCGTCACGTCCATCCGGATCGACGGAGTCCTCCATGAGTTCAGCACCGTCCCGGGAGTCAAGGAGGATGTCACCGAGTTCATCCTCAACCTGAAGTCCCTGGTCGTGTCCTCGGAGTTCGACGAGCCCGTCGTCGCCTACCTGCGCAAGCAGGGACCCGGCACCGTCACCGCCGCCGATGTCTCGGCTCCGGCCGGAGTCGAGATCCACAACCCCGACCTGCACATCGCCACGCTCAATGGCGAAGGGCGTCTGGACATGGAGCTGACCATCGAGCGCGGTCGCGGATACGTCTCGAGCGCGCAGAACAAGAACGCGGATGCAGAAATCGGCCGGATCCCGGTCGATTCGATCTACTCCCCGGTTCTCAAGGTCACCTACAAGGTCGAAGCCACCCGTGTGGAACAGCGCACCGACTTCGATCGACTGGTGCTCGACGTGGAAACCAAGCCGTCGATGAGCCCGCGCGATGCCATCGCATCCGCAGGCAAGACCCTGGTCGAGCTCTTCGGCCTGGCGCGGGAGCTCAACGTCGAAGCAGAGGGCATCGAGATCGGACCGTCCCCGGTCGACGCGGCGCTGGCCGCCGATCTGGCCCTGGCCATCGAAGATCTTGATCTGACCGTGCGCTCCTACAACTGCCTCAAGCGTGAGGGCATCCACACCGTCGGCGAGCTCGTTGCCCGCAGCGAGGCCGACCTCATGGATATCCGCAACTTCGGTTCGAAGTCGATCGACGAAGTGAAGGCCAAGCTCAACGAGCTGGGCCTGAGCCTCAAGGACAGCCCTGCCGGATTCGAATCCGGCCTCGTTGACGAGGACCAGTCCTACGTCGAAGACGAACAGTACTGATCAAGACCTAGGAGTATCTCACCATGCCAACCCCCACCAAGGGTCCCCGCCTCGGCGGTTCGCCCACCCACCAGCGCTTGATGCTCAACAACCTGGCCGCCCAGTTGTTCGAGCACAAGAAGATCACCACGACCGTGACCAAGGCCAAGCGCCTGCGTCCTGTCGCGGAGCGCCTCATCACCGCTGCGAAGAAGGGCGACCTCGCTGCGCGTCGTCGCGTTCTCGCGCAGATCGGTGACAAGTCGATCGTGCACGAGCTGTTCACGTCGATCGCCGACACCATGGCCGAGCGTCCTGGCGGATACACCCGTATCACCAAGATCGGCCCCCGCTCCGGCGACAACGCTCCGATGGCCGTCATCGAACTGGTCCTCGAGCCCTACTCGCCGAAGCAGGCGACCGTGAAGGAAGCGGAGCAGGCCACCGCGGCCGCCGCTGCCGAATCGGCTCCCGCCGAGGCCGACGAGGCTCCCTCCGCTGAGACCGCCGAGGACTCGGCGGCCGAGGAAGCGTCGACCGACGAGGCTGCCGAAGAGACCAAGTAAGGCCTCCGCGTCGAGCCTGCGGGCTCGGCGACAGCGACACCGCTCAGGCGGGCACCCCACCGGGTGCCCGCCTGAAGTGCTTCTTCGCCGCGGGAGGGCCGCAGGCGACGGTGACGGCACCGGAGACGCAGCGCGCGGACGGGTGACGCCGGCGGTGCGCGCCATACGGGGCCGGGCGTTCCCGCTCACCGTTTCGCGCGACGATCCGCGCCAGGAATGTGGTCGAGGAACGCCGAGAGGCCGCCGCCACGAGGAGTTCTCGTGGCGACGGCCTCTCGCTGCGTCCCGGGTGCGCCGGAACAGGCGCTGGGCGCGCGGTGTCCCGCGCTGCGTGCGCGGGAGGAGCCAGTGCTCGGGTCAGGCGATGTCTGCGGCTCTCACTTCGCCTTCGAGAGTTCGACGGACTCGTCGAACTCCCGATCGGACTCGTCGCTGTGCTTGTAGGTGAACCTGCTGACCACGATCGCGACGACGAGGTTGACGGCGAAACCGGGAATGATCTCGTAGATCGCGTCCGTCAGCGGCGTGCTCACCTGGCCCCACACGAACGCGACGATCGCGCCCGCAGCCAGGCCGGACAGCGCGCCCCAGTTGCTCAGGCGCTTCCAGAACAGGGTGAGCAGCACGATCGGACCGAACGAGGCTCCGAATCCGGCCCAGGCGAACGCGACCAGATCGAGGATGCTGTTCGACGGAGAGATCGCCAGCAGCACCGCGATGATCGCGACGACGAGAACGCCGAGGCGACCGAGGAGAACGTAGGTCGAGTCCTTGAGAGTGCGCGTCGACCCGGCCCGCAGGGCGACGATCTTGAAGAGATCCTCGACGAGGGCGGACGAGCAGACGACGAGCTGGGAGGAGATCGTCGACATGATCGCGGCGAGCACTGCGGCCAGGACGAGACCGGCGATGAACGGATGGAAGAGGATCTGCGCGAGATCGAGGAACACGGTCTCCGGGTCTGTGGGCTTCATGTCGGCATGCTGCGAGAAGTAGGAGATGCCGACGATGGCCGTCGCGATCGCGCCGAGAGCCGAGATGGCCATCCAGCCCACGCCGATGCGGCGGGCGACGGTGGCGTCGGCCGGAGTGCGCAGCGCCATGAAGCGCACGATGATGTGCGGCTGACCGAAGTAGCCCAGTCCCCAGGCCAGGGACGAGATGACGGCGAGATAGGTGCCGCTCGCCCAGAACGATCCGCTGCCGAAGAGGCTGAGCATGCCGGGATCGATCTCACGTACGTTCGAGATCACCTCGACCGGGCCGCCGGCGTTGACGACGGCGACGATCGGCACCGCGACCAGTGCGGCGAACATCAGCAGTCCCTGGGCGACGTCGGTGAGGGTGGCGCCGAGGAACCCGCCGAAGAGCGTGTAGAGCATCGTGATGCCGGCGACGACGAGCATTCCGGCCAGGTAGTTGAGTCCGAAGCTGGATTCGAAGAACTTGCCGGCGGCCACCATGCCCGAGGACACGTAGAAGGTGAAGAACACCAGGATGATGACGCCGCAGACGATGCGCAGCAGCCGGGTGGAGTCGCCGAGGCGCTGTTCGAAGAAGCTCGGAATCGTGATCGAGTCACCGGCCCGCTCCGTGAAGGCACGCAGTCGCGGCGCGACGAACTTCCAGTTGACCCAGGCTCCTGCGGTCAGGCCGATCGCGATCCATGCTTCGACCAGACCCGAGAGGTAGATCGCCCCGGGCAGTCCCATGAGCAGCCAGCCGGACATGTCGGAGGCCCCGGCGCTCAGCGCCGCGACGCTGGGGCGCAGTCCACGTCCGGCCAGCATGTAGTCGTCGAGGCTGTTCCGGGTCTTGCGGTACGCGAACCAGCCGATGGCCAGCATGCCCGCGAAGTACAGAACGATTGCAATTGTTCGGAAAGTTGTTTCCGTCATTTTGACTCGTTTTCTATAGACAGCACCGGCGAGTTTACCGCAGGCGGGGAAGAAGATGTGAACCGGCTGACAGGACTCCGCGACGACCGGAGCCCTCGCCGATCGTGGCCCTGAGTCAAAGTGGTGGCACCCAGGCACTCGTCCGCGGAAGGGTGAGGTCGACCGTCGTGATGATCACGCAGGGAAACGTGACTATGTGCGTGTTGTTCCAGGGAAAGAACGACAACACCTGTACGCTGAATCGAAAATCGGGACTTCCCCAGCGACTACAGGAGATTGTGACATGTTCACGACGCTTCTCGCTCCGGTTCGCGGAACCGTTGCCTCGAAGATGAGTGTGCGGCAGAAGGTGCTCGTGTCGAAGCTTCGACACGGAGAGATGGGCTGGCAGGAATACGCCAAGCAGTCGGTCGGAGCCCTGCGGGGGTCGGGCGGTCGAGAACCAGCACTGCAGACAGCCGAATCGATCCACATCTCCGAGGAAGTCCGGCGCGACAATCTCCTCAGAATCCGGGATGCACTCGCAGAGGCGGGAGCAGAATTCGTCGAACTGCCCCGTCGCGGTCTCGAGCGATCTGTGCTCGTGGTTCCGCGAGCCGGACTGCGGGCGGCTCTGCGCGCCCTGCGTTCGCTGCCCGGGTCGAGCGGGTGGAGCCTGGCGTTCGAGGACGAACGTCTGCAGCCGATCGTCGAGGACCACCTCGCGAAGAAGTTCGATGCTGTCTCACGGATAATCTGCCGCAGACGCGTCTGCGCGCCCAACGGCCGGGTCCTCAGCTCGCGGTCAGAGCAGGTCGTCGTCGAATTCTGGGACGACCTCGGGCCGCGCGTGCCGCGCGTGGACGGTTCGACCCATATTCCGGGAACCCTCCACCGCAGAGTGAGGAACCCCAGGATCGTCGTCGAGTATCTCACCCCCGAGATGTGGGACGATGCCGCTGTCGGCAACGATCGTCGCGTCGAGTTCGCGGCCCCCGACATCTACACCGTGAGGGAGCCCGTCGACGTGGTCTACACCTGGGTCGACGGATCCGACGTCGAATGGAAGAAGCGCCAGCTCGCGGCTCGCGGCATGTCCGACGAGGATGAGCTCAACGCCACGGCTCTCTCAGCGTCTCGATTCACCGACCGCAATGAACTCATGTACTCTCTGCGGTCCCTCGAATCCTACGCCAGCTGGGTCAACCACATTTACATCGTCACCGACCGCCAGGTGCCCGAATGGCTGAACACCGACCACCCGAAGATCACCGTCGTCGATCATCGTGACATCTTCAGCAGACCCGAGAATCTTCCGGTGTTCAACTCCCACGCGATCGAATCGCAGCTTCACCACATCGAGGGGCTCAGCGAGCAGTACCTCTACCTCAACGACGACCTCTTCTTCATGCGTCCAACTTCACCGGAGTTGTTCTTCACCGGCAGCGGACTGTCGAAGTTCTTCCCGTCGACCGCTCCTCTGGACCTCGCCGAGGCGACTGCGCGGGACCTGCCGGTCCTGTCGGCGGCGAAGCACGGTCGGGAGTTCATGCTCAGCAGGCACGGGAGGACGGTGACGCATAAATTCAAGCACACGCCGCATCCGCAGCTGAAGTCGGTGCTCGCCGAGTTCGAACGCAGGGAGCCCGAACTCTTCGCCGCGGTCTCGGCGTCGACGTTCCGCCATCCCGATGACTGCTCCATCGCCTCGAGCCTCTATCACTTCCACGCCTATGCGCAGGGCAGGGCTGTCGATGCAGGCATCCGCTACGCCTATATGGACATCGCGCGTCCTGATGCCGCGCTCTACCTCCGCCGCCTGTCCCGACGAAACGATCTAGATGTGCTCTGTCTCAACGATACGGACTTCGGCAATGGGAACCCCGAAGCGGTCACGTCCTTGCTCACCGGGTTCCTCGAGGAGCGGTTCCCCTTTCCGAGTTCCTTCGAGAAGGACGAGCCCGCGAACGATCCGGGCTGATCCGAACAGACCCGTCCCTGACCACCCTCGCACCCATCACGGCGGCTTGCGGTGCGAGCGCGGCACTGGCGTCGTCGATCGTCCGACGGAGAAGGCGGCGAGCGGACGGCCTGGTCCTGCGAGGTCCCGCAGGCCCTGGTTCGTCTCCGGGATGTCCTTGAGCTCGGAGTGGACGTCGACCCGCAGACCATGCCTGTCGAAGAGCAGCCAGGTCCGGAGCAGGCAGCGGCCGATCGCGATCTCGTCGCGAGCACTGTCGCCCGCACCCGCATCTGCCGTGAGGACGACATGGTGAGGCCGTGCCGAATCGGAGGCAGGGGCCGGTGGCGGGAACCGCTTGGCCAGCACCCGGTGACCGACGTCGAGGGGGAGCGCCGCAGTCGCGGCGATCCTCGCGATCCACGGCCGCAGCGCAGAGGAGTTGAGGCGGGAGCCCGGCACCGCCAGAATCGGGGGCAGGCGCAGGCACTCCGCCGTCAGACCGTCCTCGTGGTACCGGGGATCGCGCTTGTCGAAACGACACCAGTCCAGGGCCTCGGCGAAGATCCGGGGCGTCGCGATCATCGACAGCGACGCCTGTGCGAGCAGCGACCGCCAACCGGCGTCGGGGATCGTCGCGAGTCGAAGTCCCGCAGCGGTCAGCCCGGGTCCCATCTCCTCGAGCGCCCGCGCGAACGCCGGTTCGTCCCGCGCCAGAGGTCCGCGGTCGACCTGCCTGTGATGGAGGTCGGCGGTGCCGAACCGGGGCCAGAGCGCGTCCGCCCCGGCCTCCGGCGATACGGAGAGCTCCGCGCGAGCGGCACCATCGGAAACGACATGCAGCCGGATCTCGAGACCGGGTCCCGACCCGGTGACTGAGACGGGGACGACGCCGATGCCCGCCTCGGCGGCGGAGATCGCCAGGGACTCGACCCAGCAGCCCATCGACAGGTGCAGATCGAGGTGCTCGGGGTCACCTGCCGGCAGGCACCGGGCGGGATCGACGGTCACGACCACCTCGGCGGTGGTCGGATCACCCGCGGTCCCGAGCAGCCGCGGAACCCACGGCTGGGTGTTGTGTGCTGACGGGGACCGAGCGGCATGCGTGAAGAGCTCGGCGATCGCCTCGGCGCCCACGCCGCCGCGAGCCGTCCTCGGGGTGACCGCCGCCTCGATGAAGGCGAGGTCGTGGAGGGGTCTGCCTCCGGAGTTCGCGAACACCGCCGCCGAGGCGGGATTGTCCTCCGCGATGAACGTCACCCGCAACCGGCGGTAGCCGCCGGCGACGAGCTCCGCGTTGAGCTCGCGCATCACCAGGGACAGGATTCCCCGCCCCTGGTGCTCGGGCGCGGTGCCCTGGATGATGAGGACGGCATCGGTGAGGCGACGGCGGCTGCGGAGCAGATCGACGATCGCCGCCGGGCCGAGTCGACCGTCGTGAGCGCGGAGGACGGGCAGGGGATCGGGGATGACGAGGGCGAAGCATCGCGGTGGGGCGTCGTCGGGGTCCTCGCATCCGACCACGTCGACGATGAGCGCCGGATCCATGAGCGCCGCGAGCCCCGCCATCTGCGCGCGCAGCTGAGCCGGGGTGATCTCGGTGTAGTAGGGCAGCCGGGCGAACGCGGCGTTGAGCGTCGGCAGGAGCCTGCGCGCGAAGGCGCGAAGACCTGCTCGGGAGACCCGGCGGCGCCGCAGCCCGCGGTCGGCCCACTCGTGCGGGCTCGGTGCGGTCGCCCGGGGTGCGGGGATGTCGCCGACCGCGACCTCCCAAGTCTGCGCTCGCCCCCACGGTGCGAAGCCGGCCCGGAGGAAGCCCTCGGCGAGGAACTCGGGGTTCCAGACGGTGTCGAAGAAGCCCGGCTCGTCGGCTCCGTCGGTGAGCAGACCGCCGGTGACATTGGGCAGCGGCGAGACGGGCCCGAACATCCGGGTGCAGCCGTGAGCTGCCGCCCGGGAGCGGATGAGGGTGATGAGCTCGTCGAGGGCGGAGGGGTCGGCGGCCTCGAGGGCGCCGAAGAAGAGGGTGGGGCGAGGAGCGGCGGGGCCGCCGCCGGTCTCGGCGAGCTTCTCCGCCAATGCGGGGGAGCGGTGGCAGATCATCCGGGCCGCGCTCACTCCCGACTCGTCGTCGAGCAGCCACAGCTCGACCTCCTCGGCGAACCATCCCGAGCCGGTGTGCCACTGGGCGATGTCGGAGGCGAACAGCGGAACCCAGTGGTCGATCTCCCCGCGCGTGCGGGCGAGCCGCGGCGCCAGGTCGATGAAGTCGCGCAGGTCCGCGCGCGTGCTCACGCGCCGTGGCCTCATCGTCGCCTCAGCGCCGTTCCGGGTCGTCCTGGGACCGGGCCCGCTCGGCGGGCCGCCCACCGGCGACACGTCCGGTCACGCCCCCACCGGCGCCACGTCCGGTCGAGCGCCCACCGGCACTCCCGCCGTCGGCGACCTGACGGGTATCCGCCTCGAGACGCGTGAACTCGTCGATCATCCCGAGGCGGGAATCCTCGGCACGGTACTCGCCGTTCGTGTATCCCCACTCGTCGGCGCGCAGGATGCGGATGAAGCCACCCCTGGCGGGCGCCTTCTCCCCACCGACGAGCCACTTCATGATCTCCCGGTGCTCGGGGGTGCGGGCATAGAGCATGAGGTCGTCGTAGGAGGCGAAGGCGACGATGAGTCCGATGCGGTCGGGGAACTCGACGTAGCTGCGATGCCACAGGTAGCCCGGCGCGCGCTTGAGCGACCGGGCGACCTTCGGCCACCGGCGGACCTGGGCGAGCATGGCCAGGGGACTGCGGTAGCGGTTCGCCCCGAGGAACACCGCCTCGGCGCGGGCCTGGGGAGGCGCCTGGGAGAAGTCCTTCGACCGCATCGCTCAGCTCCTCACGAGGTAGACGTTCTTGATCTTCGTCGTCGCCTCGGCGAACGGCCCGGTGCCGTGCCGGTGGATCTCGACCTGGATCTCGGCAGTCGTCGGGTCCTCCTGCAGGCTCTGGGCGAAGTCACGGGACACCGATGCCAGGTGGGCCAGCACTCCGCGGCGGATCGTCGCGGCGAAGTCGTCGAGCTCGCCCTCGCTCAGCTCCGGGGCCTCGTCGCGCAGCTGCACATGGAGGGCCGGACGCTCCTCGAGAGCGGCGACCTCGCGCAGCTCGATGCGGAAGGACTCGATGAGGTGGGCCCGGGGATTGTCCCGGTACAGGCCGTTCTCGATGTCGAGGGGGTAGATGTTGGCGCCCATGTAGGAGATCGTCGAGTCGGAGCGGCCGAACAGGAGGACGAATGGAAGCTTCATCCCGTTGCCGGCGAACGCCCGCGAGCACTCGGCGGCGAGGCGCGGATGGGCCCGTGTGAGCTCGACCATCGTCGGGAAGTCGACGAGCCGCGCCTCGTCGCCGATGTTGTAGCGCAGCCGCGGGCTCATCACCGCCGCGGAGTTGATGGTGGCGACGAGCTCGCCGTCGTCGGTGGTCTCGAGGTAGGTCTCGAGCGGGTTGTACTGGAAGACCATCGGCACCCGTGACTCGTCCGGACCGAGCACCCGGGCCCGGAAGTCGAGATCGTGGGCCAGCGCCCGGCGGATGACGATCGAGAGGTCGGATTCCCCGGCCATGCCGATCGTCAGGTCCGAGGCGCCGTAGCCGGAGTAGACCTTCGCGAAGCGCCCCAGCAGGTAGTCGCGCAGTCCCTCCGTCATCGCCTCCCCGCCGACGAAGCCGCTGATCCGGTAATCGTCCCAGGCGCCCGGCTCGGCATCGAGCCTGTCCGCCAGGTGCTTGAGGAACGGGGGATAGGCGCTGACGAGGTAGGTGTGGCCGGGACCGAAGTGGCGCATCGTGTCGATGATCTTGTCGAGGTCGGGGCCGGTGTTCTTCACCATCGCGACCTTCGCCATCGCCAGCCCCGTGTTCGTTCCCGTCGCCCAGGCACCCATCGAGAAGGCGTTGATGCAGAACAGGTCCTGCGATCCGAAGAGCATGGTGACGTAGCCGGCGACGTTCCGGTGGACCGTGTCGAGCTCCCGTTTCGAGCGCATCCAGTTGAAAGGCGTCCCCGAGGAGCCGGAGGATTCGTCGACGACGGTGCCGATGCGCTCGATCCTCCCGCCCCAGCACCGGTGCTCCTCGCTGTAGCGGCGCACGAAGTCGTCCTTCGAGGTCGGGGTGTAGGAATCGAGGTCCCACCAGCGGAAGGCGAAGCCGGTCCGGGCGAGGTAGTCCTGGTAGGCGGGGACGTCGAGGGAGGCCTGCTGGCAGATCATCCACGCGTTGAGCTTCGCGAACCGCTCGAGCCGGGGATGGTAGTGCCGGGCGGTGAATCTCCAGATCGCCGGGTGCGCCCGGTACGCGCCGTAGGCCGCGGTGAGACCGAGGTTCGCCGCCCGCAGCACGGCCTGGCGCGCAAGATTGACCGGGCCGCGGGGGATCGGCAGTCGCCGCAGTTCGGACGCCGCCGGCTGAGTCTTGTCCATATCGTGACAGTAGCCCAGTTCTCCCTCGCGGTGGACGGGCACAGGGGAATTGTCACAGCTTCGCTACCTCGCCGAGGTGCGTGATCAGTCCTGGTGCGCCCTCGCCGAGGTGCGCGATCAGGTGAAGACGACGGTGCGGTGCCCGTCCATGAGGATCCGGCCCTCGGCGTGCCAGCGGACGGCGCGCGCGAGGACGGCCGCCTCGACGTCCTGACCGCGCTGGACGAAGTCGGCGACGCTGCGATTGTGATCGACGCGGGCGACGTCCTGCTCGATGATCGGGCCCTCGTCGAGGTCGGGGGTGACGTAGTGAGCCGTCGCCCCGATGAGCTTGACCCCGCGGGCGTGGGCCTGATGGTAGGGCTTGGCGCCCTTGAAGCTGGGCAGGAACGAATGGTGGATGTTGATCATCCGACCCGCGAACCTCGCGCAGAGGTCGGGGGAGAGGACCTGCATGTAGCGGGCGAGGACGATGAGCTCGACGTCGAGCTCATCGACGAGCTCGACGAGGGCCGCCTCCGCGACGGCCCTCGTCTCGGGGGTGATGGGGATGTGGTGGAAGTCGTGGCCGTGGAACTCGGCGAGCGGGCGCAGGGAGTCGTGGTTGCCGGCGACGCCGACGACGTCGATGGGCAGCTGGCCGGAGCTCTGCTGGAACAGCAGGGTGTTGAGGCAGTGGGCTGCCTTCGACACGAGCACGAGGGTGCGGGTGCGCTCGAGGGCGGGCTGGAGGCCGATCGTCATCGAGTGCCGGGCGGCCACCTCGGCGAGGGCGGCCTCGAGGTCACCGCGCTCGGCGACGGGGGCGACGAACTGCAGGCGGAGGAAGAACTGCCGGGAGTCGGGGGAGGAGAACTGCTGGGACTCGGTGATGTTCGCATCCAGGTCCGCGAGGACCCCGGTCACGGCGTGGACGATCCCCGTCGCATCGGGGCAGCTGATTCGCAGGATCCATTCTCGGCTCATGGATCCCGAGTCTAGCGATCATGCGGGTTTCGCGGACCACGCACCATGTGGATGCCGTCGGTTCCGGCCCCTGTTTCGCTGTTAGCATGGTCGGGGGTCGCGCGGATGTGAGATCGCTGACCCCCGCCCCACACTTTGGACGCCACAGGAGTGCACATATGACCGAATCCTCCATGCAGGCCTCGCTTGCCGACATCGATCCGCAGATCGCCGAAGTCCTCGATCAGGAGCTGGGCCGGCAGCGCTCGACGCTCGAGATGATCGCCTCGGAGAACTTCGTGCCGCGCGCCGTGCTCGAGGCGCAGGGATCGGTCCTGACGAACAAGTACGCCGAGGGCTACCCCGCCAAGCGCTACTACGGCGGCTGCGAATACGTCGACGTCGCGGAGAACCTCGCGATCGAGCGGGCCAAGAGCCTCTTCGGAGCGGAGTACGCGAACGTCCAGCCCCACTCCGGCGCATCCGCGAACGCCGCCGTCATGCACGCGCTCGCCCGGCAGGGCGACAAGATGCTCGGCCTGTCCCTGGCCCACGGCGGACACCTCACCCACGGGATGAAGATCAACTTCTCCGGCCGCCTCTACGACGTCGCCTCCTACGAGGTCGATCCCGACACCTACCGTATCGACATGGACAAGGTGCGCGAGCGGGCGCTCGAACACCGTCCCGCCGTCATCGTCGCCGGCTGGTCGGCCTACCCGCGTCAGCTCGACTTCCAGGCGTTCCGCGACATCGCCGACGAGGTCGATGCGAAACTGTGGGTCGACATGGCGCACTTCGCCGGGCTCGTCGCCGCCGGCCTCCACCCCAATCCCGTGCCCTTCGCCGATGTCGTCTCCTCGACCGTGCACAAGACGATCGGCGGACCCCGTTCCGGCTTCATCCTCGGAAAGCAGGAGTACGCGAAGAAGCTCAACTCCGCGGTCTTCCCCGGCCAGCAGGGCGGTCCGCTCATGCATGTGGTCGCGGCGAAGGCCGTGGCGTTCAAGCTCGCCGCCGGCGAGGAGTTCAAGGACCGGCAGGAGCGGACCCTGCGCGGGGCCCAGATCCTGGCCGAGCGCCTGATGGCCGACGACGTCGCCGAGGCGGGCGCCACCGTCCTCACCGGCGGCACCGACGTCCACCTCGTCCTCGTCGACCTGCGCAACTCCGCCCTCGACGGACAGCAGGCCGAGGACCTCCTCCACGAGGTCGGGATCACCGTCAACCGCAACGCCGTGCCCTTCGACCCGCGCCCGCCGATGGTCACCTCCGGACTGCGCATCGGGACGCCGGCCCTGGCCACCCGCGGATTCGGCGACGCCGAGTTCACCGAGGTCGCCGATGTCATCGCCGAATCCCTCAAGCCGGGAGCCGATGTCGAGGCGCTCGCCGCCCGCGTGGCCCGTCTCAGCGGGTCCTTCCCTCTCTACGAAGGATTGGAGCAGTACCGATGAGCGCAGAGATCCTCGACGGCAAGGTCTGCGCGAATCAGATCAAGGACGAACTGCGCGCCACCGTCTCCACCCTCGCCGACCGCGGCATCGTCCCCGGCCTGGGCACGGTGCTCGTCGGCGAGGATCCGGGATCGAAGTGGTACGTCGCCGGAAAGCACCGCGACTGCGCCGACGTCGGCATCCGGTCGATCCGACGCGACCTGCCGGAGACCGTGAGCGAGGACGAGGTGCTCGCCGTCCTCGATGAGCTCAACGCCAACGACGAATGCACCGGGTACATCGTGCAGCTGCCTCTGCCCGGGCACATCGACACGGACAAGGTGCTCGAGCGCATCGACCCGGCGAAGGACGCGGACGGTCTCCACCCGACCAACCTCGGCCGCCTGATGCTCAACGTCAGCCGGGAGATCACCACGCCCCTGCCCTGCACCCCGCGCGGCGTCATCGAGCTCATGGTCCGCAACGGGATTGAGCTGGCGGGCAAGCACGTCGTCGTCATCGGCCGCGGAGTCACCGTCGGCCGGTCGATCGGTGCGCTGCTGACCAGGCGCGAGTTCAACGCCACCGTGACGCTGACCCACACCGGAACGACGAACCTGCCCGAGCTCCTGCGCTCCGCGGACATCATCGTCGCCGCGGCCGGAGCCGCCCGGATCGTCACCGCGGACGCGGTCAAGCCCGGAGCCGTCGTCCTCGACGTCGGGGTCTCCCGCGAGGTCGACGAGGAGACCGGCAAGTCGAAGATCGTCGGCGACGTCGATCCGGCGGTCGCCGGGGTGGCCGGATGGCTCTCTCCCAACCCCGGGGGAGTGGGCCCGATGACCCGGGCCCTGCTGCTCAAGAACGTCGTCGACTCCGCCGAGCGCGCCGCCGGCTGAGTCGGGACGCACGCCCGGACGCGCGGTCGCCGACGAGTTCGCTCAGCGACCGCGCCACACGGGGACGCGCTTCTCGGCGAACGCCCGGGGTCCCTCCTCGGCGTCTGCCGAGCCGAGCATCCGGCGATAGTCCTCGAGCTCGCCCGAGCGCATGAGCGCGAACCCCTCCTCGACCGACAGCTGCGCCGTCGCCGCGAGAACCTCCGAGATCGCCCTCAGCGCCAGCGGCGCACCCGTCGCCACCGCGTTCGCGAGCTCGAGAGCCTCGGCGAGCACGTCGCCGTCGGCCACGCGATTGACCAGTCCCCAGGAGTGCGCTTCGGGTGCCGGCATCCTCCGTCCCGTCAGGAGCATCTCGACGGCGATGGCGCGCGGCAGACGTCGAGGCAGCCGCAGCACGCCACCGGAGTCGGGAATGAGCCCCAGGCTCACCTCGGGCAGTCCGAACTCCGCGTGGCGGGCCGCCACGATCATGTCGGCGGCCAGCGCCAGCTCGAAGCCTCCGCCCAGGGCCAGACCGCCGACGGCGGCGATGAGCGGCTTCCTCCGTCCGAAGTGCTCGGTGATGCCCGCGAATCCACCGGGACCGTGGTCGGCATCGACCGCTTCGCCTGCGGCCGCCGCCTTGAGATCCCAGCCGACGCAGAAGTACCTGTCGCCCGCCCCGGTGAGGATACCCACCCGGTAGCGGTCATCGGCCTCGAGGTCGCAGATCGCCCGATGGAGCTCCCGGCTGGTGGGAACGTCGACGGCGTTCGCCGAGGGCCGGTCGAGGATGATCACGAGGACGGGTCCATGGTCCTCGACGCGCAGCGCGGTCACAGGGGGCTCCCGAGGGGTTCGATCGATGCGGCCGGGGACTTGCCGGGGACTCCGCCTCGTGTGCTGGGGGAGTCGAGGTCACCGGTGGCGAGGACGTCGACGGCGACGGCTCCCGGGGCACCGGTCGCCCGGCCGCGGACGATGAGCGGATTGATCTCGATCTCGCCGAGGTGACCGCGCAGCCCGTGCGCGAGCCCGGCCAGCGCCTGCACCGCGGAGACGACCGCCGCCACATCACCCGGCGGAGCGCCGCGGGCCCCGTCGAGCAGCGGCCACGCGCGCAGCGAACGCAGCGCCGCCTCGATCTCGGCGGGCCGGGCGGGCAGGAGCACCGTGGCGACATCGCGGAGCACCTCGACATGCACCCCTCCCGCGCCGATGGTGATCACCGGGCCGAACTGCGGGTCGTCCCTGAGGTCGAGAACGAGCTCGGCCACCCCATCGGTGATCATCTCCTCGATGAGGAAGAGGCTCCCCAGGTGGGCCATCCTCGCGACTGCCGCGACAGCTGCGGCGGGCGAGTCGAGCCCCAGCTCCACAGCCCCGTGCTCGGTCTTGTGCGCCCGGGGCGGCCAGATCGCCTTGACGACGACGGGGAACCGGAGGCCGGCCACCGCCTCGGCGCGGGGCCCGGCGTCGACGACCTCCGCCGGGGAGGAGACGAGGACCGAGGCGGGCACGGGGAGTCCGTGCGCGGCGAGGAGGCGCTTGGCGCTCGCTTCATCGAGCTGCCGATCCGGTCCTCCGGCGCTCCCGGACGGGGGAGGAGAGGGGAGCCGGGGACCGGGCATCAGCGGGGGATCCACCTCGGCAGCATCCTGAGCGGCACCGATGACGGCTGCGACGTCCACCGCGGTCAGCGCCTCGGCGAGGCCGTGGAGTGGGACGATGCCCTCGTCGACGAGCTGCTGGGAGATGTCGTCGGGCAGGCCCTCGGGCAGAAAGGAGAGGACCCCCGCACGGCCGGGCGCGGTCCGGGCGGCGGAGACGAAGGCGCGCAGGGTCCGGAGCCAGAGCAGCGGATCGCCGCGATCGGCGCGAGGGATGTCGAGGCTGAGCAGGTGGAGCGCGGAACCGGCGGTGAGGAACTCCTCGAAGCAGCGCCGCTGGGCCTCTTCTTCTCCCCAGATGTAGGTGTGATAGTCGAGCGGATTGCGGACGGCGACGTGCTCCCCGAGGATGCCTCTCAGCCGATCGGCGACGGGGACCGGCAGGGGCGGGAGCGCGACGGACCTGCGTGAGGCGACATCGGCGAGCAGCGCCGCCTCGCCGCCGGAGCAGCTCGCGGTGCTCATCGTCGCCCGCGGCAGCCCGCCGTGGACATGGAGCAGCCCGAGGGTCTCGACGAAGGCCGACACGTCATCGACCCGGCCGATGCCCAGCCGAGCGAACAGCGCGTCGACGAGAACATCGGGACTCGACAGGGACGACGTGTGACTCCGGTTGGCCTGGGCTCCCAGGGCCGAGCCGCCGGTCTTCAGGGCGACGATCGGGATCCGGCGGGTCAGGGCGAGGAAGGCGACGCGGGAGAGCTCCGACACGTCCCCGAGCGTCTCCAGATGGAGACCGATGGCCGTGACGCGATCGTCCGCGAGCAGGCCCGCCACGGCCTCGGCGGCGGAGACGACCGCTCCGTTGCCCAGGGTGAGGAGGTAGGCCAGCGGCAGGCCGCGGCGCTGCATGCTGATGTTCTGGCCGATGCTGCCGCTCTGGGTGATGACGGCGACTCCGCGCTCGACCCGCCGACCACCGTGCTCGTCGGGCCACAGCGCCGCCCCGTCGAGGAAGTTGAGCATCCCGATGCAGTTGGGTCCGATGAGGGGCATCGGCCCACAGGCGGCGACGAGCCGAGACTGCAGGCCGGGATCCGCTCCGTCGTCCTCGGCGAATCCCGAGGCGTGGCAGACGACGCCTCCCGCCCCTGCACCCTCCAGCTGCGCCACCAGGTCCACGCAGTCCTCCGCGGGCACCGCCAGCAGCACGGCGTCGGGCGGAGCCGGGAGCGCGGCGACGTCCGGGAGGCAGTCGAGACCGGCCATGGTCCGCCGGTGCGGATTCACGGCCCACATCCGACCGTCGAATCCCATCCTCCGGCAGGTGCTCAGCGCAGCCTCGGCCGCTCGCCCTCCGACCACGGCGATGCTGCGCGGGGACAGGAGACGACGCAGACGGTCCTCGGCGCCGTCCGCGGGGGCCGCCATCATGTCCCCAGCGGACGGAGCAGGGACCGTGCGATGATGTGCCGCTGGACCTCACTGGTGCCGTCCCAGATCCGTTCGACGCGGGCATCGCGCCAGAAGCGTTCGATCGGCAGTTCGGCCATGAGGCCCATCCCGCCGAAGATCTGCACCGCGCGGTCGGTGATGCGGGCCAGCGACTCGGTCGCGTACAGCTTGGCCATCGCGGCGTCCCGGCTGCTCATGCGCCCCTGCTCGAGCCGCACGGCCGCGCGCAGGGTGAGCAGCTCCGCGGCCTCGAGCTCGGTGGCCATGTCGGCGAGCTGGAATCCGACCCCTTGGAAGCGGCCGATCGGCTGACCGAACTGGACTCGTTCCGCCGCCCACCGTGTCGTCATCCCGAGCACTCGTCGGCCTCGGCCGACGCTCGTCGCCGCGACGCTCAGGCGGCTCGCTCCGAGCCACTCGTCGATCAGCTCAAACCCCCGACCCTCCTCGCCGAGCCTGTTGCCGGCGGGGACCCTGACCTCGTCGAAGTGGAGTTCGCACTGGTGGTAGCCGCGGTGGGAGACACAGGCGGAACCGCGCCTGACGTCGAGGCCCGGCGAGTCGAGGTCGACGAGGAACGCGGTGATGAGACTCCTGGCCCCGCGCGCAGTCCGCTGGGTGCCGGTGGCGGCGAAGAGGACGACGAAGTCGGCGGTGTCCGCGTGGGAGATGAAGTGCTTCGTCCCGGTGACGACATAGTCCCCGCCGATCCGGCGCGCCCGTGTCGTCATCGACCGCACATCGGAACCGGCGCCCGGTTCCGTCATCGCCAGGCAGTCATGGCGCTCGCCGCGCACCGTGGGCAGGAGGTAGCTCTCCCGCTGCTCGCCGGTGCAGGCCTGAAGAATGGAGCTGGGCCGGGCCACGAGCATCTGCAGGGCGAAGCTCGTGGCGCCGAGTTCGCGTTCGGCGAGGGTCAGGGAGACGGGATCGAGACCGCCCCCGCCGATGTCGGCGGGCATGTTGGCGGCATAGATGCCGGCGTCGAGGGCACGCCGGCGGATCGTCGTCGCGAGGTCGGCGGGCACCTCGTCGAGGCGTTCGACCTCGTCCTCGTGGGGGACGAGTTCGCTCTCGACGAAGCGTCGGACGGTGTCGACGACGGCGCTCTGCTCGGCGGTGAGGGTGAAGTCCATGGGGTCCGTCCTCAGTGGTGTGCGGCTGTGATGCGACGATGACGAGATCGCCGAGGCGTGTGCGCGGACGCAGGGCTCAGCCTCGGCGGATTCCGATCGGTCTGCCGAGGAACGCGGGCCGGGGGAGAGCGGCATGGGCCCGGCGCAGGGCGTCGAGGCGTCGGGTGAGCTCCGCGGGCAGCGGCGTCGACGCCTGCGCTTCCGTGTCGACGTGGACGAGCAGCTGCTCGCCGACCGCGATCTCGGCCGACGTCACGGCCGCGCACATCGTGTGGAGGATGTGCACTCGTCTCGAATCGAGATCGAGGACGGCGAGGTCGAAGACGACCTCGTCGCCCTGCCGCGCCTGGGCGACGTGGTGGATATGGGTCTCGACAGTGAAGAGCGAATGTCCGCCGCTGCGGTAGTCCTCGTCGATGCCGATGAAGCGGAAGAAGGCATCGGAGCTGTGGCCGAAGGCGAGCAGGTACGCCGATTCGCTCATATGCCCGTTGTAATCGACCCATTCGGCCGGCACCGCGGTCCTGTAGAGCCGCAGAGGCGAGGGCGGAGGCTCGTCCTCGGTCCAGACGGGAAGACCGGTGCCCTCGAACGGTGTGACGATCCGTGTCATTCATTGCCTCCTCGCAATCGCATGATACGAATATCTCTCTCATATTGTGCGATCATGCGAGGAGGGCGTCAATGCTCGCCCGGATCCGCACGAGAGGAGAGGAGCCGACGTGGCAGCCGAGAACAGCGGCAGGGTCCAATCGCTCGAGCGGGCGATCGGGCTCCTCAGGGCAGTGGCGACCGGAGGAGAGAAGGGGGTGACGATCGCCGAGGCGGCCGATGCCTGCGGCATCAACCGGGCGACCGCCTGGCGCCTGTTCGCCACCCTGGACCACCACGAGTTCGTGTGCCGCGACCGGTCGACAGGGCGCTATGCGATCGGCCCGGGGATCGCACGGCTGGCCGGCCGCAGCGAGAGCGACCTCCTCGTCGGCCGGTGCCGCCCGGTCCTCGAACGACTGTCGTCCCTGACCGGTGAGACCGCGAGCCTCGCGGTGTCCCTGCCGGAGGGTCTGACCTATGTCGACGAGGTCGTGCCCGAGAGCGTCATCGCGGTGCGCTGGGTCGGCCGAAGGGTCTCACTGTATGCCACCTCGGCGGGCAAGGCGATGCTGGCCTGGATGGGGCAGTCGGAGATCGCCGCGGTCCTCGACGCACCCCTGACCGGGCACACCGGCGCCACGCACACGGACCGGCGGGCGCTCCTCGACGAACTC
Organism: Brevibacterium sanguinis; assembly: GCF_003315415.1. Classification (GTDB taxonomy): domain Bacteria; phylum Actinomycetota; class Actinomycetes; order Actinomycetales; family Brevibacteriaceae; genus Brevibacterium; species Brevibacterium celere_A. The sequence continues at coordinate 83,384 of NZ_QNSB01000015.1, forward strand.
GAGACGATCCGCTCGCGCGGCTACGGCCAGGCGGCGGGTGAACTGGAATCAGGAGTGAACGGAGTGTCGGCGGCGATCCTCGACGCCGACGATCGGCCGATCGGGATCATCAGTGTCTGGGGCCCCGCCGACCGGCTGCCGGAGACCGAGTTCGCTGCGCTCGGGGAGCTCGTCGTGGCAGCCGCCGCAGAGCTCCGCCCTGACTGAACTCAGTCCTCGGTGAGCTTGAGTTCGAAGAACACCCGCGGATTGCCCGCGCCCGCGTAGTCCTCGACGAGCTCGCCGCTGAACCCCATGGACGAGTGGAACGAGATCGCACCCGATTCCCCGGGCAGCGTCGTCGCCTGGACCGAGGTGACCCCGAGCTCGCGGGCATGCTCGATGAAGGCCTGGTAGAGGTGACGGCCGATGCCGCGGTGCCGGAAGTCCGACCGGGCGGCGACGAGATGGATGTAGGCGGGACCGTCGTGGGGGATGACGCCGAGGAGGTAGCCGACGATCTCCCCACGGTACCGGGCGACGAGGCCCGAGGTGACGAACTGGCGGAACCAGTAGGCATCGTGCGCGGCGCTGAGATCCCTCTCGCCCCAGAAGTTCTCCTGGGCGCCGAGCAGGAACTCGCGCATCTCGCGGGCGTCCACCTCGTCGAGCGGGCAGATCATCAGCTGCTCGGGGTCGAAGGTCTCGTTCTCGGCCATTGCGCCTCCTGAAAAGTCTCGTGCTCCCACCACTGTATAACGCCTGGTCCGGTAAGAGTAGCGCGGTCATGTCATGATTGGTCGCATGATCCGCATTGCCACAGTCAACGTCAACGGGATCCGCGCGGCATGGAGAAAAGGCATGCCCACCTGGATCGACACCGCAGCCCCCGACTTCATCACCCTGCAGGAGGTGCGCGCGGCCGATGACATCGCCCTCGCCCTCCTCGAGGAGACCGGATACACGACGATCAGCCATGACGCCGAGGCGAAGGGCCGGGCCGGAGTCGCCGTCATGGCCCGCACCGCCCCTCTCGCCGTGCGGTCCGGGCTCGGCGACGACGGCTACTTCGACCGCGCCGGACGCTGGCTGGAGACCGACTATCGCCTCGGCGACGGTTCGCTGCTCACCCTCGTCTCCGCCTATGTCCACTCCGGGGAGGCGGGCACCCCCAAGCAGGAGGACAAGTACCGCTTCCTCGACCGGATGACGGTGCGGATGCCCGAGCTCGCCGCGCACGCCGACCATGCGCTCGTCACCGGCGACCTCAACGTGTGCCACACCGAACGCGATCTGAAGAACTGGAAGGCGAACCGGAAGAAGGCCGGCTTCCTGCCCGAGGAGCGGGCCTACTTCGATGGGTTCTTCTCCGACCTCGGGTGGGTCGACGTCCACCGGGCGCTCAGCGGCGACATCGACGGCCCCTACACGTGGTGGTCGATGCGCGGTCAGGCCTTCGACAACGACACGGGCTGGCGGATCGACTACCACATGGCCACGGCGGCACTGGCCGAGTCCGCGGTCCGTGCGACGGTCGACAAGGCGCCGAGCTGGGACACCAGATGGTCCGACCACGCACCCCTGGTCATCGACTACGAGCTCCCGGCACCGCAGTAGTCTCCCGCGCAGCAGGTTCGCGGCGCCGGAGCAGGCCGCAGGGAGCGCAGGGCCGATCGGCATCGGAGTGCCGATCGGCCCTGCTGCGTCCGCCGGCCGGACCCTGCGAGCCCACCGGACCTGGTTCAGGCGTGAGATCCGAGCTCGACGAGGAGCACGCCGACGATGATGAGCGCGATCCCCGCGGTCATCGTCCGGGTCAACCGCTCCCCGAAGAGGACACGTCCAGCCAGGGCCGTGAGGGCGACCCCCGTGGCGGCCCAGATGCCGTAGGCGACCCCGAGGGGGAATCCCGTGCGCAGGGTCAGGCTGAGCAGTCCGAAGGAGACGACATAGCCGATGCCGACCGCCGCGTACCACCAGCGGGAACCGCCGACCGCCGCGATCCGCAGGCAGATCGTCGCGGCGACCTCGAGCAGGATCGCGGCGCCGAGCAGCCCCCAGGCGAGCATCACGGCTGCGACCCGCGCCGAGGCCGCCGGGAACCGGACGACTCGATCCCGCCGCCTACCTCGACGAGGACCACCCCGGCCATGATGCACACGATCCCTGCGATCATCATCCAGGTCAGCGGTTCGCCGAAGAGGGCGAGCGAGAGCACCGCGGTGAGCGCGACCCCCGTCGCACCCCAGATCCCGTACGCGATGCCCAAGGGCATGCCGCAGCGCAGGGTGAGGCTGAGGAGGACGAACGCCGCCGCGTACCCGAGCCCCATGAGGACGTAGAGTCCCGGGGCGTCGAGCGCGCCTCTCATCGACAGCGTGCCGGTCACCTCGGCGAGGATCGCGCCGCTGAGGAACAGCCACCGGCGCATGTCAGCAGCAGCGCGCCGTCGGGTTGCGGTCCTGCTCGTCCGTGAGGTCGCGCCAGAACTCCCTTTCGCCCATGGCGCCTTCCCTCGTGCCGTGGCGACGTTCATAGGACTCCAGGTAGTGGAGGTAGGCGTTCTCACCCATGATCTCCTTGAGGTACCACCAGACTCCGGCCGCGCCGCGGCGCAGGGCCGTGACCGCCCGGGTCATTGCCGCCTCGGTCCGGTGCGCTCGGTCCACTGCGCCTGCACCTCACGCTCGGCCCGACGCGGGATGAGGCCGGCGGGGGCGAACATCCTCGACGGCGCGAACGGCTCCTCGGAGGTCGGCAGCGACCCCCGTCGGACCGCCTGGATCGCCTTCGCCGCGGCCATGACGACGACCATCGCGACGAGCAGGGCGAACACGATGGACAGGGTGCCCTGGACGAAGGTGTTGCGCACGACCGCATTCATCGCCGCCGCACCCTCGGTGGTCCCCAGCGAGGTCTCGCCCTGAGCCAGGGCGTCGCGGTAGGCGAAGTGCTGGGCCCAGTAGCCGAGCTTCGGATCCGAGGAGAAGATCTTCTGCCACGAGGCCGTCATCGTCACCACGAGATCCCAGACCAGCGGGATGCCGGGGATCCACGCCCACTTCGCCAGGCCCATCTTGCACACGATCGCGAAGATCACCGCCAGGGCGATGGCCGCGAGGAGCTGGTTGGAGATGCCGAAGAGCGGGAACAGCGTGTTGATTCCGCCGAGGGGGTCCGTCACTCCCATGAGCAGGATCGAGCCCCAGGCGCCGACCATGATCGCCGTGGTCAGCCACGCCCCGGGGGTCCACGACGGGTCCCGGAACTTCTTCGAGAAGTTGCCGAGGGCGTCGGAGAGCATGAAGCGGGCGACGCGGGTGCCGGCGTCGATCGTCGTGAGGATGAAGAGCGCTTCGAACATCACCGCGAAGTGGTACCAGAACGACATCCACGCGGGGCCGCCGAAGACGTTGTGGAGGATGTGCGCCATGCCCATCGCCAGAGTCGGCGCCCCGCCGGTGCGGGAGACGATGCTCTCCTCACCGACGTCCGAGGCCGCTTGCTGGAGGACCTCCGGCGAGGTGGTCACCCCCGACATCCCCAGGGAGTTGTTGATGAAGTCGGCAGCACCCTGGACCGTGCCGCCGGTCAGCGGTTCGGCCGCGTTCATCGCGAAGTAGAGGCCCTTGTCGAGGCAGACCGCGGCGACGAGGGCCATGATCGCGACGAAGGACTCCATGAGCATGCCGCCGTAGCCGATCAGGCGGGCCTGGGACTCCTTCTCGATGAGCTTCGGGGTGGTTCCCGAGGAGATCAGGGCATGGAATCCCGACAGGGCGCCGCAGGCGATCGTGATGAACAGGAAGGGGAAGAGGGCGCCGGCGAACGCGGGTCCGGCCGAGTTGAACGCGAACTCGGTGAACGCGGGCATCTGCACGGTCGGATTGACGACGAGGATGCCGACGGCCAGGAGCACGATCGTGCCGACCTTCATGAACGTCGACAGGTAGTCGCGCGGGGCGAGCAGCACCCACACCGGCAGGACGGCGGCGAGGAAGCCGTAGATCATCAGGCACCAGGCCAGCGTCACCTTGTCGAGGTGGAAGACCTCCGACCACACCGGAGAGCTGTGCACCCAGCCGCCCGCGACGATCGCGAGGACGAGGAGCACGACGCCGATGGCCGAGGTCTCGACGACCCTGCCGGGTCGCAGGTAGCGCAGGTACACGCCCATGAAGATCGCGATCGGGATCGTCATGGCGATCGAGAAGACGCCCCAGGGGCTCTCGGCGAGCGCGTTGATGACGACGACGCCGAGGACGGCGATGAGGATGACCATGATGAGGATGATGCCGATGGAGGCGATGATCCCACCGGTGCGACCGAGCTCGTCGCGGGTCATCTGACCCAGCGACCGGCCGTTGCGGCGCATGGAGAAGAACAGGACCATGTAGTCCTGGACGCCGCCGGCGACGATGACGCCGACGATGATCCACAGGGTGCCGGGCAGGTAGCCCATCTGCGCGGCGAGGATCGGACCGACGAGAGGACCGGCTCCGGAGATCGCGGCGAAGTGGTGTCCGAAGAGCACCCGGCGGTCCGTCGGCGCGAAGTCGCGGCCGTTGTCATTGAGCTCCGCCGGGGTCGCGCGCTTGGGGTCCGGACGGCAGATCTTCCATTCGATGAACTTGGCGTAGAACCGGAAACCGATGAGATAGCTGCCGACGGCGGCGGCGACGAACCAGCTCGCCGACATCTCCTCACCGCGGACGACGGCCACCATGGTCCATCCGGCCGCGGCGACGAGGGCGATCGCGACCCAGACCGCGATCTTCAGCGGCGTCCACCGCGGCCGTTCGACCACGGCCACCGGCGGCAGCTCGTCTTCGGTCCTGACGTATTCAACCGACACGTCGTTCCTCCTCCTTGAGTGAGCGGATGAGTTCGCGGCTGCCCCGCCTGCACAGGAAAAGTTGTGAGGAAGCTTGGCGAATCATGTGACTGCAACGTCACTATACCGGCGACTTCCGCGGGATGGGACGGCAGCGTTCGAAACGTGATCCCGACCGGGAAGCGGCGTGAGGCCGAGGGCCGGGTGCGGACCGCGGCGTCGATCAGGGACTCCCAGGTGAAGTGGCATCATAGGGGCATGACGTTTTCTCATCAGCCGCGCACCGTCTCCGGCATCCAGGCCACCTCCGATTCCCTCCATCTGGGCAACTACATCGGCGCTCTGCAGCAGTTCGTGGTCCACCAGGAGTCGCACGATGCCTTCTACTTCATCGCGAACATGCACGCGATCACGGTGGAGCAGGACCCCGCCGAGCTGCGGGAGCGCACCCTGCGGACCGCGGCGCAGTTCCTCGCCGCAGGTCTCGACCCCGAGAAGTCGACGATCTTCGTCCAGTCGCAGGTGCCGGCGCACTCCCGGCTGTCGTGGGTGCTCGAGTGCACGACGTCGATGGGCGAGGCCACCCGGATGACCCAGTTCAAGGACAAGTCGGCCAAGCAGGAACATGTCTCGCTCGGACTGCTCACCTATCCGGCGCTGATGGCCGCCGACATCCTCCTCTACAATCCGCAGATGGTCCCGGTGGGTGAGGACCAGCGCCAGCATCTCGAGCTCACCCGGAACCTGGCCGAGCGCTTCAACCACCGGTTCGGGCAGACCTTCGTGGTTCCCGAGCCGCAGATCCTCAGGACCACGGCCAAGATCTACGATCTCCAGAACCCGAACGCGAAGATGTCGAAGTCCCTGCCGAGCCCGGCAGGACGCATCGACATCCTCGACGAACCGAAGGCGCTGACGAAGAAGATCAAGTCCGCCGTCACCGACGCCGGGACCGAGATCGCCTTCGACCGCGAGGCCAAGCCCGGGGTGTCGAATCTGCTCACCATCTACTCGTCCCTGACCTCCCGGCCGGTCGAGGACATCGTCGACGAGTACGCGGGGAAGATGTACGGCCACCTCAAGGTCGACCTCGCCGAGATCGCGGTCGAGGCGCTGCGCCCCGTGCGCGAGCGCACGCTCGAGCTCCTCGACGATCGCGCCCAGCTGCAGCGCATCCTCGACGCCGGCGCCGCGAAGGCCGATGAGATCGCCGAGGCGACGCTGCGCGACGTGTTCGACAGGGTCGGGTTCCTCTGACCATGATCGGGAAGAAGCCGGACGAGGGTCCGCTCAACCTCACCCCTGACATGCTCCACACGGCCGCGAGGATGGAGGACAGGTTCAACGGGTGGATCCAGCGCAAGGCGCTGTCCCACAGCTACCACCGCACTGTCATCGCCTACGACTCCTACGGCGGCACCGGCTGGGTGCGCGTCCTCGCCCGGCTCATCCTCACTCCCACGGGGCAGCCGGCCGCTGATCTGGCCGCATCCATCCGCGGGTGGAAGTCCTTCGTCAACGTCCCCCTGCCCAACGACACGGCCTGGGTGCGCGTCAACGACGAGGAGCACATGGTCACCTCCGACCGCGGCGGCATCATCGACACGGTCATCCCGGGCGACTTCGAGCCGGGGGAGACCGAGATCGAGGTGTGGACGGACGGTTCGTTCGTCGACTCGGCGACGGTGAGGATCATCGGCGAGGACTCGACCTTCGGCATCATCTCCGACATCGACGACACGATCATGGTCACTTCTCTGCCGCGCCCGTTCCTCGCCGCGTGGAACACGTTCGTCATCAGCGAGCACGCCCGCTCGCCGGTCGCGGGGATGGCCGTGCTCTACGACCGGCTCACGTACATGCGGCCGAACACGCCGATCCTCTACCTCTCGACGGGGGCCTGGAACGCGGGGCTGACGCTCAAGCGCTTCCTCACCCGCAACCTCTATCCCATGGGCCCGCTGCTGCTCACGGACTGGGGGCCGACGACGACCCGGGTGTTCCGGTCGGGCAAGGAGCACAAGCGCAACACCCTCGAGCGGCTCTCGCGGGACTTCCCGTGGATGAAGTGGCTGCTCGTCGGCGACGACGGCCAGAACGACGAGGAGATCTACTCCGAGTTCGTCGAGAACCATCCCGAGAACGTCGCGGCGGTCGCGATCCGCCAGCTCACGGTCGGGGAGGCGGTGTGGGCCGGCGGTCGCTCGCGCCGACACGGACGCGGTCAGGGCGTGCCGTGGATATACGCCGAGGACGGAGCGGGCTTCGCCTCCCGCCTGACCGAACGCGGGATCATCTCCGGGATCTGATCTCCCCGGATCGAACGGGAGGCGGCCGAACCGCTCAGCCGACGCCGACGACTCCGACTCGGGAGAGCAGGTCCTCGCGGGCCGCGGCGAACTCGGCGGCGAGGCGATCGACGAGCGCGGCCGTGCTCGTCGTCTCGGTGAGCGCCCCGATGCCCTGCCCCGAACCCCAGATGTCCTTCCACGCCTTCGACTCCGACTTCTCATCCGTGCCGAAGTCCATCTTCGTCGGATCCGCCTCGGGCAGATTGTCCGGATCGAGACCGGCGGCGACGATCGAGCCGCGCAGATAGTTGCCCTTGACGCCGGTGAAGTAGTTCGAGTAGACGACGTCGTCGGCCGAGGAGTCGACGATCATCTGCCGGTAGTCCGCGACGACGTTGGCCTCGGTGGTCGAGAGGAACGCCGAGCCGATGTAGGCGTAGTCGGCGCCCGCGGCCAGGGCCGCGAGGATCGAGCGCCCGTGCGCGATGGCTCCGGAGAGCAGCAGCGGCCCGTCGAACCAGGCCCGGATCTCCTGGAGCAGGGCGAAGGGGGACAGTGCCCCGGCATGGCCCCCGGCCCCGGCGGCGACGGCGATGACGCCGTCGGCGCCCTTCTCCACGGCCTTGTGCGCGAACCTGTTGTTGATGACGTCGTGGAGGACGACCCCGCCGTAGGAGTGGACGGCCTCATTCACCTCTTCCCGGGCGCCGAGCGAGGTGATGACGATGGGCACCCGGTGGGCGACCACCTCGGCGAGGTCGGTCTCCAGGCGGGTGTTCGACCGGTGGACGATGAGGTTGACCGCGAACGGCGCGGCCGGTGTCTCCGGATTGGCCGCGCTGAAGTCCGCATTGGACTCGGTGACCTCGTCGAGCCAGTCCCTCAGCTGCGCGGCCGGCCTGGCGTTGAGCGTGGGGAATGCGCCGATGATCCCGGACCGGCACTGGGCCTTGACGAGTTCGGGACCCGACGCGATGAACATCGGTGAGCCGACGACGGGCAGCCGCAACCGAGAGTGCAGGGTGTCGGACAGGTTCACTATGCCTCCTTGGATGGATGAACAGTCCCACTCTAACTGAACGGACGTTAAGAGCTCCTCGCCGCGAGAGCTCCCGGCCGCGGCCGCCGCCTCAGGAGTCGGTGAACCGGGCGTCGCGCTTCTCGACGAACGCGGCCATGCCCTCGGACTGGTCGTTCGTCGCGAGCACCGAGTGGAAGAGCCGGCGCTCGTAGCGCAGACCCTGCTCCAGGGGCATCTCGAACGCGGCGTTGACGGCCTCCTTGACCATAGCCGAGGCGATCCGCGACTTCGCCGCGATCGTCGCGGCGATCGCGTTCGCCTCCTCGAGCAGCTGCTCGGGGGCGACGACCCGGGCGACGAGGCCTGAGCGCTCGGCCTCCTCGGCGTCCATCATCCGCCCCGTCAGGCACATGTCCATCGCCTTCGCCTTCCCGATCGCGCGGGTCAGCCGCTGCGATCCGCCCATTCCGGGCAGGACACCGAGATTGATCTCGGGCTGGCCGAACTTCGCCGTCGACGCCGCGATGAGGATGTCGCCCATCATCGCCAGTTCGCAGCCGCCGCCGAGGGCATAGCCGGAGACCGCGGTGATGATCGGCTTGCGGACCGCGGTGAGCCGGCTCCAGCCCGCGAACCAGTCGGCCTTGAACGCGGTGGCGAAGTCGAGATCGGCCATCTCCTTGATGTCGGCACCGGCGGCGAAGGCCTTCTCGCTGCCGGTGATGATGATCGCCTTGACCGAGTCCTCGGCGTCGAATCCGGCGGCCGCCTCGGTGATGTCGGTGAGCACCTGGAGGTTGAGGGCGTTGAGCGCCTTCGGGCGGTTGAGGGTGATCGTCGCCACCCCGGCGTCGACGGAGGTGAGGATGGTTGCGAATTCGGTCATGAGAACACCTTCTCTGTGCGGTCGGCGGTGAGGATGCGGGTGACGGCGGCGTCGTCGACCTCGGCGAGCGTGGCCGGAGACCACCGGGGGCTGCGGTCCTTGTCGATGACCTGGGCGCGGATGCCCTCCCGGAGGTCGGGGCGCTCGGTCATCGCCACGGCGACGCGATAGTCCTGTTCGAGCACCTCGGCGAGCGTCATGTGCGCGGCCTTCCGCAGGGCGGCGAGGGTCACCTTCACCGAGGTCGGCGCCTTCGCGGCGATGAGGTCGGCGGCGGCATTGGCGTCGGGGTGCGGGTGGGCGGCCAGGGCCGCGACGATGTCCTCGGCGCGGTCGCCGCGGTAGCACTCGTCGATCCACTCGGCCGACTCGGCGAGTTCGCTGCGCGGAGGTTCGGCGGCGTAGCGGTCGATGACGGTCCGGACGTCTCCGCCCGCGGCGAGCTCGGCGACGAGGTCGTCGAGGTCGGCCTCGGGGACGTAGGCGTCGGCGAGACCGAGCGCCACTGCGGCGCCGGGTCCGACGGCCAGTCCCGTCAGTGCCAGATGCGTGCCGAGCTCACCCGGGGCTCTCGCGAGCAGATGAGTGCCGCCGACGTCCGGGAAGAGGCCGATCCCGGTCTCGGGCATTCCCACCTTCGTCGAGTCGGTGACGATGCGGTGCGAACCGTGCCCCGAGATGCCGACGCCGCCGCCCATCGTGATCCCCTTCATGACGACCACATAGGGCTTGGGGAAGACGGAGATCGCGTGGTTCATCCGGTACTCACGGTTCCAGAACCGCGAGTTTTCGTCCGTGCCGGCGAGGATGTCGGCGTAGACGGCCTTGATGTCACCGCCGGCGCACAGGCCGCGGTCGCCGCGGCCGGTGACGAGGACGGAGTCGACCGACTCGTCGTCGCGCCACGCGGTCAGGGCGTCGTCGATGAGGCCGATCATCTCCTGGCTGAGCGCGTTGATGAGCTTCGGTCGGTTGAGCTCGATCCGACCGACCCCGTTGGACACCGAGGTGATAACGGGCGGTTCGGTCGGTGGTGCAGGGGATTCGGTCGTCGTCATATCAGCCCACTCCTGTGCTCTTGCGCGAGATGATCACGCGCATGATCTCATTGGTCCCTTCGAGGATCTGGTGGACCCGCAGGTCACGCACCAGCTTCTCGATTCCATACTCTGTCAGATAGCCGTATCCGCCGTGCAACTGCAGCGCCCGGTTGGCGACGTCGAACCCGGTGTCGGTGGCCGTGAGCTTGGCCATCGCCGACAGGAGCGAGGTGTTGGGATCGGACGCGTCGTAGGCGTTGGCGGCGCGCCACAGCAGCGACCGGGCGGCTTCGAGCTTCGTCTGCATCTCCGCGAGCTGGAAGCGCAGGGCCTGGAACCCGGTGAGCTCGGTGCCGAACGCCTGGCGCTCGCCCATGTACTCGATGGCCTTCTCCAGTGCGGCCTGCCCTCCGCCGAGGGAGCACGCGCCGATGTTGAGCCGGCCTCCGTCGAGTCCGGACATGGCGATCTTGAAGCCCTGCCCGACCTCGCCGAGGAGGTTCTCCTTCGGGACACGGACGTTCTCCATGATGACCTGGCGCGTCGGCTGGGCCCGCCAGCCCATCTTCTGCTCGTCCGGCCCGAAGCTCAGTCCCTCCATCCCCTTCTCGAGGATGAACGCGGAGATCCCGCGCGGTCCGTCCTGTCCGGTCCGCGCCATGACGAGGTAGGTCTGGCTGGTGCCGGCTCCGGAGATGAACTGCTTGACCCCGTTGAGGACGTAGTGGTCGCCGTCCTCCCGCGCCGAGGTGCGCAGCGCGGCGGCGTCCGACCCGGCATTTGGCTCGGTGAGGCAGTAGCTGCCGAGGTGGTCCATCGAGACCAGAGGAGTGAGGTGCTTCTCCTTCTGCTCGGCATTGCCGTACTTGTCGATCATCCACGCGACCATGTTGTGGATGGAGATGTAGGCGGCGACGGAGGGGCATCCGGTGGACAGGGCCTCGAAGATGAGGGCGGCGTCCATCCGTCCCATCCCCGCTCCGCCGGATTCCTCCTCGACGTAGATCCCGCCCATGCCGAGTTCGGCCGAGCGTCTGATCACGTCGACGGGGAAGTGGTGCTCGGCGTCCCATTCCAGGGCATGTGGGGCGATGTGCGCGTCCGAGAAATCGCGCACCATCCCGGCGATGGTCTGTTGGTCCTCGGTGAGACCGAAGGGCAGGGCTGCTGCGGTGCTGCGCGGCATGGCTTCCTCCACAGTGATGAGTGATGATGCTCACCACAATACGGAGAAAATACTTGGACGTCCAACTAAATGAGTCGGGGCGTCGACTCCGGATGGCGCGAAGCCGCTCAGGAGTGCGCTTCGAGCTCCGAGCGCAGGGATTCGAGCTGCGGGAGGATCCGGTCGAGGTCGGCGCCGGCGAGGGCGGGTGACGTGAAGACCTGCTCATTGAGCGCAGTGGTCGCCCGGGCGGAGAGCTCGCGTCCCGCGTCGGTCAGCTCGACGAGGGTGGTGCGGCGATCGTCCGGGTGGCTGCGGCGCCGGACCAGTCCTGCCTTCTCCAGACGGTCGACCGAGTTCGTCGTCGACGTCGCATGCACCTGCAGCCGAGCGGAGATCTTCGACATCGGCAGCATCCCGGTGCGGGTGAAGGACAGGAGGGTGAGGACCTCGTAGCGGGAGAAGGTGAGTGCGAAGGGCTTGAGTGCCGCGTCGACCTTCGCGAGGAACAGCTGATGGATGCGCATCACCGAGATCACCGTGTTCATGCCGTCGGTCGCCTCGGTCCATCCGTGGGCGAGCCACTGCCGCCTGGACTCCTCGATCGGGTCGAACGTCTCCGCTGCTCTCTGCTCCGCCGCCATTGTCGACAGTGTACTGAAGTGAGAGGATGAACGCATGTGCGGTCGTCTCAACATGTCACTCGATCCGGCCGACCTGGCCGACGAGCTTCGCCTCGACGTCGTCGCCTACGACTACACCCCGCGCTACAACGTCCCACCAGGGTCTCTCGTGCCGATCGTCGTCGAGCGCCTCGACGATGAGGGCCAGCTCATCCGACGACTCGAGACGGCCTCGTGGGGACTCGTTCCCAGCTGGGCGAAGGACCCGAAGATCGGCTTCAAGGCCTTCAACGCCCGCGCGGAGACCGTGCTCGAGAAGCCGATGTTCCGGCAGGCCATCCGCCGTCGCCGATGCGCCGTGCCCGTCGCGGGGTACTACGAGTGGGAGACCACGGAGACGGGCAAGCAGCCGTGGCTGATGTCGGCGGCCGCCGCCGGCCCACTGTTCATGGCCGGAGTGTTCGAGTTCTGGCGGCAGCCCGACGAGAGCTGGCTCGTGTCGACGACGATCCTCACCACCGCATCGCAGGGGCATCTCGCGGACCTCCATCACCGGATGCCGGTGTTCCTCGACCGCACGCACATCGACGACTGGATCGACCCCGCCGTGGCGAGTGCGGACGTGCCGCCGCTGCTCGAGGCGACCCTGGCCCAGGCCGATCCGGCCGCCGTGACCAGGCACAAGGTGAGCAGGAACGTGGGCAGCGTCCGCAACGACTCTCCCGATCTCGTCGTGCCGGTGGCGTGATCCGGACCGCGGTTCCGTCGCCGTGTTGCACGTGCCCGAGGAACTGTGTAATGTAGTCCGAGTTGCCAGGCCGCAGGGTCGGGCAGCGGGACTCCAGCAGGACGGGCCGGAGCGAATCGGGGATGAACTCCGAGTTGCGAAGGCGAGAACAACACTGTAGAGTTGAGAACCGCCGGCACGGCGAGCTGAGAAGCGAAGAGTGCCAAAACCGACACCCCCGGGTAGCTGCAGGTTCACTGTGGTGGGTTTGGGTGTGTGTTTGTGGTTTGAGAATCCAATAGCGTGTTTGTTTGAAAACAATG
>NZ_QNSB01000016.1 GCF_003315415.1 Brevibacterium sanguinis
GTGGGGAGAAGTGGGGAGGCCGGTGGAGGTGCCGGTGGAGCAGGATGGGGAGGACGGTGGGGCGACCCGGTGGAGCGCAGTGGGGAGGCTGGTGGAGGTCCCGCCTCGGCGCCGGGGCGGATCTGCCGGCAGGCCCATCGCGGCGTCTGAGAGCGAACCGTGTGGAGGGTGGGTGGCGTTTAGGGAAGAATGGGGGCCATGTCGACCAGCCAAGATGGAACACGGACCAACTCCGCGATCGGTGCCGAGCACATCGAGTGGGTGCAGCAGCTGACCTCACGGGCCCGGACGGCGATGAATGCCGTCCTCGAGGGCAAGGACGAGGCCGTCGGCCTGTCCCTCATCGCGCTCCTCGCCGGGGGGCACATCCTCCTCGAGGACGTTCCCGGGGTCGGCAAGACCCTGCTCGCCAAGGCGATGGGGAAGGTCGTCGACGGCACGGTCCGGCGCATCCAGTTCACGCCCGACCTCCTGCCCACCGACGTCGTCGGGGTCAACCTGTTCAATCAGGAGACCCGCCACTTCGAGTTCCGGCAGGGACCGGTCTTCGCGAACATCGTCATCGCCGACGAGATCAACCGCGCCTCGCCGAAGACCCAGTCGGCGATGCTCGAGTGCATGGCCGAGAGCCAGGCGACCATCGACGGCACGACCTATCCGATGCCCTCTCCTTTCATCGTCGTCGCGACGCAGAACCCGATCGACATGGAGGGCACGTACGCCCTGCCCGAGGCGCAGCGGGACCGGTTCATGATCCGGGTCTCGCTCGGCTACCCCCGCACGGGTGACGAGGTCGACCTGCTCGACAACCAGATCGCCCACGATCCCCTCGGCAGCGCGCAGCCGGTGTCGAACCTCGAGCAGATCTCCCAGGCCCGCGACATCGTCCGCCACGTCAGCGCGAGCCGGCAGCTGCGCGAGTACATCGTCGCGGTCCTCGACGCCACGCGCAACGATCAGGCGATCGTCCTCGGCTGCTCCCCGCGCGGGGGCGTGCACCTCCTCCGGGCGGCGAAGGCCCGGGCGGCCCTCTCCGGTCGGACATACGTCACCCCGGACGACATCCAGTCACTGGCGCCGTACGTCCTCGCGCACCGGATCATCCCCCGTGACGGCGATGACGCCGAGCTCGCGGCGGACCTCATCGGACGCGTCATCGGTCGCGTTCCCGTGTCGGCCCAGTGACCGCATGCGACTGAGCACCTCGGGAATCATCTTCGTCCTCACGGGGGCCGCGCTCATCGTCGCGGCCTACCGGTTCGCCCTGCCCGGGCTGCTGCCGGCGGGAGTGCTGCTGCTGGCGCTCGTGGCGCTGTCGGCGCTCCTCATCGCCTGGGGCACGAGACGGGTGTCCGTGACGGTGGAGACGACTCTGCCCGAGGTCGCCCTGCCGCAGTCGACCACGCGGTACCCGCTGGCCCCGGAGGGCAAGGAGGTCGAGCTCGAGGCGCTCATCGTCAACACGGGCCGGCTGGCACTTCCCGCCTCGACGATCGACTTCGTCGCCGCCGACGGGTTCGGCGAATCCACCCTCGGCGAGGTTCCCGCGCTCGCGCACGGCCAGGGACAGCGGGTGCTCACCTCGTTCACCCCGAACCGGCGCGGGCTCAGCGGCCTCGAGTCGGTGCTCATCACGGTCGCCGGTCCGTTCGGGCTCGTGACGACGAAGAAGAAGGTCCTCGACGGCTGGCCGGTGGCCGTGGCGGTGCCGACCCTGGGCGCGCGGATCCCCGCCGACTCGACGATCAGGCCGGCCCGCCTCGACGAGGGCCGGATCCGCTCCGGGCACACCACCCGGGACTTCCACACCCGCGAGTACGTGCCCGGCGACGATCTGCGCCACGTGCACTGGCCGACGACGGCGAAGTCCGGCGAGCTCATGGTCCGCCACGAGGCCGAGGAGGAGACCCTCCACGCGCTCGTCGTCGTCGACCTCGAGGGCCCCGACGACCATCCCGATGAGAAGGAGACCGAGTTCCTGCTCGCCGCCGCCGCGGCCGCGTCGATCGCCTTCCTCCGGGCCGACTACGAGGTGTTCGCCGTCGCTCCGGGGCACCAGGTGAGATTCCGGGGAACCCGCGACATCGACCGCCTCCGACTGCTCACCGCGCTCGTCGACCCGGGCCCGGTGGAGCTTCCCGCCCATGACAACCCCAACCATGTCGTCATCTGCGCCGCCGATGAGGCCCGCGCCGAGGCGATGGCGGCACACTTCTCCAAGCGGGTGACGGTGACGATCCGCAGCCTCGGCGAGATCGACGACATGACGATGCTGGGACTGAGCGAGGACCTGCCCGAGTCGTGGACGGCCTTCGACGCGAAGCGAGGGAGACGATGAATCCCGACACCAGAGCCCCCGCGTGGCTCGAAGCGGTCGCGGTGTTCGCGGCCATGTCCTTGACCGCCGTCGGGCTGTCGGCGGTGTTCGCCGACTACGACTGGCTGCCTCCGGTGCTGCTGGCCGTGTTCCTCGTCGTCGCCGTCGGCGCGGTCTTCCGCGGCGTTCCGGCGCTGCGGGCCAGCGGCACCGCCGTCATCGCCCAATGCGTCGTCGGGCTGCTCGCGGTGCTCGTCCTGTGCGTGCCGTCGACCCTGGCTCTCGGCGTCGTCCCGACCGGCCGCTCCTTCATCGGCGTCATCGACCTGCTCTCGACGGGCGTCAGCGACCTCTACGCCACGACTCCCCCGGCGCCGAGCACCCCCGGCTTCACCGGGATGCTCGTCATCGCCTTCACCCTCATCACGATCCTCATCGACGGCCTGGTCGCGGATCTGCGCGCCCCCAAGGTCAGCGGAGTGCTCCTGCTCGTGCTGTGGATGATCCCGGTGTTCTTCGCCCCCGCGCAGGTCATGTGGTGGCACGTCGCCGCGGTGCTCGCCGCGTTCCTGCTCCTCATGCTCAGCCCCTACTTCCCCTCGACGAGGTGGCGCGGCGGTCTGACGGCGCTCGTGGCCGGGACCATCGCGGTCGTCATCGGCCTCGGGGTCCCGACGCTCCTGCCGCAGGTGCCGACCATCGAGAACCGCGCGTCGGGCAACCAGGCGGACCTCACCGTGACGAATCCGTTCCTCGATCTCCGGGCCGACCTCGGCAACCGCGACGACACCGTGCTCTTCGACTACACGACGACGGCCGAGAACCCGTCCCCTATCCGGCTGACGTCGATCGACTCGTTCGACGGGCAGACCTGGGCGCCCACCCCGTTCGCTCTCGATCCCTTCGCGATCGCCGCCGAGGGCCTGCCCTGGCCGCAGGGGCTGCCGCGGGACGCGAACCACAGCGAGGAGCGCATCGACGTCTCCATCGGCGAGTACGACCAGCAGTATCTGCCGACCCCGTACGCCCCGCAGCAGCCGGCCGGCCTCGACCGGCGCTGGATCTACGACGAGGAGTCGCTGACGATCGTCGGCAACGGCGAGCGCACCGCAGGGCTCGAGTACTCGATGGACTACCTGTCCGTCGAGCCGACCGCCGAGGCGCTGCGGTCGGCCTCTCCCGTTGACGCAGGCGAGTTCGAGACCGAGCTCGAGGTTCCCGCCAGCCTCCCGCAGAGCGTGCGGGACACGGCGGACGAGGTCACCGCGGGCGCGAGCAACCAGTGGGAGGCGGCCGTCCTCCTCCAGGCGTACTTTCGCAGCGGCGAGTTCGAGTACTCCCTCGATGCGCCCGAGAAGGCCAGCGGGGATGCGATCTCCGACTTCCTCGTCGACAAGAAAGGCTACTGCGTCCAGTTCTCGTCGGCGATGACGATCATGGCCCGGACGATGGGCATCCCGGCCCGGATCGGCGTCGGCTTCGCCAGCGGCGACAGGTCCGGCGACGAGTACCAGGTGAGCATGCAGGATTCGCATGCCTGGCCCGAGCTCTACTTCGAAGGGGTCGGCTGGGTGCGGTTCGAGCCCACCCCGGGAGGACCGGCCGGCGCTCCCCCGCAGTGGTCGGTCGCCAGCGGTGAGGGTGAGGAGTCGGAGGAGAGCGAGGAGACCGCCGCCCCGACAGAGGAGCCGAGCGAATCGGGCACCGAGTCCCCGGCCCCGGAATCCGCGGCACCGTCCGAGGAGCCGACGACCGCCGCCGTCGAGGCGACGGGCGCCGGCTACCGCCCCTACCTGTGGTCGGGGCTCATCGCCGTGGCCGTGATCCTGCTGCTCGCGGTGCCCGCCCTCTGGCGGCTGCTCCTGCGGCGCAGGCGGCTTCGCGAACCGGTCGACCTCGAGGAGGTGTGGAGGGAGATCCGAGCGCTGGCGACCGACTACGGGCAGAGCCTCGACCCGAGCCGGACCCTGCGCCACAACGAGCTCGTGCTCGCCGGGAAGGCGGCCGCGGCCGGTGCGAGTGATGCAGCGATGGGTGCCGGTGGTGCCGGTTCCGATCCGGGTGGTGCGACCGCGGTCGGCGCGGGTCCCGCGAACGGACCGAGTGCCTCCGGTCCTGCGGGCGAGGTCAGCGCTGCCGGCGTGGGAGCTTCCCCGGCGGGTGCCGGTTCGGGTGCGCCTGCGTCCGACGAGTTCGCCGCCCTGCGCAGCCCCGTCCCGACCCTGGTCAGGCCCCACGGGGACACTGCCCTGGCGTCATTCATCGACGCCCTCGAGGCGAAGCGCTACGGTTCCCGTGACGAGGAGTTCGGTTCGGCCGAGGCCCACGCCGTCGCCGACGAGGTCCGCACCTCGCTGTCCGAGAATGCGACCCCGGGGAGCCGGATCTCCGCGGTCGTGTGGCCCGCGAGCATATTCAACGCCCCCAGATGACCGGACAGTTCGCGGCACGTCCCGGACGCGGCGCCTGAACCGCGCTGCGGCACCGCCGGGACCTGAGCGCGCCGGGAACCACTGCGGCACCGTCCGGACCTGAGCGCGCCGGGAACCGAGTCTCGGGGACGCGGCGCACGAGGGCCGTTTCGTTCACATTCGATGCAGTCGTTCAGATTTGAATCTGAACGACTGCATCGAACGTGAACAAGACGCCTCACCCCGACCGGGCACCCCACCTCACCCCGACTCTGGCATCCCGACTCATCGCGGCCGCGCCGGAGCGGATACAGGAAAGCGCCCTCCGTGAGGAGGACGCTTGCTGAGATGCCCTGGTGGTGCTGGGAGTCATTCGCCGCGCTGGCGCTTCTCCCATCGATCCTCGATCCGGTTCATGAACCCGGACGGCCCCTTGGGCTGCGGAGTCGGTCCGGCGGCCGGCCGCTCGTTCCTCACCGCTGCTCCGCCGGTGTGCGGGCGGCTGAGCGCCCAGTACATTCCGGCGACCATGAGGCCGAACCCGACGACGCCGAGCGCGATCCAGAGGCCGTGATGCGTGACCATCGTGATCGCGAAGATGGCTGCGGCGAGGCCGACCAGGGCGAGCAGAATTCCCACCACGAATCGCCTCGCGGAGAATCCCGGGCTGCTCACGGCGGCCTGAGTCTCCGAGATGTTGCGTGCGAAACGTGGGTCCTCACTGCGCAGCTGCTTCTCCAACTGATCGAGCAGCTGCTGTTCGTGATCGGAGAGTGGCATCTCGAACCCCCGTTTCGTACGTGTTGACTGGTCCCTCAATCATAGTCTCTGAACACTGAAAAAACATCTTGAGGACGGCGGGATCAACCTGATTCCCACGCCGTCCCCAGGCGGAACGGACGGACGGGACGAAGTCTTGGAAACGGCTTGGAGGCTAATCGTCGGAGGCGGGTCTTCTCAGCAGAGAGGCTTGTGAGATCGCAGCCGTTCCGAACTTCCTCCGCACGTCGTCGAGCGCCATCTCCGCCTCGCGGTTCGACCGCTCGGGCTCGTCGAGGCGCGCCTGCCTGCCGCTGACGGAGAAGTCCATGAGTCCCGCCGCTCTCACTCCGAGCAGGCGCACGCCCTTGGCCCTCGACTCCCGCAGCGACCGCAGAGCCGGACGCAGCGCCTCGTAGATCTCGATCGCGAGGTCGGTGGGTGCGCTCAGGGTCACCGACCGCGACAGCGTCGTGAAGTCCGAGAGCCGGTACTTGAGTCCGAGGCTCGTCGCGACCTTGCCCTCGGCCCGGACCCGGTGGGCGACCTTGTCGGCGAGGCGCAGCAGCTCGTGCTCGAGCTCCTCGACATCCCAGACGTCGGAGCCGAAGGTGTGCTCGGCGCTGATCGACCGTTCCTTCGTCTGCCGGTCCCACCCGTGCACGTCCCTGCCGTGCGCGCTCAGCCACAGGTGGTGCCCGTGCGCACCGAACACCCGCCCCACCCAGTGCTCGTCGAGGGCGGCGAGGTCGCCGATCGTGCGGATCCCGTACTTCGCGAATCCCTCCTGAGTCTTCTCCCCCACCCCGGGCAGCGCCTCGATCGGCATCGGGTCGAGGAAGGCCCGCGTCGAGGACAGGGGCACGAGGAGCTGGCCGGCGGGCTTCGCGCGGGCGGAGGCGAGCTTCGCGACGACCCTGCTGCCGGCGATGCCGACGGAGGCGCTGAGCCCGGTCGTCTCGGCGATCCTCTCCCGCAGCATGGAGGTGATCCGGACGGGCGACCCGAGCCGCCGCACCGCACCGGAGACGTCGATGTACGCTTCGTCGACGCTGACCTGGTGGACGTCGGGAGTCACCTCGGCGACGAGATCGAACACCCGGCGCGAGTAGGACGAGTAGAGACCGTGGGAGGGAGGGATCACCTCGGCGATCGGGCACAGTCCGATCGCACGGGCCATCGGCATCGCGGCGTGGACCCCGAACTCACGGGCCTCGTAGCTGGCGGAGACGACGACCCCGCGCCCCGATCGTCCGCCGACGATGACGGGCCGTCCGGTGAGCTCGGGCCGGGTGAGGAGCTCGACGGACACGAAGAACGAGTCCATGTCGAGGTGGAGCATCGTGGCACCGGCATCGTCCGTGCCCAGCCGCGTGAGGTCGCCGCCGGAGCGGGCGAGCTGCTTCCGACTCATTCCGTGCGCACCCCCATCGCCCTCTTTCGGCCCTGTCTCCGGGGCCGGGTAGTCTGGGTGTCATGGTATCGCGCACCACTGTCATGACATTGCCGCTCGCCCTCGGCCTGCTCCTCGCCGGCTGCTCGGCCCCTGCCGAGGACCAGGCGAGCGAGTCCCCGTCCGTCGCCCCCACCGCCGAGGCGACCGCAGAGCCGACCGCGCAGCCCTCCCAGGGCGAGGCGGGCTCCGAGGAGGACCCCGCCGACACCTCGACCGCGGTCGAGGATCTTCCGGACTACCTCAAGACCTACCCCGATGCGACGGTGCTCTCCAGCACCCGCGAGAAGGCCGAGGCGTCCGCGGACGCCGAGGCGCTCGACCAGGTGAGCCTCGTGATGTCGGCGACGGCCGAAGCGGACGACATCTTCAGGTTCTACGCCGAGGCGCTCGAGAAGGCCGGATTCGAGACCTACGGCGACGAGGTGAAGACCGACGACGCCCGGGTCGTCAACTTCCGTCACAAGGACAACGACGGACTGCTCGTCGTCACCATCAGCAAGGATCCCGCGGATGACGCGAACTCGATCGTGACGGTCGGCGGGACCGTCGTTCCATGACCTCCCCGCGTCCGGCGCCCGAGGGCATCCCGACGCTCGACGGCTCACCGGCGTCCGAGACCGCGTCCGAGGACCAGGCGGGTCCCAGCGACCCGCAGTCGCCTGCCCCCGGCGCCCCTCAGTCGCCCGCACCCGGCGATCCTGCGTCTCCCGGCAGCGAACGGACTCCCGCTCCCGGCGTCGACGCGCTCGACTCCCCGGAGTCGATCGCCGCCGAGGTGAGCGCGGCCATCCGCGCGTTCCTCGAGTCCAAGGACGCGGAGTTCCGGGCGATCTCCCCCGATGCCGAGGACATCTCGAGTGCGCTCGTCGACTTCACGGCCGGAGGCAAGAGGATCCGTCCAGTGCTGCTGTGGTGGGGGTACCAGTTGGCCGCCGGTGCCGGCTTCGACCGCGAGGACGTGGCTGACGCCCTCGCCCGGGCGGCGGGCTCGCTCGAGCTGCTCCATGCCGCGGCGCTCATCCACGATGACGTCATCGACCACTCCGACACCCGGCGTGGCCGTCCCGCCCTGCACCGGCAGTTCGCCGGACGCCACGCCGATCTGGGTCTGCGCGGCGACGCCGACTCCTTCGGGATCTCGGTCGCGATCGTCATCGGCGACATCTGCCTGGCCCTGAGCGAGGAGCTCTTCGAGTCCGCGCAGGTGTCCCTGGGAACCCCGGAGTCGGCTCGCGCCCTGCGGGCGCAGCTGCGTCGCGATGTCATGGTCGGGCAGTTCCTTGACGTCCGCGCCGAGGTGATGCCGCTCGACGACGATCGCCTCGCCGAGCGTGCGTGGGAGGTGCTCAGCTTCAAGTCGGCGAAGTACTCGGTCGAACAGCCGCTCCTCCTCGGCGCGGCCCTGGCCGGGGCCGACGGCGCGCTCCTTGAGGAGATCTCCCGGTTCGGCCTCCCCCTGGGTCAGGCGTTCCAGCTGCGCGACGACGTGCTCGGCGTCTTCGGCGACCCGAGCGCGACGGGCAAGCCCGCGGGAGACGACATCCGCGAGGGCAAGCGCACGGTCCTCATCGCGGAGAGCATGAAGAGCCTGAGCTCCGCCGACATCGACGTCCTCTCCGCCCGCCTCGGCGATCCCGGTCTCACCGACGCCGAGGTGAGGGAGACGATGGAGATGCTCACCTCGGGTCTGCAGGCGGTCGAGTCCGCGATCGGGGACAAGTACGCGCAGTCGGTCGCGGTGCTCGACGAGTGGGCGCAGACCGGCGGGCGGATCGGTCCGCGGGCGCTCGCGCAGCTGACCGATTTCGCCCATGCGCTGAGCTTCCGGCAGAGCTGAAGCGGACGCCGCGGCCCCGCCTCAGAACGCCAGCGCCTGGGCCCTGCGCCTGACCTCCTTGCGATTGCCCGCCCGGAGGAGGTCGATGGGGCGGCCGGGCAGCGAGTCGTCGGGAGTGAAGAGCCAGTCGATGGCCTCCTTGTCGCTGAACCCGGCGTCGCGCAGAGTGCTCAGGGTGCCCTTGAGGGGAGTGAGCACCGCCCCGTCGACGAAGAAGGCGGTCGGGACCCTCATCACCTTCGGGTCGCCGTGCTTGTAGCCGCAGATGGCGCCGTCCTCGAGAAGCCGGCGCACCTGGGTGAAGCCCATTCCGGTCGATTCGGCGATCTCTGGCAGTGTGGCCCAGTCCTGGACCAGTTCTTCGGTATTCACAGTCCCAGCCTAGCAATCGCGCACCGCGCCTCACACGCGCTCGGTGGTCGCGGACACGAAAAAACACGCCGCCATGCGGAGTCGAATGCCGAGTGACTCGTGCGGCTCTCGATAACCTGGAGTGTGACGCTTCCCCATCCGATTGAGTTCAACAGGTGACAGATGACTAGCACGCGACGGAACCCTCAGATGCCCATCACCGCGGCCCCTGACATCCGTGCTGCCTCGAGGGTGAACTCGACGGGACCGATCCCCGGCCTCGATGACGGGCCCGTCCACCGCGACGATTCCGACACCGGCACCGCCGACACAGGCACCGCCGGCCCGCACGCCGTGGGACCGGACGCCGCCTCCGACTCCGACCCTCACACCACCGACCTCGGCACCGCCGACCCTGTCGCTTCCGGGGCCGCCGAGGCCTCGCCGGCCCATGCGCGCACCGGCACAGGACACCGCCGGGCCGCGGGGCAGTCCGCGGGCCCGAGCTGGATCTCCGGCACCGCCTCGGAGCCCGTGCCCGTCACCCACGGGGGCCGGACCTACAAGGTCAAGCAGGGCGACACGCTCTACGCGGTGGCGAGCAGGCACGGGGTCTCGGTGCCGGCGCTCGCCGAGCTCAACCGGATCTCCCCGCGGCAGAACCTGCAACAGGGTCAGGTCCTGTCCCTGCCGGAGAAGAACGAGCTGCCCGACACGGACCCCTCGCACGTCGTGGCCCGCGGCGAGACGCTCGCCGGCATCGCCGCCCGGCACGGGGTCTCCCCCGGCGCGCTGCGTCGCGCCAACTCGATGGGCGAGTCCTCATTCATCACCGTCGGCGAGCTGCTGCTGCTCCGCGATTCGACCGCACGCCGGCACCGTCCGCAGGTCTCGGCTCCCGCCGACCTCCCGCGCCTCGCGACGAGCGCGCAGACCCACGACGTGGCCCCCGAGGTTCTCCACGCGGCCCGGCTCAACAAGCGCACGCTGCTGGGGCGCCGGCATCCGGCTCCCGCGCAGGCCCGCCTGCTCGTGGCCCGCATCGCCGAGGACCTCGGTGCCGAACCGGAGCTCATGCAGGCGGTCGCCGCACAGGAGTCGGGCTTCCAGCACACCACCGTCTCCCCGGGGAACGCGATCGGGATCATGCAGGTGACCCCCCGCTCCGGCCGGTGGGCCAGCGACATCGCCGGACGCCCCCTCGACCTGCTCGACATCGCCGACAACATCGTCGCCGGCACGGTCATCCTCGGCTGGCTCATCGAGACCGCGGAGTCCGAGACCGAGGCCCTGGCCGGGTACTACCAGGACCTGCGCTCGGTCCGGGCCGATGGGGTCCTGCCCGAGACCAAGGCGTTCGTCCGTGCCGTCCAACTGCAGAGGCAGAGACTCAAGGAGGCGCTGTGAGCACTCGCACGGACCCACTCATCGGCGTCGTGCTCAACGAGCGCTACCGCATCGACGCCAAGATCGCCCGCGGCGGCATGGCCATGGTCTACCGCGGCACCGACCTGCGCCTCGACCGCGAGATCGCGATCAAGGTCATGCACGAGCACCTGATCAACGACGAGACCTTCGTCGAGCGCTTCCGGCGCGAGGCCATCAACGCCGGCCGGCTCACCCACCCGAACCTCGTCGCCATCCACGACCAGGCCCGCGACGGCGACATCGTCTACCTCGTCATGGAGTACCTGCCCTCGGTGACCCTGCGCCGCGAACTCAAGCACCGCGGCACGTTCACCCCGCGCCAGGCGATCGTCGTCCTCGACGCGATCCTCGCCGCCCTCGAGGCCGTGCACTCGACGGGGATCATCCACCGCGACCTCAAGCCCGACAACGTCCTCCTCGGCATCGACGGTCAGGTCAAGCTCGCGGACTTCGGGCTGGCCCGCGCGGTGACGACGGCCACGACGACGAAGACCCTCATCGGCACGGTGGGCTACGTCGCGCCCGAACTGGTCACCCGCACCGGCGCCGATGCCCGCACGGACCTCTACACCGTCGGCATCATGTTCTACGAGATGCTCACGGGCATGCAGCCCTACACCGACGACGTGCCGATCCAGGTCGCCTACCGCCACGTCCACGACACCGTCCCCCCGCCGTCCGAGCAGGTCCCCGGCCTGAGCCCGCGACTCGACGCCCTGGTCCTGTGGGCGACGTCGAAGGATCCGGCGGACCGTCCCGACGATGCCGCGCAGTTCCGTCACGCCCTCGCCGAGGCGCGCGCCGAGATGTCCGACGCCGACCTCGATCTCGGCGCTCCTGAGGTCGAGGCCGGTGAGCACGCTCCCGCCCTGACCGCGAGCATCGACCTCGGCACCGACGCGCCCAAGGAGAAGCGGTCCCGGACCGACGAGATCCCCTACCTCGAGGACGATGAGGAGGGCCCCGCCGAGGCGAGCGGCGACGCAGTGCCCGAGGCGGACGACCGCGGGGCGAGCGATTCCGAGTCGGACGCGAAGTCATCGGCCGCCGCGGATGGAGCAGTCGGCTCGTCGGCGCGTTCCGCCGGCGGTCTCTCAGCCGCCGCGAAGCAGACCGATTCGCGCGGGACGAGGGAGGACGATTCCGAGGAGGCCGCAGGCTCCGCTGCTGCCGCCTCGGTGTCCTCCGCCTCGGCGGTCCCGACATCCGTGGCCTCGGCGAAGGGCGCGGGGACCCGGCGCCGCCGGTTGGCGACCACCGTCGCCGCAGGGGTCGTCGTCCTCGCCCTCCTCGCGTGGATGATCGTCGCCAACCTGCCCGCCCCCGCGGCGATCGTCCCGGGCGAGCTGGCGGGCAAGCAGGCCTCGGTGGTGACCTCGCAGCTCGAGGACACGGGCCTGACACCGCAGACCAAGGAGGTCTTCGACGACTCGGTTCCGGCCGGAGTCGTCATCGGCACCGACCCGGTGGCCGGTTCCGAGCTGGCGCCGGAATCGAACGTCACCGTCGTCGTGTCGAAGGGCGAGCAGCTCTTCCGCGTGCCGGAGCTCGCGGGGCTCGGCGCCGACGACGCGAAGGCCGCGATCGAGAAGGCCGGGCTCGCCGTCGGTGAGGTGACGACCGAGCACAGCGACGAGGTGAAGAAGAATGTCGTCATCTCGGCCTCGGAGAAGCCCGATGCGGAGCTCACCGGCGGCACGACGATCGACCTCGTCGTCTCCAAGGGACCCGCGCCGATCCCCGTCCCCGACGTCGAGGGGCTCAGCTACGACGCGGCCTTCGCCACCCTGACCAAGCGCGGATTCCGGGTGGGCAGGGAAGAGGTGTTCTCCGACACCGTGCCCAAGGGCGACGTCGTCTTCCAGTGGCCGAAGAGCACCGAGGCCAAGCCCTACGACTCCCTCGTCATCGTCCGCGTCTCCAAGGGCAAGGAGAAGAAGGACGAGCCCAAGGACGACGAGAAGAAGGACGAGAAGAAGAAGGACGACGAGAAGAACTGAGTCCGAGCACGACGAAGGCCTGCACGCGAACGTGCAGGCCTTCGTCGTGCGAGGCGCACTGACCCTCGGTCACCGATCCGGCGGCCGATGGGCAGCGCTCAGCTGCGCCGCGTGAGGTACTCCGCGACCTGGAACGCCATCTCGAGCGACTGGTCGTGGTTGAGCCTCGGGTCGACCAGCGTCTCGTAGCGACGGCGCAGCCCCTCGTCGTCGATCTCGGTCGCGCCGCCCATGATCTCGGTGACGTCGTCACCCGTGAGCTCGACGTGCAGACCGCCGGGAACGGTGCCGGCCTCCTGGTGAGCGGTGAAGAACCGCTCGACCTCGGCCATGACGTCCTCGAAGCGGCGGGTCTTGTAGCCCGTGTTCGAGGTGATCGTGTTCCCGTGCATCGGGTCGCACACCCATGTGACCTGCGGGAGACGATCGCCGATGCCCTTGAGCAGCTTCGGCAGCGCCTCGGCGATCATCGAGGCGCCCATGCGGGTGACGAACGTCAGACGACCGGGCTCGCCCTCGGGATCGAGCTTCTCCGCCAGCGCCAGGGCCTCCTCGGCGGTGGCGGTCGGTCCGAGCTTGACACCGATCGGGTTGCGCACCTTCGACAGGAAGTCGACGTGCGCGCCGTCGATCTGGCGCGTGCGCTCCCCGATCCAGAGGAAGTGCCCGGAGACGTCATAGGCCTGACCGGTGCGCGAGTCGATGCGCGTGAGGGCACGTTCGTACTCGAGCAGCAGCGCCTCGTGGGCGGCGTAGAACTCGGTGGTCTTCAGCGCGTCGAAGTCGGCGCCGCACGCGTCCATGAACCGGATCGCGCGATCGATCTCACGGGCCATCTGCTCATAGCGCTGGTAGCCGGGGTTCGAGGTGAGGAAACCGCGGTTCCATTCGTGGACGAGGCGCAGGTCGGCGAAGCCGCCCTGAGTGAAGGCGCGGATGAGGTTGAGCGTCGACGCCGAGACCTGGTACGCCTGGACCAGGCGCGCGGGGTCGTGACGCCGGGAGTCCTCGGTGAACTCGAAGCCGTTGACGATGTCACCGCGGAACGCGGGCAGGGTGACGCCGTCGCGGGTCTCGGTGTCGGCCGAGCGCGGTTTGGCGAACTGCCCGGCCATCCGTCCGATCTTCACCACGGGCATCGAGCCGCCGTAGGTGAGGACCGCGGCCATCTGCAGCACGGTCTGGATCCGGGCGCGGATCCTGTCGGCCTGCGCACCGGCGAAGGACTCCGCGCAGTCGCCGCCGGCGAGGACGAACGCCTCACCTCGGGAGGCGGCGGCGATCCGCTGCTTGAGCACATCGGCCTCACCGGCGAAGATCAGCGGCGGCGAGCTGCGCAGCCGGCCCACCGCGTCCTCGAGGGCCTCCGGATCGAGATACGTCGGCTGCTGCAGCGGCTCCATGTCGCGCCAGTCGTCGAGTCCGCCGAGGTGGTCGGCGGTGGTGGCGATGTCCCTGCTGTCGAAGACGGGATCGGTGTGGAGGCTCACGGTTGCTCTTTCTTCATGATTCGCTGCCGGTCTCGAAGTCCTCGGCGGAGACGTTGTCGAGGAAGTCCCTGAACTGGGCGACCTCGTCCTCGTCGGCTTCGGGCGCTTCGATCCCGGCGTCTTTGAGTAGGTCCGAATCGACGTACACCGGACACTGAGCGGTCAGTGCCAGGGTCACGGCGTCGGAGGGTCTGGCGGAGACCGATTTGCCGTCACTGGTGTGGATCTCCGCGAGGAAGATCTGACCGTCCTTGCCGGTGATCACCACGTCCGCGAGCTCCGCGTCATAGGCGCCGAGCACGTCGAGGAGGAGAGCGTGCGCCATCGGCCGTGGCGGGGTCAGCCCCCGCTGGGCGATGGACAGCGCATTCGCCTCGATGGCACCGACCCAGATGGGCAGGTAGTAGGCGGGTTCGGAGGCCTTGAGCAGAAGGATCGGCTGGTTGGCGGGCATCTCGATGCGCACACCGACGACTTCGACTTCGACGTTAGACATTTTCCCCCGGTCAGGAGCGCGGACGCTGCTGGAAGATCATCCGGAACTTCCCGATCTGAACGTCCGCGCCATTGTGCAGTTCGATGGAATCGATCAGCTGACGACCCACGTAGGTGCCGTTGAGCGAACCGGTGTCACGCAGGGTGAACCCGCTCGGGGTGCGGATGAACTCGGCGTGCTTGCGGGAGACGGTGACATCGTCGAGGAAGATGTCGGCATTGGGACTGCGTCCCACCGTCACCACGTCGGTGTCGAGAAGGATCTGCGAGCCGGAGTCCGGCCCGGAGACGACGACGAGCAGCGCGTCGGTCTCCTGCAGGCCGTCGAGATCCGGCACCGGGTGGATCTCACCGGTGTGGGGATCGAGGATCCCCTGGAACGGCTGCTGGTTCGGCTGGTTCTGCTGACCGGGGCCCTGCTGTCCCTGGTCCTGCTGCCCTCCGTAGGACTGCTGATCGGGATACGGCTGACCCTGGTTCGGCTGCCCCTGATGGGGATGCGCCCCACCCTGGTCCGCGGACTGCGGCCCATCGGTCTGGTACGGCTGGTAGGAGCCCTGATCGTTCCGCCCGTGCGGAGCCGTCTCGCCCGTCGGGTGGTCGGAGTGCCGACCCCGCCCGGAACCGCCGTACTGTTGGCCTCCCGGCTGGGAACCGTACTGCGGAGCCTGCGGAGCATTGCCCACGGCCTGCTGACCGTACGGCGGAGTGCCGCCCTGCCCCGGTGCCCCACCCTGCGGGCCGCCGGCGGCGCCGCCCGGGCCGTACTGCTCGGCCTCGACCTGCCAGTGATTGCGCGTCTCCGCGTCCCAGTCACCGGCGCCAAACGGGAACTTCTTCGACTGCGGTGCCTGTCCGTTGTCGTACCAGGTCTGCGAGGGGCCCGGACGACCCTGTTCGTTGTTCTGCGACATCACGCCTCCTCGCTTCGGATGAATTCTGTGTACTGCTCACTGTCGAGCAGCCCGTCGACCTGCCCGGGCTCGTCGAGCTCGACGAGGAACATCCAGCCGGCTTCGAACGGAGACGAGTTCACGAGTTCGGGCGTCCCGTCGAGTTCATCGTTGACCTCGGTCACGGTGCCGGAGACCGGAGCGATGAGGTCCGAGACGCTCTTCGTGCTCTCCACCTCACCGCAGGACTCGCCTGCGGTGATCGTATCGCCGACGGCGGGAAGATCGACATAGACGACGTCACCCAGCTGATCCTGGGCGAAATCGGTGATACCCACACGGACAACGGCATTGTCCTCCGTGGTTCCGACCCATTCGTGGTCGCGCGAGTATCGCAAAGACACTGGATGATCCAGATCCGTCATGTCGACTCCTCTTGGCTTGTTGTTCCCCCAAGCATAGCCGCCTGGGGGACGTTCATAACAATCACGAAACAGAAACGACAGACAGCTTCGATTCTGCACCGATCTGTGAGCCCGTTCTTCCGTGGCTACCTGGGATGATACTAGTGATCGGGCGCTCGTGACACGCAATTTTGGCACTTCGCCGTCGATCGTTATAGGCTAGGTCTCGTTGCCTCACGAGGGGGTTCGGTAACGGGCTATGGCGCAGCTTGGTAGCGCGCTTCACTGGGGGTGAAGAGGTCGTGGGTTCAAATCCCGCTAGCCCGACCGTCTGACGAGAGCCGTGACGTCCATGCGATGTCACGGCTCTCGTCCATTCACCGATGCTGACTCGTCCGTTCACGGATGCAGTCTCGTCCACTCACGGATCATCGGTGGGATCCCACCCGCCCCGTGACGGGGTGGATTCCGCCTCAGGTCCGCCCACCTCGGCGAGAGGACCGGAGATCCCAGGCCGCGCGGACCACGATCCCGGCGACGACCGCGACGCCGCCGATCGTCGGCAGCGGCCCGTCGGCGATGAAGAGCAGCACCAGCGCGGCGAGCACGGGGACCAGGTGAAGCAGCGACCACCGGACATAGCCGAGGAAGCTCGGCATGTCGACGTCCGCTGACTCGGCCACGGATTTGACCATGAAGTTCGGTCCGTTGCCGATGTACGTCACGGCACCGCCCATCACCGCGCCCAGGGACACGGAGACGAGGAGCGCTTCGGCGACCCCGGCGACCCTCGGCTCCCCCGGCACCTGCGCGGCCATCTCGAAGAACGTCACGTAGGTCGGTGCGTTGTCGAGGACGGCCGAGAGGCTGCCCGTGAACACGAAGAGGGAGACCTCGTCGAGCGGGAACCGATGCGCAACCTGACGCAGGTACTCGAGCGCCGGGATCATCGTGAGGAAGATGCCGATGAAGAGTGCCGCCACCTCGAGGATCGGGGTCCACGTGAACCTGTTGAGGGTGAAGCGGGCGCCCCGGTCCCCGAACAGGAACGCCGCGGCGGCGGCGAGGAGCATGACGATCTCCCGCCACGGCACGAACGCGGCCGCGCTCGCATGCCCCTCCTCGATCGCATGGAGGTCGAGCGACGGCACGAACGCCACCGCCAGGACGATGACCGCGAGCCAGACCAGCCCGCTCGCCCCGCGCAGGCCGAGCCTCGTCACGTACTCCGCGTCCTTGATGAGCGCCTCACGCGGCTCCTGGGCGTACATCCTCGCATCGAGGGCGAAGTAGCTGACGAGCAGCAGCCCGTTGACGAACAGCCACTGCGGCCACAGGCCGAAGGTCCACTCGAACGGGACCCCGCGCAGCATGCCGAGGAACAGCGGCGGATCCCCCAGCGGGGTGAGCAGTCCCCCGCAGTTGGCGACGATGAAGATCGTGTACACCACGGTGTGCGCCCGGTGCCGACGGTCCTGGTTCGTGTTGAGGATCGGTCTGATGAGCAGCATCGCCGCCCCCGTGGTGCCGATGAACGAGGCGACGACGCCGCCGACGGCGAGGAACAGCGTGTTGTTCAGCGGAGTCGCCCTGATGTCGCCGACGAGGAAGATCCCGCCCGCGGCCACGAACAGGCTGCCGATGAGGACGATGAACTGGCCGTACTCGATGAGTGCGTGGATCACCGCCGCGCCCTCCCCCGCGAGGGCGAACCACATCGCGATCGGGACGCCGAGGAGCAGGGAGAGGACGAGTTTGACGGAATTGCGCTCCCACAGCCTGGCGGTCGCGGGGATCAGGGGCAGGACGGCGATGCCGGCGAGCAGCAGCGCGAACGGCAGCACCGCCCACCAGTCGACAGTCATAGGCCCACCTCCTGCGACCACTCTAGACCTGTGTCCGGACCGGAAGAGTGGGACGTGTCCGCCCCTCCGAACGGCTCGAATCCGCTTAGACTCGATCCCAACTCATCCGAACGCCGCGTTCGGGCGCCGCGTGCGGACGCGGCGGAGCGACGAAGGAGGATCTCATGGCAGAGAACACGCAGCCGGAGGACACGAGGCTGCACGGCATGCAGCGCGTGAGCGGACGGATGATCGGGATCTCGATCGCCGCCGCGCTCGGCGGATTCCTCTTCGGCTTCGACACCGCTGTCATCAACGGAGCCGTCGACGCGATGGCCGACCAGTTCGCCCTGAGCGCGGCGCTCAAGGGCTTCGCGGTCTCCTCGGCCCTGCTCGCATGCGCGCTGGGCGCCTGGTTCGCCGGCAGCCTCGCCAACAGGTTCGGCCGCCTTCCCGTCATGGTCGTCGCGGCGGTGCTGTTCTTCGTCTCCGCTGTCGGCTCGGGACTCGCGTTCGGCGTCGTCGACCTCATCATCTGGCGCATGGTCGGCGGTCTCGGCGTCGGTGCCGCCTCGGTCATCGCCCCCGCCTACATCGCCGAGGTGTCCCCCGCCCGGGTGCGCGGGCGGCTGGGGTCGCTCCAGCAGCTCGCGATCGTCACCGGCATCTTCGCCGCCCTGCTCTCCAACGCCCTGCTCGCGTCGATCTCCGGCGGCGCCGCCGAGTCCTTCTGGTTCGGCCTCGAGACGTGGCGGTGGATGTTCATGGTCGAGGCTCTCCCCGCCGTCGTCTACGGGCTCATGGCCCTCGGCCTGCCCGAGTCCCCGCGCTTCCTCGTCGGCCGCGGCAAGGAGGAGGAGGCTGCCCGGGTGCTGCGGCACTTCACCGGGGAGACGAACACGGACCGGCTCATCGAGCGGATCCGGGTGTCGATCCAGCGGGAGGACCGGGAGTCCTTCAAGGACCTCATCGGGAACCGGCTGGGGCTCAAGCCGATCGTGTGGATCGGCATCCTCCTGTCCGTGTTCCAGCAGTTCGTCGGCATCAACGTCATCTTCTACTACTCGACGACGCTGTGGAAGTCCGTCGGCTTCGACGAATCCAGTGCGCTGCTCACCTCGGTGATCACCTCGGTGACGAACATCGCCGTGACGATCGTCGCCATCCTCCTCGTCGACAAGGTCGGGCGCCGGAAGATGCTGCTCGCGGGATCGCTGCTCATGGGCGTCTCGCTGGCGACGATGGCGCTGGCATTCTCTTTCGCCGAACTCGTCACCGCCCCCGACGGCACGACGAGCGCCGAGCTCGGCGCCCCATGGTCGATCATCGCCCTCATCGCGGCGAACACCTTCGTCGTCGGGTTCGGGGCGACGTGGGGTCCGCTGGTGTGGGTGCTGCTCGGCGAGATGTTCCCCAACCGGATCCGCGCCGGCGCTCTCGCCGTCGCCGCCGCTGCCCAGTGGATCGCGAACTTCTTCATCTCGACGACGTTCCCCGTCTTCTCCGAGATCAGCCTGACGTTCGCCTACGGCTTCTACGCGTTCTTCGCGCTGCTCTCCTTCGTCTTCGTGTGGTGGAAGGTGCCGGAGACGAAGGGCGTCGAGCTCGAGGACATGGTCGAGGACTTCTCCTCCCATGGCCGTGGCGAACCGACGTCGGGAGCTGCCCGGGACTGATCGGCGGACGCAGCGATCGGCGGGCTCAGCGATCGGCGGGCTCGCTGCCCGTCGAGGCCTCAGTTCGCGGCCGAGCCGTCCCTGGCCGCCCCTCCGCCGGCCGTGTCTCCGCTGGCCGCGTCATTCGTCTCGCCCTTCCTCTCGTCCTTCCTCTCGTCCTTCCTCAGGCCGATGAGCAGACCGCCGATCGCGAGGACGAAGCACGCGCCGAGTCCCACCGTCAGCCCGGGTGACTTCTCGTAGGCGGTGGCGAGCGCCGTGAAGCCGATGAGGCCGACGGTCGAGTAGATGAGGGCCCAGAGCGAGCCGCCCACGACGAGAGCGGGGATGTAGCGCCGGTAGCTCATCCCTGAGGTGCCGGCGGCGAGGTTGAGCACCGTCTGGACCCCGACCATGAGGAAGCTCAGCGCGATGACGGGGGCGCCGAACCTCTCGATCATCGCCTCGGCCCTCTGGTACTTGGGACCCGACATGATCCTCTCCACCCGTTCGATGCGCCGCATGCCCCTCCGGGCCAGTCGCCCGAGCAGGTACGTGCCGCCGGCGCGGGCGAGGATGATGCCGAAGAGGATCAGCCAGGTGACGGCGATCGGCAGGGACCAGTTCGCCGGATTCATCGCCGCTCGTCCCTCATGACTGCGCCCTCTCGCTGTTCCACGCCTCGATTCTAGGCCATTTCGGCAACACGATGCTTTCCTATTGGCGGCCCTGATGCGACGGCTTCTCGCATCCTGTCGGCTCGGGTCCCACTGGTCTCCCCGTCGATAGACTCGGTTGTGATCTGCGCCTCGACCGTGATCGCCTGCGGTCGACGCGCGGAACGACCACACCCGAGAGACCCGCTTGACGATCCCGTCAGCGACCCTGCCAGTGAAGGAGCAGACCATGACCCGACTGCGCACCGAAGCCGCCGCCCTCCTCCCGGAGCTCACCGCGCTGCGCCGCGACCTCCACCGCGAGCCCGAGATCGGCCTCGACCTGCCCCTGACGCAGAGGAAGGTCCTCGACGCCCTCGACGGTCTTCCCCTGGAGAT
Organism: Brevibacterium sanguinis; assembly: GCF_003315415.1. Lineage (GTDB taxonomy): Bacteria > Actinomycetota > Actinomycetes > Actinomycetales > Brevibacteriaceae > Brevibacterium > Brevibacterium celere_A. The sequence continues at coordinate 20,396 of NZ_QNSB01000016.1, forward strand.
CACCCTGGGGCAGGCGACCACCTCGGTGACCGCCGTCCTCAGAGGAGGCCACCCGGGGCCGGTCGTGCTGCTGCGCGGGGACATGGACGGTCTGCCCGTCGCCGAGGAGACCGGACTCGACTACGCCGGGACCAACGGGAACATGCACGCCTGCGGCCACGACCTCCACACCGCGGGTCTCGTCGGCGCGGCCAAGCTCCTCGCCGCCCGGGCCGACGAGATCCACGGCTCCGTGGTCTTCATGTTCCAGCCGGGAGAGGAGGGGTACAAGGGTGCGAAGGTGATGCTCGACGAAGGCCTCCTCGACGTCGCCGGGCAGCGCCCGATCGCCGCCTACGGCATCCACGTCGCCCCCGGACCGCGCGGAACGTTCAGCATCAAGTCCGGCCCGGCGCTCGCGGGGTCGAACACCCTCGAGATCACCGTCACCGGCAAGGGCGGGCACGGTTCGCAGCCGCAGACCGCCGTCGACCCGGTTCCGGCCCTGCTGGCGATCGCCTCCGAGCTGCAGACGATGGTGACGCGCCGGTTCTCCGTCTTCGATCCGGTCGTGCTGTCGGTGACGCAGCTGCAGGCCGGCGAGGCGATCAACGTCATCCCGGCGCAGGCGTCCCTCGGCGCCACCGTGCGCACGCTCTCACCCGAGTCGGTCGAGACGATGCGCACGGAGACGACCAGACTGGCCGCGGGCATCGCCTCGGCCCACGGCTGCACCGCCGAGGTGGACTTCGAGGTCCAGTACCCCGTGACCGTCAACACCCCCGAGCAGACCGACTGGGTCGCCGCCGAGCTGCGGGGGCTCTTCGGTGAGGAGCGGATCGAGATCGTCGATCAGCCGCTCATGGGTTCGGAGGACTTCTCCTTCGTCCTCGAGGAGGTCCCGGGGACCTTCTTCTTCCTCCACTGCTCCCCCGACGGCCTCGACCCCGCGACCGCCGCGTGGAACCACTCCCCGCACGTCCTCTTCGACGACGCGGTGCTCGCCGACGAGGCGGCGGCGCTGGCCCACCTGGCGCTGACCCGCCTCGCCGGCTGAGCGGACCGATCCTCAGCCGCCTCGCCGGCTGATCGGACCAACCCGATCGAGGTCGATCCGGTCCGATGTCCGCGCCCAGGAGCGGACCGGATCGACCGCGATCCCGTCGTCGCCGCCGGACCAGGAAGGTCCCGTCGCCGCCGGACCGGGAAGGCCCCGTCGCGGGGCAGCGGTCGGGCGCCGGTTCAGACGAGCGTGCCGCCGAGATACACGGACTCGACCCGGTCCTCGATGCCGCGCACGTCCTCGGTGCTCAGATCCCCGGAGATGACGACGAGGTCGGCGAGCGCGCCTTCGGCCACCCGTCCGACGTTGTCGAGGCCGAGGAGGTCGGCGGCGACCGAGGTCCCCGACGCGAGCGCCTCGGCGGTCGACATCCCGGTGTCGGCGAGCAGGCTGATCTCCTCGAGGTTCTCCCCGTGCGGGCCGACACCGGCGTCGGTTCCCATGGCGATCCGCACCCCGGCCTCGTGCGCCCTCGTCACCGCCACGAGGTGGTGCTCGGTGACCGCGTGCGCCTTCGCGACGACGGCCGGGGGCAGCGGCAGACCCGCCTCGGCGGCCTTGATCACAGCCTGCGGGGCCTGGAGGGTCGGCACGAGGAAGGTGCCGTGCTCGAGCATGAGGTCGATGGACTCCTCGTCGAGGTAGATGCCGTGCTCGATCGAGCGGACTCCCGCACGGACGGCGTTCTTGATCCCGGCCGCGCCCTGCGCGTGGGACATGACGTGGGCTCCCTGGGCCGCCGCCTCGGCGACGATGACCGCGATCTCCGCCTCGGTGTACTGGGGGTGGCGGGGGTCGTCGCGGGGCGAGAGCACTCCCCCGGTGGAGCAGATCTTGATGTGATCGGCGCCGGCGCGCAGGAGCTCGCGCACCTTGCGCTGGACGCCCTCGAGCCCGTCGGCGACGCCCGAGGGGCGGCCGGGGTGCGCGGCGAGCATCGGGGCCTCGCTGCCGGAGACGAGATGGAAGTCCCCGTGCCCGCCCGTCTGGGACATGATGTTGACCGCGATCGTCAGACGCGGACCGCGGACGACTCCCGTGTCGACGGCGACCTTCGCCCCGAGGTCGGTGCCCCCGGCGTCCCGCACCGTCGTCACTCCGGCCCGCAGGGTCTCCTCCATGTGCTTGACGGAGCTGTAGAACTGCAGGGAGAAGGGATCGTGGAACGCCGAGGTGGCGGCAGCCCCCGTGCTCGTCAGGTGCACGTGGCAGTCGATGAAGCCGGGCACGACCGTCTTCCCGTCGCAGTCGACGAAGGTGTCGGCGGCATTGTGCGAGCCCTGGCCCGCCTCGACGATCGCCGTGACGACCTCACCGTCGACGACGACGTCGCGACGGCCCGGCAGGAACCGGGTCCCATCGAAGACCTTGGCATTCGTGAGCACTGTGACCATGGGCATCCTCCTCGGCGCTGATCGGGATCGGCCCCTGTGACCGACGTCCCACTCCCAGGACTACCACAGCAGATCGGGCCGGTCCTAACCGCGGAGGCGACGGCTGCCCGATCCTCACCGGGACCGCGCGGACGGCCCCGGCCGGCCCCCGCCGCGGGTGCGGACGACACACGGTCGCCGGGACCGTCGTTCACGTGCCCGACACCTCGGGCCAGTATCATTCTCGTCGACACCACCCTTCTGCTCAGCAGGTCCTGCAGGGCAGTGCACCTGTCGACCCGGAAGTCCCGTGACCGCACACCTGCCGCAGTTCCCCGCCGCCGCGCGACCCCGCGCCGACCGCACGCTCATCGACGTCCTCCTCGAGACCGCCGCCGCCCACCCCGACCAGCCGGCGATCGACGACGGGTCCGCGGTGCTCAGCTACCGCGAGCTCATCGGCGAGATCCGCGACCTCGCCCTCGACCTGGCCGCCGCCGGGATCGGCCCCGGCGACAAGGTGGGTGTGCGCGTCCCGTCCGGCTCCGTCGACCTCTACGTCGCGATCCTCGCCGTCCTCATGCTCGGCGCCGCCTACGTCCCCGTCGACGTCGACGACCCGCCGGAGCGGGCGCACACGGTCTTCGCCGAGGCGGCGGTGACCGGGGTCATCACCGCGGGACGGACCATCGAGTCACGCACCGAACGCGGTCCCCTCGACCGCTCCGAGCTGCGGCCCCCGACGCCCGACGACGACTGCTGGGTGATCTTCACCTCCGGCTCGACGGGCACCCCCAAGGGGGTCGCGGTCACCCACCGCTCGGCGGCCGCGTTCGTCGACGCCGAGGCGGCGCTGTTCTGCCGGGACGAGCCGTTGGGTCCCGGCGACCGAGTGCTCGCCGGGCTGTCCGTGGCCTTCGACGCGAGCTGTGAGGAGATGTGGCTCGCCTGGCGCCACGGCGCGTGCCTCGTCCCCGCCCCGCGGGCCCTCGTCAAGTCCGGGATGGACCTCGGGCCGTGGCTGTCCTCGCGCGGCATCACCGTCGTCTCGACCGTGCCGACCCTGGCCGCCCTGTGGCCGGCCGAGAGCCTCGACGCGGTGCGCCTGCTCATCTTCGGCGGCGAGGCCTGCCCTCCGGAGCTCGGGCGGCGGCTCAGCGACGAAGGCCGGGAGGTCTGGAACACCTATGGCCCCACCGAGGCGACGGTCGTCGCGTGCGCGGCCCGGCTCGACGGTTCGGAGCCGGTGCGGATCGGCCTGCCCCTCGACGGCTGGGCCCTGGCTGTCGTCGACTCCGCGGGCCAACCGGTCGCCGAGGGCGAGACCGGGGAGCTCATCATCGCGGGCGTCGGGCTCGCCCGGTACCTCGACCCGGTCAAGGACGCCGAGAAGTACGCCCCGCTGCCCAGCCTCGGCTGGGACCGGGCGTACCGCTCCGGCGACCTCGTCGTCAACGACTCGGCCGGGCTGATCTTCGTCGGACGCGCGGACGAGCAGATCAAGCTCGGCGGACGGCGCATCGAGCTCGGCGAGATCGACGCCGCACTCCAGGCCCTGCCCGGCGCCGAGGGGGCCGCGGCGGCCGTGAAGAGGACGCCGGCCGGCACCGACGTCCTCATCGGCTACGTCGCCTCCCGCGACGCTGCGGCGGTGGATCGCCTCTCCGAGTGGGAGGACGTGCTGCGCGAGAAGCTGCCGGCCGCCCTCGTGCCGCGGCTGACCGTCGTCGACGAGCTGCCGACGAAGACCTCGGGCAAGGTCGACCGGGCGGCGCTGCCCTGGCCGATCGGCGCCGGAGAGGCGGAGGCCGCGGACGACGACCTCGACCCCGACACGGCGTGGATCGCCGAGCAGTGGGCGGCGGTCCTCGGCGCCAGGCCGTCCCGGGACACCGATTTCTTCACCGCCGGCGGCGGTTCACTGGCCGCCGCCCAGCTCGTCTCGCGGCTGCGCTCCCGCCACCCCAGCGTCACGGTGGGCGACATCTGGTCCCACCCGCGCTTCGCGGCGCTGGCCACGCTGTGCCTCGGCGGGGAGGGAGCGGCGGCGGCCGCGGGGCCGCGCCGATCGATCGGACGCACCTCGAAGGGCATGCAGGCGTTCCAGACCCTGCTCGGCATACCCGTCCACATCCTCGGCGGGGTCCGATGGGTCGTCATCGCGATGGTGCTCGCGAACCTCGGCGGCCTCCTCGGCGCGGATCTTCCCCTCACCCCCTGGCCCGTCGTCGTCACGCTCTTCCTCGTCTTCGTCACCCCCTGGGGACGGATGCTCATCTCCGCCGTCGCCGCCCGCGTCCTCATGCTCGGCGTCGCCCCCGGCGTCTACCCGCGCTCGGGATGGGTCCACAAGCGGCTGTGGCTCGCCGAGCACATCGCCGACCTCGCCGCGGCCGTGTCGGTGGCGAGCGCACCCTGGGTGAGCTGGTACGCGAAGCTGCTGGGCAATCGGATCGGCCCCGGCGCGGACCTCCATTCCGTTCCCCCGGTCACGGGCTTCCTCACCCTGGCAGAGGGCGCCGCGATCGAACCCGAGGTCGACCTCAAGGGCTGGTGGGTCGACGGCGACCTGCTGCGCATCGGAACGATCGAGGTCGGCGAGCACGCGACCGTCGGCGCCCGGTCGACCCTGATGCCGGGGGCGAGCATCGGCGCCGGCGCCCTCGTCGAGGCGGGATCGGCGGTGACCGGGAAGGTGCGGAGGAACCAGATCCACTCCGGTTCGCCCGCCGTGCGGGTCGGGAAGGCGAAGAAGAGCTGGCCGGCTCCTCCGCCGAGGCGACGGCTGCCCTTCCTCCTCTACGCGCTCGGCTCCCAGGTCAACGCTGCGCTGCCGTACCTCGCCGCGGTGCCCGGGCTCGCGCTGATGATCGCCGTCTCCGGCGTCGAGGTGCTCGAGTCCCCGGCGCAGGTCCTCGCCTGGTCCCCGGTCGTCGCGTGCCTGTGGTTCGTGACCACGGCGCTGCTCATCCTCGTCTCCGTGCGGATCCTGGCGATCGGGATGGTCGAGGGAGAGTTCCCCGTCCGCTCGGCCCGCGGCTACCGGGTGTGGGCCACCGAGCGACTCCTCGACCTCGCCCGCGATCTGCTCTTCCCGCTCTACGCCTCGATGCTCACCCCGTGGTGGCTGCGGCTGCTCGGGGCGAAGGTCGGACCGGGCACGGAGATCTCGACGCTCGTGTTCGTCCCCACGATGACGACGATCGCGGCCGGGGCCTTCCTCGCCGACGACACCATGGTCGCCAGCTACGAGCTCGGCCACGGATGGATGCGCGCCGGTCGGGCGAAGGTCGGCAAGAGGGCGTTCCTCGGCAATTCGGGCATCACCTCCCCCGGGCGCCGAGTGCCGAAGAACGCGCTCGTCGCGGTGCTCTCGGCCGCCCCGGCGAAGGCGAAGAAGGGCTCGTCCTGGCTCGGCTCTCCCCCGGTCCAGCTGCGCCGGTCGGCCGTCGCGGCCGACGAGTCGCTCACCTACGCTCCCGGTCTGCGCCTCAAGGCCGCCCGCGGCATGTGGGAGACGCTGCGCATCACCTCGGTGATGGTCGGAGGGGCGCTCATCGCCGCGGTCATCCTCACGATCCAGTTCCTCCTCGGGCTGCCCGGTGAGACCGGCGCGGGCGGCATCGCGGACACGTTCCTCGCCTCCGTCGGTCTCGCGCTGCTCACCTCCGGAGTCGTGATGATGGCCGCGGGGGCCGTCGCCGCCGGGATCGCGGTCGCCGCGAAGTGGGTCTTCGTCGGTCGCATCGATGCCGGCGAGCACCCGCTGTGGTCCTCGTTCATCTGGCGCAACGAGGTCGCCGACTGCTTCGTCGAACTCGTCGCCGCGCCGTGGTTCACCCGCAATGCGGTGGGCACACCGGCCATCGTCTGGTACCTGCGGGCGATGGGCGCACGGATCGGGCACGGGGTGTGGTGTGAGAGCTACTGGCTGCCCGAGGCCGACCTCGTCACCCTCGGCGACAACTCGACGATCAACCGCGGGTGCGTCGTCCAGACCCACCTGTTCCACGACCGGGTGATGAGCCTCGACACGGTCGACCTCGAGGCCGGCGCCACCCTCGGCCCGAACAGCGTCGTGCTGCCTGCCGCGACGCTCGGGACGAACGCGACCGTCGGCGCGACGTCGCTGGTCATGCGGGGAGAATTCGTGCCTGCGCATGCGTATTTCAGCGGCAATCCTGTCATACCCTGGGTGGATGCCCCGGAACTTCCCGTCGCGAGCCCCGACCGTGTCTGATCCCGGCGTTCCTGCCGTGCCGCGCGGCACCAGCGCGCCGGAGGGCGGCGATGCCGCCGTGGGCTCCCGCGCGCCGAGCCTGCCCGACCCCTGCACCCCGGGGGTCGGGACACCGGATGTGCACATCGATCACTACGACCTCGACCTCGACTACCGGATCGGTCCCAACCGGCTCTCCGCCCGCGCCCGCCTGAGCGGACGGATGCTGCGCCGGGCCGCGTCCCTCGCCCTCGACCTCACGGGGTTGCGGGTGACGAAGGCCTCGGTCAACGGGAGCAAGGTGCGCTTCTCCCACCGGGGGCAGAAGCTGCGCCTGACGACGGGGTCGCTGGAGGCGGACCAGCCGGTGCGCATCGACATCGCCTACGTGGGCAACCCGGCGCCGACGATCGGCACTTGGGGCGACATCGGATGGGAGGAGCTCGAGGACGGTGTCCTCGTGGCCGGTCAGCCCGTCGGCGCCTCGACGTGGTTCCCGTGCAACGACCATCCCTCGAACAAGTCGACCTACCGCATCCGGGTCCTCACCGAGTCCGAGTACACCGTCGTGTCCAACGGCCGCCTCACCGACAAGGTCCGCAAGGCCGGCCGCACCGCCTGGACCTGGGAGTCGACTGTCCCCCTGGCCACCTACCTGGCGACGGTCCAGATCGGCCGCTATCGGCGCAGTGAGATCGCCGCCGAGGCGGACGCCGCCCCCGCGTTCGTGCCCCTGGGACTGTACGCCGGTGAGCACCGGGACCGGGCCGCGTCGCGGCTGCGCGTGCAGCACGCGATGATGACCGAGTTCGCCTCCCACTTCGGACCCTATCCGTTCGATCGCTACGACGTCGTCGTCACCGACGAGGAGCTCGAGATCCCGCTCGAGTCCCAGCCGTTGTCGGTGCTCGGGCCCAACCACCTCGGCGAGGACTGGGAGGCCGAGCGCCTGATCGCCCACGAGATGGCCCATCAGTGGTTCGGGAACTCGCTGACGCCTCGGCGCTGGTCCGATATCTGGCTCAACGAGGGATTCGCCTGCTACGCCGAATGGCTGTGGTCGGAGGCGAGCGGGCGCGAGAGCGCCGACGAGCGCGCTCGCGGGTGGTGGCGGACGCTGGCGGGTCTGCCACAGGACCTCGTCATCGGCAACCCCGGCGGGCCGGACATGTTCGACGATCGCGTCTACAAGCGCGGTGCCCTGTGTCTGCACGACCTGCGCCTGCGCCTCGGTGAGGAGACGTTCTTCACGGCCCTGCGCGACTGGACGGCCCGCCACCGCCATGGGTCCGTCGACACCGCCGACTTCGTCGAGTGCGTCTCGCGGGTCTCCGGGAAGGACATCGCCGAGGCGATCCGTCCCTGGCTCTGCGAGGCCGCGCTCCCCCGGCTGGCCGGCGCCCCGCGGACCGCGTGAGGGAACGACTCGCGAACGGCTCGCGGTCCCGGGGCCGGACTCAGCCGAGCTGGCGGACGAGGATGTCCGAGTCGCCGATGCGACCGACCGGAGCGAACCCGCGCTTGTGATAGAGCGCGGCCGCTCCGTTGCCGTCCTCCACGGCGACGCTGATGGCCTGGTACCCGCTCATCCTCGCCAGCGAGCAGGCGGCCTCGAGGAGCTTCGTGCCGATGCCCTGCGACTGGTAGTCCGGGAGGACGGCCAGCGCGAGTTCGGGGATGTCGGCGGCGACCCACCCGAAGCCGGTCGATTCCTCGGTGCCCAGGCGCATCCATGCCAGGCCGATGATGTCCCGCTCGCGGCTGTCGTCGTCGGCCTGCGGTCCGGACATGGCCGATGCGAAGCTCGTGTCGGTGGGTGCCCCGTCCCATGCGGCGACCGCGATGTCGCCGGGCCTGCCCCAGTCCTCGATGTAGAACTTCGCGTCGTCGCGAGTGAGGAGCTCGTCGAGTTCGACTCGCGGCCTGTCCATCGACCAGTTGAAGCAGAGGTCGAGGAACGGAGGGATCGCCTTCCTCGCCGAGGCGGGCGACAGCGGCAGGATCCATGAGTTCGCGCCCCGGTCGCTCGCCTCGGCGGAGGCGGCGGTCGGCTCCGCGGTGGTCGTCGCTGCTGCCGGGACTGCTGTGTCAGCGGCAGCGGCACCCACCTCGGCGGGAGCGATCGTCTTGTCTTCGTTCATGAGATTCCCTTCTCGACTGCACGGTGGATCCAGTTGCGGTTGCGCACTCGCCAGCCCAGTGTCAGGGCTCGGAGTCCGATGAACCCGATGCAGAATGCGGCCCACAGCCCCAGTGCTCCGGGCCAGTACGTGACGATGGGGAAGAGCAGCATCGCGTAACCGGCAACGGCTACCAATTGTGCCAGAGCCAGGTACCGTGCGTCCTCCGCGCCCATGAGCACCCCGTCGAGGACGAAGACGAAGCCCGCGATCGGCATGCTCGCCGCGAGCACCGGCAGGAGGCTCGCGAGTGTCGCGACGACGGCCGGATCGGAGGAGAATGCCCGGGGAATGACTCCCATTCCCGCCAGCAGGATGAGGCCGACGACGACTCCGAAGATCACGGCCCACAGGCACAGTCGGCGGTTGATGGCGGCCACCGCCTCGGTGTCGCGTGCCCCCAGCTGCAGGCCGATCATCGCCTGACCCGCGATCGCGAGTGAGTCGAGGGCGAGCGCGAGGGAGAAGAAGATGCTCTGCGCCACCTGAATGGCGGCAAGTTCCGTTGTGCCCAGAGCCGTGGCCATGAAGACGAGGATGATGAGCGAGGCCCGCAGCGAGGCGTTGCGGAGCAGAAGCCACCCCGATGTTCTCGCCGAGGTGAAGACCCCTGCCCAGTGCGGTCTGAGGCTGGCGGAGTGCCTCTTCGCGGCCCTGATCGAGATGACGACGTAGACGGAGCACATGCCGGCCTGGGCGATGACGGTCCCAAGGGCGGAGCCGGCCACGCCCATGTCCAGTCCGTAGATGAAGAGAGCGTTGAGGCCGATGTTGGCCACACAGCCGGCGGCCGCGACGGCCAACGGGGTCCGGGTGTCCTGGAGCCCGCGCAGCAGCCCCGTGGAGGCGATGACGACGAGCATGAATGGCAGTCCCCACCACGAGATCGCCAGATAGGCATGCGCTCCCGCGGTGATTCCGACTCCGGGATCGAAGGCGGCGATCGCAGTGCCGAGGAGGGGCAGGCCGACGGCGAGCAGCACGACCGACGTGCACAGCGCGAGCCAGATCCCGTCGAATCCCGCCGTGATCGCTCCCGGCCGGTCGCCCGCGCCCATGCGCTTGGCGACCCGCGGCGTCGTCGCGTAGGCGAGGAAGACCATGAGCCCCAGGACCGTCTGGAGGATCGTCGAGGCGATCGCGAGCGCTCCGAGCGCATCGGCGCCGAGGTGACCGACCATGGCCGTGTCCGTGAGCAGGAAGATGGGTTCGGCGATCAGTGCCCCGAGAGCGGGAAGAGCCAAACGGAGGATGTCCTTGTCGATCGCTGCCACGTTCTCGAGTCTAACGAACCCCAGGTGAGCCGGGAGGCACGGCGGGGACCGGGGCGGGCAGGGACCGGGGCACCGTAATCGAGGATTCAAGTGGAACGAAAATGCTGCGACTGTGGAGAAAAAGTTGTGTCAGTGGCTAATGAGACGATCTGTCTATGAGATTCCAGATCGACGATGTTCGACGACAAAACCGATCAGAACTGTAAATATACGTCGAGATCTACTTCAGTACTTATAGTAATCGAACTGTTACTATTTTTTCGATCCTTTGCTCGTATAATTGAATCACTACACCACACAGCAGTGGGAGGAGGCGATCGATGTGAAGCACTCCGCGAACAGCGGCGATGAAGCTTCGCCGGCGAGTAATTGCGGTCGCTTGCCCAGCTCCCCTGCTGGGCCTCGCTCAACCGACGCACTCGATGGGTCTCTCACCCCCGAATCTGCTGCCGGAGCTCACAGCCCCGACTCCTCCGCAGACCTTCGTCCTTCCAGCTCCCCTGACGAGAATCCGCGGTCGTCAGACTCCTCCGCCGAGCCCCTCTCACCCGGTTCTCCTGCCGAGCAGCTCCGCTCTCGTGGCCGCCGTCTCACCATTGATGAGGACTCTCCATTCCGCGAACTGCGCTCGCTCTACTCCGTCAGCGACCAGGCCCAGCTCGCTGCCCTCATCGGCACCTGTGAAGTGTTCATTCAGGATGTAGTCCGCTTCCGCGGCCTCGTGAGCCCCGCTTCTGACGAACGCTATGAGTTCGAGTCGTTGGCGGAGACCGTTCGACGCCACCGACAGGACCAGTCCAGCACCTACTCGGACCCGACTGCCGTCAGCGAAGAGTCAGGCGGCAAGGTCGATGAACCGGCGGAATCGGACGGTGCGTCTCGGGCGACGGCGAGGAAGTGCAGCCGAGATGCGAAGAGGAGCGGTGTCAGGAAAGGGACGAGGAGCAAGGCCGGGCGCAAGCGGCGGATCCTCCCTCGCGATCAACGGCTCCTCCGTTGTGAGCAGAGGATCCTCGCTCGGAAAGCCGTGAGGCAGGGACCTCCTACCCCTCTCCCCCTGTTTCCCGACTTCCGCTCGGACAGCACGTTCAGCAGTTGGGTCCACATGAATGCCGAGGCCGACGACATCTGCGAGTACGCCGCGCTTCTCGGAGCAACGATTCCGGCCACTTACAAGCACATCACCTCGGCGATGACCTTGGTTCAGGGGCTGCCGAAGTTCCTCCAGCGGTGCCGCGACGGTGACTTCACCATGGAGCATGTCGCGGTGGTCACCCGCCGATGCCGCGACGTCTCCTTCGTCAATCTGCCCGTTCTCGATGACTATCTGTTCGATCGCCGCGCCGACATCACGGTCGAGACATTCGCACGCTCACTCGCCCTCAAGATCGCTGCCCTCGAGCCGGCCATGGACACACTCGAGAAGGTGTCGGCACGTCGTCGAGTCGACATCAGCACGGGCGACGACGGCACCGCCTATCTCACCCTGACCGGACCTGCTCCCGAGCTGCACGCGTACTACCGTCGCATCGAGGCATTCGCTCGTGCCGTGTACTCCGGCAGCACCGGCTCGTTCGGCGACCAACTGAAACCAGGAGATGAATTCGACGACGACCGCGGGATCGGCGCGCTGATGTTCGACATCGCGACTCGCACCAGGCCGCAGCTCAAGCTGAGGATCACGAGTCACGACACGACCTCGGGCCAGACCACGAGTGCCGATTTCCCGATCTACGACCTTGTTTCCCGTCCCGACGGTGCCCCCTGCCCGAACCTCGAGCGCCTCGCCGATTACATCCATCGCACATTCGGAGCGGATGGTGCCGACGCCGCCTCCGTCGATGATGGCGCAGCGGCCGCCACAGCCGAGGTCGATGGTAGCACAGTGGCCGCCACAGTCGATGCCGATGGTGGCGCAGTGGCCGCCACAGTCGACGCCGATAGTGGCGCAGCGGTCACCACAGCCGAGGCCGATGGGGGCGCAGTGGCCGACGTTACTGACGAGGACGGCACCCGAGCCGATGTCGCCGATGATGAGGGCAGCGCGGTCGCCGTCCTCGACGAGGTCGGTCCAGGCGCAGCCGTCATCGACGGCGCTCCCGGAGGCGAGGCGGCGAGCCGTCCCCGTCCGACGAACCCGGAAAGCAGGGCCGGCTCAGTTCGCACTGCGGACACCGATGTCGACGAACTGCCCATGGATGGCGGTGAGCGCGACGAGCTCGCAGAGGCCGAAGGCCCCCGCACCTGCACGTATCAGGTGCTGCTCGAGCTGCCGACCGACGAGTACTGGCTCTCACATCAGGCTTCCACGGTCATCACCGTACCCTGCCTCACGCTTCTCGACGGCGATCCGGATCGTGACGTGCCTCCGGACGCGGACGTCTGCGACCTGGCAGGAATGCTGCCTGACGGTTCGCCGCTGCCAGTGGAAATGGCACGAAGGCTCGCAGGCAACTCGAGAACATGGACGAGGATCCTCACCGATCCCGCCACTGGCACTCCGCTCGATGCGAAGGCCACCACCTATGCCATTCCCGAAAGCGTTCGTCGCACTCTGAAGGCGCAATGGATGACCTGCACCGTTCCCGGATGCACCCGGCGAGCCGAGACATCAGAGATCGACCACATCCAGCCCTTCGACCATGACAGTCCGGCCGCCGGCGGTCACACCCGATTCGGCAACCTGCACAGCCTGTGCAAGCTCCATCACCAGGCGAAGACCGACAGGAGGTTCTCGGTCCGAATGACCTCGCCCGGTCGTCTCGAGTACATGTTCGCCGACGGGATCACCGCCGAAGTCTGCCCACCGGACAACCCGATCAATGTCGAGCAGGTCCGGATGCTCCTCAGCCGCTTCGACACCGATAGGACCGCGAGATGCTCGCGCGGAACAGCGGACGCAGACGAGGAGACCGCCCTGCGACCACCCGAGAACGACACTCCAGGGGCGGACTGTGTCCAGGGCGCCCCTCGTCCAGGAGAGCGACGACGGTCCCGTGCCTGCCCGCAGCCGTCGGCCGAAGATGGTTCACCCGGATGGGCTGAATACGTCAACCCCTTCTCCGATCCCTCTCAAGGATCGATCAAGGAATGGTTCTGGGACTCCGGTGAGCCGCCGCCGTTCTGATCGCGGTGCCCGACCGGGCCACCAATCCTCGGTGACAGCCAACAGACCTCGAGCTCGCCCCAGTCCCAGCCCTTCGAATCCGAGGGGCACTCAGCAGACTTCGAACAGTCCCGCTGCTCCCTGTCCACCTCCGATGCACATCGTGACCACGACGTACCTCACGCCTCGGCGACGGCCTTCGATGAGGGCATGACCCACCAATCGGGCACCGGTCATTCCGTAGGGATGTCCGATGGAGATGCCGCCGCCGTTGACGTTGTACCGGTCCGGGTCGATGCCGAGCCGGTCGCGACAGTACAGAGCCTGCACGGCGAAAGCCTCGTTGAGCTCCCACAGACCGATGTCGTCGATGCTCAGACCATGGATCTTGAGCAGCTTGGGTATCGCGAAGACCGGACCGATGCCCATCTCATCTGGAGCGCAACCGGCCACCGCCAGTCCTCGGTAGATGCCCAGGGGTTCGAGACCTCGGCGGTTCGCCTCATCGCTCGACATGAGCACGGAGGCCGAGGCCCCGTCCGACAGCTGGGAGGCATTGCCCGCGGTGATGCTCGGCACCGTCGATGCGACACCGGGCTCGAGCACCGGATTGAGCCCGGCCAGGCTCTCCAGGGTCGTCGATGGCCGATTGCCTTCGTCCTTGGTCAGCGTGACCTCCTGCTTAGAAGTCTCCTTCGTCTCCTTGTCGACGACGATCTTCGTCGCCGGCAGCGGGACGATCTCATCGTCGAAGCGGCCCGCTTCCTGCGCGGCGGCGGTTCGCTGCTGCGAGGACAGCGCGTACTCGTCCTGCGCCTCTCGGCTCACACCGTAGCGCTCCGCGACCACCTCCGCGGTCGCGAGCATCGGGTAGTAGATGCCGGGCACGTTCTCGACCAGCCACGGGTCCTTGGCTCGGTATGTATTCATCTTGTCGTTCTGGACGAGCGAGACGGATTCGACGCCACCGCCGACGACGATCTCCTGGCCATCGAGCACGATCTGCTTCGCTGCGGTCGCGATCGCCATCAGCCCCGAGGAGCACTGGCGATCGATCGACATCCCGGGAACCGTCACGGGCAGACCCGCCCGCAGAGCGCCCTGCCGACCGATGTTCGTCGACTGGCTGCCCTGCTGCAGCGCCGCGCCGAGGATCACGTCGTCGACCTCACCGCCGTCGACACCGGCGCGGGAGACCGCATGAGTGATCGCGTGGCCGGCCAGCTCCTGAGCCTGAGTGTCATTGAAGGCGCCTCGATACGCCTTGCCGATGGGTGTCCTGGCGGTGGACACGATGACTGCTTCTCGCATGGTTTCCTCTCAATGTTCGAACAACGGGGCCGCGATCGCCTCGGTCGGGCTTCGGCTCGGCTGGGCTTCGCCTCGGTCGGGCTTCGGCTCGGCTGGGCGATGCCTCAGCCGGGCGATGCCTCGCGGTCCCCAGGCCCGACCCGAACGATCGGACTCGCAGCCTCGGGACCTGGATTCTCAGCCTCTCGGACCACCGGCAACGTAGATGACCTGGCCGGAGACGAATCCCGCTCCCTCGGATGCGAGGAAGGAGGCGGTGTGTGCGATGTCCTCGGGGCGACCGGTCCGGGCGACGGGGATCTGTCTGACCGCAGCGTCGATGAAGTCCTTGTAGTCGACACCGACCCGGTCGGCGGTGGCCTTCGTCATGTCGGTCTCGATGAGCCCGGGCGCGATCGCATTCGCCGTGATGCCGAACTTGCCGAGCTCGATCGCCCAGGTCTTCGTCATGCCCTGGATCCCGGCCTTGGCCGCGGCGTAGTTCGTCTGTCCGCGATTGCCCAGCGCCGAGGTCGACGACATCGAGACGATGCGGCCGTACTTCTCCTCGACCATGTAGGACTGCACCGCCCTGGCCATGAGGAACGAACCGCCCACGTGCACGGAGAGAACCTTCTGGAACTCCTCGTAGCTCATCTTGAACAGCAGGTTGTCGCGCAGGATGCCCGCATTGTTGATGAGAACGGTCGGAGGGCCGAGCTTCTCCGCAACCGCTTCGACGGCCGACTGCACCGACGACTCATCGGAGACGTCGGCCTCGAGACCGATCGCCTCTCCACCCGCCGAGGCGATCTCCGCGACGGTCGCCTCGGTCGGCCCCATATCGAGGACGGCCACCTTCATGCCGTCCGAGCTCAGTCGCTTCGCAATGGCGGCGCCGATGCCGCGTCCTCCACCGGTGATGATCGCCGTACGTGTCATTCTCCCCGTCCTTCGTGATCTCGGTCTCTTTCCACTCCCACAAGAGTAGACCAGATTCACCACTGAACGATTGATTGTTCAGAAATCTGCCGACACGAAGGGCCCGGATCGACGGTCGTTCCCGATCGTCGTTCCGGGCCCTGTTCATTGCTCGACGGCTGAGTGCCCCCTGGCTCATCCAGAGCGGCTGCGCTGGTCACGGGAGGTTTCCCGTCCAGCCCTCGTCGAGGTGGGTGCCCCGTGGGCTGGTCCGTCGCGCTCAGCCCTCGCCGAGGTGGCTGCCCTGTGGCCGGATCAGCCGCGCTCAGCCCTCGCCGAAGCGCGAGACGTCGCCGGCGCCGACGCGCGCCACCTCGGGCTCGCTGCCGGTGAAGTCGATGACCGAGGTGGGAACGAGTCCCGGCACGCCGGAATCGATGACGACGTCGACGTCGTTTCCGAGACGGGCGATGACATCCTCGGCGAGGTTGAGCGGATCCTCATCGCCGGGCAGCAGCAGCGTCGAGGACAGGATCGGTTCGCCCATCGCCTCGACGAGGGCCAGGGCGGTCGCGTTCTGCGGGATCCTCGCTCCCACGGAGTGCTTCTTCGGGTGCATCATCCGCCGCGGAACCTCTTTCGTCGCCTTCATGATGAATGTGTACGGTCCGGGCGTCATCGATTTGATGGTGCGGAAGTCGGAGTTGCCGACGTTGACGAACTGCCCCAGCTGAGCGAAGTCGTGGCACATCAACGTGTAGTGGTGCTTGGAGTCCAGCTGTCGGATCCGGGCGATCCTTTCGATCCCCGCCTTGTTCCCCAGCGCGCAGCCCAGTGCGTAGCACGAATCGGTGGGATAGGCGATCAGTCCCCCATCCCTCAACGTCTGCGCGGCCTGTTCGATCAATCGGTTCTGTGGGTTCTCGGGATGGATGTTCAGTAGAGTCGCCATACTTCATGCTAACGACTCTCGGCGGCGGTGGCGAGGGGTTGCCGGATGAACTCTGCGACCGGGTGACCGGCAGACGCTCAGGTCAGGGGCTCGAAGCCGGTGCCGTCCCCGACGCACCGGATGCCGCTCCCGACGCACCCGGTGCCGTCCCCGACGCACCCGTGACCGCACCCTCAGTAACCGCGTCCTCTCCCGCCGAGGCGGTCGGGGGCGCCGGATCCCCCGTGGAGGTCCGCGGATCGGCCGTCCGCGGATCGGAGGCCAGGAGGATGTTCACCCACCTCGCCTTCGGATCGACGTCGACGAGCAGGGCCTTGAGCAGCAGGGTCGCCGGAAGTGCGAGCAGCGCGCCGAGCCAGCCGAGGACCCACACCCAGAACAGCAGCGACAGGAACGACACGAGCGGGGTCACGCCCACCGACTCGCCCGTGAACTTCGGCTGGATGATCGCCTGGATGACGAAGTTGAGAACCGAGTACGCGATGACGACCCACAGGGCCGCCTGCCAGCCGCCGTCGACGAGCGCGAGCAGCGCGGGCGGGACCAGGCCGATGAAGAACCCGATGTTCGGGATGTAGTTGGTGAGGAACGCGAGCACGCCCCACACCCAGACGAGCGGCACCCCGATGATCGCCAGGGCGACGACGTCGAGAACGGCGACGATGAGGCCGAAGATCGTCGCGACCACCCAGTAGCGCCGGACTCCGCCGGCGAAGTCGAGCAGCGAGGTGGTCAGCTCCGGCTTGACGTCGAAGAGCATCCGGAACCGGCTGTCGACGCGCAGCGAGTCCATCGCGATGAAGAACACCGCCATCACCACCGTCGTCAGCACACCCGCGACGAGCGAGACGTTCGTCAGCACCGGGTAGGCCGCCTCGATGACGGACCTGACGTTGAACTGCCGGAACTGCTCCTCGAGCACCGAGGAGGTCAGACCGAGGTCGGACAGGAAGGCGAGGGTGCTCTGGTACATCGCATTGAGCTCGTCGCCGTAGTTCGGGATCGTGATGACGAGCTCGGTGATCGACCAGGCGGTGAGGCCGAAGAAGCCGAAGATCAGGCACAGGACGAGCAGCACGGACACGCACGCGCCGATCACCCGCGGCACCCGGAGCCTGACCAGGTGGCGTTGGAGCGGGTAGACGACGATGTAGAAGTTGAGCGCGAGGAACACCGGGGCGACGATGCCCTGGAGCCCCTGGAAGAACATCAGGGCGTAGGCCAGGCCCGCGACGGTGAGTGCGACGACCAGCGCTCGCGCCGGCAGAATCGGCCGACTCTCGGACCCGTCGCGGACCTGACCCGCATCGCTCATCTGGTGCGCTTCCTCTTCTCCCTGATGCGCATCGAGACCTCGATGGGTGTGCCCTGGAATCCGAAGGTCTCGCGCAATCGTCTGACGATGAAACGACGATACCCCGGTTCGAGGAATCCGGAGGTGAAGAGCACGAATTTCGGCGGCCGCGACTGCGCCTGCGTGCCGAAGAGGATCCGCGGCTGCTTGCCCCCGCGCACCGGGTGCGGGTTCGCGGCCACGAGCTCGCCGAGGAAGGCGTTGAGCCGACCCGTGGGAATCCGGGTGTCCCAGCCGGCGAGCGCGGTCTCCATCGCCGGCACCAGCTTCTCCGCATGCCGACCGGTCCTGGCCGAGATGTTCACCCGAGGGGCCCACGCCACGTGGGCGAGGTCCTTCTCGATCTCCCGCTCGAGGTAGTAGCGGCGTTCGTCGTCGAGCAGGTCCCACTTGTTGAACGCGAGCACGACCGCCCGTCCCGCCTCGACGGCGGTCGTGACGATGCGGACGTCCTGCTCGCTCAGCGGATCCTGGGCCTCGAACAGCACGAGGGCCACCTCGGCGCGCTCGAGGGCGGTCTGCGTCCGCAGCGCCGCGTAGAAGTCGGCGCCGGAGGCCTGGTGGGCACGGCGGCGGATGCCTGCGGTGTCGACGAACCGCCACTGCTTGCCGCCGAGCTCGATGAGCTCGTCGACGGGGTCGCGGGTCGTGCCGGCGACGTTGTCGACGAGCACGCGCTCCGAGCCGATGAGCTGATTGAGCAGCGAGGACTTGCCGACGTTGGGTCGACCGACGAGGGCCACCCGGCGCGGTCCGCCCTCCTCGATCCGGGATTCGACCGCGGAGACCTCGGGCAGGACGGTGAGCACCTCGTCGAGGAGGTCGGCGACTCCGCGTCCGTGCAGGGCGGACACCGTCCACGGCTGGCCCATGCCCAGTCCCCACAGCTCGGCGGCCATGAGCTCCCCACGCTCGTCGTCGACCTTGTTCGCGGCGAGGATGACGGGCTTCTTCTTGCGCCGGAGCATCCGCACGATCATCTCGTCGGTGGCCGTCGGCCCGGTAGTGGCGTCGACGACGAGCACGACGGCGTCGGCCATGTCGACGGCGACCTCGGACTGGATCGCGATCCGTGAGGCCATGCCCTTCGAATCGGAGTCCCAGCCGCCGGTGTCGACGAGGGTGAACGTCTTCGTGTTCCATTCCGCCCGGTAGCTGACCCGGTCGCGGGTGACGCCGGGGACGTCCTCGACGACCGCTTCACGGCGACCGAGGATGCGGTTGACCAGTGTCGACTTGCCGACGTTGGGACGGCCGACGACGGCGAGCACGGGGTCCGCCCCGCGGATCTCCGACTCCTCGTCCTCGAAGCCGAGGCCGGTGAGCAGCGCCCGGTCCTCCTCCTCGAGGTCATAGCTCTCGAGGCCGGCCTCGAGCGCGGCGGCTCTCTGCTCCGCCTCCTCCTCGCTGATGCCCTGGAGGCGCTCGACGAGGGTCTCGTCCGGGGTCTCGCTGAACTCGCTGTTCTCGGATTCCGTCATCGTGCGTCCTTCACCAGGCTCAGCACCGTCTCGACCACCTGGTCGAAGTCGATGTCGCTGGTATCGAGGGTGTGGACGCCGTCGGAGGCTTCGAGGAAGCTCGTCGTCACCGCGTCCTTGGCGTCGCGCCCGGTCACATGCTCCGCGGTGGCGGCGAGCGCCTCGGCGTCGTCAGTGCCGTGGAGCTCCTTGGCCCGGCGGGCCACGCGGACCTCGTCGCGGGCGGTCATGAGGATCCGCACGGGGGCGTCGGGGGCGACGACGGTGGTGATGTCGCGGCCCTCGACGACGATGCCCTCGGGGGCTCCCGTGATGATGTCGCGCTGCATGTCGATGAGCTCGGCACGGGCGTCGACGACGGCGGAGACGGTCTGGACGTTCGCCGAGACCTCCGACTCGCGGATCTCCTCGGTGACGTCGATGCCGTCGACGGAGACGAAGAAGTCGTCCGGGTCCGTGGAGATCTCCAGGTCGACCCCGCGCACCTGCTCGAGGACGTCGACGGGATCGGTGACCCCGCGGTTGAGGCACAGCCAGGCCATCGCCCGGTACATGGCGCCGGTGTCGAGGTAGCGGTAGCCCAGCCGGCGGGCGACCTCCTTGGCCGTGCTCGACTTCCCGACTCCGCTGGGTCCGTCAATTGCTACGACGCTCATGCATGTCCTTCTTTCTCGATGACGGATTCCGGGATCTGCCATCCCTTCGACGACAGTCCGATTTCAAGTTCCTGCTGGGTGGCCGGCACGACGGAGACGTCGACGATGCCGAGCCTGCGCCCGGGGGCGTGGTCCATCCGGAAGTCCTCGACGTTGATGCCGAGATCCCCGATGTCCTTGAACAGCCGGGCGAGCGTGCCGGGGGTGTCGGGCACGAGCACGGTGACGACCGCGTACTTCGTCGGCGCCTGTCCGTGCTTGCCCGGGATCCGGTCGTAGCCCTCGTTGCCCCACGCGATCGTGCGCGCGAGCACTCCCGTCGAGCCGGGCCCGAGGTCGAGCGCGGAGATGACCGCGTCGAGTTCGGTGCGCAGGTCCCTGAGGACCGCGCGCACCTCCTCGGCGTTGCCGGTGAGGATCTGCGTCCACAGCCCGGGGTCGGAGGCCGCGATGCGGGTGACGTCACGCAGCCCCTGCCCGGCCAGGGCCACCTCCTCGAGCGGCGCGTGCCGCAGCTGGGAGGCGACGAGGGAGGCAACGACCTGGGGAACGTGGGAGACCCGCGCGACCGCGGCGTCGTGGATGCCGGGGTCGAGGTGGATCACCGAGGCGCCGGTGGCCTCGGCCATCGCGACGACCGCGCCGAGGCGGTCCGCGGGTGTGTCCTCGTCCGAGCACACGACCCAGGGCCGGGCGGTGAAGAGGTCCGGTCGGGCGGCGATCGCCCCCGACCGCTCGCGGCCGGCCATCGGATGGCAGCCGATGTAGCGATCGAGCTCGCTCGCGCCGACCATGCCGCGCACCGCCTCGAGCAGGCGGGTCTTGATGCTCGCGACATCGGTGACCGTGGCCCTCGGATACGCCCGCAGCGCCTCGGCGATGACTCCGGCGGCGACGTCCGGCGGGGTCGCGACGACGACGATGTCCGGCTCGTCGACGTCCGCGCCCTGGCCGCCGGCCGGCTCACCGGCGCCGAGGTCGGCGGCGAGCTGCTCGGCGGTCGGCGATGTGTCCTCGAGGCTGACGCGATAGTTCTGCTGGCTCAGCGCCAGCCCCAGGCTCGCGCCGAGGAGGCCGGTGCCGATGATGTGGACTCTCACAAGCCGACGGCCTCGAACAGTGCTCCGACCTCGTCGGTGCGCAGGGGACGCATCTTCCCCTGCCGCTGCTCGGCGAGCGCGATGGGCCCGAACTGGATCCGCACGAGGCGCTCGACCGGGTTGCCGATCTCCTTGAGCATGCGGCGCACGACGCGGTTGCGGCCCGAATGCAGGGTGAGCTCGACGACCGACTTGCCGGGAGTCGAGTCGATGAGCTTGAAGTCGTCGACCTTGACGAGGCCGTCGTCGAGCTCGATGCCGGCCTTGAGGCGGGCGCTCGCATCCTTGGCCAGCTGGCCCTTGACCTGCGCGAGGTAGGTCTTGGGGATCTCGTAGCGCGGGTGCGCCAGGCGGTTGCTCAGCTCTCCGTCGTTGGTCAGGAGGATGAGGCCCTCGGTCTCGGTGTCGAGGCGGCCGACGTGGAAGAGGCGCTCGGTGCGGTCGCCCACGTAGTCGGCGAGGCACTTGCGGCCGTCGGGGTCCTTCATCGTCGACACGACGCCGGCCGGCTTGTTGAACGCGAGGTACACTTTCGATTTCTGTGTCGAAATTCTCAGTGTGTCGACGTAGACGGACTGGGTTTCGGGGTCGATCCTCGTCCCCAGTTCGGTGACGAGGGCACCGTCGACCTCCACCCGGCCGTCGAGGATGAGCTGCTCGCACGCCCGGCGCGAGCCCAGACCCGCCTCGGCGAGGACCTTCTGCAGCCGCACTCCCCCGCTGACATGGGCGTCCGAGGCCTCTGTCGGGCCGGAAGCACGCCGCTGCGCGGCATGGGACCCGCGCTGTTTTCGGTTCGGACGGTTCTGGCGCCCACCAGGGGCACGGGGATCACGGTATGGACTCATGGGTCCATTCTCTCAAATCAATCGTCGTCTCGTGACATCCCGGCGTCGTCGGGCTCGAGAACCTCGACCGTCTCCGCCCCGAACTCGTCGAGCTCGGCGTCCTCGGGCAGGTACGGGGCGATCTCCGGGAGGTCGTCGAGGCTCTCGAGGCCGAGGATGTCGAGGAACTGGTGCGTGGTCGCGTAGAGCAGCGCCGAGGTGGTCGCCTCCTTCCCGGCCTCGACGATGAGTCCGCGCAGCAGGAGGGTGCGGATGACCCCGTCGACGCTGACTCCGCGGATCGCCGCGATGCGGGGGCGGGAGATCGGCTGCCGGTAGGCGATGACCGCGAGCGTCTCGAGCGCGGCCTGGGACAGCTTCGCGCTCTGCCCGGCGGTGATGAAGTCGGTGACGATGTCGTGGTAGTCCCCGCGGGAGAAGATGCGGAAGCCACCGGCGACCTTCCGGATCTCGAATCCGCGCTGCCGGCGGTTCTCGTCGCCGTCGTAGTCGGCCTTGAGCTCGGCGATCGCCTCGAGGACGGTGTCCTCGTCGAGGCCGAGCGCCGAGGCGAGGTCGGCCGCGGAGACGGCGGCGTCGCTGACCATGAGCACCGCCTCGATCCCGGCGAGGATCTCGTCGTCGATCATCGTGATCCCTCCTCGGCGTCCCGGTGCTCGTCGCCGGAGTGTCCGTCGGCGCCCGCGTGTCCGTCGGTCTGACCCGTGGCCTCGATCTCCTCCTCGGCGCTCCACGCGCCTTCGGTGCGCAGGTCGACGCCGTCCTCGGAGTTCTCGGTGCGGGAGATGACGAGCCGGCCCAGCGGCTCGTCCTGGGTGAAGTCGCAGAGCCCGACCTTGAACAGCTCGAGGAGGGTGAGGAACCGGGCGACGACGACGAGCGGGTTGTCCGCGGTCTCGACGAGGTCGGCGAAGTCGACGTCGCCGGAGCGCAGGAGTCCGAGGATGTGGCCGCGCTGCTCGGACACGCTGACGAGCGGAAGGTGGATGTGGTCGACGGCGACGACCGGAGGGGTGTGGTCGCGCTGGAGCACGGTGGCGTAGAGGCCGGCGAGTTCCCCGGCGGTGATGCGGATGTCGAGCGGCGGGAGGACGTCGGCGAACTCCGGCTCGAGGCTCGCGCTGCGCGGCACCCGCACCTGGGAGGCGGTCATCGCCTCGGCGAAGTGCCTGCTCACGGACTTGTACGCCCGGTACTGGAGGAGCCGGGCGAAGAGCAGGTCGCGGGCTTCGAGAAGCTCGAGGTCGAGCTCCTCCTCCCCTTCCTCGTGCGGCAGGAGGCGGGAGGTCTTGAGGTCGAGCAGGGTCGCGGCGACGAGGAGGAACTGCGAGATCTCGGCGAGGTCGGCCTTGTCCTTGAGCGCAGTCGTGTACGCGATGAACTCGTCGGTCACCTCGGCGAGGGCGATCTCGGTGACGTCGAGGCGACGCTTCGAGATCAGCCCGAGCAGGAGGTCGAAGGGGCCCGAGAAGTTCTCGAGCTCGACCTGGAACCCGCTCGGGGCCTCGGCATCGGGGGCACCGATGGACGCGGGACCGTCGGGTGCCGCCTCGATCCCGGCCGCGTCGTTCCCCGCCACGTCGATCCCGGCCTCCTCGACCCCGGCTTCCTCCATCGGGGCCTCACTGCGCAGGGCAGCGGTCTCGCTCAGGGGGCGCCTCCGCGGGCGATGAGCTCCCGCGCGAGCCGCCGGTAGGCCTCGGAGCCGGCATGCTTCGGCGCGAAGCTCGTGATCGGCTCGGCGGCGACGGAGGCGTCGGGGAACTTCACGGTCCGGTTGATGACGGTGTCGAAGACCTTCTCGTCGAAGGCCTCGGTGACCCGGCTCATCACCTCTTTCGAGTGCAGGGTGCGCGAGTCGAACATCGTCGCGAGGATCCCGTCGATCTCGAGCGAGGGGTTGAGCCGGTCCTGGACCTTCTCGATCGTCTCGACGAGCAGAGCGACTCCGCGCAGGGCGAAGAACTCGGTCTCCAGGGGGATGATGACCCCGTGGGCGGCGGTGAGCGCGTTGACGGTGAGCAGGCCGAGCGAGGGCTGGCAGTCGATGAGGATGACGTCGTACTCGTCGGCGACCTTGGCCAGGGCCCGCGACAGCACCTGCTCGCGGGCGACCTCGCCCACAAGCTGGACCTCGGCGGCGGAGAGGTCGATGTTGGCGGGCAGGACGTCGATGTTCTCGAAGTCGGTCTCGACGATGACCTCGTGCGGGTCGAGCCGGGGGTTCATGAGCAGGTTGTAGACGCTGATCTCGAGGTCATAGGGGTTGACGCCGAGGCCCACCGACAGGGCTCCCTGCGGGTCGAAGTCGACGAGGAGCATCTTGCGGCCGTAGTCGGCCAGGGCCGCGCCGAGGTTGATCGACGAGGTCGTCTTGCCGACCCCGCCCTTCTGGTTGACCATCGCAATGATGCGGGCAGGACCGTGGGAGTCCAGAGCTTCTGGCTCCGGGAAGTCGAGCCGTTCGGGCTCGGTGGATGCTGGAAGATCGAACGCCTGTTGCATTTTGGTCACTCGGCCGGCCACCTTTCGTTTCTCGCTGCTCCAACACTACCGCGCTCGGGGGTGCGAGGTCGCGTACACCTCGCGCAGTGTCTCCTCCGAGACCTTCGTGTAGATCTGGGTCGTCGTCACCGAGGCGTGGCCGAGCAGCTCCTGGACGACGCGGATGTCCGCGCCGCCCTCGAGCAGGTGGGTGGCGAAGGAGTGCCGGAACGTGTGCGGGGAGACCTCGGCGTCGAGTCCGGCGCGGGCGCCGGCGTCCTTGACGATCTGCCAGGCGCTCTGCCGGGAGAGCCTCGTGCCCCGGACGTTGAGGAACAGCGCTCCCGCGTGCCCCCGGCCCGGGGTCCTCGCCTTCGCGGCGATGCTCGGCCGCACCTGCGTCACCCAGGCGGCCAGCGCATGCCGCGCGTGGGAGCCCAGCGGCACGAGCCGCTCCTTGCCGCCCTTGCCGTAGAGCCGGACGAGGCCGGCGTCGAGGTCGAGGTCGTCGAGGTCGACGCCCACGGCCTCCGAGATGCGCGCCCCCGTGGCGTAGAGGAGTTCGAGGAGGGCCGCGGCCCGGATCTGGGGCGGCTCCTGTCCCGCGGTCGTCGCGAGCATGGCCTCGATGTCGGCCAGGGCGAGCGCCTTGGGCAGCCGCAGCCCCTCCTGCGGGGGGCTGACCTCGGAGGCGGGGTCGACGTCCATGAGCCCGTCGGCGGCGGCGAAGGAGTGGAAGCGGCGGACAGCGACGAGTGCCCGCGCGCGGGTGCGGGCGGCGAGGTCCGCCTCGGCGAGGTCGAGGGCATAGGCCTCGATGTCGCCGCGGTCGATGTCGCCGAGGCTCGCGATCCCCCGGTCGGCCAGCCACGTCCCGTACCTGCCGAGGTCACGGGCGTAGGCGTCGATGGAGTTGAGCGAGAGCCCGCGTTCGAAGCGCAGGGAGGACAGGTACGTCTCGAAGCCGCGGGCGATGCCCTCGGGCAGCTGCGGGAGGAGTTCGACGCCGTGCCGGGCCATGGGGTCTCAGTCGATCAGCAGCCGGGGCGCGTCGGCCGGGCGGGTGGGGGCGGTCCTGCCCTCGGCCTCGCAGCGCAGCACGGTGGCGACCTGGAGGATGGCCAGCTGGGCCGCCGCGTTCGTCAGCGCGCCCGCGGCGATCGCGGCCAGCGCCTCGTCGATGCTCACCCACCGGAATTCGAGACCGGCCTCCTCGTCGCTGCGGACGTGGAGATCCTCCTCGGCGACGGGTTCGAGGTCCCGGGCCAGGTAGAGCCGGATGGATTCGCTGCTGCCCCCGGGGCTCAGGCACGAGTCGCTCAGGACCTCCCAGCGAGCCGCCCGCAGGTCCGCCTCCTCGGCGAGCTCCCGCTGGGCGGCCGCGAGCGGGTCCTCGCCGGCGACGTCGAGGAGGCCCGCGGGGACCTCCCAGAGCCGGGCACGGACGGGATGCCGGTACTGCTTGATGAGCAGGATCCGCTCCTGCTCATCGACGCAGGCCACGCCCACGGCTCCGGTGTGGTCCATCATGTCGCGGACGAGACCGTGCGCCTCGGGAAGGTCGAAGGTCTCGCGCCGGATGTCCCACACGGCGCCGTGGAAGACGACCTCGGAGGCCGTGACCTCCGGGTGGTGAACCTCGTCGCGGAGCAGGTCGCCGTGTGCCGGGGCTTCCGGGGAGGGCTCGCCCGCCGGGGTCCGCTCGCTCGCCTCGCCGCTCATGCGCTCGGGCTCACTTGAGCTTGAGTGCGGCCGCGACCAGGCCCGCGAACAGCGGGTGCGGGCGGGTCGGACGCGACTTCAGCTCGGGGTGGGCCTGGGTCGAGACGTAGTAGGGGTGGACCGACTCGGGCAGCTCGACGAACTCGACGAGCTCACCGTTGGGCGAGGTCCCGGAGAACACGAGGCCGGCCGCGTCGAGCTTGTCGCGGTACGTGTTGTTGACCTCGTAGCGGTGGCGGTGCCGTTCGCTGATCACGGTCGAGCCGTAGGCCTGCGCCGCGACGCTGCCCTCGAGCAGGTGCGCCTCGTAGGTGCCCAGGCGCATGGTCCCGCCGAGGTCGCCCTCTCCCTCGACGATCGACAGCTGCTCGGCCATGGTCGCGATGACGGCGACCTTCGTGTCCGGGTCGAACTCGGACGACGAGGCCTCGTCGATGCCGGCGACGTTCCGGGCGTACTCGATGACCATGCACTGCAGGCCCAGGCACAGGCCCAGGGTCGGGATGCCGTGGGTGCGGGTGTACTCGAGGGCGCCGAGCTTGCCCTCGATGCCGCGGATGCCGAACCCGCCGGGGATGCAGATCGCGTCGAGGCCGGTCAGCTGCTCGGCCGCGCCCTCTGCGGTCTCGCACGTGTCGGACTGGATCCAGCGCACCTTGACCCGGGCGTCGTTGGCGAACCCGCCGTGGCGCAGCGCCTCGGTGACCGACAGATAGGCGTCGGGGAGGTCGATGTACTTGCCGACGATGCCGATGGTGACCTCGTGGGCGGGGTTGTGGACGCGTTCGAGCACCCAGTCCCACTTCGCCCAGTCGACGTCGCGGAAGGGCAGGTTGAGTCGGCGGATGACGTAGACGTCGAGGCCGCCGTCGTGGAGGACCTTGGGGATGTCGTAGATGCTGCGGGCGTCGACGCAGGACACGACCGCGTCGGAGTCGACGTCGCACGCCGAGGCGATCTTCGACCGGATCGAGTCCGGCAGCTCGCGGTCCGAGCGCAGGACGATGGCGTCGGGCTGGATGCCGATGGAGCGCAGCGCGGCGACCGAGTGCTGGGTCGGCTTCGTCTTCAGCTCGCCGGAGGGGCCGAGGTAGGGCACGAGGGAGACGTGGATGAAGAACACGTTCTCGCGGCCGATGTCGTGGCGGACCTGGCGGGCGGCCTCGAGGAACGGCTGGGACTCGATGTCGCCGACGGTGCCGCCGATCTCGGTGATGATGACGTCGGGCCGGTCCGCCGCGGGGCGTTCGGCCTGGGCGCGCATCCTCGACTTGATCTCGTCGGTGATGTGCGGGATGACCTGGACGGTGTCGCCGAGGTAGGCGCCGCGGCGCTCCTTGGCGATGACCGAGGAGTAGACCTGGCCGGTGGTCACGTTGGCCGCGCCGTCGAGGTCGGTGTCGAGGAAGCGCTCGTAGTGGCCGATGTCGAGGTCGGTCTCCGCCCCGTCCTCGGTGACGAAGACCTCACCGTGCTGGAAGGGGTTCATCGTCCCCGGATCCACGTTGAGGTAGGGGTCGAGCTTCTGCATGGCCACTTTGAGGCCGCGTTCGGTGAGCAGGTGGCCGAGGCTCGAGGCCGTCAGTCCCTTGCCCAATGAGGAGGCGACGCCTCCCGTGACGAAGATGTGCTTTGCCGTGTTTGTGCCGCCTGGGCCGGTTCGATTCACCACGGGGTTTGATTCTATCAAAGTCCGCTCCCGGCTCTCTCGGTCGCGGCGACCTCGGCGTAGAGATCGAGCAGCGTCGAGGAGATCGCGGCGCCGTTGCTCACGTCGATGACCCGCTTCTTCGCGGCGACGGCGCGGGATCCGCGTCCGGCGGGGTTGTCGAGAAGATGATTGATCTCACTGAGCAGCCCGTCGGTGTCGTCGGGTTCGACGGCGTTGGCCGCGTCCCCCCAGATGCCGGCCCGGCGGGAGCTGCCGATGAACACGGCCGGGCGGGAGAGCTGCATGAGCTCCTCGTGGCCGAGGCCGGTCATCTGCTCCGAGGCGATGACGACGTCGGCGGCGGCGGTGACGTCGACGAGGTCGTCGGCGGGGGCGACGATGACGTCGCGATCGGCGAAGGCCCGCTGGATCGTCCGGCGGTCCCGCCCGGTCCCGGTGAGCACGGTGACGACCCTGCGGTCGGGACGGCGGGTGTTGATCTGGGATGCCGCGTCGAGGACGGTGGCGAGCGCGGTGTGGTCGCGCAGGGCGATGGGGCTCGCGACCATCCAGGTGCCGTCGGCGATGCGCAGCTGCCGGCGCACCTCGGCGCGCGGGGTCCGCACGGTGAGGTCGACGTCGATGTCGGGGTGGACGAGCTCGGCGCGTTCGACGACGGGCACCCTCTCCCCGAAGTAGTCGACGACGGGTTCGGTCGTGCCGAGGACGGCGGTGGCGGTGCGGCTGACGATCTCCGCCCCGGTGCGTTCGATGACGTTGTCGGCGTCGAAGGACTCGATCGTCGCGATGAGCTTCGGCTGCCGGGAGGAGGGCAGTCCGGTGAACGCGAGTCCCGCCAGGGTCGCGGCGTGGAGGCCGTGGGCGTGGACGAGGTCGACGTGCTCGTAGAGCTTGTGGAGGGTGAACGCGGATCCGGGATCGGCAGGGGTGAGCCGGCGGCGAGCGGTCAGGCTGATCTCGCGGAAGTCCTCCGCGAGCTCCGCGGGCACCCCGAAGGTGCCCAGCAGCGACCGGTGGGCCGCGACGGCGACCTTGTGACCGGCGCGGAGGTGACCGAGGACGGCCAGCTTCGCCACCTCGACGACAGGACCCGTGGTCTCGGCGAGCACGTGCAGAATGCGCGTGTCTGCAGTCAGTGGCTGGGTCTCGCCGGCTTCGCTCATTTCGTCATCCTTTTCATTCGATCAACGCTCCGACCAGCCTACCTGGGCGGCACCGAGTTCGGAGTACAGGGCCAGGAGAACTTCGGCCACGTCCCCCTCATCGGGAAGACGGGCTCCCGCCGCGGCGGCGCGGGCGCCGAGCTCGGCCCGGGCGGCGGGGTCGGAGGCGAGTTCGGAGACGACGGCGGCCAGCGCCCGGTCGTCGTCGGAGTCGATGAGGACGCCGGCGGAGCCGATGAGCTCCTCGGTGCCGCCGCCGCGGGTCGCGACGATCGCCTTGCCCGCGATGAGCGCCTCCTGGAGGACGAGGGCGCGGGCCTCCCAGATGCTCGTGAGCACGAAGATGTCGGCGGCGGCGCCGAGTTCGGCGACGTCGTCGCGGGGGCCGAGGAAGTGCAGCGGCGGCGGCGTCGCGGCGGGCAGGTGTCGGTACTGGGTGCGGACCTCGTCGAGCACGGCCTCGTCGGCGGCGCCGGCGACGAGGAACACGAGGTCGGGACAGGGCCCCGCCTCCGCGGTGCTGCCGGGATGGGGCCCGCCGGGATCTCGGGGCGCGCATTCGCGCTGGGCGCCGAGGCGGCCGAGGGCGCGCACGAGCATCGGGTAGTTCTTCTGCGGGGCGACGCGGCCGACGGACAGGACGATGACCGCGTCCGGGTCGAAGCCGTACTCGGCGGCCAGTGCCTCGCGGGTCCGGCGGGCAGTGTCCGCGTCGACGACCCTGACCTCGGGGGCGGCGGCGGGGACGAAGCGGGCGTCTGCCGCGCCCAGGGACCGGGCGCGTTCGACGAGGTCGGCGCTGGCGCCGAGGGTGACGTCGGCGCCCTTGGCGAGCAGGGCCTCGATCCCGGACTCGACCCGTCCGCGCAGTCCCTGTCCCCCGGCCTGGTTGTGGAGGCTGAGGACGAAGCGGGGACGGGCGGGCAGCGAGCGCACCGCCGCCAGCGCGACGAGGCCCGCGCGGAAGCCGTGCGCGTGGACGATGTCGGCGGCGAAGGTGCGCAGCAGGGTGCGCAGACGGAGGACGAGGCGGCCGTCCCGCGGGCCGATCCCGGTGCCGAGCTCGAGGGCGGCGAAGCGGACCCCCGGCAGGGCGGAGAACCCGAAGTGGGCGTCGGTGGCGCCGGGGCCGATGACCCCGACCTCGTGCCCGGCGGCCGCGACGTCCCGGGCCAGGGCGCGCACGTGCGTGCCGACTCCCCCGGTCGATGTGCCGATGACAAAGACGATCCTCATGCCTCGTCCTCATTCTGTCGGGGCTGCTTGTGCTTCGCACTCGGGTTCTCGAACGTCGAGGGGTTGGACGCCTCTGCCGGATGTGCCTCGGTAGGGTTCGACGTCCCGGGCGGACCGTTCTGTGCACCGTCGCCGCGGCGACCGGCGAGCAGACCGCGCACCTCGGTGATGTATCGGCGGTCGAGCAAGTTGATGAAGGCGAAGACGGCACAGCCGATCAGTGCGGACACGACTCCGTTGATCACCGAGGCGGCAGCGGTGGTCCCCGTTTCGCCGACCATCCAGCGCGAGATGAGAACACCGGCGACTCCGGCGACGACGGCAGCGAACAGCGAGATCAGGCCGCGGCGACCGACTCGGGCCAGACCCGTCGGGCCGAGGATTCGGCGAAGGGAGAACACGAGCAGTCCTCCGGCCACGCTCATGCCGAGCGCATAGCCGATGCAAATCGCCACCAGTGTCAGGCCCGATTCTCCGTTCGCATCCGTCAGCAGGATCGCGAGCACCATGCCGACGATGACGAGGATCCACCCGGTCGTCGTCGCCACGGCCGAATGGCGGGAGCGCTCCATCGCGTAGAACACGCGAGTTCCCCAGGCGACGAGGGACCAGCCGGGAACGGCGAGTGCCATGACCATGATCGCCTGGCTCATCGACCCGAAGGGCGCATTCCCGTGTGCGCCGGCGGCATCGATGGCGGTGAAGAACCATTGCAGCGGCAGAGCCGCGCTGAAGAGGATGACTGCGCCCAGAGCGCCGATGCTGATGATGATCGCGGTTGTCGTCGAGGTCAATTGGCGAAGTCGGACTTCTGCGGCCGCACGATCGGCGGGAGTCGATTCGACATCCCTCGTCCGTCCCACCCACGACGACAGGGAGGGGAACATCACTGTCGCCACGGGCACCGCCAGCACGGCATAGGGCAGAAGATAGACGGCGTTGATGTAGCTGAAGAGGACGAAGGTGCCCGTGCCCCCAGAGGCGTTCGAGAGTTTCAACGTCGTCAGAACGGCGGCCTGCTGGGCGAACAGCGCAGCCATACCCGCCCCGGCCAGGCGCAGAGCTCGGTGGGCGACACCCGGAGGGAACGACCAGGTAGGTCTGATCCGCAGACCTGTCGAGCGCATCGGCAGAGCAAGGGGCAGCGCGAGGGCGGCGACGCCGATCGTCGTTCCCCAGCCCAACCAACCGATGTGCGTTCGCCAGGTGTCATCCGAACCGCCGACCACAGCATAGGCGATGTAGCAGCCAATGACGACGAGGCTCGAGAGCAATGGCGCGAAAGCTGGCCAGAGGAACTTCCGGTGCGCCTGCAGGACCCCGGTGAGTACTGCGCCGATCCCGTAGAGGACAAGCTGAGGGGAGAACATCAGCAGGAAGATCGCCGTCTGCTCGAGACCCGGGTCACCGGCTCCGAGCAGAGTCCCGGCGATCGGACGGGCGAAGACGGCGAGGACGACGCTGAGAGGAAGGGTGACGGAGATCGCCCAGGTCAGCAAGGCTGAGGCGATCCGCGAGGCGGTCTCGGTGTCCGCGCGGGACAGCGGAATGGCGAGCAGGGGGACCACCGCCCCGGCAAGCGCACCGCCGGCGACGACTTCGAAGAGGATGTTGGGAACCTGATTCGCCGTCTGATAGGCGTTTCCGACCGTTGTCGCGCCCACGGTGGGTGAGAAGACGAGCCACCGGAGGAACCCGACGAGCCGGGTGAGGAGGGTGATGAGCGAGACGAGCAGCGCCGCGGAGGCGAAGACCCGAACCAGTCTGCTCACACGTGTTCACGCCCGAATGCGTCGAGCTCGCGCAGTCCGGGTGTGGCCTCGATGACGCTCGTGAAGGACACCTTCTCGCTGAGCAGGGTGAGGGCGACGAGGACGGCGAGGATGGCGGCGCGGTGGCGGGGGCCGCTGCCGGCGGCGAGCATCGTGCCGAGTGCCGCGCCGAGCGCGTTGGCGCCCGTGTCACCGAGCATCGTCTCCCCCGCGAGGTCCTCGGTCCACGCTCCGGCCGAGGAGCCGGCGATGCCCGCCGCGGGCACCCAGCTGGTGCCGTGATCGTGCTCCATGAGCGCGAGGGTGAGGAAGCCGGCCTTGAGGGCGCGGCCCGGGCGCAGGTCGAGGAGGTTGAAGAGGTTCGCGGTCCCGGCGATGACTCCCCCGGCGACGACGGTGTCGACGGCGGCGGTGAGCGCGGGGAAGCGGGCGTCGCGGGGGTCCTGACCGGAGCCGAGGATCGCCGCGGCCGCGACCGAGGCGACGGGGATGCCGATGACCTTGAGCGCTCCCGTCGTGATCTCCCCCCGGGCCAGGGCGCCGAGGTGACCGCGCAGTCCCTTCGAGCTGCCGGACTCGAGGAAGTCGTCGACTCCCCCGAGGCCGCCGGCCACGGCGGTGGCGAGCAGGGTCGCCCCGCGCTGCCGGGGGTCCTCGATGAGGACGCTGCCGGCGAGCAGTCCGGCGGCGAGCGCCGGTCCTTCGACGAGGGAGACCTCCCGGCCGGAGTGGTTGGTCCTCAGCACCTTCTCCTGGCGGCGCAGGCGCGAGGACATCACGGCCCTGGTCGCCGCATAGGACGCGAGTCCGGCGACTCCTGCGCTGACGAGCGATCGGATCATCTCATTCCTTCCCTGGCAGGATCTCTTCGGCGTCGGAGGCGAAGCCGTAGTGGCCGTGGGTGCCGCTGTTGCCGGCGGCCAGCGCGCGGACGGCGATGATCGGTCCGGCGCCGAGGGCGAGCCCGTCGACGGTGGTGGCCCGGGAGCGTTCGGTGCGCAGGACGGAGACGAGCCCGTTGGCCGCGGATCCGGCGTCGCCGGCGACGACGACGGACTTCGACTCCGCGGTCAGTGCGTTGACGAAGTCGGTGATGACGGTGCGCTTGGGTTCGCCCTCGCTGGCCGCGGCGGTCGGTTCGTCCTGCTCGGCGAGCTGGGAGTTCTCGTTGTCGACGACGAGGAACAGCTCGGTCGTCGCGTGGTCGGAGTCGGTGCGCAGCCGTCCGGCGTCGACGAACGCGTCGAAGAGGGCTCCGGCCTGCTTGGCGGCGTCGTCGCGCTCCTGTCCCTCGGGCAGGGTCGTGGCCTTGCCGGTCAGGGCGATGACGAGGGCGGTGCGGATCGCGGTGGCGTCGTCCTCGGGCAGTGACGGCACCAGGGTGCGCAGGGTCTTGAGGAACTCGGCGGAGTCCTCCAGGGTCAGCGTGTTGTCGACGAAGGAGACGTCGACGGAGACCTGTCCGCCGGACTCGGTGATGCGATCGACCACCGCCTCGACCTGCTGCGGGTCGGCCTGCGGTCCGGCGACAACGCTGATCGTCGTGTCGTCGAGGATCCCTCCGGTGAGCTCGGGGGCCGCGGCGGTGATGAACTCGTTCTGCTTCTCGATGTTGCCGGCCGCCGCGTCGAGCTGGGTGCGCAGATCGTCGCGATCGGTGCGCAGGGCGTCGACCTGGCTCTGCAGGGACGCCCCGATCGGCTCCTTGAGCGGTCCGGCGCCGAGGACGATTCCCACCGCCAGCGCCAGGAACACCGAGACGAGGGAGACGAGGTGGTAGCGGAAGTCAATCACTGATCAATCCTTGGCTTGCGGCTGCTGATTCTGAGCTGATGGCGGGGTCGGCGCCGAAGAGCGAGCCGATCCACCCGAACACCCCGTCGAGCTGGGCGCCGATGAGGCCGAGGAACGTCTGCCCGGCCGCGGTCGCGAACAGCGCGACGCCGAGGGCGACGAGGCCGGCGAGGATGAGCACGGACAGCTGGAGGCTGGAGATCCGCTGCCGGTAGAGCAGGGAGACGCCCTTGGCGTCGATGAGCTTCGAGCCGACGCGCAGCCGGGTGAGGAAGGTCGACGCCATTCCCTTCCGGCCCTTGTCGAGGAACTCGATGAGCGTGTCGTGGGTGCCGACGGCGACGATGAGGCTGGCCCCCTTGTCGTTGGCGAGCAGCATCGCGATGTCCTCGCTCGTGCCCGAGGCGGGGAACGCCACGCAGTCGACGCCGAGGGAGTGGACGCGTTCGGTGCCCGGGGCGTGGCCGTCGCGGTAGGCGTGGACGACGATCTCAGCCCCCGAGGTCAGCGCCGAGTCGGAGACCGAGTCCATGTCGCCGACGATCATGTCCGGTCGGTGCCCGGCCTCGAGGATCGCATCTGCACCGCCGTCGACGCCGATGAGGATCGGCCGGTACTCGCGGATGTAGGAGGCCAGCATCGCCAGGTCCTCCTTGTAGTGGTAGCCGCGGACGACGATGAGGGCGTGGCGGTCCTTGAAGTTCGTCCTCACCTCGGGCACGACGAGTTCGGCCGAGAGCAGGTCGGAGTCCTTGCGGATGTACTCGATCGTGTTGTCGACGAAGTCGACGAGCACGGAGTTCATCCCGGCCTCGGCCTCGTGCATGTCCCGGGCGATCGATTCGGCGGTCTGGAGGAGCCCGGTCGCGACCTCGGCGTCGTCCTTGAGGACGGTATCGCCCTCGACGACGATCTCGTCCTCTTCGCTCAGCGTCTCGAAGATCTCCGCGCCGACGTCGTCGATGAGCGGGATGCCGGCGTCGACGATGATCCCGGGGCCGAGGTTGGGGTAGCGGCCGGAGATCGACTTGTCCGCGTTGACGACGGCGGCGGGCCGGCAGGCCACGAGCGCCTCGGCGGAGACCCGGTCGATGTCGGCGTGCTTGATGACGGCGATGTCCCCGGCGCCCAGCCGTTTCGTCAGGTCCTTCGTCCGCCGATCGAGCCGGACGGGGGCCGGTCCGACCCGCGGCACGACCGTGGGTGTCTCCCGAGTTCTACGCGATTTCATGGTGCGGCCATTCTCTCATGCACCGGTGGCCGCCCCCGTCTTGACCTGCCGGGCCGAGTCGAGGAGTTCCGCGGCATGGGCCTTCGCCGAGGCGGATTCCTCCATGCCGGCGAGCATGCGGGAGAGCTCGACGACCCGCTCGTCCTCGCTCAGCTCGCGCACGCCCGAGCTGACGGTCTCGGCGTCGTCGTCCTTGACGATCGTCACGTGCGTGTCGGCCCATGCCGCGACCTGCGGCAGGTGGGTGACGACGATGACCTGCGCGTGCTCGGCGAGCTTCGCGAGGCGGCGTCCGATCTCGACGGCCGCCTTGCCGCCGACCCCGGAGTCGACCTCGTCGAAGACGTAGGTGGGGATCCGGTCGCCGGCGGCGCGGACGACCTCGATCGCGAGCATGACGCGGGAGAGCTCGCCACCGCTGGCGACCTTGCCGATGTCGTCACCGGTCGAGGAGTCGTGGGGGGCGAAGAGCAGACGCACGTCGTCGCAGCCGTGCGGGGCGGGCTCACGGTCGGTCAGTTCGAAGCGCACCTCGGCCTTGGGCATCGACAGGGCCGCGAGCTCGGCGCTGACGGCGGCCGAGAACTTCTCGGCGGTGCGCAGCCGCACCTCGGTGAGCGCGCCCGCCGCCGTTCGCATCGCCTCCTCGGCGGCCGAGAGCTCGGCGTCGAGCTGGTCGAGGTCACGGTCCTCGGCCTCGAGTTCGGCGAGTTCGTGGGCCGCGCGGGTCTCGAAGTCGAGGACCTCGGCGACGTTCTGCCCGTAGGAGGCCAGCGACCCGAGTTCGGCGCGCCTCGCCTCCGTCTCCTCGAGTGAGGTCTCCCCGAGCTCGTCGAAGCCGGAGAGGTAGGAGCTGAGCTCGGCCGCGGAGTCGCTGAGCCGCAGCACCGCATCCCCCAGCGCCTCCCGAATCCGGGTCAGCTCGGCATCCGAGGACTCGACGTCGGAGAGCATGCTGATGGCCTGGTGGACGCCGTCGACCGCGGCGGGCGTGTCGTCGAGGTCGGTGCCGACGAGGAGGTCGTGGGCGAGCCCGACCGCGCGGGTGATCTCGGCGGCGGCGCCGAGCTTCGCCGCCAGCGCCTGCAGAGCCTCGTCCTCACCGGGGACGGGGCGGACCTCGTCGATGGCCTCGAGGCAGCCGCGCAGCCACAGGATCCGCTCGCGCCGGGCGGCGGTCGAGTCCTTGATCCGCGTCACCCGCTCGACCGTCTCCCGCCAGCGGTCGAACGCGGCGCGGTAGTCCTCGGCCGCCTCGGCGAGCTCCGCTCCTCCGGCGGAGTCGAGGAGCTGACGCTGCTGGGCGGGGCTCTTGAGTCCGAGCTGCTCGGACTGGCCGTGGAGGGTGATGAGGTCGTCGGAGATCTCGGAGAGGACGGAGATCGGGACGGTGCGTCCGCCGGCCGTCGCCCGGGCGCGGCCCTTGACGGCGACGGTGCGGGTGATGATCGCCTCGTCGTCGGCGCTGCCGCCCGCCTCCTCGATGCGGGTGCGCACGCTCTCGGAGATCTCGGAGAAGATGCCCTCGACCTCAGCCTTCTCCGCGCCGCGGCGGACGACCCCGGAGCCGACCTTGCGGCCCATGAGCAGGGTCAGGGCGGAGACGAACATCGTCTTCCCGGCGCCGGTCTCACCGGTGACGACGGTGAGGCCCGGGGAGAGTTCGACCTCGGCCTCGGCGATGACGCCGAGGTGGGAGATCCGCAGCTCGGAGATCACGTCGTCCTCCTCGGGGTCGTCCGGGAATCGTCGACGGGTCCGCGCCACCCGGAGACGGGCAGCCGGAACTTGGCGACGAGACGGTCGGTGAAGGGCCCGGAGTGGAGCCGGGCGAAGGTGATGGGCGATTCGGAGCGCTTCGCCTCGATGCGCGCCCCGGCCGGGAGCTCGATCGCGCGCCGGCCGTCGCACCACATGACCGCGGAGAAGTCCGGGTTCGTGGTGCTGATCTCGACGCCGAGGCGGGAGCTGGGGTTGACGACGAGGGGCTCGGTGAACAGCGCGTGGGCGGAGATCGGGACGAGGAGGAGGGCCTCGACCTCGGGCCAGACGATCGGCCCGCCGGCGGAGAACGAGTACGCGGTCGAGCCGGTCGGGGTGGCGAGGATGACCCCGTCGCAGCCGAACGCGGACACCGGCCGGGAGTCGACGCCCAGGACGACGTCGATCATCCGCGACTTCGAGGTCTTCTCGACGGTCGCCTCGTTGAGCGCCCAGGCGTGGTAGATGGCCTCGCCCTCGTGCCACACGGTGACATCGAGCGCGAGGCGCTCCTCGACGACGTAGTCGCGCTTCGAGGCGCGGTGGACCGCCTCGGCGAGGTCCTCCCGCTCGCTCTCGGCGAGGAAGCCGACGTGGCCGAGGTTGACGCCCATGAGGGGCACCCCGGAGCCGTGGAAGCGTTCGGCGGCGCGCAGGATCGTGCCGTCGCCGCCGAGGACGATGACGAGCTCGCAGTCGGACTTCCAGTCCGAGAGCTCGTCGGGGCTGATGACCTCGCACCGGGCCAGGAGGTCCTGGTGGACGTCGGGGTAGGAGCTGCGGGCGGCGATGTCGACGATCTCCTCGTCGAGGACGACCGGGGTGATCCCGTCGTCGAGGAGCGCCTTCCAGACCCGCACCGCGGCCGCCGCCGAATCCTCGCGGTGGGGGTGCAGGAGCACCATGATGTTCCGCCTCACGACTCTCCTCTCATGATCGCGTCCAGGTGACCGGGCACGTCCGCCTCATCGAGCCTATCGGACGCCTGTGGGGTCCTTCCTGGTCGAACACGCAGGAAGTACTCCCTGTTTCCGCTCGGCCCGGGCAGA
Source organism: Brevibacterium sanguinis (assembly GCF_003315415.1). Lineage (GTDB taxonomy): Bacteria > Actinomycetota > Actinomycetes > Actinomycetales > Brevibacteriaceae > Brevibacterium > Brevibacterium celere_A. Next base: position 58,076 of record NZ_QNSB01000016.1, read on the forward strand.
GCGGAGGGGGCGATGTCGGTGACGCGGGCGTCGTGCTCGGCCACGGAGTCGACGACGGAGAGGACGGCGCGGCGCCGGTTGGCCGCTCTCGCGACGACGCCGTGCTTGTCGAGGGAGCTGCGGGCGAGTTCGAACTGGGGTTTGACCATGAGGAGCAGCCCCCCTCCGGGCTTCGTGGCCGCGAGCAGCGGGTCGAGGAGCAGGCGCAGGGAGATGAAGGAGACGTCGGCGACGACGAGGTCGACGGTCGGGACGTCCGAGGAGGCGAGGTCGCGGAGGTTGAGCCCTTCGCGGACCCGGACCCGGGGATCGTCCCGCAGGGTCGCGTCGAGCTGGTCGTGGCCGACGTCGACGGCCCACACCTCGGTGGCCTCGCGGCTGAGCAGGACCTGGGTGAACCCGCCGGTGGAGGCGCCGGCGTCGAGGGCGGTGCGTCCGGTCAGCGTCCCGATCCCGAAGGAGTCGAGGGCGCCGAGGAGCTTGTGGGCGCTGCGGGCGACCCAGGGGTCGGGGTCGGCGACGGTGATCTCATCGGTCTCCCCCACCTCGGCGGAGGCCTTGGAGACGGTGGCGGCGTTGACGCTCACGCGACCGGCCGCGATCTCCCGGGCGGCGCGCGATCGGGAGCGGATGAGCCCGCGGTCGACCAGAGCCCGGTCGAGCCTCGTCACAACGTCCCCACCTGCGCATCGAGGTCGTCGAGCAGGGTTCCGATGGCCTCGTGGCGCTGCCGGGCGGGGGCCGCGGCGAGGTCGTCGAGGTCGCTGCGCCACCTCTCGACGGGGACGTCGCCGCCGAGAGCGGCAGGGGTCATCTCAGTCATGGATCCTCCGAGGCAGGTTCCCGGGACGCACTGGCCGTCCCCGGTCGAGTGCCTCCCATGCTAACCGCAGTGCGGCGCCGATGCCGTGAGCCGAGGAGCGGGCGTGATCGTCGAGGACGAGTTCGCCGTCGACGAGGCGGACGCCGGGGTCCGGGTCTGGGTGGGTCGTCGCCGGTGTCGGGTAAATCGTCGCCGAGGCGGTGATGAGTCCCGCGAGTCCGCGGAGGCTCGGGAGGATGTGGGTCGGCCTGCGGTGCGCGGGCGCGACGAGGGCGTCGTGGATGTCGTGGACGCCGGTGAGGACGAGCGCCGTCTCGAACCCGGCGGCGCTGCCGCCCTCGATGTCGGTGTCGAGCCGGTCGCCGATCATGAGCGGGCGCCTCGCGCCGAGGCGGCGTGCGGCGTGGTCGAGCATGTGCGGGGAGGGTTTGCCGACGATCGTCGGCCGGGCGCCGGTGAGCCGGGCGACCATCTCGACGAAGGCGCCGTTGCCGGGGACCTCGCCGCTCGGCGAGGGCATCGAGTAGTCGGGGTTGCTCGCCCACCAGTCGAGGCCCGACCGCACGGCGTCGCCGGCGGCGACGATCGTGGAGTAGTCGATCTGCGGGTCGAGACCCTGGGCGAGGGCGACGGGACCGTCGTCGAGCGACCGGGTAATCCGCAGGCCATGGGATTCGAGCGCGACCTCGAGACCCGTGGTGCCGACGACGAAGATAAGCGCGCCGGCACCGTACTTCTCGGCCAATCGCGCCGCGAGAACCTGCGCCGAGGTGGTCACCTCGGCGGCGGTCGTGTCGATGCCGAGGTCCGTGATGCGTGCGGCCACGGCCTCGGGAGTGCGCGTGGCGTTGTTCGTCACGAAGCTCAGCGGGATGGCGGCGTCACGGAGGAACGCGATTCCCTCCGCCGCTCCCGGCACCGGTTCGGGGCCGCGGTAGACGACCCCGTCGAGGTCGAAGAGCACACAGTCGATCGGTGCTCCCGGCTGCCCGGGAGCACCATGATCAGCACCGAGACTCACCGATCGTCGTCCTCGGGGTCCCCGGCCTCCGGCTCGTCGGCGTCGCCGGCGTCCTGCGCGTCGACGTCGTGCGTGCTGGCGGCGGCGTCCTGCCCGTCGACGTCGTCCGTGCCCTGCTCATCGGTGCCGTGATCGGCCTCGTCGTCCTGCGGCTCGTCGTCCTCACCGAGGAGCTCGGCGAGTTCGGCCTCGATCTCGGCCTCGGAGACCGAGATCTTCTTCAGCTCCTTGTCCGAGACGTGAGTCTTCGACTTCGCCGGGGTCGACTCCGCTGCGGTCGGCTCTGCAGGGGCGTTCGAATCGTCCGCGTGGGCGTCCGCGTTGGCCGCGGCCTCCGGGAATGCTTCGGACGTGCTCGATGCTTCCTCGTCGGTGCCTGCGGTTGAGCCCGACGATTCCACGTCGGTGTCCGAGGCTGAAGCGTCCTCGGCCGGTACTGTCTCGGCTTCGGGTTCCTCGGCGCGGGCTCCGCCGTCGGCGTCGTCAGCAGCCTCGGCGTCGTCCGTCGTGGTGCCGACAGCCTCGGCGTCCGCGCCCTCGGTCACCTCGCGCTGGCCGTCCTCGAGGTCCTCGTCGGGCAGCTCCTCGATCGTCTCGATCTCGACTCCGAAATTGGGGTCGGGCTCCTCGTCGCCGAAGAGCGTGCCGGTGGCCTTCGCCGTCCGCCGCGAGAGCTCCTCGTACTTGTCGGCCAGCTCGGTCTCGCCGTGCAGCCGGAGGATCTCCGAGTAGGCGGCGAGCAGGCGGACGAGGGCGCCGCTCGGGCGCTGGGTGAAGTCCTCGGCCTCGATGAGCGCACGCGCCCCGTCGAGATCACCGAGGTCCGACTTCGCGCCGGCGGCGACGATGACGAGCTCCGTCCGGATCTCATTGTCGAGCTCGAGCTCCTTCGACTGCTCGAGGATCTCGATGGCCTTCTCGGGCTTGCCACGTCCACGTTCGGCGTCGGCGATGAGGGCGATGTTCTCGTTCGATCCGGAGATGCGACGGTGGGTGCGCAGCTCGCGCACGGCTTCGTCGTACTGCTCGACGTGGTAGGCCGCGATGCCCAGGGCTTCGCGGACCAGACCGACGCGGCCGGCCCGCGCCATGGCCGCCTTCGCATGCTGGTGCGCACGCTCGGGGTCGAGGTCGAGGAGTCCGCCAGCGGCGACCAGATGCTTGGCCACCATCTCCGCGTTCTCCTTGTCGAGCGAACGCAGCTGGCCCCTGATCTCCTTGTCGAGCTCGAAGCCGGTGACGTCTGCCGGGATCTCCGGCTCGTGAACCTTGGGTCGGCGAGCCCGCTGCTCGCGGGCATAGTCGCCGGAATCGGTCGGACGCGATGCGCGGCGATCGTTGTCGCGAGGTCCGCGTCGATCGTCGTTCCGGCGGTCTCCCCCGAACCCGCCGCGACGCTCGTCCCGACGGTCCCCTCCGAAGCCACCTCGGCGATCATCACGACGGTTCCCGCCGAAACCACCTCGGCGTTCGCCGTCATTGTGGCGGTTGCCCTGGTAGCCTCCTCGGCTGTCGTCCCGACGGTCCCCGCCGAATCCGCCACGGCGTTCGCCATCGTTGCGGCGGTTGCCCTGGTATCCGCCACGGTCATCGCGGCGTTCGCCGCCGAAGCCACCTCGACGTTCGCCCTGCTGGCCGCCGCGCCGGTCGTCCCGACGATCCCCGCCGAAACCTCCACGGCGGTCGTCCCGACGTTCTCCGCCGAAGTCACGGCGCTCGCCGTCATTGCGGCGATTGCCCTGGTAGCCGCCGCGGCGGTCGTCCCGGCGATCTCCGCCGAAGTCACGACGCTCGCCGTCATTGCGGCGATTGCCCTCGTATCCGCCACGGTCATCGCGGCGATTGCCCTGATAGCCTCCGCGGCTGTCGTCACGGCGGTCGCCGCCGAAACTGCGGCGCTCCCCGTCCTCGCGACGATTGCCCTGGTATCCGCCGCGGCGATCGTCTCTGCGGTTCCCGCCGAATCCTCCGCGACACTCGCCGTCATTGCGACGGTCGCCCTGGAAGCCGCCTCGACGGTCACCGCCGAAGTCACGACGCTCGCCGTCATTGCGGCGGTTGCCCTGGTAGCCGCCACGGTCGTCCCGGCGGTCGCCGCTGAACCCACCACGGCGATCGTCACGGCGGTCACCGCCGAAACTGCGGCGCTCCCCGTCCTCGCGACGATTGCCCTGGTAGCCTCCGCGGCTGTCGTCACGGCGGTCGCCGCCGAAACTGCGGCGCTCCCCGTCCTCGCGACGATTGCCCTGATAACCGCCTCGGCGATCGCCGCCGAAGCCGCCGCGGTCGTCCCGCCGATCCGAGTGGCCGCGGTCGTCCCGGGATGAGTGAGAATTCCGGCGGTTGTGGTTGTTCCCGCGATCTGAGCGGTGTCCGCCTTCAGATCGGCGGTTCTGCTGATGGTCTCGCGAATCCCCTTGGGCCACGATTCTCCCTATGAAGTCTTTTGATGATTCCCCTCCATTCTAGGGCACCGGCCCGATGAGGCCCCTTGATTCGGTCGCCTCCGGTGGGAGGCGTTCCCCACGTCGTTCCCGGATCCGTTCCGACTCATCGAGGACCGGAGCTGGTCCGCCGCGGCGGAGACTCGCTCGGTCGTTGTGCCCGCCGATGGAATGAGAAGACGTTCCCGCTGCCCGCCGTGACATACCAATTGTCTGTTACGATGACCCGGTGTCGGTCCGCCAGCTGAGGATTGTCGAGGAGCAACGATGCTTCGCGCCACCACCAAGGGATGAATGCCACGTGTCGTCGACATCATTGCCGCTCGCGTTCAGCGGAGAACACCAGTCCTCACCAGGACGTGGTGAACCGCTTCCGTCTCGCAGCCACCACCCGAAGGCTCGAAGAGCACCGACGCTCCGCCCACACGAGAACCAGCCGGGTCAGAGCTCGAAGGTCTCCCGTCGACTCGTCCGGCTCCGTGCCCTTCCCGTTCTCGAGCGTCGCGAACTGGTGGCTCGGTTCATTTCGATGCGAGATCACTCGGCGTAGGCTGGTCAGACGACTTCGCCCCCCAAGGAATAGGAGACAACCGTGCCCAACACGCTTTTCATCGACGGAAACTGGGTGTCGGCCCAGGAAGGCGGAACCAGCGAGATCCGCAACCCTGCCGACGGCAGCTTCGTCGCTGAGGTGGACGAAGCCTCTGCCGCCGATACCGAGCTCGCGATCGCGGCCGCCCGTCGCGCCTTCGACTCGGGAGTCTGGTCGAGCACCCCCGCCGCCGAGCGCGGCAACCTGCTGCTGAGGTTCGCCGACACGCTGCGCGAGCGCAAGGACGAGTTCGCCCGCGCCGAATCGCTCGACACCGGCAAGCGCTTCGTCGAGTCGCAGATCGACATGGACGACATCGCCGACTGCTTCGAGTACTTCGGCAAGCTCGCCGCCAATGACGCCGGACGCATGGTCGACGCGGGCAGCGAGTCCGTGGTCAGCCGGATCGTCCACGAACCCGTGGGTGTGTGTGCTCTCATCACCCCGTGGAACTACCCGCTGCTCCAGGCCGCGTGGAAGATCGCTCCCTGCCTGGCCGCCGGCAACACCTTCGTCTTCAAGCCCGCCGAGCTCACCCCGAGCACGGCGATTCTCGCCATGCGCCTGCTCGAGGAGCTCGGTCTGCCCGCGGGAGTGGGCAACCTCATCCTCGGCCGCGGCCGCGTCGCCGGCGCTCCGCTGTCGACCCACGAGGACATCGACATGGTCTCGTTCACCGGCGGACTCGTCACCGGTCGCCTCATCGGAGCCAATGCGGCCGCGACGGTGAAGAAGGTCGCCCTGGAACTCGGCGGGAAGAACCCGAACGTCATCTTCGCCGATGCCGACATCGACGCCGCTCTCGACAATGCCCTCAACGCCGCCTTCGTCCACTCCGGCCAGGTGTGCTCTGCGGGCGCCCGACTCATCGTCGAGGAATCCATCGCCGAGGAGTTCACCGATCGTCTCGTGGCCCGGGCCGAGAAGATCCGCCTCGGCGGACCATTCGACGAGAACGCCGAGACCGGACCGCTCATCTCCGCCGAGCACCGCGACAAGGTCACCGAATACGTCAAGAACGGAGTCGCCGAGGGTGCACGCCTGCGCTGCGGCGGCAAGTGGGGCGAGGGTGACCTGGAGAACGGCTTCTACTACCTGCCGACCGTCCTCGACCAGGTCAAGCGGGGAATGTCCGTCGTCACCGACGAGGCCTTCGGACCCGTGGTCACGGTCGAGACCTTCTCCACCGAGGACGAGGCGATCGCCACCGCCAACGACACGATCTACGGCCTCGCCGGCGCCGTGTGGACCCAGGACGCCGGCAAGTGCCAGCGGGTCGCGGCGAAGCTGCGCCACGGCACCATCTGGATCAACGACTTCCACCCCTACCTGCCGCAGGCCGAATGGGGCGGATTCGGACAGTCGGGATTCGGCCGGGAGCTCGGCCCCACCGGTCTGGCCGAATACCAGGAGGCGAAGCACATCTACCACAACCTCGAACCCGCCGTCACCGGTTGGTTCCCCGAGCACGGCGAATGAGTCCGCGCACAGCAGATCACACCGCGCCATGTGAATGACACCGCGCAGCGAATAAGGAGATGAGAATTGGAAACCACTCACAGCTTTGACTACGTCGTCGTCGGCGGCGGTTCCGCGGGAGCCGCTGTCGCCGCTCGACTCAGCGAGGACCCGGAGGTCACCGTCGGCCTGCTCGAGGCCGGTCCGTCCGACGTCGACGAAGACGTCATCCTCCGCCTCAACCGCTGGATGGAGCTCCTCGAATCGGGCTTCGACTGGGACTACCCCATCGAGGCTCAGGAACACGGCAACTCCCACATGCGCCACGCCCGGGCGAAGGTGCTCGGCGGCTGCTCCTCGCACAACTCGTGCATCGCCTTCTGGGCGCCGAAGGAGGACCTCGACGAATGGGAGTCGAAGTACGGCGCGACCGGATGGGGATCGAAGGACACCTTCGGCCTCTACAAGAAGCTCGAGAACAATGAGCTTCCCGGCGACCACCACGGCCACGACGGACCGGTGCGCCTGATGAACGTGCCCCCGGTCGATCCGTGCGGCATCGCCCTGCTCGACGCCTGCGAGCAGGCCGGCATCCCCCGGGTGCAGTTCAACGAGGGTGAGACCGTCATCAACGGTGCGAACTTCTTCCAGATCAACCGGAAGGACGACGGCACCCGGTCGTCCTCCTCGGTGTCCTACCTGCACCCGATCCTCGACCGTGAGAACCTCACGATCCTCACGGACACTCAGGCCAAGGAGCTCGAGTTCGACGCCGATGACAACTGCACCGGCGTGCTCGTGGTCAACAACGCCTTCGGCCGGACGAAGCGCATCGAGGCGAAGAAGGAGGTCATCGTCTCCGCGGGCGCGATCAACACCCCGCAGCTGCTCATGCTCTCCGGCATCGGACCGGCCGAGCACCTCGCCGAGGTGGGCATCGAGGTCCGCGTGGATTCGCCGGGTGTCGGTGAGAACCTCCAGGACCACCCGGAGGGCGTGATCTCCTGGGAGGCCAAGAAGCCGATGGTCGAGGATTCGACGCAGTGGTGGGAGATCGGCATCTTCTCCCCCACCGAGGAGGGTCTCGACCGTCCGGACCTCATGATGCACTACGGGTCCGTGCCCTTCGACATGCACACTCTGCGCCAGGGCTACCCGACGTCGGAGAACTCGTTCTGCCTGACGCCGAATGTCACCCATGCCCGCTCGCGCGGCACGGTGCGCCTGCGCTCCCGCGACTTCCGCGACAAGCCGCATGTCGATCCGCGCTACTTCACCGACCCCGAGGGCCACGACATGCGGGTGATGATCGCCGGCATCCGCAAGGCTCGCGAGATCGTGTCGCAGGACGCGATGTCCGAGTGGGCCGGACGGGAGCTGTTCCCCGGCACCGACGTGCAGACGGATGAGCAGATCGAGGACTACATCACTCGCACGCACAACACCGTCTACCACCCGGCGGGCACCGTGCGCATGGGTGCCGCCGACGACGACTCGTCGCCGCTGGATCCGCAGCTGCGGGTCAAGGGCGTCAATCGCCTGCGCGTGGTCGACGCCTCGGCGATGCCCGAGATCACCACGGTCAACCCCAACATCACGGTGATGATGATGGGCGAGAAGTGCGCCGAACTTATCAAGTCCGGCAGCTGATCAAGTCGGGCAGTTGATCCAGTCGGGACGCTGATCCCGATGCTTGCGTGATCGGCGAGCGGCACGGAATGAGGGGCCCTGCGAGTGCAGGGCCCCTCATTCCGTGTCTGAGTGGCCAAGCCGGAGTGCCCGAGCCGGAGTGCCCGGCGTCAGTCGTGGTCGAAGTGCATCGACTTGCTCCCGGTGCGCGAGGCGAGCGTGCCCTCCCGGTGGTGCACGGTCCCCGGTTCGTGGACCCGGACGGCCGACAGCGGCAGGTCAGCTGCTGCTGTCCTGCCGCTGTCGGGCATGCCGTGTCTGTGCTGTCTACTCCTGCGGTCGAGGCACAGAACTGTCATTGAGATAGAGGAACTCGACGTGGCGTTCGTACTTGTCGAGAACGTCGTCGACGATCTGGTCCTTCGTGTAGCCCATGATGTCGTAGCCCTGGCTCGCGCCGCCGTCGAAGTAGACCTCCATCCGCACGTACTCCTCGGCGCCCTTGGGCACCCGGCCGCCGAAGGACGGAACTCCGACCTTGTGCGCCCAGACCTGGTAGTGGAACGGGTACTCGCCGTCCCCGTCGACCTCGAGCTGGACGAGTTCTCCCCCGTCGTCGTACGTGCCGTCCGACGCAGCGCGACCGGCCTGCGCGTCGAGCCCGCGGGACCGCATCTCCGCGGCGATCTCCTCCAGCGTGGGCAGGAGCACCGTCTCCTCGAAGTCACGCGCCTTGTTCCTGCCGGGGAAGGCGAGGACGCGCGAAAGCTGCTGTTTGAGGTTGTCGTGCCCGGGTCCCGACCGGCGCAGGAGCGAGGCGGGAAGTCCCTGATCGGCGCTGTTCGACCGGTAGGACTCGGTGCGCAGTGCCCTGTACAGGCCGATCATCACGAGGATGACGACGAAGGCGAACGGCAGACCCATGACCACTGTCGCGTTCTGCAGGGCGCCGACGCCGCCGACGATGAGCATGCCGACAGTCAGTGCTCCCGTGGCGACCGCCCAGAAGATGCGCAGAGCTGCGCGACCGTCGTCGTGCACTGTGGGCAGGAAGGAGGAGAGGTTCGCCATGACGAGAGCTGCGGAGTCCGCCGAGGTGACATAGAAGAGCAGGGCGGTCGCCGTTGCCAGTGCCGCGATGACGACGAAGGCCGGGTACTGCGCAAGGAGTTCGTAGAACCCTCCTTCGGGGCTGAGCATCGTCCGTTCGCCGAAGCCCTTGTTGCCGCTGCGGATGATGTCGAGCGCCGAGTTCCCGTAGATCGAGATCCACATGAAGATGTAGATGAACGGGATGGTCAGTGTGCCGATGACGAACTGGCGGATGGTCCGGCCCCGGGAGATACGAGCGAGGAACAGCCCGACGAAGGATGCCCAGGCGATCCACCACGCCCAGAAGAACAGCGTCCAGTCGGTCATCCATGTTCCGGTGTCCTCGAAGGCGAAGGTCTGGCCGGCCATGTCGGGGAACAGTCGCACGAAGTCGGTGAGGTTGAGGACGAACGCGTCGAGGAGGAACTTCGTGTTGCCCGCGACGAGGACCCAGATGCTCAGCGCGATCGCGAGGAAGACGTTGAGCAGGGAGAGGAACTTGATTCCCTTGTCGACTCCGGAGACCGCCGAGAGGGTCGCCACGGTCACGCCGACGGCTACGATCCCGATCTGAGAAGCAGTGGTGACCGGCAGGCCGAAGACCGCGTTGAGACCCACATTCACCATGACGACGCCGATGCCCAGTGACGTCGCGACGCCGAAGATCGTGCCGAGCAGGGCCGCGAAGTCGACGGAATCGCCGATGGGACCGTGGATTCGCTTGCCGAAGATCGGTGCGAGTGCTGACCGGATCGCCAGGGGCATATTCATCCGGTAGGCGAAGTAGGCCAGTGCCAGGCCCATGAGCGCGTAGAGACCCCAGCCGCTGAGACCGTAATGGAACAGGGTCCATACCGTGGCCTCCCGCGCCGCTGCGACGGTTTCGGGTTCCGTGCTCGGAGGTGTGAGGTAATGAGTCACGGGTTCAGCCACCGCGAAGAACATGAGGTCGGTGCTGATGCCGGCGGCGAAGAGCATCGAGGCCCAGGACATCAGTCCGAACTCCGGCTTGGAGTGTTCGGGCCCGAGTTTCGTCTGCCCGTGGCGAGAGGCCGCGAGATAGATGACGAAGACGAGGACGACGGCGACGAGGAGGACGTAGAACCATCCGAACCAGTCCGACGTCCAGCCGACCACCGCGCCGAGCACGGCTTCGGCGTTGGCGGGAGCGAGCAGTGCCCAGATCGTGATGGCAAGGGTTCCGATCGCAGCGGAGTAGAACACCTTCTTGTTGACGGCCGGCAGCACCTTCTTCTGTGCCGCCTTGGCTTTCTCGATTCTTGCGTCAGTCATCGCAGATTTCCTTTGTCGGATGATGGGACGAAACGGTGAGGGCACCCGCTGACATCCTCTTGAGGACACGGACTCTCGATCTCACGGCTGTCTCCTGTGTTCGGTGGCGTCTGTTCACTTCATCACCGTACCCGAGAACCAGCATCATCGCTGGTCAGATGGCTCGTGCCGGTACAGACCCAATGCGCGCTTCCGGACAAGTGAGGTTCGCTCCCTTCCGTAACGGCTGACACCAGACTACACGAACTGATGTATCTATTGTGTTCCACCACACAGAGAGGAGCGAACACAATTGGACGAGGACAACCGACGCCCCTCGTTCTCTACGGAGCACGGACACCATGCCCCGTCGCCTTCTCCGGACGACGGCCGAAGGGTGCGACCACGAAAGAAGCCAGACGTGGTCAAAATGAATGAGAAATGCCCTCCAGCGTTCAGCCAGAGGGCACACAAAAGAGTGTGGGGTGCAACCCAAACAGTCACACCCCACACCAGAAAAGAATTTTTTGCGGCGGTCACTTACTCTCCCACAACCACCAAGTTGCAGTACCATCAGCGCGAATGGGCTTAGCTACCGGGATCGGAACGGTTAACCGGGC
>NZ_QNSB01000017.1 GCF_003315415.1 Brevibacterium sanguinis
GGTCGGGTCAGGGGTCGGGGCGACGGCCGGGTCGGGGTCTCTCGGGCGCACGGTCTCCGGGCTGAGCGCGTCGTGGACGATGCGGCCGGCGGCGATCGTCAGCTCGGTGCGGATGTCGAGCAGCTTCTCCGGGTCGATCTCGAAGGGGTTCGCGCTCGCCATCGCCAGGTTCGCGACCGTTCCGGGTCGGAGCCGGCCGTTGGTGCTCGAACGCAGCAGACGAGCCGAGCCGGAGGTGTACGCGCGCAGAGCGGTGAGAATGTCGATGGCCTCCTCGGGAACGAGAGGCGCCGCGTCCCCGTCATGTGGGTGCGAGCGGTTGACCGCGACGTGGATCGCCTCCCAGGGGTCCGCCGTCGACACCGGCCAGTCCGAGCCCATGGCCAGCCGAGCACCGGAATCGCGGAAGCTGCGGAACGGGTACTGCCAGGAGCTGCGCTCCTCGCCGAGGCACGGCAGATTGAGATCGATCATCTGCTGGTCCCGGCACGCCCACAGGGCCTGGAGGTTCGCGGTGATACCGAGCTGGGCGAAACGAGGGATGTCGACGGGGTCGACGACCTGGACGTGGGCGATGTGATGCCGAGCATCGGGACGCACCGCGGCGATGGCCTCGAACGCGTCGAGGGCGGCCTTGACGGCGGCGTCGCCGATCGCGTGGCAGTGGATGTCGAAGCCCGCGGCGTCGAGCGCTGCGAACGCCCGGTGCAGGTGGTCCCGGGTGAAGTAGCTGGTGCCGAATCCGCCGCAGGCACAGGCGTACTCGGCGCTCATCGCTGCCGTTCGGGACTCGATGATCCCGTCGAGCATGAATTTGACGGAATGGGTGCGGAAGGCGCCCGGTCGCGGGGACGAGGCGGTCGCCTCAGGGTGGGTGCCGGCGGCGGGAACGGTCGCCTCGGGGTGGGTGCTGGGGACGGGAACGGTGGCCTCGGGATGGGTGCGACGGAGCTCGACGAGCCGTGCGACCTCGGCGTCGATGTCCTCGACCCCGCGCGGCCACCACAGACTCCCGACGACCTCGGCGCACAGCTGACCGTTCGACTCTGCCCGGACATACGCGTCGTACGGGCTGCGGTGGCCGGAGTAGTCGCCGACGATCGCGTCCATCCACGCGGTGACGCCGAGGCGGTGGAGATAGGACTGCCCGGCCAGTAGCCCTGCGAGGATCTCCTCGTCGCCGGCCGGTGGGATGTGGGCGCCGACGATGTCCATCGCGGATTCGTGGAGGCAGCCCGTCGGGGTCCCGTCCGGATCCTTCTCGATGACACCGCCCGCCGGGGTGGAGGTGGTTGCATCGAGGCCGGCGACCGCCATCGCCGTCGAGTTCACCCATGCGGAGTGGTGGTCGCGGCTGACGAGCATGATCGGTCTGGTCGTGCCGAGTGCGTCGAGGAGCTCGGCGCGCGGGGCTCCGCCGGGGAAGTCGGCCATCGACCAGCCGCCGCCGGTGACCCATTCCTCACCGGAGTCCGCGGTGGAATCGAGATGCGCGCGGATGGCTGCCATCGCCTCGTCGAGACCCTCGCATCCGCTGAGGTCGCAGGCCAGCGACTCCTGACCGCCGAAGGTGGTGTGGACGTGGGCGTCGACGAAGCCGGGAGTGACCAACCGTCCTGCCGCTTCGATCGTGCGTTCGGCCAGCTGAGCAGGTGCACCGGTGCCGATCTCGGTCACGATGCCGCCGCGGATGCTGATGCGGTCTGCGGGCAGGACGGAGTGGCCGTCGAAGATCGTGGCGTCGAGAATGTCGAGGTCCAAGAATGTCCTCCTGACTTCCTTGTCGAAGGGTGTTCTGCAGGCCGGATGGCCGGGTGCTTGCCGAGGTGACGAGGGCCAGTCTCCGTAAGGACGGGTCCAGTCCCTGTATGGCCATACAATAACCGAAAGATGTGGCGCATGCCACTGAATCAGTCGCGGGGAGCCCTGGACTGTGCTGTGAACTGCAGGAACGAGAATCAAACCTGCGAAATCAATCTCTACTGTTGCGTATTTCGTGTTCTTGTCTCCGAGCGTCCAGTGGGCGCGGGAGGGGACGCGCCGCGTGAGCCTTGGGTCAGCTGCGCGCCCGTAGCTTCGGGTGCACTGTCTGCCTGCGAGGATGACCTGGCTGAATTCATGTGGTGAGGGAGCGGTCGTCTGCGTCGACCGATCGCGGCGGTCCTGCGTCAGTGCCGTTCGATAGTGTGGCCGCAACAGCACGGAGGCGAAGAGGCTGCTGGAGCATACGAGCGAAAGAGGCGGCAAGGATGAGCGGCAGTGAAGAGCGCACCTGGATCGGAACACCACCACGAATAGAAAATACTGATCTCAGTACGAAAATAACTGTAGACATATTCGATTCAGGCCATTATGATTGACTTCAACGGGCAACATGGATGTTGACGAACGGAACCGAGACCATGACTCTCACCCCCGACCGTAGGAAGAAGGCCAGGCGCTATGACAGCGCGGCTCTGCCTTCTGGGGCGGTCGGTTCCGGAAGTGGCGAGGCAGCCGAACTGTTTGGTCCAGACCCTCGTTCCAACGCTCCTTCCGACTCTCGCTCCAACGCTCCTTCCGACTTTCGTTCCGGCTCTCCTTCGGACTCTCGCTTCAGGTCATTGTCGGGCTCTGCGGTCGGCTCGTCATCGGCATCCGGTGCCGAGCCCGCTGTTCAGCATCCCCTGCTCAGCGATGAGGCGTGGCAGGATCTGTCGCGGATCGCGCCGGAGCTGACATCGAGCATTGAGAGCCTTGACCACCTCAAGAACGATCTGCGAACCTTCGATCGTCCGATGGGGCCTGATGAGGCGGTGCTGGTCGTCGATGGGATTGAGACTGCCACGCGGATCCTCGAAAGCCTGTCGGCCTTGGCGCTGGCGGTCTTCGAGCGGTGTGGTACTCCGACGGACTTCGGAGCGAAGAGCACGAGGGATCTGGTTCAGAATCGCCTGCAGCTCACCGGGACTGAGGCTGCCCGTCGAACGGAGTTGGCGAAGAATCTCGGCAATCGGGTAGGTCTCTCCGGTCAGTCCGTGGAGCCTCTGTGTCCAGCGGTCGCCGAAGGTCTGCACTCCGGAGTGCTCTCGGCGGGCCAGGCCGCGGTGATCGGTGAATGCCTTGAGAAGCTGCCGAGCAGGTTCGGGCCTGAAGTGCGGGCGGAGACCGAGCGCATTCTGGTCGAGCATGCGCCGCAGGTGCGGGTCGCGGATCTGCGGGTGATCTTCAAGCGCATACTCGACGAGATCGATCCTGACGGGCAGGAACCGAAAGATCCGCAGGACCGGTCGATGTACAGGGTGAATCTGCGCAGCCGCAAGGACGGGGACTGGGACCTGACGGGGCTGCTCGATCCGATCACCGGGGGAGTGCTGCACGGGCTGCTGACGTCGAGGATCCAATCCGCCGCGGAACGTGACGCCGCCGCGAGTGGGCCTGCCGCTGGCGCTTCCGCACGCGCTGACGGGACGGCCGCCGGCGATTCCGCAGCCGCTGCCATGGTTGGTGCCGGTGACTCTGCAGGCACTGAAGGGGCTCGAGTCATCGGCGCGACTGCCGGCGCAGCGGACGCGAACAATGCGCCGGCCGACTCAGCAGACCGAAGCGCGCAGGAGATGTTCGAGATCTTCGATGCCGTGCTCAGCGGTGATCGGTACGACGCTCCTCTGCTCCCGGTCGGAACCGCGTTCGGCACCGAATCAGGGCCGCGCGGCACCGATTCCAGGACGCGCGGCACCGAATCAGGGCCGCGCTCGGATTCCTCTGGTGCGAATGGCTCTGACTACTCAGCCGCGGATGAGGTTCCCGCCGGGTTCGGAGTGCGCGAGGACGGAACAATCGTCGATGTTCGAAGCGAGCAGGGTTCGGTGAAGAATCGGATCTATGAGCGCTTCTCCACATTGATGTCACGCATCGACATGACTCGGGTGGCTGCCGGCGCCCCCTACGCGCTCGTGGTCACGGCGAAAGCCGATGAACTCGCCGAGCGGAAGGGTGCAGGCGTTTCGGGGGCCGAGACTCCGGTTCCGATCACGGAGCTGGCGGCAGGGGGTCTGAACGGGGCAGTGTTCTTCCACCTGATGAGTGAAGAGGCGAAGACAGTTCAGGTGACGACGGAGAAGAGATACGCCAATGCGAAGCAATTGGCGATCCTCGCCTCCCGTGACCAGGGATGCACGTTCCCGGGCTGTGAGACTCCACCGGGTTGGTGCGACGCCCACCACATCGTGCCGTGGGCGGAGCAGGGGAGGACGAGTCTGTCGAACCTCACGTTGACGTGCGGCCGCCATCATCACTTGATCGACAAATCGGACTGGCACACGGTGATGCTCAAGGACGGCCGACCGGCATGGGTGCCACCCGCTTCGATCGATCCGGCTCGGAAACCGATCCTGCACGCTCGATTCATCGCCCGCGAGATCATCGAGACCCTCTTCGATTGACGGTCGATCCAGGTTCAGGGGACAACTCTGTCCGCAGGAAAGCTCTCGGGTCCTCGGCCGGACGAGGCAAGGCCGAGACAGCTCCAGTCGGAGCGCTGACAAAAGGCCGCGGCCGGTCGGAGCCGCTCCGGTCAGGGGCGGCTCCGACCGGCCACGGTGGGGATGTGTCGGATTCGAAGGGGTTCGGGGTTGGGCCTCGGATCATTCAGGCATGGCAGAGCCCGTGACTGAAGCGCTCATGTCGCTCGGGTCTCGCCGTAGAGCGCCGCGATGTCCGGGGAGTCGGGCCACCTGCTGTAGGCCTCCGACTGGGGCCAGCCTTCCGGCGAGTCCTGCCACTCCTCCTGGCGGCCCCAGGGGAGCACGTCGATGAGCGGGAAGACGTGACTGACCTGCTCGACTCCACGGCTGGTCGTACTCCACGTGCGGTACACGGTGTCGCCATCGCGGAAGAAGACGTTGAGTGCGAACCCGCCGCCAGGCGGCGCGCCGACGTCGGCTCCGAAGTCGCTGTTCGCCGTCGAGTACCAGGGCATGCGGTTGCCGACCTTCCGACGATAGTCGAGCGCCTCATCGATCGGCCCCTGAGTGACGATGACGAATCGCGCATCCCAATTGGCGAGGAAATCCAGCCGAGTGAACTGCGAGGAGAACCAGGTGCATCCTCCGCATTGCCATTCCTCGCCGGGGTGCCACATGTGGTTGTAGACGATGAGCTGTCGTCTGCCCTCGAACACCTCGGCGAGGCGGACGGGACCGTTCGCGCCCTCGAGCGTGTAGTCGGGCATCTCGAACCATCGGCAGACGACGACGCTGGGCGGCGATCGCGTCGAGTTCGCGGGTGGCGGCCTTCTCGCGCTCTCGCAATCGGTCGAGCTCCTGCTGCCATGTCGCCTCATCGGCTACCGGAGGTTTTCCGGTGGTGGTCATCGTTGTCCCTCATCTCCTGTTCGGCGACCCTGAGCCGCGGTTATCCACTTGTTCGGCCATTGACCGGTCGGGCGCTGGCCGGTCAAGTGCTGTCTGGCCAGTCACTCACCGGTCAAGTGCTGACTTTTCGGCCGATGAGTGGTCGGGCGCTGGCCGATCGAGCGCTGAGTGTCCGGCCACCGACGGGTCGGACACTGACCGAACGGCTGCTGACCGGTCGGGCTCCCCGATCGGACAGTTCAATCCCGGGACTCGGGGGACTTCGCTGTCCGTCCCTGGTGCAGAACGCTCTGCGATAGGGCCCGTATGTGTACACTGTGAACTTCAATGAGCAGTCTACGCTCGATTCCCGGGAGGCGGTAGTGGTCAGGGAGAAGAATTCGTACCACCACGGAGACCTGCGCCGAGCGCTCATCGACGAGGGCCTGACCATCACCCGTGCACACGGCCCCCGAGGTCTGGGCCTGCGGGCGGTGACACGGGAGGTGGGAGTGTCGGCGAACGCGGCGTATCGGCATTTCACCGATCAGCAGGCGCTGCTTGCGGCTGTTGCGGCCGAGATCCTCGAGAAGATGGCCGCACACATGAGAGAGCTCATTGCCGATCTGCCCCCCGACTCCCCGCAGCGCTCCCGACTTCGCGCAGTGGGCCTGGGCTACATCGAATTCGCCGTCTCCGAACCGGGGTGGTTCGACACTGCGTTCTTCGGCCCTGAACAGTATGGTCCCGCGCCCGAAGATCGCAGCAGTGCGCAGCACGAGGCTGATCGGATTCGCGTGCTCGAGAACCCGTCCGATGGCGTCGAGGGAGCCACCAGCGCCGCCGCTGACGTCTCCTCGGATGGCACCGGTGGTGCCGGCTCAACCGATCAGGGGCAGGCGACGGCGCCACCGTTCGCACTCCTCGTCGACGCGCTCGACCACATGGTCGCCGCCGGAGAGCTGCGTCCCGATCGGCGAGCCGGGGCGGAGTGGTCGTGCTGGAGCGCGGTCCACGGCTTCGCGGGACTCGTCGTCCATGGCCCTCTTCGTCAGCTGGGCCCCGCCGAGGCGATGTCACTGGCCGCGCGCGTGGTCGACGACATCATCGCCGGGATCCTCTGACCCGGTGCATTCCTCCCACCCGCAGACCGGTTCGAGCGTCCCGGCGATCGTGCTGAACGAGGGCAGGTCGGGTCCCTCTCAACCGCTGGGTCGAGCGCCACGGCAATCGGGCTGAACGAGCGCGGGCACGCGGCCCGCTGACCCGGGATCCTCTGACCCGCGGGCCGCGTTCCTCCCACCCGCCGATCGTCGCGACTTCAGGCGGGGAAGCGCTCTCCCGTCAGCGTCTCGAACGCCTCGATGTAGCGGGCGCGGGTCTTCTCGACCACCTCAGCGGGCAGCGGAGGCGGAGGAGTGTCCGAGGCCCTGTCCCAGCCCGATTCCCGGGTCAGCCAGTCGCGGACGAACTGCTTGTCGAAGCTCGGCTGGCTCGTCCCCGCCTCGTACTGCGACGCGTCCCAGAAGCGGGAGGAATCCGGAGTGAGGACCTCGTCGCCGAGGACGATCGTGCCGTCGGGCAGGGTCCCGAACTCGAACTTCGTGTCCGCGAGGATGATCCCGCGTTCGCGGGCGATCCCCTCGGCGCGCTGGTAGATCTCGATCGTCAGGTCGCGGATGCGCTCCGCCTGCTCCTGCCCGATCGTCGATGCCACGTGCTCGAAGCTGACGTTCTCGTCGTGCTCGCCCACCGCGGCCTTCGTCGCAGGTGTGAAGATCGCGGGCTCGAGGCGGTCGGCCTCGACGAGACCGGCCGGCAGAGGGATCCCGCAGACCGAGCCGGTGGCCCTGTAATCGGCCAGACCCGATCCGGTGAGGTAGCCGCGGGCCACGCATTCGACGGGGATCATCGTGAGGTTCTGCACGATGAGGCCTCGCCCCCGCACGGCCTCCGGGACGTCGGAGCTGATGACGTGGTTGCCGATCACCTCGGCGAGCTGGTCGAACCACCACAGGCTCAGGCCCGTGAGCACCTTGCCCTTGTCGGGGATCTCGGAGTCGAGGACCCAGTCGTAGGCGGAGATGCGGTCGGACGCGACCATGAGCAGCTCCGGCGCCGAGGCGACATCGACTGCCGACTCGGGAATGTAGAGGTCGCGGACCTTGCCCGAGTACACGTGCCTCCAGCCCGGAACGACCGGCGCCGAGGCGGTCGCAGGGCCCGGAGCCGATGAGCCCCCCGGCGCCGAGGCGGTCGCAGGGCCCGGACCCGACGAGCCGCCCGACACGGAGTCGGACGGAGGCTCTGGTGCCGCCGAACCTCCGGACGTCGAGGAGGTCGCAAGGCCCGGGGCCGACGAGTCCCCGGACGCCGCGGTGGTGCCAGAGTCCCCGGGTGCCGGGGCAAGGTAGATGTCGGACAGCGCGATCTCACCGCGGGCAGCCGCCTCGGCGATGTCGGTGCGGTGCTGCTCACCGTCCCAGCGGATCGTCGCGACGGCTTCGTAGGCCTTCGTCCGGGCCTCGTCGAGGTCGGCACCGAGGGACACGACCGAGAGCACCCGCCCACCGGCGGTGACGACGTCGCCCGCCTCGGCGAGGTCGCCGGTGATGACGGCGTCCTCCGGAGCATGACCGCCACTGGGTCCCTGCGCCCATGCGGTGCCGGCGTGGAGGACGCTGATGTCCTCGGCGCTGTCGGCGGAGTCGAGGCCGAGGATGATGTCGCCGGTGCGCGGGGAGTCCGGGTAGTTCTCGGCGGCCATGACGACGGTGACCGATGCGCGGGGATCCCAATCGAGGTCGCCCACCTCGTCGAGGCGGCCCTCCGCGGCGGCCAGCAGCGTCTGCCCCAGCGGGGAGCGCAGCCGGGCGAGGACGGATTGGGTCTCCGGATCGCCGAATCGCACGTTGAACTCGACGACGCGCAGCCCCTTCGACGTCAAGGCCAGACCGCAGTAGAGGAGGCCGGTGAACGGGGTGCCCCGACGTGCCATCTCGTCGACGACGGGCTGGGCGACGGAGCCGACGATGTCGTCGACGAGCCCGGCGGGAGCCCACGGCAGCGGGGAGTAAGCGCCCATGCCGCCGGTGTTCGGGCCGGTGTCGCCGTCGCCGATGCGCTTGAAGTCCTGTGCCGGGGCCAGGGGCACGGTGCGTGACCCGTCGCAGAGGACGAAGAGGGAGACCTCGGGGCCGTCGAGATAGTCCTCGATAACGACCCTGTCGGAGACCTCGAGGCAGGAGGTGGCGTGGGTCAGAGCTTCGTCGCGGTCGGAGGTGACGACGACGCCCTTGCCGGCGGCCAGACCATCGGCCTTGACGACGAACGGCGCGCCGAACTCGTCGAGGGCGGCCTCCGCCTCGGCGCGGCTGTGGGCGACGATCGCCCGCGCGGTGGGCACGCCTGCGGCCTCCATGACCTCCTTCGCGAACGCCTTCGACCCCTCGAGGTGCGCGGCCTCGGAGCTGGGGCCGAAGACAGGGAACGAGGCCTCGCGCAGGGCGTCGGCGACGCCGGCGACGAGCGGCGCCTCCGGGCCGACGACGACGAGATCGACGTCGAGGGTCTCCGCCAGTGCGGTGACCGCGGCCGGATCCGTCGCGTCGACGGGCTGAGTGTGGGCGATCTGCGCGATGCCGGGATTGCCCGGCGCGGCGATCACCGCATCGACCTGAGGATCACGACTGAGAGCGAGGACGAGGGCGTGTTCGCGGGAGCCCGAACCGATGACAAGAACCTTCACATCACCAGCCTATAAGGTCGTAGGCTGGAGTGCGTGAGCCGAACCACCTTCACTCCCGCCGAGGCGGTCGAACTGGCCGCCGTCGAACGCAGCGGATTCATCGAATCCCGTCACATCGGATCCGCCGTGGTCCTCGACCCGCAGGGTTTCCCGGTGCTCAGCCTGGGCGCCGCCGATGCTCCCGTGTTCCCCCGGTCTAGCCTCAAACCGCTCCAGGCGATCGCGGCGATGTGCCTCGGCGCCGAGGTGAGCGGCCCCGCCGCGGCGCTGGCCATGGCCTCCCACCGGTGCGAGGCCCGCCACGCCGAGGTCGTCGAGTCGATGCTCGCCTCCGCCGGACTCACCCCAGCCGACCTCCGGTGCCCGGCCGCCCACCCCGCCGATGGTGCCTTCCGGGCCGAGCTGCAGGAGCGTGCCTTCCGCTCGGGGACGAAGGAGGCGAGATCGCCGCTGCACTTCAACTGCTCCGGCAAGCATGCCGCCTTCCTCATGGCGGCCGTGGCCCAGGACGCCGCGACCGCGAGCTACCTCGACCCGGACCACGTCGTTCAGCGGACGGTCGCCGAGGTGGTCGAGGCCTTCGCCGGTGAGCCGCCGTCCGCGGTCGGCGTCGACGGCTGCGGGGCGCCGGTGTTCGCGCTCACGCTCACCGGGCTCGCCCGGGCGATCGGGCGCGTCGTGCGACTCGGCAGTGCCGACCCGGGCAGTGCCGACGTCGGCAGTGCTGACCTGAGCAGCGCTGACAGGGGCAGTGCCGGCCCGAGCAGTGCCGACTTGGGGAGCGCGGACGTGGCCGGCGCGGACGCCGGGAGCGAGCTCGAGTGGGCACGCGAGGCGCGCACCCTCATGGACGGTGTCTTCGCCCACCCCTGGGCGATCGAGGGAGCGGGCAGGCCGAACACGACGGTCATCGAGCGCCTCGGCGTCTTCGCCAAAGGCGGCGCGGAGGGGGTCATCGTCATGGCCACCGCCACGGGATACTCGGTCGCGGTCAAGTGCCTCGACGGGTCCTCCCGCGCCCTCACCCCCGTGGCGCTGACGCTGCTCGATCGGGCGGGCGCCTTCGACGACGGTCGAAACGCGGTTTGGAACGACGACCACCGCGCCACCTCGGCGAACGACGACCGTCGCGATATCTCGGCGAACGATGACCGTCCCGCCGCCTCGGCGAAGGACGGCACGCGAGACAACCCGGCGAAGGCCGACCGCCGCGCCACCTCGGTGACCACCGACGCACACAGCGCCCCCGCGACCGCACGTGAGAAAGCCCGCGTCACCCCGGAACTCCTCGCCGAGGTCATCGCCGACCTCACCGAGCCGGTCACCGGCGGCACCGATTCCGAGGGGCGGACGGCGGTTGTCGGGCGTATCGTGCTGGGCGAAGATGTGAGCGCGAGGATCGAGAGGAAGTCAGATGGCGATTCGCCGAAGAATTGACCCGGCCGAGGGCCGTACCGCCCTCGAGATGTGGGTCGCCCACGCCGATGCCGACGGGACGCCCGCCGACCGGCCGACAACCGCGACCGCGGTCAGGTTCACCCTCGAGGAGCTCGCCTCGCGGGCCGAGGGCAACAGCGTCGAGGTCCGGGTCCCGCCCTTCGGCGTCACCCAGTGCATCCCCGGCCCCCGCCACACCCGGGGCACACCGCCGAACGTCGTCGAGACCTCGGCTCAGGTGTGGCTGAACCTCGTCACCGGGCGGATCGACTTCGCCGAGGCGCTCGCCGCCGGCAGCGTCGACGCCTCCGGCACCCGCGCCGACCTCAGCGACCACCTCCCCCTGTACACGGCAGCCGAACTGGAAGGCAGGCGATGAGCGCCCAGATCACGCAGACCACGTCGTTCATCGGCGGACGGCACGTGCCCTCGCTGACGACCTACGCCAACATCGACCCCGCGACCGGCGACCACCTCGGCGACGTCTCCCGCGGAGGGCCGGACGAAGTCGACCGTGCCGTGCGGGCGGCCGTGAAGGCGCAGCGGGAATGGAAGCGAAGCAGCCCCGAGCAGCGCTCGCGGCTCCTCGTCGCCACGGCCGAGGTGGTCCGGAGCCACCGCGACGAACTCGCCCGGCTCGAGTCGGAGGACACGGGCAAACCGCTGAGCCAGGCCTATGCCGACGTCGACGTCTGCGCCCGCTACTTCGAGTTCTACGGGCACACGATCGAGTCGTACTACGGGCACACGATCCCGCTCACCGACGACATGCACGCCTACACCCGCCGCGAGCCCTACGGCGTGACCGGGCATATCGTCGCCTGGAACTACCCGCTCCAGCTCATCGGCCGTGCGGCCGCGACCTCGCTCGCGACCGGCAACTGCGCCGTCGCGAAACCCGCCGACGAGACGCCGCGCTCGACGGTGCGGCTGGCGGAGCTCATCCACTCCGTCGGATTCCCCTCCGGTGCCTTCAACGTCGTCACCGGCCTCGGCGCCGAGGCGGGGGCGGCCCTGAGCGCGCACCCTCAGGTCGCTCACCTCGGCTTCGTCGGGTCGACGCAGATCGGGTCGGCGATCGCCCATGCCGCAGCGGACCGGGTCGTGCCCACCGTCCTCGAGCTCGGCGGGAAGTCCGCCAACATCGTCTTCGCCGATGCCGACGTCGATGCCGCGATCCCGTCACTCGTCCGGTCGATCATCCAGAACGCGGGCCAGACGTGCTCGGCGGGCTCGCGCCTCATCGTCCACCAGCGCGTCCACGCCGAGGTCATCGAGAAGGTGGCCGCCGCGATGAGCGAGGTGACGATCGGCCACGGCCTCGACGACCCCATGCTCGGTCCGCTCGTGTCCCGCAAGCAGCAGTCGCGGGTCGAAGGCTTCCTCACCGACATCGGCGGAGCCGAGATCGTCACCGGCGGGCGCCGTCCCGACGGCCTCGCCGAGGACCTCGCCGGGGGCGCGTTCATCGCCCCGACGCTGGTCGACAACGTCTCACCCGGGTCCGCGCTCGCCCAGGAGGAGGTGTTCGGGCCCGTCGTCGCGGCGATGCGCTTCGACGACGACGCCGAGGCGATCGCCCTGGCCAACGGCACCGAGTACGGTCTGGTCTCGGCCCTGTGGACCCAGAACCTCTCCCGGGCCCATCGTCTCGCCGCCGAGGTGGACGCCGGGCAGATCTTCGTCAACACCTATGGAGCCGGCGGGGGAGTGGAGCTGCCGTTCGGCGGGTTCAAGAAGTCCGGCTACGGCCGGGAGAAGTCCATCGAGGCCTTCGACGAGTACACGCAGACGAAGACCGTCGTCATCAGGCTGTGAGGCCCGGGTCGGCGATGGCCGACGCTGACCGCGCGGCCGGCACCGGAGTCCGATGACTCCGGGCGTCCTCGGTCTCGTCCTCGTCGCTTCGGTGGCGCACGCGCTGTGGAACCTCGTCGCGAAGTCGGTGAGCGGCAGGGGCTTCGCCTTCGTCCTCGCCTATCACGGCCTGTCCGCGATCCTCCTCCTGCCGATCGCCGGCTGGCTCGTCGTCTCCGGCGCGGTGGCCGTCGACTGGCGGCTCCTCGCGGCGTCCGCGGTGAGCGCGGTCATCCACATCGCCTATTCGGTGTCCCTGCAGAGCGGCTACGACCACGCACCACTCGGCATCGTCTATCCGACCGCCCGCGGCGCCGGTCCTGTCATCACGATGCTTGTCGCGGTGGCCCTCCTCGGCGAGAGGCCGACCGGTCCCGAGCTCCTCGGCGGGCTCGTCGTCATCGCGGGCATCGCGCTGGTCACCGCGGGCGGCGGACGGCGACGGAGGATGAGGGTGGCGGGATCATCGCCCGAGGCTGCTGGGGGCGCGGACGTGGACCCGGACGCCGCCGCGGACGCCCGCGGCTCCTCGGGGACCGGCCGCGGCTTCTCCGGGAACGACCGCGGCGGAGTGCTTCGCGGTCTCGCGTGGGGCGGACTCATCGGGACCTTCATCGCCGCGTACACCCTGTGGGACGACTTCGCCGTCAACCACATCACCGACTCCCCGCTCCTCTACTTCGCCGTGTCCGAGTGCGTGGTCGCCGTCCTCATGACGGTCGGAATGATCGTGTGCCCCGGGGCGCGAGCGCGTCGTGCGGATCTCGCGGCGATCGCCGCCGACCACAGGGCGGCGGTCGTCGCGGTCGCGGTGCTCTCCCCGCTGGCGTACCTGCTCGTCCTTTATTCGATGCAGCAGGCGCCGGTCTCGCTCGTGGCGCCCGTGCGGGAGACGTCGATCGTCGTCGGCACCCTGCTCGCCTGGTGGGTCTTCGGTGAGCGGAACCTCGGGCCGAAGCTGCTCGGCGCGGCCGTCGTCGTCACCGGAATCGGGTGCATCGCCCTCGGGTGAGGGGCGCCCGCCATGTCACTTCCACTGCACACCCAGCGCGAAATCGATCAGGGCCGAGACTCGCGCCGGTACGACCGCATTCGACGGCCAGATGACTTCGACACCGACCGGCTCGACCGCCGGCTCGATCTCCTTCGTCACGAGCGGGTACCCCTCATAGCTGGCGGGATTGCCCAGTCGTTGCACGAGGACTCCGTAGCCGAGCCCTCGCGCGACGAGGGTTCTCACCACCTCGTAGCTGGTGGTGCGATGGCGGATCTTCGGCCGCAGTCCACGCGCGTGGAACATCGACAGGGTGTGCTGACTCGATGGAGGAGAATCGAGGAGGATCATGTCCCTCTCGACAAGGTCCTCGAGTCGAACCGTCTCGCGCGGGGCGAACGGATCGTCGGCGGCCAGGATCACGTGGGCCGGTTGGGCGAACAGCGTGGCATGGTTCGGAGTGCCCGGGATGAGCGTCTCATAGACGAAGGCGACATCGATCTCGCCCGACTCCAGACGACCGGTCAGCCGATCCTGCGTCGTCTCGACGATCTCGAGGTTGACGCGCGGGTGCTGCTCCCCGAAGTCCGCGAGCAGCACGGGCAGGATCATCGGCGCCAGAGTCGGATAGCAGCCGATCGTGATCGGGCCGGCCAATTCGCCGTCGTTCGTCCTGAGCTCGCTCTCCAGCTCATTCGCCTCGGCGATGAGAGCGCGCCCCCGTTCGACCACCCGCTTCCCCGCTGCGGTGAGCACCAGTCCCTGCGCCTTCCGGCGGATGCACAGCTGTGACTGAAGCTGATGCTCGAGTGCCGTGATCGAATCCGAGATCGCCGAGGACGACACGTGCAGCTCGGCCGCAGCGGCCGAGATCGTTCCCAAGCGGGCGGCCGTCATCAGATAGGAGAGCTGTCTCAGGCTGAACTTCGGCGGCTGGTGAGGGTGCATATTCGCCATTCCGGATTAGTAATTCAATTTATTCCGCTTTTCCTTTGATTCCATTCTGCACATACTGGGCTGAGAACGCCATGGCACAGACGCCATCACTGCGAGGGAGGACAACGGTGACTTCTCACCTGCACACCGACACACGTCGTCCGGGAGTCTCCGCGCCGGTCGCGGACTGGGTGACGATCCCGGATCTCTACGACGATCCGTTTCCCATCTACGAACGCCTCCGAGCCGAGGGAGGGGTCCATTGGGTGCCGGCGGTCAACCGCTACCTCATCACCAGCTACGAAGCCGTCAACGCCACCGAGCACGACCAGGAGATCTTCTCCGCCGACGAGGAGGGTTCGCTGCAGATCCGCGCGATGGGCCACTCCATGCTCCGTCGCGACGATCCCGAGCACTACGCGCAGCGCCGCGCCTGGCAGCCCGTCCTCAAACCCGGCTACGTCAAGCGCGTGTGGGTGTCGATGTACCGGGAGGTGGCCGAGGAGGTGCTCGGCGAACTCATCGAGAAGGGACCGGGCGCCGACCTCATCTGGGACTTCGCCGCCCCGTACGCCGCCGAGACCCTGCGCCGCATGCTCGGCCTCTACAATGCGGATCGGTCCGACCTCCAACGCTGGTCCCAGACCCTCATCGACGCCACGGGCAACTATGCTGACGACCCTGAGGTCTGGGCCAGGGGAGAGCGGTCCTTCACCGAGGTCGACACGGCCCTCGACGAGATGCTCGAACACCATCTCACGCACCGCGACGACTCACTCATCTCCGCCCTGCTGTCCATGCCCGGGGACCGCATGCCGATCGAGCAGATCCGAGCGAACATCAAGATGACCATCGGCGGCGGGCTCAACGAGCCCCGTGACGCCCTCGGCGTCGCAGCGCTCGCCATGTTCCGCCATCCCGACCAACGTGCCGCCGTCATGGCCAACCCCGATCTGTGGCCGATCGTGTTCGAAGAGACCATCCGCTGGGTCGCCCCGATCGGGATGTACTCCCGCCAGGTCACCCGCGACACCGTCCTGGCGGGGACCCACCTGCCTGCCGGTGCCAAGCTCGGCATCTGCGTTCTCTCGGCCAACCGGGACGAGACCGTCTGGAACGACGCCGACAGGTTCGACATCCACCGCGAGGTCAAACCCCACCTGGCCTTCAGCAAAGGCACCCACGTCTGTCTGGGGAACTGGGCGGCGCGAGCCCAGATCGCCGAAGTCGCCCTGCCGCTGCTCTTCAACAGTCTGCGCGATCTCGACATCGACGACTCCGGGGAGGCGAAGCTCGGCGGCTGGGTCTTCCGCGGCCCGCTCACACTGCCGGTCACCTGGACCGCAGCCGCCGGCGCTCCCGACTATGGCCCCCGAGGAGGGCTCGGGTCGAGAGCAGACGAGCAGGCCGGTGATGGGATCGGGCCCAGAGTCGCCGTCATCGGGGCGGGGCCGGCCGGATGCTTCAGCGCCAAGGAGATCCTCCGTCAGATCCCCGGATCCTCCGTCGCTGTCTACGACAGGCTCCCCGTGCCCTACGGACTGCTGAGGTACGGTGTCGCCGCTGATCACCAGGGCACCAAATCCGTGTCCACCCAGTTCGATCGGCTGTTCTCGGACTCCCGGGCACGGTTCATCGGCAACACCGAACTCGGCACGGACGTCACCATCGACGCCCTCAGAGCCGGCTACGACGCCGTCGTCCTTGCCACAGGCCTCTCCCACGACCGACCGCTGGACATCCCCGGCGCCGATCTCGAGAACGTTCACTCCGCCGGCACCATCACCCGCCTCCTCAACGGCCACCCCGACGAGCACGACGACAGCGACGCGAAGAAGCCGAGGCTCGGCAGGCGGGTCGCCCTCATCGGACACGGGAACGTCGCGATCGACATTCTCCGCCTGCTCACCTGCGCACCCGCAGCGCTCGCGGGCAGCGACATCGACGACGCCGTCCACTCGTCTCTGGCGAATGGCCTCAGGCGGCTCGACGTCATCGGACGCTCGGGTCCGAGCGCGGCCAGATTCGATCCTGTGATGATCCGCGAACTCGCGCGTGTGCCCGGTCTCACCCACATCCTCCATGGCGTCGACCTCTCAGAGATCACGCCGGGAAAGGACGCGAGACTCGATGCTCTCGTGGAGCTCGCGAGCACCGCAGACCAAGCCCCGGAGGGCGGCATCGAGGTGCACTGGTGGTTCACCGCCACACCTGAGGCGATCACCGGCACCTCGTCGGTGTCCGGCATCGACGTGCGCCACGCCGGCCGGACAATTCACCTGACTGCCGACTCGGTGATCACCGCGATCGGGTTCATCCGGAATACCCGCGAGAGCGCGAAGCTGGGACTCTGCCCGATCTCCCCCATCCCGGCCGACGGCAAGGTCGATGACGGTCTGTTCGCCATCGGCTGGCTCAGAGGCAACGGGCGCGGCACCATCCCCGACCAGCGCGCCGACGCCCGGGCCCTGGCCGCGAACCTCGCTGCCGAGGTCAGCGCCGGCACGATCTCGACGGGAGCCGAAGGTCTCGAACCCCATGCCCAGGCCACCGACTTCGTCGGGTGGCGGCGCATCGACCACAGGGAGTGCCTCGAAGCCGGCCCGGAACGATGCCGGGCGAAGATCACCACGTGGGACGGGCTCCTCGACGTGGCACGCGACGACAGTATCGACATGTCAGAGCCGCGCACCTCGGCGGGTGCGCGCCACGACCCGCTGCTGTCCGGGGTGCCGCTGACGATCCTCTTCGGGACCGAGTCGGGCAATGCGGAACTCGTCGCCGAGGAGATCGGCATGCTGTTCGGCGACCGCGACGACGTGGAGGTCGCCGATCTGTCCTCGATCCGACCATCCGATCTCGACCCGGGCCGGTTCCACCTCCTCGTGTGCTCGACCTACGGCGACGGGGAGGTTCCGAGTTCGGCAGCCGACTTCTACGCGGCCCTGCGAGAGGACACGCCCGACCTCGCCGGAGTGCGCTTCGCCGTGTTCGGCATGGGCGACGCGAGCTACACGAAGACGTATTCGCGGGGCAGCGAACTGCTCACCGAGGCACTCGAGGCCTGTGGTGCGAAGCGAGAGGGCGAGTACGGCCGCCACGACGCAGGAGGCGTCATCCCCGCCGCGGAGGCCGCCTGCGAATGGGCCGAGGGTGTCCTCGCAAACCTGTCCGCGGAGCTCTCGCCGGCCTGAGCCGATGGGCCCTGGCCCCGGACAGGTGCGGAGCCCGAAGCAGTCGAACCGCATCGCTGACCACCTCCACTGACCGAATGCCGTCATCTCACCACCAGAAGGTCCACATGTCGAACATCGCTCCCACCGCTCCCGACACGAAGAGCCGCCACCAGCGCAAGGTCGCCTTCGCAGCACTCATCGGCACCACGATCGAGTGGTACGACTACTTCACTTACTCGACCGCAGCCGCGCTCGTCTTCGCGCATCTCTACTTCGCTCCTGCCGGAGAGGCGATCGGCCAGATGCTCGCCTTCGCCACCATCGGGATCTCGTTCCTGTTCCGCCCGCTCGGGGCATTCCTGTCCGGGCACTACGGCGACAAGCTGGGCCGACGATTCGTCCTCGTCGTCACTCTCATCACCATGGGAGTGGCGACGGCCCTCATCGGACTCATCCCCACGTATGAGACGATCGGCATCGCCGCGCCGATCCTGCTCATCGTGCTGCGAATCGTCCAGGGGCTCTCCGCCGGCGGCGAATGGGGTGGCGCCGCGTTGCTCGCCGTCGAACACGCCGACGACGACAGACGTGGGCGGGCCGGATCCTCTCCCCAGTTGGGCGTTCCGCTGGGCATGCTGCTCTCCTCGGGCGTCGTCGCCCTGATGACCGGCGTGATCTCACCCGGGGAGGCGTTCATGGAGTGGGGCTGGAGAGTCCCGTTCCTGCTCTCGATCGTGCTCATCGGCGTCGGGTACTGGGTGCGTCGCACCGTCGAGGACACCCCTGTGTTCAGAGAGATGAACGCCGAGGCGGCGAAGCGCAAGGCGCCGATCATCGTGCTGTTGAGGAAGCACCTGCCCCTGGTGATCGTGGCTGCCCTGATCTTCGCGGGCAACAATGCCAGTGGGTACATGACGACCGGTGGGTTCGTCACGAAGTACGCGACGGATCCCGTCGGCTTCGACAGGACCGCAGTCCTCCTGGCGATCACGTTCGGGTCATTCGTGTGGCTTGTCGCGACGGCGGTGTCGGGCGTGCTGGCGGACAGGATCGGTCGAGTGAAGACCTACACAGCCGGCTTCGTGATTCTCATCGTCACAGCGTTTCCGCTGTTCTGGCTCATCGATACCGGTTCACTCGGTCTGCTGTATCTGGCGCTCGGTGTGTTCTCGATCGGGCTGGGGCTGTCCTATGGACCGCAGGCAGCCCTCTACGTCGAGCTGTTCCCCGCATCGGTCCGATTCAGCGGGGTGGCGATCTCCTATGCACTCGGCGCTGTCATCGGCGGCGCCTTCGCCCCCACGATCGCTCAGGCGCTGCTCGAGGCGACCGGGACGACTGCCTCGGTGTCACTGTATCTGGTGGTCATGGCCGGGATCTCCCTCGTCGCAGTGTCACTGGTCCGAGACCGGGCGGGAATCGACCTGTCCGTGGGCAACGAAGAGGAACAGAGCACAGGAGTGTGGAGAAAGCGGCGGTGAGCCCTCCGCCGTCGCGCGAGACGACCTCGCACCGTTTCCCGTCGTCCCACGAATCCAGGTCGGTCCGACGCCCGCGAAACCGTGTCCGCCCGGCAGACCGCCCCTCGGCGGACCTACCTGTGGGCGCTCTTCCGGCGCGGAACCCGCACGACGCGCACGGGGCACACGGAGTGGGCGAGGACGGACTGGGACGTCGAGCCGAGCAGGGTCGCGACGAACCCGCCGCGGCCGCGGGAGCCGACGAGCAGGAGCTCCGCGCTGTGGCTGGCGGCGACGAGCACCTCGGTGGCGGGGGAGTCGAAGATCGACCAGCGGACCTCGACCTCGGGGAACTCGTCGGCGAGCGTCGCCACCGAGAGCTCCCGCTGCGCGGCCGCCTCGTCATAGAGCTTCTGCAGGTGGGTCTCGCTCGGCATCCACTCCGGGGACAGGATGTGCGTCGCGGTGATGCCGACGAGGTGGAGCGGCTGGCCGTAGAGCTTAGCCTGGAGCGCCGCCTCGCGCAGGACGGGCGAGTCGGTCTCGAACGGATCGATTCCCGCGACGATCTCCCCGGAGAAGTCGGGGTGGACGCGGCCCTCGTCGTCGGTCGTCTGGCGTGCGCCGGTCGCGCGGACGGGCAAGTCGATGGGGGCGTTGTGCTCCGGTTCGGGACGATCGGGCCAGGTCGAGGGGATGACGACGGTCGGGCAGTGGGCGTGGGCCGGCATCGCCAGCGCCACGGAACCGAGCAGCCGCCCCTTGAACCCGCCGCGACCGCGGGCTCCGATGACGGCGAGCTCCGCGGACTTCGAGTTCTCGACCATGACGCCCGAGGCGTCGCCCGGGGCGATGACCGTCGAGACGTGGACGCCGGACTCGCGGACGGTCTCAGCCGTCGCCTCGGCGAGCTGCCGGGTCGCGTCCTTGACCGCGGAGTCGAAGTCGACGGGGTAGACGATGTCCGCCTGGGACATGTTGACGCCGGGGACCGTGTACGCGGCGACGAGCCGGATCTCGGCCGAACTCAGCTGTGCGTGCTTGATCGCCCACTGCACAGCGCCCTGGCTGTTGGATGAACCGTCGATTCCGACAATGATCGTGTGAGACATGTCCCGCCCCCTGAGAGTAGTGCCGCCACCAGTGCTTCCGATCCCAAGCTTAAGTGACGTCGGCGACATTCCGATACGACAGCCGTGGCGGGAGCCGCGAGGCCGTCGCCTGTGGCGCGGTGGGCCGCTGCCTGCGTCGTGCTGTCCGGTGCCTGTGGCGCGGCGGGCCCGCGCCCGTGTTGCGGCGAGCCGGTGCCTGGCTGGGAGTCGGGTCCGCGGGCGTCGACTAGACTGTCCGCGAATCGAAGCGGTGCAGTTCGCTTCGCCGGAGCAGTCGCCAAGGAGATCATGAAGGACCAGATCGACGTCACAGTCCGTCGCAGCCCCAAGTACTCGGTGTTCATCGGGCTGGGCGCGATCGTCGGGATCCTGGTCGCCGGAATCCTCACGCTGACGGTCGATCCCGCGCAGATGCCCGCCGGGTACACCGTGGCCAAGGGCGCGGGCCTTCTCCTGCTGTTCCTCGGGATCATCGGAGCCTTCCTCGGTGGACTCGTCGCGATCCTGCTCGACCGGCTCGGCAGGCGCCGGGCGCGCAAGTACACGGTCGAGGCGCAGATCGAGATGGTCGACGACCCCAAGGAGCTCGCTCGCCGCCGTCTCGCCGAGATGCGGGGCGAGGACCCCGACCAGCCGTCGACCGCCGCCGCGCCGAACGGTCACGCCGCGCCGAATGGTCGCGAGGCGGAGCCGAACGGTGACGCCGCCGAGGAGACTGCACAGCCATCGCCGACCGATGACGACCCGCGCCGCTGACTCGACCCCGCACCAAGCCGACGCCGCTGACTCGATGTCGCCGCGTCGACGAAGGTGATCCTCCGCTCATCGTCGTCCTCCCGGTATGAGACAATTCTTCCGTGGCAAGACGAGACGGGCGACTGACCCACGACATCGACCCCCATGACCGTTCACCCCAGGATGCTTGCGGAGTGTTCGGGGTGTGGGCGCCGGGCGAAGAGACTGCGAAGCTCACCTACTTCGGGCTCTACGCCCTCCAGCACCGTGGACAGGAATCGGCGGGGATCGCGGCGAGCAACGGCAAGCAGATCCTCGTCTACCGCGACCTCGGCCTCGTGTCCCAGGTGTTCCACGAACGCGACCTCGAGCTCCTGCAGGGGCACATCGCCGTCGGGCACACCCGCTACTCGACGACGGGATCGCCGTCGTTCGAGAACGCGCAGCCGACCCTGGGCCCGACCCCGTTCGGCACCGTCGCGCTCGCCCACAACGGGAACCTGACGAACTTCGACGAACTCGAGCAGATGGCCGATGAACGTCGCGACGACGCGCACAAGGTCGTCGAGGCGGCGACCCAGAAGTCGATGCGCACCCGCCCCTTCCGGGACTCCTCCAACGACACCTCGCTCATCACCGAGCTGCTCGCGAGTGAGGAGGGGGAGAACCTCGTCGATGCCGCCCTGCGGCTGCTGCCCAGAGTGCAGGGCGCGTTCTCGCTCGTGTTCATGGACGAGCACACCCTCTACGCCGCCCGTGACCCGCACGGTGTGCGCCCCCTGTCCCTGGGCCGGCTGGAGAACGGCTGGGTCGTCGCCTCCGAGACCGCCGCTCTCGACATCGTGGGAGCATCGCATGTGCGAGAGGTCGAGCCCGGCGAGATCATCGCCATCGACGAGGACGGTCTGCGCTCCTACAAGTTCGCCAAGCCCACCGACGCCCGCTGCGTCTTCGAGTACGTCTACCTGGCCCGTCCCGACAGCGTGCTGGCCGGCAAGACCGTCCACGCGGCCCGGACCCAGATGGGCCGGCAGCTGGCCCGCGAGTTCGCCGTCGACGCCGACCTCGTCATCGCCACCCCGGAGTCGGGAACGCCGGCGGCCGTCGGCTACGCCGAGGAGTCGGGGATCCCGTTCGGCCAGGGCCTGATGAAGAACGCGTACGTCGGCCGGACCTTCATCCAGCCCTCTCAGACCCTGCGCCAACTCGGCATCCGCCTCAAGCTCAACCCCCTGCGGGAGAACATCGCGGGCAAGCGCCTCGTCGTCGTCGACGACTCGATCGTCCGCGGCAACACGCAGCGAGCACTCGTGCGGATGCTCCGGGAGGCCGGGGCCAAGGAGATCCACATCCGGATCTCCTCGCCACCGGTCAAGTGGCCCTGCTTCTACGGCATCGACTTCGCGACCCGCGCCGAACTCATCGCCAACGGGCTCTCGACCGACGAGATCTGCAAATCCCTGGGCGCGGACTCCCTGGGCTACATCTCCCTCGACGGAATGATCGAGGCGACCGAGCAGCCGCGGAGCAATCTCTGCACCGCGTGCTTCTCCGGCGAGTACCCGATCCCCGTCAACAACACCCCAGCCGACAAAGGATGCTGAGTTGAGTTCCGAATCGCACCCGGACACGACCGCCGCCCCGCGCTCGACGACCTACGCCGCCGCCGGGGTCGACGTCGAAGCGGGGGACCGGGCCGTCGAACTGATGAAGTCGGCCGTCGCGGCCACCCATAACGCCAACGTCGTCGGAGGAGTGGGCGGATTCGCCGGGCTGTTCGACGTCAGCGTGCTCAAGGACTTCCGTCGTCCCCTGCTCGCCAGCTCGACCGACGGGGTCGGCACGAAGGTCGCGATCGCCCAGGCTCTCGACAAGCACGACACCATCGGGTACGACCTCGTCGGCATGGTCGTCGACGACATCATCGTGTGCGGTGCCAAGCCCCTGTTCATGACCGACTACATCGCCTGCGGCAAGGTCGTCGCCGAACGCATCGCCGACATCGTCCGCGGCATCGCCGAGGCATGTGCGAGCGCCGACGTCGCCCTCGTCGGCGGGGAGACCGCTGAGCATCCGGGTCTGCTCGGAGTCGACGAGTACGACGTCGCCGGTGCCGCCACCGGCGTCGTCGACGCCGACGACCTCCTCGGTCCCGAGAAGGTCCGCGCCGGAGACGTCCTCGTCGCGCTGCCCTCCTCGGGCCTCCACTCGAACGGGTACTCCCTGGTCAGGCACATCATCGCGGAGGCGGAATGGAGCCTGGACCGACACGTCGACGAGTTCGGTCGGAGCCTCGGCGAGGAGCTCCTCGTCCCGACCCACGTCTACACCGCTGAGCTCAATGCCCTCTTCGCCCGGCTGCCGGGCGCGGTCCGCTCGGTCTCGCACGTCACCGGCGGGGGACTGTCGGCCAACGTCGCCCGAGTGCTCCCGATGGGGCTGGTCGCGCGGATGTCGCGGTCGAGCTGGGAGATCCCCCCGGTGTTCACCGTCCTCGGTGACCTCGGCGGAGTTCCCCGCGACGATCGTGAGCGGACGTGGAACCTCGGCGTGGGAATGGTGCTCGTCACCGCCGCCGAGGCGGCCGACGCCGTTCTCGCCGCGTGTCCGGGTTCGTGGGTGCTCGGCGAGGTCCGCGCCGACGACGGTTCGCTGTCGAGTGAGGACGACTACGTGCAGGGCGCCAAGGGCGTCGACGGCGGCGCTGCGATCCTGCGCTGAGCGCGACGCCGTCCGAGTGACCGGCGGCGCGGTGGGTCACCGAGCCGTTGGCTGCCGACAGGGCCCCGACGAGATGTGCTGACTTCGTTCCGTTCTCTTCGCGGTGGGTTCAGCTCCTAAGTCCCTCGGGCACGCAGAAGGCGGAGACCGGAGTCTCCGCCTTCTGTCGGTTGTTCAGTTCTCGGTCGGGAGGATCGGAAGTCCGTCCTGCCTGTGCCGATCGGCCCTGTCGGGGTCGATCAGTCGCGCTGCGAGAAATCGTCCTCGTCATCGACGTTGTACTTCTCGGCGTATTCCGAGTAGTCGGGTTCGTCGTCGTAGGGATCGGACGGTCCGGACTGGTGGGAGTCGGCGCCCAGCTCCTTCTGGAGTCGACTCAGGTCGGTCTCGGGGCTGTAGTACTTCAGCTTCCGAGCTACCTTGATCTGCTTTGCCTTTGCGCGGCCGCGACCCACTGGCGTGACCCCCTCCGTCGTCATGTAGGGCACGTTGCCCCGGACTAGATCTCTGCTATGCGCTTAAATCCTACCCGTTCACAGGGGGAAGTTCCATTTTGCGCTCTCACCTTGGATAGGCTGAGCGCATGTCCTACAGTCGCGAGTATCTGGTCTCTCTGCGGATCTTCGAACCCACGGTGGTCCATTCCGAACTGCAAGACAGGGCAGTCGAAGACAACCGCGAGCGGATCGACCTCGAGGTCGCCCATGACGCCGACACGCGCCTCATCTCCCTGCCTCCGAACCCTGTCGCCGAGTCGTTCCGCGATACTCCCCTCTTCCTCCCGGCGTCTCACTCCCCGGACGGCGTCGACCGCTTCTGCCCGGTTCAGGACGACGTCCGCAGCTGGGAGGCGCTCGACGCGCTGGCCGAGCACACCTCGAAGGCGACCCTCGACATCATCGTTCCGAAGTCGGCCCGGCGCCGGGCCGCCAGCCGCCGAGCCGAATGGCTCCAGGAGGCCAAGGACACCCGAGTATTCACTCGGGTCGCGGCCTGGGATGTGCCGCCGGCCTGGTGGCTGTTCTTCTCGCTGAGCGAGGACCGCATCGTCACCGAGGAGAAGACAGAGGGCCTGCGCGTGATGATCCGCACAGACATCCTGGCCGCCTCGGCGAGGATGGAATGGGCGGCCGAGACGATCGCGGAGAAGTCGAAGGTCGTCGACATGGTCGAGCAGACCGCGACTCTGGCGCAGTGGGTCGACGGATTCGACATGAACTCGGTGCTCGAGCTCGACCTCGGGGGCATGAGCGACGTGCTGTGGCCCAACGAGGCGCCTGAGCTCGTCGATTCGTGGGTCACCGCGCTGAGCAATGACGATCCGGAGACCGCCGTGGCGTCGTTCCAGAAGTACGCGGCGATGTGGGAGCAGCTCAACCTCTACGCCCGCAGCTCCTGAACCCAGGACACCCGCGATCGTCGGCGGCTTCTGCGGTGCGAGCCGTTACGATTGTCTCGTACCGACCGGCTCGAGAGAATGACCCCGACTGAACGCATGCACACTGAGAAGCGCCGACTTCTGACGACCACGCCACCGCGATCCGCGAGGACCGCCTCGGCGGGACATTCTGCGGCGGGGAGAGCTGTGACGGAGACGGTGTCGACGGCCACCACCTCGGCGGGGACGGCAGTGGAAAGCGCACCCGGCGGCGACCGGGGCTCAGGGAGCGGCGCAGGGCGCGGGCTGGGTGCCGCGGTCGAGCGGAACCCGATGGCGCCATGGTCGATCGGCTGGCGGATCGGGGCGACCGCGATCGCCTTCGTGATCCTCACCTTCGGCCAGTTCCTCAACACCAACGACTTCTTCCCGCTCGGTTCGCTCACCCAGTACGCGACGGCGAAGAACCTCGACGGGGAGGTCAACTCGACGTGCATCGCCGCTGAATTCCCGGGCGAGGACGAGCCGCGCAGACTCGGCTTCAACACGGCCACCGTGGGCATCGAACGCGGGGACGTCGAATCGCAGCTCGACCGCGTCATCGCCAACCCCGAGCTGCTCCAGACTCTGGCCGACTCCTATGTCCGCCTCCATCCCGATGAGCCGAAGCCGGAGAGGATGATCCTCTGCCGCGAGACCACCCAGCTCGAGGACGGCATCCGCGTCGGCGAACCGACGCAGAGGGTCCTCGCGACCTGGGAGGTGCGATGATGGGCGTGCTGACGGTCGCGAAGCCCCGGAACCGCTTCCTCGAGTGGTTCATGCCGCAGATCCCCCTGGCTCGCGTCGCGGTGCTGCGGGTCCTCATCTACCTCTTCGTCATCCTCGACGTGCTCACGATCTCCAACGACGTCATCGCCCACGGCTGGACCCCGGCGCTCTACCAGCCGCTGTGGCTGGCGCGGACCCTCGGCCTCCCGCCGGTCAGCGTCCTCGGCGCCCAGATCCTGCTGGCGGCGATCATCGTATTCTCCTTCTTCGCCGCGGCGGGGGTCCTCCAGCGGGTCAGCGGGTGGATCGTCGCGATCGCCTTCGGTGCGTGGATGCTCTACACGCAGGGCTACGGATATGTCGCCCACGACCACATGGCGCTCGTCATCGCCGTCGTCGTCCTGCCGACCATCGGGATCGCCCGGTTCCGGGACGTGGGCGTCACCTCGGCGCGGGCGGGCTGGGCGCTCAAGGTCATCCAGATCTCCGTCGTCCTCACGTACTTCTACTCCGTGCTCATGAAGTGGATCGCCTCGGGCAACATCACGCATTGGGCCAACGGCGCGGTGATCATCTGGGCGCTGATGCGCCGCGGCGCGGAGTGGTCGAAGCCGTTCCTCGAGATGCCGGGACTGCTCATCGCCGCCCAGTGGGCGACGCTGGCGTTCGAGGCGCTCTCACCCGTGGCGCTGTTCCTCAAGGACAAGTGGCTCTATGCCGTCGTCGCGTTCTTCTGCGTCTTCCACCTCATGACGTACCTCGCGCTCGGCATCCACTTCCTGCCCACGGTCATCTGCTGGGCGGCGTTCCTGCCGTTGGAGAAGCTGGTTCCCCGGCGGTTCCGGATCGAGGTCCGCTGACCATCGATGGACTTCGATCATGTCGACATCGATCTGCTGCCGGGCATCGACGAGGAACTCGACGACGGCGCACGATGAGTGGGACAGTGCTGTCGCACGGTGAGCCCCTCTCCGCTGAAGCACTCATCGCGTCCCCGCGGGGACGGGCGCTCGTGTTCGCCTACGTCCAGAACTCCGTCGCGGTGTCTCTGCCGGCCGGCCGAGACGAACTGGTCGAGAGTCTGCGCACCGTGCCCCTGCCCGAACCGACGTGGCAGCGCCTGAGATCCGCCATGGGGTGTGTCGTCGGCGGTGCGATGTACTGGCAGCCACCGCACGCCGAGGACCTGCTGTGCGAAGATCCTGCGGTGAAGACCGCGCTGATGCCCATAGCCGAGCTCCTGACCGAGAGTGGAGTGCTCGACTCCTGGTCGGGACCGATCGCCGTCGAGGATCAGTGGGACATCCAGTGGTTCGACGACGCACGGCATCGTGAGAGGGCCGTGACTGACGATCTTGCGGGCCCCAGCTCGGCGCAGCGCCTCGCGAAGTGGCAGGGCCAGGTCATTGCGACCGAAGTCGAGCACCGGCTCGAGGCACTGAAGAACCCCGGTGACCCGGCCGGCGGAGAGTGGTGGTCGGCTCCACCTCCTCGACTGTGGTCGACGTCGGAGATGTGGCCGGATGGAACGCCTGTCGGGCTGTGGCTCGTCGAGGACGACTTCGGTCAGGTCGACGCCAGGGCACGGCGTCTGTCGATTCGCAGCGATTCGCGCATCGTCGAGATCGACTCACCCGAGGACTGGTCCCGGCTGTGCCGACGGCACCCTCTCGATGTCACTCTCCAGAGGCACGGGACCTGGTCGGACGCCACGGGCAGGAACGGGCAGTGGGTGATTCCCGACTGGTCGACCGTGGCCCAGGACCATGACGGAGTGCGGGTGACCGTGGCCGGGTACCTGCGGACGGCCGGACGAGTCATCGAGGTCGACAGCGACCGGGCAAGCCTCATGGCCGGCTGGAATCCCGGCCAGACCTTCTGGCTCAACGACGTCGTGCGCGACGTCGCCGAGGTGGTCGACTGGTCATTCGACGACGCCACCGACGAATGGCGGAGAACCAGCGTCACCTGAGCGACGTGTGAGTCTCAGAACGACCGCCGGAGGCGCGGCGGCGGGCAGCTGCCGAGAGCGGCTGCCGGTGTCCCCGACGCGGACGCCTCACGCGTGTTCGTCTGCGACCCGTTAGGCTCTGGCCATCATCACCGCCGCCGGGCCCGCCGTGCCGCCGGGCCACACCACGTGAGGGAGAGACATCGTGTCGAAGTTCGCCGACCGCATCGCGAGGGTGCAGCCGTCCGCCATCCGCGACCTGCTCAGGTACGGCGACGATCCCTCGATCACGTCGTTCGGCGGTGGCTACCCCGATCCCGCGCTCTTCCCGACCGTCGAACTGCAGCAGGTCTTCTCGGACATCCTCGCCACCGAGAGCGCGACCGCCCTCCAGTACACCGCCTCGGCGGGGCTGCCGGCGATGCGGGCCCAGATTGCGAAGCGGATGTCGGAGGGCGGGACGCCGACCGACGTCGATGACGTGCTCGTCCTCCAGGGCGCCCAGCAGGGGCTGGACCTCGTGGCGAAGCTGCTCATCGACCCCGGCGATGTCATCGTCACCGAGAACCCGACGTTCCTCGGCGCTCTCATCGCCTTCAACCCCTATCAGCCGGAGTACGCGGCCGTCGACATCGACGAGGACGGGATGGATGTCGAGGTGCTCGAGGAGACGCTGCGCTCGCGGTCGGACGTCAAGTTCATCTACGTCATCCCCGACTTCCAGAATCCCTCCGGCGTCACGCTCAGCCTCGAGCGGCGACGACGGATCGTCGAGCTCGCCGAGGAGTTCGACGTGCTCGTCCTCGAGGACTCCCCGTACCGGGACCTGCGCTTCGAGGGCGAGCAGCTGCCGACCCTGCGCTCCCTCGACTCCGAGAACCGCGTCATCCACCTCGGCAGCTTCTCGAAGATCCTGGCTCCGGGAGTGCGCATGGGCTGGGTGAGCGCGGGACCCACGATCCTCGAGAAGCTCGGGCTGCTCAAGCTCGCCGCCGACACCCAGTCGAGCACGCTGAACATGACCGCGGTGACCCGCTTCCTCGAGACCTTCGACATCGACGCGCACATCGCCCATGCCCGCGTCGTCTACCGCCAGAAGCGCGACCTCATGGTCACGACGATGGCCGAGGAGTTCCCCGCCGAGGTGGCCTTGACGAGGCCCGAGGGCGGACTGTTCACATGGGTGACGTTCCCCGAGGGCTTCGACTCGGCTGCATTCATGGCCGAGCACGCCCTGCCCGAGGCTCGCGTCGCCTACGTGCCCGGCGGCACGTTCTTCCCGACCGCGGAGCGGAGCAACTTCGCCCGCTTCAGCTACTCGGGACAGTCGGATGAGGCGATGGTCGATGCGCTGACACGGCTGGGCGGGATCCTCACGCGGACGATGTGAGAGCGTACAGCGCTCACACCCGACGGCCGTAGGTGAGTCGGCGGAGGACCACCTCGGCGGGACCTCTGTACGCGGTTCTCTCCATCGCCCACGCCAGGGGCAGGGACACGATCCAGATGCCGAGGGCGAGAAGGTACGCCGAGGTGGTCGTCCAGGTCTCGCCGAGTCCGAATCCCCATGCCGCGAGCAGTGGCGCGAAGACCAGAGACTGGAGCAGGTAGAAGCTCAGGGAGCGCTTGCCGACGTGCGCCACCGGAAGCAGGAACGCGGGCGGGCGCTGTGTCAGCCGGGTGCCGATGATGCCGAAGAGGGCGACATAGCCCAGTCCCGCGGCGATGCCGGTGAGCTGGCTGAGACCCATGAAGGCGAACGGAGCCAGAGCCTCCTCCGGGATGAGACCGAGGAACTGCAGCGCCTGCGGCACGGCGCCGAGGACTCCGATCGCGATGCCGAGCTCCGCGACGAGACCGAGGGAGGGCCTGGGACGGGTCGGGCCGGCTTCGATCCACAGGTGCCGCGCGGCCAGTGCGCCGAGGAGGATGCACAGCGGGACGGCGAGCGCGAGGTTGGCGAAGAGCGAACTGACGAACCACATGCCGATCCGCACGGCGAGGGCCAGCAGGTAGTTGTCCTCGCCGTTGCCCAAGGTGCTCAGGGAGATCGTGAAGTCCCAGAGCGGATCCACCTCGGGCACCTCCTCGTCGCCGGGCGCCGAGGTGTCCCCGGCAGCCCAGGCGATGAGGAGGGCGAACAGGAACTGGACCAGGGAGAACGCGGCGACGAGCCCGGCGAGGATCCACGCGGTGATCCGCAGGGCCCGGTCCGAACCGCGCAGGACCGCGAACCCGAGGACGAGCCCGGCCAGACCGTAGGCGCCGAGGATGTCGCCGCCGAAGAGGAGCAGTGCGTGGACGAAGCCGAAGACGATGAGCCACAGATTCCGGCGCACGAGCATCCGGGAGACCGCGGCGGGCTCGTCGCCTCGGGCGGTCCGGCTGCGGGAGAACTGGATCATGCCGTAGCCGAAGAGGAAGGCGAACATCGGGTAGATCCGCCCGTCGACGAAGAGGATCGTGAGCACCGAGAGCACGGTGTCGAGGGTCGAGCCGTCCGTGGGATGCGGCGACGACGAGGTCGGGTCGACCGAACCCCAGAGGTAGACGGAGACGTTGGCGATCGCGATGAGGCAGAGCATGAACCCGCGGGCGAGGTCGGGAGCCAGCGCTCGCGGTGGCGCCGGGAGCGCGTTGGTCGCGAGTGGCGGCACAGGGGCTGGAGTGAAGCCTGGGGAGAGGGCGTCGGTGTCCGCGGTCGGACCCGGCTGCCCGGGTGCGGGGGCGAAACCCGGCGGCCCGGGTACGGGAGCGGATTCCGGTGGCCCGGTGGTGGGAACCGCGGGACGGTGGTCGGGCAGCGGGGGAATCCGACCGGGCAGCGGGGGAGTCCGGTCGTCGGGGGAGTGGCGCATGGATCGCTTTCTGCTGCTGGGTGGGCAGTTCCGGGGGAGAGGACGGGAGGGCGGCCAGGCCGTGTGGGCAGTTCAGACTCGGGTGGACAGTCAGGCGGGGTGGTTCAGGCGGTGCGGTTCAGGGGGACAGACTGGGCGCCTCGGCGATGCCGAACTCGCTGCGCAGCGCCCGACGGGCCGCGAACCACCCGTTCATCCCGTGCACCCCGGGTGCGGGGGGCGTCGCCGAGGAGCACAGGTAGGCGCCTGGGATGCCGAGGCTGTAGTCGTCCCACGCCAGCCTCGGCCGGGCCATCATCCGGTAGAAGGAGACGACGCCCGCGGCGATGTCCCCGCCGATGTAGTTCTGGTTGTGGGCGGCCATCTCCGAGGCCGGGATCGCGTGGGAGGCGACGATCGTGTCGCGGAAGCCCGGGGCGAAGCGTTCGAGCTGCCGGATGATGTACTCGGTGGGGTCGAGCGGGCAGTCGAAGGGGACATGGCAGTAGGTCCACAGCGGGCGCAGGCCTCCCACCTCGCGGTTCGGGTCGAAGACCGTGGGGTCGGAGACGAGGGCGACGGGGTGGCGCGGCATCCGCCCGGCCATGACCTCGGCCTCGGCGGCGGCCATCTGCGCTCTGGTCCCGCCGACGTGGATCGTGCCGGCCCGGCCGATCTCCGGGTCCGCCCAGGGCACGGGGGCGTTGAGGACGAAGTCGACCTTCGCCGCGGCGTTGCCCTGTCGGAAGGAGCGCAGCGCCCTGTCGACGCGGTCCGGGAGGCGCCCGGAGAAGATCTGCGCGGCGTTCAGCGCCGAGGTGTCGAGCAGATAGGTGCGGGCGGCGGGCAGCTCGGAGACGCGGTCGATCCGCGCGCCGGTCGTG
Organism: Brevibacterium sanguinis; assembly: GCF_003315415.1. Taxonomy (GTDB): domain Bacteria; phylum Actinomycetota; class Actinomycetes; order Actinomycetales; family Brevibacteriaceae; genus Brevibacterium; species Brevibacterium celere_A. The sequence goes on from NZ_QNSB01000017.1 coordinate 31,331, forward strand.
ACCGTGCCGCCGTGGGCCTCGAGGTCGGCGACCATGAGGTCGATGATCGCCTGCGAACCGCCGACGGGGGACGGCCAGCCCCCGGCATGCGCGAGCGTCGAGAGCATCGTCGCCGTCGCCGCGGTGCCCATGCTCGGCAGAGCCCCGATGGCGTGCGCGGCGACCCCGGTGAACAGCGCCTGGCTCGTCTCATGGGACAGCGGGATGTTCCATGCGGGGCTCGCCTGTGACAGGAGTCGGAGCCCGAACCTCACGACGTTCGCGATGCCGGGCACGTCGCGGAGGGTCTGCGGCAGGGACCGCTTGTCGCCGAGCGAGAGCCAGATCGCATCATCGACGCGGTCGAGCAGAGGTGCGAAGAAGCGCCGCCATTCGGGACCGGCCGCGCCGAGGTGGTCGACCGTGGCATCGAGGTCGTGGAACGCCAGCGCGGCCGGCTGTCCGTCGAGCGGCTGGGCGTAGGAGATCTCGGGGGTGGTCAGCTCGAGACCGCGAGCGAGCAGATCGAACTCGACGAAGAAGGGGCTGGCGATCGCGAGCGGGTGAACGGCCGAGCAGATGTCGTGAGTGATCCCCGGGGCGAGCCCGAGGTCGAGAGTGCGGGCGCCGCCTCCGATGGTCTCCTGCGCCTCGAAGACCTCGACCGAGAGACCGGCGCGAGCCATGGTCAGCGCCGCGGCCATGCCATTGGGTCCGGATCCGACGACAACGACATCTACCTCGGGAGTGCTCATGGGGACAGTCTAGGCGGTCGCTCGAACCGCTCTTCAAACCCGGACGATCCCGGCGTAGACTCGCACACATGGCTATCGCAAAGCAGCCCATCATCGTCCTCGATGCCCCCGACGCGGTCGAACTCGCGCAGTTCTACGCGAAGCTGCTCGACTGGGAGGTCAAGGTCGACGCCGGCGACGAGACGTGGGTGGAGATCACCTCGGACTCCTGGCCGCCGATCTGCTTCCAGCAGGTCGAGGACTATCGTGCCCCGAGCTGGCCGAGCCAGAGTCATCCGCAGCAGATGCACATCGACGTCGTCGTCGACGACCTCGATACCGCCGAGGCGGCTGTCCTCGACATCGGTGCGGGCAAGGCCGACTTCCAGCCCGGCGAGACGTTCAGGGTGTTCCTCGACCCCGCCGGGCATCCGTTCTGCCTCTGCGCCGAGAGCTCCTGAGCCGACCGGACGTCCCGGGACTCCATCGGCCACCCGAGGACTCCGCAACCCGCGAGTACAGTGGTCGCATGCGCGTTCTCACCTCATTCGCCGACCATCCGCCCGTGCCGTGGGCCAATGGCGGCGGGGAGACGACCGAGCTCGTGTCCCTCGATGACTCCCGGCAGCTGACTCCGCGGCGGCCCGCCTGGCGTCTGAGCGTGGCCCGGCTCGAGTCACCGGGTCCCTTCTCCTCCCTGCCGGGAATGGCGCGGACCTTCCTGCCGGTCGGCGCCGAGGTGGTCCTGTCGATCGACGGAGACGAGCGACGCGTGACCGAGGACCACCCCGTCAGCTTCGACGGGGGCCAGGAGGTCCGCCTCGTCGACCTCCCGACGCCGTGCTTCGCCCTCAACCTCATGGTCGCGTATGACAGCGGTGACCGCGATCCGGCTGTCGCGACCGACACCGACGGACTCGGCCCGGCTGTCGCGATGACGCTGGGGAACCCTCCGCACGGGGGCGAGCGCGAGCACTTCGCGGTGACCCTGGAGAAGACCCCCGAGCTACCACGGTTCCAGCTCATCCACCTCGGCGCCGACGAATCACTGCCCGCGGAACTGCGCGTCGCCTTCCTCCACTGACGCCCCCGTCCCGGTGCGGGCGTGGGCCCGGCCAAACCGACCGTACCAACCTATAGCGGTGGAGTGATGTTAGCTGGCCAGGTGCTTACACTTATCGGCCACAAACTCGACGGTCTTATAGTCCCAGATGACATGCACGTTCTGCCCGGCTCGCACGGTCGCGATGCGGAAAATGCAACAGAGGACTTTGACCTGACCGTTCGACGCGACTTTCATTTCCGTGGCGCCCCCGATCGTATGCAGTGTCATACGGTTGTGCTGGGGCCCAGCATCCTGACCGGAGTTGTCCGTTGAATACCCAACCCGGGAGGAGACCGCCGAAGGTGGGACTGCCGGCATTCGATGCTCGGGCACCAGCAGTGGAGCGGTATCGGTGGCCGTCCACGCCTCCGAAGGTGTCTCGCCGTCCAGAGCTTGGCGGACCCGCTCATTGTTGTATTATTCGTCGAACTCGTCGACCAGCTCCTGTAACGCAGCGATGTTCTTGCCGGCAGGCGTGATTGAACGCAAGCCCGCTATCAGACAGAAGTCGTTGCGGCTTGCCCCAGTGGCGCATGCTGGTGGGGGCATTAGGTCCTACCTCTTCATCCATGCCGCGACCGACATAGGGCCGCTTCAAATCCCTGCCCAAGAGCCAAGACCAAACCGCAAGCGCGTGCTCGATCACCTTCGGATCGGGCGGCCGCGGGCTGTGGTGGGAGCCTGGCTGGGTGGCTCCCACCAGTCCCTTCTCGGCCGCTCGCCGTCGGATCTTGTAGAACACCGACCTGCTGATTCCGTACCGGTCGCATTAGCATCCGATCTCGGTTCGCGAGCGTCCATCGCACATCAGCGGGCACATGATTCGATTTCATCCACCAAGCCCACCCGACCGGGATCGTCCAAGATGCCAGGAGACTTCACTCGCTCACGCGGCTAAGCCCTTAGTCGTGAAGAGCCCTCGACGCTGGCCACCACTTCGCCTCCAGGACGGGCGAAAATCAGTGCTTGGTTCACCGAAAGACGAGGGCCCGATCAACCCATGAATTCCGTGACACGGAATGTTGACTTTCACAGGACGGTCACAATAAGATGATCGACGTCACATAGATGTGTCCGAACCTGGGCGTCCACCTATCTTGAGCGTCGACGCTTACCGTTCGATCATCCGGTTAACGGAGAATGCGCGAGGAGAATGTGCAATGGAAGACAAAACATCGGTCACCGCACGCAGTGAACGTCCGAAAATGGACTCGTACGGCAAGAAGGCCGTGTTCGCCGCAGGCGTCGGATACGGCCTGGACGGATTCGACCTTCTGATCCTCAGCTTTGCGCTGTCTCCGATCATCGCGGAATTCGGATTCAGCGACACGACTGCCGGATCTTTAACCACGCTGACCCTCCTGGGGGCCGTAATCGGCGGCTTGCTCTTCGGTGCTCTCAGCGATCGGTTCGGACGAGTCCGGGTCCTCACCTGGTCTGTCGTCTTCTTCGCCGTATTTACCGGTATGGCGGCTTTCGCTCAGGGTTATGTCGATCTGGCAATCTATCGATTTCTGGCGGGAGTTGGCATCGGTGGCGAGTTTGGCTGCGGCATGGCTCTGGCATCGGAGGCCGTGCCGGCTAAGCTTCGTGCTCGGGCGACCTCACTTGTCGCCACGGGCTTCCAGCTCGGCGTACTGGCTGCGTCTCTTCTATCGGCGCCGATTATCTCCCTGGTCGGTTGGCGTGGATTGTTTGCCGTGGGCATTGTCCCTGCGATCGTGGCCATCGTCTTCCGCAAACGACTTCACGAATCGCCGAAGTATCTCGAGCAGCAGGCGTCCCAGGGTAAGCAGGCAAGTCCGTTCGAGCTGTTCAAGGGCTTGTTCTCGACCAAATACTTCGTCCGTATCTCGATCGCCATGATCATTCTCTGCGCTGTTCAGAACTTCGGCTACTACAGCATCATCACTTGGTTGCCTCGCTACCTCGAGTCGGAACTGGGCTTGAGTCTGACCAATTCCTCACTTTGGACTGCCGTTACTATCGCCGGAATGCTGGTTGGACTTTTCACGTTCGGGCAACTTGCCGACAAGTGGGGGCGCCGTTACACCTTCTGGACGTTCCAGATTGGTGCCGGTGTTTCCATGCTCGTCTACAGTCAACTGACCGATCCGACTGTTCTGCTTATCGGTGGATTCTTCATGGGGGTGTTCGCTAACGGAGCCCTCGGCGGATACGGTGCACTTCTGGCTGAGCTGTACCCCACTTGGATGCGGGGGACAGCGCAGAACGGGATCTACAATATCGGCCGTGCCATCGGTGGTCTCGCTCCCGTCACCGTTGCGTGGATCTCCTCGAATCATGGGTTCGCCTTCGCGCTGCTCATTCTCCCGTGCATCTATGTCCTCGCCTTTTTCACCATGCTCGCAGTGCCGGACAAGACGGGCGAGGCTTTGGAGTGATCGTTCCCCCTAAGTGTCCCGACTGGTTGCTCCGAGTTCGTGTGAGACGACCCGGCCAGCTTGCCGAGTGGAGGCAATGAGCTCTTCTCTCCGGTTTGCCGACTGCATGCTGGAAAGTGGGGCGACCGTGGTAATCGCGAACGGGATGGGTCCTTTTCCGTCAGACAGGGGCGTGGACACCGCCCAAGTGAAGTCCTCCATCTCGTCGTCGCATACGTCGTAACCTAGCGTTCGAGAACTGGCTAGGTGACTCTTGAGCACCTCCTTGGAGGTGATCGTGCGAGCTGTGTACTGCTCGAGCGTCGCATCGGCCAAGATGTCATCGATCTCGTCCTCGGGCAGCATCGACATGATCGCGCGCGCCGAGGAAGCCGCATTGAGCGGCAGAGTGGTTCCGACCTGCACATGGTGGCGCAGAGAGCGAGTGCCTTCGAAGAACTCGATACAGACGACTTTGGCGCCTGTCATCTCGGCAAGGAATGCGGCTTCTCCATGTTGCCGGACAAGATTGCGCAGAACTGGGGCAGCCGCTTCGCGCACCTGATGCGACGAGGTGTTCGACAGCAGAGCACGAACAGCGGGACCCAGTAGATAACGCCTCTTGTTAGTGCGAATCACGAATCCACGATCCTCGAGATCCTTCATGAAGCGGTGCACCGTCGAGGGAGAGAGCGACAGCTCCTGTGATATCTCCGCCAACGACATGCTCGACTGACTGCGCGCGATCACCTCCAGGATGTCGAGAGTGCGGTGGACAGGCTGCATGCATTCCTCCTTGTGGGAGACAAGATTTTCGTGTCGCAGAAGAGTCTATCTCCGAGGTCACAGGCCCCATCGCTTCCAAATGCTGGAGCCTGCTCCATGCAGCTGAGTTCGCGGGGGCTTCTCGGTCGGCATGCACAGGATCAGGAGTCCCCGGTTGAGCGTACCGGAGACTGTGCCTTGGCAAACGCGATGTCCCATGGTCCAGCTGCTCGAGGAGGATTGACCTCGTATCAAACTTTGGAGTAGTGTTGTGTCACACGAAATACTAGTTTTCATCACACGGAAGTAGAGCGAATGAGTCGACCGTCTCTCAAAGCCTTCGGTGAATCATCTGGGCTGAGCATCCAAGATCCCGACGAGCGTCACGCGGAGGTTGCGCGTGACCTCATCGCCGTCTCCTACCGTCGGCGGTCCTTCCACACTGCAGGGGGAGTCGATTCGGACTACCATCTCGACCCCGACCTCTTTCTCACTAAACCCACGGTGCTCCGTCGTCTGGGGAGCCTTCTGGCGCTCCGTATACCCCGGGATGTCGATCGAGTGGTCGGCAGCGAGCCCGGTTCGCTACCTTTGGCCGTGGCCGTCTCTCTGGCCACGGGGCTGCCCTACACCTCGGCCCGCATCAGGAGGGAGTCGGTCACCTTGGCCGGAGAGGTCCACCAGGGCGAGAAGGTGGTATTACTCGAGGACGTGCTCAGTTCGGGCAGTCACGCCCGGCGCTCGGTGCAGGTCCTGCGGTCCGCAGGTGTCGAGGTCAAAGCCGTCCTCGGTGTCGTCGATCGCGGTGAAGGGGCCGGCGAATTGTTGAGCAGGGAGAACGTCGATCTGGTCAGCCTCTATACGATCGCCGAGCTATCCACGAATGCGTTGATCCGTCGATTCGTCCCGGCTGAGGGCGACAATGCGGAGGGGGAGCTGTGATGGCGGCAGAATCCCACCACTCCGAACTCGTCGCCAGCGGTGAACGTCTGCAGTCCAGGATCGATCGGCTCGCGGAGATCTCGCAGCCTGGGAGAGGCGTAAGCCGCCTGGCCTACTCCCATGATGAACGCGCTGCGCATGACCTCGTCTCCCAGTGGTTCGCCGAGGCGGGATGCGCCGTCACCACGGATCCGGCCGGTAACACCATCGCGGAACGCGAGGGCACCGAGCAGGGGCTCGGAGCTCTCGGTGCGGGGAGCCATCTTGACTCCGTCTACTGCGGCGGAGCATACGACGGGATCGTTGGAGTTGTAGCCGGGCTAGAGATCGCTCAGCTACTTCATGAGGCCGGCGCTGCCACCCGGCATCCCCTGCGGTTCGTTGCCTTCGCTGGGGAAGAGGGGGCCCGCTTCGGCCAGGCGTGCATCGGCTCCAAGCTTGCCGCGGGCATGACGAGCTTGGAAGATCTCGAAGCCCTCACCGACAGGGACGGGATCGCGTTGATCAAGGCCATGAGCTATCTTGGTTTCGACCCTGAGCGAGCGACAACCGAACCATGGCGAGCCCGGGATTGGAGTGCTTTCCTCGAACTCCACATTGAGCAGGGAAGCGTGTTGGAGAAGACCGGTGCAGAGGTCGGGATCGTCGATATGATCTCCGGTTCCACCCGGTTGCAATTCATTCTATCCGGGGTCCCATCCCACACAGGTGGCACCCCAATGCAGGGCCGTGCGGATGCACTGGCGGCGGCCGCGGAGTGCGTGCTCATCGCCGAGGCGCTCGCTTCGGACGTTGAGCACCGGGGTACCCGAGCGACGGTGGGCAAGCTCGATGTCGATCCGAACTCCATCACAACGATCCCCGGGCGAGTCACATTCAGCCTTGACGTGCGCGACATCGATGCCGATCGACAGCGGGCTGCCGCGAGCTTCATCGCCCAGCAGGCGCTGGAAGTGTGCACCCGGCGCGGTGTGAGGATGGAGCTGGAGGTCCTCGCCGACACTTCACCGGTAATCCTGCCCACTCTCATCCGCGAGCAGACGAGCGATGCCGCGCGAGTTCGCGAGACCTCGTATCGTGTGCTCACCTCCGGGGCGAGCCACGATGCGCAGATGATCAACACGATCGTACCCACCGGGCTGATCTTCATTCCCAGTCGGAACGGCGGTCTGTCCCATGTGCCGGATGAGTTCAGCACGAGCGAGGACATCGCCGTCGGCACGAATGTGCTGCTGGAGACCTTGCTCAACCTCGATTCGAACCTTTCGAACTGAGGGCGTCTTCGTCGCCGGGCCGCCGTGCAATCTCTCGGCGACCAACTCATCCCCAGTGCACCCAATCGAACAAAGGATATATGAACATGCGACTGCTCATCTCCGGCGGAACCCTTGTCACGGAGGCCGGCCCGCAGAAGGCCGATCTGCTCTGTATCGACGGCACGATCGCCGCCGTCCTCGACCCGGCTTCGCCTAACGAGGTCGACCACGAGGAGCTCGTCGATGCCGAGGGCCAGCTTGTTTTTCCCGGGTTTATCGACCCGCATGTGCACTCCCGCGATCCGGGCAGCACCCATAAGGAGACCTTCGCACATTCGACGCTGGGAGCCTTGTGCGGTGGTCTGACGACGATCATCGAAATGCCCAATGCAATCCCCGCAGTCTCCACCGCCGAGGTGTTCGCCGAACGTCGAGCGCAGCACGAGGAGAAGGCCTGGGTCGATTTCGGCCTCTGGGGACTGGCGCTCGGGCCTGAGAACGCCGAGGACATTCCCGAGCTCTTCGCCGCGGGCGCCGCGGCCGTGAAACTCTTCTGGGGCTACGCCCTGGATAAGGAGACCAAGGGGCTCGTTTACAACTTCGACTCGGCCGACCCAGACAGCGTGCTCCTGCCCCCTGAGAACGGCGAGGTGTTGCAACTCTTCGCCAATGTCGCGAAGACAGGCGGGGTACTCGCGGCGCACTGCGAAGACCGGCACATCTTGTCCGCGTCGGCAGAAGCGCTGGGGCACCCGATCGAGACTTATGACGACCTGCTAACCGCCCGTCCTGCCATCGCCGAGGCAACCACCATTGCAATCGGAGCCGAGTTCGCCAGGGCAACCGGTTGCCGCTTCCACGTCGTCCATATGGCATCGGCGCAGGGCGCGGCCGTCGTCGCCCGGGCACAGGCGGCCGGAGCGCCGGTGACGGCCGAGACCTGTCCCCAGTACCTCACGCTTACCGCCGAAAAGGAGGCCGAGCTCGGCCCGTTGATCAAAGTTTATCCTCCTGTCCGCCACCAGGAGGACCAGGACGCGCTGTGGGAGGCCATCAACAACGGCACCATCTCGTCCATCGGCTCTGACCATGCACCGCACCTCGTGTCTGAGAAGATGGTTGGCTTCGGTCAGGCGCCCGCGGGAGGCCTCGGCGTCGAGACAGTTGCACCGCTGCTCGTCGACGGGATGCTGCGTGGCAAGATCACACCGCAGCGCCTGGCCGAGGTGCTTTCGACCTCGACGGCACAGCTCTACGGCCTCTATCCGCGCAAGGGATCCCTTCGTCCGGGCACCGACGCGGATGTCACACTTGTCGATCCCCGCGGTAACCACACCATCCGCAACGACGACATGCACGCCCTTAACCCGGTTTCGACCTGGGACGGATGGAAGCTTAGGGGACGCATCACCGGCAGTGTCATTCGCGGCCAGGTGTCGATGAAGGACGGCGAACCGGTCGGGGAACGCCGTGGAACCTTCGTCGCGGCCTCGCACCGGCCAGCGGAGACGGCCGAGGCATGAACAGCGAGGGTCTGCAGAGGTTGATCGACTCGGCCCGAGCCCTCGTCGACGGCGGGGCCGACGGCGAGGCAGAATCCCGCGCCCGGTTAGTGTTTGCCGACACTGTGTCCGTGGCGATTGCCGCAGGGCAGCGTGCTGAGGCGCGAGACCTCGTCGCCGACCATCCGCTCACCGGCCGTGTACGGCACGAAGCTCCGAGCGACTTGTGCCGGTCCTCTCTGCTCACCGCCGGAGGCGGGTGGGCGTCGGCGGAGAATGCGGCGTACATCAACGGCAGCATCCTTTGCGCCTTGGAGATGGACGAGGGGACCAGGCCCACGGGCCATCCTGCCGCTCATGTGGTGCCCGCGGTGCTGGCGGCGGCCCAAGCCTGGGAATGCGACTTGGGTTCCGTGCTCGATGCCCTGCTCTTTGGCTACGAGGTCTCTGCGTACCTCTTGGAGTCCCACCGTCTGACCCCAGGAGTCCATCCGCACGGACACATCGGCGGCATCGGAGCAGCGGCGGCAGTGGCACTGTTAGGCGGGGGCGATCCGCTGCCCGCGGCGAAAGTGGCTGCCACCTCGATGCTGGCCACGCATTGGGGCAGCTGCCTCGACGGCTCCAGCGCTCGAAACACCTGGACAGGACAATCAGCGGCGGCCGCGGTGCGCGCCTGCCAGCTCGCCTCGATGGGATGGACCGGCGGGACGTCGGTGCTCGACGCCCTGCTGGACGGACCTCTCGCGCAGGAGATCGAGGCCGAGGCTCCTTACCGCGGCCGTCCCCGGATCTTCAACGGCTACTTCAAGTTTTACTCCGCGTGCGCACTAACCCACACCAGCATCGAGGCGGCACTGGGCATTCGGGGTGTCGAGCCGGAGAACATCGAATCCGTTAGGGTGCGCACCACGCGGAACAACCTCAAGGTGGCGGACGGTAGCCTCGACACAGCGCTGTCGCGACGATTCTCGATCCCCTTCGCCGTGGCCGCGGCTCTGGTTGAGGGACGAGCGGACCCCGATGTCTTCGACGATCCCAGCGCGGCCGCTCTGTCCGTAGCTCACCGGGTCCACGTCGAGGAAGACCCCTCGTTCACCGCCTGCTGGCCGGCCGACGCTCCCACCTTGGTCGAGGTGGTACTGACCGACGGGACGAGTTTGTCAGCCCGGTGCGACAACGCTCGGGGCGTCGTCGCCGATGAAGCACTGCAGTCCGAGCTCCGGGATAAGGCGGTAGGCCTGCACGTGCTCGGCGGAAAGTACTGGGACATTGTGATGAGGGCGCCCCGTCATTTGCCGGTGAGGCGGCTGATGGAATCCATCCAACCGCCGGTTTGTTGAGGAAATTGGCAGCGACAGTCGACGCAACTAGGAGAGCGAAGTGATGAGCAGCGTGGCAAATGACGATTGGACACCGCCTCAGCCGCCGGAGGTCGAGACGACGGGGAAAAGGCTAGCCAGCGAAGCGTCGGAACTCGGGGCCGACTTGGTGCTGATTTGGAACCAGGTTGAAGACGCGGTGCTCGGCCACATCGTCGCTCGTGAACTCGGGGTTGGAATCGCTTATGCCAACGAGGTAGAGGGCATTCTTGACACCTGCGGTGCGCTGGCAGGATGCAGAGTGCTCGTCGTCTTCGCCGAGACCCCAAAAGATTCTGACATTACCGCTCTCACCGGCCTGATCGCCACCTCAGGGGCCAGCCTCGCCGGTATTCTCGAGCCCGGCCGTGTGCTAGCAACCGATTGACGCCTTCCTGAGGCTCATTGACAACTACACTCCACCGCCGACGGTTGGACGCTTCCAGCGCTCATTCGAATATTTCCGTCCGGGAAGCCACACTACGGAAAGTTGGAATCTTGAAATCTAGTCCTGCCCAGCCGACGCGCACCGAGACCGATTCGATCGGAAGCCTGGAGATCCCGGCGTCCGCCTACTGGGGCGTTCACACCGCCCGGGCGAACGAGAACTTCCCGAT
>NZ_QNSB01000018.1 GCF_003315415.1 Brevibacterium sanguinis
GCCCGGTTAACCGTTCCGATCCCGGTAGCTAAGCCCATTCGCGCTGATGGTACTGCAACTTGGTGGTTGTGGGAGAGTAAGTGACCGCCGCAAAATTTACTTGAGTGGCTCCTCGTGTCCAGTCGTGTTCTTCCTCGGAGAAGAGCGGGGCTGGCCGCGAGGGGCCATTCTCATTTCCCCTCCCCATCGGTCGGATCCTCCGGATCAATGGAACCGGCGCTAGCCGGCCTCCACCTCGGTGATGGCCTTCCTCACCACTGCGGCGAACCGGCGGACGGTCGGCGGCAGCTCCTTGCCCGGCCCCACCGCTGGAGCCGCAAGAAGGAGGGACCGGGCGAACCGGGGCTCGGCGATCGGCCGGAGGACCACACCGGCAGGGGCGTTGCCCGCCGCCATGCTCGGCACCAGACCGATGACCATCCCGGCCCCGATCATCCCGAGCATGACCGAGAAGTCGTCCGTGCGGAACGCGACCTCGAGAGAATGCCCGGCCGCCCGGAAGGCGTCGATGACGACGAGATCCATCGGGTCGTCGGGAGTCGACCCGAACAGCCAGTTCTCCTCATCCAACGTCAGCAGGGTCTCGAGATCGATCGGCTCGGGCACAGCCAGCGGGTGGGACTGCGGCAGCGCGAGGTAGAGGGGATCCCGGAACACCTCGGTGGTCTGGATGTCCGGGGCGAAGGGCAGGTCGTATCCGGGCACCGAGTAGACGAGGACGACGTCGTACTCATGGCGGTTGATGTGGGAGACGAGCTGCCCGAACTCCTCGAGCGTGCTCTGGATGTGGATGCCCACATCCTTGGCGAGGCCGACGATCGAGGGGAGGAAGAAGGCCGCGGCCGTGGGGAAGGCGCCGAACTGCAGGCGCGTCGCTCCCGTCGCGGCATGCGCGCGGACGTCCTTGAGCGCTCGTTCGCTGAGGTTGAGGATGCGGTTGCCCTGCTCGAGCATCATCGTGCCCGCCGGCGTCAGCGTCGACCCGCGAGTGGATCGGCGCAGCAGGGGAGTGCCGACGAGCCGATCGAGATTGCGCAGATGATAGTCGACGGAGGGCTGGCTCCAGCCCAGCTGACGAGCGGCGGCAGTGACAGAGCCCGTGAGGCTCACCGCCCTCAGCGCCATGAGTTGCCGCAGATCAAGCATAAGACGAGTCTAGGTCCGTCGGACGGCGTTTCACGCCGGCGCACCATACCCTCTATGGTGCTCGGCAGTCTTTACGGGGATTCACCCCGCCGGGTTCCCGGGCCGAAGATGGAACCATGCTGGAATCGTCATCACAGACCGTCACCCTGCCCCACGAGCTCGACACCGTCGACCGGGTCGCTCGCACCACCTCGTCGACCCGGGAGCACAGCTGCTTCCGACTCGATCAGGATCGGGCCCCCTACGCCGAGGCGCTCGAAGAGTTCGCCGGACGCGGACCCATCCAGCTCATGGTCCCCGGCCATGGCGGCACCGATGCCGGGATGAGCACCGGCCTGTCCGATTTCATCGGGGAACGCGCGCTGCGCCTCGACATCCCCATGCTGCTCGACGGCGTCGACCTCGAGGACGACTCTCCCTTCGACGAAGCCGTGGCCCTTGCCGCCGACGCCTGGGGTGCGCGCCGGACCTGGTTCCTCACCAATGGCGCCTCCCAGGCCAACCGGACCGTCGCCCTCGCCGTGCGCGGACTCGGCGAGAACGTCCTCTCCCAGCGCAGCGCGCACTCGAGCTTCAGCGATGGGATCGTGCTGGCCGGACTGCACCCCAGCTACGTCCTGCCCAATGTCGACACCCGCAACGGCATCGCCCATGGCGTCTCCCCGCAGGCCCTCGAGACCGCACTGCGCGAGGCACAGGATCGCGGTCGGCCCGCCTCGGCGGTCTACATCGTCTCCCCGAGCTACTTCGGCTCGGTCGCCGACGTCCGGGCGCTGAGCGAGATCGCGCACTCCTTCGGCGCACCGCTCATCGTCGACGGGGCGTGGGGTCCGCACTTCGGGTTCCACCCGCGCCTCCCCGAGTCGCCCGCCCGCCTCGGCGCGGACCTCGTCGTCTCCTCGACGCACAAGCTCGCCGGATCGCTCACGCAGTCGGCGATGCTCCACCTCGGCGACGGTCCGTTCGCCGATGTCCTCGAACCCCTCGTCGAGCGGGCGTTCGCGATGACCGCCTCGACCTCGTCGTCGGCGCTGCTCATGGGATCGCTCGACATCGCCCGCCGCAGCCTCGCGACGAACGAGGACGCGATCGGTGCCTCGATCCTCACCGCCTGCCGCTTCCGCGAGCTCATCGCCGCCGACGAGAGGATGAGCGACGTGGGGGAGACGTTCACGGCCTTCGACGACATCGTCGACACCGATCTGCTGCGGGTGCCGATCGACCTCTCCGCGACCGGACTGAGCGCGCACTGGGTGCGTGACCAGCTCATCGGCGGACACGACATCTACTTCGAGATGTCGACCGCGACGACGCTGGTGGCCGTCATCGGCGCCGGCAAGACCCCCGACGTCGACGCCGTCCACCGCGCACTCGTCGCCGTCATCGAGTCCGAGGCCGCCGAGGAGGCCCGGGCCGAGTTCTCGGCCGCCGAGGACTTCCCCGCCCTGCCCACCCCCGGACGGATGCGACTGCTTCCCCGCGAGGGATTCTTCGCCTCCACCGAGGTGGTTCCCGCCGCCGAGGCGATCGGCCGGATCTCCGCCGACGCCCTGGCCGCCTACCCGCCCGGTGTGCCGAACGTCCTGCCGGGTGAGGAGATCACCTCCGAGACCGTCGCCTTCCTCGACGCTGTGTCGTCGTCGCCGACCGGATACGTCCGCGGCGCCGTCGACTCCTCGCTCTCGCGCTACCGCGTGATCGTCGAGGACTGAGTGCCCCGGCGACGGCCGCCGAGGTGGGCGGCCGTCGCAGCCGCCGGCACAGGTGCCGGCACCGAACCGCCGGCGCGAAGCCGGAACTGAACCGCCGGCGCGAAGCCGGCATTGACCGATCCGAACGACGTTCCGAGCCCTGGGCGACGAACCGACAAAGAAGTCTGGACCCACACCATGTCGACATTGAAAGAGCAGCTGTTCCGCGTCAAGCCGGTTCCGGCTCGAGGCACCGAGGACGACGAACGCGGCCTCAAACGCAGCATCGGGCTGTTCCCGCTGACCATGATCGGTGTCGGAGGCACGATCGGCACGGGCATCTTCTTCATCCTCTCCGAAGCGGTGCCGATCGCCGGCCCCGCCGTCATCTGGTCGTTCGTCATCGCGGCCGTCGTCGCCGGGCTTTCCGCCCTGTGCTACGCGGAGCTCGCGGGCAGCGTTCCCGTCTCCGGCTCGTCCTACTCCTACGCCTACACGACACTGGGCGAGCTGCCCGCGATGGGGGTGGCCGCCTGCCTGCTCCTCGAATACGGCGTCTCGACCGCTGCCGTCGCCGTCGGCTGGTCCCAGTACGTCAACCAGCTGCTCGGCAACCTCTTCGGGTTCCAGCTGCCCGAGGCACTGTCCTACGCCCCTGAGGAGGGCGGCATCGTCAACCTGCCGGCCGTCATCCTCATCCTGCTCTGCGCCCTCCTGCTCATCAGCGGCACCTCGCACTCGGCGATCACCAACACGATCATGGTCATCGTCAAGATCTCCGTGCTCATCTTCTTCGTCGCCGTCGGCCTGACCGGCTGGAACGCCGACCACTTCGCCGACTTCGCTCCCTTCGGCTTCAGCGGGGTGATGACCGGAGCCGGGATCATCTTCTTCTCCTTCGTCGGCCTCGACGCGGTCGCCACCGCCGGCGACGAGGCGAAGAACCCGCGGAGGAACCTGCCCATCGCGATCATCTCCGCCCTCATCATCGTCACCGCCGTCTACGTGCTCGTCGCGATCGCCGGCATCGGCGCCCAGGAGCCGGAGAAGTTCGACGGGCAGTCAGCAGGCCTGTCGGCGATCCTCGAGAACATCATCGGCGCCTCCTGGCCCGGCACCATCGTCGCCATCGGCGCGGTGATCTCGATCTTCTCCGTCACCCTCGTCGTCCTCTATGGGCAGACACGCATCCTGTTCGCGATGTCGAAGGACGGCATGGCGCCGAAGATCTTCCAGACCGTGCACCCGCGCACCATGACCCCGGTGCCCAACACGATCATCGTCGCGGTCGTCGTCGCCATCCTCGCCGGCGTCCTGCCGATCAACTTCCTCGCGGAGATGACGAGCATCGGCACCCTCGCAGCGTTCATCGTCGTGTCGATCGCGGTCATGGTCCTGCGCCGGCGCGAGCCGGGCCTCGAGCGCTCCTTCAAGGTTCCCTTCTACCCGGTGATCCCGATCCTGTCGGTCATCGGCTGCCTGTGGATCATCAAGGACCTGCGCCCGATCACCATCATCGTCTTCGCCGTCTGGACCGCCGTGTTCCTCGTCTGGTACTTCTTCACCGGGCGGAAGAACTCGGTGCTCGGCCGGCAGCTCGAAACCGGCACCGAGGCGGCTGCCCGATGAGCATCGTCGTCGGAGTCGCCCCCGGGCACGACAACGCTCCGGCCGTCCGCCTCGGCGTCCTGCTGGCCCGGTCCTATTCGCGGCCGCTCGTCCTCGTCGCCGTCAGCGCCGTCGCCTCGCCGTTGATCCTGCCCCGGATCGACACCGAGTACCGCGGTCACATCGTCGCGGTGTCCCAGGAGGTCCTCGCCGAGGCGGCCCGGCTCGTCCCCGACGACGTCGACGTCCGCACCCTCGTCCGGGAGGCCCGCTCGATCCGCCGCGGGCTGCTCGAGGTCTGCGCCGAGGTCGATGCGATGCGACTGGTCGTCGGCTCGGCCGAGGACAGCGAACCCGGCACCATCCGCCTGGGCTCCGTGTCGACGGGTCTGCTCCAGTCCGCGGAGCTGCCCGTCGCCATCGCACCGGCTGGGTTCGAGCTGCCCTCGGTCCCGACGCTGCAGCGCGTGACTGCGGCCTTCAACGGATCGAGCACCGCGGCAGAACTCGTCCGCGGGGCCGCGGCGGTGGCGGGCCTGGCCGGAGCCGTGCTGCGCATCGCCGCGTTCGCTCCGCGTCCCGAGTCGGCGATCACGGGGGTGAGCGCCGGATCGGGAGTCGACGCCGAGGATCAGCTCGTGCGTGAGTGGACCGACGTCATCCGCAGCCAGACCGCCGAGCTGCTCGACGACGCCGACGAGCTCAGCGGCCGCACCTCCGAGGTCGTGGTCGGGGTCGGTCCCGACTGGGACACCGCGGTGCGCGCCATCGGCTGGAAGGACGCCGAGGTGCTGCTCGTCGGGTCGAGCACGCTCGGTCCGCTGACCCGGCTGTCCCTGGGGTCACGGGCCGCGAAGATCATCAAGCACTCGCCGGTGCCGGTCGTGCTCGTGCCGCGGAAGGCGAAGGAGTCCTACGCCGCCCAAGCGGACTAGCCCCCGCCGGCGGTGGAGTCGCCGGTGGCGCGGCTCCAGCGGAATGTGCGCTCCGGCGTTCCTGACGGAACCGCATCACTTCTGGATCCATACATCCGTTCCGGAACAGATGTATGGATCCAGGGCTGATGGAGGCGAGGTCCGATCGCGCCGGAGGCAGCAGTGTCAGCGGCCGAAGAGCTTCGAGAACAGGCCTTTCTTCTTCTTCGGCTGCTCGGTCTGGTCCTCGCGGGCGGCCTCGGTCTCGTCGCCGGCTGCGGCCTCGTCACGCGCTGCGCCCGGCCGCCGGTCGGCGGGCCCGCTTCCTGCGGTGGTCTCCTCGTGCGTCGCGTCGGCCTCGACCTGCTCCCGGGCAGCTGCCTCGTCACGGGCGGCGGCTTCCTCGGCGGCATCTCCGACCGCCAGAGTCCCGGCGCGCTCGCGCTCATCCATCACCTCGGTGCGCTGCTCCTGCTCGTCTCCCACCGGTCGGCGGGTCTCCGCCGCCTCGGTCTCCGCTGCCTTGGACGACTCCTCGGAGGCAGGTGCGGGCACCTCGGCGGGCTTCTCGGTTGCGGGGGTGGTCGCTTCGGCCGTCTTCTCCGATCCGGGAGCGGTCGCCTCGGCGCCGGCACCCTCGGCCGCACGGGTTGTGGGCGCACCCACTGCCCCCGCGCCCGCGGCGGACGCACCCGCCCTGGCGGCACCGGTTGCGGTTGCCCCGGCGGCACCCGTACCCGCCCCGGCAGCGTCGGACGAGGCGAACTGCTCGGCGGCCTCGCCCTCGAGCGGGGACTGGACCTCGCAGTTGGAGATCCGCCGCTGCTCGTCGAAGGACAGGTCGGCGGAGCCGTCGGAGAAGAGCAGGCGGATCCCGTCGTCGGGCAGAGCGACCGTGGGGACTCCGCGCCTGGCCACATAGGCCTCGAGAGCGGCCCGATGATCGTCGACGGTGGTCAGGGTCAGCCCCTGCATGAGGGCGCGGACCGTCGCCTTGACCCGCGGGGCGGGCAGGGCGAGCTCGGGGGCCTCGACGAGCAGCCACACGGTCGTGCCCGCGCCGGCCGCGGCCGGATAGTGGGCCCACATCCCGGTCGCCGCCTTCGCCGCCAGGGTCAGACGCAGGGCCAGCTCGTCGTCGAGCTCGAGCTCGGGAGTCGTCAGCTCCGGAACGCCCTCCCCGGCACCGAACCGGCGGACCCGATGGGACACGGCGACCACAGGCTCGGGGAAGTCGTTGATGTTCTCCCACCCCCACAGCCACGTGCCGTGGGACTCGGAGCCGAGCAGGTGGGGGCGCGTCCGCAGCGTCCCGTCCTCGGAGGAGAACGTCAGCTGCGGATCCGCGGTGAAGTCGACGTCCCAGGACGCGTCGGCGATGAGCCTGCCGAAATGCGACTGCATCTCCGTGGAGAGGAAGACGGCGCTGTTGACCAGATCCTGCAATGTTGTGCTCATGGCCACCAGCCTAAGGGGGAGCCGACGTCTGGCGTGGAGGCACGCTGTCGTGTCAGTGCCTCGTGGTGGGATGTGGGTCCAAGGAATTCCGCCGGAGCTCTTGAAAGGTCGCAGAACTGATGTAAGATGATGTGTTGCTCTCACGACAGTTGACAATCGCTCCCCTTAATCCCCAGGACGTTCACTGTGGCTCTCTTACGCCTGTCCCTGAAATACGCGAAACCCTATTGGCTCTCCATCGTCCTCGTCGTGGTCCTGCAGCTGGCCTCGACCATCGCCGCCCTCTATCTGCCCAGCCTCAACGCCCGCATCATCGATGAGGGCGTCGCCAAGGGCGACACCGACTTCATCTGGGCGACCGGCATGACGATGCTCCTCGTCTGCCTCGTCCAGGTCGTCACCGCCATCACCGCGATCTACTTCGGCGCGCGAGCGGCGATGGGCGTCGGGCGCGACCTGCGCCGGTCCATCTACAGCAAGGTCGATGAGCTCTCGACCCTCGAGGTCGGGAAGTTCGGCAGCGCGACCCTCATCACCCGCAACACCAACGACGTCCAGCAGGTGCAGATGCTGGTCCTCATGACCCTCAACTTCATGGTCTCGACGCCGATCATGTGCATCGGCGGCATCATCATGGCCCTCCGCGAGGACGTCGGGCTGTCCTGGCTGGTGTGGGTGTCCGTGCCGACCCTGTTCATCGTCGTCGGCATCCTCGTCGTCCTCCTCATGCCGCTGTTCCGACGCATGCAGGACCAGGTCGACGACATCAACGGCGTCCTGCGCGAGCAGATCACCGGCATCCGCGTCATCCGCGCCTTCGTCCGCGAGCCGTTCGAGACCGACCGGTACGCCGACGCCAACCGCGCGCTGACCGAGACCTCGGTCAAGGTCGGCAACCTCTTCGTGCTCATGTTCCCCGCGATCATGATGATCCTCCACCTCGCGACCGCCGCCGTCCTGTGGTTCGGCGGCCACCGCGTCGACGCGGGACAGATGGAGGTCGGGTCGCTGACCGCGTTCCTCCAGTACCTCCTGCAGATCCTCGTGGCCGTGATGATGGGCGTGTTCATGATGATGATGATCCCGCGTGCCGTCGTCTGCGCCGAACGCATCTCGGAGGTCCTCGCCTCCACCTCGTCGATGGTCATCCCGGACGGGGTCGAGGAGCTCCCGCGCCGAGGCGAGCTCGAGTTCTCATCGGTCACCTTCGGCTATCCCGGCGCCGAGGTCCCCGTCATCGAGGACCTCAGCTTCACCGCCCGCCCGGGCACGACGACCGCGATCATCGGCTCCACCGGAGCGGGGAAGTCGACGATCGTCAACATGATCCCGAGGCTGCTCGACCCGCAGTCCGGCCGGGTGAGCATCGACGGCGTCCCCGTCAGCGCCTTCAACCGGCATCAGCTCGCCCAGCTCGTCGGCCTCGTGCCGCAGAAGCCCTACCTGTTCTCCGGCACGATCGCCTCGAACCTCCGCTTCGGCAGCGAGCATGCCGGCGACGACGAGCTGTGGGAGGCGCTGACGACGGCACAGGCCGCCGACTTCGTCGCCGCCAAGCCGGAGCAGCTCGAGGAGGGCGTGTCGCAGGGCGGGACGAACTTCTCCGGCGGGCAGAGGCAGCGGCTGTGCATCGCCCGGGCGCTGGCGGCCAAGCCGCGCATCTACGTCTTCGACGACTCGTTCTCGGCTCTCGACGTCGCCACGGATGCCCGGCTGCGGGTGGCGCTGCGCGAGACGACCGCCGACGCGACCGTCGTGGTCGTCGCCCAGCGCGTCTCGACGATCCGCGACGCCGATCAGATCATCGTCCTCGACCAGGGTCGGATCGTCGGCCAGGGCACCCACGACCAGCTCGTCGAGACCAACCCGACCTATCAGGAGATCGTCGAATCCCAGCTGTCCACGGAAGGGGTGAGCTGATTGACCGCCAACGACACCGTGACGGCCGACGAGGCCGTCGACGAGGAGTACGTGCCCCAGGGAGACGAAGGGGACATGTTCGGCGGCACCCCCGCCCGCAAGCCCAAGCACTTCTGGCCGTCGGTCAAGCGCCTCTTCGGACTCATGCGCTCGGAGAAGGTCGGACTGATCAACGTCGTCCTGCTCGTCGTCGGATCCGTCGTCCTCACCGTCATCGCCCCGAAGGTCCTCGGCCGTGCCATGGACATCGTCTACTCCGGAGTGATCGGATCGCAGCTGCCCGCGGGCGCCTCGATCGACGCGATCATCGCCGAGGCGCGCGCGGCCGGGGAGCACGACTACGCCGACATGCTCGCCACCGCCGAGGTCGTGCCCGGTCAGGGCATCGACTTCACGGCGCTCGGGCAGATCATCATCATCGTCCTCCTCATGTACCTCGTCGCCTCGATGCTCATGTGGGCGCAGGGATACATCCTCAACGCCCTGGTCATGAGGGTCGTCTACCGATTGCGCGAGGACATCGAGCGCAAGCTCAACCGGCTGCCGCTGCGCTACTTCGACACGCGGCAGCGCGGGGACGTGATGTCCCGGGTGACGAACGACGTCGACAACATCCAGCAGGCGCTGCAGCAGGCGTTCTCGCAGCTCGTGCAGTCGGCGCTGACGATCATCGGCATCGGCGTGATGATGTTCATCGTGTCCTGGCAGCTCGCTCTGCTCGCCCTCATCGCGCTGCCGCTGTCGGGCATCATCGCCGGAGTCATCGGCGTGAGGTCTCAGAAGCTGTTCAAGGCCCAGTGGAAGCACACCGGCGCGGTCAACGGCCACGTCGAGGAGTCGTTCTCGGGGCTCGACGTCGTGCGCGCCTTCGGACGCGACGAGGTCATGCTCGCCGAGTTCGACCGACGCAACGACGAACTGTTCAGGGCCTCGGCCGGGGCGCAGTTCGTCTCGGGCATGATCATGCCCGCGATGCAGTTCGTCTCGTACCTCAGCTACGTCCTCATCGCCGTCGCCGGCGGGCTCAAGGTCGCCTCCGGGCAGATGACCCTCGGTGATGCGACCGCGTTCATCCAGTACTCGCGGGAGTTCTCGCAGCCGATCTCCGAGATGGCCGGCGTCGCGAACATGCTCCAGTCGGGAGTCGCCTCGGCGGAGAGGACCTTCGAGCTCCTCGACGCCGACGAGGAGGAGCCCGACGACGCACGCGAGACCCTGCCTGCCCGCACGCCGGGCCGGGTGGAGTTCTCCGACGTCACGTTCCGCTACGAGGAGGACACCCCGCTCATCGAGAAGGTCTCCTTCACGGCCGAGCCCGGACACACCGTGGCGATCGTCGGGCCCACCGGCGCCGGCAAGACGACGCTGGTCAACCTGGTCATGCGGTTCTACGAGATCAGCGGCGGGACCATCCGCCTCGACGGGATCGACATCCGGGAGCTCACCCGCGCCGACCTGCGGTCGCACGTGGGCATGGTGCTCCAGGACGCCTGGCTGTTCGAGGGGACGATCCGCGACAACATCCGCTACGGGAGGCTCGACGCCACCGACGAGGAGGTCGTCGACGCCGCCCGGGCGACGATGGTCGACAGGTTCGTCAGGCAGCTGCCCGATGGCTACGACACGGTCATCGACTCGGATTCGGGCAGCGTCTCCGCCGGTGAGCGCCAGCTGATCACGATCGCGAGGGCGTTCCTCGCGGACCCATCGCTGCTCATCCTCGATGAGGCGACGTCGTCGGTGGACACGCGCACCGAGGTGCTCGTGCAGCAGGCGATGGCGGCGCTGCGCACCGATCGCACGTCGTTCGTCATCGCCCACCGGCTGTCGACGATCCGCGATGCCCACACGATCCTCGTCATGGAGAACGGGGCCATCGTCGAGCACGGCAGCCACGAGGAGCTGCTCGCGGCCGAGGGTGCCTACCACCGGCTCTACATGACCCAGTTCCGTGGAGAGGACGCCGAAGAGCACTTCACCGCCGAGGTGCTCGCCGAGTCCGAGGCCGAACCGGGAGTCGCCGCCCATGAGGCGGCGGCCGACGCGGCCGGCATCGGTGCGCCGGCCCTCGCCGTGGCGTCAGCCGTCACCGGTGCGCCGGCCGCGGAGGGCGACTCGGGTGCGGACGAGGCCGCTGCTGACGGAAGCACGGACGCGCAGGCGGCGTCGACAGCCGAAGGGTCGGCGAGGCCGGCCGGAACGGCAGTGGCCGACGCCGTGGTCGAGGCGGCGCGCGATGCCGATGAGGATCGAGAACTCGGTGCCGACGAGGTTCGAGAGCGCGGCTCCGACGAGGCTCGAGAGCGTGGCTGAGGAACCGTCGTCGAGGAATCCGCGCTGAGGAATCGGCACCGAGGAATCGGCGCCGAATCGCGGATGTCACTGCCCCGGGGCGTCGACCCCGGGGCAGTGGCGTCTCCGGAGGGAGGATAACGATTCTCCGAAGCCGTCGACGTGGATCCCACGAAGTCGTGACCGTCTCGATGCGTCGACCATGTGATCGGTGACCCTTTCGTCGCAGAGACCCCGACAAGGTCACCTGCAGATGCGCGTTGATACCGATTCGTTGCCGATGAGGCACTCTTCTCCATCTCGATTCCTTCATGAACTCAATGACCAATAGTCGGCAAGCGGGTCCGTTGTGCGTATTGTGCGAATCACCGCACTGGTGCACGAATCGCTTCGCTGGAGGGGTCAACATGAGACGGCTGGCATTGGCGGCGACCATCGCACTCGGGCTCGTCGCCTTCGGAGCGGTCCCGGTGGCCGCAGCCGACTCTCCGAGCATGGGCATCGTCGCCTCCGGCGCCGCGGGCCCGCTGGCCGCCGAAGCGGGTCCGGAGGACACCGAACGTTCATCGCTCTCCGGTGAGGACACCGACCCGACCGGCGACCCAGATCCAATCGAGGACACCGACCCGACGGGCGACCCAGACCCGACCGAGGACGCCGAGCCGACCGACGAGGCTGAGCCGACGGAAGATTCCGACTCGACCGAATCCACCGACTCCGCCGAACCGATCGACGCGGTGTTCCTCCTCCACACACCCCAGCTGACCCCGGAGGAGCTCGCCGACCCCGACAGCGGCATCCGGTACTCCATCGAGGGGCTGCGGGCCGGGGACGTCATCACCCCCAGCCTCGGCGACGGTCCGACGACGGTGGCCGAGGACGGGACCTTCGACGGCACGATCGTCGACGACTCCTCACCCGAGGTCGGTACGCGCCTCTACTTCACCGTCACGGTCGACCGCGACGGCGTCGACTCCGCCACATTCGAGGGCAGCGTGGAGATCATCGCCGAGACCCCGAGCGGCGCAGCGCCGAAGGTCGCACTCACACCGGCGCAGATGCCTCTCAGCGAGTTCCGCGACGCGGGAGCCACCGTGGCGGTGACCGGCTGCGAGCCGGACACCGACATCCAGCTGCACGCGGCCCTCGCCGAGGACCCGGACACGACGACCTGGGAGACGAGCGTGACGGCCGATGGCGAGGGCGCCGCGGAGGCCACGTATCAGGTGGATCCCGACATCGACGACGGCTACGGCTTCATCGGCGAGCACATCGTCCGCGCCACGTGTTCGGAGGTCACCGGCGAGACGTCGCTCACGGTCACGCCGAACGGCGGCGACACGATCGACCCGACACTCACCGTGGACCCGACGACGGTGAGCGGGGCCGACTTCGTCCGCCGGGACAGGGGAGTCATGCTCACGGCCCGCAGCTGCGGGTCGGGGCGCGAATCCGTGCGCTTCGAGGTCTGGGGCACCGAGCCGAGGACCCTGCTCTTCGATCGGACCGTCGACGTCGACGAGGTGGGCACCGCCTCGGTGAGGGTCTTCGGGCTCGAGGACAGGCCGGAAGCGTATGTCGGCAGCTACTCTGTCGCGGCCACCTGTGGTGACACCGTGCTCGACGGGTCGTTCACGGTCATCAGCAGCTCGACTGAGGGTCCGGGCCGGCCCGGCGATTCCGACCAATCGGCATCGATCCCGCGCACGGGCGCCGAGATCACCGGCGTCGTCGCGGGAGCGGTCCTCATCCTGCTCGGCATCGGCGCGATCGTCGCCGCCCGGAGGAACTCCGGGTCAAGCGCGTGAGGACCGAGGCGTCTCAGCCGTTGTCGACGAGGGCACGCACCGCCGAGGTGAAGATCCCGCGGCCGTCGACTCCGCTGCCGTCCTCGGGGCCGAACCCTGCCTCGACGGCGTGCTCGGGGTGCGGCATGAGGCCGACGACGTTGCCGCGCTCGTTCGCGATCCCGGCGATGTCGCGCAGGGAGCCATTGGGGTTGAGCCCCTGATATCGGAAGACGACGCGGCCAGTGGCTTCGAGCTCATCAAGCACGTCGTCGGTGGCGACGAACCCGCCCTCACCGTTCTTCAGCGGGATCCGGATCGTCTGGCCCTGGCTGTAGTCGGAGGTCCACGCGGTATCGGCGTTCTCGACGAGGAGGTCCTGATCCCGGCAGATGAAGTGCTGGTGATCGTTGCGGATGAGCGCACCCGGCAGCAGGTGCGATTCGCACAGCACCTGGAAGCCGTTGCAGATGCCGAGCACCGGCATCCCCGCGTTCGCGGCGGAGACGACGGCCTCCATGATCGGAGCGAAGCGGGCGATGGCGCCGCAGCGCAGGTAGTCGCCGTAGGAGAAGCCTCCGGGCAGGATGACGGCGTCGACGCCCTCGAGCGTCGAGTCCGCATGCCACAGGTTGACCGGTGTCGCGGTCGCGAGGCGAACGGCGCGGGCGGCGTCGCGATCGTCGAGGGACCCGGGGAACGTGACGACCCCGATCCTCGGCGCCGTGGTTCCCGTCGCCTCGGCGTCAGCGGCTCCGGCGAACACGGCGGGGTCGATGGTGGTGCCGGTCATCAGGCGTCCTCGAGGGCGTGGACGGACACGACGTTCTCGATGACGGGGTTCGACAGCAGCTTCTCCGCGGCCTCGCGAGCCTGGGCGAGCACGTCATCGGTGATGTCACCGTCGACCTCGAGTTCGAAGCGCTTGCCCTGCCGGACCTCGCCGAAGCCGGTGAATCCGAGTCGGGACAGCCCACCGGAGATCGCCTTGCCCTGGGGGTCGAGAATCTCGGGCTTGGGCATCACCTCAACGACGACACGTGCCATGCGTCCACTGCTCCTTTGTGAAAGTGTTCGGGAGGACCTCCCGCGCTCGATCCCAGTCTATCAAGGGCGGAAGGGCCTCCCACGGGCAGCCGACCGGACGTCAGGAGTCGAAGCCCATGCCGACGGCGTCGAGGACCCTGAGCAGCGGACCTCGCCGCCCCTCGTTCTCATCCGCCCTGATGAGAGCCTTCGTCGTCATCGTGATGCCGAGCCAGGCGACAGGTTCGGGCGGGAACGGCAGGGGCAGCTTCCGCACCATCTCCAACCGGGTCAGCTCCGTCTCCTCTCCGGAGAGGAGATCGAGCATGACGGTGCCGGCGAAGCGGGACGCTCCGACGCCGAGGCCCGTGAAGCCGGCCGCCATCGCGACCTTCCTCCCGTAGGCGGTGGTGAAGAACGCGAAGAACCGGGAGCAGGTGTCGATCGCGCCTCCCCATTTGTGGGTGAACCTCACATCGGCCAGCTGCGGGAACGTCTGCTGGAAGTGCTCGGCGAGGGTCTCGAACGTCTCCTCGCGCTGGTCGTACTTCCATGACACCTGCCTTCCGTAGTGGTAGACGGCGTCCCACCCGCCGAACAGGATGCGATTGTCGGCGCTCAGCCGATAGTAGTGGAAGCGGTTGGCGCAGTCGCCGATGCCCTGGCGTCCCTCCCAGCCGATCGCGGCCAACTGGTCCTCGGACAGCGGCTCGGTCATGAGTGCGTAGTCGTAGACCGGGACGGTGTGGAGGCTGACCCGCTTGAGCAGCGAGGGGAAGACGTTCGTGGCCAGGGCCACGCGGTTCGCGGTGATCGTCGCCCGTTCCGTCCTCACCCGCACGGTGAAGCGCTGATCGCTGACATCGGTGACCTTGGTGCCCTCGTAGACCTCGACGCCGAGCTCCCGGATGACGCGCAGCAGCTCCCAGCACAGCTTCGCCGGGTGGACCATCGCGACCTCGCGCGAGTCCCAGAGGGCGGCCTTGTACGTCGGGGACCTGACGATCTCGGCGAGCTCGTCGCGATCGTAGAAGATGAAGCCGTTCTCCGGGTCGTGCGCATCCCGCAGGGCGGGCACCTGGTAGTCCTCGGTCGCGACATCGAGCTCACCGGTGCGTTCGAACTCGCAGTCCATTCGGTACTTCGCGACCGCCGCCTCGATCGCGTCGAGGTTCTCCCGGCCCAGCCGGGCGAGCTGGTCGTTCTCCTTCGGCAGGTGGGACGCGCCGTTGTCGTATCCGTGGGTGAGGCTGGCGGCGCAGAATCCGCCGTTGCGCCCCGAGGCGGCCCAGCCGACCGAGTTCGCCTCGACCAGGACCACATGCCGTCCCGGGTCACGCTCCTTGGCCTGCAGCGCGGTCCACAGCCCGGTGAATCCGCCGCCGACGACGAGGAGGTCGGCTTCGATGTCGGTCTCGAGCGGCGGGAGGGGAGTGGGGCGTTCGTCGGTGTCGAGCCAGTACGGGACGGTGGAAGCGTCGGCCAATGCGGCGTGGACGTCCATGTGTCACTTCACTTTCTGCGGTGTGCGGTTGGTCGACGGTGGGGGTGCGGAGTTGCGATGTGCGGTTTGTCGACGGTGGGGGTGCGGAGGTGCGGGAGGGCGCCGAGGTGAGGGCAGGGACTCCGACCCCCACCTCGGCGAGGTCGCCGGTTCAGGCGGCCATGGTCTTGATGATCTCCGTCGAGCTTCCCCCGGACCTGCGCAGGACGAATCCGACGAAGGCCAGCGCGAGCAGGGTGAGGAGGAACATCAGCGTCGAGATCGCCGCCACCTCCGGCCGCAGGGCCACCCGGACCGCGGAGAAGATGTAGACCGGCCACGGGGTGTAGCCGGGCTGCTGGACGAAGCTCGAGAGGATCGTGTTGTCGAGGCTGACGGTGAACGACATCAGCGCGCCGGCGAAGATGCCGGGAGCCGCGATCGGCAGGGTGATGTCCTTGAACCGGTTCCACGGCGTCGCGCCGAGGTCGGCGGCGGCGTCCTCGAGCCGGGTGTCGATGCCAGCGAGCCGAGCCCGGACGATGAAGGTGACGATCGCCATCGAGAACATCGCATGCGAGATGATCAGGCGCACGAGCCCGTTGTTGAGCGGGGTGACGCCCCAGTCGACCCCGACCGTGACGAACCACGGCAGGAACGAGATGCCGTCGACGATCTCCGGCGTGACGAGCGTGAGGCCGAGCAGAGCGGTCAGCCCCAGCGCCCACCACGCGCCCCTCCTGGACCGGGCCAGGGCGACTCCGCCGAGGGTGCCGAAGATCGTCGCGACGACCGCGGTGCCCAGCGCCGCCTGGAGGCTGGTGACGACGGACGAGATGATGACGTCGTTGTTGATGCCGCTGATGTAGGCGCCGAGACCGAAGTCCTGGAAGTTCGCGAGCACCTTTCCGTTGTTGAACGAGTACGCGACGATGACGGCGATCGGCACGAACAGGTAGATGAAGACGATGGTGCCCCAGACGTGGAGCGCGATGTCCGTCGGCGTCCGCCTGGCGAACGTGTTCTTCCCGGCCATCTCAGACCCTCCCCTCGGTGAGCTGGACACTGTTGATCCTGGCTGCGATCCTCTGGCCCAGCCACAGGAGGGCGAAGCCGATGCCCACGACCGCGAGGGTCGCGAGGATGAGGATCATCGCCATGGCGGCACCCAGCGCCCAGTTCTGCGCGGTGGTGAACTGATTGGCGATGAGCTGGCCGATCATCGACCCGCTCGCGCCGCCGAGCACGGTGGCGGTGACGTAGTCGCCGTTGAGCGGGATGAAGACGAGCAGGCATCCCGAGACGACTCCCGGCATCGCCATCGGCAGCGTCACCTTGAGGAACGTCGTCAACTTCCCCGCGCCGAGGTCGTAGCTGGCTTCGCGCAGCTTGTGGCCGGAGGCGTCGATGGCGACGAACAGCGGCAGGATCATCAGCGGCAGATAGTTGTAGACGACGCCGATCTGCACGGCCGTGCGCGTGTAGAGGATGTCGAGCGGACCGTCGAGGAGTCCCAGACCCTGCATCCAGTTCGACAGGAAGCCTTCGGGGGAGAGCATGATCTGCCAGCCCAGGGTGCGGACGAGGAAGTTCGTCCAGAACGGGACCATGACCAGCGCCAACGCCAGGGAGCGCCGGGCCGGGGAGACCTTGATCGCCAGCCAGTAGGCGAAGGGCAGGGCGATGAGCAGGCACAGGATGGTGCCAAGCACGGAGATCCGCAGGGTCGCGAAGAACGTCGTGACGAATGCGCCCGACATCGCCTCGGGGTACCGGTCGAGGGAGAGCTGGTCGGTGGCGACGGCGGTGAACTCATCGGGTTTGTAGCCGAAGCTGTAGAACACGACGAGGGCGACCGGCGCGACGAAGAAGAACAGGACGTAGGCCCAGGTCGGGAACGACATCGCCGCAGCACCGAAGACCCGGGTGGCGACCCGGTCCGACTTCCTCCCGCGATCGGGCCGTCGTCCGTCTGCGGCCGGGGCTCCGACCCGCGTCGAGGTCTCGGCAGTGGTCTGAGTGCTCATGCTCCGCTCCTTGCCTGGGCATCGGCGAAGATCGATGTCCTGATCTGATCGGCCGGTGTCTGCTTGCTGGCCTCGAGCCGGTCGAGGACCTCCTGGGTCGGGAAGATGAGTTCGGGCAGGCTGAGGTCCGCCCCGGCGGCGAGTTCCTCCAGCCCCTTGATGCCGATCGGGTAGCCGATGTAGTCGAGCTGGTCGATCGCGGTGTTCGGGGAGAGCATGTGGTTGATGAATGCGTGGGCGGCGTCCGGGTGGGGCGCCCCCGTGGCCAGTGCCCAGCAGTCCATCCACAGGTTCGCCGAGGGCGTCGGGAACACGAACTTCCAGTTCTCCGGGCTCGCGACCTCCGACATGCCCTGCCGGGCGTCGCCGTTGAAGGCCTGGAGCAGAGTGAAACTGCCCTGGATCATGCCCGTGGCGACGTTGCCGATGTACGCCTTGGTGTTCGGGGCGATCTTCTCGAGGATGAGCGTGCGGGCCTCCTCGAGCTCGGCCTCGTCCTCGGTGTTGAGACTGTACCCGAGCGCGGCCAGGGCGATCGCCGCGACCTCCCACGGGTCCTCGAGCAGGGACGTCGTGCCGGCCGCCTCGTCCTGGGCGACGTCGATGAAGTCCTGCCAGCTCGTCATGTCCCGCGAGATCTTCGTCGTGTCGTAGACGTAGCCGGTCGTTCCCCACGCCTTGCAGACCGAGTACTTGTTCTCGGGATCGAAGTACTGGTGGGTGAAGTTCGGGTCGACGTGCTCGAAGTTCGGGATGAGGTCGAAGTCGAGCTCCTGGAGCAGGTTGTGCTTGAGCATCTTCGGGATGTTCGAGCCGGTCGGCACGACGACGTCGTACCCGGAGGTGCCGCGGGAGGTCGCGAGCTTCGCGATGAGCTCCTCGTTCGACCCGTAGGAGTCGACCTGGACGAGGACGTCGTTCTGCGACTTGAAGGCGTCGATGAGGGCGGGGTTGTCGTAGTCACCCCAGGTGTAGAGGTTGAGCTTCGACTCGAGTTCGCCGTCCAGGGCGGGGGAGGCGGCCATCTTCGTCGTCCGCGAGCAGGCGCTCAGGGCGCCCAGGCCCGCCACCCCGAAGCCGGCGAGCAGCGCCCGCCTGCTCAGCCGGGCGGCCGCGGTGCGCGGGGCCAGGAAGCGGACATCGGCATCATTCGTCATCTCAGGCACCGTCCTCGACGGCGTAGACGGCCACGGCGTCGGCGTCCCAGCTGAGGTCCACCTCGGCGCCGGCCTGGAGGAGCTGGGATCCGGAGGCGGGCACCCGGGCGAGGATCTCGTCGTTCGACCCGACCTGGACCATGTACTGGACGACGTCGCCGAGGAACGAGACCGACAGGATGTGTCCGCGTGCCGTGTTGACCTCCGGGTCGTGGGCGCCGGCGGCGGCCACGCGCATCCGCTCGGGGCGGATGGCGACGCGGACCCGGTCACCGACGGTCAGTGCCGACTGCGACCCCGACGCCGAGGCGGGGCCCGCGGTCAGGGACCGCGTCTCCATCACGGTGTTCGCCGTCCGCAGCCGCGCGCCCGAGGAGTCCGTGGAGGTCACCTCGGCGGGGACGAAGTTCTGCTTGCCGATGAAGCCCGCGACGAAGCCATTGTCCGGCTGGGCGTAGATCTCCTCGCCGGAGCCGATCTGCTGGATGACGCCGTCGTACATGACGACGATCCGGTCGCTCATCGCCAGGGCCTCCTCCTGGTCGTGGGTGACGAAGATGAACGTCGTGCCGAGCTTCGCATGGAGGCGCTTGAGCTCGAGCTGCATCTCCTCGCGCAGCTTGCGGTCGAGCGCGGACATCGGCTCGTCGAGGAGGAGAACCTCGGGGCGGTTGACGAGCGCCCGGGCCAGGGCGATGCGCTGCTGCTGCCCGCCGGAGAGCTGCTCGGGTTTGCGTCCCGCGAACTCCTCCATCCGCACGAGCGCGAGGACTTCGCGAACGCGCTCGGCGATCTCGGCCTTCGGCGTCTTCGCCTGCTTGAGCCCATAGGCGATGTTGTCGGCGATGTTCATGTGCGGGAACAGCAGGTAGGACTGGAACACCGTGTTCACCGGACGCCGGTGCGGCGGCAGGCCGACGATGTCGCGACCGGACAGGAGGATCCGGCCGGCGGTGGGGGATTCGAACCCGGCGATCATCCGCAGCAGGGTCGTCTTCCCGCAGCCCGACGGGCCGAGCAGGGAGAGGAACTCGCCCTGACGCACCGAGAGGTCGAGCTTCTCGATCGCCGTGGTGGTGCCGAAGTCCTTCTTCACGCCCTGGATCTCGAGGTGCTCGAGATCCTTGGCGGCCGTGGCGTCGGCTTCCTGGGTGAGAGTGGTCATGATTGCCTTTCAGCGAACGGGTGCAGTGGTGGCTGGAACGGTGGTGGGGGCCGAGGCGGTCGGGGCGTTCGTGGTCTCGGCCCCCACCACCGTTCCAGCCACCACTGCACCCGTTCGCTGAAAGGCAATCATGACC
>NZ_QNSB01000019.1 GCF_003315415.1 Brevibacterium sanguinis
TATCACCGTCTCGATGCGGCGGAGCGGGCTCTGGGTGAGGTTGAGGGTCGGGAGCGGAAGAAGATCGCGACGCGGGAGGGCATGCTCGCCGAAGCGCGGGCACTGGCCTGCTCGGACGCCGGTGGTTCCCCGACCGCCTGAGCGCACCCTGCCGCTGACAGCTCGGCGCTGACACGTCGACGAGCGCGCCACCATCCGGTGGCGCGCTCGTGGTTTGATGGACTCGTCAGGGATCGCTGACGGGAGGAGACACGGTGAGCGCGGATTCGGCATTGCGACGGTTCGTCGATCAGGCCTATGAGCATCGACGGGAAGCCTGGGAATCGGCCGCGCTGGAGATGAAGCTGTGGCTCAAACAGCAGCAGCGGGACCTGCTCAAGGCCCAGGACATCTCCCGGCTCGATGTCGACGGACACCGGATCAAGGACCCCGCGCGCACCCTCGCGAAGCTCACGGAGAGATTCACCGAGGATCCCGAGGTCGTCATCTCCTCCTGGAGGGATGTCGAGGACCAGATCCGCGACATCGTGGGCGTCAAGGTGCTGTGCAAATCACCGCGCGACCAGGTGATGATGTTCGACGCCCTGCGCGACCCCGAGCAGCTCGGCGACTTCGTCCTCATCGAGGAGAAGAACTACGTCGATCCGCCCAAGCCCAGCGGCTACCGTGCCGCGCACGTCACCCTGCAGATCCCCGTCGACGACGATCCGGTCTATGCGGAGATCCAGGTGAAGACGCGGCTGCAGGACGCGTGGAGCGAACTCACCCATGAGGACATGTACAAGCCGGGAGCCGCGATGAAGCCCAGCGAGCTCCACGCGGAGTTCGCCCGGGCCATGGCGAACATGCTCGCCACCGTCGATGACATGGCCGATGTCCTCGCCGTCGAGCTCTCCGCCCTGACGAATCCCGAACCAGAACGGCTCGCGGCGGCCGACGAGCACGGGATCATCGAGGTCAAGGTCCGCGCCACCGGGCCCAAGTACGCCCTCGCCGTCGACGGGAACGGACGCCAGGGCCTCATCCCCGCGTTCGCTGTTCGCGAGCTCAGCCCGCAGACCGGCACGATCAAGGTCAGCGACTACGTCGACGTCGACGACACCCTGCGCGCGAAGGTCGAAGAGGACTCGAAGGGCGTGTACTACATCCCCTGCGAACTGCCCCGACGGGTCGAGGGCATCACCTGAGGGAATCGATGAGGGCGGGAGCCCTCGCGGCGAGCACGGCGTCGCGGGCGGTGACGAGGTTGGCGAGTGCCGCGGTCACCTCGGCGTAGCCGCGGGTCTTGAGACCGCAGTCGGGGTTGATCCACAGGCGGTCGTCCGGGACGATCGACAGGGCGGCCTCGATGAGCTCGACGAGCTCCGCGACCGAGGGCACCCTCGGGGAGTGGATGTCGTAGACGCCGGGTCCGATCCCGCGAGAGAACTCGGCGAGGTCGGAGAGCACCTCCATGCGCGACCGAGCCGCCTCGATGCTCGTGACATCGGCGTCGAGGGCGCCGATCGCGTCGATGATCTGCCCGAACTCCGAATAGCACAGATGCGTGTGGATCTGCGTCCCCGGCGCCGCCTGGGCGGAGACGAGACGGAACGCGCGCACCGACCAGTCGAGGTACGCCGGTCGCTGTGCCTCCCGCAGGGGCAGGAGCTCGCGCAGCGCCGGCTCGTCGACCTGGATGATGCCGATCCCGGCGGCCTCGAGATCACGCACCTCATCGGCCAGGGCCAGGGCGATCTGGTCCGCCGACTCGGCCAGCGGCACATCGTCACGGGTGAAGGACCAGGCGAGGATCGTCACGGGCCCGGTGAGCATGCCCTTGACGGAACGCGTGGTCCGCGTCGCCGCGTATGTCGACCAGTCAACCGTGATCGGCTCGGGTCGGGAGACGTCGCCGAAGAGGATCGGCGGTCGGGTGCAGCGGGAGCCGTAGGACTGGACCCAGCCCCCCTCCGTCGTCGCGAAGCCGTCGAGGTTCTCCGCGAAGTACTGGACCATGTCATTGCGCTCGGGTTCGCCATGGACGATGACGTCGAATCCCAGGTCCTCCTGGAGCCGGACCACGCGGTCGATCTCGGCCTTCATCGCCTGCTCGTAGGCCGCGGCGTCGATGCGGCCCGCGCGGTGATCGGCGCGCGCCCTGCGCACCTCGGCTGTCTGCGGGAACGATCCGATCGTCGTCGTCGGCAGCCGGGGGATGTCGAGGGCCAGCTGCGCCTGCCTGCGGACCTCGGCATCGCAGCGCCTGCCGTCGCGGCCGCCCAGGGCCGCGGTCCTCGCCGTCACCTCGGGGTTGTGCACGCGGGACGACTCCGCCCGGGTGCGCTTCGCCCGCTTCGCGCGGGCGAAGACCGCCGGCCGGACGTCACGACCGTGGGCGCGGGCTGCCGCGAGAGCCTCGACTTCGACGACCTTCTCCTCGGCGAAGGACAGCCAGGAGGCGACGTCGACGGGCAGCTTCGTCTCGCCGGCCACGGTATGGGGCACGTGGAGCAGAGTCGTCGACGTCGACACGCTGAGGCTCTCCCGGCCCAGCTCGGTGAGCACGGTCAGGCTCGCGTCGAGGTCGTCGACCCAGATGCCGCGCCCGTCGACGACGCCGGCGACGAGGTGGACGGAGGCGGGAACCTGGTCGCGCAGCCGTTGCACGTACTCGGGGTCGAAGGCGCGGGTCGCCGCGGAGAGGTCGACGGAGAGGGCCTCGACTCCGGAGCCGGCCAACGCCGGCAGGCCCGCGCGCAGAGTGCCGTAGGGAGCGGTGACGACGATCTGCGGGCGGGTCCTCGCAGCGGTCAGCGACGCATAGGCGACGGCCGCCGCCTCGGCGAGCTGTTCATCGGAGAGGTCGGCGGAATCCGCGACGAGCGCCGGCTCGTCGAGCTGGACCCACTCGACCCCGGCCGCGGCGAGGGCCGCGAGCACATCGACATAGACCGTGGTGAGTTCGTCGAGTCGCGCCAGGGGTGAGGTCGCGGTGCCCGGAGCGGACTTCGCCAGCGCGAGGAGGGTGACGGGGCCGACGAGGACGGGCCGGACCAGGTGACCGGCGGCCTTCGCCTCGGCGACGATGGAGAGCAGGTGCTGGGGTCGGGCGCGGAACCTCGTCGAGTCCTCGATCTCTGGAACGAGGTAGTGGTAGTTGGTGTCGAACCACTTCGTCATCTCCAGCGGCGGGCGGTGGGTCGTGCCCCGGGCCAGGGCGAAGTACTCGCCGAGGTCGAAGTCGGTTCCGGACGTCGTCGAGGCGATGAGACCCACGGTCAGGGCGGTGTCGAGGACATGGTCGTAGTGGCTGTACGAGGCGGGGATCGCCCAGTCCTCGGTCAGGCCCAGTTCGCGCAGGCGGTGGTAGGTGTCGAGGCGCAGACTGCGGACCGACCGGGAGAACTCCTCGGCGTCGATCCGGGACGCCCAGAGGCTCTCGAGGGCCCTCTTGAGTTCGCGGTGCGGACCGATCCGGGGGTAGTAGCCGGTGATCGTCGCGGCGGGAAAGGCAGTCATGGTGGTTCTCCTTCTGTGTTGGGGTGATGGTCGGGGTGGTGGCACGCGGTGGTCGGGCGGGCTCAGCGGGCCCGCGGCTGCAGGGAGCCGAGGGTGACGCCCGCGGTGTCGAGAGCATCGAGCAGCTCGAAGGTCGTCGTCTGGTCGTTGAAGGTGTAGAAGTGGAGGCCGTCGGCTCCGGAGTCGAGGATCGCGGCCGTGTGCTCGGCGGTGATCTCGAGGCCGACCCGGCGGATGCTCTCCTCGCTCGAGGCGCCGTCGAACCGGCGCAGCAGCTCGTCGGGAATCGCCAGCCGGGCCAGGCGGGCCATCGTGCGCAGGCGCCTGATGCTGGTGATGGGCAGGATGCCGGGGATGATCGGAATCCGGATCCCCGCGTGCTCGGCGCGACGCCGGAGCCGGGCGTAGGCACCCGGATCGAAGAACAGCTGGGTGATCGCGAAGTCCGCCCCGTTGCGCTGCTTCGCGGCGAGGACGTCGAGGTCCTCATCCGGTCCGGTCGATTCCGGGTGTCCCGAGGGATACGCCGCGACCCCGATGCCCAGCCGCCCTGCCGCCAGCCGGGCCGCGTTCTCGGCCTCGATCCGCCGGAGCAGGTCGACGAGCGCATCGGCGTGGGCGAGGTGTCCGGTGGGCACGCTGCTCGCGCCCGGCGGGAAGTCGCCGCGGATGGCGAGGAATCCGCGCACCCCGACGCCGAGGAGGTGGTCGACCCAGGAAGCGAGCTCGGCTTCGGTGCCTGCCGTGCAGGCGAGGTGCGCCAGCGGCCTGAGCGAGGTGTGCTCGGCGACGAAGCGGATGAAGTCCGCCGTCCCGTGCAGCCACCCGCTCGTCGCGGAGCTCGTCACCGCCAGGTAGTCGGGGCTCAGGGAATCGAGGTTCCTGAGGAACTCGGGCATCGCCGCCGCCTGTGCGGGGGAGCGGGGCGGGATGACCTCGAACGAGAGTGCCCGACGCAGGCGGTGCCTGGGCGCAGGCGGGTCGGGCGCGCAGGCCGGCGCCGAGGCGGAGAGCCGGAGGCCGGGGACGGTCACGGGTGCTGTGGTGATGGACATGAGCCCATCCTGTGCGCCGGTCGGGGATGCGGGCCCGGTCGTCGACCGATCGGGGTCACGTCCCGTCACGAACCGGTCAACTGCCGTCCGCCGGGGTCAATCGAGGACTGTTTCCGTCATCGGCCCCCACCGGACGGAGAATCGGTGTATGGAACGGCGATGGTCCCGGGGAATCGCGGATTCCACCGGGACCATCGGGAAGTGCTGTCCGTCCTCGCCTAACGGTAGTTCGTGAACTGCAGGTCGACGTCGAGGTCCTTGCCCTTGAGAAGCGCGATGACCTCCTGGAGGTCGTCGCGCTTCTTCGAGCTCACACGCAGCTCATCGCCCTGGATCTGTGCCTTGACGCCCTTGGGGCCCTCGTCGCGGATGATCTTCGAGATCTTCTTCGCATTCTCCTTGTCGATGCCCTCCTTGATGGTCGCCTCCTGGCGGTACTCCTTGCCCGAGGGGTAGGGATCGCCGAGGTCGAGGGACTTCAGGGAGATGCCGCGCTTGACGAGCTTCGACTGGAAGACGTCGAGGATCGCCGCGACCCGGTCGTCGCTGTTCGCCTTCATGAGCACCTTCTCGCCGCTCCACGCGATCGAGGCATCGGTGCCGCGGAAGTCATAGCGGGAGCCGATCTCCTTGGCGGCCTGGTTGAGGGCGTTGTCGGCCTCCTGACGGTCGACCTTGCTGACGATGTCGAACGATGAGTCGCTGGCCACGGATGCTCCTTCGATTGGCGGACCGATTGGTTTCTGGTCCATCAGTCTAGTCGAGGCCGCACAGTGTGATCTGTGTCAACAAAGCACTTCGGCGGGGGATCCGCTTTGGAAATCGCCCCAACTCCTAGTATTCTTTTTCGAGTGCCCAGCGCACATCCCGGCAGGTTGCCCGAGCGGCCAAAGGGAGCTGACTGTAAATCAGCCGGCATTGCCTTCATAGGTTCGAATCCTATACCTGCCACGGGACCGAAGAAGCCCTGCGATCAGCGGAAACGTCGATCGCAGGGCTTCTTCCTGTTCCCGATCCTCTTGTCCGCCGCCACCGCTGTCGTTAGCGTGGAATGAGGACCGCACGCGCAGGAGGGCACCGGAATGGGCATCGAGGAGACACCTGGACAGGCCCCGCGTCGCATCGAATCCCTGGCTGACCGGAACGCCGTCGTGCGGTCGGCGATCGACGATGCCATCGCCCGCGGAGATTTCGACGACCTTCCCGGTCTGGGCAAGCCGCTCACGGGGCTCCATTCCGCCGAGGACCCCGACTGGTGGATCAAGCAGAAGATGGAGGCCGAGGGCCTGAGCGGCGTCGCGCCCGCAGCCTTCCAGCTGCGCAAGGAGAACGCGCAGCTGCACGAGACGCTCGATTCCTTCTCCCGGGAGCAGGATGTCCGCGATTATCTGGCCGGCTTCAACGAGCGCGTCCGGGCTGCCGTCATGGATCTGCGCCAGGGCCCGCCCGTCTTCACCCCGCCTCGCCACGTCGAGACGGAGGTGGAGCTGTGGCGGAAGCGCCGGCGAGCCAAGGCGCCGACTCGGAGGGAGACACACCCATCGTCACCGGGTCCTGAAAAGGGGACCGGCACTCCGCCCCGACGCAGGTGGTGGCGGCGATGGGGCGGGTGCCCATCGAGCTGACGGTTCGGTCGGACTGGGAGCCGACGCCCGTCACTCGGGCCTGCGCAGCCTCTCGATCGCCAGGTGCGCGAGCACGGCGGACTGATCGGCCAGCACGGAATCATCGAAGACGACGAACGGGGAGTGGTTGTCCTCTCGTCTCTCCGGAGGGATGTCGGCGCGTCCGGCACCGAGCATGAGATACGTGCCCGGCACCTCCTGGAGGACGAACGAGAAGTCCTCACTGGGCATGATCGGCTCGGTCGCGGTCCTCACCCGGTCGTCTCCGAGCAGACCCCGCAGCTCGTCGATGGCCCACGCCGTCTCCGCGGCGTCGTTGACCGTGACGGGGTATTTCACCTCGAAGTCCACTTCGGCGGTGCAGCCGTGGGCCTCGGCGATGCTCGTCGCCAGACGCTGCGCCTGCGCGCGCACGATGTCGAGGGAGTCCTCGGAGAGGGTGCGCACCGTGGCGCCCAGGGACGCCGAGGCGGGAATGACGTTGACCGCCTCACCGGCGCGGAGCTGGGTGACAGAGAGGACCACCGGGTCGAATGCGCTGACTCGGCGGGTGATCATCGTCTGCAGGGCGGTGACGAGTTCGGCGATGGCCGGAACCGGGTCGACGGCGGACTGGGGCTGCGAACCGTGCCCGCCCCGACCGTGGATCGTGACGTGGAGTTCGTTCGCCCCTGCCTGCAGGGTGCCCGGCTTCGTCGTCACGATCCCGCGCTCGCTGACGTTCACGTGCACCCCGTAGGCGGCCCGCACGCGCGGACCTGCCGCGTCGAGGACGCCTTCGTCGATCATCACCGAGGCGCCGTTGAATCCCTCTTCGCCCGGTTGGAACATGAAGACGACGTCTCCGGCCAGTTCACCCCGGTGAGCGTGGAGGAGCCTGGCCGCACCGACGAGCCCGGCGGTGTGGAGATCGTGCCCGCAGGCGTGCATGTTGCCGTTCGTCGATCGGAACGGTTCATCGGTGAGCTCCTCGATGGGCAGGGCGTCCATGTCGCCCCGAAGCAGAACTGCGGGCGCGCCCGCCGACGGGCGGTCCGGATGCGTCCCGCGCAGGACCGCCACGACGGAGGTGGTCCCTGTTCCGGTGCTCACCTCGAGGTCGAGATCCGCGAGTGCGCTCAGCACCCGCGACTGGGTGCGCGGAAGATCGAGGCCGATCTCGGGGTCGGCATGCAGCGTTCGGCGCAGTTCCCGGAGCGCGGGCAGGAGCCGGGCCGCATCTGCCCTGAGTTCCCGGCTCACAGCAGACCGACGAGGACGCTGGCGATGACGACGGACCCGCTGCTGACGGCGGTGAAGCCGCCGACGAGCATCGGCGGGAGCATGACGTTGAGCAGCGCCTCCTTCTCGTCCTTGTCCCGGCCGACCGAGCGGGCGACCTCGTGGGTGAGCAGGTAGTCGGCGGGGAAGCCGTACATGGCCGTCAGCGCCACGGACATCCCCAGGGGAGCCCTCCACCGCAGCAGCTTCGTCGCGATGAGACCGCCGAGGACGATGCCCGCGCCTCCGACGAGGAGGATCGTCACGGTGGGCAGGAAGGCGTCGATGACGTCCTGGACCGAGGCGGTGACGAGCGGGGCCATGACGATCGCGATGACGCCGGCCATCGCGATGCCGAAGGAGCTCGACTTCTCCATCACCCTCTCGGGGGTCAGGCCGATCGTCGTCGAGAGGATGCCGAGGATGAGGGCGAGGATCGAGGACGGGATGTGGGTGGGGATCGCCAGGAGGGTGGCGGCCGACCCGCCGACGAGGATCGCGAAGAGCATGAACAGCTGATTGTCGACGAGGTAGTGGGGGAGGGTGACGAGCCTCTTCTTCGTCGCGGCCACCTCCTCGTCGCGATGATGCTGGAGGGCGAGGGTGTGGAGCTCACCGCTGTCGCGCAGCTTCGTGGCGAACCGGCGCAGGAGGAAGTTGGTCAGCGGCATCGACGGCAGGGACTGGAGCATGAGGACGAGGGCCGGGAGGACGATGACGGCCGAGGCCGCGCCGTGTGCTGTCAGCCCCTCCGTGGTCAGGCTGGTCGCGACGATGCCTCCGGCCAGGGGTCCGGACCCCGCGACGAAGGTCTCGAAGCCGAACAGCGGGGCGACGACGGCGAGGAGCAGGAGCACGGCGACGAGCATCCCGGAGACGGAGATGATCACTGACCGCCACTGCTTGAGCATCGTGCGCAGAGGGATGAGGGACCCCATGTGGAAGAGCAGCGGTGCGACGAGGATCGTGTAGATCTGGACGAGCATCGAATCGTCGACGATCGACGTCGGGACGAGTCCCATCTTGGCGGCGATGAAGATCCCGAGCATCGCGACGAGCAGGCTGGGCACCCGCGCCTTGGACCAGATGGACACCAGCTCGCCGAGGGCGATGAAGGCGAGGATGATGGCGGCGGCGAAGATGGGTTCCATGGGTCGAGAGTATTGCCCGAGCGCACGATATGACCATGCGCCTCTCAGCATCCAAGACGATCCGGCATGCTCGGTTGCGGCGATCGGCAGGGCATAGGCTGGGGCCATGAGTTTT
This sequence comes from Brevibacterium sanguinis, assembly GCF_003315415.1. Lineage (GTDB taxonomy): Bacteria > Actinomycetota > Actinomycetes > Actinomycetales > Brevibacteriaceae > Brevibacterium > Brevibacterium celere_A. Next base: position 8,708 of record NZ_QNSB01000019.1, read on the forward strand.
CGTCAGTTCCTGCTCGAGAGGGGATACGGCGAGCGTCCCGGAACCGCGACCCGCCCGCTCGTCATCGCTCATCGCGGCTACTCGGCAGTGGTCCCCGAGAACAGCCTCGCCGCCGTCGACGCCGCCCGCGCCCTCGACGTCGACTTCATCGAGGTCGACACCTCGACGAGCGCCGACGGCGTCCCGATCATCCTCCACGATCCCGACCTCGACAGGACGACCAACCGGAAGGGCCCGGTCGTCAACCTCACGGCCGAGGAGCTCTCCTTCGTCGACGCGGGGTCGTGGATGGGACCGGGATTCACCGGGATCAGGATCCCGACCCTCGGCGCCCTCATGCGCGGGTTCCAGCAGCGCGGTGGTGAGCTCCTCCTCGAACTCAAGGGGGAGTGGTCGGCGGGAGCGGTCGCACGGATATCCGAACTCGTCGTCGAGACCGGCATGGCCGACCGCACGGTGGTCCAATCGTTCCGCACCGAGACGCTGGCCGCGTGCCGAGACCTGCTGCCCATGGTCTCGAGATTCCTCCTGCGGATGGTTCCGCGCCCCGAGGACATCGAGATCGCCCGCGATCTCGGCGCGGTGGCGATCAACCCCTCGTACAAGGGGTTCACCATGCGGAAGTCGGTGGTGTCCGAGATCCGCGACAACGACCTCGGCGTCTTCGTCTGGACCGTCGATGAGATGAACGCGTGGCGCGACCTCCTCGACGCGGGGGTCGACGGGATCATCACGAACCATCCGGGTCGACTCCAGGGCTACCTGGCCGGTTGCTTCGACCCGGTGAAGTAGGGCGGGGCGGAGTCGGTGGCGGACGCTCGCGGGGCGGGCAGGTCCGCTCTCGGTTGTGATGGACGTCACCGGAAGACGATTTGCCCCGTTCGCCCGAGAGCGTGTAGATTCTTACCTGTTGCCCCGATAGCTCAGTCGGCAGAGCATCTCCATGGTAAGGAGAAGGTCAAGGGTTCGATTCCCTTTCGGGGCTCTCGTGCCGCGTGAAAACGGTACATGATATCGAGGCGCGGTAGCTCAGCTGGTTAGAGCGCACGACTCATAATCGTGAGGTCGGGAGATCGAGCCTCCCCCGCGCTACTCGAGTCCGAAGAACCTCCACCCATCGGGTGGGGGTTCTTCTCGTTGACGACCTCGTCGTCGAGGTCACCGGGTCAGCGGAGATCGCCCGCACAGCCCAGGATTGCTCCACGCGTTCGCCGTGAACACAGTCGTCGAGTACCTTGACGGGGATCCGGAAGTCGTGCCGGCACTGAGCTGCGGTCTGATTCTGGCGATCGCGGCTGTCGCTTTCGGAGTGATCGGCGTCTGGCTGCTCGTCCCAGAGGGATACATGGTCGCCGTGGCAGCAGTCTGCTTCCTCCTGCTTGCCCGCCCGACAATGCTCGGCGCCGCGCTGGACTTGATCGACTATCTTTCGGCATCCGGGTACGCGAACTTCGGCGCCCTGATCATCCTCTGGATCGGCAACACGATTCTCCTCGCCGGAGCTGTGTTCTCGGTCTCTGCACCCTCAGGACCGAGACCCTCCGGCGAGGTGAGCTCCACGACCCGAGTGTGACCGCAGTCGACGCTGAGACCGCCGCCCGGGATCGGGGAGCCGTTATCATGGCCGGATGATCCCGACGACAGCACTGGCCGACGGCACGAGCGTCCCCGTCCTCGGACAGGGGACCTGGCACATCGGCGATGATCCCGCCCGCCGCGCCGAGGAGATCGCGGCGATCCGCACGGGCATCGAGGCGGGCATGACCCTGATCGACACCGCCGAGATGTACGGGTCGGGTCGATCGGAGAGCCTCGTCGGCGAGGCGATCGCGCCGCTGCGCGACGACGTCTTCCTCGTCGACAAGGTCCTGCCCATGAACGCCTCGAAGCAGGGGACGATCGAGGCCTGCCGGCGGTCCCTCGACATCCTCGGCACCGACCGCATCGACCTCTACCTCCTCCACTGGCCCGGCCCCCACCCGGAGGAGGAGACGATCGAGGCCTTCGAGGAGCTCGTCGACCGCGGCCTCATCGGCGCCTGGGGTGTGAGCAATTTCGACGTCGACGAGGTCGCCGGGCTGCCCGCCCGACCGCAGGTCAACCAGATCCTCTACAACCCCTCCCGCCGCGGACCCGAGTTCGACCTCCTCCCCCGCCACCGGGAGTCGGACCTGCCGATCACCACCATGGCCTACTCGCCGATCGAACAGGGCCGGCTCCTCGACCATCCCGTGCTCACCGAGGTGGCCCGCCGCCACGAGGCGAGCGTGGCCCAGATCCTCATCGCCTGGGCCATCCGCAGCGGCGACGTCATCGCGATCCCGAAGGCGGCGACGACCGGCCACGTCCGCGCGAACGCCGAGGCGGCCCGACTGCGACTGAGTGCCGCCGACCTCGCCGACATCGACGCGGCATTCCCCGCCCCGACGGCGCCCCAGCCCCTCGAGATCCTCTGATGCCGGCCCCGTCCCTCGCCCTCATCTCCCACGGCACCTCCTCGCCCGAGGGACAGTCGGTCATCGAGGCGCTCGCCGCCGCCGTCGCCGCCGATGTCCGCGCTCGCGGCCTCATCGACGAGGTCAGGCTCGGCCATGTCGACGTCCAGTCGCCCGACGTCGCCGAGGTGCTCGCGGGCTTCAGCCCCGATGCTCCGACGATTCTCGTCCCCCTGCTCCTCTCCCCGGGGTACCACGTCCACGTCGACCTCGCCGAGGCGCTCGCCACGGCGGGGGCGACGGGGGAGTCCGGAGCCCGAGACATCCGGCTGACGCCGACGCTCGGCCCCGATCCGAGGCTCGCCAGGATCCTCGCCGACCGGTTGCCACCTCTGCACGAGGACGATCATGTCGTCCTCGCCGCCGCCGGATCGAGCGATGCGAGGGCCGACGCCGCCTGCCTCGAGGTCTCCCGATCGCTCGCGACCGAGCTCGGTCGCCCCGTCGCCGTGGGCTTCCACGCCGGCGCGGGACCTGCCCTCAGCGAGATTGTTGAGCAGAAACGCGCCCTCGGCGGCCGCGTCGTCCTCTCGAGCTACCTGCTGGCGCCCGGATTCTTCCAGGACCTCGCGCAGCGGATCGTCACCGATACCGGTGATGTCCTCACTCAGCCACTGCTCCACTCGGGCGCGGAAACCCCGCCAATGCTGGTCGACATCGTCCGCGATCGCGTCCTGACATCTCTCTGAAAACTGAGTCAAGCTGGACGTCTCGGTTCGTCATCCCCGTTCACATGGTGTCTCATGACATGAAGTGACGGCGATTTCGAGATCGAGTTGTTGAGCAATCGGTTCATTGTGTAGCGTGTCGTCTCAAAGCTTCACCGCAGCGTTTGGAGACGGCAATGTCCACTTCCGTGGAAGAGATCACCAAAAACCCTGGTCAGACAGGAAAGTCGAGGCCTCCCCGCCCGAAGAAGTCGAATGGGCAGTGGAAGGTTGACGGCACCGAACCGTTGAACAAAAACGAGGTCGATAAGGCCGAGGACAACGGGCTCAACGTCCGCGCCCGGATCGAGGAGGTCTACGCAAAGGGCGGTTTCTCCTCCATCGACCCCGATGACCTGCACGGACGCTTCCGCTGGTGGGGTCTCTACACGCAGCGCAAACCCGGCATCGACGGCGGCCGCACCGCGACCCTCGAACCGCACGAGCTCGAGGACGAGTACTTCATGCTCCGGGTGCGCATCGACGGCGGCAAGCTCACCACCGAGCAGCTGCGCACGATCGCGGAGATCTCCAACGACTTCGCGCGCGGCACCGCCGACCTCACCGACCGGCAGAACATCCAGCTCCACTGGGTCGAGATCGAGAACGTCCCCGAGATCTGGCGCCGCCTCGAGGCCGTCGGCCTGCAGACCACCGAGGCCTGCGGCGACGTCCCCCGCGTCATCCTCGGCTCACCGGTGGCGGGCATCGCCGCCGACGAGCTCATCGACCCCACCCCGGCGATCGAGGAGATCTCCCGGCGCTACATCGGTGACCAGAGCCTCGCGAACCTGCCGCGCAAGTACAAGACCGCGATCACCGGCCACCCCAGCCAGGACGTCGTCCACGAGATCAACGACTGCTCCTTCGTCGCCGTCGAGCACCCGGAGCTCGGGATCGGCTACGACCTGTGGGTCGGGGGAGCGCTGTCGACGGTGCCCCGGTTCGCCGAGCGCCTCGGCGCCTGGGTCGCCCCCGATCAGGTCGTCGAGACCTGGCTCGGAGTGACCGAGATCTTCCGCGACTACGGCTACCGGCGGCTGCGCAACAAGGCGCGCCTGAAGTTCCTCCTCGCCGATTTGGGGCCGGAGAAGTTCCGGGACATCCTCGAGACCGAGTACCTCGGCTACCGCCTCGCCGACGGGCCGGCCCCGACGAAACCCGAGACGGCAGGGGACCACGTCGGCATCCACCGGCAGGTCGACGGCCGCTACTACATCGGGGTCAGCCTCATCGCCGGTCGCGCCTCGGGCTCCCTGCTCGCCCAGGTCGCCGATCTCGCCGAGAGGTACGGGTCGACCCGGCTGCGCACCACCCCGCACCAGAAGCTGCTCCTGCTCGACATCGAGGAGACCGACCTCGAGGCCGTCGTCGCCGAACTCGACGCCCTCGGCCTCTCCAGCCGCAGGGACCTCTTCCGCCGCTCGACGATGGCCTGCACGGGCATCGAGTTCTGCAAGCTCGCGATCGTCGAGACGAAGCAGACCGCCGCCGACGCCGTCGCCAAGCTCGAGGAGCGCCTCGCCGGGATCGACCTGCCCCACCCCATCAGCCTCCACCTCAACGGCTGCCCTAACTCGTGCGCCCGCATCCAGACCGCCGACATCGGCCTCAAAGGACAGCTGGTGACGATCGACGGCGTGCAGACGCCGGGCTTCCAGGTCCACGTCGGCGGGGGACTGGCCTCGAGCGACCGGGAGGAGGCGGGCCTCGGCCGCACCGTCCGCGGCCTCAAGATCACCGTCGACGACCTCAGCGATTACGTCGAGAAGCTCGTCCGCCGGTTCCTCGCCGGCCGCGGCGAGGACGAGACCTTCTCCCAGTGGGCCCACCGAGTCGACGAGGAGGAACTGGTATGAGGGACACCGTGACACTCCGTGCCATCGCCGAGGCCGGCGCCCGGGAGCTCGCCGGCACCGGTCCCGGAGCCGCCGACGAGGCGAACCCGGCCGACGTCATCCGCTGGGTATCGAGGAACTTCGAGGCCGGGGCCTGCGCGGTCGCCTGCTCGATGGCCGACGCCGCGCTCCCGCACTTCGTCGCCCAGTACCTGCCCGGCGTCGACGTGCTCTTCCTCGACACCGGCTACCACTTCCCCGAGACCTACCGGACGCGCGACGTCGTGGCCGAGCGCCTCGACGTGCGCATCGTCGACGTCCTGCCCGAGCAGACCGTCGCCGAGCAGGACGCCGAGTTCGGGGCGAAGCTCCACTCCCGGGACCCGGGACTGTGCTGCGCCCGGCGCAAGGTCGCCCCCCTGCACAGGTCGCTGGCCGGCTACGAACTCTGGTTCACCGGAGTCCGCCGGGACGAGGCACCCACCCGTGTCGAGACCCCGCTGGTGACCTTCGACGAGAAGAACGGGCTGGTCAAGGTCAACCCCCTGGCCGCCTGGAGCTTCGACGACCTGCTCGACTACTCACGCGCCTTCGATGTGCCGGTCAACCCCCTGCTCGACCAGGGCTACCCGTCCATCGGCTGCCAACCCTGCACCCGCCCCGTGGCCCCCGGGGACGACCCCCGAGCCGGCCGCTGGGCCGGCACCTCCAAGACAGAATGCGGACTCCACGTATGAGCATCGACACCATCGACACACTGACCCCGCTGTCCACCCTCGACGTCCTCGAATCCGAGGCGATCCACATCATCCGGGAGGTCGTCGCCGAATTCGAGAAGCCCGTGCTCCTGTTCTCCGGGGGCAAGGACTCCGTGACCGTCCTCCACCTCGCCGCGAAGGCGTTCTGGCCGGCCAAGGTCCCGTTCGGGCTCCTCCACGTCGACACCGGACACAACTTCCCCGAGATCCTCGAGTTCCGCGACCGCACCGCCGAGCGCTACGGCATCGACCTCACGGTCGCCAAGGTCCAGGACTACATCGACGACGGCCGGCTGCGCGAGAGGGCCGACGGCACCCGCAACGTCCTGCAGACCCAGCCGCTCCTCGACGCGATCGCCGCCGGCGGCCACGACGCCGTCTTCGGCGGAGCCCGGCGCGACGAGGACAAGGCACGCGCCAAGGAGCGCATCCTGTCCCTGCGCGACGAGTTCGGCGGCTGGGATCCGAGCAATCAGCGCCCCGAGCTGTGGAACCTCTACAACGGCCGCCACGCCCCCGGTGAGCACGTGCGCGCCTTCCCGATCTCGAACTTCACCGAGCTCGACGTGTGGAGCTACATCGCCCGCGAGGGCATCGAGCTGCCCGCGCTCTACTACGCCCATGAGCGCGAGGTCTTCTCCCGCGACGGCATGTGGTGGTCGACAGGGGAGTACTCGACCCCGCGCGAGGGCGAGACCGTGACGCGCAGGACCGTGCGCTACCGCACGGTCGGCGACATGAGCTGCACGGGCGCGGTCGAATCCCAGGCCGCGGACATCGAGGCGGTCCTCGCCGAGGTGGCCGTGACGACAGTGACCGAACGCGGAGCCACTCGCGCCGATGACAGGATCTCGGCCGCCGCGATGGAGGACCGGAAGAAGGACGGGTACTTCTGATGACGACGACACAGACGACGACCCAGGCGACGACGCTGCTGCGGTTCGCGACCGCCGGCTCGGTCGACGACGGCAAGTCCACACTCGTGGGCCGTCTCCTCCACGACGCGAAGGCGATCCTCGCCGACCAGCTCGAATCCGTCACCCGGACCAGCCGCGAACGCGGGTTCCTCGGCGGGGAGTTCGACTTCGCGCTGCTCACCGACGGACTGCGCGCCGAACGCGAACAGGGCATCACGATCGACGTCGCCTACCGGTACTTCTCGACCGACAGGCGATCGTTCATCCTCGCCGACTGCCCCGGACACGTCCAGTACACGCGCAACATGGTCACCGGGGCGACCACCGCCGACGCCGTCGTCGTCCTCGTCGACGCGCGCGGCGGCGCGACGGAGCAGACCCGCCGTCACCTCACGGTCATCCACCGGCTCGGGATCCGCCACGTCATCCTGGCGATCAACAAGATCGACCTCCTCGGCTACGACCACACCGCCTACGCGCAGGTCGAAGCCGAGGTGGAGGCCCTGACCCGGGACATCGGGATCGAAACCGCCCACCTCATCCCCGTCTCGGCGCTCGCCGGGGACAACATCGTCGAGCCCTCAGACAACACCCCCTGGTACCGGGGACCGGCCCTGCTCGAACTCCTCGAGACCCTGCCGAGCACCGAGCAGGACACCGCCGACCTCGAGCCGTTCCGCCTCGACGTGCAGACCGTGCTGCGCCCCCAGGGCGGACTGGCGCCGGGGCTCGATCCCGAGGAGTTCCGCGACTACCGGGCCGTGGCCGGACAGATCACCTCGGGACGGATCAGCGTCGGCGACGAGGTGGACGTCCACCCTGCCGGGCTCACCGCCACGGTCATCGGCATCGACACCGCGGATGGCCCGCTCGAGACCGCGAGTGCCCCGCAGTCGGTGGCCCTGCGCCTGGCCGAGGACGTCGACACCGCCCGCGGCACGGTCCTCGCCGCGGCGGGAACGCTGCCGACCCCGCGCCGGAGCATCCGCGCCGAGGTGTTCCCCTTCACCGCCGACGGACTGTGGACCGGGGACCGCGTGCTCATCAAGGCGGGCACCGCCACCGTCAAGGGGATCGTCGCGATCGCGGCCAGGCGCAGCCTCGAGACGTCGGCGCTCGAGGACGCCGAGGTGCTCGCCGGCAACGACATCGGCGTGGCGGAGATCAGGCTGAGCGCCCCGCTGCCGCTGGCGGACTACCGCGACCACGGACGCAGCGGCGGCTTCCTCGTCATCGACCCCCAGACCGGCGGCACTCTGGCCGCGGGCATCCACACCCCAGCGGACTGACGACAGAACGGCACACCATGAACATCCTCACCTCTCTCACTCCCGGCACCGTGCTGCTCGTCGGGGCAGGCCCCGGCGATCTCGGCCTGCTCACGGTCTCAGGGCTGCGCGCCCTGGAGGCGGCCGACGTCATCGTCGCCGACCGCCTCGGCGCCCGCTCCGTCATCGACCAGCTCGAACTCGAACGGGGCGCCCCGCTCGACGCGGAGATCATCGACGTCGGCAAACTGCCCGGCCACCATCCGGTGCCGCAGGAGCGGATCAACGAGATCCTCGTCGAGCAGGCGCACGCGGGCCACCGCGTCGTCCGGCTCAAGGGCGGCGACCCGTTCGTGTTCGGCCGCGGCGGGGAGGAGCTCGCCCACTGCCTCGAGGCCGGCGTCGACGTGCGGGTCGTCCCCGGTGTCACAAGCGCGAACTCCGTTCCCGCGGTGGCCGGGATCCCCCTGACGCATCGGGGACTGGCCACCGCCTACACGATCGTCACCGGCCACGACCAGCTCGCCGAGCTCGGCGGCGGACGCGACCACACCGTCGTCGTGCTCATGGGCATCGGGACACTGGCGCACTCGGCGATGATCCTCGCACGGGGAGGCCGCGGCGCCGACTGCCCTGTCGCGATCATCGAGGACGGCTACGGCCCCGGCCAGCGGGTGACGATCGGCACGCTGGAGACGATCGCCTTCCAGGCCGCCCGGCGCGGTGTCCGGTCCCCGGCCGTCGTCGTCGTCGGTGACGTCGTGGGACTGAGCCCCTACGCCGACGGCGCCTTCGAGACCGCACAGCCGGCCCGGAACCCATCAGCACTCACGAGGACCACATGACCTACATCATCGCCCAGCCCTGCGTCGACGTGAAGGACCGAGCCTGCATCGAGGAGTGCCCGGTCGACTGCATCTACGAGGGCAAGCGCAGCCTCTACATCCACCCCGACGAGTGCGTCGACTGCGGCGCCTGCGAACCCGTGTGCCCCGTCGAGGCCATCTACTACGAGGACGACGTCCCCGAGGAATGGTCGGAGTACTACAAGGCCAACGTCGAGTTCTTCGACGACCTCGGATCCCCCGGCGGAGCCGCCGCCCACGGGGTCCTCGACGTCGACCACCCCTTCATCGCCAATCTGCCACCCCAGAACTCCTAAGGATCCAACCATGACCACTCATCCCTTCCGCGTCGCGATCGTCGGTGCGGGTCCTGCCGGTATCTACGCGGCGGATCTGCTGACGAAGGCCGAGCGTGACTTCGAGCTGAGCATCG
>NZ_QNSB01000020.1:0-1837 GCF_003315415.1 Brevibacterium sanguinis
ACCGACACCCCCGGGTAGCTGCAGGTTCACTGTGGTGGGTTTGGGTGTGTGTTTGTGGTTTGAGAATCCAATAGCGTGTTTGTTTGAAAACAATGTGATGCCAGAAAAGTTTTTCTGGTGAGACAACCAAACCCACGCCAACCCTCCGGGGTGGTGTGGTGGTCGCAGGGTCAACCCCGTTGGGTCTGTGACTGTCTTGCTGGGAGCAAATGTTGAAATAAAGTTTTTTATGGAGAGTTTGATCCTGGCTCAGGACGAACGCTGGCTGCGTGCTTAACACATGCAAGTCGAACGCTGAAGCGACCAGCTTGCTGGTCGTGGATGAGTGGCGAACGGGTGAGTAACACGTGAGTAACCTGCCCCTGACTTCGGGATAAGCCTGGGAAACTGGGTCTAATACCGGATATGACCATCGTGGGCATCCATGGTGGTGGAAAGTTTTTTCGGTTGGGGATGGGCTCGCGGCCTATCAGTTTGTTGGTGAGGTAATGGCTCACCAAGACGACGACGGGTAGCCGGCCTGAGAGGGCGACCGGCCACACTGGGACTGAGACACGGCCCAGACTCCTACGGGAGGCAGCAGTGGGGAATATTGCACAATGGGGGAAACCCTGATGCAGCGACGCAGCGTGCGGGATGACGGCCTTCGGGTTGTAAACCGCTTTCAGCAGGGAAGAAGCGCAAGTGACGGTACCTGCAGAAGAAGTACCGGCTAACTACGTGCCAGCAGCCGCGGTAATACGTAGGGTACGAGCGTTGTCCGGAATTATTGGGCGTAAAGAGCTCGTAGGTGGTTGGTCACGTCTGCTGTGGAAACGCAACGCTTAACGTTGCGCGGGCAGTGGGTACGGGCTGACTAGAGTGCAGTAGGGGAGTCTGGAATTCCTGGTGTAGCGGTGAAATGCGCAGATATCAGGAGGAACACCGGTGGCGAAGGCGGGACTCTGGGCTGTAACTGACACTGAGGAGCGAAAGCATGGGGAGCGAACAGGATTAGATACCCTGGTAGTCCATGCCGTAAACGTTGGGCACTAGGTGTGGGGGGCATTCCACGTTCTCCGCGCCGTAGCTAACGCATTAAGTGCCCCGCCTGGGGAGTACGGCCGCAAGGCTAAAACTCAAAGGAATTGACGGGGGCCCGCACAAGCGGCGGAGCATGCGGATTAATTCGATGCAACGCGAAGAACCTTACCAAGGCTTGACATACACCAGATCGCTGCAGAAATGTGGTTTCCCCTTTGGGGTTGGTGTACAGGTGGTGCATGGTTGTCGTCAGCTCGTGTCGTGAGATGTTGGGTTAAGTCCCGCAACGAGCGCAACCCTCGTTCTATGTTGCCAGCACGTGATGGTGGGAACTCATAGGAGACTGCCGGGGTCAACTCGGAGGAAGGTGGGGATGACGTCAAATCATCATGCCCTTTATGTCTTGGGCTTCACGCATGCTACAATGGCTGGTACAAAGAGTGGCGAGCCCGTGAGGGTGAGCGAATCCCTGAAAGCCAGTCTCAGTTCGGATCGTAGTCTGCAATTCGACTACGTGAAGTCGGAGTCGCTAGTAATCGCAGATCAGCAACGCTGCGGTGAATACGTTCCCGGGCCTTGTACACACCGCCCGTCAAGTCACGAAAGTCGGTAACACCCGAAGCCGGTGGCCTAACCCGTTCGCGGGAGGGGGCCGTCTAAGGTGGGACTGGTGATTGGGACTAAGTCGTAACAAGGTAGCCGTACCGGAAGGTGCGGCTGGATCACCTCCTTTCTAAGGAGCGAACATCAGAACCCCACCGTCAACACCCGTTCGTGGTGTGGGTGGGAGCTCAAGGGTGGAACATCACATTTC
>NZ_QNSB01000020.1:2120-5501 GCF_003315415.1 Brevibacterium sanguinis
CCCTTACGGGGTGGGGTGAGTGTGTAAGAGCGCATGGTGGATGCCTTGGCATCAGGAGCCGATGAAGGACGTGGAAATCTGCGATAAGCCTCGGGGAGCCGATAAACGGGCGTTGATCCGAGGGTGTCCGAATGGGGAAACCCCGCCGTCTGAGAGGGCGGTGACCCGCATCTGAATATATAGGGTGTGTGGGGGGAACGCGGGGAAGTGAAACATCTCAGTACCCGTAGGAAGAGAAAATAAGAATGATTCCGGGAGTAGTGGCGAGCGAAACTGGAAGAGCCTAAACCCGTGCAGTGCCTAAGCGTGCTGGCGTTGCTGTTCGGGTGTTGTGGGGTGATGTGTTCGGTTCAGCATGGCCGAGACACTGATGCGTTCGCGTGTAGTCGAAACTGGTGGGAAACAGTACCGGAGTGGGTGAGAGTCCCGTAGGCGAAACATGTGACCACAGTGTGGCATCAAACCCGAGTAGCACGGAACTCGTGGAATTTCGTGTGAATCTGCCAGGACCACCTGGTAAGGCTAAATACTTCCTGATGACCGATAGCGGAATAGTACCGTGAGGGAATGGTGAAAAGTACCCCGGGAGGGGAGTGAAAGAGTACCTGAAACCATGTGCTTACAATCCGTCAGAGCCTCCTTGTTGGGGTGATGGCGTGCCTTTTGAAGAATGAGCCTGCGAGTTAGCGGTACGTGGCGAGGTTAACCCGTGTGGGGTAGTCGTAGCGAAAGCGAGTCCGAATAGGGCGTATCAGTCGCGTGTCCTAGACCCGAAGCGGAGTGATCTAGCCATGGGCAGGGTGAAGCAGCAGTAAGATGTTGTGGAGGCCCGCACCCACTTCAGTTGAAAATGGAGGGGATGACCTGTGGTTAGGGGTGAAAGGCCAATCAAACTCTGTGATAGCTGGTTCTCCCCGAAATGCATTTAGGTGCAGCGTTGCGTGGTTCTTGCCGGAGGTAGAGCTACTGGATGGCTGATGGGCCCCACCGGGTTACTGACGTCAACTAAACTCCGAATGCCGGTAAGGTTCAGCGTGGCAGTGAGACAGTGGGGGATAAGCTTCATTGTCGAGAGGGAAACAGCCCAGACCATCAACTAAGGCCCCTAAGCGTGTGCTGAGTGGGAAAGGATGTTCAGTTGCGAAGACAACCAGGAGGTTGGCTTAGAAGCAGCCATCCTTGAAAGAGTGCGTAATAGCTCACTGGTCAAGTGATTGAGCGCCGATAATGTAGCGGGGCTAAGTACACCGCCGAAGTTGTGGCAGCATCACGATACTGTAATGGTGTGGTGTTGGGTAGGGGAGCGTCGTGCCGGCGGTGAAGCTGCAGTGTGAACTAGTGGTGGAGCCGGTACGAGTGAGAATGCAGGCATGAGTAGCGAAAGACGGGTGAGAAACCCGTCCACCGGATGACCAAGGGTTCCAGGGCTAGGCTAATCCGCCCTGGGTAAGTCGGGACCTAAGGCGAGGCCGACAGGCGTAGTCGATGGACAACCAGTTGATATTCTGGTACCGACACACAACCGGCAATACCAAAACACATGATACTAACCATCCCGCGTGCCCGGACTGTCTTCGGATGGTCTGTTGGTGTGTGGGGTGGGATCTGAGTGTGGAGTCGGTCAGCGTGAGGTGTGACGCAGAAAGGTAGCCAGGCCACGCGATGGTTGTCGTGGTCTAAGGTCGTAGCACGTGGGGGTAGGCAAATCCGTCCCCACATAGAGTGTGAGAGCTGATGGGCGCCCCACCATGGGTGGGGTGATCTGGTGATCCTCTGCTGCCGAGAAAAGCATCGACGTGAGGGTGTGTGTTGCCCGTACCCTATAACCGACACAGGTGGTCAGGTAGAGAATACTAAGGTGATCGAGAGAATCGTGGTTAAGGAACTCGGCAAAATGCCCCCGTAACTTCGGGAGAAGGGGGGCCACCCTGGTGAACGACCCGCGCGGTTGGGAGCTGGTGGTGGTCGCAGAGGCCAGAGAGAAGCGACTGTTTATTAAAAACACAGGTCCGTGCGAAGATGTAAGTCGATGTATACGGACTGACGCCTGCCCGGTGCTGGAAGGTTAAGAGGACTCGTTAACCCCTTTAGGGGTGAAGCGGAGAATTTAAGCCCCAGTAAACGGCGGTGGTAACTATAACCATCCTAAGGTAGCGAAATTCCTTGTCGGGTAAGTTCCGACCTGCACGAATGGCGTAACGACTTCTCTGCTGTCTCAACCACGAACTCGGCGAAATTGCATTACGAGTAAAGATGCTCGTTACGCGCAGCAGGACGGAAAGACCCCGAGACCTTCACTATAGTTTGGTATTGGGATTCGGTGTGGTTTGTGTAGGATAGGTGGGAGACTGTGAAGCCGTCACGCTAGTGGGGGTGGAGTCGGCAAGTGAAATACCACTCTGACCATTCTGGATTTCTTAACTTCGGACCCTGATCGGGTTCAGGGACAGTGCCTGATGGGTAGTTTAACTGGGGCGGTTGCCTCCTAAAGAGTAACGGAGGCGCCCAAAGGTTCCCTCAGCCTGGTTGGCAATCAGGTGTCGAGTGTAAGTGCACAAGGGAGCTTGACTGTGAGACGGACGTGTCGAGCAGGAGCGAAAGCTGGGACTAGTGACCCGGCCATGGCTTGTGGAAGCGTGGTCGCTCAACGGATAAAAGGTACCTCGGGGATAACAGGCTGATCTTGCCCAAGAGTCCATATCGACGGCATGGTTTGGCACCTCGATGTCGGCTCGTCGCATCCTGGGGCTGGAGTCGGTCCCAAGGGTTGGGCTGTTCGCCCATTAAAGCGGTACGCGAGCTGGGTTTAGAACGTCGTGAGACAGTTCGGTCCCTATCCGCTGCGTGCGTAGGAAATTTGTGAAGGGCTGTCCTTAGTACGAGAGGACCGGGACGGACGAACCTCTGGTGTGCCAGTTGTACCGCCAGGTGCATGGCTGGTTGGCTACGTTCGGGAAGGATAACCGCTGAAAGCATCTAAGCGGGAAGCCTGCTTCGAGATGAGATTTCCATCCCACTGTGTGGGGAGAGGTGCCCTGGAGATGACGGGGTTGATAGGCCGGGTATGGAAGCACTGCAAGGTGTGGAGTTGACTGGTACTAATACACCGATCACTCACCCAATCATCCTTATGGGGTGTGGTGTGTGCGTGACTGTTTGGTTTGATTGAAGATTTTGTGTTGGGTGTTCGCGTTCGCTGTACGGTTCTTGGACCACTACCGTCTGCACTGTTGGGTGTGGGTGGTGGTCTGGTTGGTTTTTGCGGTGGTGATAGTGGTGGGGAAACGCCCGGTTAACCGTTCCGATCCCGGTAGCTAAGCCCATTCGCGCTGATGGTACTGCAACTTGGTGGTTGTGGGAGAGTAAGTGACCGCCGCAAAA
>NZ_QNSB01000021.1 GCF_003315415.1 Brevibacterium sanguinis
TGGTCACACCTGGTGGAAACGATCCGTGACCGGCCCGTTTCCTGCGAGGCGAACGAGATATAACTCTAGACCAGCCCAACCCCACCACGCAACTCGAAACCGACAATTCCACCGTGACCCCCACCACAAGCGCTAATCGCAGTACTGAGCAGTAGCTTTGACCTCGATAAACACTGGTGGAGAGCGCTTGAACGAGGGGGTTATCCGTTAGAGGGGTGCCCGGAGAACGGTGCGCAACCTGCCGAGCTGCGTCGTGAAGGCGTCACCGAAGTCATTCTGCTCGGACGGCGATATTCCGGCGGCGCCGGCAAGGGTTCGCCAGTCCTCCACAGCGGCGATCACCTCGGCGAGGATCTCCCGCGCAGCATCGGGTCTGAGGTGGCAGAGGCCACCGAACTCGAGAAGTGCGTCGGTCTCGTCGGTGGCGGCCGTGGCGCCGATGATCGCGGTCTGTCGTTCGACGTCGAGATCCGGTTCAGGGTTGAGGTCGAATGCGGGGCTGAGCTCCCAGCCCGGCCCGACCCTCAGAAGTCCGTGGTTGCGGAGATGGTCGTCGGTGTTGCGGATCGCCACTGAGAATGCCACCCGTCGGAACAGTGACGAGCATCCGGCCCTCCAATTGCGGCTGATGTCCTCGACGGCCTCGACGAGATCGACGTAGTCCCCGGGTTCACCGTCCTTGCGCTGCACCGCGGTCATTGCGCTGATGTACCCGATGCGGCGCTGGTGCTCGCGGTCGAATCGCGCGAGAAGGAGGACCGGCCGACCGTCGATGCGAAGCAGTCGCGTCCTGGGGACGGAGATGCCCGATGCCGCTGCGAGTTCCAGGGCGACCTTCTCCCACGCGATGACGTTCCAGGGATCGGTGGGCCTGGAGAATTTCGCCAGCATGAGCTGCGCATCATCGGACATGACGGCGGCCTTCGGGCGGGCACCGCCGAGAGACCCAGTTCCCGCGTCGAGGAGACGCTTGATCGCCACTTCGGAACCGTCAACCGCATCGTCTGCCGCATGCTGCAGTTCGGGCAGAGAGAGGAGACGGGGGATGTGGCTCCCGGAGCCCAGGTACTCACCCTCGGGCTGCCTTCTGAATCGGAGTGCCCCCTGGCGGGTGGCATCGCTGACTCCCAGCAGGTAGTCGACATCGGTCAGCCGTCGGCCGCGGAGCGTTCCGTTCGCCGTTGCCCTCTGGTGTTGATTGGCGACGAGGTTGCGACCCCACCGGTCGGGTGCGCAGTCGTCGAATGCTCCCGGGAGACCCGGCAGGCTGAACGGAGCCGCGGACAGAGGCAGAGCGGGGTCGATCGGGAAGGCCGACCGTGAGGTCAGATACTCGGTCGAATAGCTGAAGGTTGTCGAGATCTGGCTTCTGGCCACGTGGAAGTAGGCGGTGCCGACGAACAGTGACACTCCGTCGACGTCCATGTCGACGAAGACCTTCTCGCTCATCGCCGGATCCTCTCCGGAAGCGTTTCGGACGAGCGCAGCCGGCCCACGTCAGTGCTCAGGGGATCGAACGCCTCGGCGACGTGCTCGAGCTGCCCCAGAGCCTGCATCACGGAGAGGACAGCCCCGAAAGACACTCCCGGCTCTCCGCGTTCGATCTTCTGCAGGGTGGAGCGGGAGATTCCGGCACGCTCCGCGAGTTCACCTGCTTTGAGCGCCTGCATGAGACGCCAGCGGCGGATTGAACCCCCGACCCCCTCGAGGCGCCGGCTGACTGAGCGAGTGACATCCATGCGAGCCCCTAATGACCAGGATAATAGTCGCCAACATTCGGTACGGCTAGGATACGCTCCCTTAACACGTACCTCAATCGTCGGTCGTGAAGCCCTGACCGCGTCCTCGAGCTCGGAGTCGGACGGAACCCGCGGCTCGTAATGACATTCTCGGACATGCTCGAGGAATCCAGGGTCGGGAGAGACTTGAGAGTGGGGCGCGCGGAGTCCTCGGGAACGCCTTCCGATGAGAAGACCGACACCTGCTTCACTGATCGCTCTCCCGCCTCGGTGGCTGAGTCCAGGCGCAGGGAGAGACCACCTGAGGGCGTCCTCCGCAGGAGACGCGGCGCCATGGTCGACGATCAACAGGCGGCCGGCTCACCGCCGCACCGGGAAGCACAGATGGAGCACTCGTTCTCCCTGAAGCACCACGTCGGGATCGTCCAACAGATGCCGGGACTGAACTGAGCCGAAGAATGGCTTGCCGGCTCCGAGGACCACTGGAGCCAGGTCGATGCGCACCTCGTCGACCAGTCCGGCAGCAAGTGCCTGGCCGCCGACGTCGCCGGCAGCGACCTCGACGATGCGGTCGCCTGCAAGTTCCTGGGCTTTGGCCACCGCGTCTTCGACACCGTCGATGAAGTGGAACGGGGCTTCCGGGTTCCACCCGTCGGGCGGTGGGCGATGAGTCACGACGACCACGTGGTCGACGCCGCTCGGTGGCACCCCGTCCCAACCCTCAGTCAGGTCGAAGACTCGGCGTCCGGCGATCGTCGTCCCGATCTGTTCCCAGTATCCGCGGGTGTGATCGTAGGAACTCCGAGACACCTTCAACACCCCGGAGTCGTCGAGCGGAACGTCGCCACTGACCAACCAGTCGAACAGCGGACCGGGCTGGTCGTGCTCGTCCGCGATGAAGCCGTCGAGCGACGACGTCCCGTACATCACCACTTTGCCCATGGCAGCACTCCTCTGAAGACAGTTGCCTTCACACTAGCGCGCACGGGACGATTTCGGTTCGGGTGCGATGACTGTGCCACTTCGCACCGCCACCGGCCAACGGCGGCCCGATACAGCTCCCCGAGCACCGACGCTCCCGGGCACGACGATGCCGTCATGAATCGAGGTGCCGAGGGGATTGAGCGGAGACGCGATGAATGAGAAATGCCCTCTAGCGTTCAGCCAGAGGGCACACAAAAGGGTGTGGGGTGCAACCCAAACGGTCACACCCCACACCAGAAAAGAATTTTTTGCGGCGGTCACTTACTCTCCCACAACCACCAAGTTGCAGTACCATCAGCGCGAATGGGCTTAGCTACCGGGATCGGAACGGTTAACCGGGC
>NZ_QNSB01000022.1 GCF_003315415.1 Brevibacterium sanguinis
ACGCGCACCGAGACCGATTCGATCGGAAGCCTGGAGATCCCGGCGTCCGCCTACTGGGGCGTTCACACCGCCCGGGCGAACGAGAACTTCCCGATCACTCGGCGTCCGATCAACGTCTACCCCGACTTCGTGCGGGCCTTCGCCTGCGTCAAACAGGCTGCGGCCCGGGCGAACGCGCAGATCGGGGCCCTCGATTCCCAGAGAGCCAACCTCATCGACGCCGCCTGCGAGGAGATCAAGAACGGCAAGCTGCACGACCAGTTCACCGTCGGCGTGATCCAGGGCGGGGCCGGGACCTCGACGAACATGAATGCCAACGAGGTCATCACCAATCGTGCTCTCGAGATCGCCGGACACAGCAAGGGCGACTACGCGTTCATCAATCCCAACGACCACACGAACCACAGTCAGTCGACGAACGACACCTACCCGACGGCGATCAAGATCGCACTCGCCTTCTCACTGCGCAGCCTGCTCGACGAGCTCGACCTGCTCGCCTCGGCGTTCGAGGCCAAGGGGCGGGAGTTCTCGCATATCGTCAAGGTCGGCCGCACCCAGCTCCAGGACGCCGTCCCGATGACCCTCGGCCAGGAGTTCCACGCCTTCGCCACCACCTTGCGCGAGGACGTGCAGCGGCTCGAGGAGGCCGTCGCCCTCCTCGGCGAGGTGAATATGGGGGCCACGGCGATCGGCACGGGCATCAACGCGCCCGCCGGGTACAAGGAAGCGGTCATCGACCACCTGCGCGAGATCACCGGCCTCGACCTCGTCACCGCCGGTGACCTGGTCGAGTCGACCAGCGACACCGGTGTCTTCATCACCTTCTCCGGGGCGCTCAAACGCAGCGCGCTCAAGCTGTCGAAGATCGCCAATGATCTGCGGCTGCTGTCCTCGGGCCCGCAGGCCGGCCTCGGCGAGATCAACCTTCCGGCCCGGCAGGCGGGGTCGTCGATCATGCCGGGAAAGGTCAATCCGGTCATCCCCGAGGCCGTCACCCAGGTCGCCTACTCGGTGGCCGGGGCCGATGTCACGGTGTCGATGGCCGTCGAGGCCGGGCAGCTCCAACTCAACGCCTTCGAGCCGATCATCGCCCACTCACTGTTCCAGTCGATCACCTGGCTCGAACGCGCCTGCCAGACCTTCCGCGTCAACTGCGTCGCGGGCATCACCGCCAACGAGGCGAGGCTCGAGGACACGGTGGCCCGGTCGGTCACCGTCATCACGGCGTTGGCTCCCGTCGTGGGATACGCGGAGGCGGCGAAGCTGGCGAAAGAGGCGTTGGCCACGGGGGCGAGGATCTCCGATCTCGTCGTCGAGCGCGGACTGCTCGAGCGGGAGGGTCTCGATGCGCTTCTGCTGCCCGAACGCTTGACCGGCATCCGCACCGACCATGCGGTGACCACTGATCCCGACAGCGCCGATTCGGTCCCTCGAGACGAGGTGACG
>NZ_QNSB01000023.1 GCF_003315415.1 Brevibacterium sanguinis
TCCCTTCCGCGTCGCGATCGTCGGTGCGGGTCCTGCCGGTATCTACGCGGCGGATCTGCTGACGAAGGCCGAGCGTGACTTCGAGCTGAGCATCGACCTCTTCGACCGGCTGCCGGCCCCCTTCGGGTTGGTCCGGTATGGTGTCGCCCCGGATCATCCGCGGATCAAGGGCATCATCAATGCGCTGATCAAGGTCCTCGACCGGGGTGACATCCGCCTGTTCTCGAATGTCGACTACGGCACGGATCTCACTCTCGAGGAGCTCACGGACCGGTATGACGCGGTGATCTTCTCCACCGGTTGTGTCAAGGATGCCGATCTCGACATCCCGGGAATCGATCTGCCGGGTTCCTATGGTGCTGCGGACTTCGTCAACTGGTACGACGCGCATCCGGATGTGTCCCAGTCCTGGCCGTTGGATGCGCAGCGGGTCGCGGTCATCGGCAACGGGAATGTCGCGTTGGATGTCGCCCGGGTGCTGGCGAAGCAGGCCGATGACCTGCACTCGACGGAGATCCCGGATCATGTGTATGAGGGGTTGAAGGCGTCGCAGGTCACCGATGTCCATGTGTTCGGTCGGCGTGGTCCGGCGCAGGCGAAGTTCACGCCGTTGGAGTTGCGGGAGCTGGGTCATGTCAAGGATGTCGATATCATCGTGTATCCGGAGGACTTCGAGTTCGATGAGGCGTCGATGGCGAGTATTCATTCGAACAATCAGGTCAAGCAGGTGACGAAGACGCTGACGGACTTCACTCTGCGTGATCCCAAGGGTGCGCCGCGTCGGTTGCATCTGCATTTCCTCCACGCCCCCGTCGAGGTCCTCGGTGAGGACAAGGTGACGGGTCTGCGCACGGAACGTCAGGAGCTTGATGGTGCCGGGGGTGTCAACGGGACGGGTGAGTTCGTCGATTGGGAGATGGATGCCGTGTATCGGGCTGTCGGTTATGCGGGGACGGCTCTGCCGCAGTTGCCGTTCGATCCGCGCAGGGGTGTGATCCCGAATCATGAGGGTCGTGTCGTCGATACTCTGGACCAGGGTGAGGCTGCTGAGGCTGATGTGGTGCAGGGTGTGTATGCGACGGGGTGGATCAAGCGTGGTCCGGTGGGTCTGATCGGGCATACGAAGGGTGATGCTTTGGAGACGATCACCCATATTCTCGAGGATCGAGCATCGGGCGTGCTGACGGAGCCGGTGTATCCGGAGGAGTCGGCGATCGTCGATCTGCTGGAGTCGAAGGGTGTGGAGTACACGGATTGGGAGGGGTATCACCGTCTCGATGCGGCGGAGCGGGCTCTGGGTGAGGTTGAGGGTCGGGAGCGGAAGAAGATCGCGACGCGGGAGGGCATGCTCGCCGAAGC